>CAVUTF010000008.1:0-34869 GCA_963744305.1 uncultured Gammaproteobacteria bacterium
GCTCACGGTTGATTCAACGCGAAAGCGATCAGCGAGTTCTCGGTGCCCATCCCCGTGGCGATCAGGATGAACTGCCGACCCGCGTGAGTGCGATAGGTCATGGGGTTCGCGGTGTTGATGTATGGGATCTGGGCGCGCCAGACTTCCGTTCCCGTCTTCGTATCGAACGCGTAGAAGTAGCCGTCGCCGCCGCCCACGAACACGAGGCCTGCTTTGGTGACCATCGCGCCGCCTCGATTGTTTGGCGACCCTAGCCGCTCGGGCAGTGCGACGCCCGCGAGCAGCGGATGATTCCGGATGGCGGCGCTGCCCTCACCAAGCGGCACCTTCCAGGCAATCTCACCTCGGGTGAGATCGATCGCCGCAAGCACCGCGTACGGTGGTGACGTGAGCGGCAGACCGTCGATATTGGCTTCCTCACCGCCACGCGCGAACGTGTGCGAGTACGGCACGTCGACGAGCGGATCGGAGCCGTCGTTCTTGTCGACGCGGTTCACGCCGACGCCGCGGGTTGCGCGCACGAACAAGAAACCGCTCTCCGGATCGAACGCGGCGCCGCCCCAGTTGGCTCCACCCCCCTGACCCGGCCTCTGCAGCGTTCCCTTCAAGGAAGGTGGCGTGAACAGCGGACCGAGCCGAAACTTCTGCATCTGCTCCTGCGCCATCGCCTTGATCACCGGAGTCAGATCGTTGGCATCGTCGAGCGAGACGCCCTGATCCACGAACGCGGGCGGCTTGGAAGGAAACGGTTGGGTCGGATACGGCCTCTCGCCGGGCACGTCGCTTGCCGTGTCCACGGGCCGTTCGACGATCGGCCAGACCGGCTCACCGGTCACGCGATCGAACACGTAGGTAAAGCCTTGCTTGGTCACTTGGGCAACCGCATCGATGCGCCGGCCGTCGACGGTGATCGTCACGAGATTCGGGGCGGTCGGGTTGTCGTAGTCCCAAAGCCCGTGATGAACCATCTGAAAGTGCCATTTGATCTCACCGCTCGACGCGTCGAGACACACGAGCGATTCGGCAAAGAGATTCGCGCCAGGTCGCTGGCCACCGTAGTAATCGCTGCTCGGTGTCGATGTCGGCAGATAGAGAAGACCGCGTGCCTCGTCGAGCGTCATCGGAGCCCACACGTTGCCGTGACCGTTCCTGCGCCATGACTCGTTCTCCCAAGTGTCGGCGCCAGGGTCGTCGGCGGACTCCGGGATCACGGAGAACGTCCAGACTCGTTTGCCGGTTCTTGCGTCGAACGCCTGCACGTACCCGGCCGGGTCGGGCAGCTGGACGCGGTCGGGCACCTGGCTGCCGACGATCACGATGTCTCGATAGACGACGGGCGGCGAGCTCTGCGTCGCGTTCAGCACGTCCGAGATTCGCGGCAGACCTTCGGTGAGCGAGACGGCGCCGCCGCTGCCGAACGACGCCACGGGCTTGCCCGTTCGTGCATCCAGCGAGAACAGCCGATGCCGGTTGTTCAAGAACAAGCGCAGCTCACCGTCGTCGCGCCAGAACGCCGTGCCGCGCAGCTTCCAACCGCTTCCGGACAACAGCGGACCGAGCTCCTCGGCTTTTCCGTCGAACCGCCATATCTCTTTGCCCGTCTCAGCATCGAGCGCGGCGACGTTGTTGTACGGCGTCGTCACGTACAGCACGCCGTCGATCATGAGCGGCGTGCTCTCGAAGAAGCCCGGCACCGGCGGTGTCTCCCAGTGCTTCCACTGCCAAGCGACGCGAAGCCGCCGGACATTGGCGGCATTGATATCCGTGAGGGCCGAGTACTTCGTGCCGCCGGGATCGCCACCGTAGTAGAGCCACTCGACCTGCTGCGATGCCGGCGTCTGTGCGCCGGCGACCGATCCGACTAGGAGGCTGGTCAGCAGCCCGCAGACTGAAACACGACGCATACAGGGTCTCCGCTCAGGGGGCCTGCCCCATTATCTCAGCGAATCACCGGAACAGTTGCACGTTGACACTGCAAAGGTCTGAGGGGATCCTCTGACACATAAAAGCCTGACAGCTCTCTTCAAAGAGGCCGAAACCCGTTGATAGGCCGAGTGATCGTTGCTGCGACGCTGACTTGCGCGTTCATGGGGGCTGTGCCGCGCGTCGAAGCGCAAGCCGCGTCGTATCGGGCGACCCGGGCAGCCGACGGCCACCCCGATTTCAACGGCATCTGGCAAGCCATCAACACCGCCAACTGGAACGTCGAAGCGCACGCCGCGGCGTCGGGGCTCAGCACCGAGCTCGGTGCGCGTGGTGCCGTGCCGGGCGGTCTCGGCGTGGTCGAAGGTGGTGAGATTCCGTATCGGCCCGAAGCTTTGGAGCAGCGGCGCGCGAATTTCGCGAACCAGCTGACGCTCGATCCGGAGGTCAAATGCTATCTGCCCGGCGTGCCGCGGGCCACCTACATGCCTTTCCCGTTTCAGATCATCCAGAGCACCGAGCACATCATGCTCCTGCACGAATATGCGGGCGCGGTCCGGACGATCTATATGACCGATCACGTCGACGCCCCGGCCGACAGCTGGATGGGCTGGTCGAACGGTCGTTGGGAGGGCGAGACGCTCGTCGTGGACACGACGGGCTTCAACGACATGACCTGGTTCGATCGCTCGGGGAACTATCACAGCGAGCGGTTGCACGTCGTCGAGCGCTTCACGCCGCGCAGCGCGGATACTCTGATGTACGAAGCCACGATCGAAGATCCGAACGTCTTCACGCGGCCTTGGAAAATCAGCATGCCGCTCTATCGACGCGTGGAGGCGAACGCGCAGATCCTGGAATTTCGTTGTGTCGAATTCGTCGAAGATCTGATTTACGGAGACCTGGCCAAGCCGCCGCAGTGAGCGGCAAGAGGAGGACTGCCGATGAGCCATTGTCGCGTCGTTTTGCTGGGGCGCCTCACGGTCCTGACGGTTTGCGCTTGCCTGCTGCCCACGTCCCTGCCCGCCCAGTCGCAGGGCGGGAGTTACGTCGTGCCGAGAACGCCGTACGGGCAGCCGGACCTGCAGGGCTTTTGGACGAATGCCACGTATACGTCGCTCGAGCGGCCCGATGGCGTCACGAAGGAGTTCTACACGCCGGAAGAATTTGCCGCACGGGTCACAGCGTCGGCCAACGCCGAAGCCGCGCAGACCGTGCCGGGCACCATCCCAGACGTGCACTACGACTTCACGCAGTTTGCGCTGGATCGGAGCCAGTCACCGTTCGTCGAGGATCTCAGAACCTCGATGATCGTGGATCCTAAGGACGGCAAGATTCCGCCGATGACCGAGGAGGGCAAACAGAGAAACGCGGCGCGCGCGGCAGCTGCGGGAGGGCGCTGGGACTCGGCGCAGAGCAATCAGCTCGACGATCGCTGCATGATCATGGAAGGCTCCGGGCCGCCCATGATGGACGCGGGGTACAACGCCAATTACCAGATCGTGCAGTCACCCGGCCACGTGATGATCCTCACGGAGATGATCCACGACGCACGGATCATCCCGCTCGACGGGCGAGCGGCGCCCAATTCGAAAATGCGCCAGTGGATTGGCGCGTCGCGGGGCCGTTGGGAGGGCGATACGCTCGTGGTCGAGACCACCAATTTCAACGGCAAGAATCCATTCCAAGGCTCGAGTGAGAACCTGCGTGTGATCGAGCGCTTCACACGCGTCGCCGACGACGCGATTCAATACAGGTTCACGGTCGAGGATCCCTCGACGTGGCCTAGGCCCTGGACCGGCGAGCTGCCGATGAAGTCTACGGTCGGGCCGATCTTCGAGCACGCCTGCCACGAGGGGAACTACGGCTTGTACAACACGCTGGTCGGCACCAGGCTGCAAGAGCAGAAGGCTACCGAGGCACCGAAGCCAGCCGAGAAGAACTGAGGAGGAAGGCCATGCGCACTCCGCTCGCCATCGTCGCGGCCGCCTGCGTGCTCGTTGCAGCGTCGGCATCGGCACACCACGCGTTTTCCGCCGAGTTCGACGTCGACCAGCCCATCAAGCTCGAAGGCACGATCAAGGAATGGGAAATGATCAACCCTCATTCCTGGTTCCATATCGACGTCAAAGGTCCGGACGGCCAGGTCGTGACTTGGATGATCGAGGGCGGGAGCCCGAATCAGCTCATCCGCTTGGGCGTGACGAAGAACTCCGTGCCCGCCGGCACCCAGCTCGTCGTCGAAGGCTATCGAGCCCGCGACGGTACGAACAAGGCCGTCGGCCGCGATTTCACGTTTCCCGACGGCCGGCGATTGTTCCTCGGCGGGTCGGCGGCGGGAGCCACAAGGTGAAAGACAACGCTTAGAGGGCGTTTGGAATTTTTCTGGCCTACACCGAACGGCCGCTTCGGAGTTCTCTTGAGCCGCTCGTTCAGGCGCGAGCGCCCACCCATCGTCCGGCAGAGATCGGCCCAAATTGCGGTCGTAGCTTCGACAGCTTTAGAACACGTGACTGTCTAGAGTCTTCCGAATCTCCTGAGTCTTGCACGCCCAAGAGCGGCCACTGAACGCGGTTTCGTGTAAACGGCCGCTTTGAGATGACAGCGGCACACCAGGAGTCATGGTCGGAGCAGTGCAGCAAACTACCGCTTCCGACCCGAGGCGGTCATCGGAGGAAGCATCTCGGCAAGGCGTCATCGGTTTGCGAGTTCGCCACTTCGCCGCGAGAGCCTTGCTCGCAGCTTCCGCGTGTCCAACGAATGCCTCACGATGCAGAGACTGTGCAGGCCTGATTCACGCAGAAGCTCCGCAAAGATGGGGACTGCGGTGGTTGCCATTCATGCATAGAATGGCGGCCAACCATCCCAGCGCAAAGAGAAGCCCGCAGACAATTTCTGCGGGCTCCACGTTCACTCCCTCCCTCAATGATCTTCGCAGTCTATGCGGCCTTGTCCGCCTGCTGCGATCTGAAATACCCGCGCGCATCTCCGACGACGAAGAGCAGCGGCTCTTCCCACGCCGCGAAGTGCCCGCCCTAGCGTCGTCGTGGAAGTAGGAGAGGTTCGAGTAGCCGCACCTCGCCCAGCGCCGGGAGGGCTGGTAGATCTCGCCGGGGAACGGTGACCGCCGCCGGGATGGAGAAGTTCTTGCGGCCGAAGTACGGGGGCTTGTTGTCCCAGTAGCTGCGGGCCGAGGAGACCCCGGTGTTTGTCAGCCAGTAGAGGGTGATGTTGTCGAGCACGTCGTCCCGCGTCAGTCGCTCCGGGGGCTGTCCTTTGGTCGGCGTGCGCATCGCCTCGAGGACCGTCGCCGCCGGTGGTCGTCGCCGTCGCCGTGGTCGATCAGCCAGGCCGCGAGGGCGACCGGAGAATCGGCGAGTCCATAGAGTGTCTGCGGACGCGTCGCCATCTCGATCGCGTAGGCCGCGTTCTTGACGAAGAAGCCCTTCAGCTTGTAGGCCGCGTCGCTCCAGGTCGGAGAGATCGGACGGCGCCGGTCTCCGGACTGGATCGCGTATCGACACGTCCTCGCGGGAGGGCGAACAGGAAGTTAGTGTGCATGTCGCCGAGCTCCGCGGGCGCCTCGACCGCCATGGCGTCCGTGATCTGTCCGCCCACGTCGCCGCCCTGCGCGACGTATCGCGTGTATCCAGGCGCCTCATCAGCACGATCCACGCGCGGGCGATGCGGGCATGATCCCAGCCGGTCGCCGTCGGCTTGCCCGAGAACCCATAACCGGGGATCGACGGTATCACGACGTCGAAAGCGTCCTCCGCGCGGCCTCCGAAGGCGGTGGGGTCGGTGAGCGGGCCGACGAGCTTGATCTGCTCGAGGATCGAACCGGGCCACCCGTGCGTGACGATGACCGGCAGCGCGCCCTTTGCTTCGAACGCACGTGGATGAAGTGGATGTCGAGCCCGTCGATCTCGGTGATGAACTGGGGCAGGGCGTTGAGCTTCGCCTCGCACTTGCGCCAGTCGTAAGTCCGTCGCCCAGTAGCGCGCGAGGTCCTGGAGCGGCGCGAGCGGCACGCCCTGCGACGTATCCGCGACGGTCTCCTTCTCCGGCCACCGCGTGGTCTTAATGCGCCGGCGCATATCGGCCAGTTCCGCTTCCAGAACTCCACTCGAAACGCTCGCAAAGCGGTCTTGTCGCTGCTTGACGTTTTTGTTTCGGCATTACATAGCCATGCTCCTTTCTGAAAGTAAAAGTCCGGGGAAAACCGAGCGGTGTAACTCCAAGGCGGAGAACGATCGACAGTTTGTATTTCATGAAATCCCATCTCGATGAGCGAATGTCCCCGCCACCGCGTAAGTTGCGCGCACGTACCTAACCGTTCACCCCGGTCCGGGACGATTGCTATTGTCTGCGGGCTCAGAACATCCTCATCTACTAGTTGTAGTTGCGCAGTGATCTCAAGCCGGCGCGAACCTCCTCTGAGAAGAGTTTCGGCTGCTCCCAGGCCGCAAAGTGGCCGCCCTTGTCGAGCTTGTTGTAATGGATCAGTTTGCGGATACGCCCGCTCTGCCCAGCTCCGCGGGGCCGGATAGAGTTCGTCAGGGAAGACGCTCACGGCCGTTGGCACCTTGACGCCCTTGACGGCGAAGAACGATGCCCCTTTGTTCTCCCAATAGAGACGGCCGCCAGACACCCCTGTATTCGTCAACCAGGCGAGCGTGATGTTGTCGAGGACGTCGTCTCGGGTGAGGCCTTCGCTCCCGCCGGCAAAGACACGAGAGATCATCTCGTAGCTGCGCGCGTCATGGTCGAGAAAATAGGCGGCGAGACCGACCGGTGAATCCGCGATTGCGGACAGCGTTCTGCGGTCTCAGCCCCATCTGGAAACCGTAGCCGATACCCTTCGCATACACGAAGCTCAGCCGCTCGTAAGCGAGCTTCTCGTCGGCGGAGAGATTCGCCGGCGCCGGCTTCCCGGAGAAGGCCAACGCGTCGATGTCGAGCGGAATCACGTTAGCCATGTTCGTGTGAATCGCCAGCAATTCTGGCGCTGCCTGCACACCCATTAGCTCGGTGATGATCGCACCCCAATCGCCACCCTGCGCCACGAATTTCGTGTATCCAAGGCGCTTCATCAGCACCACCCAGGCACGCGCGATGTGGGCCGGGTCCCAGCCGGTCGTGGTCGGCCTGCCGGAAAAGCCGTAGCCGGGCATGGAAGGGATCACCACGTCGAACGCGTCCGCCGCAGTCCCGCCGTGCGCGGTCGGATTGGTCAGCGGCTCGATGATCTTCATCTGCTCGGTGATGGAGCCGGGCCAGCCGTGGCGTCAGCGATAAGCGGCAGCGCATTCTTGTGCTTGGAACGCACGTGAATGAAATGAATGTCCAGCCCGTCGATCTCGGTGATGAAATTCGGCAAAGCGTTCAGTCTCGCCTCGATCTTGCGCCAGTCGTACTCCGTCCCCCAGTAACGCGCGAGCGCCTGAATGGTCGAAAGCTGCACGCCTTGCGACGCGTAGCGCGGAACGAGTTTCCTTCTTCAGGCCACTGAGTCGCGTTGAGTGCGCTTGCGCAACTCGGTAAGCTCCGCGTCCCCAGAAGTACACATCAAACCCGCAGTGGTGTTGTATCCATTAGCTTTGCTCCTTCTTCCGAGGTTGAAAGTGGCAGACCCTAGTTGCGCGCAGCGATGGTTGCCGCCGTAGCACCGCAAAAGCGACGGCGATTGAGGCCAGCCGTCTTTTGCATGACGACTCCTCAACAACGGATGGCGAATCGGATGCCCGCAGAGGCCCAACAACCCGGCGGGGATTTACGGCAGCAGACGTCAGGGGTCCTCTGGACTGTACGCCCGTTCGCCTAGTGGCGCTAGAAAATATTGCGTAGTCGGAATATTTGCAGGCTCCGAGCCAGCTCGACACGGCTGAGCATCCGCTTGCGGGAACTTCTGACTGGGTTCGCAACGTCCGCTTCTGGCCGATGCTGTTGAAAAACTCGGCTTCGTGGAGGAGATGACGAATCTCTGCTCATATCAGGCTTCAGAGAATTTTCCACGTGGGGGGTCACCACTTGCTAAACTCCACGTGGGACTCGTGGTTGAGCCACACGCAAAATGAGGCGGGCACTTTCATCATATGCTTTCTGCAGGATTTCGAGCCTGCAAAGTTTTCGTTTTTCAACAGAATCGGCCGAACACGGCCCGATGAATCGCGGGCGTTCGGCTCTAAGCGAGCGACTTGAGCGCACTCAAGAGCGGCCGCTCACGTTGACGTCGGCGTAAAATCGCGGTCACGGGCCGCAACCGACCCGAAAGCGGTCGTAGCCGACTATTGCATCCCTCCATTCGTCGCCGGTGTGAAGTTCATCGATGGAGTCGATGAGAGATCAGTAGGGAAACGGCGGCGCAGGAAGTCTGAGCGCTTTCACTTTGTCGCTCGCTACTCGGCACATTTGAAGGGCAACACTTGCTCGCCCGGCCGCGCCACCCACGAGCGCGTAAACTCTGCCGGCTCGGTGAGCGCGTCCGGATCCGTTACGGTCAGCGTGTAGTCGAGCCGGCTGCCGTCAGCCGTTGGGGCGAAGCGCTCCACGAATCGCGCGCCGACTCCCAGCGGCACGCCGCTCGAGTTGAGGTAGGGTGCACTTACGCGGCTTGTCTCGACGACGAGCGTCTTGCCGTCCCAGCTGCCGATCGAATAACCGAGCGGCGTTCGTGGCTGCGTGCCCGGATCGGCCGCGGCAGTCATATGGATCGTGCGCACCGTGTCGTACTCCTCCATGCGCAGCAGTATCGTGTCGCTGCGGTCAATGAACTCCATTGGCGGCGGCTGGCTCATCAACCGCGGCATGCCTTTCGGCGTGCAACCCTTTTCCGTCGAGTCGTTGACCGGGTCGAATGCGGCGACGGCCTTCTCCGCCGCTTCGGTGAGTGCGAGCGGCGCCGTGGGTCTAAACGCCGATCCCAGATCGCCTTGATTGGAGGCCCAGACGCGGAACAGCGTAACCGTGTCGCTCGCGATGCCGTCCTGGTAGAACGACTGCGCCTCTTCGCCAGCGAAACCGATGGCGGTGTCGCGCCAGCGCAGCTTCGCGGTGCGAAACAGCAGAATCTCCTGCCCGTCCGCCGCAAGCATGTTTAATGAGTACATTCGTGCGGGCGAACGCTTCGATGGCCAACCCGCGAACTTCACTTGGCTGCCGACCTTCAGGAGCTCGGACGGGACCTTGGTGCGTTGGAGCCAATTGAGCGAAAGGCTTTCCAAGTCCCAGGTAACAGGACGGCCGTCTGTGCCGACACCCTCAACATAGAAGTGGACGTGCGGGTTCTGCATCGCGACCCTCACGAGCCTGCCTTCTACCTCAACTATCTGCTTATCGTCGTATTCAGAATACGAGTGATGGGCGTTTGCACTGGAGGCAACCACGACGCAACTCGCGACGGCGAGGTAAGGGAAAGCTCGTCGATACATGTGATTCCACCCTCGGGTCAACACAGGACTGCCCCGTTGGCATTGCGCCTCTCGGTCGTTCTTGCGCATTTCAATCTTCCACGGCAACGGCGGCGCGAACAATAAGGTGTGGGCACCTCATCGCCGATGTGTCTCGCATACCTTCGAAATCTACGCCAATAGTGTCCGATAAAATGGGACGAAAAGCGGCGCGCTATCACCGGCCGTCCGTCTGAGTCTCTGCATCCTGGTCTATGGCTGGTGTCGCATATCCCTGATATTGGGAAAGGCCAACAGGACACCTCCAAAAAAGTAGTTCAGGGATGTCGATTTAGCCCTATCTCGAACGTCTAGTAAGTGAGCGGCAAAATTGCGTATCCGGCACTCAACGAGACATCCAGCAAAGGAGAAATCACCATGACCCCTCCAATGACCCCCACCATCACCGCCTTTGAACGGTCGCCCGATCGCGGCAGGGGACTGGCGCGTGACATGCGCGTTCGCTGGGCGCTTGAAGAAGTGGGCCAACCTTACGAGGTTCGTCTTGTTTCGTTCGGTGCAATGAAGGAACCCGCGCATCGAGCGCTTCATCCTTTCGGGCAGATTCCGACCTATGAAGAAGGCGATCTTGCCCTGTTCGAGTCGGGGGCGATCGTGTTCCATATCGCAGAGCGCCATGCAGGCCTGCTACCTGACGATGCGAATGCCCGGGCACGCGCGATCACATGGATGTTTGCCGCGCTCAACACGGTTGAGCCGCCGATCCTCGATCTCCAAACCACCAGGCTCCTGGAGGGCGACAAGACCTGGTACGAGCAGCGCCTGCCTATCGTCGAGGATCGCATCCGTGACCGGCTGGGCGAGCTTTCCCGTCGCCTTGGCGATGCCGACTGGCTCGATGGTGCGTTCAGCGCGGGCGACCTGATGATGGTGGCGGTGCTGCTCAGGTTGAA
Source organism: uncultured Gammaproteobacteria bacterium (assembly GCA_963744305.1). Lineage (GTDB taxonomy): Bacteria > Pseudomonadota > Gammaproteobacteria > Steroidobacterales > Rariloculaceae > FEN-1219. Next base: position 10,286 of record CAVUTF010000008.1, read on the forward strand.
AGCATCGGGTATGCTGGACGAATATCCGAACCTCTCCGCCTATGTCGCCCGCGGCGAAGCGCGGCCCGCCTACAAGCGTGCTTTCGACGCTCAATTGGCGGTTTTCACTGGCAAGCCACCGACCGGCTGATGAAGGTCAGCTCTGGGCTCAACGCCGTCATTGGGCTTCGCCACGGCCTGCGCGGATGCTTCGCGTTTATTGCGCCGTGGACACGCATTTTCACCGCACATCGATTCCCGCGAAGTTGAACGTCGGCTCTGGAGAAGGCAGTTCGAGACCTCGGCCGTCCGGTGTTGGCCCGGCAGATTCTGACGACCTGCGGCACGCAGCAGAGCGGTCCCCCTCGTTGAGCGTCGCAGCACCTCGGGTTGTCGTTCTTCAGAATTTGTGACAGCCGATCGGCTGCGTTCGAGCGGTTCGCCTCGGTCGCAAAGCGGAGCACGAGACGCACTGAAGAATAGTCGACGGGCCCCATGGACGCGCGGGACCTCGACTCTCGAGTTGGCCTCTCAGATCTGTGAGCTGAATATTTCAGGCTGCACGCGGCCAGTCGGCAGGTGGGACATCGCATGGTGCCGATCGTGATCAGCGCAGAGCTCCGCCTTCATCGCCTGGATTATCCGGAAGAACTGCAACGAGTCAGACCGCGAAAGGTGCGCCGGCACCGTCCGCTGGAGCTTAAAGTCGCCTAACTCGACGGTGATCTCCGCCGTGCCGTTGCTTGTCGGAACGACAGTGACCAAACAGCCGTCGCGCTTTAGGTGCGTCGTGACTACTTCCGCGTCATGCATTAGCGCGAAGAAAGCAAGTCTCGTGCCATTTTACATTGGCCCGATCGTCGCACTGAGCGGTGGCAGGTGGTTCAGCGCCGCGCAAGCCCGGGCGATAGACGACCAGCGAAAACTCTGCACCAGAGTGGTGAGCGGTGACTGGCAGTTGCGTCTCCGCTTCCGTGACATCCACACGGTAACCTAGCCTCGACAAACGTCGCCGAGAGCGCCTCCACCGCCGCAGTAACTCACGTCTTGCAGCTGGATCCTGACATCGTCGGGGCTGTCGATGAGCACCTCGGGCGTGATGCCTTCGCGCATTCTGATGCGGCCGGTGACACCATGCTCGGCGAGGCGGCTCATGACTTCGTCGGGATCGAAATCCTCGACGCCGAAACCCACGTGCATGCGGAACGCCTCCGGCCCCGTGCCTTCGATGAGCGCGAGGTGTTGCGGTCCGGAGCCGATGCGGAGCACGGCGATCGGCGGCCCTTCGTAACCCGGTGTCCGCGGTCCCTCGGCGCGTTCCTGGTAGCCGACGAGCCGCATGTCGGTCAACTTCAGGTACCACTGCAGGGCGCTGTCGAGGTCGGAAACCATGTACTTGATGTGGTTCAGCGTGCGCACCTGGATCGGCGGAGGCTCGCCGGCGCGACGCCGCGGCTCGGCCGAGCGGTCGCAAAGCTCGCCGAGAAAGCCCACGCCGCCGCAGGCATTGACGGGATTGAACTGCAGCGGCGCGCCGTCGGGCCCATCGAAATTGACGCCGTTGATAGTCGTTCCTTCGCGCAGCACGGACTCGGCTGGAATCCGCATCTCGGCGAGCGCCGCGAAAATCCGCTGCACATCGAAGTCCTCGATGCCCCAACAGAAGTGCGGCAGGCGAGTCGGTGGAGCGTTCACGCTCTCCGGCCTTCTTTGCGACAATGCCATGTACGCTGGGGGATCGATTCCCGCTCGCAGCACGGTCTGGCCGCTGCCGTAGTCCTGGAACGCATGCCGCGGTATGCCGAGCACCTTCTCGAACCATGCGACCGTGCGAGCAAGGTCTGCACAACCGAAGCTCACGTGATTGAGCGTCAGGACCCGTACCGGCAAGTGCGATCGTGCGGACTGCGCGTCGAGCCTACCTTGCCACGCCATCGCAGCGACGGCCGACAGCAACAAGTCCCGGCGAGCGATTCGTCGCGGAGGATCCGTTCTCGCCGGGTCTTCGGGCACTGCACTCGCCGGCTCGTCGATATACAACACGTGCGCCCTCCTCCCTACATGCTTGTCCGATCGTGGCGATCGTGGTTCTGAAATCCGCGCCCACGGCGGCCAAGAGAATTGTTCTATGAGGTTGCCTTGATGCTACGGACGTCCGGCTGCTGCGTCCAACTTTCACGCTCGGCTGGGCTGGCGACTTTCCTGAATTCGAGCGTTGGCGTAGTGGCGCGAGCCGCTCCAATCATGCACGGCGGCTTGCTCGCTATTGCGCTTTTGGGTAGCCGTTCGGTATTCGAGTTCGCAACCGAGTGCGATTTTCACCGTGTGGCACAAGTCGTTGGCCTGAGGAAGACTTGGATAGACGGTGCAGGAGGCGCACACGGACAGTCGCGCTGACTTCCGACGGCGACACGGGCCAGTCACGGCGGATATCTCGCGCGAACGCGGCCCGGTAAAATCGCCGGACTCGGATTGGAGCCATCGTCGTTGTCGACCCCCACCTCTGCTCGTGCTAGCGCGACGAGCACCGCGACCGTTGCCGGCGGCTGGCTCACGCCGGCCGAATTGGTTGCCCTCGGCGCGATCTGGGGCGCGTCGTTCTTGTTCATGCGGGTGGCCGCGAAGGATTTCGGCCCGTTCGCGCTCGTGGAAGTGCGTCTTGGCCTCGGCGCGATCATCTTGTTGCCGTTTCTGTGGCGCGCACGCTCGCAGCTCGGCCCAGCGCTGTGGCTGCGGCTCACGGCGATCGCCGCCATCAACACGGCGATCCCGTTCGTGCTGTTCGCGTGGGCGGCCGAACGCGCGCCTGCCGGCGTCGGGGCGATCACCAACGCACTGGCAGTGCCGTTTACCGCGCTGGTCGCATTCGCGTTGTTCGGCGAGCAGATCGGCCTCCGCCGGGCATTGGGGTTCGTGCTCGGCTTCACTGGCGTGATCGTGCTTGCGAGCGGCCGATCGGGCGGTGGCCGCCATGTGGCCGGCCACGTTCGCGGGCGCAGACGGCGGCACTCTGTTACGGAATCGGCGGCAACCTGTAAAGCGGTATCTCAAGGACGTTCCGGCGAGCGCTGTCGCGTCGGCCACGTTAATCATCTCGACCGTGTTGGTCGCGCCGCTGAGCATCATCACTTGGCCGCAGCACGCGATTCCGTCAGACGTCGTGGGTCAGCGCTACGCTGCTTGGAGTGTTGTGCACCGGGCTCGCGTACGTTCTGTACTACCGCCTCCTCCATCGTATCGGCGCGCCGCGCGCGGCCACGGTCACGTACCTCATTCCGCTATTCGGCGTCGTCTGGGCGTGGTTGCTTCTCGGCGAAGCACTAACAGCGAGCATGGCAGTCGCCGGCGCGCTGATTCTCTCGGGCGTCGCACTCAGTGAAACGTGGTCGCGGGCCGCGCGTGCGCGCTAAGTCGCGTGAGATGTCTTCGCGTTCGGCCAACGTCAGCGCCCGCCTCGCGCGATGGCGGATGCTTGGGCCGATTCCGCCGCGCTGGGTGAGTAAGCTGCGAATCGATCCGTGATCGCACCTCAACGCTCGCGCAATCTCCCGCATGTGGTGTCCCGCCTTCTTGCTCACTCCGCACCGCCGCGAACGTACCTGAGCTGACGCGCGAGATCGGCAAGCGCTAGGCTAAGGCATGAGTGGCGAGCCTTTCACGCTCGGTGGGATCCCGATACCGTCCGATGCCCCGCTATTCTTGGCGGCGCTCGGCGTCCACATTCCCTTCGGCCTAGCAGCCGTTGTCACCGGCGCCGTGGCAATCCTCAGTAGCAAAGGGCCCGGCCGCCACCCAAATTTCGGAACTTATTACTACTGGTGTCTCGCCGTCGTCTTCGGATCTGCAACTGTGCTATCGGCGATGCGTTGGATCGATAACTATCATTTGTTTGTTCTCGGGGCGTTATCATTTGTCGCCGCTTCGCTGGGTCGCACCGCGCGGCGCCGACGCTGGCAGCATTGGCTAAAGCTTCACATATCCGCGCTCGGAACCTCATACGTGCTGCTCCTCACCGCGTTCTACGTCGACAATGGTCCGAATCTTCCCCTTTGGAACAAGCTACCGCCGATCGCGTTCTGGGTGCTGCCCGCCGCATTCGGCATGCCCTTCATAGTTTGGGCGCTCGTCCGGCACCCGTTGGTTTTAAGCGCGTCCCAACGTTCAGTGCGCTAGCAGCAGGAATTAACTCGCCTGTGGCCGGCGGACAGCGCACATCTCTCAGCGCGTCAATGCACCGGGCGCGCGGGCCGCTTGCGGCTGTCGCAGAGCCCGAGCCGCGCCGCGAAGGACACGAGTCGCTGATCGTAGGAACAGCGCCAACAGCACGGCGGCGACCGCAATGTCGGGCCACGCCGAGGCAAATACCCAGACAAGTGCAGTGGTCACTATTACTGCTACGCCTTCGATCACGTCGTTTCGCGAGCACTCCCACGCGGATGACAAATTCAGATCACCCGTGCGGTACGGCGTGAGCAGACGCAGGCACACAGCGTTGGCTATGAGGTTCAGAACTGCGGCTGTCCCCATGGCCTCGACGATTGGCACTTCCGGATGCGTCACGCGCCACCCGATCTGAAACGCCACCGCCACCGCCGCGCCCAATATCAACAAACCTTTGAGGAACGCCACGCGGGCTTTGGCAGTCGCGGATGCGCTCACTACGACGAAGCTCAGTCCGTACGTGACGGCGTCCCCGAAGTTGTCGAGAGTGCCCGATAGCAAGGCCGACGAGCCGCTGAGTATCGATGCGCCGACCATCATGGCGAAGGTCACGACGTTGATGGCCAGCACGATCAGTAGGACTCGACGCTGACGCGCGGCCAGTGCGCGAGTATCGACCTCGCAGTTACAGCAATCGCTCATCGGGTGTCCTTGACGTCGCCAATTGGCGATGACTAAGGAGATAGTATCTCCCGTCGTCGACGGCCCAATCCACAGCGCCCGTTCCAACTGTGCACTGGTCGATTTGGAATCGTTCGCGGCCGGCGGTACCATCGGTCGTGATGAGTCGCCTCGCCCGAACCCTGGTCATCGTCCTCGTCGCCGCCATCCTGCACGCGGGCCCCGTCGCCGCCTGCGTTTGCGCGGACCAGATGCCGCCGGATATGCCTTGCTGCCCAGATCAGCCGCAAGACACGGGCCCCTTCAATGTCGGCCTGCCGCATTCGATGGACGTCGCCTGCAGTCCCGTCGCGGCGGAGTTGCTTCAGGCTGGCACGCAAGACCTGCCGTCGCCGCTCGCACTTCCGCGGCGATCCCGCCCGCATGGATGACGCACGGCCCGCCACCGTTGGCGCTTCGTGCGCCGCCCGTGCCGCATGACACTCCCCCCATCTATCTAGTCACTCTTCGTCTGAGAAATTGACCGCCGGCCTGCGCCTGAGCTCGCGCTCGGGCTAGTCGTTTGCTCGTGTCCAGAAGCTCGCTGGGAGCAAGGCCGTGCGCTACGAACTATTCGTTTTCCGTTCTTCTCGTCTCGTCGTCGCGTGACGCTGCTCGCGAGCAGCTCGATCGCGCTCGCACAACCTGACGCGTTGACCTTCGATGAAGCGCTGCAACTCGCAGCCGAGCGATCACAACAGCTGATTGCGGACGACGCGGCAGCAGAAGCCGCACGCGCGATGGCCGTAGCCGCGGCGCGGGCGCCAGATCCTACGCTCACGGTCGGCGTCGACAATCTGCCGGTCAACGGACCGGACAAATTCAGCCTTACCGATGATTTCATGACGATGCGCTCGATCGGACTCGCACGCGAACTCACGCATGGCGACAAGCGCGATGCGCGTGCGGCGCGATTTACGCGCGAAGCCGAGGCCGCAGAAGCAGCGCGTGTAGTCGCGCTCGCGGATCTACAGCGCGGCGCGGCGATGGCATGGCTCGAGCGCCACTACCGAGAGCAGATTCGCGATGTGTTGGTTCGGCAACGCGATGAGGCGGCCTTGCAGATCGAAGCCGCGGACCTCGCCTTTCGGAGCGGCGTCGGCGCGCAGAGCGACGTTTTCGCTGCCCGTTCGTCCGTCGCGCAGATCGAGGACAAGATCGCAGAGAGCGAAAGCGACATCGAGGTCGCGACCGTCAAACTTGCCCGCTGGATCGGCGACGCGGCCACCCGCCCGCTCGCCGAACCTCCGGCCACCGACAGCGTATCTCTGCAGGCGGCCGATCTCGAGGGCGAGCTCGCGCATCATCCCGAGATCGCCTTGATGATCAAGCAAGAGGAGCTCGCGCGCGCGGACGCCGATCTCGCTCGAACCGGCAAGCGGTCCAACTGGTCGGTCGAGGTCGAGTACAGCCAACGCGGACCGGACTTCTCGAACATGGTCTCCGTCAATTTCAGCAAACCACTGCAGTGGAAAGAGCGGAACAGCCAGGACCAGGAGCTCGCCGCGAAGCTTTCTCTCGCTGCGCAAGCGCGCGCAGAGCGCGAGGAAGAGACGCGGGTCCATGTCGCGGACGCACGCGCTCTGCTGGCCGCCTGGCGCGGTAACCGCCAGCGACTCGAGCGCTATTCGAGCGCGCTGTTGCCGCTGGCGAGCGAGCGCACGCGTGCGGCAGTAACGGCGTATCGAGCCGGCACAGGCACGTTGAGCGCCGTATTGGAGGCGCGCGTCGAGGAGATCGAGACGACGCTCAACCATTTGGGCCTCGAGATGGACACGGCCGCGCTTTGGGCGGAGATCAACTTCCTGATTCCTGCCGGCACGCATCATGAGTGAGCGGAACTGGAGAACGCGATGACACGCAGATCGACAGTGGGAGTCGCGGCCGCGATTGCGATCGTCGTGCTCGCCGCCGGCAGCTACGGTTCGTATCGCCTGGGCGTAACGCGCGGCATGAGCATGTCCCCGAACACGGCGGGAAGCGCCGCCGCGATGAAGGCCGGCGACATCGACCCTGCGACGGGCCGAAAAGTCCTCTATTGGCACGATCCGATGGTGCCCGGACGCCGATTCGATGCGCCGGGGAAGTCGCCGTTCATGAACATGATGCTCGTGCCGGTCTATGAAGGGGACAACGGCGGTGCCACGGTCAGCATCGACCCCCGACTCCAACAGAATCTCGGGATCCGAACAGCCAAGTCGTGCGGAGCGCGGTCGCGGCTCGCGTCGAGGCGGTCGGCAACATCGCTTTCAACGAGCGCGACCAGGCGGTCGTGCAGGTCCGCGCCACGGGCTATCTGGAAAAGGTACACGTGCGCGCGACACTGGACCGCGTGACGCGTCAGCCACTCGCCGAGCTCTACGTTCCCGAGTGGGTCGCGGCGCAAGAGGAATTCCTAGCGGTTCGCCGGATGCGCGGGCCGGACTCGGACGCGCTCGTCGACGCGGCGCGGCAACGGATGCGGCAAGTCGGCTTGACGGAAGAGCAGATCGAGCGCGTCGAGCAGCGCGGAGCCGTGGAGGCCCGAACCACCTTGCGCGCGCCAATCGCTGGCGTGATCGTCGAGCTTGCGGCGCGCGAAGGCATGACGGTGATGCCGGGGAGACGCTGTTCCGGATCAACGGCCTATCGACTGTCTGGGCGAACGCCGAGATTCCGGAGAGCCAGGCCGGGCTGGTCGTGCCCGGAGCCGCGGTCGTGGCGCGCTCTCCGGCGTTTCCCGAAACGGTGTTCGCCGGCAGCGTGCAAGCCATTCTGCCGACCGTCGACTCCGGCACCAGGACGATCAGAGGCGCGCGCGGAGCTCGAGAACACGGGATCGGCGGCTCGCTCCGGGAATGTTCGTGAGCGTAGCGATCCGGGGCCGCTCACGGACGCGCTCTGGGTTCCGAGCGAAGCGGTGATCCGAACCGGCCGGAGGGCGGTCGTGATGATCGCCGGTCCGGACGGGACCTTCCAACCGGTTGAGGTCGAAGTCGGCGTCGAGCGTGACGATCGAACGGAGATAAGCGGGCGGCTTGACGGAAGGCCAGAGAATCGTCACTTCGGGGCAGTTCCTGATCGACTCGGAAGCGAGCCTTCGAGCGGCGATCTCGCGCATGGAGGACACCCCGGCACCGGAAGGCACGAGCGACGAGCACACCAGCGATGGAACGATCGAAGCGATCGACGACGATAGCGTCACGCTCTCGCATGGGCCGATTCCTTCCGCGCAATGGGGCTCGATGACGATGGAGTTCGCCTTGCCTCGTGAAGCGGGCGAGCGAGCGCTCGAGCGCGGGCAGCGAGTGACCTTCTCGTTCACGATCGGCGCCGACGGCAAACCGCGCATCACCCGCATCGAACCGAGCGCGCCACGATGATCGCCGCACTCATCCGCTGGTCGATCGCGAACGTTTCCTGGTGCTGCTCGCGACAGCGATCGTGGCGGCATGGGGAGTGTGGTCGCTGCTGCGCACGCCGCTCGACGCCTGCCCGATCTGTCGGACGTGCAAGTGATCATCCGCACGACTTATCCCGGCCAAGCGCCGCAGATCGTCGAGAACCAGGTCACCTACCCGCTGACGACGACGATGCTGTCGGTGCCGGGCGCGAAGACGGTGCGCGGCTATTCGTTCTTCGGCGACTCTTCGTGTACGTGCTGTTCGAGGACGGCACCGACCTCGTACTGGGCGCGCTCGCGCGTGCTCGAGTACCTGAACCAGGTGCAGGCGCGGCTGCCGGCCGGCGCGGAGGCCGTGCTCGGCCCGGATGCGACGGGCGTCGGCTGGATCTACCAATACGCGCTCGTCGATCGATCGGGCCGCACGATCTCAGCGAGCTGCGCGCGCTCCAGGATTGGTTCCTCAAGTACGAGCTCAAGGCCGTGCCGAACGTCGCCGAGGTGGCGACCGTCGGCGGCATGGTCAAGCAGTATCAGGTCGTTCTGGATCCGGAGCGCCTGCGCGCGTACGGCTTCCGTCGCAACGCAGCGTCATCGAAGCGATCGGCACGAGCGAACCAGGAAACCGGCGGCTCGGTGCTCGAGCTTGGCGAGGCGGAATACATGGTGCGCGCCTCGCGGCTACCTGCAGTCGCTCGACGACTTCCGCAACATTCCGCTCGCGACGACCGACGCCGGCGTGCCGGTCCGGCTCGGCGACGTGGCGCGGATCCAGCTCGGTCCGGAGATGCGCCGCGGCATCGCCGAGCTGGACGGCGAAGGCGAGGTCGCCGGCGGCGTGATCGTCATGCGCTCCGGCAAGAACGCGCTCGAGACGATCGAGGCCGTCAAAGCGAAGCTCGCAGAGCTTCGACCGAGCTTGCCGCACGGCGTCGAGATCGTGCCGGTCTACGATCGCTCGGCGCTGATCGAGCGCGCGGTCGCGCAACCTGAAGGAGAAGCTCATCGAGGAATTCGTCGTCGTCGCCCTCGTCTGCTTCGTCTTCCTGTTCCACCTGCGCTCGGCGTTCGTCGCGATCGTGTCGTTGCCGCTCGGCGTGCTGGTCGCGCTTCATCGTGATGCAGTACCAGGGCGTGAACGCGAACATCATGTCGCTCGGCGGCATCGCGATCGCGATCGGCGCGATGGTCGACGCGGCAGTCGTGATGATCGAGAACGCCGCACAAGCACCTCGAGAGCGTGGCAAGCACGAGCATCGGGCTCGCGGCTCACGGCGACAACGCACTGGCGCGTGATCGGCGACGCGGCGGCCGAGGTCGGCCCCGCGCTGTTCTTCTCGCTGCTGATCATCACGCTGTCGTTCGTGCCGGTCTTCACGCTGCAAGCGCAGGAAGGCCGGCTGTTCGCACCGCTCGCGTACACGAAGACGTATGCGATGGCGGCGGCCGCCGGGCTCGCCGTCACGTTGATCCCGGTGCTGATGGGCTACTTCATCCGCGGCCGCGATCGCCGAACGAGCGCGCGAATCCGCTCAATCGCGCGCTGATCCGCGTCTATCGGCCGCTGCTCGCCGGCGTGCTGCGCGCGCCCGAGTGCTGACGCTGGTCGTCGCATCGCCTGCTGCTCGCCGCGACACTTGTGGCCGCGCAGCGGCTCGGCGGCGAGTTCATGCCGCCGCTCGACGAGGGCGATCTGCTGTACATGCCGACCGCGCTGCCCGGGCTCGCGGGCAAGGCGGCCGAGTGCTGCAGCAGACCGATCGGCTCATCAAGACGGTTCCCGAGGTCGCGAGCGTATTCGGCAAGGCGGGCCGCGCCGAGACCGCGACCGATCCGGCGCCGCTCGAGATGTTCGAGACGACGATTCAGCTCAAACCGCGAGTCCAATGGCGAGCCGGGACTGACCACCGATGGAGCTGATCGAGGAGCTCGACCGCAGTCGTGCAGGTGCCCGGCCTGGCGAACGTCTGGGTGCCGCCGATCCGCAATCGCATCGACATGCTCGCGACCGGCATCAAGAGCCCGGTCGGCATCAAGGTCGCGGGACCGGATCTCACGAGATCGATCGCGTCGCCGCGGCATCGAGCGCGCCGTGCGCACCGTCCCCGGCGTCACGTCCGCGTTCGCAGAACGGCTGACCGGCGGCCGTTACATCGAGGTCGGGCTCGACCGCGCGCGCGTCGCGCGCTACGGCTCGACGTCGCCGACGTGCAGACGCATCGTCGCGTCGGCGATCGGCGGCGAGAACATCGGCGAGACCGTCGAAGGCCTGCAGCGCTTTCCGATCAACGTGCGCTATCCGCGCGAGATGCGCGATTCGCTCGAGAAGATCTGGCGCCTGCCGATCGTCACCGAGCGCGGCGCGCAGCTGCGTCTCGGCGACGTCGCGACGTCGGATCACCGACGGGCCGCCGATGCTCAAGAGCGAGAACGCGCGCCCGTCGGGCTGGGTCTACGTCGACATCCGCGGTCGCGATCTCGGCTCGGCTGTGCGCGACATGCAAGCGCGCAGTCGCCGACCGAGGTCGACATCCCGTCCGGCTATTCGGTCTCATGGTCCGGTCAGTTCGAGTACCTGGAGCGCGCGACCGCGCGCCTGAAGATCGTCGTGCCGTTCACGCTCGCGATCATCTTCGTGCTGCTGTACCTGACTTTCGGACGTTTCGACGAGGCCGCTGCTGATCATGGCGACGCTGCCGTTCGCGCTCGTCGGCGGATTCTGGCTGCTCTATCTGCTCGGCCATCACGTGTCGGTCGCGACCGGCGTCGGCTTCATCGCGCTCGGCCGGCGTCGCGGCCGAGTTCGGCGTGGTCATGCTGCTCTATCTGCGATCAAGCGTGGGACAACGAGCATGGCGCGCGGCAGCGAAGCACGTACGACGATCTGCGTCGCGCCATCGGCGACGGCGCGGTGCTGCGCGTGCGCCCCAAGGCGATGACCGTCGCGGTGATCATCGCGGGCCTGCTTCCCGTTCATGTCGGGCACGGGACCGGCTCCGAGGTCATGCAACGATCGCGGCACCGATGGTCGGCGGCATGATCACCGCCGCCCTACTGTCGATGTTCGTGATCCCGGCGCGCATATCTATTGATGCGGCGGCGCTGGTCGCGCCAATTGCAGACAGAATGGATCTTCAGCAGAGAAGGAGCACAGTGTCATGAAACCTCTGCAGCACCGAGAGTGATGCGGAGCAGACGACTGCGTCGGCGCCTGAGCAGAGTGATACTGACTGCAGCCGATTGTGCCGGTGTTGCGACTCGGAGCGCCGAGGCGACGCCGATCGAGGTCTGGACAGGGCCGAGCTGGAGTTGCTGTCACGACTGGATCAAGCACCTGAGGCGAACGGCTCCGTCGTCGTGGCCGACGACGGCGGAAACAGCGACGCACGCGCGCGTCTCGGTGTCCTCGTTGACTACGTCTCGTGCCACACGGCGAGCTGTGGCGGGCTATGCGATCGAGGGGCACGTTCCGGCACGCGAGATTCGTCGACGGCTCGATGAAGCGAATCGATGTGATCTGCTTTGTGTGGTGCCTGCGATGCCATGTGGTTCGCCTGGAATGGATGATGCCCGTGATGACGGCGCGCGAGACCCTTACACGTATCTTTATTCGCCGGACGACGGCACGGCATGATCATTTGGACCCCATCGGTTGACCCTCACTCGTTAACCACCCAGGAGACAACGTGAACCGCAACTTGCTTTGGGCCGTTGCCGCCACTATCGCCATGCTGACCATGGGTGGATGTGGGCAATCAGCCGACGGTGATAGAGCTGCCGGGGACAGCGCGATGTCAAGTATGCCGGGAACGAAGCCGGCAGCTACACCGAACGCCGCCGAGCACGCGGCCGAAGGAACGCTTAACTCCGTCGACGCGCGCGGCCGGTATGGTCAACATCTCGCACGGGCCCGTGGCGAGCGCGAGCTGGCCTGCGATGACGATGAGTTTCAAGCTCGCCGACCCGAACGCGGCGGCCAATCTAAAAGCCGGCCAACACGTGAAATTTCAATTCACAATTCAGAGCGAAATGTCCGCGACGGTCACGCAGATCTCGCCGACCGAGTAGCGGGCTCGGCGAATCTTCCGCCCAAAGCGGGCTCCCGACTTGGTCGGTAACGCGCATGTGGTCACGCGTGCGGAGCGTCCCACAACCAATACAGTCGAAAAAATACAGGCAAGCGTTGGTTGGCATTTCCTCGTACTGAAACGTGCCCGCATTCTTGGCACGTTATTTGGCCGTTTGCACGCCTTTCCCTGGCGCCACCTCGAGTTGCGTCCCCCGCGACTATCATAGCCATACACGGAGCTACGACATGAAGAACGTGTCGGTCTTGGTGGCGTTTCTGACAGTTGCGCAAATCGCGGATGCTCAGGAAGGGCGGGGATACGTGGGATTTTCGGTCGGTGCCTTTGACTACGAGGAAATGGACGACGACCTTGGACTGACGATCGCAGATACCACGACTACGTTTCGCTTTATCGGCGGTTATCAGTTTAGTGACAAGTTTGCCGCGGAGGGCGGATGGGCAGTTACGGGGGATTTCAAAGAAACCGCCACGGTATTCGTCCCTGTGTTTCGGACCGGCGATCAGGTATCGAACTGAAGGCCGATTTTCGCATCCTTACTCTCCGAGCGCTCTGGATGCTGCCGCGTCGACAAAGTAAGTCTGATCGGCGGCGTTGGCTACTATGACGCCACCGTTAATGGTTCCGGCTCGTTACGAGGTTTCGGTGAATTCTTGGATCTAGACTGACAGCGGCCGCGGTGTGGCAATCGTCGGTGGCATTCAGTTTTATTCTCGAACGAGTGAGCGTTCGCGGTGAGTTTGAATGGCTCGACGCGGACAGCGATGTCGAAGCGTGGAACGCCACCGTCGGCGTTCTGTTTCGCTTGTAGTCTCATAGGCTCATGGCGCTTCTCGGCCATTCATGCCAGACCTTCGCTGTCCTCCGCCACGTTTTGTTCGCGCTGCTCGGGCTGTCTGTCTATGTGGCCCTCTCATTATTCTTAGGCGCATTACTGACGTTCCCCATTTACGTCGCGTTGGTTGACGGCGGCCAGGTGCCATTTGACTCCGTGTTGCGTCGGGTCGTCGCTTTGAGTGCGCTCCTTTTGCTGCCCATCTACCTAGCGAGCACTGACAGCAGAGATCGCAATGCGCTCGGCTTCGCGTGCTCGCCGCGGACTTGCGCTCGCGCCTCCTTGACCGGCTTCGGTCTCGGCGTCGTCGCAGTAACGCCCTTGCTAGTAGCGTTTCTTGTGGTCGGCATACGGACTCCGACACTCCCGGCAACGCAGTCTGAAGTTGTCCTTTACGTCGGCGTTCGCGCTGCTCACTGCCGCAATCATCGGCGTTCTCGAGGAAGCCTACTTTCGTGGCGCGCTACTGGGCGCGTTGCGGCCGTTGCCTGCATGGGTGGCGGTCTCGCTCGTGAGTCTCATTTATGCCGCGGGACATTTTATCGGCGGCCCGATTCAGGCGGATGAGGCCCGCTGGTACAGCGGCCTGTCGAGCATCGGCCGCAGCGAGCCGCGACTGGACGCGTTCCTCGCCTTGGTTGCTGCGGGCTTGCTGCTCGGAGCGATGCGTTGCCGTTTCGGAAATGTCGCGCTCGGCGCAGGGTTTCACGCGGCGTGGGTTTGGCTCATGCAAATAAACCGCGAATACAGCGACGTTGACTCGAACAGTCCGCTATTGTTTCTCGTCGGATCCTTCGGCGGCACCATGGGGTACCTCGGGCTTGCGTGGATCGCACTTCTGGGAGCTAGTTGGTTCATCTGGGCACGGCTCGCCGCAGCTAAGGCTACCCACTCGCAGCGAGGGTCTGACGGACCAGTAGTCGGACGTTCGTCTCATGCATGCATGAGCCGGCGCCGGGTAACATACTTTCAACACGCGGGCGCGGGGTATGCCTCGGCAACACTCGAACGTTTGGCTCGCCGCGATCGCGGCGTCTTGCACTCTTCAGCCGGCCGCGGCCGACCTCCGCGAGCGGCTGCACGAGTTCGACCTCAATGACTATGCGCTCGGCGGCGGCGTTTCGATCTCCGAAAACGTGTATGTCGGTGCGCCCGACGGGAGCACTTATTACCCCGTGCTGGCGCAGCTCGAGCCCGCGGCGTTCAGCGACGACTTGTTTTTCAGCCGCGACACCGGCTACGGGGTGCGGTGGTTGCCTTTGTCGCGTTGGGAGATCGGCGGCTTGGTGCGCGTGCAGACGCTCGGCTTCGTCGCGGGCGACTCGCCGGCGCTCGCGGGGATGCCGGATCGGCCCCCGACCTTGGAGGTCGGCGCGACGGTCGGTTGGCGCGGCGCAGGCGTTCACGTCGACTGGTCGTCGTTCGCCGACGCTTTTCGCCATCAGACCGGCGCGAGCCATCTGCTCAGGCTGTCCTGGCCGAAGCGCCTGGAACGGGGCTACGTGATCCCCGAGCTCGGCCTGCGCCGTTACACCCGCAGCTTCGTCGACTATTACTACGGTGTCGGACCGGTCGCGGCCACGCCGGCTCGTCCCGCGTACGACGGCGTCGCGGCCAGCGGCTGGTCGGCTGCAGTCGCCTGGGGCATGCGCGTGAAGAGCGCGTGGCTGCTGACGGGCAAGCTCGGCATTGAAGACTACGGCGGCGGCATATCCGGTAGCCCGATCGTCGACGACGGCGACCGCAGCTTTTTCTCACTGCAGATCTCCTACGACCGGCCGCTGTTCAGAGCGCCCGGAGAGCTGGCATTCCGTTCTCGAGGCGCGCGGCCCGGCGTCGAGTTGCTCTTGGGTTTGGCCGACGTCGACGGCCAGTCATGGCTCACGGGCGCGGATTCCGGGGAGTCCGGCGGCACCGACTCCGAGCTCCTGTACCTCGATGCGGCGATTCGTATCCGGCCGCATTTGATCGAGGTGGGCTTGTTCAACGCGCTACACGACGTGCGGCGGCGGCCGACGCAAAACCAGCGGGCGGAGGCGGAGCTCCGAGACATCAACGTCGGCTACGCATTCGGGTTGCTCAATGACGCGCAAAAGTCGGTCGACGTCGGTGCAGGGTTGAACGTTTCCGAACTGTCGATCGACTTCGCGGCCCCCGAGGCAGCGAACGTGTCGCGGAGGTCCAAGTTTCCGTTGCCGTATTTGGGCATTGCCGCCGAAGCGCGGTTCAAGCGCAAGCTCACGGCAAACGCCCGGGCGCAATGGTTCCTGCTCGACTATGACGGTTACTCAGGCTACCGGCTGTTCTTCACGGCGGGCGTGTCGCACAGGACGTTCCGCCGCGTCGCGTTCGGGCTCGCATACGTGTTCAACCGGCTGTCGCTCGAGTCGGACGAGGGGGGCGCCGGCGGCCGGCTCGATTTCGACTATCAGGGTCCGATGCTGACGGTGTCCGGCTTCTTTTGACGGGCGCCTCGGGCTAGGTCCAAGCGCCCTCACGGGCGGCCTTTTTTTCAGCGCACGTCAGGGCTGTCGGTCGCAGCGGCCTCGCGGATTTTTCGGGTCACCTTGAAGAAGTGATTGCCCTCATGCCCTTGAGGGCGGGCGCAGCGGAACTCTTCCGCTGCCGCTACAAATGTGTGAGGGCACCGCGCCTTTGGTGCTAATCGAAGCTGCGTTGGCTTCTTCCGAATGATGTTTTCCATGCTGGGCATCGTACTGCCTGAACGTTACAAAGATTCGGACTGTGCATTTCATTTTTTTGACACATAGATCCGTGCGTCCTACCTGCAGGGACTACCCGCGCAGTGATAGATCACGTTGGCACCTATGTATAATGTGTTCGCTGTTGTTTCCCCTACTAGCAGAGTATTTCGGAGACTAGTTCGCACGTGACTCCGCGCACCGCCAGTAATGCTCTGATTCATGGCGGTTAATTAGCAGACACCCAGCTCGCACGAAATTGACGAGCATCCTCATTTGGCTCGAGGAATCACGGCCCGGCGTTTGGGTGCGCGAGTATCCCTCACTGCTCGGATTTCCGTTCATCCTGTTCCTGCATACGCTGGGCCTCGCCATGCTCGCGGGAGTGAGTATCGGTATCGACGTGTGGCTTCTGCGGCAGCGGACGCTCGCCCAGGCGTTGCGCATGACCGGCCTCATTCGCGTGATGTGGTTGGGTCTCGGCATCAACGCCGTATCCGGACTCGCACTGTTGATCGCCTATCCCGCGAAGGCGCTGACGAATTGGGTCTTCTACGTCAAGATTCTGCTCGTCGTGCTCGGCGTGTACGCGGTCGCGCGAATCAACCGTGAAATGTTTCCCGCCGGTCTCGCGGTCGCCGGAGTCAGCGTTACCGCTGCCGCGAGACGCTGGGCAATCGGCTCGCTCGTCATATGGACGGCAACGATCATCACCGGCCGGCTGCTCGCGTACACACACCAAGTATTGTTCGCGAGCGAATTGCTATGAGTCTTGCCGAGATCATCCGTTGGCTTACGAGCACGCCCGTGAACTCTTACGTCATGGATTTTCGCTGGGTTTGGCCCGCGAGTGAAAGCCTGCACTTCTGCGGGCTCGCGCTGATGGTCGGTACCGTCGCCACGTTCGACTTGCGCCTGCTCGGCCTTGCAAAGGGGATCTCACCCGCCGCTCTGCATCGGTCGATACGCTTCGGCGTTGCAGGTTTCGTCGTCTCGGTGATCACGGGCTCGCTGTTCATCTTCGGGCAACCCGACCAGTACTTCTACAACGACGCGTTCAAGGTGAAAGCGTCCTGCCTGTTGTTGCTCGGCCTCAACGTGTTGGCTTTCTATTCGCTCGAGGCCCGGGAGGTGCTCAAGCTCGGACCAGCGGACGACGCGTCGGTGCGCGCGAAATGCTTCGCGGCAATATCGCTGACACTCCTTGTGCTGATCATGTTGAGCGGTCGAATGCTGACCTTTTTTCGCCCGATGTTCGTGTTCGATCCAGGAACGCAGTAGCCGTCTCTGTGACGCTGCTCCCACGCTCGTGCGGACGAAGACCCCGGTCGCTCCCGAGCGCTTCAATCGGTATACTCGATCGATGCATCGTCTGCGGACGTCGCTTTTGCTGATAGCCAGCCTGGGGCTCGTCGCCTCCCAGATCAGCGGCGTGCACATGCATGTCGATTCCCACGGGTACGCCGGATCGCCTGCAGGCACGCACGTGCACGGCACTCTTCTCGACGACCACGACGGCTCGCTTTCGAGCACGGCGATGAGTCAGACCACAAGCACCCCGGCGACACGGACCATGAAGGCGATCGCGACGTCATCACCGATCTCGGTGTTGGCGCGTCGAAACTCCTGATCTTCTTCACATCGATTGGCCTCCTGTTCATGATTGTCTTGAGGTCGGATGCGAAGGTCCGGCTACCCGTTCCGGTACCTCCGCGGAAGACTCGCCGCGTCCGCTGGCGCCCTCCGTTGCGCGCGCCCCGTTTGTCTCCCACGCGTTGAGTCACTGAGGCTCTTTGATCAGTCCGGGCGACGCCCGGAGCCTTCCGTCGTTGAGGACGGGAGGTCACGTCGTTATGGGAGATTGGTTCTATGTTGGGCTTGCTCACGCGTACATGCGCGTGCCTATGCCTGTCGTTTCTCGCTCTACGCGTTTCCGCGCAACTCGAAGCGCCCGCAACCGGACCGGCCATCGAACTCACGGAGGCACTGGCCGGACCATCGCTGGAAACCCCGACTTGATCGCGTTTGGCTATCAGATCGACGCCGCCGCGGGGCGCCTGCAGCAAGCTGGGCTAGTGCCGAATCCTTGGCTCCGGCGTCGCCGTTCAGGACGTGCTCGGCACGGACGAATTCCGCGGCGTCCGCAGCGCGGAGACCACGGTCACGCTCGGTTGGTATCTCGAACGCGGACTACGCCGGCGCCAGATCGTCGATGCTGCGCGCGCCGGCGTTTCGTTGCGTATCGTCGATGCGGAGATAGTTCGCGTCGATTCGGCAGCCGAAACGGCGCGGCGGTTTCTCGACTGCCTGGCCTTTCAAGGACGTTTGCGCAACGCCGGTGAGGCCGTAGGGGTGGCGCAGGAGACCGTGAATCTCATTCAGGAGAGCGTCGCGCTGGGACGCTCGCTCGAGGCCGAGGTCGCGCGCGCCGAGGTCGATCTCGCGCGCGCCGAGCTGCTGCAAGAAGACTACGAGCACGAGCTTTTGTCCGCCTACCACCGGCTGAGCGCGCAGTGGGGCGAGACAGAACCGGATTTCTCGTCGGTGAGCGGCGGCGTCGATCCCCTGCCCGTGCTCGAGCCGTTCGAGGCGCTGCTGGCCCGCGTCAACGAGAATCCGCAGCTCTTGCGTTTCATGTCGCAGCAACGGCTCGACGAGGCCGAGCTGCGCTTGGCCGAAGCACGCAGCAAACCGAGCTGGCATCTATCGGCGGGAGTGCGGCACATCGCGACTACGGACGACTTCGCATTGGTCGGCGGCCTTACGGTGCCGTTGCCGATTCGCGACCGCAATGAAGGGCACATTGCGGAAGCGCGCGCGGATGTCGCAAGCACCCTCGCGCAAGTCACGGCGAGCCGCGTGCGCATCAAGACGCAGCTGTTCGTGCTCTATCAAGAGCTCAACCACAACCTGCAACTCGCCGCACGCTTGCGCGCCGACGTGATTCCGCGCCTCGAGCGCGCGCTCGCGGATACGCGCAGAGCTTACGAGCTCGGGCGCTACGGATACTCCGAGTGGCGCATCGTCCAGGGACAGCTTTGGACGCCACCAACGACCTGCTAGAGGCCGGCATCGGCGCTCACGAAATCGTAATCGAGATCGAACGCTTGACTGGAGTGCGCGTCGCGCCTGCGGCCACGCCGCAATGAGGTTCGCCATGAACAAGTCACTTCGCTTCCTTTCTCTGCTGCCCGTCGTCGGCATCCTCTTCGGCTGCGGCGGCGAAATGCCGAACGGTCCGCCGGCGGAAACCGAGGCCGCCGAGGCCGCGGCGCGCGGACCCAATAACGGCCGTCTGCTCGCCGAGGGCGACTTCGTGCTCGAGCTCGCGATCTTCGAAACCGGCGTGCCGCCGGAGTTTCGGGCGTGGGCACCGACGGCGGCCGCGCTATTCGCCCCGAGGAT
Organism: uncultured Gammaproteobacteria bacterium; assembly: GCA_963744305.1. Classification (GTDB taxonomy): domain Bacteria; phylum Pseudomonadota; class Gammaproteobacteria; order Steroidobacterales; family Rariloculaceae; genus FEN-1219. The sequence continues at coordinate 29,558 of CAVUTF010000008.1, forward strand.
ATGCAGTTGCGCGTCGAGCTCACTCGCCTCGGCAACAAAGTCGACGTGATCGACTTTCGCCCGCAAGACGATTTCTTGCGCGCCACGGCGAGCGTGCACGAGCCGCATTCGTTCGTCGTCTCGATCGACGCCTCTCACAAGGGCGAACGTCACCAATGGGCATACGAAAGCTTCGAAGGCCGCACGCGAATCGCTCCCGAGATGGCCGCCGCGTTCAGCCTCGCTACCGAGATCGCCGGCCCGGCCGTGCTTCAGGAAACCGTCACGCTGTACGGTCACATCGTGCCGAGAGCCAGCGCGTGCGCGAGGTGAGCGCACGCTTCGACGGCGCGATCCGCTCGGTCGACGTCGCTCTCGGCGACACCGTGCGCGAGGGCCAGACCCTTGCGCGCATCGACAGCAACGAAAGTTTACGGCCGTACACGATCGACGCGCCGATCTCGGGGATCGTGGCGGAACGCGTCGCGAATGCCGGCGAGCAAACGACTGGACGGCGGCTGTTCACGATCGTCGATACGTCCTCGGTGTGGGCGAACCTCGCCGTGTTCGTGAGCGATCGCTCGCGCGTTCGCGTCGGCGCACCGGTTACGGTCACGTCGACCTTCGGCGGCGCTGCCGTCGAAGGGACCATCGCACATGTCAACGTGCTCGCCGATGCAAATCAGGCCGTGACCGCGCGCGTCGTGCTCGACAATTCCGACGGCACATGGGCGCTCGGCACCTACGTCACGGCGGAGGTACGGGTCGCGGAGACCGAAGTGCCGTTGGCTGTGAAGCGCCGACGCACTCCAACCGTTTCGCGATTTCACGGTCGTCTTCGAGCAGGTCGGCGACGACGTACGAAGTGCGAATGCTCGAGCTCGGGCGAGCAAGCACGGCGAATGGGTCGAAGTGCTCGGTGGGCTCGAGCCGGGCGCGCGCTACGTAACCGAGAACAGTTACGTGCATCAAAGCCGACGTCGAAAAATCCGGCGCATCGCACGATCACTGAGGAAAGGCGCCATGATCGAACGCATTCTGCGAACATCGATTCAGCGTCGCGGCCTGGTGCTCATGCTTCGCGCTCGCGCGTCGCGGCGCTGGGCGTCTGGAGCTTCACGCGTCTGCCGATCGATGCCGTGCCGGACATCACCAACGTCCAGGTCATCGTCAACGTCGCGGCGCCGGCTACACGCCGCTCGAGGCCGAGCAGCGCATCACCGTTCCGCTCGAGACCGCGATGGCCGGCTTGCCGCGGCTGGCCTACACGCGCTCGCTATCGCGCTACGGCCTGTCGCAGGTCACGGTCGTATTCGAAGACGGCACGGACATCTATTTCGCGCGCCAGCTCGTCGCCGAGCGCGTGCTCGCGGCTGCGCGGCGCCTGCCGGACGGGCGTGAGCCGAGCTGGGCCCGATCGCGACGGGGCTCGGCGAGATCTTCATGTTCACAGTCGATGCCGAGCCCGGCGCGAAGAATGCCGACGGCACGCCGATCACGCCGACCGATCTGCGCTCGGTGCACGACTGGATCATCCGCCCGCAGCTGCTGCGCGTGCCGGGCGTGGTCGAGGTGAATCCGATCGGCGGCTACAAGAAGGAGATCCTCGTCGCGCCGGATCCGGCGAAGCTGCTCGCCTACGGCATTTCGCATCGCGGACGCTGCTCGAGGCGATCGAAGCGAACAACGGCAATCGCGGCGCTGGATACATCGAGCACAACGGCGCGCAGTGGCTGATGCGCGTGCCCGGGCCAGGCGCAGCGACTGGACGATCTCGGCGACATCGTCATCCGGCAGCGCGGCGGCGTGCCGGTGCGGGTGCGCGATGTCGCGAGCGTCGAGCATCGGCCAGGAGCTGCGCACCGGCGCCGCGACGCAGAACGGCCGCGAAGTCGTGATGAGCACGGTGTTCATGCTCATCGGCGAGAACAGCCGCGACGGTCGCGCGCGGCGTCGCCGCAGAAGCTGCGAGGAGATCAAGCCGAGCCTGCCGCACGGCATCACGGCGACGGCGGTCTACGACCGCACGCAGCTCGTCGAGCAGACGCTCGCGACGGTGCGAGAAGAACCTGCTCGAAGGCGCGCTGCTCGTCGTCGTCGTGCTGTTCGTGCTGCTCGGCAACGTGCGCGCCGCGCTGCTCACCGCGGCGGTGATTCCGCTCGCGATGCTCATGACAATCACCGGCATGGTGCAGAGCCGGCGTCAGCGCGAATCTCATGAGCCTGGGCGCGCTCGACTTCGGGCTCATCGTCGACGGCGCGGTGATCATCGTGGAGAACTGCCTGCGCCGGCTGTCGCGAGCGCCAGCGCGCAGCCGGGCACCGCTGCCGCTCGAGGAGCGGCTCGCACGTGGTGCTCGACGCGACGCGCGAAGTGATTCGGCCCGGCGCTGTTCGGCGTGTTCATCATCACGGCCGTCTACATGCCGATCCTCGCGCTGACCGGCGTCGAAGGAAAGATGTTCCATCCGATGGCGATCACCGTGATCATCGCGCTGCTGAGCGCGATGCTGCTGTCGCTGACTTTCGTGCCGGCGGCGCGTCGCGCTGCTGTTCCGCAAGCCGCGTCGCGAGAAGCACAACGTCGTCGATGGCGCCGGCGCACGCGCGGCTATCGAGCCGGTGCTTGACTGCGCTCTGCGACTGCCGCTGGCCGATGGTGGCTGGCGCGCGTCGTGCTCGTCGCTGCTCTGCGGCTGTGCTCGCAACGCGCCTGGGCTCGGAGTTCATGCCGAACCTCGACGAGGGCGACATCGCGATGCACGCGTTGCGTATTCCGGGCACGTCGCTCGAGCCAGGCGATCGCGATGCAGCAGCAGCTGGAAGCGCACGATCAAGCGAGCTGCCCGAGGTCGAGCGCGTGTTCGCGAAGATCGGCACCGCCGAGGTCGCGACCGACCCGATGCCGCCGAGCGTCGCCGACAATTTCATCATCCTGAAGCCGCGCGACGAGTGGCCGGACCCGGACAAGCCGAAGGCGCAGTTCGTCGCCGAGCTCGAGGCGAAGGTCGACGCCAGTGCCGGGCAACCGCTACGAGTTCCTGCAGCCGATCCAGATGCGCTTCAACGAGCTGATCGCCGGCGTGCGCGCGGAGCTCGCGGTCAAGGTTTTCGGCGATGATTTCGACACGCTCGTTGCGGCTCGGCGCAGCGAGATCGGCAGCGGCGTGCTGCGAGGTGCCGGGCGCCGCCGACGTCGCGGTCGAGCAGGCGACGGGTCTGCCCGTGCTGACGATCGAGCCGAACGCGCGAAGCGCTCGCGCGGCTCGGACTGAACGTCAGCGGACTGCAGGACGTGGTCGCGACGGCGATCGGCGGCGCCGTGGCCGGCCAGTTCTACGAGGGCGACCGCCGCGTCGACATCGTCGTGCGCCTGCCCGAGACGCTGCGCGCCGACCTCGACGCGCTGACGCCGCTGCCGGTGCCGCTGCCACGAAGGCGGCGTACGTGCCGCTCGGCGAGGTTGCCGACACTGCGAGCTGTGACCGGGCTCCAACCAGGTCAATCGCGAGAACGGCAAGCGGCGCGTCGTGGTCACGGCCAACGTGCGCGGCCGCGATCTCGGTTCGTTCGTGCCGGAGGTGCAGCGCGCGGTCGCGCGAACAGGTCGAGATGCCGGCCGGCTACTGGATCGAGTACGGCGGCACGTTCGAGCAATCTGCAGTCGGCGACGCAGCGCCTCGCGATCGTCGTGCCGGTGACGCTCGCTGATCATCGCGGTGCTGCTGTTCATGGCGCTTCGGCTCAGCGCGCGACGCGGCGGTGATCTTCACCGGCGTGCCGCTCGCGCTGACGGGCGGCGTGCTCGCGCTGTGGCTGCGCGGCATTCCGCTCTCGATCTCGGCGGCCGTCGGCTTCATTGCGCTTTCCGGCGTCGCGGTGCTGAACGGTCTCGTGATGGTGCGTTCATCCGCGAGCTGCGCGCGCAGGGCGAGCCGCTCGACGAGCGATCGCGACGGCGCGCTCACGCGCCTGCGGCCGGTGCTGATGACGGCGCTGGTCGCGGCGCTCGGCTTCGTGCCGATGGCGCTCAACACCGGTATCGGCGCGGAGGTGCAGCGGCCGCTGGCGACGGTCGTGATCGGCGGAATCCTGTCTTCGACGCTGCTGACGCTGCTGGTGCTGCCGGCGTTGTACCGCATCGTACACGGCCGGGAGCAACGAGCATGACGTACTACATCGTCAAAGTGGCGATCACGACCGCGCTGGTCCTGTTGGTCTCGGAAATCGGGAAGCGCAGCTCGCTCGCGGGCGCCGTCCTTGCTTCGGTCCCGCTCGTTTCCGTGCTCGCGATGATTTGGCTGTACGTTGAAACACGCGATGCCGGTCAGGTCGCAGTTTTGTCCCGCACCGTGTTCTGGCTCGTGCTGCCGTCGCTCGCGTTGTTCTTGCTGCTACCGCCTTTGTTGGATCGCGGCTACTCGTTTTATCCGAGCCTCGCGGTCTCGATCCTTGCGACGATCGTCGCCTACTTCGTTACGATTGCCATCGTGCGGCACTTCAGCCTTCAGTGAGTCGAAATCCAACTGGAGTAAATGTGATGACCTTTCGCGACTCGAAACTCAGCCTCAGGGCCGTCCTTGGGTGCGGCGCAACGCTGCTCGGGATTTTGATCTCTGCAACCGCCGCTGCGCACAACGTCGCCGCAGACGACGCGCAGTTCATCGAGCGAATCCAAGGCACGCACATCTTGCCGTTCAATATCTCGGCGCAAAGCACATGGTGACAGGCTACGACCATCTGCTGTTCCTCGCAGGCGTGATCTTCTTTCGGTACCGGCTGAAAAACGTCGCGCTGTACGTTACGTTGTTCGCCGTCGGCCACAGCACGACGCTGCTGCTCGGCGTGCTCGCGGGCATCCGCGCCGACCCCTATATCGTCGACGCGATCATCGGGCTTTCCGTCGTCTACAAGGCGTTAGAGAATCTAGGCGGGTTCCAGCGGCTCGGCATCCGAATCGATACGCGAGCCGCCGTGTTGCTCTTCGGTTTGGCGCACGGATTCGGGTTGTCGACGAAGCTTCAAGATCTCGCGTTGTCCGCGGACGGCCTCGTGCCGAACATGATCGCCTTCAACGTCGGCGTGGAGCTCGGACAATTCGCCGCGCTGGCCGTGATCCTTATCGCTTTCGACGTCTGGCGCCGCAGCGGCACCTTCTTCAAGGGCGCGTTCGCCGCCAACACCGCCATCATGACGGCGGGCTTCGTCCTGATGGGCTATCAGATGACCGGCTACTTCGTGTCTTGAACAAGGGGGGTGCGCGTACTCAGCGGTGAATATCCGCTAACCGTTCAGCCGCCTGGGGCATGCCATGCGTGGACGCGAGCTGCGCG
>CAVUTF010000009.1:0-604839 GCA_963744305.1 uncultured Gammaproteobacteria bacterium
GTAGCCACCGGCTCCGGCAACGCGCGCAAGCTCAAAGCGCCGAGAAGACGATCCTCCCGCCGACGATCGTCAGCACGGCCGTGATGTCCTTGATCTCGTCTTCGGGAACCGTGAGGTAGTCGCGATCGAGCACGACGAGATCGGCGAGCTTGCCCGCTTGGATCGAGCCCAGTCGGTCCTCGCGAAAGATCAGGTACGCGTTCTTGCGCGTGTGCGCGATCAGCGCGTCCTCGCGGCTGATCGTCTGCCGCAGCACCTTGTCGCCGCCGACCATCCTGCCGGTCACGGCCCACGCGAGCGTCGCGAACGGCAGAACCTGATTCGCGCGGCTGCCGTCGCTGCCAAGTCCCCAAGTGATTCCGCTCTGCTGGATCGTCGCGAGCGGCGGCATGTCGTACATGCCCTCGCCGAAGAGCGAGCGGTTGATGCCGCCGTTGATCACGGCCCACGGGTGCACGGCCACATACATGCCGAGCGCTTGCATGCGCTCGAGGTGCGACGGCTCGATTTGGTTCGCGTGAGCGAATGTCCAGCGCAGGTTTCTGATCGGGTACTGCTTGTCGATCGCCTCGATTTGATCGAGGAATCCCGTCAACGTATCGCGCAAGTTGGCGTGCACGTGCAGCGGTAGCCCGGCCTTCGCGATTTCTGTCGCGATGCGACGCCACTCCGCGAGCTGCGCTGCGCCGTAGTCGCTGTCGGCCAAGAACATCGGGTCGTGCACCGGGCCGTAGACGCTCTCTCCAAACGCCACGTGGTCGACATAGTCGTCGCCGCCGAAGAGCTTCACGTCCGCAACCTGCTCCGGCGTGCTGGCGCCCGATCCCGTGATGCAGAAGACGCGAACGTCGAGCTGATCGCGAGCGGCCCAGCTCCGATACGTTGCGAGCAGATTCGGATCGCAGCCCGCGCTGCCGAACGCGGTGAGCCCGGCGCGATTCAAGTCCGCGAACATGCTGCGCGTGCTCGACTCGATCTCCTCTGCCGTCGGCGCCGGTAGTCTTTCGGCCAGGCGGCGGATCAGCGCTTCGCCGATCTCGCCCGTCGGGCGGCCGTGCGAGTCGCGCAGCACGGAAGCGTCGAGCGCCTGCTCGCCGTCGATCCCGAGTAGCTGCAAGGCGCGGCTATTGAGGTATCCCGCGGTAGTAGGACGCCTGCAGCAGCACGGGATGCCGCGGTGCGACCTGCATCGAGCTCCTCGCGCGTGAACGGGCGATCGTCGTCGGCAAACTGATCGACCGTCCAGCCGCCGAGATTGAAAACCCATTCGCCATCCGGTATCGCCGCCGCTCTGTCGCGAATCATCTGCAAGGCTTCGCTTCTCGACTCGATGCCGTCCCAACGCACTTCGCGCCCCCAGGTGGTGCCGGCTCGAAGCAGGTGCATGTGATTGTCGATGAGACCGGGGATCGCGGCACGGCCTTCGAGATCGATCGTTCGCGTCGCCGGCGTGGCTAGCGCGGCGATGTCGCGGTTCCGACCCGACTGCGACGATGCGGTCGGCGCGGATCGCAACTGCTTCCGCTATCGTGAAGCGTTCGTCGACGGTGATGATCTTGCCGTTCGTGAGCACCAGGTCGGGCACCGTCTGCGCATGAGCGATCGAAACGACGACGCTCGAGACCGCGAGCACGACGCCCACCAAGGTGCTGCGCTGTGATTGCGCGGTCATGCTTGCCTAGGGCTGGACGATGAAACGCTGCACGCGCTTGCCGGTATCGACCTCTCCGGTGTAGACGTTGCCGACTGGATCGGTGGCTACCATGTGCACCCAGTGCAGTCCGCCGCCGTTGCGTCCGAAGAAGCTGAAATGGCCGACGGTTTCGCCGTCGGCTCGATTCACGATCCAGATCACGTTGTTCATGATGTCGGAGACGTATAGGTAGCGCTGCTCGGGCAGCGGCGAGAAAGCGAGGCCTCCGGTGGACCCGCGATCGAGCGTGTGCGGCGCCACCGTGAACTCGCGGATGAACTTGCCCTCGCGCGTGAATACCTGGATCCGATCCGACTGCCGGTCGGCGACGTAGGCTTCGCCGTCCCGGGACACGGCGATCGTCACGTGGCCGCGGAAATCGGCCGCTGCGTGATTGCCTGGCGTGTACGGTGCGGGCGCCGTCACCCCTATCTCGTTGAGCGGTTTGCCGTACGCTCCCCAACCGCGCTTGAACTCGAGCGTCTCCATATCGAACACGAGCACGCGCCCGCGCAGATAGCTATCGGTCAAATAGAGCTCGCGGGCGCTCTCATCGAAGTCGCCGCCTTCGACGCGCCCTACGACCATTGGGGTATCGGCCGGCACTTGACCGGGCTCCGGGTTGTCCGTCGCGTGTCGCTGCAGCGTCGCGGCGAGCCGACCTTCCTTCGTGTACTTGCGCATCGTGTCGGAGCCGACCCAGATGTAACCGGCCCGGTCGGCGAGTATGAGGTGCCCCGCCGTCGCGTCCGCTTGGTTCCAGTGGTGCACGAGATTGCCTTCAACGTCGAACGCGAGGATGCCGTCGGGCTTACGGCAGCACGACGCGCTCGGCGGATCGAGCGATGCGTAGTTCGTCGTGCGGTTCGGGATCCGGAATATCGGATCGACGTCGTAGTCGCCGGGCCGCTGGAGCACCCAGATCAGACCGCCGCCGTCGACGACTAGCCCCGTGATGCCTTCGAACTCCCAGTCGTTCGGCAGCGGCAGCTTGGGCCACTCGGCGTCGAACTTGAAGCGCGGCACGCCGCCGTCGCCCGAGCCTGCGCGTTGCGCGAAAACCGGCGGAAGCAAGCAGCACAGTCCCGTGACGACCGCGGCCCTGCGCCACCATGGCGTTAGCGCGCGCATATCTATCCCCCTATCTCGCCGTTGCAGGAGGTCACTAGCATACGCCGCCGTCTACCGGTATTTCCCCTAGAATGCCCGACGTCTTGCTCGACGTCCGTCCGCGTATCCTCCATCCCACGACGCAGAACTTGCAGAAACGCACCGCCTGGCACGCAACTTGCTCGGGTGATCGGCGTCTATCGAAGGAGGGAGGCACGCGTCGTCTCCAATCGCCGCAGTCTGTATCCCCGCTGGGTGATGCCGCGTGGCCGTATGTCGTTCTAGCCTGGCACGCATGTCGCAACGTACAGCCATCTTCGCGATTGCTATCGTTCTGCTCGGGAATGGCCGAGCAGCTCTGAGCGCCGAGCTCATACGCGCGGACGAGCCGAATCCCTTCGCGATGTACCTCAGAGTCGACAATGACGCGTTCGCTGGCACCGATCGAGGTTACACGAACGGCATGAGAGTGGGCTTTACCTCGCCGTCGGTCTCAAGCTTTCAGGATCCACGGTTGCCGTCGCGCCTGGGGCAGCTCAACCGCCGACTCGCTTGGCTGCAGCCGCGCGGGTTCGAGGAGTACAACGTCGCGCTCTCGGTCGGACAAGGCATCTTCACGCCCGAGGATCGCCAACGCGTCGAACCCGATCCGCTCGATCGCCCCTACGCGGGCGTGCTCGCCGCCGAGGTGACCTACAACGGCCGCAACGCGGACGCGATGCGGGCGACCTCGCTCAGCGTCGGCGTGGTCGGCCCTTTGGCGGGCGGCGAAGCGCTGCAAGACCTCATTCACAATCTAGCCGACCACCACGAGTTCCGCGGCTGGGATCACCAGCTTAGCAACGAGCCGGTGTTTCGCGTTCTTCATCAGCGCTTGCGCAAGTGGAACCTCTCGCAGGTTACAGGGAGGTCAGATGCGATCGTTCACTTCGGCGGAAGCCTCGGCAATCTGGAAACGTTCGCTAACGCCGGTGTGGAATTGCGATTCGGCCGCGCGCTGCCGGACAACTTCGGCAGTGCGCCCACGTTGCCCGTCGGGGAGAACAGCGCACCGTCCCGCGTTCCGTTCTACGGGCGGCCGGCGTTCATCCACGGCTTCCTGGCGATCGATGCGCGCTACATGGTCCACGACATCACGCTCGACGGCAACACCTGGAGAAACAGCCCGAGGGTCGCGCGCGAGGGCTTCGTCGCCGACTTAGGACTCGGATTCGCCATCTACTGGCAAGGGTGGAAAATCACCTTCGCTCGCTACTTTCGGACGAAGGAGTTCGAGAGTCAGCATTCGGATACGCAGCTCGGCAGCATCACGATTCGGCGTGAGCTATGAACGGCGTTGGCGGCGGGGGCGCGCGCCAGACGGACAATCGCCCAGGTCGTATCTCACGTGCGTAGGCCTACGACTGGCGCCCCATTGCACCACGCGCGCACTTCCTCCACCATGAGCCTTCCAAAGCTCCGGTTTTGGCGATACCTCGGTCAACCAATAACTAGCACGCAGGATTTTCCGATGTCTCACGTTTCGAAGCTGCTCCTAGCCCGTAAGCTCAGCCTCGCCCTTTTGCTCATGTCCGCAGCACTTGGCGCGCAGACGCCGGCACCGTTGACAGTCACCTATACCAAGCCGGGCGTGAACATCGCTCAGTACACGCAGTTCAAGCTCGTACCGCTGAACGTCAGCGACACGCGCGTGGTTCCGCCGCCTTGGGTGGAGAATGCCGACCCCCACGAGTGGGCGTTGACCGACAGGAACCGGGAGTTTCTTCGCACCACGTATGCACAGGCTGTGCGTCAAGGCATCGAGAGCGGTGGGAAATACAAGGTGGTCAGCGAGGGCACGCCCGGAACACTCCAATTGGAGGTTCGGCTGATCAGTCTGACGCCATGGGCGTCGAGAGAAGAAGATCGGGAGCTAAGCACCCGCGGTTCGGGCACACTCAGTTTCGAAGCGCACGTGCGCGATGCCCGCACCGGCGAGTTGCTCGTCGCGTATCAAGGGACCCAGGAAGTCGGACAGGACTTTCAGGAAAACACGGTCGCCAACAAGAAGGACGACCTGACTGAACACTTCACGACGTGGGGCAGGAACATCAGCCAGCGCCTCGCAACCGCGCAGGCCCGATAGCCGCCCGCAGCCCAGCTCCCGCGAGTAACAGCCGCTATGGGCCGCTCGCGCCGCGCGCCGTGAGGCGGAACATCCGGCCCTGACCGCCGCGTCCTTCGCGTCCGTCCTCGAGGATCCAAAGGGCTCCGTCGGGTCCTTGCTCGACGGTGCGAATTCGCATGCCCATGTCGAAGCGCTCGGCTTCGCGCGCGCTATCGCCGTTGAACTCGATCCGCACGAGCGACTGCGACGACAAGCCGCTGATGAATGCGTCGCCCTGCCACTGCGGAAACTCACTGCCGCTGTAGAACATCAAGCTCGACGGCGAGATCACGGGATTCCAGAACACCGCGGGCGCCTTGAACTCCGGCCGCGTGGGGTGATCGGGAATCACCTTGCCGTCGTAATGATCGCCGTTTGAGACGATCGGATAACCGTAGTTCGCGCCGCGCTGCACGAGGTTGAGCTCGTCGCCTCCCATCGGCCCCATCTCGACGTTCCAGAGCCGCCCTCGAGCATCGAAAGCCAGGCCGAGCGGATTGCGATGCCCGAGCGTCCAGATTTGCGCGATGACGCCGAGGTCGCCACCGAATGGATTGTCAGCGGGCAGCGAGCCGTCGTCGTTGAGCCGCAAGATCTTGCCGAGGTTGCCCCCCATGTCTTGGGCGGGATCGAATTTCTGGCGCTCACCCGAGCTGATGAATAGGTGTCCGTCCGGCGCGAACGCGATGCGGTGGCCATAGTGGCCGCCGCCGTCGACTTTCGGCGTTTGGCGCCAAATGACGTCGAGATCCGTGAGCTCGCCGCCGCTGCCGTTCAGCGTGAGCTTCGCGCGCGCGACGGCGGCACCGCGTGTCTCTCCGTCGCCGGCCTCGGCGTAGCTCATATAGACGAGATGGTTATCAGCGAAGTCGGGATGCAACACCACGTCACCGAAGCCGCCTTGACCAAACCAGCTGACCTTGGGCACGCCGCCGATATCCGTGATCGCACCGCCGCCGGGCGCATAGAGCTTCAATGAGCCGCGTTGCTCGCTCACGAGCAGGCGCCCGTCCGGCAGGAATTCCAGTGCCCACGGGATATCGAAATCCGCGAGCTCAGTGACCGTAAACGGGTTGTTCTGCGCGAGGGCGAAGTTATTCGCGCCGCCGCAAGCGGCTAGCGCGACCGCATAGGCCAAAGTGTTCGCGAGTCTCATTTTGGCTCCTCTGACCGAAGGCTGATTAGTAGCAAGATACCACTCCGCGGCGATTCAGCGCGATTCGGCAGCCGCGATCCCGACGACCCCGCTGCGTTGAATCGACGCGGTGAGGAACCCGGAGCGAAGCATCTCGTCAATGAACCGATTCACCGCATCCAGCGCCTCGCGGTCACCTGCCGCCACAATGATCGTCTGCTCGACGCCGTACAGGTCGTCGGGCAGCAGACGGACGCCCTCCGCGTCCTGAAGAAGATCGGTCAGCCGCTGGCGATTGGCACCGAACGCGTCCACGAAACCCTCGCGCAGCGCCTGCAGGATCTCGGCTCCGCTCGGGCTCGCCAACTCGACGAGCTCGGCTTGCTTCAAGTTTCGGCGCAGATAGAGCGCGATCGAATCGCCTCGCGTGGCCCCGAGTTTCGTGCCTGGGCGATCGAGCTCGGCAACCGAGCGCAGCGGAGACCGTTCACCGACCAGAAAGGTCTGTTGCACGAGCAAGTAAGGCTTGGAGAACTCGACCGGTCCAGCGCGCTCGGGGTTGTATGCGACAAAACCGATGTCCGCCTCTCCATTGCGAACCGCATCGATCACGCGCTGCGGGTTTTCGAGACCCATCAGCGAAACGGCGACACCACGCTGTCGACCGAGCTCGCGTGCGAGGTCGATGACCACTCCTCGCGCCTCGCCCGTGACGGGATCCTTGATCGCCTGCGCCGGATTGGTCGCGAGATAGGCAGCGCGCAGCGCCCCGTCCGTCGCGGGACTTTGCGCCGAAGGTTGCGCACCTGCCGTTAGCACCGTCCCGATGGCTATCGCCGTAATCCAACGCATGCGCATCCCGTGCGGTACCAAGCAATCCGAAGACCCGTGACGCGCGCTCATCGCTCGTCCGGCAATGCGAACACGTACAGCGCTTGTCCCTCGTCGGCGGTTGGATCTCGGGAGCGATCAACGACGGCACGAGCCGCGGGCTGCCGCCGCCGAGGCCCGTGGTGACCGCGATGTATTGCTTGCCGCCCGCTTCGAAGCTGATCGGGAAACCTTGCACCGAGGTCGCGAGCCGCGTCTGCCAAACGATGCTTCCGTCGCGGACGTCGACCGCCTTGAAGCCGCGATCGAGATCGCCGACGAACGCGATGCCGCCCGCGGTCGAGAGCACCGCCGTCAGGAACGGTGCGCGCTGCTGGAGCGCCCAGCTCTCCTCGAGCGTGTCCACGTTGAACGCGGCGAGCCGGCCGATGTTGCCGTCGGTGCCCGGCATCTCCCAGAACCGGCGATCCGCGCCGCCCGCACTGCCGCCGCCCGGGCGCTGCTCGATGGCTTGCGCGCGAATCGAGATGCAGCTTTGACTCAAAGGAATGATTAGCTGCCGCGAGGGCCGGTGGAAGCTCATCGCCTGCCAGTTGTGGCCGCCCTCCGTGCTCGGGCAGCCGTCGATCCACTCGCCGACCTTGTGGTCGAGGATGTCCTGGCGGTAGCGCGGTCGGCCGGTTTCGCGGTCGAAGCTTGCCCAGACGTTCTGGAATAGCGTCTCGGCGTGACCGACGTAGGTGCCGTCGCGCCGATCGTGTTTCCAGAGCACGCCGTCCTTGCCGACGGTGAACACGTATTTGTCGTCGCCGGCCTCCACGAGCACTCGCTCGAAGACGACGTCGAGATCGAGCGCTTCGCCGGGCGCGTGCGCGAAGTGCCATGCGAGCTTCCCCGTCGCAACGTCGAGCGCCACCGTCGAGCTCGTGTAGAGCGCTACATCGAGCGACCCCATGCCGCGGCTCGCAGGCATCCAAGGCTTAGCCTGCGCCGTGCCCCAATACGTGAGATTGAGCTCCGGATCGTAGCTGCCCGTGATCCAGGTTTCGCCGCCGGCCCGATATAGGTCCGGCAGCTCACCCCATGAATCGCCGCCCGGCTGGCCGCTCACGGCGATCGTCAGGAAGCGCCAGCGCTGCTCGCCGGTGTTCGCATCGTAAGCGCTGATGAAACACTTCTGCTCCTGGTACACGGAGCAACCGCCCATGCCCTCGATGACGAGCCCGTTCGCGACGAGCGGGCCGCTGCTGCTCGCGCGGCCGTCGGGCATTTGCACGTTCCATTCGGTTTCGCCGGTGCTCGCGTTCAGCGCGACCAAGCGCCCGTTGCTCTGCAGGAATAGCTTGTTGTCGTAGAGAGCCATGCCGCGCATCGCGACGTTGTCTTCGAGGCGGTGCTCCCAAATCAGACTGCCGTCGCGACCGTTCAGCGCCTGGACCACGCCGTTGGTGTTGTTGAGATAAAGAGTGCCGCGATAAGCGAGCGGCGACGGTTGATTCGTGCCGCCGTCGCGCATCGGCCAAATCCACGCGAGCTGGAGCCGATGCGCATTCGCCGCGGTGATTTGCCGCAAGGGGCTGAAGCTCGACGCGCTGTAATCGCGCCTGTGCATCGGCCAATCGCCCGGCGGCGGGTTCAGCAGCGTTTGCTCCGTGAGCGGCACGAAGTCTTGCACCGTGCCGGCGACGAGGAGACCGGTGGGCTCGGGCTCACTTGCGCTAGGCGCGCCTCGCCTCGTGACCGTCGGGCCGATCGCCGCGCTCGTGACCGGCGTGAGCGCTTCCCGGTCCGCGGCGGCGCCGTTCGTTTCGAGGATATAGGCGATCACGTTGACGTACGTGTCCTGCGGCAGCGTGCCGGCTCCGCCTTCGGGCGGCATCGTCGCGCGCACCTGGGCGATGAGCTCGTTGATGCTGCGGGTCTCCCACTTGCCGATGAACTCGGGTCCCGCGAGCGGCGCAATCGGCAAGAGCCGAAGGTCGGCGCCGTGGCACATCGCGCAGGACTGCTCGTACGCCGTGCGTCCCGCGGCCGCCTGCTCCGCCGTGAAGGGCAGCGCAGGCGTCAAGTGAAAGGCGAGGATGCCCGCAGCGATGAGCTGCAAAGACTGACTAGACCGGCTCATTCTTGTAAATCCTTCTGCGGCCCGGAGACGCCCTCCGCGTGGAAGGATTTTGCACCAACGCAGCGCAAAACTGGCGATTTCCTTGCGCGTGATGCTCAAGAATTCTTTCAATGGCCCCTCGATCTGGAGTGGGCATAGGCCACTATGGCGTCGGCGGCACGCCGCGCTCCGTTCGCAGCGCGCACGCGTGCGCCCAAGCGCGCCGCCTCACCCGCGGCAGCACCGATCGTCGAGAAGCTTGCGCAGCGCGCGCCCGAGCACCGCCGGGGTCGCTCTGCGAACGTCGAGTATCGCCGCGACGCCGCGCCCCTTGAGCCGCACGCCGTTGTCGAATTGATCGTTCGCAAGCGGCAGCACGAGACTCGGCTTGCCTGCACGCAGAACCGCCGCCAGCGTCCCCATCCCCGCGTGATGGACGACGATCTGCGCCTTCTCGAAAGCGCGCGCGTGAGGCGTGAACGCGACCCAGCGCGAGCTCCGATGCCAAGGTCGGCGGTCGATCGCCGATGAGCAGCGCGCGCCTTCCCGCGAGCTCGCAAGCTTCCGCGACGAGGTCGGCGACCGGCAGAGGCATCGGTCCGCCGGTTGTGCCAAGAGCGCATACGATCGGCGGAGGATCGGTCTCGAGAAACTCGGCGATCTCCGCTGGAAGCGCGGCTCCGTCGTCTTCGAGGAACGGGAACCCGCAAGTGACCAGGCCGGGAGGGTCTCCCGGCGCCTGCGACCTCAGCGCTTCGTCCCAGAGCGCGATGTGGCCATGGTCGCTCGTGAGCAGCCGCAGCATGGAATTTCTTTCGGGGCGCAGGCCGAGTGCCGTGCGCGTCGCGTTCATCGCGGCATCGAGCTCGCGTCGAAGGATGATCGGGACGAGCAGCCGAAGCGCTCGCGAAAGCAGCTTCGGCGTGCGCCGGGCCACGCCGGGAAGCATCGAGCCATGCCCGTCCGGCCGAATGACGGCGGCGGGACTCAACCAGCCGAGCGTGAGCGGGACTCCGCGCTCCTCGGCCCACCAAATGGCGCCGAACGCGATGTGGTGGGCAACGACGGCGTCGATATTGCGCGCCGCTTGGAGCCTCCCCAGCTGCTCAAACTGCAAGGGGACGTCCGGAAGCAAGAATTGCCGTGTGATCTCGTAGAATCCGTTGCGCGGATGGAGCATCTCGGGGTGCTCTAGTAAATACGAGTCTGGCCATTCCCTCCCGGCTGTGTGCGCGGGCAGCCCAAGATGCTCGACTGTCTTTTTGTACTTCGGATGGACGACGCACTCGACGTCGTGGCCCTGCCTGCGGAGCTCTAGAGCAACTGCGAGATAAGGGCGATGATCGCCGCTAGTACCGGTGGAGCAGACGGCGATACGCAGAGTTTCTCCTTCGTTGACAACGATTGCCCCAAGCTGGTCCGCTCATGCCTTCACCTCAGCTCGCGAATCCGTTGCGGCATAGAATGTGTACTGTGGGAATGAAGCGCGGTGGGCAAACGCCATGAGCTATCTCGTGTTTTGCATTTTCGAGCTGAAGAACGCGACCCGTGAGGACTATTTGTATGCGTACGCTGACCTCGCGGAGCTCGGCTTGAAAAAGACCGTCAAATCGGACGATGGCCGTAGCGTCACGATCCCCTCTACCGCGGTGATGGGCATCTTCAGCGGCAAAAGCGTCAACGATGTGCGCAGCTCCTTGGGCAACCAAGTGGAGGATGTCTTCAAGACACGGGGCTACGGCGGCGAGTTCTTCATCGTCGTTAGCGCGGACTGGGCGATCGGCGGCGGATCGACGTAGGTCGCTGGTCAGAATTTCCATCCCAACGAGGTGAACGAGCCGTAGTCGACCGTCTCCTCGTCGTTTTCCGATTGGCCGTCGTACGTGTAGTACACGCTGAACCCCCAGAAGAAGTCTTTGAAAATCTCCCAACGAAAGTCCACGTCGATGTTGCCGCGCGGCTCCTTGGATCCGGACAGTCTCCGGTAGAGCTGGAACTCCATTGATACGTCGAGCTCCGGCGTATCGTACTGAAACCACTCGAGGTCCATCGCGATCAACGCCTCGGTATCCTCCGTGGTCCCGGTTGACCCAACGTCCTCCTCGAAGCTGCGCACCAGGCCGCCGCCGAATCCGATGCGGCTTTCGTTCGTGTCGCGCAACCAGCGGGCCATGCCGCCTCCCAAGGTCCTGCGCTTGTCGATGCCGAGCTCGTCGTTGCTTTCGATCTCCCCGACGCCGAATGGGTTCCACTCCAAATTCTCCAGCAAGCGCTGGTAGTTGAAGCTCGTAATTACGCGCTGGCTGCTCGGGTCGCTCTCGCTGCTCGAGATAGCGCTGTCAACGTCGAACGACAGCATTCGCGTCTCTCCGCGGTAATCAAGGTCGAAGCCTGCGGTCGTTTGCTCGAGATCGTTGGCCTTCGCGAGGCTGTAGCCGAGATCGACCTTCATTTCGATGCGATCGATCAGGGTCGACTTGATCGGCGTCATGCGCACGATGGTCTCGTTCGGCAGGTCCCGTGTTTCCGCTGCGGTTTGAACACGGACCTGGCCGTCACCGGTCGTCTCGGCCAGCGTGCCGTAGAGGCGTTCGCCGCTGACGAGGTTCACCTCGAAGGTCGTCGTGGAGAACAGCTGGTCGATATCGTCCCACTCGAGAGCGATCACACCGGTCGTAGGCGAGTCGAAGGAAACCTTCCCCCTGTCCAGCGACTTGATCTCACCGGTGAGCCGGTCGCCGTTCTTGAACAATGCGATGTCGCTCTGGCCGTGTGCCGTGGCGGCCAGGAGCGTCGTGAGCGCAGCCGTGAGCAGATGGGCGGCAAAACAACGATGAGACCGGCGCTTCTTACGGGCTCGGTCGATTGTGCAATTCATACGATGTCCTCGGCTCGCTGACGGGCGCTAGTTTTATTCCAGCCTCGCTCAGCGTCTATAGGTATCCCGGGTGCTTGACGCGCACGTCACGAGACGTCGCGTAATGCGGCAGCTAACGGCTTTGATCGCTCAGCGCATTCAACGCCGCTTCGAAGGTGCTCCACGGCACGGGCCTGCCATGCACGGGCGCCAACGTCTCGACGTCTAGTTTCAAGCGCGCGACCTGAGTGGCGAGGCTGCGCATCGCGGGCAGCTGCGCCGCTTTGGGAGCCTCGTGCGTATCGAAGAGGTCCGCTTGAAACGCGATGCGCTCGGCCGGCAGATACGCCATCAGCATGCCGTCGACGTGCTGCAAGGGCTGCACGTAGTAGACGCGCAGAATCCTGCGGTTGTCCGTGATCACGTAGTTTTCCTGAACAGCCTCGTAGTTGTAGCCCTCGGACACCTCCGTGGGCGGCCACAGGGAGACGATGTCCGGATTCACCGTCCGCGGCTCGTAGCTCAACACGTCGCTATTCAAGAACGCGATGTTTTTCATGTGCGCGACGACGGTGGCACCGATGTGCAGGTACGTTCTCAAGCCGCCGATGTGGTCGAAGTGCGGGTGAGAGCTCACGAGCCAGCGAATCGGCTTGCCGGGCGCAAGCTTCGCGATCGCTTCGATCACCGCGAGACTGCGTTCTTCATTCCCCGGCGCCTCGAACACGGCCACGAAATCGCTGAACTCCACCATGTAGCTGTTGGCCGGCCCGCCGCCCAAGAGATACACGCCATCAGCGATCTCCTCGACGGTCACCGCGGTCTCGAACCTGGCCTGCGCCACGGACGGCGGCACCGGCACCGAATCGCCGCACGCATTGGGCTGAACGTTCGGGAAGTTGCCGCCGTAGCCGTTGTGTCCGGTGCTCAGGCGATAGAACTGCCAGTTGTCGTCCCACCCGTGATGTGAGTGCCACTGGGTGGGCCACTTGACGTTGCCGAACGTCGTCTGTTGCGTCGACTCGTGCTCGATGTTGAAGTCGCCGAGCGCGGGCTCGCTCACTGTGGTCTTGATCCGCGTGATCTGGTTCTGTGAATTGATCGTCGCGTCCACTCGGTACTTCCCGAGCATCGTGATGGCGACGACGTGGACCTTCTCCGGTTGCACCACGTTGCCGTCGCGGCCTTTCTCGATCTGTTCCCAACGCCAGAAAGCGACCGGATTCGCGCCAGGCAGACGAGCAGCCTTGAGAAACCCCGGAGGGTTGAGCCACAGATCCAGTCGATACAACTCGGCGAGCTCCGGCGGCACGGCAACGGGCTCCCCGTCGCCGTCGATGTGCCAGGCGTAACGGCCATTCACGATGTGCGTCTGCCGGCTCGCAACTTGCGTCGGTGTGCCGTCCTGCCAACCCAGTCCGTACTTCCACGCGGCGGGGCTCAAACCCGGCTTGCGATCGAAGGTCTCCTTGCTCGTGCCCGTCTCCCAGTTGATGGTGCGCGAGTAGTTCGCCAAGGAATCGATGCGCGGCCAGTCCACGTTGACGGCATTCTCGAACGTCTGCCCAACCGCTCCGGCATATCCGGTGCCGGAGAACGTGATGCACCTCAAGCTCGCTTCGCCGATTTCTTCTGCCGCCGCGGCTAGAAGCGGCCCGGGATCCACGTACCCCGGAGGAAACTGCTGGGCGGACAACTGCGTTCCGCAGATCAGCAAAGCCAATGCGATGGATCCCCTCATGGTCTCTCCCTCCCGCAAGAGGCGCCAGTATGTATCATGACGCCGCGTGAAAGCAGGGATCGCCAACTCCGCGTTAGTCGAGCAGGTTCGCAACACTGCGGCGATGGCTTTGGTCGACGCCGCCCGCGGCACCTCTTGTCGCAATCTTCGAGCGCGCAACAGACGAGCCGGAGGACGGCGAAGGCGCGCTCGTACGTGCGCTGCGGCTCCGCCTCGCCGCCCACTACGCGACCGTCGCGACGTTCGTGCCGACGGACGTCGATGCGCACATCCGGCATCACATGTGGACCGCCGTGAACGAGCGCGACGTCTTCGGCGCAGCCCGCGCGTGTATCGACGAGGCAGCGGCACGCGACGCAACGACGGTGTCCGCACGCGTCACGCAAGGTCTTTCCGGCCACGACGGCGAATGGCTTTCCGTTCGCGCCGGTGCGCTGGGTCGCGCTCTGACGCTCGGCTTGGATGACGAGGTCGCCGGGCTCACTGCGCAGATCGACGCGGAGCTCGATCGTGAAGAGCGTCTGTTCGCCGATGCGGTGGCGCGCGGCACGCCCGGTCGCACCACGCTCGCGCTCGCGACGACAATTGCGCACAATCTCGGCGACCTGTCGCGCGTCGTAGAAGCGTGGCCGAAAATTCGCGACGGCCACGAGCTCAAGGAACGTTACTCACGCCTGGCGCATGCCGACGGGGCCCGGCACCGCGCAAGCTTCGTGCTCGCGGGCGCGCTCAACAAGGAGCTCATGGCCCTCGAGAATCATCGCTTCCTTGCGCTGCGCAAACCGCGGGCGCTGCGGCGGAGTCGCGATCTGCTGCTGCCGCTCGGTCCCTGGTTCGATGAGTGGGGTGAAATGCTCTGCGGCCCTTGCGGGCTCGACGACGCCGAGCGCGCCGACGTCGTGACGGCGCTCATCGAGCTGCATCTCTCGTCGCCGCGACAAGAAGGCTGTTTGCGGGCGCTCGCCGGCATTCATCGTGCGACGCGCGGCGGTCTCCAGTCGTATATATCTGCGCTGCCGGCGCGGTTGCGAAAGGAGCCGATGCGCGGTCGAATCCGCGAATCCATCGACATTGGTCCCGAGCATTTCGACGCGCGCATGGAGAAGCGCTTCAGAGCAGCGCTGGCGCAGCACACCGTCGGAGGAATCAACGCCCGCCGAGTAGCGCACGCCCCTCTGTAATGGCCGGCACGGTGGACCTGATGATGCGCCACCCCTCGCTCACTCGACGCGCGACATCCTCGCCCGAGCTCGCCGTGATGCCGCAAGCAACGTCGTGGCGTTTGCACGCCGCCAACACCTGCTGAAATCCTGCCTCGAGCTCGGGTGAGCTCGACGCAATGCCCATCGAACGCGACAAATCCGCGCCCGCGCCGAGAAATAGCGCGCCGACGCCCGGCGTGGTCGCAATCGCGTCCACGTTTCTCAACCCCTGCACCGATTCGATCATGACGATCGCGAGCAGATCCCCTTGCGGATTCAGCGGCCACACGTCGGCGCGACGCTCGTACTCCGCCGCGCTCACGCCCCACGCCCACGTCGCGAGAGTGGTCCCGTAGCCGCGGATTCCGACGGGCTCTCGCAGATCCGAGCCGCGCATCGGCGGATAGCGCATGGTTCGAACCGCCGTGAGTGCCTGCTCCGCCGTATCGACCCCGTTGAACACCACGCCCATCAAGCCCATGTCGAGCGCCTGTTTGACGACCCAACCGGACTCGTCGGCCTCCGGCGGGAAGCGCGCGAAGAGCGCCACGTTCGGTTGCAGATTCTGCTTCGCGTGGATTGCTGCTTTGTCGATCATGCCGAGGAGAAACATCGCCAAGCCCGGAAAGTCGAGCGGGCTGTGCTCCATGTCGGCGTATGCGAAGTCGACGGGCGCTCGAGCGGTCTCGCGCGCATTCGCGAGGGAGAGATCGCCCGAGTTGATCAGGCCATAGACGGTTTCACCGGCCGCGAGCTTTGCGATGACCGGGTTCAGGTGAACGCTCGTGTCTTGCGCCGGAACGGCGCGCGACGAAAGCACAGCGGCAGTCACAACGGCAAAGCATACGCAGAGTCGCATGGGCGCAAATCGTACTCGGCCCTCGGCAGTCTACAAGCCCTCTATCTCGTCGGCAGCGCGTTTCAGAATCTCGGCGACCTTGCGAGTCGTGTCGCTGTCGGGGCCATTTCGCCAGGCCGTGCGGTAGGCTTGCTGTGCCACCCGTCCAAACGCCTGGTGCACATCGCCCATCGCGCCGCCGGCAACACCGTGCACCGCGTCGCGCAGCCGCTCGGCGATGTCGTCGAGTGTGCCCTTGTGCTCTTCGAGGAAGGCCTCGCCTTCAGCCGTAACGTGGTAGACCTTCTTGCCGTCCGTATCGACGATCCGCACGAGGCCTTGGTCCTCGAGCATTTGCAGCGTCGGATATACGGTTCCTGCCGACGGCGAGTAGCAGCCGCCGGTTTTCTCCTCCAGGGCCTTGATGATCTCGTAGCCGTGTCGCGGCTTCTCCCGCAACAGACGGAGAATCACGTACTTCATCTCACCGGACTCGAAGAACTGCCTTCGACGGCGGCCGTGGCGGCCGCCGCGCGGCCAGTCGAATCGCGAGCTCCATGGGTCGAAGCCAGAGCCGAAGATCTTCTCGAAACCGAAGTCCCAGTCTTTGCGCGGCATGTGCGGCACCTCACGATATATCTTGCGATAGATCGTACGATATATCTTCAGGCTTCGGCCGTGCAAGTCTGCCTCAAAGCACGAGCTCGAAATAGACGAGCGGCACGCCTCGATAGACGGCGCGTCCAACCTCGGTGAATCCGCATTTCTCATAGAACGGTCCGCCGCCTGCTGGCCCATCGTACGCGTCGAGCCGGATCGCTCCGACTGGCCACTCCCGCGCGGTGTCCTTCGCGCGTTCAATGAGCTGCCGTCCGACGCCCGAACGCTGCAACCGTGGCTCCACGTTGACGTCGTGCAAATACGCGGCCTTGCATACCGGCGTGAAATACTTCAGATCGATCGCCCACGGCTTCTTCGTTTCCATCCTGAGCGCGCCGATGATCCGCCCACGCTGGCTCGCGACGAGGACTCGCGAGGACTTGAGCCCGCGAGCGACGCTCTGCTCGCTGATCGTTGTGGACCAACGATTCTTGCCAAAGCGCTGCGCCTGATCTGCATCGACCGCGAGTCGCAGTTGCAGGAGCGCGGGGATGTCTTCTTTCGCGGCGAATCGAAACGACAGTGCCATGCGGCCGCACCTTCCGTGTGAGGGTGCGTGGACCGGTTTATCTCACCGAGCTCGCTCGGGATTTGCGACCGGAGTGAGGTCGCGACATGCCTCCGGGCTGTACGGCACAGGCGACAAATAAAGCGTATTGGAACCGACGTACGGCTCGGTGAAATACGCAGGGTCGTCGGCTGAGTAGTCGCGCTTCAACGCCATCTTGGTGGCGTCGAGCGTGAAGCGCTCGATCACGTGCAACTCGCCGCCGTGCGGCGTCGTGCCGGTCAGCGTCCCGGGTAGAAAGCCGATCGTGTCGACGACGAGCGTGTCGTTCTCCCACCAGCCGACCGAATGGCCAGCACGGCTCGGCTCCACGTCGGCTGGGTGCGTTCTGGCACCCATGTGGATCGTGCGCTCGAGGCCGAGACGGCCGTACTGCAGCGTGATCGTATCGGCCGTTTGGGTGATGCGATTGACGCCCTCGCCGCCCCAGTCGGATACGATGCTCCCGGTCATGCACGACCGCTCGGCCCGCGGGATTGCGACGAGCGCTGCCATGGCGGCGCGTCCCGGCTCCGTCAGGTCGACAACGGCGACGGGCGGCGGCCGCGCGAACGCATCGCGGCCGGCAGCGGCCTCCGCGGTGCCGCGAGCTCCGGGAATCTCCCGCTGTCCTTCGGGCACGGCGCCGGGCTCGAACGTCGGGGCCTGGGACAGCGGCACGAGCGTGCCGTCTCGCCCTCTCGGATCCGTCATCACGAGCTGCTCAGCGGCCCAATCCCCGGAGACGTTCGGATTGCCGTTCGCGAGGCGCGCTGCACGCTCGCTAGAAGACCTCGCGGCGATCCGCTGGCCGTAACGGTCGAGGCTGCTGCCGTCGGCGAAGATCAGCGTGCTCACGTAGCACGCGCGCGGGTCGGTGCGATCGGGCGAGCCTTTGATCGTAATGCGTGTGCCGGCCGCGAACATGTCCGGCGTCCAGCCCGAGCGACGCAGCGTAGTTGCCGACCGCATCTCGCAGCGCCATGCGACGGTCTTGCCGTCGTCGCCCGTCACGTCGAGATGCACCCACGAGTGCGGATTCACGAAGTCGAGATCCGTCACGACGCCGCTGAGCTCGACGTCCTCGTTCATCGCGAACGTGCCGAAGCCGTGATGCGCGTCGGCCGTCGTAATGGCCAGAAAACCTGTGCCCAGCAGTCCAACGACTCGTATTCTCATTGTCTGTAACGCTCTGCCAACGTGCGTGGCGAAGCCCAAATGATAGGCCTCACTGCAACCGCGTCAACGCTGCGGGACTGCGGCCCGTTTGACGCGCGACGCGTGCTACGATTTGCGGCGGATTCATCTCCGGAGCCGATCATGACGTTGCGCCACTGCGCGGCGCTCACTGCCGCCGCCCTCCTCGCTCTGGTCAGTACGAAAACGCACGCTCAACAACAGGCGCTCGCTGCCACGGCTGTTCCTGCGAGCCAGACGGTCGACGTGCAAGGCGGCCGCATTCGCATCGTCACGATCGCCACCGGGCTCGTGCATCCCTGGAGCATGGCGTTTCTCCCCGACGGTCGCACGCTCCTCGTTTCAGAACGACCGGGGCGGCTGCGAGTAATCCGCGATGGCATCTTGGATCCGGAGCCCATCTGGACGGCGACGCGCGGCGCCGGCGAGAGCAACGACCGACTCAAGTGGGTCGCGCTGCATCCGCGCTTCGCCGAAAACCAACTCGTCTATGTGTCGTATCCGATCAGCGGCGAACGCGGCACCACGCTCGCCGTCGCGCGCGGGCGCTTCGACGGCGCAAAGCTGACCGATGTGACCGAGATCTTCACGGCCGACGCCTGGGAAAAAGGCGGCAACATGGGCGGCAAGATCCTGTTCGGCCCCGACCAAATGCTCTACGTCACGATCGGCGATCGCGACCTACTGTGTTGCAACGGCACCGACGACAACAGCCTGCGGTTGAAGGCGCAAGACTTGAGCACCCATGTCGGCAAGACGCTGCGCATTCGTGACGACGGCAGCGTGCCTCCGGACAATCCGTTCGTCGGCCGTGCCGGCGCCAAACCTGAGATCTTCACCTACGGCCATCGCAACGGCTACGGGCTCGCATTTCATCCGGAGACCGGCGCGCTTTGGCAGGCAGAAATTGGTCCGATGGGCGGCGACGAGGTCAACATACTGCTGCCCGGTCACAACTACGGCTGGCCGCTCGTGTCGATGGGACGCAATTACACGGGCACGCTCGTCTCCGATCAGCCGTTTCACCGCGACGGCATGGACGATCCGCGAATGTTCTGGGTGCCGTCGATCAGCCCGTCGAGTCTCTTCTTCTATACAGGCGACAAGTTCCCCGAGTGGCGGAGCAACATGCTCGTCGGCGCGCTCAATGGCCTCAGCCTACAACGCGTCGCGTTCGGTCAGCCGTCGCAGGCAGAACGGCGCGAGGCGCTGCTGCGGCCGCTCAACATCCGGATACGCGACGTGCAACAGAGTCCCGACGGCTATCTCTACGTCGCCACCGAGCTGCGGTTCGCGGGTAGCGACGCGGACGGCACGGTGCTGCGGCTCGAGCCGATGGAAGGAAGCTAGGCTATTGCTCTTCGTCTGGGCGGCAGCGGAGCGGCATGGCTATATATAAGGAGTGAGAACCTTCTAGAGTATTTTCACATAAGTCTCTAAACCACAATAAGAAATAGGTGCCTCCGTGCCCGCGGCGCGCTACTGCGGCGCCGGCAGCGCGTTCGCTAGCTCCTCGATGCGGTCGACGGCAGCGGCACCGTCGTTCAGCAGACTTCGTCTCAGCAGCCAGGGCCCGAGCACCGGCGGCACCGCGAAACTCGGTCGCATCGCCATGCGATAGGTGAGACGCGTGCCTCCCTTCTCCGCTTCGAGAAACCACTCGGAGCGACCGTAGTCGAGGTCGCTTTGAGCGGGCAGAACCGTAGCGCGAATGAAGCGCGGCGGTTCCGTCTCGATCCTCTCCACGCGGCGGATGCTGCGGCAGAAAAACAGCACGCAACCTTTGAGGCGCGTGTAAGCGAGACGGGTGTCGCTCCCTTCCAGGGTAAGAAAGTGACTCTCTTCATATAAGTCCGAGATCCGCTCGAACTCGTCATAGTCGGTAAGCACCGCGAAGACGGAATCCGGCGCAGCATCGAGATGGGTGATCGACGACAGGCGATAGCAGCCGTGGTCGTGCTCGAGCTCGAACTGCCTAATCGTCGCGGCTTCGACGAGTGAGCTCGCGAGCGCGACAGCAAACCCGGCGAGCCGCAGGGCGCGAAGCCCAGCGAGGCGTGCATCCGCGAGCGTCATTGCGGCGTCTCCGCGGGCTCTGTCGTGCGCAAATAGCGGTAGATCGCTCCAAGATCATCGTCGGTCATTCTCGCGAACGACGCCCACGGCATCGGTGATCCGCCCGCGGCCTCGCCCCTGCGCCGAAAGTGCCCGATGAACTCCTGCTCGCTCCAGGCGCCGACGAGGCCCGTCGCGATCGGCGTGAGATTCGGCGCAACGAACGTGTCCGTGCCCTCCTCGAACTTCATTCCGCCCGCGAACGGTGGGCCTATGAACGCACCGGTTAGCCGGCTGCGCTGCGTATGGCAGCCGTAGCAGTTTGCGACGGTGTGTGCGAGGTAGCGCCCGTATTCGGCGGTGCGCTGCGGTTGCGCGGCCACCGCCCGCGGCTGGCTCGGCACCTCCGGTTTCAGCGCGAAGTTGACAACGGCCTTGCCGAGCACGCTCAAGTCATGCTTAGGAACGACGCGCTCGCTCGGCGGCACCGCGCGCAGGAAGGAGAGCACAGCTTGCAGGTCGGCGTCGGTCATGTCGGCGAACGGCATGAACGGCAAGAGCGGTCTGCCGTCGCGCGCCACGCCGTAACGAAGGCTGCGAACCAATGTCGCGTCGCTCACGGCACCGATGCCGGCGACCGGGTCGCTCGTGATGTTCGGCACGGACAGCGTGCCGAGCGCGCCGAGATCAAGAATCTTGCCGCCGGACAACGCGACTTCGTACGCGCCCTCGGGGTCTACTGCGATGTCTGGTTCGCCGTGACAGTCGGCACAGTGCGCCGGTCCGTACACGAGATAGCGACCGCGCTCGATGACGGCTCGGTCACTCACGGCGCCGATCGCGTCGAGCTCCGATGGTTGAGGTGCGACCGAGCACGCCTCGAGCAAGCAGCCGATGAACGCGGCTGCAGTCGCGTGAGTAAGAACGTTGTTCATTGGAGGGGCTCCGTTCCGGTGTGCGGAGCAGACTGCCGGGTACCGGATCGGCTTAGCGATCGTTATTCGGCGGGCGGCGCGGTCTATCGGTGAATGGTCGTTGCAGTCGGCCTACGGCAGGCGCGAAGTCGATTCCCGGCGCAAATCGCGCAACGTCTAGCAGGCAAAGTGGCGCGATCAGCGCGACCAGCGCCGGATCTCGCGCGAGCGCGCGCGGCTCACCGGAAGCGCCGAGCCGTCCTTCATCCGGACTTCGAGACGCGTATCGTCGAGGCCGACCATGCGCTCGACGTGGTCGAGGTTGACTATGTGCGAGCGATGCACGCGGAGGAACGGGGGATTCGGTAGGCGTTGCTCGAGATTGCGGATGCGAAGGCTCACGAGATGGCGCCGCTCTTTCGTATGGATCATCACGTAGTCGTCCTGCGCTTCGATTCGCAACACGTCCTTCAACGCGATCGGCAGTACGGCCTGGCGGTCGCGAACAAAAACCCGCGTGAGCGGCCCCGCGGCCTCGGGCTCGAACAGGGTCTCGCGAGCACGATCGAGCGCGGCCGCGCCGGCGCGCGCCTCCACCGTGTAGCGCGCGCGTCTGATAGCCGCTTCGAACCTCTGCTGCCCGAAAGGCTTGAGTACGTAATCGACAGCCTCGAGCTCGAACGCCGTCACCGCGTGCCGGTCGTAGGCGGTCGCAAACACCACGGCCGGCACCGGGTCGAGCGAACGCAGTCGCTCCGCGACCTCGATACCGGATACTTCCGGCATCTGTATGTCGAGGAACACGATATCCGGCCGAAGGTCGCGGATTTCGTCGATGGCCGTCACGCCGTCGGCCGCCTCACCTATCTGCTTCGCCCACGGTACTGCAGCTATCAGCGAGGCAATCTTGCGGCGGGCAAGCGCTTCGTCGTCCACCACGTAAACGGTGACAGTCATGCTCCGGTCTCGAGCGGCACGTGTGCAGGAAACGCGAGCCGCACCGCGAAGCCCGCGCCTGGGCGAGTTGTCACATCGAAAACGCCGTTGCGGCCAAAGCGTGCCTCGATCTGCCGCCGCGCAGCTTTCAAGCCGAGCCCCGCGGAGACCTTCCACTCCTCCGCGTCGGCCCCGATGCCGTCGTCGATCACCTCGATTCGCACGGAATCCTCGACGAGATGAATGTTGAGCCAAATCGTGCCGCCCGCACGGCGCGGCGCGAGGCCATGCCGCACCGCGTTCTCGACTAACGGCTGCAAGAGCAGCGGCGGTACCGCGATTTCTAGTGCGTCGGGATCGATGTCCTCAGTGACTCGCAGCCGCTCGCCGATACGCAACCGCTCTATCGCGAGGTAGTGATGGACGAACTCGAGCTCGTCCTCCAGAGGCACCGTGGCGGTCGCGTCGTGGCCGGCGCTCAGGACGTAGCGCATGAGCTCACCGAACCGCTCGAGCGCGCTCTCGGTCGCGCTCGGATCTTCGCGCGCGAGCTGCGTCAACGAGTGCAGCGTGTTGAAGAGAAAATGCGGGTTGAGCCGCGCACGCAGCGCCTGCAGCTCCGCGCGCGCGGCGACGAGCTCGCGCTCTTTCAGGCGCGCCTCCGCGCGTGCAGCATGGGCTCCGACCGCAATCGCACCGTAGATCACGAAGCCGTACGCAAACTGCCAAACAGCGTCACCGGTCAAGAACGCCATCGCATCCCGTGGACGCAGCACGTACGAGACCGCGAAGATCGCGAACGTCAACGCCGCGCTGAAGGCCGTCGCGAGGGCGAGGTGCTCGATAACCGCTCTGGCCCCCGACCGTGACGCTTGCCGACGCCTCAATACGCGCCAGATTATCCAGCCCAGCGCCGCACCGGAAAAAACGACGATCGCTACGTTGCGGAGGATCGCCTGCAGCCATTCCGCTCCAAGCCAGAATGCGAGCTGCTGTGCCACGATCAATCCGGCAAGGCCGGCCGCACCGATAACCCAAGCGTTCGCTCGGATACGAGGCTGCCGCGTCCGGTCTCTCGATCACCACGCGCTCGTTCATTGCGGATCTCCGCTGCACCGTCGGCGCGGGCCGTATTGCGGCCAGGGCCGCGTCGGTCCGCCGGCGATCACCGCACGATAGCGCCGGGCGGCGGCGCCTGCCACACCACTCGGTGAACGGTCGAAAGCGTCGGCCAACCGTCGCGGACTACGAGGCCTTGCGCAAACAGTTCAACACGTCCGCACGCGTGACGAGCCCGAGAAACTCATCGCCGTTCATGATCGCCGCGTAGGGCACGTGATGCAGGAAGCCGACGAGGTTTTCCGTC
The DNA here is from genome assembly GCA_963744305.1 of uncultured Gammaproteobacteria bacterium. Classification (GTDB taxonomy): domain Bacteria; phylum Pseudomonadota; class Gammaproteobacteria; order Steroidobacterales; family Rariloculaceae; genus FEN-1219. The sequence goes on from CAVUTF010000009.1 coordinate 23,333, forward strand.
GACGTATCCTTCTCGAGGCGCACGAATCGCGTGTGCATCGCATCGCGAACCTTGGCGCTCATCAGTTCCGGGTGCCCGAACACGAGGGTGATGATGTCGTCCTCGGTCAGCACGCCGACGAGGTCGTCATCGACGATGACCGGAAGCTGGGAGATACCCGAGTTGCGCATCCGGTTGTGCGCGGTAGTCAGCACATCGTCGGGTCCGACGGTAATCGTGGCGCGCTCGCCGTGCGGCCGGCCAATCAGATCGCGAAGGTCGCCATACTGCTTACGCGAGACAAAACCCTGGTCTTCCATCCAATATTCGTTGTACAGCTTGGAGAGATAGCGATTGCCCGTGTCGCAAGCGAGGGTCACGACGCGCTTGGCCGTCGCCTGTTCCTGGCAGTAGCGCAACGTCGCGGCGAGCAACGTCCCCGTCGAGGAGCCCGCCATCACTCCCTCCCGCTGCAACAACGCGCGCGCCGTCGCAAACGACTCGCGGTCACTGATGCTATACGCGCGCGCGATCCGCGAGAGATCCGCGATGTCGGGGATGAAGTCCTCACCGATTCCCTCGACGAGCCAGCTACCTTTCTTGCCGACCCGGCCGCTGTTCACGTACTCGGCGAGAATCGAGCCCACCGGATCCGCCAAAACAATCTCGACCTGCGGGGCGTGCTGCGCGAAATAGCGGCTCAATCCGGTGACGGTGCCGCTGGAGCCCATGCCGAGCACGATGGCATCGAGCCTGTGCTGCATTTGCTCCCATATCTCGGGAGCCGTTCCGCGCTCATGCGCCAGGGCGTTCGCGGGATTGCTGAACTGGTCGATGAAATGCGCGCCGCGTTCTTTCGCGATGCGCCGGCCGAGGTCCTGGTAATACTCCGGATGCCCTTTCCCGACATCGGAGCGGGTCATGATGATCTCGGCACCCATCGCCCTCAAATTGAAAACCTTCTCGAGGCTCATCTTGTCGGGAATGACGAGCACGAGTGCGTAGCCCTTCTGTGCGGCGACTAGGGCAAGGCCGAGCCCCGTATTTCCGGCGGTTGCCTCCACGATGGTTTTGCCCGGCACGAGATCGCCGCGCCGTTCGGCCTCCTCGATCATTGCCACGGCGATCCGGTCCTTGATGGAGCCGCCCGGGTTCATCAACTCGAGCTTCACAAAGACCTCGCATGGGCCGGTGTCGAAAGTCTTCAGCTTGAGCATCGGCGTGGAGCCGATCATGTCGAGCACGGTGCCGTAAACGTTCATCTAGGTCTCCCGCTACACTGGCGCCACAAACAAGTCGGCGCTCGCAACAACCTACTATGCTTTCTCTGATCCTCGTGATGGTATGCGCGATCGCGGCGGGCTGGCTCGCCAACCGCATCAATGTGCCCTACCCGATCGTCCTGGTGCTTGCAGGAATCGGCCTCGGATTCGTCTACGACTGGCCGGACCTCGACATCGAGCCGGAGCTCATGCTCGCGATCGTTCTGCCGGCGATCCTGTACCCGGCCGCCATCGACACCTCGTGGCGCGATTTCCGCTCGAACCTGCGTCCCATCCTGCTGCTTGCGATCGGCTTGGTCGCGACGACGACGCTGGCCGTAGGCATCGCACTCAAGTGGCTGGTGCCGGAGGTGCCCTGGGCGGTTGCGTTCGCTCTTGGCGCCGTCGTCTCGCCGCCGGATGCCGTCGCGGCAACCGCGGTGCTGCGACGATTCCCGCTTCCCCGCCGGATCGTGTCGCTGCTCGAGGGCGAGAGCCTCGTGAACGACGCGACGGGCCTGGTGCTCTACCGGTTCGCGGTGGCTGCTGCGATGACCGGCGTTTTTTCCGGCTGGGAGCTGGTCGGTGAGTTCGGCCTGATCGCGCTCGGCGGGCTGGCGATCGGCATTGCGATGGGTTTCATCACGTCGCAGCTTCAGCAGCGCTTACACGATCCGATGCTCGAGCTCGCGATGTCATTGACGACGCCTTTTGCGGTTTTCTGGGTGTGCGAGTCGCTCGAGGTGTCCGGTGTGCTCGGCGTCGTCGCCGCGGGCCTCTACCGGTCGCGTTGGAGCCATCGGCGCGCCTCGGCGCTCTCGCGCCTCAACATCCGCAACCTCTGGGGCGCCGTCGTGTTCATCGTCAATTGCCTCGTGTTCGTGCTGATCGGAATTCGGTTGCCGCTGATCGCGGAATCGCTGTTGCAGCCTGAAGGCCTGTCTTGGTCAGCGCGCGGCGGTGTTGATCGCCGTGTTGAGCGCGGTCGCGATCGGTGTGCGATTCTTATGGATCTTCACCGCCACCTACGGCGTGCGCGTGCTCGTACCGTCCCTGCGGCGCCGCGATCCGGCCTCCGCGCGCGTCTCGACGCTCGTGAGCTGGTGCGGCATGCGTGGTGTGGTTTCCTTGGCCGCCGCGCTCGCTCTGCCTGCGGCACTACCGACCGGTGAGCCGTTTCCGCACCGCGACCTCGTGGTTCTGCTGACGTTCGGAATCGTTTTCGTGACCTTGGTTGGCCAAGGGCTGACGCTGCCCGCGTTGATCCGCGCGTTACGCCTCAAGAGCGACGCCGGCGCCGAGACTGAATTGGGGCTCGCTCGTGAGGCGATGCGCCGCGCCGCCATCCACGCCGTGAACAAATTGGTCGCCGAGCACGGGCTACCGGCGCACGAGGCTGTCGCGGTGAAGCGCTTTTTCAACAGCCGATCGCTGCAACGATCAGGCAGCGCGCTTTCGCCCGACAACGAGGCCCGCTTGTGGCTCGGGGCGGCAACCGCACAACGCGAGGCGCTGATCAAGCTGTGGAAGAGCGGCGAGATCGGCGACGACGTGCTCATCCGTCTCGAGCGTGAAATCGACCTCGCCGAAGCGCGCCTCGCGCGCGACGACTGAGCCGCGGCTCCGCAACGCTTCCTATAGGCGGTTGAGGTCGGGACGGAATCGGAGCACTGCAATAACGCCGAAAACGACGAAAAGCCCAAGCACCACCGACTGTGCGCCGAGAAACGGCGGCTCGGACTGCGTCGGCGCCATCGCTTTTAGGGACGGCACTTTTGCGAAGAGCTGGACGACCAACACGAAGACGTTCAAGTAGAGCGCGACGACGGCGGTGATCACGTAGGTGGAGCGCCAACCCTTCTCCAAGCGACGCGCATAACGCGCGTAAACGGCGATCGCCAACACGATCAGTGAAATGATGCCGACGATGTGTGACGGCAGAAGGCGAGCGAATGGGAAGCCGAACCCGGTCACGCTCGTCGCAATGGTGGTTACGAGGAAGAGACTCGTCCAGCCGTCGAGTCTCCGCCCCCTGAGCAATCCCGCCATGGCAACGAGACCCGAGCCGATGCCTACGAGGCTGATGAGTGCGTGCACGAAACTGAAAGTCGTCGTACCGAAAATCCCGCTCATATCGTTCACCCGTGATTGTGGCAGCCAATACTCACTTTGAGTTGCTTTCGCGAGCCCGCGCTTGAACGTCGATGCCGCGGCTGGAATCCGTGTGCTACAGGTGTTTCCGTGGCACCAGCAATTTCATCGTGGCCACCTGTACGGGCTGCCGTGCTGGTTGAGCGTGGTGTTGCAGACAGTGACGATGCCGCGGTCAGGCTTAGATCTCGAAGGCGTGACGTCGATGACCTCGCTCTCGACCCTCAAGACGTCCCCAGGTCGCGTCGGGCGAGGCCAGTTGATCTCGCCACCCAAACCAACGACACCCCCCGAGATTTTCATCTCCCCGCCGACGATCAGACGCATGGACATTGCGGCCGTGTGCCAGCCGCTCGCGGCGATTCCATCGAACAGACTTTGTCGCGCGGCATCTGCGTCAAGATGGAATGGCTGCGGATCGAATCGAGACGCAAAAGCTTTGATTTCTTCCTCGTCGACGAGGAGCTCTGCGGTCACGAACTTCCGACCGACGCGAAATCTTCGAGGAAGAGCGCACGCGGCGTGGCATCATGAATCCATGGAATTGGATCGCTCGCCGGGAACGTTTGCTCGAGCTCCACGTCGAGACGCCGGTCTGCGGCCCGGGCATCCGCGTCCAGTTCCGATGACGCGTTGCGCGGCGTTTGATCGTCCGTTTTCACTGCCAAAATCATACGCGCTCGTGCCATTGGCTGCCCTCGCTAACGCGGGATGAGCAAGAAGGGGGGGAACGTCGGCAGAGGCATTCAAGCGTCGCCCATTCGCAGGTGATATCGTGAAGCGGCACTGAAACTGGGAGCGACAATGCGCACGACCGATCTCCGGCGAACCGCTGGCGCTCGACGATCGGTTATGGGCATCCAATTGATCTCGAGAGGGCCGAACGTTGTAAGCCAAGCGGTGGCGCGGCTTAGAGCGCCTCGCCGGGGCATCGTAACTTTGGCTGCTCTTTCCTGTGCCGTTTCGGGCTGCGCTCACTATCCGCCGAACGCTCCGCTGGAACACGTCGATAGCGCGAGCGGCTATCGGATTCGAGCTACCGCGGGCGACGCCGACGACTCCACGGAGCTCGCGATTCGCCATGACGTTCTCGGGCGGCGGAACACGCGCGGCGGCGTTCGCCTATGGGGTGCTCGCCGCGCTCCGGGACATTGAAGTCGAATTCGATGGGCGACCACGCAGGCTCGTCGATGAGATCGACGGCATTTCGAGCGTCTCCGCCGGCAGCGTGACCGCAGCCTATTTCGGCCTGCACGGAATGGCCACCTTCGACACGTTTCCGGAAAGGTTCCTGTACCGAAACGTTCAGGGCGCGCTCACGCGTCGCTTCCTATCACCGTGGAACTGGGTGCGCTTGGTGTCGCCGACCTTCGGCCGCGGCGACTTCATGGCCGAGTACTTCGATAAGCTGATCTTCGAGGGAAAAACCTACGCTGACCTCCTCGTCACGGAGTCGCCCGCGATCATTATCAATGCGACCGATATCGATGCGGGCACGCAATTCGCGTTCGATCAGGATCAGTTCGACCTGTTGTGCTCGGACATCGCGAGCTTTCCTTTGGCACGAGCGGTGGCCGCTTCGTCGGCCGTGCCGCTCGCGCTCGCGCCGCTCACGCTGGTCAACTATCCGAGCCGGCAATGCGGTTACGAGCTGCCCGTCCTGGGCGGCCGCCGATGCGCCGACCGTCGAAGTGTCGTCGCGGCGCTATCAAGAAGCGCGGCGGATTCGACATTACGTGCTGCACGACGAGGTGCGCTTCGTCCATTTGGTGGATGGCGGACTTTCGGACAACCTGGGATTGCGCTCTTTATATGACAAAGCCACCGTCGCCGGCGGATTCATAGCCCTCTTGGAGCTCACCGGTTACACGCGATTCCGTCGCGTTCTGCATCTCGTGGTCAACGCCCAGCAGGAACGCAGCGCAGAAGGCGCCGAGGACGAAGGGGTCCCGGGACCGATCGAAACGGTGAGGGGCGCCACCAAGCTGACGCTCGACCGCTACAGCTTCGAGACCGTGGAAAACTTCAGGCGAGACCTGGGCGGCTGGATGCAAGAGCTGAAGGACGTTCGGTGCGCGCCGGGGGCCGTCGCGGACGTCGCGTGGGCCTTGCGACGATCTGCACGCGTACTTCGTCGAGCTGAGCTTCGCGCAGCATCCTGATCCGGCCGAACGGGAGTTCTTGATGAGCTTGCCGACGTCGTTTCGACTCGATCCGCAAGCGGTCGATCGTGTCGTCGCGTCGGCGAGCATTATTCTCAATCAGTCCGCAGCGTTCCAGGACTTTCTCCGAGATTTGGCCGCACTCGATACAACCGATTGACGAGCTCCTAGGCGCGCTCGGAATCGTGGAGGACGGCCTTGGCGTCGCGCAAATCCGCCGTGTCATGTCCCTCCTCAAACCAGTCGATTGCCGCCGCGAGGATGCGAGGCTCGTCGCGTTTGAAGCGATTCAGACTCGTGAGCACTCGGAGCTCCCACGCTCTCGACTGCTGATCGCGCGCAATCGCCAGCGCCTTTCTCAAGCTCTGTTCCGCGTCAGCGATCGGGCTGACGCGCCGACGTGTTCCGCGAGGACCGGAGACTTGACCGTCGCCTTCTCGCGCAAGCAGCAGCTCGGCCTGGATGCGATATAGCTCCGCGGCGAACCAGCTCTCGCCGTTCTCCGTGATGGCGGTGAGCGCATCGGCGAGCTCCGCCCGCGCCGCCTGTATCTGCCCGACTCTCGCGAGGCCGCGCGCCAGCAGACCGACGAAGTAGGGTTTCGAGAGCCGCGCCCCGGTCGACTCGTACGCGGCGAGGCCTTCGCGAAGCTCCTCCACACCCTCGAGCGCCTGCCGTTGCTCGATGCGCGCCCAGCCGCGATTGATGTGCCCGAGCGCGATCCACATCTTCAACCCGTACTCTTCGGCGATCGCGATGACCGCTTCTGCCTCGCCTTGGCTCGCCGCGGCCTCGCCGCGGAGCTGATGCAGATGGGAGGCAAAGTGCAGCGCGACGATCAAGCTCTCGGCATGCCCGAGTTGCCGAGCAAGCGACACGCCGCGCTCGAGCCGCCTCACGGCCCGATCCGGATAGCCGAGCATCCACAGAGCGCGCGCGGCGTAGCAGTCGCTCGACACCCTGGGATGCCAGACGCCGAACGAAACTCGCGTCCTCTGTCGCTCCGGCGCGTCGTAGAGCGCGACGGCCTTGTCAAGCGCCTCGAGGGCCTCGCTGCAGCGGCCGAGCTCCACGAGCGTGATGCCCGACGCGCGGTGGGCTTCGATGATCATCAGCGGATCTCGCACTTCCTCGGCTTGCTCGAAAAGCTGTGCGACTTCCGTCCGGCAACGCGCGATATCGCCGCAGAAGTAGTACGAAAACCCGCGCACCCATCGCACCATGAAGGCTTCCAAGTGCGCCCCGAGTCGCGCCGACAGCTCGAGCGCCGGATCGACGATGTCCTTTATCTCCGCCGCGGCGACGCCTTTCACCGCCATGACCGCAGCGCCGAGAATCAAGCGGAGCCCGAGCTCCCAGTGATCACGCTCGAGATCTGGCGGCAGCGTCGCAACCACCAGCAACCCGCGTCGCGCCAATCCTTCCGCCTCGTGCTGCGCCGAGCGATGCCGCGCATTTTCGGCAGCCATCAGCAGGTATTTCACGGCGCGACGTTGATCGCCGCCTTGCTCGAAGTGCATCGCGAGCTCGGCCGCAATCTCGCCGACGCGGCTTTGGTAGATGGCCTCGCCACGAGCACCGATCCGCGCGTGAATTTGTGATCGGCGCATCGGCGGCAGCAGGCGATACGGCACCTCGAGATACAGCACGTGGCTGAACTTGTAGCGCGGCGTGATCGTTCCGTCGGGTAGCTCGACGAGCCGTGCGGGCGACAGGAACCGGTGCCGCACGAGGGCCTCGCATCGCTCCTCGATCCATTCCGTGGGTTGCTGCGAGGCCGGCGGCGATGGCCGCCGACGAGCACTCCATGCCGACGACGCTTGCTCCTTCGAGCACCGTGCGCTCCTCGGCGCTGAGTCGCTCGATCTGCTTTTCGATCAATTGCCGGACATTGTCGGGAATTCCGGATTCGATCGCGCCAAGGCCATCCGGGAGTCGCCACTCTCCATCGTCCTTCACGATCGCGCGTTCGTCGATCAGATACTCGACGAGATTCACCATGAACAGCGGGTTACCTTCGGTGCGCTTGTGAATGAGCCGGGCGAGTCGCTTCTCGAGGCGATGCCCGCGCAGCTTCACGTCCAAATACGCGGCGACGTCGCCTTCGCTGAGGTACTCGAGCGGGATTTCGTGGCACAGACCATGCGCCTGCAGCTCGCGCTTCGCGCTTTTCAACGGATGGTCGCCGAGAATCACCTCGACGGGCCGATAGGTCCCGATCACCATGAGCCGGGCCGGATCGCGCCGCCGCGCGAGGTACCCGATCAAGTCGAGCGTCGAGTAATCGCTCCAGTGCAAATCCTCGAGCGCGAGTATCAACGGTGAGTCCGCCGCAAGCGCTTCGATGGCTTCCGCCATCTCGCGCAGCATGCGCTCACGGCTCACGCTGCCGGCATAGTCGCTAGCGCGCTTCTCGCGAATCCTGCGCGACCGATCAGCGACGGAAGCTCGCGCAACCAGGTCGGCGCGAAGCGGCGAAGGCACGCGACGACGCGTTCGCCATCGGGGCCGCGGCCGAGACGAGACAACGCTTCCAGTACCGGCAAATAAGCTTCTCCGGCTCCGTACTGCTCGAGGCACTGGCCGCGCGCTGTTCGCGTTCGATCGATCGTCGTGGCGTGGTCCAGCAACGCGCTCACGAGCGTCGTCTTGCCGATGCCGGCTTCGCCCGTGACGAAAACGACCTGACGTTCTCCATCGAGAGCGCGATGCAACAGCGCTCGCAGCTTCGAGAGCTCGGAGTCGCGGCCGAGGATCTCGTGCGGAGCCGACCGCGGCGAAGCGCCGCTCGAGGAGGCGCGTTCCGCTGCCTCGTCGCCGCTCGGTGCAAGAGCCTGCGCGGCGGTGAAGCCCTGATCCCCGACGTCCGCGACGAAGCGATAGCCGCGCCGATGCGCCGTCTGGATGTAGCGCGGCGATTCGGCATCGTCGCCGAGCGCCTCGCGGAGCTGCCTGATCGTGGTCTTCAGCACCGCGTCGCCGACGTAGGTACCGGGCCATACGGCTTCGAGCAACTGCTGCTTGGTCACGAGTTGACCGCGGCGGTCTATGAGATGTTTGAGGACCGCATAGGCCTTCGGCCGCAGCGCGATTGAGTCCGATCCGCGCCAAAGGCACTCGTTGACCAAATCGAGGCGGAGCGGACCGAGCGATATCTGTTTGCTGTCCGGCATCACCGAAACGTCACCGCGAAATGACCGGCGCGTCATGACCCCTGATCTCGGCGCTGACTATTCTGGCCGCCCGATGAATGAGACAGCAACGACAGGCCGTAATTGGAGAACCGTGATGGCACACGAAGCAACGAACCGGAGTTTCGCGATCGGCCAGTTGATTCGACGCGCTGCGTCGACGCAGCCCGCCGATTCGCTCATCGATGCGCTCGTCGACCGGGCGCACGCCGCGCATCGCGAGATCGAGCACTGGAGCGAGGAGCGCATCGACGCGCTGCTGCACGCGCTCAGCGCGATTGTCGCAGAGCACGCTCACGCGTTGGCAGTCGCCGCCGTCGCCGAGACCGGCATGGGCAACGTGCGCGACAAAACGCTCAAGAACAGGATCGCGAGCTCCGGCACTTGGACGCAGCTCGCCGGGCAGGTGGGCCGCGGCGAAATCGGCTACGACAGCGAGCGCCAGGTGGCCGAGATCGCGAGCCCGGTCGGCGTGATCTTTGGCCTCGTCCCAGCGACTCATCCCGTGGCGACCTTCATCTTCAAGGTGCTCATCGCGGTCAAGGGCCGCAATGCGATCATCCTGAGCCCGAGCCGGCGCGCGCGCCAGGTGTCGCAACGCACCGGGCGGCTCGTCCAGCAGGCGCTGCTCTCGGCTGGCGCCCCGGCCGACCTCGTGCAATGGCTCGGAGACGACGGCAGCCGCGAGACGAGCGTCGCCCTGATGAGCCACAAGCGCGTCGGGTTGGTGCTCGCAACGGGCGGACCAGCGATGGTCGAGGCCGCGTATCGATCCGGCACGCCGGCGATCGGAGTGGGCCCCGGCAACGCGCCGGCGCTGATCGGCGCCGATGCCGACCTCGCGCACGTCGCGCGCAGCGTCATACTCAGCAAGTCGTTCGACAACGGGCTCATATGCGGCGCCGAGAATCACCTCGTTGTCGAGGCCGCCGCTCGCGAGCGCCTGATCGGCGAGTTGATGCAGCACGGCGCCGCGGTTCTAACTCAGGCCGAGAGCGCGCGATTTCGCGACTCGGCGGTAAGTCACGATACGCAGCGTCTCATGCCGCGGGTGGTCGGGCGCGACGCGGCGGCGCTGGCCAAGCTGGCGCACATCGAGCGGTCGTACGCGATTCAGCTGCTCGTCGTCCCGGCCGACTCGGTCGATGCCACGAACTACCTGGCGGCCGAGAAGCTCGCCCCGGTTCTGAGCCTGTTCACGGTGACCGACTGCGACGAGGGCATGGACGTCTGCCGCGCGCTGCTCGAGATCGACGGCGCCGGACACACTGCGGTCATCCATACGCATGACCCGCACCTGAGCCGGCGTTTCGCGGCCGAGATCCCGGCGAGCCGCATCCTCGTCAACTCGCCGGCAGCGCAAGGGCTGCTCGGAGCCACGACGGGCCTCACGAGTTCCTTCATGTTGGGGTGCGGCACCTGGGGTCGCACCTCTACGACCAACAGCATCACGTACAGAGACCTGCTCAACATCAAGCGCGTCGCGTTTTACAAACCTGCGCGCGCATAAGGAGATCAATCATGCGCACTGCCGTTGCCAAGCTCGAACAAGCCGTGATCAACCCCACCGACGCCCGCGCCGACACCGGCGATGCGGCGATCGGCATTCGCCGCCGTCCCAGTTATGTCCGGGGCACACATGACGTGCCACTGATCGCGGCCACGATCGGCGAGACCTTCGACGCGATGGCGTTGAAGCACGCCGCGCGCGAGGCCCTCGTCGTGGCGCATCAGGACGTGCGCTGGACTTACGCGGAGCTCAAGCGCCGCGTCGACGAGCTCGCGGTGGGGCTCATGCGACTCGGGCTCGAACCGGGCGACCGGCTCGGTATCTGGTCGCCGAACTGCGCCGAGTGGGTGCTGACGCAGTTCGCGTGCGCGAAAGCAGGCCTCGTGCTCGTGAACGTCAATCCCGCATATTTGCGCAGCGAGCTCGAATACGCGCTCAACAAGGTCGAGTGCGAAGCGCTGGTTCTCGCGCCCGGATTCAAGACGAGCGACTACATCGCGATCCTGCAGAGCCTCTCGCCGCAGATGCAGCATGCGACGACGAACGAGTGGCGCAGCGCGGCATTGCCGTCGCTACGGCACGTGATTCGGCTCGGCCGCGATCGCACAGCGGGAATGTGGAACTTCGATGACCTCACGCAGCCCGCTACCTCCGCGGAACTGGCGCAGCTCGCCGCACGCGCGGCATGCCTGCAGTTCGACGACGCCATCAACATCCAGTTCACCTCGGGCACGACCGGCTCGCCGAAGGGCGCAACGCTCACCCACTACAACATTTTGAACAACGCGTTCTTCGTGGGCCGGGCAGTGAACCTCGTGCCCGGCGACCGCGTCTGCATTCCGCTGCCGCTCTACCACTGCTTCGGCATGGTGATCGGCAACCTCGGCTGCATGACGCACGGCGCAACGATGATCCTGACGGGCGAGAGCTTCGAGCCGTCGGCCGTGTTGCGAACGCTGCAGGGCGAACGTTGCACGGCCTTGTACGGCGTGCCGACGATGTTCATCGCGATGCTCGATCATCCGCGGTTCGCCGAGCACGACCTCGGGAGCCTGCGCACTGGCATCATGGCCGGCTCCCCGTGCCCGATCGAGGTCATACGTCGTGTGGTGGACAAGATGCACATGGGGCAGGTAACGATCGCCTACGGCATGACCGAGACCTCACCCGTGAGCTTCCAAAGCTCGGTGGACGACACGCTCGAGCGCCGAGTCTCGACCGTAGGCCGCGTGCAGCCGCATCTCGAGGTCAAGATCGTAGATTCCGACGGCCGTATCGTGCCGCGCGGCCAGAAGGGCGAGCTGCTGACGCGGGGGTATTCCGTGATGCTCGGCTATTGGGGCGACGAGGCGCGGACGCGCGAGGCCATCGATCCTGCGCGCTGGATGCACACGGGCGACCTCGCGACGATCGACGACGAGGGCTATTGCAACATCGCCGGCCGCATCAAGGACATGGTCATCCGGGGTGGGGAGAACATCTATCCGCGCGAGGTCGAGGAATTCCTGTACAGGCATCCCAAGATCCAGGACGTGCAGTGCGTTGGCGTTCCCGACCCCAAGTACGGCGAGGAGCTGTGTGCATGTATCGTCCCGCGCGAAGGACAGCACGCCACCGAGCAAGAGATACGCGACTTCTGTGCCGGTCAAATCGCGCGCTACAAAATCCCGCGCTATGTGCGTTTCGTGAAGAGCTTTCCGATGACGGTCACGGGCAAAGTGGCCAAGTATCTGCTGCGGGAGCAGGTGGCGCGGGAGTTAGGCGTGCGGGAGATGGCAACCGCGTGAGCGCACGTATAGGCGCTGCTAACGCGGTTCCATCCCAACGGTGAGCGCTGCTTGGGTCGCTTCGAAGAGCGACTGCAAGCCGAACGACACGTCCGTGATGACGCCATTGACGAAAAACCCAGGCGTGCCGCGAACACGGCTGCGTCTGCCGCTGTCGATGTGCTCGCGGATTCGCTGCAAATACACGTGATCATCCATCTCGGCCGTGTACCGGGCGATGTCGAGGCCGATTTCCTCCGCGTAGCGGTGCAAGTGCTTCGTGTCGAGGTGCGTTTGATGCGCGAATAGCTGTGCGTGCATTTCCCAGAACTTGCCTTGAGCACCCGCGCATTCGGCAGCTTCCGCGGCGCCGAGAGCGTGTGGGTGAACTTCCTCGAGCGGGTAGTGACGGTACACGAACAGTACTTCATCCGGGAACTTGCGCAGCAGCATGTCGACGGCTGGCGCGGCTTGCTTGCAGTTCGGGCACTCGAAGTCCCCGTACTCGACGACGGTAACAGGTGCGTGGGCAGCTCCGCGCACGTGGTCGATCGCAGTGACCGGTAGCACCAAATCGATGGGACGGTTGCTCATGCTTGCCATTCTCCGAGAGCTTTAATGATCGGGAGCCGCCGGCGATTGCACAACTGTGCCGCCCGTGGAATGGTCGTGCGGCACCAAACGCACGGCAAGCTGACTCAGCGCCGCGTAGAGCCTGCGCCTGCCGGCGATCGGCCACCAGTCGTACAGAAAGATCTCGAGCGGCTTCCACATTGCCACCCAGCCTCCGATTACCAGGCTCTCGCTCAATGCCGTCGCGAGCGGGCCGGGCACCGTGCTTCGGGAGACGCCTTCGCTCGCAACGAGCAGTGCTGCGAGAAACGTTAGCCCGATGACGAGGCTGATCCAGCCGCGGCGAACGAGCTCGCGCAGCTCGCGCGCCTCGAGCCGCGCCTTGCGCTCGAAGTGCCCGCGAATCGCCTGCTCAACGTCACGTTGCTCGTTCGGCTGACCGCTCGGCTCATCGACGTGCACGACGATCGCGCTCGCCCTGCGCTCCGGAAGCTCGCGCACGCTTGCGACGATGTACTCCTCGGCATCCGTATCGAGGTCCCGGTCATAAAACGGACATGGATCCAGCGAGTCGAACAGTTGCCCGACTTCGCGTAGGTGAAGATCGATGACGCCTGCCTGCATCGCGACAGACTGCGTTGCTTGGCGGATTTCTTCAAGAGCGCGACTAAAAGTTCAGGCGCATCCGCAGGTAGACGTTGGTGCCCGGCTCGGGGTAGCCCTGGGCGAGCTCGAAGTTCTCGTCCAGTAGATTCGTGCCGCCGACCGCGATCTCCCAAAGCTCGCTGCCGCGGTACTGGACTTGGACGTTGAGCAGCGTGTAGTCGCCGGTCCGCACGTAGCCGCTGCCGCCCGTCGACGTCACGTCGCTCCAGCGGTCGCCCGCGAGCTCGAGGCTCGGCGTGATCGACAAACGTGTCGGACGGCTCGTAGATGAACGCGACGAACGCCGCATCGTCGGGCGCGCCCGGTACTTCGATAGCCCGGCTGCAGCGGGTCCGTGATCTCGCGCTGCAGGTACGTGTAGTTCGCGGCAACGCTCCAGAGCTCGCCGAGCTGCGCACTGCACGCCGAACTCGACGCCGTAGAACTCGCCGTCGCCGACGTTGCGCGTCTGCGTGATGCTGCGGCGGACCCGCGCTCACGACGACCGTCTGAATCATGTCCTCGACGTCGGCATAGAACACGGCCGTCGACAAGTTCGAGCTCGTCCGTCAGCTGCGCGGCCCAGCCGATCTCGTAGTTGATGGCGCGCTCGGGCTCGAGCTCCGGGTTCGGCAGCGCGGTGCCGAAACGCGTGCTGAATCGCTCGAAGATCGTCGGAAAGCGGGTGCGCGAGGAAATGACCGCCGCGCAACTGGCGCTCGTCCGTGTACTGCCAATAGGCCGCGCCCTGGAGGTTCGTTGCGTCGGTGCCGCCGGTCGGATACTCGAACAGACCGGCCGTCGCATTGAACTCCTGCGCCTTCTTGAGCTCGTTCGCCTCGTGGCTCAGCCCCGCCACGAGATCGAGCTTGTCGGTGGCGGCAAACGTGTTCTCGACTGCCAGCGACCAGGTGTTCTCGAGCGTCTCCTGCACGGGCTCGACCGATCTGAAGCGTCGGGTTCGTCGGGCGGTTGTCGTTGAACTCGGTGTGCTCGTCGCGGCGGTAGTGGAACGCCGAGCCGAACGTGTTGCGGTCGCCGAGCGATGTGCTGACCTCCACGCTGCCGCCGTAGCCCGTGTCGTCATAGAAGCTCTGGAAGCGGCCGTTCGGCGACTGCGTCGTGTACGTAGCATCGTCGTAGGCGAACAGCGAGTTCTCGTACGTGTTGTAGAACAGCTTGGTCTTGAGCACGACGTCGTCGTTCGGCCCGAGCTGCGTGCTCGACAACCAGTACAGATTGCCGATGTCCCACGTCGGCCAGCGCCAGAAGCTGTTCGGCGGATTCGGCGGATTGTTGTAGACGTGCAGCGGCGCGCCCTTCTCGCCCGCTTGCGCCGTGTAGCTCAAGGAGTACTCGTCTGTGTCGTTCGGCGTGAAGCCGACCTTGAAGTTCGCGCGCGAGTCGCTGTTGTCGGACCCGTTGCGCTCGCCGCCGTCCTCGATCGCGGTCGGCACGAAGTCGTCCGCCAGCTGCCAATAGTCGCGGTCCAAGTAGCTCACGCTGCCTTGCACGTAGAATTTCTCGTGCCGCGTGCCGGCCATGGCGTAGGCATCCTGCTCACCCTCGCTGAAACCCGCGCGCAGCTCCGCTTCGAACGGCTCGCTCGGCTTGCGCGTCACGAGGTTGATCGCACCGCCCATGCCGCCCGGACCGTCGAGCACCGAGACGTAGCCCTTCTGCACCTCGATCTCGGCGAGGTCCTGCGTCAGAAATCGGTTGAAATCCAGACGATTGTCGGCCGGCAGATAGATCCGAATGCCGTCGATCGCGAGCGGCACTTGCCAGCGGCCGAAGCCGCGCACGAAGATGCCGCGCTCGTTGCGCCGAGCCGTGCCGTCGAGCGTGCTCGTCACGCCGGGAATCAGCTTGATCGCTTCATCGAGCGTGTTGCGGTTGTAGGTCCACACGTCCTCGACGGTGACCGTGTTGTCCGTCGTGTCGGAGTCGTAGGCTTCGCCGATGACCGTGATGACGCTGAGCTTGCCGAGCTCGAACACGTTGTCTTGGGCCTCGACCCGGGTAACGCTCGCCGAAGCGGCGACGGCGAGTCCGGACGCCAGGGTCACAGGGGAATACAGGAAGGCGCGCGGCTTCTTGTTGTGCATTTTTCGAGAGTCCTTGAGTGAGCGTCCGGCAGACCACCGGCCGGGTTGCATGTTATATCCGATCGAATATAGCGAGTCTAGGGCAGTCGACGACGATCATCGCGCTCGAAGCTCGATGACGGCGTGGGCCTATGTGCCCTCTTTGGGGGTCAGAAGTTCAACGGCATCGAGTGTGAGCGTCAATCTCGATGACGCTTGTCCAACGAATCTTGCCGGGATGAGAGCATGAATATACCGTAACCCTCCTCGCATACGGTCGGAGACGAACTTGATGTTTTCTCGCAGGCGCCACGTCGCCAAAGCCATCCGATTCGTCTCAATGACCACTCTGTGGATAAGTTTCGGTGGCGCCGTCGCGTGCGCCCAAGAGCCGTTCACCGACGACGCGCAGCGTCGCGTGACCTTGCCCGAGGACGTCACGCGCGTTTTTGCCGCCGGCGCGCCGGCCGAGGTGTTGCTCTACACACTGGTGCCGGAGATGCTCGGCGGCCGCAATCACGTGCCGCCGGAAGCAGCGCTAGAGCTCATCCCTCCCGAATATCGCGCGCCGGCGCTGATAACGAACCTTCCCGACCGCGACGATCCGCGTTACGACGCCGAGCTGTTGGCGTTGGGTGTCGACGTCTACGTGGACTACGGCACGGTGGATTCGGATTACGTCGAAGCGCTCGAAGCCATTAGCGAGCGCACGCGCATTCCCGGAATCATTCTTGACGGCCGTCTGACGAACATCCCCGCGGTCTACAGGGGCCTCGGTGTTGCCTTCGGTGTCCCCGACCGCGGGGAACGGCTCGCGGCGGAGGCCGAGCGAATCTTGAGCAAGTATCGCGGCGTGCTCGCCGCACCGGGAGTGCGCGTGTACCTCGCGTGCTCGCAAAATGGCACGACGCCGTGTCTCGAAGGGCACAGTTTCGGCGAGGCCGCGCAATGGCTCGGGGCGACGAATACCGGGGGCACCACGCAAACCGCACCGCGGCGTCCGCTGAACATGGAAGAAATCCGTGCGTCGGCGCCCGACGTCATCATCGCCGCGAGCAAAGCGTCCGCGGCGAGCTTGCAAGCGGATCCGGCTTGGCGCGAGATCGCGGCCGTCGCGGCCAGCCGCGTTCACGCGCCGCCCGACCTACCGTTCAACTGGGGACCGCGGCCGCCATCCGTCAATCGTCTGCTCGGCCTCATTTGGATGGCGTACGTGCTGCCGGCACGCCCGTTCGACGAGGCGTTTTTCGGCGACGTCCGCACGTTTTTCGAAACGTTCTACCACGTGACACCGACGCCGGAGCAACTGCGCCGATTGATCACTCCAGAGTGAGCTATCCGGTCCTGCTCCGCGGTCAGTGATGCTGATCGAGCATCGAAGCCCGGCGCTTTCGAAGTCGCTATACTTCGAACGAGGGCAACAACAACTCCAATGAGCACCCGCATAGGGTGCCGGGTCCTGAATAAGAGCCGTGGTCGATAAGGACTTAAGGAACCCGGGCACGCCGACCGACCCACTGGCCAGCCGGTTGGCCACCATCGGGGGAGCCGGTGCGGAGTGGCCCGTGCCCGACGAATGGACTGAGGAGGGCCACTCGCCGGTCGAAATCGGCACCATCGTGCGCGGGCGCTTCGAGCTCGAGTCGGTTCTCGGCGAAGGGGGCATGGGCGTCGTCTATCGAGCCGTCGATCGCTTACACAAAGAAATGGAGGATCGCGATCCGCATGTCGCGATCAAGATTCTCAGCGCGAAGTTCAAGCGGCACCCAGACGCCTTGATCGCGCTGCAGCGAGAGACTCGTAAAGCCCAGATACTGGCGCACGAAAACATAGTTAACGTGCACACGTTCGATCGAGATGGTTCGATCGTTTACATGACGATGGAGCTGCTCGACGGCAAGTCGCTGCGGTCAATCGTCGCCGAGAACCCGTCACGCGGTCTGCCGCCTGACGAAGTAATCCCGATGATTCGCGGCATGGCGAAAGCGCTCGCGTACGCACATGAAAACGACATCGTTCACTCGGATTTCAAGCCCGCGAACATCTTCTTGACGAGCAAGAAACAAATCAAAGTCCTCGATTTCGGCGTCGCGCGGGCGGCGCCGCTGACGGAGCTGCTCGACACCAACCGCGCGCTCGACTCGCGAGGAGTCGGAGGCATGACGCCGGCGTATGCGAGCCCGCAAATGCTCGAGGGCCGCGTGCCGGCACCCTGCGACGACGTTTTTGCTCTTGCAGTCGTCGCTCACGAGCTGCTGACCGGGCAGCATCCGTTTGACTACGGGCCCGCGGACGCAGCCTCGCCTGCGTGCGCTGAAGCACGCGCCGCTGCCCGGATTGTCCCGCTCGCAGAGAAAGGCCCTACTTCGCGCGTTTTCCGCCGATGAGGCGTCGCGCCAGCGAAATGCCGCCGAGTTCCTCGAAGAGTTCGAAGGACCGGGCAACACGCGAATGCTCGTGCGCGCCGCCGTCGGCGGCGCGTTGGTGCTTGCGAGCGTAGCTGTCGTGTTGTCGATGCAAGACCGCGAGACGGCGCCCGACGTTGCGTTCGAGGATCTCGCCCCGGAAGTGCAGGCAGAGTTCGAGCGCGCGGTGAGCGAAGGGCAAACGGCCCTGACCTTCGGCGACGCTGGGATCAACGACGCGCTCGAGTACTTTTCCAGAGCCTATGAGCTGCATCCGAACAACGAGCGGGCGGTGCTCGGGCTTGAAGCAGTTGCCGATCGATTCCTCGCTTCGATTCGCGGCGCCGATAGTGACACTCAGCTCGCGAGTTTTCGGCGCCTTGTCTTGCAACACCTACCTGAGCCGCTATTCGCCTGTCGCCACCGTCTGCAGCGACGTGCTCGGGACCGAGAGATGTGCGTCGATCGCCGCACGTTGCCAAGCGACGCCGGCGGATTGAGGAAGCGAACGTGCAGCGCTGAGTTGCAGGTACGAATCGGACGCTTGGTGCGCGCACTGACTGCGACGCTCCCGCTGCTGCGCAATGCCGATCGGCGCACAGGAGTCGGCCTCCGCGCCCCAAGGAGTTCAGGACTTGGAGGTCGTCGATTGCCTCCTGCCGGGCCAGGTTCGCCAGCTTGGCGGCCGCCCGTATCAGACACCGCGGCGCCCGACTCGCACGACGGCTGCCGACTGCCGAGCGCGCGGCGGCGAGTACCTCGCCTATGACCGCGCAGACTATCGAGCGGCCCTTGACGTTTGGCTGCCCGCAGCGCAACAGGGAGACGCCGAAGCGCAGACGATGGTGGGCGAAATCTACGAGCGGGGGTTAGGCGGAGAGCCGAACTACGCGGCGGCTGCGGAATGGTATCTCCGGGCTGCCGAGCAAGGCGCTTCCCGGGCGCAGTTCAATCTCGGCACGTTGTACGAGCAGGGGCTCGGTGTGCCGGCAGACAAATTGGAGGCGTTGAACTGGTACCGACGCGCTTCGGGCCTGGCGGCGGACAGTCTCATCTTCCAATCGGCCGCCTCAGCCGAGCAGGCGGAGCTAAGATCGCGCTTGCTCGAGGAAGTCGCGCAGCGCGACCGGCAACTGGAGGTCTTGGGGCGGGAGGTCGACTCGTTGACGCGTCAGCTCCGGGAGGCCAACGAGAATGCGGAGCTTCGTGCTGAGCTCGAGTCGATGCGCGCTCTGATCGAGCAGGTCGAATCGCAGCGCCGCGAGGATCAGCAAGCTCTGGACGCGATGCCCGGCGTCGACAATCCAGTTTCGCCGTCGGCGGCGGTCGTTTCGTTCGAGCAACCCGAAGAAGTCAACTACCGAAGGAGCGAGTTCGGCCGCTTCTATGCATTGCTCATTGGCGTACAGGACTATCAATTGCTCGACGATCTCGCGTCCCCTGCCAATGACGTTGCACGAATCGGGCAGACACTCGACGAACGCTACGGATTCGGCGTTCTGAGCCTCGCGAATCCGAACCAACTGACCGTGATGAGGGCGATCAATCAGCTCAACGAGATGCTCGAAGAGAACGACAACTTGCTGATCTACTTTTCCGGTCATGGCAGCCGTCTGCAAAGCGGCGTCCGCCAAATCGGCTATTGGCTGCCGAGCAACGCAGAGCCCTCCCCCGACGACACCCTTTGGGTCCCAAATGACTTCGTGAGCCGCCATCTCGGAAGGATCGACGCGAAGCGGGTCCTCGTCATCGCTGACTCCTGTTACTCGGGCCTGCTCGGAGACGATCCGGGTTATCTCATGGTCGGCGAGGGACGCTATACGGACGAGTACATCGAGTGGAAGATGCCGAAGCGCTCCCGGCTCGTGCTTTCTTCAGGCGGCGACAGCCCGATTGTCGAGGACGCCGAGCAAGAGCATTCGGTCTTCGCTGGAGCGCTTCTCGAGGCGCTCGAGACGAATGAGCAGGTGCTGACGGCACCGGAGTTGTTCTTGAAGATTCGCCAGCTCGTGCGCCGTTCGGCTACGGCGGTGCCCGCGGCTCAAGAGCCGGAGCTCAAGGCGTTGAAAGACGCCGGACACGAAGTCGGCGACTTCTTTTTCATTCCGAGTGGGAGCTGACAGACCGATAACGAACGCCGCAGCAATCCGATGACAAACAAACCTGCGCGCTGCCTCCTTCGCTCTGTGATGAACCGCGGGCTAGCAACGGCCATCACCACGATGACCGTATTGACGCCAGTAAGCGGCATCGCACAGACCGCGGACCCGGGTCTCGGGCTCGTGGGGCTTCCGTACGCGAATGACGTCGAGCAGGCCGCCGCAGAAGCCAATCAGGCGGTCTTCAACGCCCTTGACGCAAGCTGCAATCCCGGAGGGATTTTCGACACCGAACCCGAACCGGACGCACCGCCCTCTGACCGCGTGCAATGAGGATCGCTTCTTCGTCTATCTGAATTCGCGAGAGCTCGTGCACACGGCAAACGAGATTAGGGGCAGTGGCGCGACCATCGCGAGCCTTGGCCAGAACTTGACCGGGCTAGGTCTCGCGCTCCGCTGGACCGCCGCCGAAGAGCTGGCCGCCCAGGGATCGATGGCAACGGAATTCGCGAACGGGCAGTTGTCGAATCTCGCCGCGCGAATGAGCGCTCTACGGTTCGGCGCGGGCGGCTTCGGCATCACGAATCTCTACAGATTGGATCCCAGCTCGAGACCGCCTGCTCGCGGCCACTCAGGACCCTACCGACGGTGGCAATGCCGCCGACGAGACCGCCAGGGAAACCTACAGTCGCTGGGGCGGATTCTTGAACGGCTCATTCGGTTACGGCAGCAAGGAGCCCACGCCGCTCGAGGACGCGTTCGACTTTGATGGCTCCGAGATTACGCTAGGCGTCGATTTTCGGCTGCCCAATGATTTGTGGCTCGGCGGCATCGTCGGCCTCAGCGACCAGGCGATCGATTTCGATGAGGCTGCGAGCCGGGTCAGCGTCGTAGACGGCAACGTCGATTCCGACGGCACGAGCCTAATCCTGTTTGCTTTGTTTCAGGGCGAGCGGCTCAATTTGAGCGGCTCTATCGGTGGACAGTCTCTGAGCTACGACATCGTGCGCAACATCAAGTACCCATCGTTCAATCCGAACACAGAAAGTACGAACTCGCTCGCCAATAGTCATCCTGAAGCCACCGTGCGCACGGCCACATTCGGCATCGGCTATGCGTTCGGGACGCAGAAATTCACCTTCGAGCCGTTCTTCAACCTAGAGTATTTGGATGCGACCGTCGACGCGTTCGCCGAGGAGCGCAGCATCAATTTGCTCAGCGACAGCAGCGTAAGCAAACGTTTCGACCTCAGCATCTCGGAGCAAAACATCGAAAGCCTCGACGCCGCGCTCGGTTTTCGTTTCCAGTACGTGTTCACGCCGCGCTTCGGCGTGATCGTTCCGTACCTCAGCCTCGAGGCGCATCGAGAGCTCGAGGACGATGCACGAACGATTACGGCTGGATACGCGGCAATCGAGGACATCCTCGGCCGCGACGCTTTCAGGGTGCCAACGGACGTTCCGGACGATTCGTACTCCGTAGCGAGCGTCGGATTCTCCGTCGTGTTGCGTGGCGGGCGCCAGCGAGAAGCAGGCGGTCCGATCGCAGGAGGCTTGTCGGCATTCCTGCAGCTCAAAGCCGTCGAAAACTTGCTGCATTACGACGACAACGTTGCCACCGGCGGTTTTCGCTATGAGTTCTAGCACGGGGATTTGGGTGCGGCAGCGGGTCATCGCAACAATGGGGCCGCCTGTTGCTGGCGAGCTGCATTCCTGCTGTCGTTGGAGGCCTGCAGTAGCGGCTCCGGCGGTAGCGATGTCGGCGCGCATGTACCTGCCGCCCCAACGCCGCGGCCGCAGATCTTGAACGGCGGCATGACCGATACGTTCCGCGAGGGAGCGGAGGTGCTGCTGACCGGCAAGGCGAGCCGTGACAGCGACGGCCCGGTGATCGCATGGACCTGGCGTCAGACCGCCGGCCCCAGTGTGCGATTGATCGAAGCCAACACCACGACGGTGAGCTTCACGGCGCCTCATGTGAGCTCGCCTACGAAATTGACGTTCGCGCTCACTGTGGAGGATTCGACCGCGAACACGAGTAGTGCGTCGATCGACGTCACGGTGGTGCCGGCTCGGGATTCCGACAAGTTCCTATCTCTGGACGTCGGTAGGAGCGCGACGTTCGACAGCTTCAAGGTCGTCGCGGCGCTCGCAGGCGGGGCGAGAACCGGAGCAACGGCGCGGCCGTTTACTTTGTCCGCACGCGCTTACGTTGCCTATCCGCCGCGAACGGCTCCGCACGCGGATTGCGGCTTCAATCCCGCCGAGTTCGCGGGCGGAATCCCGGAGTCGATCGCGAGCGGCTGCCGCGTAGCGTGGCTCGAGGACTTGACGCCGCAGCCGCTCCCCGGCGGAGAAACAGGTCTCGCAGGCCATTGGCCAGCGGGCGTGGACGTGCCCGAGGAAGATGAGCGCGCGCGCATCTCGCGTTGGTGGAACGCGCGTTTCGATCTCAAGGTTCCGCGCCTCGACGTGAGCGATTTCAACCAGCGTTTTGTCGACGCCAAGGAGCGCGATCGGTTGCTCGACGCTACCGTGGCGGACAAGGCGCGGATCCTGTTGGCCTTGACGTTGATCGCACCCGAGAATCAACAGGATGCGACGCTGATCCTTCCGGATCTCATCGACGCACCGATGCCTTTGCCCGCCACGGGGTTCGCGGCAAGCCCGGCGACGGGCGCCAAGAGCATCGAGAACGCCGGCATCGGCTTACCTACCTCAGCGATCATTCCGCTCGACGTGGTGCTGGCTTCGCTCGAAGGGCGTGAGGCCGCATTGACGGCGGAGGTCTACTATCGAACCGTCGACCCGAACAATAGCCGAAGGTCGCTCAACGCATGGTTGAGGCAGGCTGGCTTCACCTCCGAAAGCGGGGCGTTGCTGCCTGAGGCCATCGCTGGCACCGGCCAATTCGCCCACGCTGTATACGTCAACAACTTCGATCTCGGCTTCGGCCGACAGATGTATACCCGTACGGACGAGCTCGGCAACGTCTTCTCATTCGTCAAGAACTACCGCACGCTGGAAGCGGCGATCCGCCAGCTCGACTCGTTTGCGACGGTGGTCACGGAGTACAGCCCGCTCGTCAATCACACCGACCCGACGCCGAAGTTCGTCAAGTTCTTCACTTACGTCGAAGACGGCAGCGGCGACGCGCCGCGCGTTGCAAGCTTCGACTTCGACGGCCGCGGCGAGCGCTTCACGCCCGGCAACTGCACCTCGTGCCATGGAGGCGCGCGGCCGCCGGGTGTCACCGAGTTGACCTTCGACACGGCTTGCGGCGATCCGACCGATGCGGCCTGCTATACCTGGCCGGCGCAGAACCGCGACGGCGCCACGGTGACGGACGGGGATCTCGGTGGCAGCTTCCTGCCGTGGGACGTCGGGTCGCTGCTGTTTGCGGACACGGATCCCGCAATCGTGCGTGCTCCGTTGCAAGCTGACGGCGTGTCGTTGCCTGCCGAGCTCGCGCGCGACTACGGCGATTTCTCCCGCAGCCGCCAGCAAAGTCAGATCAAAAAGCTCAATCAAGCTGCGTACGAGACATACGACACACCTCTGAACGAGGCAGCGCGCCGACTCGTCGAGCATTGGTATGGCGGCGTCGACCAGAACGGCAAGCTCATTGCGGCAGCGTTCGACGATTCGGCGGCTGCTCCGGGCTGGCGAAACGGCGAGATCGTGCCAGATCCCGTGATTGCCGGCGGCATGCTCACGAATCCGCCGAACGCAGAGCAGCTTTATCATGAAGTCTACGCGCAGCATTGTCGCGTCTGCCACACGACCATCGCCGACCCGATCTTGCGCTTCGACACTTATCAAAAGTTCATTGTCGCAGGAAGTCGCAATTCGTCAAACGGTCTTCCGCACGGGTGTGATGCCCGCTGCGCGTTTGACGATGGACCGGTTTTGGGCTCCGTTCGGTGGTGGCGCCGCGCCCGGTGCCGGATTGGCCGCCCATATTGCGCAGCTACACGGCGAGGACCCGGCCCCACCGCCGGGGGGGCCGTCGGCCGATGTTGGGGGGCTCGATCCAGCGCCGATCCGCGGCGATACCGTCTACCTCGACGGCTCGAACAGCGCTTTTGCACGCAGCTACGCGTGGACGCTCGTTCCGCCGGCCGGCAGCAGCGCAACACTGACCGACATGGGCTCGCGGTACCCCGCTTTCGTCGTTGACGTGCCGGGGAAGTACAACGTGACGTTGACCATCAACCAAGGAACGGCCGATCAATCCGCCATGACGAAAAGTGTCGACGTCGCCAATCGCGCCCCGGCGGCTTCGAACGATTTGTACGCCCTCGATCTCGCCGCTGCCCAGGTTCTGCGCGCCTCCGTGCTGGCTGGCACCAGTCAGGATTCGGACCCCGACGATGATTCTTTGACGGTTGCGATTGCCCCGGGCGGATTGGCGCATCACGGCAAGGTAGCTCTCGCTGCGGACGGCTCCTTCGCCTATACGTACACCGGAAACCCTGCTCGCGCCACCCGACAGGGATAGCTTCGCCTACGAGATTGCAGATGGATTCGGCGGCACCGCACGAGGCGTGGCCACGATCTTGCTCAACAGCGCGCCGAGCGAGGAGCGACCGAGCCCACCGAAGTCACTGACCGTGCTCGACGGCAGCACCGCGGCGGCGGGAAGCAGCGTTTTCGCGGCGAAGCTGAGCTGGCTCGCGGCGAGAGACGACGATCAAGTCATCGGCTATAACGTCTATCGCGACGGCGTTTTGCTCGAGTTCGTGCCGAGCGTGGCGCCGCCGGACACCGTGGTGCTCTATACCGATCGATCGGTTCAACCGGACGCGAGGCATACCTACAGAGTCACGGCACGCGATTCGCAGAACGAGTCCGAGCTATCGAATGCAGCGGCCGCAAAGGTCGTCACCTCGCTGCGCCGAAACATCCAAAGCGGATGGGGTCCGGGAACGGATTCGCTGTGGCGCGCAAGCGGTTGCATCGGCTGTCACCGCGGCGCTCCGGGCGGTCTCACGTTGAGCGGGACGGCCGACCAAATCTTTTCCGAGCTGCGTGAAGATGCGAATGAAAACGCGCCGCGCCGCATGAACCGCGACGCGCCGATGCGCAGCTTGATACTGTGTAAGCCTCTGATAAAGACCGACCCCAATAGCTGTCCGCACGAAGGTGGACCCTTTCTCGTCCGGTCCGACCCGCGATATCGGACGCTGCAACGCTGGATAGAGAGCGAAGCGCCGAACAACTAGCGTCCTTTCGCGTGGCGCTGGGCATTCGCGAGACGTCGCGACAGCGCCGCGCAGAACAACTGCGGCGACTGGTGGAGCTCGCGGATCACTTACCCGTTGACGATCGCCGCTAGCCGCACGACCTCGCACACCGCGATCGAATGTGCTATGTGCAAGGCCCCGCGCTCGGAATCGGAGTGCTCGTGAGCCTTCCCAAAGCCGCCTTCGCGCATTTCGAGCTTTCCTAGGCACCAGTCCGCGGCGCGTTGCGCAGCCTCCTGTAGCGGTTTTGCTTCCTCTCGTCTCATAAGGGTCTCCGGACCGTTCGTGTGTTGGGGTGCCCATGGTGTCATGAATCCTCGACCTACGCGTGGCACTACACCGCAAAACCGCGTCGATCGGCAACAAACGTGCTAGCTTGACGCGCATGGACGACGGCGAAATCGAAAGAAGAATTCGGCAAGCCGGATACGATCTTCAATGGGAGGAAGCCTCGGACGGCGGCGGCGCTCGGGCCGTTTTCGCCCTTCGCGATGGTAAGCGACACACGCGAGCCTTTCCGACACTTCTCGCGCTTGCTGAGCATTTGGGCCGCGTCGATCGGCCGGTTCGCTTTGTAGAGGACAACGAGGCACTAGACACCGCTATCGCGAAGCATGCCCTGGTAGCGCGCCACTTCACGGTGCGACGCGTATCCTGCCGTGTGGCGTTGTTCAATGGGATCAAGTATGTGCAACTCGTAAGCACGACCGGGGACGAGACCGCGATGTACGAGTTGCGCCCGGACGGACTTCGCAGGACAAGCAACAGTAATCTCCCGTCGGAGATCGTCGACGCGTTCCACCAGCCCCCCGGGCCCGACCAACCTTCCCTCGTTTCGGGCTAGGCTCGCGTTAGCGAGCTGCATGCGACACGCCGTGTGTCGTGGCACAATTTCCGCCATGCAAACGTTCGCCCGCTCCGCGCGCGATCGCCTGGTTCGCCGTGATGCTCACCGTCTTGCGCGCCGCCCCGGCATACGCGCAAACGCCACCGGCAGCGCCCGCTGCTCCGGCACCGGCGTCCGCGTCCCTGCCCGACCCGAACGCCGTCGTGCCCGGCGAGCTCTTCGTCGAGCCGCCAACACTGATCAACCTCGGCTTCGAATGGTGGATCCAGGGCGACGACAACCGCAACGCGAGCGTCGCCGTCTCATTTCGCGAGCACGGCGAGACCGCGTGGCGACCGGCGCTGCCGCTGCTGCGCCTCCACGGCGAGCGCATCTACAGCGAGTCGCGCATCGACGTCGTCGCGCCGAACATGTTCGCGGGCAGCATTCTCGATCTTCACGCCGGACACGCGAGTACGAAGCGCGATTCGTCATCGTCCGACCCCGACGGCGTGCGCGGCGACGGCGGAGCGCACGGTCGTCGGTGCGCACACGCGCCGAGCCGGTGCGCTACGCGGGCGGACGCGTGTTTCACGTCTATCCGCACGGCTTCACGGGCCAGAAAACCGAGCCCTCGTTCGAGGGGCTCATGTGCGCGTACAACGAGTGGTGCGCCGGCACGGACTGGGCGACGTCGGGCCGGCCGCGCGTGCGGCCCGGCGACACGATCCTCGTGCACGCGGGCGTCTATCAATACAACCGCTACGAGTACACGAACGACGCCGACCGTCAACCGCACGACGCCGCTCGACGGCACGTATTACCTGACGGCCGACGGCACGCCCGAGCATGCCGATCGCGATCGTCGCCGCCGGCGACGGCGAGGTCGTGTTCGACGGCAACGGCAACTACGCGTTGTTCGACGTGCGCGCCGCGGATTACACCTATTTCGAAGGCATCACGTTTCGCAACGCCGAGGTCGCGATCCTCGCCGGCACGCAGTTCATCGCGGGCTCGAAGGGGCTGACGGTCAAGCGCAGCCGCTTCGAGCACGTCGGCGCGGGCGTGTTCACCAACTTCTCGGGCTCGAGCGGCTTCTACATCGCCGACAACACCTTCATCGGCCGCAACGACCCGAATCACCTGATCGGCTGGGCCGGCGACATGTGGATCGAAGTTTCGCGGCGTCGACGGCCAGATCTTCCCGCCCGCGATGGCGTCGTACGTCGCCGTGAAGCTCTATGGCCCCGGCCACGTCGTCGCGCACAACTACATCGCCGACTTTCACGACGGCATCAACGTCGAGACCTACGGCAATCCCGACGGCTCCGTCGCCTCGGGCCCGGGCATCGCCGACGGGCCGAAGTATCCGCCGCGCGAGTACTGGGATCGCCGGCCCGTCGCGATCGACTTCTACGGCAACTACATCACGAACAGCCACGACAATCCGATCGAGGCCGACGGCAGCATGCACAACATCCGCGTGCTGCGGAACATGTTCATCAATCACGCCTCGCACGCGTTCTGCAATCAGCCGACGCTCGGCGGCCCCGTCTACTGGATCCGCAACATCGCCTACCACTTGCCGGCCGGATCGACGCGGCTCACGAACGGCGCGGCCGGCGTGCTGTTCTACAACAACACGATCCTGTCCGAGACGTTCGCCGCCGGCACGTCGAACACGCATTGGCGCAACAACCTGATGCTCGGCGAGAACGCGGCGCCGGCGATCTTCAACATCACGACGTTCACGCAGTACACGTCGTCGGACTACAACGGCTTTCGCCCGAATCCGAACGTCGCTGCGTCGTTCCGGTGGAACGCGCCGCCGCGCGGCGTCAGCGGCCGACTACAACCAGCTGCGCCACATGGCCGAGCTCGAGACGCGCGAGTTCGCCACGCTCGAGGAGTTCGCGACACGCGACCGGCCAGGATCGAAACAGCGTGCTCGTCGACTACGACGTGTTCATGAACGTGCCGCGGCTCGACGCGCAGGACGCCGCGACGGTGCAGAAGCTCTACGACGCGCGCGAGCTCGACTTCCGCCTACGGCCGGGCTCGGCCGCCGTCGACCGCGGCGCGCCGCTGCCGACGGTGACGGACGGCTTCGCTGGGCGCGCACCCGACCTCGGCGCGCTCGAGCTGGGCGCGCCGGTGCCCGATCTACGGCCCTCGCCCATAGCGACTCGGGCGTTCATTTAGTTATGTGTTTTCTGGTAGGTTGCGACGCATTCTGACAGTCATTTCGCACGGCCCACGCGGACTATGTAGACAGTGACCTTGCCGCACGAGCCGTTTAGCGGTCGCGCGTGTTAGTGCCGGGCGCCCTCCAATAGGTTCGGATGCGCTGCGGCTCGCGGGCACCTTAGATAAATAGAGCATTACCGGACTGCTAAGATGCCGTGGCCGCGAGAAGGCCTGCTCGATAGCCGATGCGCCTATCCCAGTACCCCATCAACACCGCGAAGGAGACACCGGCGGAAGCCGAGGTCGTGAGCCAGCAGCTCATGCTGCGCGCCGGGCTCATTCGCCGTCTCTCGTCCGGCATCTACTCGCTGGCTGCCGATGGGCCTGCGCACGCTCACGAAGGCAGCGAACATCGTCCGCGAGGAGATGAATCGCGCCGGCGCCCTCGAGCTGCTGCTGCCGTCTATCCAGCCCGCCGAGCTTTGGAAGGAAAGCGGACGCTGGGACGAGTTCGGACCCGACCTGCTGCGCCTCAAGGATCGCCACGACGCGTGACTTCTGCGTCGGACCCACGCACGAGGAGGTCATCACCGACATCGCACGGCGCGACATCAAGAGCTACCGCCAGCTGCCGGTGACCTTCTACCAGATCCAGACGAAGTTTCGCGATGAGATTCGGCCTCGCTTCGGCGTGATGCGTGCACGCGAGTTCCTCATGAAGGACGCGTACTCGTTCCACATGGATGAAGCTTCGCTGCGCCAAGGCTATGCGGTGATGCACGAGGCCTACACGCGCATCTTCACGCGCATGGGCTTGCAGTTCCGCGCGGTGGACGCCGACTCCGGCGCGATCGGCGGCAGCAGATCGCAGGAGTTTCAAGTTCTCGCGCGAATCGGGCGAAGACGCTATCGCGTTCTCCGACGGGGACGACTACGCGGCGAATCTCGAGACTGCGATCGCAGTCCCGCCCGCGATGCCGCGGCCGCTGCCGTCGGAGCCCTTGACGAAAGTCGCCACGCCGAGCGTGAAGACAATCGATGACCTATGCAGATTCTCGGCGTGCCGGCTGCAAAGACCGTGAAGACGCTCGTCTACGAGGGCAACGACGGTCTCGTTGCGCTGCTCGTGCGCGGCGATCACCAGCTGAACGAGGTCAAAGCGAGCCGGTTGCCGCAGATCAAGACACCGTTGCGGCAGGCAAGCGAGGCACAAGTGCGCAACGCCTTCGGCGCGGGCTTCGGCTCGCTCGGGCCGCTCTTTCCGGGCGGAGCACCCGCGAACGTGGCTTTCGTCGCCGATCACGCCGTCGCGGCGCTGGCGGATTTCGCTGTGGGCGCGAACGAGCACGAGCACCACTACACCGGCGTGAATTGGGGGCGCGATCTGCCGGAGCCCGCGAACGTCGCGGACATCCGCAACGTCGTCGAGGGCGATGCGAGTCCCACGGGCCGCGGGCAGCTGAAGATCGCGCGCGGCATCGAGGTGGGCCACGTGTTCCAGCTCGGCCGCAAGTACAGCGAGGCGATGAAGCTCACGGTGCTCGACGAGCAAGGCCGCAGCGTGACGCCGGAGATGGGCTGCTACGGCATCGGTGTCACGCGCGTCGTCGCAGCGGCCATCGAGCAGAATCACGATGAGCGCGGCATCATCTGGCCGGAGGCCCTCGCGCCGTTCCAGGTGGCCCTCGTGCCGATCAATCAGGTGAAGGTCACGCGCGTCCGCGAAGTCGCGGAGCGCCTCTATGCCGAGCTCACCGCAGCGGGCATCGAAGTGCTCTACGACGATCGCGACATCCGTCCGGGCTCGAAGTTCGCCGACGCGGAGCTGATCGGCATTCCACATCGCGTGGTCGTCAGTGAGCGTGGCCTGCAAGCGGGCGAGCTCGAGTACCGCCATCGTCGCGCCGCCGAAAGCGAGGCATTCGCAGAGGATGACGCGTTGCACTTCGTCCTTTCACGACTTGGGCGTTGACGCGATCGAAAAGCAACAGGAGACAACCGATGACGATTGAAATTGCATATGCACGCCTCGTTTTACGGTGGCTCATGTTGGTTGTCGCTTTCCTGTTGCCCACCCTATCGGAGACCGCGCCGCGAATTCCGCCGGTGCCGGAAAATCAGCGAAGCGACGAGCAGCGATCGATCGCGGCGCAATTCGCGGACTCCCCGATGACCAATGCCGTTGCCACATACCTGCATCATCCATCGTTGGCGCAAAGCATCATGCCGTACGAGAAGTACGTGTCGAGCGCATCGACGCTGCCGCCTCGCGACCGGGCGCTGCTCCTGCTGCGCACCGCTTGGCTGACGCGTTCCAATTACCTCTGGGCGCACGGAGTCGGTCCGGCTACGACGCGCCGGCCTCACGAATCGAGCGACTGACGCGCATCGCTCATGGACCGGATGCGCCTGGATGGACGGCGTTCGAGGCAGCCGTGTTGCGCGCCGCGGACGAGCTCCACGTCGACTCGTTCGTCACCGACGTGACATGGCGCGCGCTCGTCGCCCGTTTCGATACGAATCAAATGATCGACCTCGTGTACAGCGTCGGCGAATTCACGATGCACGCCGGGGCCATCAACTCACTCGGCGTCGAGATCGAGGAAGACGCTCCGGACCGACTCCCATCGGGAATCCCATATACGGTCGCCGCCAAGTGGACCAACGATCGGCCTGCTAGGCAAAGAACCGCGCATTCCGCCGCTCGAGCCCGAGCAGTGGACGCCCGAGCTTCGTCAGAGGCTCGATCCGGAGGGAACCGGCCGGCCGGGCGCAAACGTCTTTCGCACCTTCGTTCGCAATCCGCCCGCCGACGCGTTACGAGGCGCCGTCGGCCGCCATATTCGCGATGGGTCGACTCTGTCGCCTCGTCATCGCGAGCTGCTGCTGATGCGAATCGGGGTGCTCTGCCGTTCGGAGTACGAGTGGGCGGCGCACTCACGCATCGGGCGGCAGCTGGGATGACGGACGCCGACGTCGCACGCATCGTGGCAGGCCCCGAGCAGCCGGGGCGGCGATCCGCTCGAAACTGCGCTGCTGCGGGCGACCGACGAGCTCTATCGCGACGACGTCGTGTCGGCCGAGACGTGGGCCGCGCTCGACGAAAAGCTCGATACGCAACAGCTCCTCGATGTGCTAATCGCTGTCGGTGGATATCGCTCTGCTTCGATGGCGATCAACAGCGCCGGCGTGCAGCTCGACGCGAATATGGCGGACTTTCGATTCCCGCCGCATTTGCGATAGAGCGGCGTGCGGCGTACGACTTCGGCATGATCCGCCTGCATCGAGCCGAGGAACTCGCGAACGGCAGGATCACTGCGAATCGGATTCAGCAGGCTATCACGCTCGAACCAGGGATAACACGGAAACCCGGTTTCCGCGGCGTTCTTGAGCCACGCCACGGCGCGATCGGCGTGGCCGAGCTGCGCCCATGCCGTGGCGAGGCCGTGGGCAACGTGGTGATCCAGATATGTCGTACGTGAACTCGAACCCTGCGCATCTGGGGTAGCTCCACCGCCGACCTGCAGTGCAAGCTTCTCGGCCTCGTCCCGTTTCCCCAGTTGCGCAAGGACTGCCGCTTTTGTCGCGCGTGCCCGACTCGACGCTGATGCGGAGCTCGAAGCGGAGAGCTCGTTCAGAATCTCGAGCGCCTTGTCCACGTCGCCTGCGTAGTAGATCGCTGAAGCCAGATAGTGATCGATCGTGCGCGGATCGCTGAGAGGTCGAACTTCCTCCAGTGTCGCACGCGCTTCTGCGAAACGTCCGTCAAGGAGCTGGGCGACGCCGCGCGCCCGTTTCCCCTCAACCAGATCCCCGGCAGGATTCGCTTCGATGCCGCGTTCCACAGCCGCAACCGCTTCCTCGAACAGGCCGAGGTGATAGTAGGCACCCGCGATGTAGAAGTGCGGTTGCTCGAGGTTGAGATTGAGCTCGAGCGCGCGCAGGCCGTGCTTGAGTACCAGATCCCATTCGAATTCCGTCTTGCGGTAAACCGCCGCCATGGCCTCATGCGCCTCGGCGGCGTGCGGATCGAGGCGCACCGCCTCCTGGGCCGCGGCCAGCGCACGGTTGTGCCACTGCTCCGTCTCCTGCTCGGACACGAATCGAAGCGTCATTTCCGCTGCAGCCCTGGCAAGCCCGGCGTATGCCGCGGCGAAGCTCGTATCACGATCGATTGCCGCCTGGAAACTCTGCGCGGCGCTGCGCATCGCCTGCTCGGTGTGGTGCGCGAGATCCGCGCGCCCGACGAGATAGAACTTGTAGGCCAGCGGATCGATTTGCTCCTGACTGAAGAGCCGCTCGCGTTCCATCGCCGTGATTTGCACACGCATGGCATCGATGATGTTCTCGACGAAAGGGTGATCCTGCAGGCGCGCGAGCTCGCTGCTCGGCACCTGGATGTTCTCTCCCCACACCGGTACGCCGTCGCTGACGCGCACGAGCTGGAGATTAAGCTGCATGCCCGCTCCGCTCGAATATAGGATTCCGGTCAGGACATGCTCGACGCCCAGGGCTTGCCCTATGCGCTGCGGATCGCTCTCCCGCTGAGCCACCCGCCGAACGGTGACGGTCGGCCGGACCCGGAGCGCGCGCACGTTGGCGAGTCGAGTCGTGATCGCATCGGGTACCGCAAGTCTCAGATAGTCGGCGGATGGATCAGCCTCTGCGAGCTCGAACGGAAGCACGGCCAGCTGCGCAGTTTGCACAGTGGCTGCGCGTGTTGTCTCTTCGCGGGGTTCTCGGCTCATGACCAACAGCGCGGTGAGTGCGAGAGCGCCTGCTGCGAACGCTGCCAATGCGACGCCGAGTCTCGGCAGCCATGACGAACCTCGATCCGACGTGGCATGAGGCGCGGTTCCCGTCGACTGCGAATCCGCTTCTTGATGAATCAGGTCACCAGTGGCCGCTAGCCGCTGTGCACCGTCGGGAGGGACTTGGTCGCGCGCAACGAGGCGCGGGGTGGGGAGGAAGCGGTAGCCGCGGCGCGGGATCGTCTCGATGCAGCTCTCGTCGGCATCGTTCGACGCGAGCGTCTTGCGCAAGAGCGAGATCGTTCGCGCGAGGGAGTTTTCCTCCACGACGACGTTCGGCCAGACGTCGGCGAAGAGCTGCTCCTTGGTGACGACGTGTCCGTGATTGCGCAGAAGCAGCACCAGGGCGTCCACGGCCTTGGGCGGAAGAGGAATCCGTTCACCGTCGCGAAACAGGAGCCGCTCGGCGGCGTCGAGGCGAAACGCCCCGAACTCAAAGACCATTGCGCCTTCCCCGTTCACGTGTGCCACTGCGATGCCAGGCGTGGCGAGTGCCGACAGCCTCGGACAACGGTACTCCGTACCCGAACACAGTCGCAACGGCGTTTGGCCGTGGCAGAGAAAAATCAGAAAAACGTCACGGTTGGCAAAGGACATCCGCGGCCTTCCCCGGACACGCTCCCGCTCGGCACTTGAGACGCGGGCGAGGGCGGCTGCCGTTGCCCGCCCGAATGGGCTTGGAGGGGGGATGTCATGAGCAACAAGACTGCCAAGGGTTCGCGGACGCGGCTCCTTCTGGTCCAAGCCTTTCTGGCACTAGTAACGTGGCTCGTCGTCGTGCCGGCTCAAGCGGCGGGGGCTTTCTGCGACGACGCCTCGCGACACGGCGAGCGCCTGCGCGGCGTGCGGGGAACGGTGTGGATCACGGATCGCGCCAGTCATCGCGTGCTGGTCTACGACGCCGCCCGCCTGTGCGTGCAAGCGACGATCGACCTCCAGGGTAGCCGCAATCCAATCGGGATCATCGGCGCCGGTTGCGATCGCATCTACGTCTCGAACGAGGACACCAACTCCGTCTCGGTGATCTCGAGGCGGACGCTTGCGGTCGTCAAGACCATTGCCGTCGGACCCCATCCGCATCACATGCATGCGAGCGCGGATGGCCGTTTCGTGTACGTCGCGGAATACGGCTGGCACAAAGTCGCGGCCATTTCGACGGCTGACGACGAACTGATCGCGGAATCGCCGCTGGTCGCGAGCCCTAACGACAAAGCAACGACCCATGCGCCTTGGGCGACGGCTGACGGACACTTCATCTATACCGCCAATCAGTTCCCGAAAGTCGGCGGTCTCGATGTGGCTGGCGAAGTGGGCGCGATCGACACGGCAACGGGCGAATTGCAGGATGAGCGAGTTTTCGGCACGCAGGGGAGACTCCCGAGCGAAGTGCTCGTAACGCGCAACGGCCGGATCGCCTACGTAACGCTGCGGGGCTCCGGCACGGTTGAGGCGTGGGAGACGTCCCCGCCGCGTTTCCTCGACACCATCGATCTCAACTACGAGGCCGGCAAAAGCGCGGAGCCGGACACAATCCAGCTCACGCCCAACGGGAGGCAGCTGATCGTCACGCTCCGCCAGCGGATTGCGCCAAACGCGTCGGTGGTGAAAGGAGTGGCTCTCATCGGGTTGGGCAAGGACAACGCAGTGACTCATGTCGAAATGGCTGCCACGACCACAGGTCATCACTGGCTGACGCGCGACGGCCGCTATTCGTTCGTGGCGATCGAGGGCAATCCCGCCGCGGCTGCAGCGGTAGTCGACAACCGGCGCGGCGCGACCATCGCCTATCTGCCGTTGCCCGACAGCTTCCCGACGCGTCCCCACGGCGTTTACTTCGAGAGAGATCCGCTGTGGGCCTGTGGTGATCCTCGCGCTGCCCGTCTCGAGGCAATACACCAACTCGATGCGAGAGGCGTTGTGGGGGCCGCCGTCGCTGACCTCTTCGTCGCGTCAGACCTCGTCGTCGGGGTCAGGCTCGGGGTCAGGCACCGAGCCTGACCCCGAACGCGAGGTAACGACGAAATCAGTTGCGCGCGGGCGGCGCGATCGTGGCGGAGTCCCAATGTTCGTCGGCTTTACCGTCGACGAAACGCCAGGTATCGAACCACGTCGTCGAGTAAGTCTTGCCCGTGCAGCCCCTGCTAGTTGCGGCCGCGCCGGGCGCCGTGGGATATGTGCAGGCCGCATTGGCCGGGTCTCGCGGGTCGAGGTACGTCCGCGGCCAGAGCACCGTGACGTAGTCGTCGTCGGCCTGAACCGAGACGATCTCGGTCGTTAGCGTCGGGCAATTGTCGGTCCGCTGCACTTTCAGCACCTGCGTGAAGAAAGTGACGACGCCTTGGCGGCCTGACTGCGCGTTCGGGTTGTGCTGGTGATAAGCGTCGGTGAGCCACTCGCCGGAGCGGTCCCATTGGCCGCATTGCAGAAGCTCGCGCATGATGTGCAGCGTCGCCTGCTTGTTGCGGTTCAGCTTCGGATCCTCATCGCGGAACAGCGATTCCGGGTTGTTCTTTACACCGACCACCAGTTCCTGGGCGAGAAGGGTAAAGCTCGAGGTGAGCGCGATCAGCGCGAGGAAGCATCTTAGTGTTTTCACGAGGTGTCCCCGTTGTTGAAATTGTGACCGCATGATCGGCTCCTTCCGAGCCGAGAGTCAAGGCGGTCGAAGGCTTCGTCTCAACGGGATCGAGGACTTCGCGGCAGCCGCCGTGAGACACGTCCAAATTTCAACGTGCTCACGGCGCCGCCGGATGAGACAAGACTGAACACCTTACCTTAGACGATCACGCCGCCGCTCATCGCGATGCCGCGTTCGACGAGCGCGCTCACCACTGCCACTACGAGCGCCAGCTGGTAAACCCACTCTTCGAGAAGGAACGAGAAGCGGCTGTTCTTGCGTTGGTCGTGCTTGCTGTTGGTCGTCGTGTTCATGGTCTTGTCTCCAATTCGATCGTTGCTGTTTCGGTTTTCGGTTTCGGCGGATGTCCGCCTTGGGAAACAGTCTCGCGGACCGCGGTTCTTGGGACCTGACCGATTCAGAATGAATACAGAATGTTTTTCTGTGGATTTCTGCGGATCCAAGCGGCTCGCCGGCTAGCGGGCGAAGAAATGGAGGCCGCGCCACGTCGCGGCCACCCATACTGCGGTGATCACCGCCCCGGCGACGTACGGCTGGTCGTGGAGCAGCGCCCCCGCCACCGTGCCGTAGAGCAGCGTGGCCAGCAGCCACAGCGCCAACGGCAGATGGGACGGGTTACGCAAGACTGCCCCGATCATCCGGAGGGCGCGGTTGGTCGCGGGCGTGCTCATCGACGGCTACCTCGCGGCGACGATCCTGCTGAACGTGACCGGCTGCTCGCTCTCGCCTTCCTTGAACGTGCCGGAGATCGTCGAGCCGTCGGCATTCAGCGCACCGGAATACCGGGCGAGCGCCACCGTCGACTCGAGGGTGAGGCTTCGGCCCTCTTGCTCGATCTTGACCGCGGTCGCGACACCGCTCGCGATGGCCCAGCTACCCGAAGCAGTGCCGTCTGAGTTGTTGGTTAGCTTCAAAGCCACCGGCAACGGCTTGCCTCCAACGTTGAGCGAAGCGCTCCACTCCCCGGCCAAGGCCTCGTCGATAGCCGCGCTTCGCGGCGGCGCCGCGATCCGGGCGTCACCGGTCCGCGTGAGCGTGAACGGCACGGCATAGACGCTCACGAGGAAGTCACCCGACAATGTTTGACCGTCGGCGGACAGGTCGCCCTCGAAGGCCTGCACGCCCGGGTCGCTGGTTTTGAGCTCCAGTCTCACTGAGCGGCCTTCAACGGCGATGCTCCAGAGCGGAAAGCCGGTGAGCTGCTGCGAAGGGTTGCTGAAAGTGCCCGCGAGCTTGCCCGTGTCATCGAACGCGACGTCGACCGAGACTTGCACTTCGCCCGACGGCACTTGGATCGCGCCTTCCCAGTGGCCCGACGGGTCGGCCGCGGTCTCGGCACGCAGCATGGAGAATGGCACGAGCAGCGCCGTTGCAAGCGTGAACGTTCGAGCGGAGAAAACCATGACAACCTCCTTCAGTGGATTTTTTCTAGAAATCGCGGCGTGCGACATTCGCCGCCGCTGCATACAACAGCGCCAGTGTGAGAACGGACGCTGACGAGCAATCCGACCCAGGGCAGCGATCCCTCGAGGAAATAGGACTCTGCGGACATCACCGCAAACAGCCCGTCGATCACCAGAATCTGCTCGGCGACTCCTGCACCTATGGCAACCAGGCAGGTCAGCAGCAGCGGTCGCCAGAGATCGTTGAACACAGTG
This sequence comes from uncultured Gammaproteobacteria bacterium, assembly GCA_963744305.1. Classification (GTDB taxonomy): domain Bacteria; phylum Pseudomonadota; class Gammaproteobacteria; order Steroidobacterales; family Rariloculaceae; genus FEN-1219. The sequence goes on from CAVUTF010000009.1 coordinate 60,528, forward strand.
GACAGGACGAGCGCCAGACTGAAGAACACCGCGGCCACGACGAATAGGCACAGCGCATGCACGACGGCGTCGCCGACTCCGTAGCGCTGACCGATGAGTGGTGACAGCAGCGCAATCGCGAGGGACGGCACGACGACGAGCGCGAGGACCTCAGCGAGGCCCGTCGCCGCGCGCGCACTGAGCCAACGGCTGCGAGACACGGGAAGCGCGAGCGAGAACAGCACCCCGCGACCCGATCCCGACAACGGGCTCCCGCTGCCGAGCAATGCGGCGAACAGCGTCCCGAGAAAGGTCAAGTTGTCACCGAACCACTGTTGCCAGACGAAGCCGCGATAGGTTCTAGCGATGTTGATCGCGTCCTCGATGGCGGTCGTGATCGGGCCGTCCGGTACGTTCATGGCAGCGATCGTCGGAAACATTTTTTGCACCAGGGGGTACTGAAAGACGATGCCGCAGGCCGCTACGCCGAGCACTGCCAACCCGATCAGGAATCGCCAACGCGTATCGAGCCATGATTTGTAGACCAGCATGTCAGCCCTCCGCCGCGACCGTTTCGAGGAAGATTTCTTTCAGCGTGACCGGGAGCACGTCCACGGACACGGGCTTGAGCGCACGCGCTTCGTCGATGATGCGATCGGCGCTGGTGCTAGCGAGCACTGTGAGCACCCGCCCCTGTCGCTTCGTCCCGACGATGCCGGGCGCAGCGAAGCCGAGCTCCGGCGCGGCGCCGTCGAACACGAGCTGAATCCGCCGGTAGCTCGCGCGGATGTCGTCGAGCGCGCCTTGGACCAGCGCGCGGCCGCGCTCGATGATCGCGATGCGATCGGCAATTTGCTCGACGTCGGCGAGCTGGTGCGACGAGAGGAACACCGTCATCTCTTGGCGCGCGACGTGCGACACCAGGGCCTGCAGCACCTCCTCGGTGACTGCGGGATCGAGCCCCGACGTGGGCTCGTCCAAAATCAATAGCTCGGCGCCGCTCGACAGCGCGAGCAGCAACGCGAGCTTCGTTCGCATGCCGCGCGAAAGGTGCTTCACGAGCCTGTCCAGCGGCAGCTCGAATTTGCGCAGATACTCCCGCTCGAGCTCGGCTCGCCAGTGCGGATACAGGCGTGCCGTGAAGCGGATGATCTGCTCGACGCGCATTGCGTCGTACAAATCCTTCTCGTCGCTGACGAACGCCGTTCGGCGCCTGATCTCGATGCTCGACTTGGCCGTCGTCCGCCGGGAGACCGAAGACGCTCGCCGTGCCGGCTGTCGGCCGGGTCATCCCGAGCAGCACTTTGATCGTGGTCGTCTTGCCGGCGCCGTTGCGCCCGAGAAGTCCGCAGATCGAGCCTTTCGGAACCTGCAGGCTCAATCCCGCGAGCGCTTCGACATCGTCGTATCGCTTACGCAGATCGGCCGTTTCAATGATCAACGGATCAGCCACTTTGTCCTCCCGCCTTCTTCAACCCCGCAAGCTCCGCTTCGAACAGCCGCCGGATCTCTTCATCGCTCAAACCCCGCGCGCGCAGCTTCTCTACGGTGCTCGCGACGAGCGGCTCGGCGGCGCGAACCTTGCCTGCGGCCTTGTGTCGCGTCGCGTTGCTCGACACGAACGCCCCTGCCCCGTGCTTGAGCTCGATGACACCTTCGTGCTCGAGCTCGCGATACGCCTTCGCAACCGTGTTGGCGTTGATCACGAGCTCCTCCGCGAGCGGCCGGATGCCCGGCAATTGCTCGCCGGGCCGCAGCGCCCCGGTTTCGATCGCGTGCTTCACCTGCTCCATGAGCTGGAGGTAGATGGGCACGCCTAACGATGGATTTGGCTTGACGATCATTTGCTCAACAGTGCTACAGTCCTAGCACAGTGCATACTGTGCTATAGCTGTAGTACTGTTGTCAAGCCTGCGATTCGGTCGCGGTTGAACTATCGCGTCGGTGGGCTTCGAGCGAGCCGCTGCGCGGGCGGCGGATGGGACAAATCACCGCCATTGACCGTCGTGTAGGACCTCGCTTGCGATGGCCAGTGCATCACGGAAGCCGGCGGCCTGAGCCCCAAGTCCAATCCGGAAGTGATCGGGTGAGTCGAAACAGTCGCCCGGCGCGGTTAGAACGCCCCGTGCCGCTAGAGATTCGCATAGCGGGCGTGAATTGCCGCCATCCTTGAGCCACGGAAATACCGTCGTTCCCCCAACCGGGCGAACCCAGCTCAGAACCCCGCCGCTCGTTCGCATGAACTCATCCAATGCCGCGAGATTCGCGCGTGTAACCCGCTCGAGGCGCTCCAACAAACGTTCGCGATTCGTTCAGTGAGATCACAGCCAAGAACTCCGTTACGACGGAGTTCGAGATCGTGAAATACCCGCGCGCGTCGATGAGTCGTTCGCGTCGCGCCCGGTCCGCATCGATCACCCACCCGATTCTTAGACCGCTCAGCGAGTAGGCTTTCGACAAGTCGCCGATGATGATTGTGTTCGGCGGCGGGACCGCGGTCGTCGCACGCCCATCGAAGTACAGCGGATGGTAGACCTCATCAACGACCAGCGGGATTTCGCGTTCCGCCAGAGATTCCGCAAGGATTGCGAGCTCCGACGGCTCGATTACCGCGCCGGTGGGATTGTGCGGAGAGTTCACCAACACGAGTTTTGTGGCGTCGTCGACGGCGCGCAGAATTTGATCTGCACGATGCTCGAAACCGTCGTCGCGGGATAGGTCGTAGCGGCGTAGCCTGATACCCCCACGCACGTGCTTGTACCGGTATCGCGGGGAACACCAACGACGGCAGCACCACATTGGCGCCGCCTCGGCGAACAAGCAAAAGACGGCCAAAAGCGCCTCCGAAGCGCCCGTGGTGACAACTACGCTTTCAGCATCGACGCCGTGACAACTCGCGATTTCGGTTCTCAGATCGATGCCGCCGTTCGGTGGCGCGTACGAAAGACTAAGTCGGTCGAGCTCCGCACGCGCTTCATCGCCGCCCGAGCTCGAGGACCTCGTCCAAAGTCCACTTTGGCCCGGTGCTGGCCGCCAGGTCGTAGCGGATCGGTGGCGAGGCGAATTGATACTTGGCGAGCCAGCGATCGAGCAGAAAGGGCTCAAGGTCCATCGAGCTAGCCGCGCACCGGCGCCGGATCGGCCGGCGGCGCCTTCTCCGGGCGCGGATGACGGCGGCCGTTCAGAATCGCGCCGATCCAAGTGAACCGTACGAGGTAGTGATAGCTCAGGAGCAGGATCGGCATCGGTTCATAGCCTGTATCGAATCACCTGACTCCAAAATTCCTTCGACCGCTGCCAAAGCGAGCGCTGACGCCAACGGTCGAGCTCGATCTCGGTGCCGTTCTCGACGTCGGCTAGAAAGAGGTCCTCCATGCTGGCCGCGAATTTCGCGTCGACGATGACCGCGTTGACCTCATGGTTGTGCAGGAAGCTCATATAGTCGAGGTTGCTGCTGCCGATGGTCGACCAATAGCCATCCACGACCATGGTCTTTGCGTGCAGGATCTGCTCCTGGCTCTCGAAAACTCTGACGCCGGCGTCCAACAGCGCGCTGTAGTACGACCGCGAGGCATTGAGGAGCAGGTCGGAATCGGAGAATCCGGCAACGAGAATGCGCACGTCGACGCCACGTGCCGCAGCCTCGGTGATGGCCTCGGTGAGCACGTCGTCCGGCGCGAAGTACGATTGCGTTATCCAGATGCGCTCGCTCGCGACTTTAGCCGCCGCCTGATAGGCGACCCAGATCGCGGACGCTCCCTCGTCCCCGCCGATCGCCGCCAAAACCCGAACCCGCGTGTCCCCTACCCTGAGCTCCGAGGCCTTCGGCTCGTAGAGTGGCTCCTCGAGCTCTACGTCGAGCTGCTCCCACATGTCCACGAAGAGTCGTTGGAATCCTGCGACGGCCGGCCCACGGATTTCGATGTGCGTGTCGCGCCAACCAGTGGTGGCCGCGCCATCTGGCCCGGTGAGCTTTGACGGCCGAGCATAGTTGCGGTCGATGTTGATGCCGCCCGTGTACGCCACCCGGCCGTCGACGATCAGAAGCTTGCGGTGATCGCGCGTAGGAATGTCGAAGGGGTTCCTATCCTCCGCAGGATTCGGCGGATTGAATTCGCGGATCTGCACACCCTCGTCTTTGAGGCGCGCGAAGAACCCGGGATCATTGCCGCGGCTTCCGATGCTGTCGAAGATCAAACGTACAGCGACACCCTGCCGCGCCTTGCTCGCAAGCGCGTCGGCAAAACGGCGGCCGATCTCGTCGTCCGCGATGATGTACGTCTCCAGATGAACGTGGTGCTGCGCGGCTGCGATGGCATCCAGCATCGCTGCGTGCGTCTCCGGCCCGTCGAGCAAGAGCCGCACTGCGTTGTCGCGGTACAAAGGCTGATCTGTGAGCCGTTCGATCAGCTCATCGAGCACGCGGACGGACGTGGGCGGTGCGCCGCGCAGCGCCTGCGCACCGGTGCAAAACGGGATGAAGCACGCAATCGCGGCGCAGAAAATCACCCTGCGGAGCGGGCTATACTCGCTCGTCACCGAGTGGGCTCGGATACTTCACGAGTCCAGGATACCGCAAGCCAGAATTCCGAGCGATGAGGATACTGCGCGTCGCCACGTATAACGTGCATGGGAACAAAGGCACGGATGGTCGCATCATTGCCGATCGCCCATTGAGCGTCATGCGACATCTCGACGCCGACTGCATCGCGCTGCAGGAGTTCGTCAACGCGCCGACGATCACCGGAGAGCCGTTGCTCGACCACTGGGCACGATCACTGGGCATGCAAGGCGTCTGCGCTCCGGCTTTCGAGCGCGGCGGCGAGGTCTTCGGCACTGCGATCCTGACGAAGTTGGAGATCCTGGAGCAGCGCGAGCACGACGTGTCCGAGCGCGGCTATCGACGACGCGTGCTCCTCGAGGTGCTGGCGCGCGCCGAGAAAACGACGCTGCAACTCATGTCGGTGCATCTCGGAGTGAGTCCGCGCGAGCGTGCACGACAGGCACAGCGGCTGTTCGAGCTGTGCAGCGCCACGCGCGCCGACGTGCATGTGCTGGCGGGTGATTTCAACGAGTGGAGCCGCTTTAGCGCCGTTTCGCGCCGCCTACATTCTTACTTCCGCGCCACACGGCAAGTGCCCACTTTCCCCTCGCGCGCACCCGTGGTCGGTCTCGACCGCATTTGGGTTCATCCGCGCGATTGCTTGCTCGAGACGCACGTCGACTCTTCCGCGCCTGCGCGGCTGGCTTCGGATCACCTACCGCTCGTAGCGAGCGTCGATTGCGGCGGCATCCGGCGTCGTTAAGCCGGCGGCGGCGGCGGAATGCCGATACCGCCGATGCTGCCGTCCTCGAGCTCCTGCGCGGTGTGGCCGAGCCTGATGTCGAAGTTCGCGGTCAACTCACCGAGCGCGGAGCCGGCCAGCGGCCGGTACTCCACCATCAGCGTATCGAGCAGTGCCGAGTCGCCCAGGCGCTTCGTAATCAGGTCTCCGTTGTTGGCTTCGTGACCTTTCACGAGCGCCTGCGTCGCCATGATCCTGCGCCCGGCCTTGCTCACCGCAAAATGGATGTGCGGGGCGCGAAACTGGCCGAGCAACGTGTACGGCACCGGCTTGATCGTCCTGAAGTAATAGCGGCCCTGCGAGTCGGTGAGAAAGCGGCCGTAGCCTTGAAAATTCAGATCGATCTTGCCCTCGTTACGGCCACCGGTATGGATATACGAGCCGTTCGAATCGCGCTTGCCAGATCTCGATGAAGGCGTTGCGTACCGGCTCGCCGTTTTCCGCCAATAGTCGTCCCGTCAGATGCGTGACTTCGCCGACGGCCGGCGTGATGCCCGCATTGATGATCAACAGGTCATTGTCCGTGTCGAGCGGCAGACGGTCGGGATAGAACGGACCGTCGCCGGTGACCGCCGTCTCTGCAAGCGCCTCCGCAAAGAATCCCGGAAGCGCAAACGCGGGGGCAGCCAGAGTCACGCCCCGCAGAATCTGCCGTCGAGTCGACAACATCGGGCGCCTCCTGAAAACTAGGGTCAGCGGCCGTTGTACTGGTCGTCGGTGACTTTCTCGAGCCACTCGGTGGCCTCGCCGAAGGCGACGGCTACTTGAGTGAACTCCACGTCGGGTGTTGCGCCGTGCCAGTGGTCGACATTGGGCGGCGTGTAGTCGCTCTCGCCGACGCTCATTTCGCGCATCGGCCCGCCGCGCTTCTGAACGCGCGCTTCGCCTTTCTCGACGAACAAGAGCTGCCCGTCGACGTGACGGTGCCAAGCCGTGCGCGCGCCGGCCTCGAACCATCGATGGGAGATGCGCAGAGCCCCAGGCTCGAGCGACTTGCTCGCGCCCGTGAAGCGGGCAGCGTCGGTGGCGGATTGCTGCTGCGCCCGGGCGATGCCGTCTACGGCCAAAATGATCGCGGCGACGCAGCATGCCGCGGCGGCGGTTTTTGCTGCTCGAAGCACCCGCTGTTCCATCGCTCCCCTCCCCACCGTCGGCTCGACGGCTTGCTATTTCGTCGGCGAGAAATCCGTGGCTTCCATGAACACCGATTGCACGTTCGACACGATGACGCCATCGACTTGCGATGCGTCTCGCACCTTGATCCAATCCGGGTCCTGGCGAAACGCGTCCCAGCTCTTCGTCGCGGCTTCGCGGCTATCGTGCGCCAGAATGTAGATCAGGGTATTGCCGGACGCCGGTGCCTCCTGCGGCACCCAATAGCCGACGTTCTCCATCCCATGCTCGTCGAAGAACTCGAGCGTGTGGTCACGAAAACGCGTCAAGAGATTCGGCAACTTACCTTCCGGCGCCGTGTAAGTACGCAACTCGAAGACCTTCCGGCCCTGGGCGTTCGCAGCCGGTGTGATGTCGAATACTTGACCCGCCGCGAAGCCGAAACCAAAAACGACGAGCGACAGAAGACCAAACCGACGCATCGTCATCATTCGCCCTCATTGATATTGAAGAGCTTCGTGCCGTCCTCCGGCAGCGGGCCGAGATCGTCGACTCGCTCGTGCACGGGAATCGGCTCTCCCTTCGCGACCGCCTCTGCTACGCGCCGCTCGAATGCGCGTTCGCCGCTCAATCCTCCGGAAACGACGGTGTTGCCTTCGTGGCACGAATACTCATACACACGGTAGCCGGGATGCTGCGTCAGCATGAGCCGATACGTAAACGGCGCCGTGAACGTGGCCGGGTCCTCAACGGTGCCGATGTACTCGATCATCTCGGGATCGACGCGTCGGAACCGTTCCGTGAGCTTCATCGCGCGCTGTTCTGCACGTCGCCGATGTTCGTCTTGTCGGTCAGGTTCACGGTCTCGACGACCAGCGTGTCCCCTTCCCAATGACCCCTCGAGTTACCGAGATACTGCCGAACGTTGTCGCCCGCATGCGGCTTGCGGCGTCGAGCTTGACGACGCGTGTTTCATGAACCATTTCGTAAGTGATCGTGAAAGCGTCCGGGCTCTGCGCGATGTAGATACCGTTGCCGTAACGCGCGGGCGATGGCACGAGGGAGCTCGATTCCGCGAGTGATGCACCTGTCATACAGGTTGAAGTCTTCGAAGTCGTCGTAGGGTCCACCGGAATAACTGCCTCGAGTCGAGCGTGGCACCGCGTCCGCGGTCTTCGCCGGCATGCGCCCATCCGGCGGATCGATGATCTGCGAGGTGTAACCGAACGACCGCTCGCCCCAGCTGCGCGAATAATAGGACTCCTGGTTGAGAACGCGGTTGCGAAACGCCGCATCCGCCTTGGCCCGCTCGGCGAATTCCTCCGCCGTGAGCTGCTCGCGGGTACCGAATTTCTCCGGCCGCTCCCGCGGGGTGCTAATCATGTCGTCGCTGCTCCAAGTGCCTTGGAAGGACGGATCGCCCCACGAAGTGCGTGGCGCCTTCCAATTTGGATCCGTCACGGCCGCGGCCGTGTCTTCTGCAGGGACCTTGTCCACACTGATGGCGACGTCCGCGCGCGCGACGTCCTGCGCAGCGACCGTTCCCCCAGTGAGACACAAGACGAGAGACGCCGACAACCCAATCGCAACGGCTTGCCCAGTCATCGTGATTTCCTCTTTTGGGGAGAACGCCAAGAGCGTATCCCCCGACCTGCTGAAAGGCAATTGGAGGGCACAGCCTCGCCGCCTAGACGACTCGACGTCGTTGTGCTCTGATGAGGCGCAAGTCTCGCCGGCGCACGAACAACGAAGCCCGTGAGGCTCGTTTCCCCTAAGGAGATCAAACAAATGCAACATTTCTCCTCGCCCGTTTTCCTCGCAGCGATAGCCGCACAAGCGGTGCTAGTAGCGAGCTGCACGTCGGATCAGGGCCAGCAATCGCAACCAGCGCAGTCCGCAGCGTCGCAGTCAGCAGCGCCGCAGGGGTCTCGGCCCGAGCGCATCAACGGCCATCCGAATTTGAACGGCGTTTGGCAAGCGCTGAATACGGCGAACTGGAACCTCGAAGGCCAATCGGCGGCGGCGATCGACGATTGGTGGCAGCTCGGCGCTCTCGGCGCGATACCCGCCGGCGAGAGCGTCGTCGAGGGAGGAACGATTCCGTATCTTCCCGCCGCGCTCGAGCGGCGCAACCAAAACCGTGCCGGCTATCCGAAGGGCGATCCGGAGCTCGCGTGCTACATGCCCGGGATTCCGCGGGCGAACTACCAGCCGTTCCCGTTTCAAATCGTGCAGGGCGACGACGACATCCTATTTACTTACGCGTTCGCGAATGCGAACCGCGTGGTCCACGTCGCCGAACCGGTGCCGCGCGCGGAGATTCCGGTGGATCAATGGATGGGATGGTCCAACGGTCTTTGGGAGGGCGATACGCTGGTCGTCGAAGTTTTTGCGAACGACGATCGCACGTGGCTCGACCGTGCCGGTAACTACCACAGCAGCGCGATGACCGTCACCGAGCGATACACCCTCATCGACGACAGCCACATTCAATACGAGGCGACGATAGAAGACCCGAATACGTTTTCGCGGCCCTGGACGATTGCGATGCCGTTGTATCGACGGATCGAGCCCAGCACTGAGCTCTTTCAATACAACTGCGTCGAGTTTGCCGAGCCGCTGCTATACGGGGAGCATCTGAAAGAGCCCGGGAAGTATTTGCGAGCCGACTAGCGGTGGTTCAGCGGGCAACGGGTCCTTCCGGCGGTAGCTCGCCTTCGCCGAAAGCCTCGCTGCCTTCGACCGAGTCGCAATGTTTGCCCGGTTCAGGCGCTTTGCCCTTCGGGCACTGAAAAAGCCCCGACTCTCCGCGGTCGCCGGCCGGCTTCCCGTCCCGCCGCGGATGAACGCCCATGCTGACGACGGTGCCTTGCGGGAAACTCTCTCGAGTGATGCCGTGCTCGAACGCGCGGGCAGCACTTTCCATCTGCACGACCCAGACGAGAGGCTCGCCCTTCTCGTCCCGCACGAGCGCGGTCCGTTCTTCGTTCAACGGAACGAAGTGCATCTCGAAGTGGGCCGCGTTCGGGACGACGCGAACCATCACGCCGGTAAAGACCTTGTAGATACTGGCGTCGTACATCGCGTACGAGTGATGGGCACTGGCCGGCGCCGCGAAAAGACCCATCGACAAGACGCCGACAGTCGCTGCGGCCATGCGTGCGGCCACGCCTGACAATTTCTCGATCATCACTGCAACTCTCCCTTTCGTACAACCGGCACGACGCTCACTGAAAACCGAGGTCGAGCTCCTTTTTGGGCCGGTCCATGTTCTGCTCGAAATTCTCTTCCCAGATCTGCGCCCACGGCCGGTCGAACATGTCCGGCACTCTGAACTCGATCACCTGCCCGGGCGCAACCTGAGTGGCGAACCCGTCGATCGGGTAAAGCGCGCGCGTGCACTCCGCCCAGCCGAGACGGTCGGCCGTACCCCATCCCTCTTGGTAATTCCTGTGCCAGAGAATCCGAACCGGCTGCTGAAGCGCTTCCGGATCGTAGATCACGGTTTCCCAATCAATGCCGAGATGCTTGCCGGCCGCGTCGCGCACTGGAGTCAGAATCTCGATCGTTTCGAACTCGTAGCTGAACTCCCACGTCGTGTGCTGCGTCCAGGCCTGCACGTTCGTCGTCCGGGTAATGAGGGCATCCCCATCCCAGAATCCGATCGTGTCGCCGTACCACTGCGGAATTTCTTGCCCGAGCGGGAGCTCGCGATTGAGGTGAACCGTGCGCACGATGTTGCCGCTGCCGCTGCCGAGCAGCACCACGACGTCGGGCGTCACGACGATGCGCTGCGGTTTTGGGCCCGTGGCCCACTGGCGCATGAAGCCCTCGGGCCAGCAATACGAAGCTGACCACGCGTGCGCGGCGTCGACGCCCTCGTGATAAAGCTGTCGCACCATGCGCTGCTGATACTCGGGGGCCAGGATCGATAAGAACGTCGGGACTTGTGTGGCACGCCCGTAGTTCCAGACGCGCCGTCCATCCGGCAGATACTCCCCGTAGACGCCATCCCACTTCGGCATCGTTTCGTAGGTGTGCTTCGTCGGCCCGCCTCGTGATTTCGCGTCGGCCAGCAGCGCCGCGTAGTGCTCTTCCGAGCTTTTGAACCGGTACGGGCTCACGATGTTTTCGCGAGACCAATCCTTCGAGCAGTCTCCCCAGCGCGCCGTGACGGGGGGGTTCTTGCCGATGCGCGGGTCGCTCGTGGCCACGCCGGCGCCGCCGCTGCGCATGTCGGCGATCTGCCTCGGGCTATTGCAGCGCCAATAGCGGGGATCGGACCAGTGCTCGCGATCCTTGTAGAAATCCTTGCTCGTAAAGAGATCGATCGGTAACGGCTGCACGCCCGGCGGAGGCTTCGCGTCCCATTCCGGCCCTTGGCCGTAACTGAGCAGATCCGGCGGCGGATTCTGCGACTTGAATGGCGCCCCGCGCAGACCCGAAACTTCCGGCGGCTTGAGCTGAGCCGACGCTACCGACATCCCGCATGCGACCAGGGCGAGCGACGAAAGAACGCTCGCCCGAACGGTCGTGCCGACTGCACTCATCAATCCCCCTTCACGATTCGCGCGGCGCCTTGCAGTAGAGCGGGTCCCGCGCACTTGGTCAAGGCGCAAAGTTCTCACGGAAGCAAATGGACTTGGACGGCTCGAAGTCTGCGACCGGAACTCAGCCCACGACTGTTTTCTACGACTGTTTCGTGGTTTATGACTAGTGTCAATACAATGAGATATAGAAGATTATTGAAGTGTTCCAGCAGCTACCGAACGGAGCCGTTTTACATTGCGCCGTGTGCCGAACGCGGTCGACTCCTGAGTACGTTGGGTGTGCCTGAGGGTCACGTCCTGCACGATTCTCAGTAGGCGTGTGAACCATTTCAGGGCCGAGCCAACCCGTTCCGACTACGCTTTACCGAACGCACCAAGGTGCAGCCCCTCATGAGCGACGAGCGTAGCGACAATCGAGATTCCCCGCCCAAGGGCAAGCGCGCCGCGCCGCCGGCCCCCGACGAGCGCGACGCAACGATCGAGCGGCTCGAGCGCACACTCGCCGAAGAACGGCAAAACTCCGCGACGCTGCGCGAAACTGTCGACGGATTGCACTTCAAGGTCGAGGTGCTCGAAAAAGGCTATTCGAAGCAGCTCGCAGACGCTCGGCTGCGTAGCGAGAAGGCGGAGCACGAGCTCGCCACGTTGAAAGCAGAAGTGGCCGCGCTCGGCAGCGGCGGCGAGGAAACGCTGCGCTTGCTGACCGAAACGCGCGCCGAGCTGGAGCGAGTCATCGCCGAGCGCGATCAGTTCCACAAACAGCTCGGACTTAGCCGCCCGCCGCAGACGAAAACGTCGGTGAAAGCAAGCGTACGGCCTCAGACCGAAGACAGCGGCACGATCAACGAGCTGATGGCCAATTCAAACTGGGTACGCGAGCGGCAAGCAACCGCGGACGGACACCTGCACGCGCAAGTGCGTGCCGATCCGGAGCCGCCGCCGGCGGAAATGCTCGCGCCCGAGCTCGTGTTCACGAAAGATTCCGACGACGACGACGACAAGGACCAGGACGAGCCGAAGCGCAGCCGCGGTTAAGCTACACCTCGTTCAGCGCGCAAGCGGCTCGACCAGCGTGATCATGGCCTGATGCGTGTGACCGATCCACAACCCCGACAGCCCGCCGTCCGCCGCCGGCTGCAGGTTGATGTCACGAATGTTCGCCTCGAACGGCAATAGATAAAAATTCCATTCGCCCGTGTCGACGTTCATGCGCGCAACGCGATCGGCGTAGATCCCGGCCGTCCACGTGTAGCCATCGTTGTCGTGATGGGCGTCGTACGGAAAGAACCAGGGGAAAGGCACTGGATATAGCTTCATTTCGCGGCCGGCAGGCTGTCGCGGGTCGAGCATGCCGACGAAATTGCCGTCGAATCCGCCCCACCAGAGCCGATCCTTGCCGTCCGTGATGCCGCGCCGCATCCCGGAGCCCAGGCCGCCGACGCCGCGCGGCTCCGGCGGAATGTCGTAATACGACACTTCGAGCGTCTTCGCGTCGACGCGCCAGACGTAGGTGCTGCCGCGCGCCGAGCCGTACAGGTTGTTGCGCGAATCGGCCGCGATGTCATAGGCGTACAGCGGCTTCGTGGCGGTGCCCTTGAGCTCCGTGTGCGCCCACGTGCTCGAGATCGATTCGGTACGCTGCTCCGCCGTTTACGGGACCGGCCACGGCGCGCCACGCTTGGCCGTCGACGTGGGAGCCCGAGACGTCGATCATCTCGCCGCCGCCCGGCGGGTCGTGGAACTCGAACTGCTCGGTCGCCGGATCGAAAATCACTACGCCGCTTTGCGCCTGATTGCCGATGTACCAACGGCCGCGCTTGTCGGGTCCCATCAGCGTGCGTGCCCCGGTCGGCTCGAAAGAGCCTTCCTTCGCGCGATAGGGCCAACGCCATTGCTTCGTCTCACCGGTTTTCGGATCGAGGCGACCGATCGCGTTGTCGTTGAAATGGTTGTACCAAATGAAGCCGTCCGGCCCGATCCGTGTGTCGTGCGGCCGACTCGTCGCCGGCAGATCCCACGTCGTGTAAATCACCTCGGTCTCTTTCCCAGTCGGCCGGGGCAGAGTCTTGAGCTCGTAGCTCCACATACCTTTGCTGAGGTTCACTGCAGCGATGGCTTGCGCTTGCCGGCGCTGCAACGCGCTCGGCTCCCCGCCTTCCGCTCGGCCCCAGTGCGGCGTCCGCGACGCCGGCAATTGAAAGCTCATCGGCGAGCTGCCGGCGGAATAGACCATGCGCATCATCACCCACGCGAGCTCTTCCTCATCGTAAGTGGACATCGACGGGCGGCGCAGCGTGTGGCAGCGGCTGCAGTCGCGCAGCAGGTCGAACTTCGTCTTATCGTCGAGCGGATAGCTCGCGAACCATTCTGGATCGGTGAGCTGCAGCGCGAGCTCGAGCGCGTTCGACGCGCGAAGCTCGAGATCGAGGTGCGCCGCTTTATCCGCCGCAACGTCGACGGCGCGGACAGCGGCCTGGTCCAACACGAAATTGACCGCCCGAACCGCAAGCTCGTAGCGACCGGCTTCGAGACGCTCGCGCGGAAAGCTGAAGGCACCATCCGCGCGGCTCACGACGCTGATCGTCTTCGTCGAGCCCACGCGCTTGGCGCTCACGACGACGCCCTCCATCGGCCCCTCTGCCGCGGAGCTCACTCTGCCTGTGAGGGCCGCCTCCCCTTCTGCGGCCGCAGCGATCGTCGGCGCCGACAGCGCGAGCAGCGCTGGCAGCAGGGCTCCCAAAACGCGCACGGACGATCGGCGAATGGAAGCGACGCTCATCGGCAACTCCCCTGATGCGGCTGGTTTACTAGGCCAGTCTACCGGTCGCATTCGCTGAACGGCAACGCGCCCCGCATCGAGGCATCGCTCGCTGGAGGTTTCGCCGTTTCTATGTGCGCCACGTCACGTCGCTAGGTCCCTCGCGCTTCCTTGCCTCACCGGATGCCGGTAGTCTTGGTCCAGACGCTTGATTAGCTAGGTGGATCGATGCCAAGCAAGGGTAAAACGCTCGTCTTTTCTCTCGTAGCGATCGCGATGGGTTTTTTCACGCTCGAAATAGCATCGTTCGCGGGCCTCGCAATCTTGAATCGTATCCGACCGAATCTCTTCATTCATGGCTATGTCGACCGCCACTTCGATTCCATAACAGAGGAGTACCGGCGAGAGTTTGTCGAGGACGGCTACTACGACCCTGCCGTAGGTTGGGACAATGCTCCCTTGGAGGAGTATCACGGTCAAAACAGCGTGGGCCAGCCATACTCCGCTTCCTACGACGCCGATGGCTCTCGAGCGGACAACCTGCCGACCAAACCGCTTCTCATCAGCACATACGGGGATTCCATGACCTGGTGCGACGAAGTCGACAACGATAAGACGTGGCAGTACTTCCTTGAATCGCGCATTGGCTATGAGGTGAAGAATTTCGGAGTCGGTGCCTACGGCACCGATCAAGCGGTGCTCAAGCTCGAGAAGCACCTTTCGCAGGGAATATCGGCGCCGATCCTGATCCTCGGGATTCTGGACGAGAACATCAACAGGGTGGTGAACACGTTTCGGCCGTTCTACGAGGAAAACAGCGGCGTCAAGTTGGGCTTCAAGCCGTCCTTCCGAGCCGACGCTAGCGGGCGCGTAGAGATGATCCCGAACCCTAACCAATCAAGAGACTCGTCGCTTGAAGAGCTACGTGCGCTCGCACATCGACTTGCAAGCCAAGACTTATGGGTTCGAGAGTCGGGCAAGATCGACATCGAGTTTCCGTACACCTTTCAAGCTGCTCGCGCGATAGCGGTCATCGCCGACAGAAAATTGCGCGATTGGTCGGATGCGCCAAGCTACGAAGACGAGGTCAATCTTTGGGACACCGCAGAGGGTAGCGCCGTCATGCACTATCTCGTCGACAAGTTCGTGAGTCTCGCAACGGACGCGCATTCCGTCCCGATCGTTCTGCTCATTCCGCGAGGCGAAACGTTGCGGCGCGGCGAAGCGTGGTATGAGCGATTCGCCGACGAAATCAAGAGCCGACACGCCGATCTCTATGTCATAGATCTAATGGACCACGAATTCGATCGGGAGCGGTTCAACATCCGGCCGTACGGAGGACACGCCTCTCCCTACGGCAACGAAGTCATCGCACGCGCGATCGAGCAGACATACGACAGCATCAGAGCAGAGCACGACCTCCCGTCCGGCTTCGAATGACTCGGACAAAAATGCGGGCTATCGAGGCACGATTCCGCGTTCGTTCGTCCCAACGCCGCTTTTCCTCCGCCAGTTCTCCCAGATGAATCTGTACTGGTAGGTGGGCTCATGGGTCGCCAGCAGCCGGCGCTGGATGTCCTCCATGCGGGCGCTCGCGTCAGTCGTGAAATTGTGGAACTGCACCTGCACGTCCTTGATCGATCCGATCAAACCGGCGTCAAGCATGCGTTCGAGCAACTCGTATTCGCCTCCCTCGATATTGATCTTCATGAGATCGACGGTGCCGACTCCGTGTTCCTCGAACCACTTGTCGACGGCGACGATCTCGATGCGCTCCGCGTTGGATCTCTTTCTAAGCGTGGAGCTGCCGGCACCGTGAACGTAGATCGTCTCCATCCTCGACGTCGCTCCCAAGCCGCATTGAAACACGCTGATATCGGGATTCCGCCGGAATCGCTCCGTGATGTTGCGAGCGAAGCTGCCAACCGGCTCGAACACGAGAATCCGGCAACGGTATCTCGAGTAAATATCATTCGCCCATTGGCCTTCG
Organism: uncultured Gammaproteobacteria bacterium; assembly: GCA_963744305.1. Lineage (GTDB taxonomy): Bacteria > Pseudomonadota > Gammaproteobacteria > Steroidobacterales > Rariloculaceae > FEN-1219. The sequence continues at coordinate 76,263 of CAVUTF010000009.1, forward strand.
TAGCCGCCCAAATCGAGAACCACCGAATGCTCGTCCAACTCGTAGTCGAAGCGAAAGCGATTATCGCCTCCGTCGTTTATCCACCTCTTCAGTGTTTCGCGATACGTGCGACGGTAACGTCGGCGATGGATCCGATTTGCCAGCGCTTCAAAGACCATGCGCGTTCGTAGCAGTCTCAGGGTCGGGCCGCAGCTTCCGCGGCCTTCAGCACCCGCACGAAGTTGCCGCTCCAAATCTTGGCGATGTCTTCGGCGGAGTAGCCGCGCTCGAGCAAGCCGCGCGTGAGATTCGGCGCCTCGCTCGCATCCTTGAAGCCGACGATGCCGGCGCCGTGATCGAAGTCCGTGCCGATACCCACGTGCTCGACGCCGATGCGCTTCACAACGTAGTCAATGTGATCGAGGTAATCCTCGATGCTAGCGCGCGGCACCGATTCCAGCGCGGCGCGAGTGTATTCGCCGCGCGCGTCGCCTTGCAGCTGTTGCGCGTCGTCGAGGACGCCGCGAAATGTCTCCGGCAATCCGAATTCGGCGCGAATCCGCGCCAGCCTCGCCACGAACTCCGGAGGCCGTGGCGCAAGATACGTATTGAACGGCGGCACGTGCACGACGCCGCCCTTCGCCGCGATCGCGTCCATCTCCTCGTCGAGCAGATTGCGCGTTTCGTCCACAAGCGCGCGCACGGCCGAGTGGCTCGCGATCACGGGGGCGCGCGACAGCTCCAACGTTTGCATGACGCCCTTCGTCGTGAGCTGCGAGACGTCGATGACGACGCCAAGATCGTTGAGCTTCCGCACGGCCGACCGTCCGAGCGCCGAGAGGCCGCCGTGCGGCTCGTCGCCCGCGATCGCAGGCCGCGACGAGTCCGAGAATGCATTGTTACCGGCATGATTGAACGCGAACACGCGCACGCCTTCCGCGACGTAGTGATCCATTAGCGAGAGATCGCTGCCGAGCGCATAAGCGTTTTGAAAGCCGATGAGCACTGCGATCTTGCCTTCCGCGTGAATGCGCTCGATGTCGGCGGATCCAAGCGCCAGGGCCAAGCGGTCGCGATTGGTGGCGGCGATCGCGCGAATCCGGGCGAGCTTTGCATCCACCTCGGCCCGGGCTGCGGCGATACCTTCGGCTGTCGCAGGGCCCGTGGGCGATTGAAGGGCAAGAGTGACCGTGGCCAGCCCCCCCGCCACGAGCTTTTCGACCGTGACCTGCGATACCCCGTCGTCGGTGCGATAGATCTCGGGCGTCGTCGGAACGAGCACATCGACATGGGCGTCGAGCGGCCGGGCCGCGGCATGCACCTCGCGCACGCGCCGCTCGAGGTCCGACGCCGCAGGCTGCGCCGCCAACGCCCCCGGCAAGAAAGCGAGTGCGACAGCGGCGACGGGGAGCCAGACGGGGTAAATCATCTTCGAGTGCTTCGGACTGTCAATTACTCGTCGGATTCCTCGACTAGGGTACTACGCGCGCACCACCGTCTGGTCGATCGCGCCGAAGATCGAGGCTCCGTCCACGTCCTGCATCTGGATCCGCACGCGGTCGCCGAAAGTCAGGAACGGCGTCCGCGGAGCGCCATGCCGTATCGTCTCGACTGCGCGGAGCTCCGCGATACACGAATAGCCGACGCCGCCCTCTTCCACCGGCTTGCCCGGACTACCATCCGCATCCCGGTTCGATACCGTGCCCGAGCCCACGATACCGCCGGCCGCGAACGGTCGAGTCTTCACCGCGTGCGCGATTAGCGTCGCGAAGTCGAAAGCGCAATCGACGCCCGCGTTTGGACGTCCGAACGGCTTCCCGTTCACTTCGCTGAGCAGAGGCAGTGACACCTTCGCTCCATCCCACGCCGAGCCGAGCTCTTCGGGAGTCACGGCCACCGGCGAGAACGCAGTCATTGCTTTCCCTTGCAGAAAGCCAAAGCCCTTCGCGAGCTCGGCGGGAATCAGGTTGCGCAGGCTCACGTCGTTCACGAGCATGACGAGCCTAATCGCGTCGGCGGCTTCCGTAGCAGTCGCCCCTTGCTTCACGTCACCGATGATCACGGCAACCTCCGCTTCGAGATCCACGCCCCATGCCGCGTCGCCGATCGGAATCGGATCGCAGGGCCCTAGAAATCCGTCGGAGCCTCCGCGGTACATCAACGGGTCTGTCCAGAACGAGGCCGGCAACTCCGCGCCGCGCGCCTTGCGTAGCAGCGCGACGTGGTTTACGTAGGCCGAGCCGTCCGCCCAACCGAACGAGCGTGGCAGCGGCGCGGCGCACTGGTGCGGATCGAACGGCGAGTGGCGCACGCGGCCGGCTTCCAGAGCATTCGCGATTTCCTGCAGTCGCGGCGCACGCTCACTCCAGTCATCGATCGCGGCGAGCAGCGTAGGCGCGACCGCCGTAGCGTCGGCGTAACGCGAAAGATCGCGCGATACGACGATCAGGCGGCCATCACGGCCTACTTTAAGGGAAGCCAGCTTCATCGCCGTTACGTCACAACGCTCCGCCCTCGAGTTTCGGGCAACCAGATCCAAGTGGCGGCTCCGACTAACAGCGCTCCCGCGAGCATGGCGAACGCGACGCCGAATCCGTGCGTCTGCGCCATCGAACCGACGATGAAAGGCGCGGCGGCGCTGCCGAAGCGGCCGATGTTGAACGTGAATCCCTGGGCGATGGCGCGAACGGACGTCGGATATATTTCCGCCGTCACCGCTGCGAACCCGGAGAAGAATCCGGTCCCGAAAAACGCGACGAGCGGTCCGATGCCGAGCAGCAGCCACGGGTTTTCGATCGCGCTGTAGACGAGCGTCAACGCCGCCGCCAACAGGATGTAGGACACGAACGTCTTGCGCCGTCCGATCGCATCGGCGACGTAGCCAAAAGACACGTACCCGAGGAACGTACCAACCTGCATCGTGATCACGAGAACAGTGGTCAACGTCGTGCTGAGCCCGAGCCCGCCGCGTTCGGGCGGGAGCGAGAGGAATGCGGGCACCCAGAGATTGAGGCCCCAGTACGCGAAAATCGTCGACGTGCTCAGTATCGTCAAGAGCGCGGTCGTGCCCGCAAAGCGCCCGCGAAACACGTCGCGGATCGTCGCCGCCTTAGCGTCTCGACCCGCCTTCTTCGACGCCAGCCAGACCTCCGACTCCTGTATGCCGCGCCGAATCCAGAGCGTCAGCAGCGCCGGCAACAATCCAACAAAGAAAACGGCGCGCCAGCCGAAGGTCGGCAGCACGAAGGCCACGACGAGCGCCGCCACCGCATACCCGACGGCCCAGGAGCTCTGCATGATTGCAACCGCTTTGCCCCGATGCCGGTCGGGCCACGTCTCCGAAACCATCGCGGCGCCGCTCGTCCATTCGCCGCCCATGCCCAACCCGAGCAGGAAACGGAATACGCCGAGCTGCCAGATGTTCTGGGAAAGTCCGCACGCCGCCGTGAATACGGAGTACACGAGGATGCTGCCGATCATCGCCGGGCGCCGGCCGATGCGATCGGCGAGCGCGCCGAAGAGCACGCCGCCGAGACCTGACGCGATCAGCGTCAATGATCCGAGCAGGCCCGCGGTTGCGGTGGTAATCGACAGATCCGCGAGGAGCGCGCTCAGCACGAGCGCGTACAACATGACGTCGAACGCGTCGAGCGCCCAACCGAGCGACGCCGCCAAAAGCGCGCGCCGCGCAGCGGGCGTGCCGTCCCTCATCCAACCGAATAGACCGGGTGAGCTCAGCGCTTGTGACTGCGGTTGATCGACGACGCTCAGATTGCCTCCCGCCGGCTCGGATCGCTCGTTGCCCGGGCCGCCCCATCCCGCTTTGCGCAGGTGCGCCTGAAGCTCGCGTTTGTTATCTTCGGTCCCCTTATATAAGGGAACCGAATTGCTGGCAAGGGAGCACAATGACGGAATTACCGCCAAGCACGACCTATCTCCTGAAGCGAGCCGAGCTCGCGGTCCGCGGCTGCGTCGAGGTGGCGCTCGGTGAGGTGAATCTGACGCCGAATCAGTTCTTCATTCTGTTCCTCGCAAAAACCGGCGAGGCGACTTCCTCCGCCGAGCTCGCCCGAGCGATGGGGGTGCTGCCGCAATCGATGACCGAGCTGATCGCACCGCTCGAGAAGAGCGGCGCCATTACGCGGCGGCCGGACGCCGGCAACAATCGCATCCTGCGCATCGAGCTGACTGCAGTGGGCGAACGGCTATTCGCCAAAGCGGCGGAGATCGCGATTCGGCTCGAGAGCGAGTTGTATGAAGACTTCGATGAGCGCGAGCTTGGCCGCTTGAGCCGATTGCTGACCGAGCTCACGGCCAAAGCGGAGGCGCATTCATTTCACCCGAAGGTGCGGCGGCTCACGAAGGTAGCGACGAAGCTCAAGGCCGCTCGGGCGACGACGAAGCGGGCTATTCGCCGCGCCGCTTCTCGACGGTGAACGGAGACAACGTGATTCGACGCTCATCGCCGTGCGCCTCGACAGCTGTATGGGATGAAGAAGCAGGAGATTGACATGGCCAGCACGCTCACGTCGCAACCCGTATCCGAAAAGCCGCTCGCGGACGACGCTGTCGAAGCTACGATCAACTACCTCGGCCCGATGGACCAACGGCCGAAATTTCACGCTCAGGATCACGGCCGCGACAATCTCCGTTACGACCCACGCACGGTGACGATCCACAATGCGCGCTCGTTGCGCGAGCAGCCGACGCTCGCGCGGGAAGGCATCGTGCTCGCTAGTCACAAGACCGCAGTACGCGACTTCCGCGATCCGGACGAAGTCCGCAAGGTGTATCTGCCAGAGATCGAGAGGCTATTTGTCGAATTGACCAACGCCGTGCGAGTGGTCGTGCTCGGTGGCGGCGGCCTCGTGCGCTACACCGAGCGCTCGCCCTATTTCGGAACCGGCATGAACACGCAGCCCGCGCGCTTTCCGCACGTCGACTTCACGCCGAATACCTCACCGGGCTTGGTCGATGACGTGTTCGGAACCAAGGCGGTGCCACTTGCGCCCGGCCAGCGGCTCGTCGGCTATAACATCTGGCGCGTCATCGCGCCCCCTCCGCAGGACGTGCCGCTCGCGGTCTGCGACTCACGCACCGTTGCGCGCGACGACCTCGTGCCGGCCGACGGCGTGTACGACGACGGCGACCCGTCGACGTGGTGGGAGCTCGAGGCGTATCTCCTTCGCCACAATCCGGCCCATCGCTGGCTCTACTATCGCGATATGCAGCCCGACGAGGTGCTCGTGTTCCGAGGCTACGGCAACGAGCCCGTTTGGAAGGCAGGAGTGCCGCACAGCGCGTTCGACGATTCGAGCTGTCCACCGAACGGCCCCGCGCGAGTCAGCATCGAAGCGCGCGCGTTCGCCGTCTACGGCTGAGAGCTACGACTCTGTATGGTCGATTTGACCGGACGCCGTTGCGTAGTCACTGGCGCGACCAACGGCATCGGCCGCGCAACGGCACACGCACTCGCCGCGATGGGTGCGACGGTGGTCGTGCACGGGCGCAATGCCGCGGCTGTCGAAGCCGTGCGCAGCTCGATCACGCAGGCCACGTCAAACGCGCAGGTGACCGGTGTGCTCGCCGACTTCAGCTCGCTCGCGGACGTACGGCGGATGGCGGGCGAGCTTGCAGCGCAGGGGCGAATCGACGTGCTCGTGAACAACGCCGGCACGATGGCGAGGGCTCGCAAGACCACGGCGGATGGCTTCGAGTGGCAATTCGGGGTCAATCATCTCGCGCCGTTCCTGCTGACCAACCTAGTGCTCGACACGCTCGAGAGGAGTGATTCGGCACGCATCGTGACCGTGGCTTCCCAGGCCCACAGGCGTGGGACGATCGACTTCGACGATTTGCAGCTCGAGCGCACGCGGTACAGCGGCTTTCGCGCCTACGGCGCGTCGAAGCTCGCAAACATTCTGTTTACGTCGGAGCTCTCGCGCCGCCTCGCCGGAACGGGCATCACCGCAAACTGCCTTCATCCGGGCGTCGTCGCGACGAACATTTTCAACGCCGGCGGAGTGGTCGGTAAGATCATCGGCCTGCTCGGCCGATGGTTCCTGCTGTCTCCCTCAGACGGCGCGGCGACCTCGGTATACCTCGCATCGTCCCCGGATGTTGCAGGCGTCACCGGCAAGTATTTCGACAAATGCCGGGAAGTAGCGCCCACGAGCGCCGCGAGCGACGCGTCGGCAGCCGCACGCCTCTGGGAGGTCAGCGAGCGACTGACCGGATGAACGCCCCTTCCTCGCATCCACGCACTGCGGCGCCGCGCCGGTGATCGCGCCTATAATCGCGGCTCGTGATTTGCAGCTTTTGCGCGGGGCAGCACGCAATGAACAACAACATGAAGCCGACGGCGTTTTCCCTCTTCCTCGTTTTGGCAGGCGCGCGCCAGTGGTCCGGCTGCCACGCAGCAGCCGCTCAACGGCGAGGCAATCTACGCCGAGAGCTGCGCGCGTTGCCATGAAACGGCGCTTCCGCAGATGCCGACGCGCGCCGCGCTCCGCGATTACACGCCGGAAATGATCGAGACTGCGCTCTCCTCGTTCGCGATGCGTAGCGAAGGGGCACACTTGAGCCACGCCGAGCGTCGTGCCGTTGCGGAATTCTTGTCGGGTCGCCCGACGGGTTCCTACAAGGCGCCGCTCGAGGTGATTCCGGAGAGCGCCTACTGCGCACAGAGCCGGAACATCACCAACCCGCTGGCGGGCCACTCATGGAATGGCTGGGGCGCCGGGCTCGGCAACGCGCGTTTTCAAGCGGCCGAGGCAGCCGGGCTCACGAGGTCCGACGTGCCGCGGCTGAAACTCAAATGGGCATTCGGCGTTCCCGGCGTTGCCGCATCCGGCACGCAAGTGACCGTCGTCGGCCAGCGGGCATTCTTCGGAACCCGCAACGGTATGGTCTATTCGCTGGATGCCGAGAGCGGGTGCATAGCCTGGACGTTTCAGGCGAACGGCGGCGTTCGATCGACACCCACGGTTGTCGAGGAAAACGGAAGCGGCACCGTGTATTTCGGCGACGCGCACGCGCGCGTCTATGCGCTCGACGCACTGTCAGGCGCCGTGCGCTGGACGACGACTGTCGACGAGCACGTCGACGCGATGATTACAGGCGGCTCGGTGTTTCACGAGGGACGCCTGTACGTTCCCGTATCCTCGCTCGAGGAAGGCAGCGCCGTCGTGCCGACCTACGAATGCTGCACGTTCATTGGCAGCCTCGTCGCGCTGGATGCGCAGAGCGGCCGGGAGATTTGGCGCACGCGCACGATCGCGCGCGGACCGGAGCCGACGGGGCGCAACGGCGTCGGCACGCCGATGTGGGGGCCGTCCGGCGCCGCGATTTGGTCTGCACCGACGCTCGACCCCGCACGCAACCGCATTTACGTCGCCACGGGCGACAACTACTCGAATCCGCCGGTGGCTACGAGCGACGCGATCATGGCGCTTGCGCTCGATACCGGGCGCGTGCTCTGGTCCCAACAAACGCTGCCCGGCGACGCGTGGAATGTCTCGTGTCTCGCCGCGAAAGGCGAGTCGCTCAATTGCCCCGAGTCGGAAGGGCCGGACCACGACTACGGCAGCTCCGCAGTACTCACCACGCGGACTGATGGCAGGCCGATCCTGCTCGCCGGACAGAAGTCCGGCGTGCTGTATGGTCTCGATCCCGACGACGGCAAGTTGATTTGGGAACGTCGCGTGGGTGACGGCGGCGTGCTCGGCGGCATCGAGTGGGGTTTCGCTACCGCCGGCGGCGCCGCTTATGTTTCTGTCTCGGAAGCGTTCGAGAAAGAGCCCGGTGACGCCGGCGGGATCTCCGCCATCGATGTCGACGACGGCGCCGTTCTGTGGGAAGCGGCCGCGGCGCAGGATTCGTGTGTCAACCGAAACGCCTGCAGCAGCGGTCAACCCGCCGCGGTAACGGCGATCCCCGGTGTCGTGTTCTCGGGAAGCCTGGACGGTCACTTGCGCGCTTATGACTCGGCCACCGGTGAAGTCATCTGGGACTTCGACACAGTTCGCGAGTTCGACACCATCAATGGCGTACCCGCCCACGGCGGCTCGTTTAACGGCCCCGGCGCTACCGTCGTCGGCGGGACGTTGTTCGTCAGCTCGGGCTACTCATCGATCGGCTTCATGCCGGGCAACGTGCTGCTCGCTTTCGCCGCGGATTAGCTGCTACCGACGCGGCACGGGACCAGCGCCGTTCGGAGTAACATAGAAACGCGTTTCCGCGACCCGCGCGCAAAGGCCACAAAGCGGATGCATGCCTACATAGTGCCGCTCAGGGAACTCGGCCGCGCCGACGTAGAGCTCGTTGGCGGCAAGAACTCGTCGCTCGGTGAGATGTTGCGTTCGCTCGCGGGGCTTGGCGTCACGGTCCCGGACGGCTATGCGACCACCGTACACGCGTACCGGGATTTCTTGGGCCAAGACGGGCTCGACCGGCGTATCGAGCAAGTACTGCGTGCTCTCGATGTGGCCGATTTGTCCGCCCTGGCGAGCGCGGGCGCCGAGATCCGGCAAGCGATCCTGGCCACGCCGCTGCCTGCTCGCTTGCGCGAGGAAGTGGTCGCGGCCTGGCATGCACTCGACGCCGGCCGGGGCATTTCGGTAGCGGTACGGTCGTCCGCAACGGCCGAGGATCTCCCGGACGCCTCGTTCGCCGGCCAACAGGCCACGTTCCTCAACGTTAGCGGTGAGCGCGAACTCCTCGCGGCGCTACACGAGGTGTTCGCATCGCTGTTCAACGATCGCGCCATCGCGTACCGAGTACACCAGGGCTTCGAGCACTCGCTGGTCGGGCTGTCCGTGGGCGTGCAGCAAATGGTGCGCAGCGACCTCGGCGCGAGCGGGGTCATGTTCACGCTCGACACCGACTCGGGATTTCGCGACGTCGTGTTCATCACGAGCTCATATGGCCTCGGCGAGACCGTCGTGCAGGGCGCCGTCAACCCCGACGAGTTTTACGTTTACAAGCCCGGCCTCGCAGCGGGGCGACGCGCGATCGTGCGGCGCAACCTCGGCAGCAAAGCGATCAAGATGGTGTATGCCGACGGCGGCGCCGCCGAACGCGTCGTGACCGTGGACGTACCCACCCAAGCGCGGCAGACCTTCTCGCTCGCCGATCACGAGATCGAAGAGCTCGCGCGCCAGGCGGTGACGATAGAGCGGCACTACGGCTGCCCCATGGACATCGAATGGGCCAAGGACGGCACCACCGGGCAGTTGTTGATCGTGCAGGCGCGGCCCGGAAACCGTTCAGAGCAAAAGCCGGCGCAGCCTGCAGCGTTTCTCGCTGAAAACGCGCTCGCGCGTGCTGGCCGAAGGGCGCAGCATCGGCCAGAAGATCGCGGCGGGTCGCGCGCGTCTGGTGGCCCGCCCGCAGGAGATGGCGCGTGTGCAGAGCGGCGACGTGCTGATCGCCGACATGACCGACCCGGATTGGGAACCGGTGATGAAGCGGGCCGCGGCTATCGTCACGCGCCGCGGCGGTCGCACCTGCCACGCGGCGATCATCGCTCGCGAGCTCGGCGTGCCGGCCGTCGTCGGTTGCGGCGACAGCCTGGACAACGTCAGCGAGGGACAAGAGATCACGGTGTCCTGCGCCGAAGGCGATACCGGCTACGTCTACGAAGGCGCACTCAAGTTCGAGGAACGCGGCGATCGAGCTCGATACGCTGCCGCCGGCGCCCGTGCAGATCATGATGAACGTCGGCAACCCGGATCGCGCGTTCGGCTTCGCCGGCATCCCGAATCACGGCGTCGGGCTCGCGCGGCTCGAGTTCATCATCAATCGAATGATCGGCGTTCACCCGAGGGCATTGCTCGACTTCGAACGTCTCGACGCCGACGTGCGCCGCGCGATCCGCGAGCAGATGGCCGGCTACGCCGATCCGGTCACCTTCTACGTCACGAAACTCAGCGAAGGCATCAGCCAGATCGCCGCGGCATTCGCGCCCCAACCCGTGATCGTGCGTCTTTCCGACTTCAAGTCGAACGAGTACGCGAATCTCATCGGCGGTCGCCTGTACGAGCCGCACGAGGAGAACCCGATGCTCGGGTTTCGCGGAGCTTCGCGCTACATCGATCCGTCGTTTCGTCCGTGCTTCGAGCTCGAGTGCCGCGCGTTGCGATACGTACGCGAGGAGATGGGACTCAACAACGTGCAGATCATGGTCCCGTTCATTCGCACGCTCACGGAGGCCGAAGAGGTCACGAACCTGCTCGCGGCCAACGGCTTACGCCGCGGCGTCGACGGCTTGCGCGTGATCATGATGTGCGAGTTGCCGACCAATGCCCTGCTCGCCGACCGTTATCTGCAGTACTTCGACGGGATGTCCATCGGTTCCAACGACATGACGCAGCTCACGCTCGGCATCGACCGCGACTCCGCGATCGTCGCGGGCTCGTTCGACGAGCGCGACGATGCCGTCAAGGCCTTGCTGTCGCTCGCGATCGCGGCCTGCCGGCAGGCAGGGCAAATACATCGGGATCTGCGGCCAAGGTCCGTCGGACCACCCCGATTTCGCGCGCTGGCTCGTCGAGCAGGGTATCGACAGCCTCTCGCTGAACCCCGACACCGTGCTCGAGACCTGGTTGGCCCTGGGCTCGCCCGAGCAAGAGTGAGTGAGGCAACACGCGGTGGACGGCGCGCGAACGGTTTGCTTCGTCTCGGATCGTACCGGCGTGACGACCGAGACCCTCGGCCATAGCCTGTTGTCGCTGTTCGGCGGCATGGCGTTTCGCACAGTCACCATGCCGTTCGTGCTGAACCCCGGACAGGCAAGCGGCGTCGTAGCACGAATCAACGCGCTCGGCGCGGAGCAGAACGCAAAGCCCATCGTGTTCTGCACCGTCGTGGACAAAGAAACGCGCGCGATCATCAAACAGGCGAACGCTCTCGTGCTCGACCTCTTCTCCACATTCGTTGGGCAGCTCGAAGCCGAGCTCGGGGCGCGCGGCCGGCGTCGCGGGCGTTCCCGCGATGCACGGCGCCAAAACGGATCCGACCTATGCCGCGCGCATCGACGCGACCAACTACGCGTTAGCGAACGACGACGGCGCCGGCGCGCGCGATTACCGATCGGCGAACGTCGTGCTGATTGGCGTGTCGCGCTCGGGCAAGACGCCCACGTGCCTCTACCTGGCGTTGCAATACGGTGTATTTGCCGCCAACTGCCCTCTGACGGACGAGGAGCTCGAGGCCGGTGCTCTGCCGCGTGCATTGTTGCCGCACAGAGAGAAACTCTATGGGCTCATACTCAAGCCCGAGCGCCTGCAACAGATTCGCAGCGAGCGCCGGCCGGGCAGCCGCTATGCTTCGGCGCAGCAAGTGCAGTATGAGCTTCGCGCGGCGCAGGGCTTGTTCGATAAGCTCGGCGTGCCGCACCTCGACGTCACGGAATGCAGCATCGAGGAGATCGCGAGCCGCATCATGGACCAGATGGGGCTTGCGCGCCACGCGCGCAGTTGACGTAGAAAAGAGGTAATCCCAATGAGCACGCTACCCACTCTTACCGAGCTCAAGCTGTCGGCGGAGATGAAGCACGCGATCAACACGGCTCTGGAGATAGGCAGAGCGATCGTCGTCGCCTACGTCGACGAGAGCGGCGCCCCGCACCTTTCCTATCGTGGCAGCACACAGGCGTATAGCGACACACAACTGGCGATTTGGGTACGTAATCCGCAGGGTCGAATCTTGACGGCAACCAGGAGCAATCCGTCCGTTGCCTTGATGTACGGCAATTTCGATCCGACCGCTCGCGGTTTCATGGTATTTCGCGGCCGCGCGCACATCGACGAGAGCGCCGATGTGCGCCGCCGCGTCTACGAGCAGGCGCCCGAAGGCGAACGGAACCTCGATAAGGAGCGCAAAGGCGTTCCGCTGATCATCGACCTCGACAGCGTCGAGGGTTTCTTCGGCGGCGCGCGTCTGCAGATGTGGCGTTGAGCCCCGTTCGGTCGCCGCTCGCTGCTCAAATCAAGAGCGGCCAATCGAGAACGGGACTCACGCCAGCCTACGCAGTCGCAGAGTCCTATTGCGCCGCCTGCACAGGGAAGAACACGAGTTGAACGTGAGGGCGACCCTGAGTATCCCAGTTCCACCAGTAATCTTCGCCGGCGGCGTCGAAGAGCCCGACTCGGTCGTCGCACTCAAGGTCAACGTCAATGGCAGTGTCGATGCACACGGTCAGCAGTTGCGCGCTCACGTTCTCCCAACGGTTCTGCGTCTTACCGCCGCCGGTCGTGCGCGTGCCTACCCAGATATTTTCGGTGCCGACGGAGCACAGAGACTCGAACGTCTCCTCTCCCGTAACTGGATCGATGGTGGACACTTCCATACAGCTCGTAATTGTCACTTTGCCGCCCGGCTTGCCGAGAACGCGGGCTTTCACCTCGTATTCGGTGAAGGTCGGGTCCTGCAGCGTCTCGGCGCCACAATTCGAGCAGTTTTCGCCCGTGATCGGCAGATAGAAATTCGCGCCGTCTTCGGCACGCGTTGCCATCTTCAACCCAGAAGTCGTCGCCGGGCTTCAAGAAGATCTTGTTGAGCTTGACGGTCTTGTCCGTCGCGTTGCCGGTGTAGTCAGCTTGCACGGCGATCATGTGGCGATTCGAGTCGAGGAAGTCGCCGCTGGGGCATCGCTCGTACGCGTTGACGTTCAGCAGAAAGCCATTCTTGCCTACCTTGGCACCATTGTTGCCGCTTTGCGCAAGCGCGCCGCTAGTCGCAAGCGCACTAAACGCTAGCAATGTCAGTAACTTATGCATCTTGGATCCCTCCATGGAGTTGGAAGACGACGCCCATCGGCGCCGCCGGAAAATCCGGTCCAAGAGGCGAGAAACGGCAGGTGAAGCGAATCTAAGCGACGCAGCAGGAACGGCGAAAAAAAAGGAAACCCCGTGCTCATACGCTACTGGCAACCCCGCTGTCATAGGTCACGGACCTTTAGACCGGAAGCTTTGCGCCCCCACCTTTCGGTGGGTTTGCTCTTTTCAGCAGCGCCAGTGTCCGCCAAAACGCAGTCCCCGTTCAACTCAATTTTGACAAAACACTCGCGCTCGTTGATCGATGCGCGTCGACCTCGTTTGCGCTCGCAAATTTTTTTCCTTGCGCGACTCTGCGACGTCACCTTCGTACTAGGCAGAGGTCAGTCGGCGGTCGCAGAGTGGCGACATGTGGACGGCCAGTGCAACCGCTGCTACCGTTCAACCCATAGTTCGATAGAAAGGCATCGAACACGCCTACCGATAGCATAGTTACCACTGAAAAAGGCAAACCGATCGTGAGGTCGGGACGCAAAGCTTCCGGTCTTGGCAACAAGACAGCGGGGTTGCCAGTATAAAGCGCGGTACTTCACGACGTTTCTCTGACGTCCTTCGCATCGTCGGCTCTTCGCGATCCCGCCCAGATCGCTCGCACCGAGGAGCCACGGATGGACGTCAGAATTTCACTCAGCAAAAATTCTTGCTTTGATCTTCTGGGGCCTTGCGCTGCAAGGCTGCGGCGAAGAGGCTCCGACGGCGATGAACCGGCCGCGGACGGTGAAGCCGATATCGATGTCGAATTCAGCGGCAGCGTCGGCGACGGACCGGTTGCGAATGCGCAGCTTAAGGTTCGCAACAAGACGGGCGACGTGCTGCAAAACGCGATCGGCAGTCAATTGGCCGGATACAACATCGCGCTCAAGACCAAGGGTAAGAACTACCCGTTGTTCATAGACGCAACCGGTGGCACGGATCTGGTCACCAACCTCACGCCCGATTTCACGCTTGCGGAGCGCGGGGACCGAGCCGCGCAGCCGAGTCAATCGCGAATCTCGAACCCCTTCACGACATTGGCGCGTCGCGACGGCGCGACCAAATGACTGGCGGTGCCTCGGCGAGCAACATCCGCATGGCCCTCGACACTGTCGTTCGAAGAGTTCAACAGCGGCCTGACTACGCTCGCGGTGAGCGGGCGGCACCATGAACGACGGCAATCAACGATTCGAACCTGGCCGAGATGGTCAAGAGCTCGGAAACGCTCGCCGAGGTTTTTCGCCGGGTCGGCTCAACCAGGCGTTCGGCGGGCCGAACCGCTTCGATCGACGATGTCATCGAAGTGCTCGGCGCGGATCTGACCGACGGCAAGCTGGATGGCCGCGGCGCTGCCAAGACCGATCGCACACGCCTCCGCGGCCGACGACGCTGGCGCAGCGCGCAAGTGCTCGTAGAATCGATGACGAATACGCTGCGGGTCGGCGGCCAACCCGTGACCACGGCCTTGGACAACGCGATCAATCAGCTCGCCACGCGCCGCACGACCGCGCCTACCGCAGCACTGCCGATCACGGCGGGCATGATATCGGCGGCGCGGACCGGCACGGCGGCTGCGAATGCGATCATGCCGTCGGCGGCATTGACCACGCTCGACCAGCGGTTGGGCTCGTTGACTCCGGGCATGCTGGCCCCGGCCGTAGCTCAGGCGCTGCCCAGCGACGCGTCGGCGACACTCGCGCCGGCGCTCACGCAGATCATCACGGGCGCTACGAGGGACATAGACGCCGTCAACGCTCTCGGGGGCGCGGCCGGCGGCGCGACCGGCGGCACGACCGGCGGCACGGTCACGAACGCGCTGCCAACGATTTCCGGTTCACCGGCCACGACCGTAACCGTCGGTAGCCAGTACGCATTTCAACCGACGGCGAGCGACCCGAATGGCGATTCGCTGACCTTTAGCATCACGAACCGCCCTGCTTGGGCGACGTTCAACACCACGACCGGGCGCTTGGAGGGCACTCCCGCTGCGGCCAACGTCGGCACGACCAGCAACATCGTGATCGGCGTAAACGACGGCAAAGCGTCAGTCCAACTCCCGGCGTTTTCGATCGCGGTCAACGCCGCGGCGAGCACGCCGCCGCCCCACTTCCCCGCCGCCGCCCACTTCCCCGCCGCCGAATTCGGCGCCGACGATCACGGGCACGCCCGCGACGTCGGTCATCCAAGGAACGCTCTATTCGTTCCAACCGACCGCGAGCGACGCAAACGGCGACGTCGCTGACCTTCTCGATCGTCAACAAGCCGGCGTGGGCGACGTTCGACACGGCGAACGGCCGTTTGCAGGGCACGCCGGGTGCGACGCACCTCGGTACGACGACGGGCATCGTGATCAGCGTGAAAGACGGAGCCGCGAGCACCTCGCTACCGGCTTTCAACATCGCGGTACAGGCAATCGCGACTGGCTCGGCGACGTTGAGCTGGACGCCGCCGACGCAGAACACCGACGGCTCGCCGCTGACCGATCTCGCCGGGTTCAAAATACGATGGGGCACCTCTCAGGGTAACTACCCGAACGCGGTCACGATCAACAACCCTGGGATCACGACCTACCTCGTGGAGAATCTCGTGCCGAACACGTACTTTTTCGTCGGCGACCGCGTTCGATACGTCCGGCAACGAAAGCGCGAACTCGAACGCCGCGAGCAAGACTATTCAGTAGGTTGTTTCCGTCATCGTGTCCAATCGCGACGGACTACTGCGCGCTGCCGCAGCGGATCCAGCGGTCCTGGGCGAAGCTCAAGGCGCTCGCCGACGGCGTGGCGCTCGCGAGCACGCAGCTCGGGCTGCGCGGCTGAACGCGCCAAGAACGTAGCTTCAAGAGGAACCACGAACGGCCTGGCGCCAGCTTGCGAAGTGTTCGGTGCGCGTATATAAGGGACCCGAATATCCGGCGGCCGCCCGAATTTCAGCCACGGTAGCTGTAATGTCGTCGACCGCGATAACCCTTCCGCGCATCGAAACGAGCATATGGCCCCGCGTCGGCTGGATACTGTTGCTGCTCGGCGCACTGCTGTCTGCCGGCAACGCGCTGATGTTCACTGCCATCACCGATTTCAACGCCGACTACGGAAGTGACGGCGACTTCAGCGCCGCCGGGCAGAAAGCGCGCATGTTCGAGATCGCGGCGATCGGCTACGCCCATACGGTCGGCGGGCTCATCGCCACGTTGATCGGCCCGTTCCAGTTCTTGGGAGCCGTGCGGCGGCACTATCCACGCGTGCACGTTTGGCTCGGGCGCGCATATCTCACTTGCGTGGGTTTGAGCGGACTCGCAGGCCTCTACCTTTCCCCGGGCAGCTATGCGAGCAACACCTTCGGGATCGCTTTCATTGCGCTTGCGCTCGCGTGGCTCTACACGGGCGCGAGAGCCTATCTTGCGATCCGCGGCCGCGACGTCCAGGCGCATCGCCGCTGGATGGTCCGCAACTACGCGCTCACGTACGCGGCGGTCACGCTGCGTGTCCAGATGCCGCTCCTGATCGTCCTCGGCGGACTGTCCCCGATACTGGCGCTCAACATCGTCGGCTGGACATGCTGGGTGCCGAATCTCCTCATAGTTGAAATGTGGATGCGCCGGCGCCTCACTGGACCTGTGCTGATCCGCAGTGCATGACGGTGCGCCGGGGATAAGCGCCAAGGGCGAGGGCGTCAAGCTTCCGCGGAGGGGTCAGATAATTTACACTAGATATGTCGGATAACATCTTGGTTTTACTTGGTTATCTGGCGAATCGCCTGACGCTCGGGCAATTCGCCGCCGAACGCCCGCTCATTAATTGAGATCACGCCAATTTGCGAGCGGACCCGCGATCTCGTGGGCGCGTGCTGGCGGACATGCCGAAGGCCGGTGAAATGGCTTGCCTTTCAATGATCGGCTAGCCTATGTGCGGTAACCGAACCATCTCCGACTGAGGATCGAGCCCGCTGCATGGTAGCCGTGCCCGAACCTTTGGTCGAAGCGCACGGCCTCCGCGTTCCGCCGAAAAAAACAAGGAGAAGGAACATGCAGTTGTCGATTGACGTAAACGGCCAGCACGTCGAGCTCGACGTAGCGCCGAATCGGCTGCTGTCCCAATGTCTGCGTGAAGATCTCGCTCTGACCGGCACCCACATCGGTTGCGATACGGCCCAGTGCGGGGCATGCACCGTGTTGCTCGACGGCGCAGCGATCAAATCGTGCAACGTGCTCGCCGTGCAGTGCGAGGGTCGCGCGATCACCACGATCGAAGGGTTATCCGCGCACGACGGGCCGTTGCATCCGGTGCAGGAGGCATTCCGCGACTGTCACGCGCTGCAATGCGGCTTCTGCACTCCCGGAATGATCATGTCGATCGTCGACCTCTGCACGAGGCTCCCGCAGGCCGACGAGGCACAAATCCGGGAGCAGCTCGAAGGCAACTATTGCCGTTGCACGGGCTACCAGAACATCGTGCGCGCCGTCGAGCAGGCGCAGCGGACGATGCGCGCGGAAGGAGCGCGGCCATGAGCGCGCAGCCGAGGATCATCGGCGCGTCGATCAAGCGCAAGGAAGATGCGCGCTTCATCACGGGCCGCGGCCAATTCACCGACGACGTGCTGTTGCCGAATCAGAGCTATGCGTGCTTCGTGCGCTCTCCGCACGCGCACGCGAAGATCAAGTCCATCGATGCGACAGCCGCACGCACCTCGCCCGGCGTGCTTGCCGTCTACACCGGCGACGACGTTGCCAAGGACAAGCTCAATCCCCTGCCCTGCGGCTGGCTGATTCATGACGTAAGCGGCGCGCCGATGAAGGAGCCGCCGCATCCGATTCTCGCGCGCGGCAAGGTCCGCCACGCAGGCGACCAGGTCGCGATGGTCGTCGCCGCAACGCAAGCGCAGGCGCGCGACGCCGCCGAGCGCGTCGCCGTCGACTACGAGGAGCTGCCCGCGGTCGTCTCGTTGCGCCGCGCGCTCGACGCCGATGCGCCGCTCGTGCACGACGATCAGGGCCTCACCGCGAACAAGTGCTACACGTGGGCGCTCGGCGACAAACGCGCCGTCGACGCTGCATTCGCCTCCGCCGCGCACGTCGTCACGCTCGACCTCGAGAACAATCGCCTGATTCCGAACGCGATCGAGCCGCGCGCGGCGAACGCGCAGTACAACCCCGCCGAGGAGTCCTACACGCTCTATGTCGCGAATCAGAACCCGCATTTGGAGCGTCTGTTGATTTCCGCGTTCGTGGCGGGCATCCCCGAGCACAAGCTGCGGGTCATTGCGCCGGACGTCGGCGGCGGGTTCGGCTCGAAGATGTTCATCTACCCCGAGGATGTGGCCGTGACGTGGGCTGCGCGTAAGTGCGGGCGGCCCGTGAAGTGGACCGCGGAGCGCTCCGAGTCTTTTCTCGTCGACGCGCACGGTCGCGATCATCTGACTCACGCGGAGCTCGCGCTCGACGCGGACGGCAAGTTTCTCGCCATGCGCGTCCAAACCGTCGCGAACATGGGCGCATACCTTTCGACGTTCGGCTCCGTCATTCCGACGATCCTCTACGGGACGCTGCTCGCGGGTCAGTATCGAACGCCGCATATCTATTGCGAGGTCGACGCCGTGTTCACGAACACGGCGCCCGTGGACGCCTATCGCGGCGCGGGCCGGCCGGAAGCCACCTACGTCGTCGAGCGGCTCGTCACACGTGCGGCCTGGCAGCTCGGGCTCGCGCAGGATGAGATCCGGCGGCGCAACTTCGTCACCGAGTTTCCGTACCAGACACCCGTCGCGCTGCAGTACGACACTGGCGACTACCCGCAGTGCTTGAACGGCGCGAACGAGCTAGCCGATGTCGCCGGCTTCCCGGCGCGCAAGGCGGACTCGGCCGCGCGCGGGCTGCTGCGCGGCATCGGGTACTCGAGCTACATCGAAGCGTGCGGCCTCGCGCCGTCGAACGTCGCGGGCGCGCTCGGCGCGCGCGCGGGACTCTTCGAGGCCGGAGAGGTGCGCGTGCATCCCACCGGCTCGGTAACGGTGTTCACCGGCTCGCACAGCCACGGCCAGGGGCACGAGACCACGTTCGCGCAGGTCGTGGCGGATCGTCTTGGCATCGACGTCGGCCGCGTCGACGTCGTGCATGGCGACACGGGCCGCGTCCCGTTCGGCATGGGCACCTACGGCTCGCGGTCGATTTCGGTCGGCGGCGGCGCGATCGCGAAAGCGCTCGACAAGATCGTCGCGAAGGCGACGAAGATCGCGGCGCATCTGCTCGAAGCCGGGGAAGCCGACATCGAGTTCGCGAACGGCCGCTTCACGATCAAAGGCACGGACAGGAGCGTCGGCTTCGGCGACGTAGCGCTCGCCGCGTACGTGCCGCACAACTATCCGCTCGACAAGCTCGAGCCGGGGCTCAACGAAACGGCGTTCTACGATCCGGCGAACTTCACGTTTCCGGCCGGCACGCACATCTGCGAAGTCGAGGTCGACCCCGATACCGGAGTCGTGCGCGTAGATCGCTTCACGGCCGTCGACGACTTCGGCACCATCATCAATCCGATGATCGTCGAAGGTCAGGTGCACGGCGGAGTCGCACAAGGCATCGGCCAGGCACTGCTAGAGCGCACCGTCTACGATCCCGACACCGGTCAGCTGCTGACGGGCTCGTACATGGACTATGCGCTGCCGCGCGCCGACGACCTGCCGAACATCCGCATCGGCACCGTGTGCACGCCATGCACGCACAATCCGCTCGGCACGAAAGGCTGCGGCGAAGCGGGTGCGATCGGCTCTCCGGCCGCGTTCATGAATGCTCTGCTCGACGCGCTGCGCGAGCGCGGCGTCACCGATCTTGCGATGCCGGCGACGCCGGAGCGCGTCTGGAAGGCGCTTCGCGACGCCGCGTCGCAGAAGGAGGCCTAAACATGTATCCGTTCGAGTATGTCCGCGCCGTAGACGTCGCCGACGCGAAGCGCCAAGCCGCCGACGCCGACGCCACCTATCTCGCCGGCGGGCAGACGCTGCTCGGCGCCATGAAGCTGCGGCTCGCGTCGCCCGCGAAGCTCGTCGACCTCGGCGCGATCGCCGCGCTGCGCGGCATCGCCAAGACCAAAGACGGCATCCGCATCGGCGCGCTCACGACGCACGCGGCGGTCGCAAGCGACGCAACGGTGCGCGCCGCGATCCCGGCCCTCGCCGATCTCGCCGGTCACATCGGCGACCGTCAAGTGCGCAACCGCGGCACGCTCGGCGGCTCGCTCGCGAACAACGATCCAGCGGCTTGTTACCCAGCCGCAGTGCTGGGATTGGGCGCCGCCGTGCACACCGATCGGCGCACGATCGCGGCCGAGGACTTCTTCCTCGGCATGTTCGAAACGGGCCTGGAGCCCGGCGAGCTGATCACCGCGGTGTCTTTTCCTGTTCCGGACGCGGCCGCGTACATCAAGTTCAAGCAAAGCGCCTCGCGATTCGCGCTCGTCGGCGTGTTCGTGGCCCGCTTCGGGCGCGCGGTGCGCGTGGCCGTGACGGGCGCCGGACGCAGCGTCTTTCGCTGCGCGCCGCTCGAGCAGGCGCTCGGTCGCGATTTCTCGCCAG
This sequence comes from uncultured Gammaproteobacteria bacterium, assembly GCA_963744305.1. Classification (GTDB taxonomy): domain Bacteria; phylum Pseudomonadota; class Gammaproteobacteria; order Steroidobacterales; family Rariloculaceae; genus FEN-1219. The sequence continues at coordinate 96,611 of CAVUTF010000009.1, forward strand.
CGGCCGCGCGCAGCGTGCGCGTGCGCGCCGACGATCTGAACACCGACCTCCATGCCTCCGCCGAATACCGCGCGCACCTGATCAGCGTGCTCGCCGCGCGCGCCGTGGCTCGCGCCGGATGACGGCGACGCGCGGCCGCCGGCGTGCCGCGGACGGTGCCGCGGGCTTCGACATCGGTTCGGCCGACGAGCTCGAGGCGCGTTTGCGCGAGCACGGCTATCTGCTCGGCGCAGAGGTCGCGACGCCCGCGTTCCTCGCACTGCGCATGGGCAAGCCGCTGCTGCTCGAGGGCGATCCCGGCGTCGGCAAGACCGCTCTTGCGCTCGCGCTCGCCCAAAGTTTCGGGGCGGAGATCGTGCGGCTGCAGTGCTATGAAGGCCTCGACATGTCCCAGGCGGCCTACGAATGGAATTATCCGCGGCAACTCTTGGAAATACGGCTCGCCGAAGCGCGCGGCGACGCGGCCGCCGCGTCCGCGGCGGGACTCTTCAGCGAGGCGTTCTTGCTCGAGCGGCCGCTGCTGCGCGCGCTGCGTCTCAGCGAAACCGCGCCCGTGGTGCTTTTGATCGACGAGCTCGATCGCGCCGACGAGCCGTTCGAGGCGTTTTTGCTCGAATTCTTGAGCGACTTTCAACTCTCGATACCGGAGTTCGGCACGCGGCGCGCCAAGCGGCGCCCGGCCGTCGTGATCACTTCGAACCGCACGCGCGAGATCCACGACGCGATCCGGCGCCGCTGTCTCTACTGCATGCTGCGCTACCCGCCGCTCGAGCGCGAGGTCGAGATCGTGTTGGCGCATCTGCCGAGCGTCGCGCGCGAGCTGGCAACAGAAGTGGCCGCCTTCGTCGCCGAGGTCCGGGAGCTCTCGCTCTTCAAGCGCCCTGGGATCGCGGAGACACTCGATTGGTGCACGGCTCTTTGCGAGCTCGACCGCGGCGGCCTCGATGCGGATACGGTGCAAAGGACGATCGGCACATTGCTCAAGTACGAGGACGACATCGAGCGCGTCGACCGCGAGACGACCGTGCAGCTCCTGGGGCAAGCGGCGGCCCGCGCCGCCGCGTTCCCGCGCCGGGGCTGACCTTGGGGAGAACCGTGACGGACTCGGCCGCCGACAGTGCCCTGCCGAGTGCGATCGTGCAGTTCGTGCGGCTGTTGCGCGCGGTGGGCATCCAGCGCGGCGCGCAGGAGGCGCGCGAGGCGATCGAAGCCGTGCTGCACGTCGGCCTCGGCGACCGGCAACGGTTCCGCGACGCCCTCGCCGCAGTGCTCGTCAAACGCGGCGAGGAGCTGCCGATTTTCGAGCAGGCGTTTGCGCTCTTCTGGCGGTCCGCACGAGCGGCGCCCGCCACGCTCGAGGATCTGCTCGCTCAAATCAAGTCGCGACTCGCGCCGAAGCCGAGCTCGCGCCGGCTCAGTGAGCGGCTCGCGCAACACTATTTCGGCCAGGCAGCCGCACCGAGCGCGACCGAGACCCAAGCACCTGTCGGCAGCGCTGCCTCCGAGCGCGAGCGGCTCTCGCATCGCGATTTCGAGCAGCTAACCACTGCGGAGTTCTTCGAGCTCAAACGGTTGGTCGCGGCGTCGCGCTGGCGCTGGACGCACCGGCCGTCTCGGCGCACCGCACCCGATCGACGCCGCGGGCAGCTCGACTGGCGCCGCACCGCGCGCGCGCTTGCGCGCGGGCAGCTCGCCCCGGTCAGGCTGCGCCGCCGTCGCGCGCCGGTGCCGATGATCGTGCTGTGCGACATCTCCGGCTCGATGACGGCCCACATGCGCGGCGTGCTCTTGTTCCTGCACGCGCTGTGTCAGACGCGTCATCCGATCGAAGTTTTCGTGTTCTCGACGCGGCTCACGCGGATCACGCCGCAACTGCGCTCGAAAGACGCCGACATCGCGCTCGGCCTCGCCGCGCAGACCGCGAGCGACTGGGAAGGCGGTACGCGGCTCGCCGACTGCCTCGAAGAGTTCGCCGAGCGCTGGCTGCGCAGAGTCGCCTCGCGGCCGGCCGACTTCGTGCTCGTGAGCGACGGTCTCGACGGCTCCACGGACGCGCCGGAGCGCACGCGTGTGCGCCTAGAGGAGTCGCTGGCGCACATCGCGGGCTCGTTCAGGCGTGTGACCTGGGTGAATCCGCTGTTCCGTTTCGGTCAGTATCGCGCGCTCGCGCTCGGACCCTCGGTGCTCGAGCGCTTCGCCGACCGGCGACTGTCCGGCCACGATCTCGCGAGTCTCGCGGCGCTCCTGGACGCAGATCCGGTGCCCAGCGGCGGCTTGCGGCGATGAAAATGCAAGGCTCGCGGCACATCGCCGCACCGCCCGACCTCGTCTGGACGAAGTTGAACGACACGCAGGTGCTGAAAGACAGCATCGCCGGTTGCGAATCGTTGCAAGCGACGGGTGACGGGCAGTTCATGGCGCTGGTGAAGGCCAAGGTCGGCGCGGTGGCCGCGTCGTTCAACGGTCGCTTGACGCTCAGCAACGTGGTCGCGGGCCGATCGTACACGCTCGCTTTCGACGGTCAGGGCGGTGTCGCGGGCTTCGGCCGCGGCTCGGCGGACGTCAATCTCGAGCCCCGCGACGGGGGAACCGAAGTTCACTATGTGGTCACCGCGCAGGTCGGCGGAAAAATCGCCCAGGTCGGACAACGACTCATCGACGGCGTCGCGCGCAAGATGGCCGATGACTTCTTCGCGCGGTTCGAGGCCGCCGTCATTCAGGCCGCCCGGTCGCCGAGGTAGCTGCGATTGGTGCGACGGAGCGCAGGCGGCGACGGCGCGGCCGCGGCTAAGATGCGTGAAGCGCGCCGCTTCACCGAGCGCCGGTAATCACTTGCGACGTGTTTGGCTACCTTATATAAGGTCGCTAAAGAACGCTAAATGCGCTAGAATAACGTATGGATACGCAACGCCGTCAGTTGATCGACTTCCTCAAGAGTTGTCGCGCGCGGCTGTCGCCCTCGGAAGTCGGCCTGCCGGACACGAGTCGGCGCCGCACACCCGGCTTGCGCCGCGAAGACGTCGCCGCGGTCGCCGGCGTGAGCGTGACCTGGTACACATGGCTCGAGCAGGGGCGCGATATCCATGTGTCGGCCGACGTTCTCGAGCGTATCTGCGCGACGCTGCGTATGTCGCCCGACGAGCGCCAATACCTTTTCGCGCTCGTGCACCATCGGCCGGCGCCGCCGATCGCGACGCGCACCGATGAGGTGAGCCCGTCGCTCGTTCATATGTTGAAGGGAATTGCGGTGCCTGCGCTCGTGATGACCTCGCGTTGGGACGTGATCGCATGGAACGAGCTCACGAAGATCTTCCGCGATTACGACAAGCTTCCCGCCGACAAGCGAAATCTGCTTCGCATTCTTCTCATCGAGGACGAGACCTACCAGCGCGACGCAGCGCAATACGAGGCAATGGCGCGTCGCGTCCTTTCGAAGTTCCGCGTCGACTACAGCCAGACGCCGGAGAACGGGGCGTTCGACGAGCTGATCGCCGAGCTCGCGGCGAAGAGCCCGATCTTCCGGCGACTCTGGAACAGCCCGGAAGTCATGAGCCGTTCGGAAGGCGTGGCGCACTATCCGCATCTCGGCGGAGTGAGCTTCGAGCACTCATCGTACGTGCCAGAGGGCAGCCCGACGCTACGGCTCGTGATCTACGTTCCGCACGACGACCGAACCGCAAGAAAGATCGCCGCATGGCGCGCGGGCGCTGAGACACCGGAAGAGCGCAAGAAACGCTCGACGAACTGAGCCACGACTGGTGGCGCTTGCGCTACTCGAAAAACGCCACGAAGCGCGCTTCGACGCTTGCGCGCGGCACCGCGTCAGCCGGCGCGGTAGGATCATCGAACGCCGTATGCGCCGCGTTGTATGCATCGGGCGCAGCCGAATCGAAGGCCTTGAAAACCAGAACGTCGTCGCGGGTGAGATTCGAAAAGTAGTACCAGCCGTGCGCAGCGCTGTGCTTGCAGACGCGCGAGACGAAGGTGTTACCCGGCACCTCTTCGGGACCGATCGTCACGTCGAACTCGACTGTGTCCTCGTTCGCGACCGTGCGGCCGTCGCAGATCGCGAGCGTGTTGTCCTGTGGCGGCTGCGACGTAGCCCGCCAGGTTTGATAGATCGCAAAGCGCCGGTAAGGCGCGAGCGTGGCCTTCTCCCACGTCGTGACGAGACTCACGAATCGGTGCGCCCATTCGGTCGTGTAGTCCAGGTGCGCGAAGCGCGCAGGCTTCGCGGAGCCTTGCTCGGCGGAACGCTCGCCGAACCGCGTCAGTAATCCCGTACGTTGCGGCAGTACGTCGCGTGCGCCCGTGTACTCCTTCAGGAGTGCAGTCATTTCGGGATGATAGTCGCGATCGAGCACCGCCAAGTCGCGCGAAGTCGCAACCACGCTGCGATGCCTGAGCAACACGAAGCCCTCGCGATCTAGCGAGAGGCCATCCTCGATTGCTCGCGCATCGCAAATCCGCACGAGGTGTGGCGTGAATTGCATGTTCGTGCGCGAGAAATCGCGGACGTCGATGTGCAGCCGCTCAGCGATCGGCCGGCAATAGTTGATCGTCGCTTGGACGGACCGCATGCGTTAGCTCTTCGATCGCCGCAAGGTCATCGTGAGTCGAAAGCGATCGGCAGGATAAAGGTTGACGGCGACTTCGGCGACGACGCCGGACGATAGCCGATACCGCCGTTGCACCTCGATCACCGTTGCGCCGAGATCGACGCCGAGCGTCGTTGCGATTCTCTCCGGTACCGTGGCCGCGCGCAGCGATTGTTCGACTTCGACGACGCTTTCCCCATAGAGGTCCTCGATCCAAAGGTAGATCGGCCCCGGGCGGCGCCCGAGCAAACGTGCCACGCCCGCGAAGTCGCTGTGCACGTAGACTTGCGTCCAACACACGGGGCGACTGTCGTCCAGCGCGTACCGAAACCCCTCCACCCTTAGCCATTTCCAACCCGGTTGACCGCCGAGCCGTTCGGCAAGCGCGCCGTCGGCGACGACGATTTCGTTCGAGCTCACCTCGTACTTCGTTGCGTTCGCGAGCTCGATCAGGTCGTTGATGGATGCGACTTCGTGGACGTACGGGCGCGGCGTACCGGGGCGCAGCACCGTCGTGCCGAACCCTTGGCGCGACGCGACGAGGCCGGCTTCGCGCAGCTCGCGCAGCGCTTCGCGGACCGTGTGGCGGCTCACCTTGAACCGTTCTTGGAGCTCACCTTCCGTCGGTAGCTGCGAGTCCACGGGATACACGCCGCTCACGATTTCCTGTTTCAGGGTCTGCACGACTCGGCGATAGAGCGGCCCGGAAGAAGGCGGATCTCGATCGTGCGTGGAGCCAGCCGTTGCGGCCGTGCGTCGCGCCATGCTCAAGGTGTCGTCATTTGTGGATGCGCCGCATTCTAGCATCGAGAGGTGCCAAGCCAGCGGCAGCGTTTCAGATCTCTATCTCGACGCTGTCGCCGGAAACGCGGACGTTGTAGCGCGCGACATCGTCGTCGGCCGGATCGAGCGTTACTTTCCCAGACTTGATGTCGAAGCGCGCGCCGTGCAGCGGGCACTCGACTTCACCGCCGCGAATCTCACCCTCGCTCAACGGACCGCCTTCGTGCGTGCACTCGTCGGCGAGCGCGTAGAACTCGCCGCCCAGGTTGAACAAAGCGATTCGCTTGCCCGCGACTTCGACGCACTTGATCGACTGCCGAGGTACTTCGGAGACCTTGGCAACAGCGAAGAACTGCGTCATCAGCTCCTGCCTCCTTCCCAAAGCGGCTTGCAGAGCCGTTCGGTATATGCCGAGAACATCAAGTTGAAGCTCACGCTGATGCGGTTCCCTTCGCTCGCGTTCGGATCCACGGAGTGCTGGAGCCAAGAAGGAAACATCAGCAGCGTGCCGTCCGATACGGCGACCACGGCCTGATCCGCGTTGGCCGCGACGAGCTGAGTGACCGGGGGCCGAATGATGCCGGTCTGGCTGCGCGGATCGTGAAAGTTGATCGTGTCGGCGCCGGCGCGAGCCTCCACATAGTAAACGCCGCTCAGAAAGCAGTTCGGGTGAGCGTGCACCGCGTGGCCTCTGCCCGGCGCGTTGACAGTCGCCCAGCAAGCCGTAATCTCGATCTCGCGGGGTCCGATGTTGAGCCCATCGAGCACGCTTTCGAGCCGCCGCTTCGATGCAGCCGACGAGCGGTTCGAGCCCGGCGAGCCGGTGCAGGTCATGATTCGATTGCCACGTCTCGCCTCGCGCGAGCTGCGGAACCAAGTCATGCAGATAGGTCTTTAGAAACCGGTTGAGAGGACCCGACACCTCAAGCGCCAATCGGGTCTTCCACACGAGCGTCGGGAAGAGCGGCAAGACCTCGGGCCGCTCGATCGCGCGTCGCAGCCATGCAGCCTGCTTCGAGCTCGCGTTCATCGAAGGTCGTCACACCTCTGCACGTAGCTCTCCAAAGGACTTTACTCTTCATTGCCTCCGATCACGAGCCCGCTGTCGCGCCGATCTCCGCGTCGTCGACGGCGTGGCCGGTTTTCGGCACGAGAATCGTTCGATCGAAGGTAATGAACACCTTGCCTTCTTGCGTGCTGCCGCGCGTGCGCACGGTGACGATCCCTTGCGTCGGCCGCGACTGCGACTCGCGTTTCGCGATCACCTCGGACTCCGCGTATACCGTGTCGCCTGCGTACACGGGCGCCGTCAGCTTGATGTCGGTCCAACCGAGGTTGCCGATCGCCTTGTAGCTCACGTCCGAAACGCTCATGCCGACGACGATCGACAGCGTCAGGCAACTGTTGACCAACGGCCGGCCGAATTCCGACTTCGCCGCATACACCGCGTCGAAATGCAAAGGATGGTTGTTCATCGTGAGCAGCGTGAACCACGTGTTGTCGGTCTCGGTGATCGTGCGGCCGGGGCGATGCTCGTAAACGTCGCCGATCTCGAACTCCTCGTAGTAGCGTCCGAAGCTTTCGCGCCAGCGGCGCGGACCGACGTTCCGGGACCCGTGCGTCATGCGACTCGTCTCCTCGAGATGTACGCGACCGTCACCATAGACCGTCGTCGGCCTCGAGCTCCGCGAGCAGCTCATCCGTATGCTCGCCGAGCAAGGGTTCGCGCAACACGGGCCGCGCGGGCTCCGCCGCGAACCGAATCGGCGGCGCAAGATGCCTGCGGCCTTGCTCATCGATGAGCAGCAGCTCGCGCGCAGAAACATTCGGGTCCTGCATCGCTTCGAGCAGCGTATTGACTGGGGCGAAGCAGACATCGAGCTGTGCAAGCCACTCGAGCGGCTTCTTCCCGAGACTTGCTCGCGAAGAATGCTTGCAGGCACTCGACGACGGGCCGCTGATGCGGCCCCGGGCCGCGTGCGCAGAGCGGCGACGAGGTCGGGCCGACCGAGCAGCCTCGAGCGCTCGCTCGACAAATTTCAGCTCCTGACCGGCGAGCGCGATCTGCTTGCCGTCGCGCGTGTCGTAGAGGCGATAGAACGCCGACCCGCCCGTCGTGCGCTCGCGACTTCGGCTCCGGTTGACGATCTTCCGCGAATACCGGCCCGAGAATGTTCGGCAGCGCCGCGACCAACGCGTCGTGCATCGCGACCTCGACGTAGTCGCCAATGCCCGTCTGCTGCCGTTTCAGCAACGCCATCAGCACGCCACTGAGCCCATGCAGCGCCGCCGTGATGTCCGCCATCGGAATACCGGGCAAAGCCGGCCGGCCGTCGTCGCCAAGCGTCATGCTGAGCAGTCCGGCGACCGCCGCGACGGCGAAATCGTGGGCGGGCCGATCGCGATACGGACCGTCGTTCCCGAATGCGTTGATCGAGCAATAGACGATCGCGGCATTGCGGCGCCGGACGGCCTCGTAGCCTACGCCGAGGCGCTCGGCGACGCCCGGCCGGAACGACTCGACGAACACGTCGGCGGTCGCACACAACTTCAGAAGGCTCTCGCGGTTGCGCTGCGTCCTTCAGGTTCAGTACGACGCTCTTCTTGCCGCGGTTCAAGTTGCGGAAGAACACGGTCGTCGGCCCGTCGGCAAGCCCGATCCTGCGCCCCGGATCACCGTCGGGCGGCTCGATCTTGATGACTTCGGCGCCATGGTCGGCGAGCGCGAGAGTGAGATACGGCCCGGGTAGGAATACGGAAAGATCGACGACGCGCAAGCCCGCAAGCTTCATGTCTGCGCCGCCGCGCGGCCCGATGAACCTGCGCCGAGCAGCGCTTCGTTGTCCGCCCCGAGCGGCGAGCACGGAGTCGACACGCCGCGCGCGCCGTCCACTTTGATCGGCGTCGCGAGCAGCTGCAAATCGGCTTTCTCGGGATGCGGCACGGTTTGGATCATTCCCGAGGCTTGCGCGAAGGGGCTCGACAGCGCCGGTCGCCACGTCGTACACGGGACCGACCGGCAGCACACCCGACAGCCGCGCAAGCCATTCCTCGGTCGTAGCTTTGCGAAACTCTTGATCCAGCATCGCCGTGAGCTCTTGGCGGTGATGGTGCCGCGTGTTGCCATCGACGAAGCGCGGATCGTGGGCGAGCGGCTGCAGAGCCGAGCACGTCGAGCAGCGCGCTCCAGAACTTCTCGGTCATGCACATCACGAGGATCCAGCCGTCCGCTGTCGGGAACGTTTGCACGGGCGCGAGCGAGAAGTGGCTGCTGCGCTCGAGCCGCGACGCGCGCTTCGCCGCTGTTCAGATACCAAGTGCCCGCGTAGCCCAGCTGGTGCAACGCGACGTCGTAAAGCGATACGTCCACGTCGCAGCCGCGTGCCGCTGCGTTGCGCGGCGAGCATGCACGCGAGCAAACCGACCATCGCGGTGCTCCCCGTCATGTAGTCGATGATCGACGGCCCGAACCGTGCCGGCGGCCCGTCCGGCTCGCCGGTCAAGCTCATGAGCCCCGCCTCGGCCTGCATCAAGAAGTCGTAGCCGGGCCACGCGGCGCGCTCGTTGTCGCGCCCGTACGCCGAGATGTGCAAGCACACTACGCCTGCGTTGATCTTGCCGAGCGATGCATAGTCGAGGCCGAGCTTCGCCGGCTGATCGCCGCGCAAGTTGTTCATGACCGCCGCCGACGTACGCACGAGCTCGGCAAAATCGCGGCGGCCAGCGTCGGACTTGAGATCGAGCGCGACGCTGCGCTTTCCTGCGTTCCAGCCTTGAAAGTACTGACTGTCGGCGGCGCCGAGCGTATGCGGGCCGACGTAGCGCGCGGGGTCGCCGCCCGTGGCGGGATTCTCGATCTTGATGACCTCGGCCCCGAGCGCTGCGAGCAGCTGCGATCCGTACGGACCCGCGCCGTAGACCTCGACACTGAGCACGCGAAACCCTTCGAGCGGCTTCATCGGAGCGGATTCCGCTTGAGCCATTGCTTCGCGATGATCATGCGCTGGATCTCGTTGGTGCCTTCGCCGATCACCGTCAACGGCGCGTCGCGGTACAACCGCTCGATGTCGTACTCCTTCGAATAGCCGTAAGCGCCGTGGATCCGCATCGACTCGATGCTGTTCTCGAGCGCCGCTTCGGATGCGAAGTACTTCGCCATGCCGGCTTCGAGATCGCAGCGCTCGCCGCGATCGAACGCGGCCGCTGCATCGAGGGTCAGCAAGCGCGCGGCGCGCGCGCGCGTAGCCATTTCGCCGAGCTTGAGCTGAATCGCTTGATGCTCGCAGATCGCCTTGCCGAACGTCTTGCGCGTCTGGGCATACTCCGTTGCGAGCTTCAAGCGCGCCGTCCGCGATGCCGACGCCGCGCGCAGCGACATTGATGCGGCCGAGCTCGAGCCCTCCTGTGACCTGATAGAACCCCTGCCCTTCCACACCGCCGATCAAGTAATCCGCCGGCACGCGATAGTTCTCGAACACGAGCTCCGCGGAGTCGATCGACTTGTAGCCGAGCTTGTCGAGCTTCTTGCCGACCGTAAAGCCCGCCATCTTCGGCGCGATGAAAAGGCTCATGCCCTTGTGCCGCGGCTCGCGCGTCCGGGTTGGTCTTCACGAGCAGCGCGACGCACGACCCCTCGATGCCGTTCGTGATCCAGGTCTTCGTGCCGTCGATCACGTAGTGCTCGCCGTCGCGACGCGCCGTCATGCGAATGCCTTGCAGATCCGTGCCTGCGTCGGGCTCTGTTAGTGCGAGACCGCCGCGGATCTCGCCCGAGGCGAGCTTCGGCAGCCATTGCGTTCTTCTGCGCTGGCGTGCCGAACTTCTCGACGGCGAGCGCGAGCATCAGATGCGAGTTGAAGATGCCCGTGATCGACATCCAGACGGACGAGATCCGCATGACGAGCTTCGCATACGTCGTCGCAGGCAATCCGAGTCCGCCGTATTCGCGACCGATCGTCGCGCCGAACAGTCCGAACTCCTTCATCTGCTCGACGACGTGGGCGGGATAGCGATCCGCGTGGTCGTATTCTTTGACGATCGGTTTGAGGTCGCGCTCGATCCAGCGATCGATCGCATCGAAGAATTGGGCCTCATCGGCCTCATCGAAGCCCGCAGTTTCAGCGCCTGCCACCGTCATTTACGGGCGACTCCCTCCAAAGCGAACATATCCGGACAAGTGATCGGATTCTATGAAAAACAGAGGCGTTAGGCTAGGCTAAACGTCCGGATATCGCTTTGACACGTCTGCTCAGGGGATAGGGACAATGCGCCGTTGGCATTCGAGCCTGCGATCGAGGTTCGCGATGGGCGCGGCGCTGTTGCTCGCAAGCCTGCTCGGCGTCACGGCCACCGCACAGCCGAGCCGAGTCCCGGCAAACTGCGACCGGAGCTGTCTCGAAGCCCTGATCGACCAATACCTCGCCGCCGTCATCGCACACGATCCATCGCAGCTGCCGCTGTCCGGCGACGTGAAGTACACCGAGAACGAGCAACGGCTGGCCGTCGGCGACGGTTTCTGGCAAACAGCCACCGGAAGCGGCAACTACAAGCATTACTTCGCCGACCCGCTCACGACGCAAGCCGCGTGGATGGGGACGATGAGAGAGGGCACCACGCTGTTATTGATGGCGCTGCGGCTTAAAGTGCAGCTCGGCAGAATCACCGAGATCGAGACGGCGTATTTCCGCCCGGGCGGCGGCGGTCCGAACGACATCGCGGGCATGGATGCGCGCGGCTCGCCGGAGCCGCTATGGCACGAAACCATTCCGGAAGCTGAGCGCTCGACGCGCAACGAGCTCATCGAGATTGCGAACGCGTACTTCGAAGGCTTGCAGCGCAACGACGGCAAGGGCTTCTATCCGTTCACCGACGACTGCGACCGCATCGAGAACGGCGCGCACACGACGAACAATCCGAGCGGTCCGACGACGGCCGGCGGGTTCAACTACATGGCGCTCGACTGCAAGAAACAGCTCGAAAGCGGCTACCTCGCGATCGTGACGAACATCCATCAGCGCCGTTATCCCCTCGTCGACGAGGAGCGCGGCGTCGTGTGGAGCAACGCGATCTTGGACTTGGGCGGCACCGTCAAGTCGATACGCTTGACCAACGGCGAGACGGTCGACATGAGCGCCTTCGCCGGCCGCGCGTCGAGCATCGAGGCCACGGAAGCCTTCAAGATCGAGAACGGCAAGATCCGCCGGATCGAGATGATCGGTCCGAGCGTTCCGTACCATCTGAATTCCGCTTGGGGCGGACTTAGCGGCCGCTGACACGCCGCGTTCCCGGCGGTAATAATCGCCGATGCGTTTCTGCTAAGCCCGCGTTAGCCGAAGGAGACATTACTACGATGAGCACCTCGCCCACGCACACCGCGATCGTCGTCCTCGGACTTGTGCTCGCCGGAGTCGCCGCAGCGCATCACAGTCCCGCCGCGTTCGATCAGGGCAAAGAAGTGCTGGTAGAGGGCACGCTCACGAAGTTTGCATTCAACAACCCGCATACATACCTGACGGTAGAGATCTCAGGACCGGACGGCACGCCGATGTCGCAAGAGGTCGAAGCGGGTCCTATCTCTACGATCCAACCGCTGGGTCTTACGCGCGACTCGCTGCGCGTCGGCGAGCGGGTCGTGGTGCGTGCGAACCCCAACCGACGCGGTACGGGACACACGGTCCTCGGTCTCGACGTCACCCGCGGCGACGGTAAGGTATTTCCGCTCTTCATCGCTTCGGCGAGCGTGCGGGCCGCGAGCACAGTGCTCGCGACGAGCATTGCGGGCATCTGGCGTCCCACGGTGCCGGGGTTCGCCGCGCTAAACGCGGCCATCGGCTCGTGGCCGTTGACCGACGCGGGGCGGCAAAGCTTGGCGGACGCGCGCGGAGAGAACCGTACGACGCATTCGGACTGTATTCCGGCCGGCGCCCCGATGCTGATGGTCTATCCTGTGGCGACGGGCGTGAAGGTCGACACGACGACCGTCGCGTTCGACATCGATTGGCTAGACGCGCAGCGCATCGTGTATCTCGACTCCGCTCATCCGCCGGACCCTCAACCTACGTTGCAAGGACATTCCGTCGGCCGCTGGGAAGGCGACGTGCTCGTCGTCGACACAGTCGGGTTCACGGCGCACCCCGAGGGTATGGGGTTCGGCATGCCGTCGAGCGACCGTAAGCATCTCGTCGAGCGTTTTGCACTCGGCGATGATCGTCGGCATCTCGTCTACGACGTCACCGTCGAGGATCCGATCTACCTCGTGCAACCCGTGCACCAAGGCCAATGTACCGAGAATGATCACATTCGACGTGAACAACCCGGGAAGCCATGAACGCTCGCAGTCTCACCGTCATAGCAATCACGATCTTAGCCGATCGCTTGCTCACGGAGTCGCTGACCTGACGGCCGAGGTCGCGCGGCGCTTGCCGCGAATCGAGGGGCGATCGAGCATCGAGGGCAGTACACGAACAAGGACGAGTTCGGCAGCCGCTCGAGCGGCCCGACGAGCACGCCGAAGCGGAGGAAGAGTTCGGCGCGGACGAAATGGCCGTGCTGATGACCGAGCGTCGCGAGCGCGGCCGCGCGCTCGCGCAGACGATCGGCGGCAGTCCCAGGAACGACACGGGCGCGGGCCCACCGCACTGGTACGAGTATCTGGAAGCGGTGAACAGTCGTCCGTGGTTCGTCTCGGAGCCCGCGGACGGCAAGGTCCCGCCGCTGACTGAAGCTGGCAAGCAACGCGCGCAGGCGCAACTGAGCGGCTTCGCCAAACGCAAGGCCCCGGACACTTATACCGACATGGGCCTCTACGACCGCTGCATCACGCTCGGGTTGCCGAGCTCGATGATGCCGATGATCTACGGCAACGCCTACGACATCACTCAAGGCCCGGGCTACGTTGCGATTCGCTACGAGATGGTGCACGAGACGCGCGTCATTCCGCTCGACGGGTCGCCGCGTGTCTCGCCCGAGCTCGACTTCTGGATGGGCGATGCCCGTGGACATTGGGAAGGCGACTCGCTCGTCGTGGAGACCACGAACATCCGCGAGGCAGCCGCATACCGCGGAGCGAGCGAGAACTTGAAGATCATCGAGCGCTTCACGCCGATCGACGAGAGCACGCTGAGCTGGGAAGTCCGCTTCGAGGATCCCGCGACCTGGGCTGCGCCGTGGGCCATCGAAATGCCGCTCAAGCGCAGCGCCGAGGCGACGCCGTTCGAGTATGCGTGTCACGAAGGCAACCTCGGGTTACGGAACATCCTGAGCGCCGCGCGCGCGGCCGAGCGCGATTCCGGCCCAGACGGACAGACGTCGGCGCGCTGACCCCGCTCGCTGCGTCACTCCCGCGCGGGCCTGGAGCCGCTACGTCAGCAACCAGCCTCCGTCGATGACGAGGTTGATGCCGTTCACGCCCTTGTTCGTGAACAAGAAGTCGACCGCCCCGACGATATCCTCCGTCGTCGCCAGCCGGCCGCCCGGCGTGCGCTTCTCGATCTGCGCGATCGCCTCCTTCTTGTCCTGCCACGCGGGACTGTCCGAGATGATGCCGGGATGCACCGCGTTGAACCGCACCGGCGCAAGCTCGACGGCGAGCGTTCGAATGAGGCTGCTGACCGCGCCGTTGACGGTGGTGATCGACGTCGACCCCGGATAGGGCCGCTCGCTCGCGAGCCCGCCGAACAGCACGGCGGATGCGCCCGCACCCATCCGCGGAAAGAGCGTATGCGCGACTTCGGTGTACCCGATCAGCTTCATCGTGACGATGCGCCGCGCCCGTGCGATGTCGTAGTCGTGCGCGCTGTTGAAGTCACGCTCGACCGCGACGAGCGCCAGGCGATCGACGTGGCCGATGTCCGCGAGCGCGTTCTCGATCGTCTCGGGCTCGGCGACGTCGAGCGCGATGCCGCGCACGTCGCGGCCGATCTGCTCGGCGATAGCTGCCGTGCGCGTCGGGTCGCGGCCCGTGATGACGACTTTGGAGCCGCGATCCGCATGGAACTTGGCGATCGCAAACCCGATGCCACCCGTGCCGCCGATGACGACCACACTCGGCGCTGCATCCTTCGACGACGCGACTTGGCTCACTGGGCTACTCCTTCGCGCTCGAGTTGCGCGGCCACGTATTCCCAGTCGCGCGCCCAACGGTACGAGTTGCGGGCCGGCGGTTGCGGCGACTGAGTCTCGAGCCAACGCACAGTCGCATTGCTGCGGTTGTAGAACGCGTGCGTGCAGCCAACACCTGCCCAGAGGAAGTCGCCCGGTTTCATCAAATACTTCTCGATCGTCCGCCCAGGCTTCGACCTCGCCGTGCATGACGTAGTAAGCCTCCTCGAGCGGATGATCGTGCGGGTGGGCGTTCGCGTTCGGCTCGTATTCGACCATGAACATCGTATGCAGCGCTGCATCGAGGCGCTGGTCAACCAGCATCTTGAGCGAGATGCCGCTGTAGACGAGGAGCGCCGTCGCCATGCTTGCGGAGACCTTCGGTGCGTCCTTCTTCAAGCCCGTGCGCACCGCATCGACCTTGATGTCGTCGTCGGCCATGCGGAATAGGTGCCTGGAGGATGGATCGCGGATGTCGAAGTCCGCTATCGCAACGGAGGGCGCCGGCCCCAAGAAGTAGGTGTCGTCTGCGAAGTTCTCGCCTTTCGGGCACGGTGCGTTCATGTCGATCCAGCGCGCCGTGCCGCTCGCAGGCCCGAGCCAAGCGTGCTTCATGCCCACTGGGATCAGCCCGCAGGCACCGGGCGAGAGGCGATAGCCGCGACCGTCGAGCACGAGCGCGGGGCTGCCCGAGACCACGAAGAAACTCTTCTCGAACGACTGGACGTGGAGGTCGATGCGTCCGTCTGCGTCGAGCTCGCACAGGCCCCAGCCCGAATGCACGGCGCCAACCGAGCGGTCGGACAGGGAGAAACGGCGGTAGCCCGAGGCGTGACTTGGGAACGCCGGGGTGAGTTTGACGTCTGTGGCGCGAACGAAATGATGCACGGTGAGATCTCCGGTTGGACGAGCCATACTTGGACGGCTGCGCCGCGTTGTCAAACGGCTGCGGTCGTCCGGCCCATCGTCCAACGGCGGGCCGCCGGCGAGGAGCATTGATTCGTCCAGCACGATCCGCGAAGCTAACCGGCATTCCATTCATCACGAATCGCATGTCGTCGAGAAAGTGGAACGAGACGAACCGGATCTGGCGGGCCGATCACGGCCTGCTCGACGACCGGCAAGTGGAAAAGTGCGCGCGCGCCGACGCGGCTGAACCGTTCCGCTCACCGATTCCGACGCGCATGGTCTCGAACGGCGAGTACATGCCGGTCCCGCAGACCCAGCAGCAGCAACAAGTCGAGGCCCGTCTTAAGGAGCTCGCCGAGGAAAGTAGCCGCAAGCTCGGCATGGACCGTCGCAGCTTTTTGACCGGTACCGGCGGCATGGCGGCTGCGCTCGTCGCGATGAACGAGGTGTTCGGCCGCTTCTTCAATATCGATCCGATCGAGATGCTCGTGCCCACGGCTTACGCGCAATCCTCGACGCCGCGCGATGTGTTCATATTCGACGATCAGCTGCATCTCGTTCGCGGCAGCGTCGGCAACGCGGGCGCCGCATTGCGCGCGCTCGCGCAGGGGCCAACAGCCGGCGGCTCCAATCAGTTCAACCCGCGAGGCCTGCGCGACGAGCGCGGCGACACCTGGGGCGTCTGGAATCCCGACCTCGTGGGTCTCCCGAATGAGCCGGCGAATGCGCAGCTCGTGCGGTTCATCAAGGACGTCTATCTCGACAGCCAGATCACCGTCGGTCTGTTGAGCAACGTGACCGCGTCGGTCATCGACGCGGAGGAAGGCCGAGGCCGCGCGCCGCGCAACGTGCGCGAAGCGCTCGACGGGGAGATCCTGACGGCCGCGCAAACGGCCGCTGCACGCGATTTCGTCAACGAGGTCTCGGGCTCGACGCGCATGCTCGCTCACGGCCTGCTCTACGTCGGCCGCGGCAACCTCGAGTACATCCGCGAGCAGATCGCGCAGAACTCACCGGACTCGTGGAAGGGCTATAACATCTCGAACGCCGCGAAAGTCGACGACGATCCGTCGAGCCTCATGCGGCAGTGGCGTCACGATGACGAGGACGTCGCCTACCCGACGTTCGAGCTGATCGCGTCGCTGTACGCGCAGCCTCAGAGCGACGAAGCCCGGCTTCAACAACATCTGCGTGCACAAAGGCCTCGCACCGGGGCCGCCCGATCCCGAACGCGGGCATCCGGGAGATTTGCCGAAAGCCGCGCGCGATTGGCCAAGTCTCAATTTCATCACCTATCACGCCTGCATCCAGCCCGCGTTCTTCATGTATGACGCGCTCGAGGAGATCCGCTCGGGATCACTTCGCGATGGCGTGCCCGACATCCGCTGGACGACCGAATACGCACAGCTCGTCGCGCCCTACTCGAACTGCTATGCCGAGATCGGCACGACGTGGGCTTCGTCGATCGTCACTTTCCCGACCGTTGCCGCGCACATCATGGGCCAGCTCATGAAGTACCTGGGACCGGACCGCATCGTGTTCGGCTCGGACTCGGTCTGGTACGGCTCGCCGCAATGGCAGATCGATGCGTTTTGGCGGTTCCAGATCCCGGAAGACCTGCGCGAGCGCTACGGCTATCCCGAGATCACGCTCGCCGACAAACGCAAGATTCTCGGGCTCAACTCGGCGCGACTCTATGGCATCAAGGCGACGGCCGCGGCGGATCTCCCGAGCTATCGCCCGGTCCCCGCGGATTTCGAGGGTCGCATTTCCGACGAGCTCAAGACGCTGCTCGAGTTTCCGGGCTACACGGCCGACAACATGACGCGCTTCAAGCAGCGCTATGCCGACGCCGGCCCGGCGCCGGATCACCGGCGTTACGGTTGGATACGCAAGGCGTAGCGCAACGGGGCGCCGCGCGCGGGGGAGCGAGCATCAAGATGAGCAAGCCAGAGACTCCGGGTGCCGTCTCGCGGCGTGCGCTGTTTCAGGGAACGGCCGCCGCGGCGCTTGCCGGCACGGCGGCAGCGTGCGAGGAACGCTCGGCGGCTTCCCCAAAGACGTTCGTGCTCGTGCACGGGGCTTGGCACGGCGGCTGGTGCTGGCAACGCGTTGTCGACTTGCTCGTTCGTCAGGGCCACACGGTACATGCGCCGACGTTGACGGGGCTTGGCGAGCGCTCCCACCTGCTCTCGCCCGAAATCAATCTCAGCACGCACGTCGCGGACATCGTCAACGAGGTCTCGTGGAAGGACCTCGACGGCATCGTGCTTTGCGGCCACTCGTACGGCGGCATGGTGATCAGCGGCGCGGCCGAGCGCCTCGCGGACCGCATCGCTTCGATCGTCTATCTCGATGCGTTCGTGCCCGAGGACGGCCAGTCGCTCAGCGACATCCTCGGCGCAGAGCTGCCAGTCGTCGACGGCTATCTCGTCGCGCCGATCACGGCCGAGCAATTCAACGTCAACGAAGCGGATCGCGCGTGGGTCAACGCGAAAATGACGCACCAACCGGCCGCTTGCTTCAGCGAGCGTCTCACGCTGAGCGGCGCCGCGCGGCGCGTCCCGAAGAAGACCTATATCCGTGCGACGGTCGGCGAGGCAGCCGCAGTTCCAAAGCGCGTTCGAGCGGCTGTCGGCGGATCCGGGCTGGACGACGCACGCGGTCGACTGCGGTCACGACGTCATGATCGACAAACCCGCGGAGCTCGCCGAGCTGCTCGTCGGCGCGGCGTAGGTCGGCTTGCATGCTCCTGGCCTCCGGTTGACCGTCGACATGAGCGCCTTCCCTGGCCGAGCGTCGAGCATCGAGACCATGGAAGCCATCAAGATCAAACTTTGTCCGTAGCGGTGAAAAGCGCAGCGCGGAAATGCGCTCCTCATGACGGTGTCCCGCAAACGTCCCGCAGCACGCCGAGGCCTGTCGCAGGCGTGGAGCGTCCGACTCAACGCTCCGGCGGTCGGAGCAATCGATCGAGCTCCTGGCTGAGGCGATCGCGATCGGCGCGATGCGCGGAGTCGGCGATAAGATTCTTCAGCTCATAGGGATCGGCAGCGAGATCGTACAACTCGTCCATGTTCCGCAGCTCCGTGTAGCGAATGTACTTCCAACGCTCCGTACGCAGAGCCTGATATCCCATGTTCAAAACGCGGGGAAACACCGTGTCGGAGAAATATTCAATCACCAACGAGTCTCGCCAGGGAACGGCCGACTTCGAAAAGATGGGGACCAGGGAGCGGCCTTCCATGCCAGTGGGTTGAGCAACGCCGGCCAGCTCGAGCACCGTGGGCGCGACGTCCAGATTGAGCACCAGCTGCGTGGGTGTGCTCCCGGCCGGGATGACCTTCGGAAACCGCGCGACGATCGGGATGCGCGCCGATTCCTCATAGGCGAGTCGCCGCTCGTCGTTCAGACCGTGCTCGCCATAGAAATAGCCGTTGTCGCCCGCAAAGATCACGACGGTGTTGGCGAGCTGACCTTGCTCCTCGAGCGCCTCGAGGATATCGCCGACGCCGTCATCAACGGCCGCAAGCGCGCGCTGGCGTCCGAGCACAGTCGCCTCGTCGGTGGCGGTGGCCAGGCCCAGCGGCGGCAGATCACCGATCGTCCGCATCAACGCGGGCTTGTCGACCGGAGGCTTGCCGAAATTCGGGCGACGAGGCACCGTCGCGCCGACGAGCAGCTGCCGATGCCTCTCCGCCGGCACGAACATCTCGCCGTCAATCGGCACGAGGGTGCCATCATCCAGCTGCCGGATATTGGGGTGAACCGCCTTGTGCGACAGATAGAGCAGGAATGGTTTGGTCCGCGGTCGTCGCACGAACTCCAGCGCGCGCGAGTTGAGTATGTCGGTGATGTAGCCGCGCACGGGCGCCGCGGTCCGATCGCCATCAGCGATCTCGGGATCGAGATATTGGCCCTGCCCCTTGAAGCTCACCCACGTGTCGAAGCCCGGCCGGCGAGAGTCGTCGTTGCCCATGTGCCACTTGCCGACGAACGCAGTTTCGTACCCGGCGCGTTGCAGCAGCATCGGAAACGTCGACAAGCGGTGGCTTGCGGTCGATCGATCCGTGTTGTCGACGATGCCGTGGGTGTGGGCGTATTGCCCGGTCAGAAAGCTGGCACGAGACGGCGAGCAGAGCGGCGTGGTGCAAAAGGCGTTTCGAAACAACGCGCCTTCGCGCGCGAGCCGATCGATATTCGGCGTCTTCACCACAGGATGGCCGGCGGCGCCAAGCTCGTCCCAGCGCAGATCGTCCACGAGGATGAAGACGACGTTCGGCGGCTGAGCTGCCGCCGGCTTCGGGGAGGTGGCGAGTGCGAGAGCGATGAGGAGCCATGCAAGCGACGAGCGCATCGCGACGCAGCTTGGCCGCGCAGCCCTTCCGTGTCAACGCGAGCGGGCGAGCCTGCACATCGCACAGCCCGTCACCTTGGCGTTTCCGGCTTGCGGCCAACGACGCCGTAGTGGTGCGGGGGAAGCGATACATGCGGAATCACGAGCTGGAAACCCGCTTCCTGCAGCCACCGCTGGCATTGCTCAGGACGCGGCCGAATCGCGAGATCCGGACCCCGCGGTGTAGCGGCGTCGTGAACCCAGTGAATCACCGCAACCTTGCCAGCCGACCGGAGCAGTCGAAACGCCTCGCGAAGCAGATTGCCCGGATCTTCCGCATGCAAGATGTTGAAGAGCATCGCGTAGTCAGTTGAGCGGTCGGGAAGACCCGTGCCGTCGGCGACGAAGTCGCGCTCGATGGTCTCGACGTTCCGAAGACCCAAAGCAGCAGCATTCGCAGCGGTGGCCTCGATCATCTCCACGTCGATGTCCACGGCGTAGACCGTGCCCTTTGTCAGTCGCGCAGCGGCTATTGCGAAGGTGCCGTAGCCGCAGCCGAAGTCGATCACATCCGCGTCAGCGTCTGTGAAGGCGAGCGCGGCCAGGATTTCACCGGCGTCGAAGAACTTCTTCCACGTCGCCTCGTCGGGCATGCCACTGTCGCGAACCTTCATCGCACTGGCCGGCTACCGTGTTCGCTCGCAGCCGATGACGGCGGCGCGCCCGGCGCCTATTCCGGGCGCGGGTTATCCCGATCGGTGAACGTGAAGTCCGGGAAATCCGTGCCGCCGCCCTCCGTCTCGACGACGTCGTTGTTCTGGTTCTCGAAGCAGTGCCAGTAGTGGATTCGCAGCAGCTTGTCGTCGTTCGAGAGCTTCTCGTAATACTGGCGGACGTACCACGGCTCGCGTAGCGCGGGCGGATCGTACGCCCAGACGTCTACGACGATGCTGTCGTCGTCGACCTTCTGCCAGATCTCGACTGTCTCGATAGCTTCCGAGTAATCCGGCTGGCCGCGCGTGTACTGACCCGGCGAGACTTGGTTCGTGTGGATCACGAGCATATCGGCGTCCCAGAAACCGATTGAGTCGCCGTCCCACGTCGGAAAACGGTCCTCGGGCGCCAGGTGATCGCGGCCGTCGGTATATACGCGGCGAATCTCGTTCGCGACTTCGTTGATCAACCAGGTCTGCTCCGGCGTGACGATGAATTCGCGCAGGAACGGCTCGACGAGCCAACGCGGGTGACCCGGCGGGTCGCAACGGCCGAGCCGGTCGTACTCCAGGCCTTCGCTGATCTTGCGCCGTTTCTCGTCGAGCAGCGCCTGGTACTCCGGTGTCAGCTTCGCAGTCGGCGGCTCGCTCGGGCTCTGATCGGAGTCGAACCGCCCGATGTGCTCGATCGGGCGCGACCAAACGCCGGACCAGTTCGGCAACGTGCGCGACGGGGCGGCGGCCCGCGCGCGCAACGTGCGAAACAGCGCCGCGGCGCTCGCATGATCCAGACCCAACTTGATCTTCTGCTCGCGTTCGGCGCCGGTCTGCGTGGGGAGCGGCGTCGGGACCTGAGCCGTGGCCGCGACTGCCGCAAGCAAAGCGCCGACGAAAAAGCCCGCGCGGGCTACTGCCCACGGCGGGCGCCGCGAATGCGCGGAATTATCGAGTTTGTCCAGCATGGCTCACTTCCCTCTGTTTAGCGTAATTGTGCATCCCTGCCGCCATCGGCGCGAGCATTCGCGAGAGACTAACGTGCGGGCATGATTTGCGCCGTATCCCAATGCTCGTCGGCTCGGCCGTCGACGATTCTCCATTGGTCGTACCAGATACTGGTGTATTTCGTGCCGGGCTTCTGCGGGTGGTCGTACTCCATTCGGAAAACCACGCCGACGATGTCGCCGCTGGTCAGGACGGTCACGATCGGCATCGTGAGCTTGTCGCATGTCGCTGCTCGCGGCGCCGAACCGAAGTACGCGACGACCTTGTCGCGCCCCGATGAGACGTTCGGGTTGTGCTGCAGATAACGCTCGGTGAGGAACCGGTCTGCCTGATCCCAGTAGTTGCACTGGAGTAGCTCGCGCAAGATGTGCAGCACCGCCTGCTTGTTTGCATGTAGCCTCGGGTTTGGGTCCGTGAACAGCGCCTCCGGATCCGGAGCCGCTACAACCGGCTCTTGGGCGGCCACCGGGCCGATGATGAACATCGCCGCGAGTGCGAGCAGTACGTTGTTAGTGCGCTTCATGGTCCTCTCCGTCGAAAGCAACGAACGCAATCTGCGACGCCAGCACGATTGCGTCAACTCCGGGTATATTGTTGCGCTCAGGGACGTGTGCGGCGCACGAAGGGCTAGACATGAGACGCAGCGACGAGAAGATCCTCACGACGCACGTAGGCGCACTGCCCGGCCCCGTCGAAGCATGGACCGGCACCGCGACCGACGCCGCGTTACGGACCGCCGTGCGCGACGTCATCGCCGCGCAGCAGCGCGCCGGAATCGACATCCTGAACGAAGGCGAGCTCACCAAGGGCGGCAACTGGGTCGGATTCATCAACTCGCGCTTGTCGGGCTTTACGGCGGGCGCGGCAGGAACGACGTTCAAGGTGCTCACAGAAAGCGCGGACTGGATAGAGTTCGCCGATTTCTACAAGGCCGCGCTCGAAGGCGGCACGCTGTTCGAGCAGACGCGTTCCGCGCCGAATCAAACCGACAATCGCCGTTACGACTGGGTATGTACCGCGCCCGTCGAATATACGGGACTCGACGCGCTGCAACGCGAGATCGAGCTCTTGCGCACTACCCTCGGCTCGACACCGCCCGGCGACGCATTTCTGACGTCGGTGGCGCCCGCAAGCGTCGAAGTCGGCCGCGAAAACCGGTTCTACGAGACGCAAGAAGAATTCGTATTCGCGCTGGCGGAAGCCCTGCGAGTCGAGTACGAGGCGATCGCGAAAGCGGGCTTTCTCCTGCAAGTCGACGACGCGTGGCTCGCGGCGCTCTGGGACCGCATCGGCGTCAAGATGGGCCTGCCGGCATATCGCCGTTACTGCGCGATGCGCATCGAAGCGCTGAACCACGCGTTGCGCAACGTGCCGGCGGAGCAGGTCCGCTATCACCTTTGCTGGGGAAGCTGGCACGGGCCGCATGCCCACGACATCCCGCTGCGCGACATGGTCGATCTGCTGTTGTCCGTGAACGCGCAAACGTACTTGATCGAGGCGGCGAACGCGCGGCACGAGCACGAGTACGTCGTGTGGGAAGACGTAGCGCTGCCCGACGGCAAGATCCTCGCGCCGGGCGTCGTCTCGCACTCGACGGCGCTGATCGAGCACCCGGAGCTCGTCTCGCAGCGGATCAGGCGGTTCGCTAACATCGTCGGCCGCGAGAACGTGATTGCCTCGACGGACTGCGGCTTGGGGCTGCGCTGCCATCCGCAAGTCGCTTGGGCAAAGCTCAAGGCGCTTGCCGACGGTGCCGCGCTCGCAACCAGAACGCTCGGAATGGGCTAGAAGCACGAGGAGTTTCAGATGACTGTTTCTTTCACGCTGAACGGCACTGCCGTCGAGCACGACGGCGATGCGGCCATGCCGCTCTTGTGGTTCGTACGCGAGCGGCAAGGACTCACGGGATCGAAGTTCGGCTGCGGTGTCGCGATGTGCGGAGCGTGCACGATGCATCTCGACGGCACGCCGATCCGCACCTGCGTGACACCCGTCAGCGCCGTCGCAGGGAAGTCGGTGACGACGATCGAAGGGCTCGCGAGCCGTGCGGGTCGTGCCGTACAGCAAGCCTGGCGCGACCTCGACGTCGTGCAATGCGGCTACTGCCAGTCCGGACAAATCATGTCGGCGACCGCGCTGCTCGAGCAAAAACCTGCACCCTCGGATGCCGATATCGACGCGGCAATGCAGGGCAATCTCTGCCGCTGCGCAACGTATCAACGCATCCGCGCCGCGATTCATCTCGCAGCCACGCGCCTCGCGGGCTGAAGCTCGAGGAACTAGCCATGACGATTTCCAGCTTTGCTTTCGCTCACGGCGCTATGACGAACCGCCGCACGTTCTTGAAGGTCACGACGCTTGCGGGCGCCGGCTTCATCGTCGGTTGCGGTGACTCGAGCAGCGTGGAGCCGCCCGCGGCCGCGGCATCGCCAACGCCCGCCGAGCCCGTCGCGATGAACGCGTTCGTGAAGATCGGCGCGGACAACAAGGTCACCGTCATCATCAAGCATCTCGACAAAGGCCAAGGCGTCACGACCGGGCTCTCGACGCTCGTCGCCGAGGAGCTCGATGCCGTCGTGGACGCAGATCGCATGGGAATTTGCGCCCGCCGACACTGCGCGGTATGCGAACCTTGCGCTCGGCCTGCAAGGCACGGGCGGCTCGAGCTCGATCTCGAACTCGTGGATGCAGTA
This sequence comes from uncultured Gammaproteobacteria bacterium, assembly GCA_963744305.1. Taxonomy (GTDB): domain Bacteria; phylum Pseudomonadota; class Gammaproteobacteria; order Steroidobacterales; family Rariloculaceae; genus FEN-1219. The sequence continues at coordinate 120,744 of CAVUTF010000009.1, forward strand.
TCGCCAGGCGGCCGCCGCCGCCCGCGCGATGCTCGTGCAAGCCGCGGCCGAGCGTTGGGACGTGGCGCCGGGCTCGATCACTGTTGCAGACGGCGTGCTGCGCGAGCCGGGCGGCCGCTCAGCGACCTTCGGCGAGCTCGCGGCCGCGGCCGGCGGGTTGCAGCCCCCCGCCGAGCCGACGCTGAAAGATCCGCGCGACTTCAAGCTCATCGGCAAGCACGTGCCGCGCCTCGACAGCGTGGCGAAGACGAACGGTACTGCGATCTACACGATCGACATGACGCGGCCCGGAATGTTGACGGCGGTAGTCGCGCATCCGCCGAAGTTCGGCGCGACGGTCGCGTCATTCGACGCAAGCAAGGCGCGCGCCGTACCGGGTGTCGTCGACGTCGTCGAGATCCCGACCGGCGTGGCGGTGCTCGCCGACGGCTACTGGAGTGCGTTGAAAGGCCGCGAGGCGCTGACCGTCGCTTGGGACGAGAGCGGCGCCGAGCAGCGCGGCACGACGGAGCTGCTCGCGCAGTACAAGACGCTCGCGGGCACACCCGGCTTGGTGGCTCGGAACGATGGCGACGCGGCGGGCGCGTTGGCTTCCGCAGCGAAACGGGTCGATGCGGATTTCGAGTTCCCGTATCTCGCGCACGCGAGCATGGAGCCGATGAACTGCATCGTCGAGCTGCGACCCGGCGAGTGCGAGATCTGGACCGGCGCGCAATTTCAAACCTTCGATCAGATGACCGCGGCGCAAATCGCGGGCGTCACCCCGGAGCAAGTCAAGATCAACACGCTGTTCGCGGGCGGCAGCTTCGGCCGCCGCGCGGTGCCCGACAGCGACTACATCGCGGAAGCCGTCACCATCGCGAAAGCGATCGACGGGCGCGCACCGGTCAAGCTGCAATGGTCTCGCGAGGACGACCTGCGCGCCGGGAAGTACCGGCCGATGCATTTCCACCGCCTGAGCGGTGGTGTCAATGCGGGCGACATCGCCGCGTGGCAGCAACGCATCGTGGGCCAGTCGATCGTAAAAGGTACCCCGCTCGAGCAGTTCCTCATCCGCGACGGCATCGACGGCAGCTCCGTCGAGGGTGCGAGCACGTTGCCCTACGCGATCCCGAATCTCCGCGTCGAAGCGCATCATCCCGACGTCGGTGTGTCGGTGCTCTGGTGGCGCTCGGTCGGCCATACGCACACGGCGTTCGCGACCGAGGTGTTCTTCGACGAGCTCGCGGCGGCTGCCGGCAAGGATCCGGTCGAGCTGCGACGTGCGCTGCTCAAAGACCATCCGCGCCACTTGGGCGTGCTCGAGCTTGCGGCCGAGAAGGCCGGCTGGGGCACGCCGCTGCCGGCCGGGCGCGGCCGCGGCGTCGCGGTGCACGAGTCCTTCGGCAGCTTCGTCGCGGAGGTGGCCGAGGTCACCGTGCGCGACGACGGTGGTTTCTCGGTCGACCGCGTCGTGTGCGCCGTCGACTGCGGCATCGCCGTGAACCCCGACGTCGTCCGCGCGCAGATGGAGGGCGGCATCGGCTACGGCTTGAGCGCGGCGCTTCGCGAGCAGATCACGCTCGCGGGCGGCGCCGTGCAGCAATCGAACTTCACCGACTACCTGCCGCTGCGGATCGGCGACATGCCGAACGTCGAGGTGCACATCGTCGCGTCGACGGCGCCGCCGAGCGGCGTCGGCGAGCCCGGGCTGCCGCCGCTCGCCCCCGCCGTCGCGAACGCGATTCGCGCGGTGACCGGCAAGCCGATCCATCGGTTGCCGATCGGGGACCGCGTGCCGGTGTAGGCCACGGAACCGTTGCGGCGCCAGGAATTGCTTCTAGCTCAGCTGCGAACTGAAACAAAGTTAAAGGAACTTCTAGGACCCCTCCGCGGAGGTGCTCGTGCGCCCGATGGCTTCGTCAGCGTTCCCCTCGTGGGCTCGTTCACAGGCGGGATGGGTCACTGACCAGGCGCGACGCGCTCGCCGCAATTGAAAGGCAACACCTGTTCGCCCGGCCGCCAGACCCACCAACGCTTCAGCTCAGCGGGAGCCGTCAGTGAGTCGGGGTCGATTATCGTGAAGGCATAGTCCAGGCGGCCGCCGTCGCCCGCGAGTGTGAACCGCTCCACGAATCGGGCAGAAGGGCCGAGTGGCACTCCTCGGGCATTGAGATACGTTGCACTGACTCGGCTCGTCTCGACGACGAGCGTCTTACCTTCCCAGCGACCAGTCGAATAGCCGAGCAGCGTTTTCGGCTGCGCTTCTGGGTTCCCACGCTGGCTCATATGAATGGTGCGAACCGAAGTCGTACTTCCCGTGCGAAGCAGGATCGTATCCCTCTGTCGATCAGTTCCATCGGTGGCGGTTGGAGCATGACGATCGGCATGCCCTTCGGCGTGCATCCCTGCGTCGCCGTGTCGTTGACCGGATCGAATTCGGCAACAGCCTTCTGCTGCGGCTTCCGTCAGCGACAACGGCGCCGTCAATGCCGCTACATAGGAATCGCGATCACTCAAGTCGGTCGACCACACGCGAAATAGTGTGTCCGTGTCGCTCGCGACACCGCCTCGAAAGAACTGCGCTGATTCCTCGGAGCCGATGCCGAGCGCGGTGCTCGCCCATCGGGGCGTCGAGTAACGCCACAACACCACTTCTTGCCCGTCCGGCGCCAATAGGTTGGTCGCGTAGATTCGATTGCCCGCGCGCTTCGATGGCCAACCCGCGAACTTCACGTTGTGGCCGACGGCGAGGATCTCGAGCGGAACCTGCAGCCGGCGCAAGGTGTTGAGACTCGTGCTCTCGATCTCCCACGTGACGAGCTGATTGTCAGCATCCCTAGCTTCGACGGAAAAACGCACGTGCGGATTTTGCCAAGCAACGTCGACCAGCTTGCCCTCGAATTCTATGGTCCGCTGATCGTCGTACTCGGAGTACGAGTGATGCGCCGAACGGTCTGCAAGAAATGGCAGTGCCGATGACGACGGCCAGGAAGAACGTTCGCGCCATACAGTGCCCCTTGAGTTTCATGACCGGCCTGCTGGCTTGGTCACGATCTACGACGAGCATGCGGACCAATAATCGCCCAAACTCCGTTGCGGCGACCACCAAGATACCGAACCCTTTTGGCGCCGCCGAGAGGAACGTCGCCCGGACCTAGCGTAATGGAGTGCACTCGGTCGCGCGAGGCGAGACGGCACCTTCTCCGAAGCTGAACGGATTAATGAGGTTTCTAGGAGCCCTCCGCGGAAGCGCGGTTGGAAGGCCGCCGACGTCGGGTCTAGAACCGCAGCACCTTGGCGTAGCGAACGAGCGGCAGCGCGCGAAGTTCCGCCATGATGGCGTCCGGCACGACCTGGTCTACGCCGACGATCGCGATCGCATCCCCGCCGGGACCCTCGCGCCCCAGATGAAACGTTGCGATGTTGATCCCGGCGTCGCCCAACATCGTGCCAAGGGCGCCGATGAAGCCGGGCTTGTCCGAATTGTTGATGAGCAACATGACCGGGTGGAACTCCGCCTCGAGCGCCATTCCCTTGACCTCGACGACTTTAGGCATACCGGCGAACACCGCACCTGCGAGCGTGCGCCACTTGCCCGCCGTCAGCACCTTGATTCGGATCGTGCTGTCGTAAATCGGCGAGGTCGAGCGCTTCGATTCCGTGAGCGGCGTCCCTCGCTGTTTCAGGATCGCGGGTGCGGAAACCATGTTCACGTCCTGCAATAGCGGCCTCAAGATGCCGGCGAGCGCTGCGCAGACGAGGGGTTTGGTGTTCAGCGCCGCGACGTGGCCTTCGAACTCGATCTCGACAGCCTCGAGGCCTTCGTCGGCTATCTGGCCGGCGAACGTGCCGAGTCTTTCGGAGAGCTTTACGAACGGCCTGAGGCGCGGCGCTTCCTCGATAGTGATCGAAGGCATATTCAGTGCGTTCGTCACTGCGCCCGTGAGCAGGTAATCGCTCATCTGCTCCGCTACCTGAATCGCGACCTTCTCTTGCGCCTCGACCGTGGCCGCGCCGACGTGCGGCGTCGCGATGAAATTCGGCGCGCCGAACAGCACGTTCTCCTTGGCGGGCTCTTCGCTGAACACGTCGAACGCGGCGGCTCCGACGTGCCCGCGTTCGAGCTCCGCCCGCAGAGCCGCTTCATCCACGAGGCCGCCGCGAGCGGCGTTGACGATGATGACGCCCGGCCGAGTTTTGGCGAGATTGCCCGCCGAAAGGATGTTCCTCGTTTGCTCCGTCAGCGGGACGTGCAGCGTGAGCACTTCGGCACGCGCGAGGAGATCGTCGAGCTCGACTTTCTCCACGCCGAGCTCGATCGCGCGCTCCGCCGTCAGGAAAGGGTCGTATGCGATCACCTTCATCTTCAGCCCGAGGGCGCGATTGGCGACGATCGAACCGATGTTTCCGCAGCCGATGATCCCGAGCGTCTTGGCATGGAGCTCCGTGCCCATGAACCGGCTCTTTTCCCATTTACCCGCTTGTGTGGAGCGATCGGCGGCAGCGATCTGTCGTGCCGCGGCGAGCATCAGTGCGATGGTATGTTCGGCCGTCGTGATCGAGTTGCCGAAGGGAGTGTTCATCACCACGATCCCTTTCGCGGTCGCTGCAGGAATGTCGACGTTGTCCACGCCGATGCCTGCGCGGCCGATGACTTTCAGATTCCGCGCGCGCGCGATCACATCGGCCGTCACTTTCGTCGCCGAGCGCACGGCAAGGCCGTCGTAGTCCCCGATGATCGAGCCGAGCCCGTCCTTCGTCAGGTCGGGTTGGAAGGTCACGTCGACGCCACGGTTCTCGAAAACCTTGATGGCGGCGGGAGAAAGATCGTCGCTGATCAGTACTCTTGGCATGGATTCTACGACCCCTCCGCGGGCGCGCGGTCCGCTGACAAGCCGGCGGGCTTCGCTGCGGTTTGCTGTCGCGACATGAACGGTCGCAGCGACAGCATCGCGACGGCGGAAATCAGCGCCGGGACGGCGGCAGCGAGAAACAGCTGCTCCGTCGTCCACCGCACGCGCATGAACTCCGCAAGCACGGGACCGATGACCGACCCGAATCGCCCGACTCCGGATGCGGCGCCGACGCCCGACGCGCGCAAGTCCGTCGGATAGTAGCTCGCAGCCAATGCGTTCAACGCCGCCTGACCGCCGAGAATTCCGAAACCCGCAACGAACACGACGGAGAACAGCATCGCCACCGCGAGCGGTTGACCGATCGCGGCGATGCAAAGGCACGCAGCCAGAAAACCCGCCGTCAGCACGCGGAAGAAGCCGAAACGCCTAATCGGCCAGCCGAGCACGAACGCGCCTACCGCGCCGCCGATCTGGAAGGTCGTGCCGACCAATACGGCGCGGGCGGTGCTCAACCCGGCCTCCCGAGCGATCGTCGGCAGCCAGGTCGACAGGAAGTACAGATTCAGCAGGTTCATGAACATCACGACCCAGAGCAGGGTCGTTCCGGCGGCGCGTCCATCGGCGAAGAGTTGCACGATCGGCACACCCTTCTTCGGCTGCTCGTCGACCACGTACTCGGACGTTGGCGACACAGGTGCCGCCGGATCGATGCGTTTCAGCCATCGTCCGACCTTGTCGAGGTTCCTGCGCCGCAGCGTCAGGAATTGCAGCGACTCGGGTAGCGCAAACAACATCACGAGACCGATGACGATCGGGATAATTCCGCCGACGTAGAACACGGACCGCCAGCCGAACGCGGGGATGAGCCACGCGGCGATGAAACCCGCACCCGCAGCACCGATCGTGAAAAAGTTCGAAACGATCAACACTGCGAGCACTCGCGCCCGTTTTGGCGTGTACTCGCTGACGAGCGCCACTGCGTTCGGCATCGTCGCGCCGAGCCCGAGACCGGTGAGAAAGCGAACCGCGATGAGCTCCTCGAGCGACGTGACGCGGCTCGTGAGGAGCATGAGCAGCCCGAAGTAGAGCGTCGTGCCGATCAGCACCGGGCGCCGCCCAATCTTGTCCGCCAACATGCTGAAGAAAATGAGTCCCAACAATAGGCCGAACAGCGCGGCGCTCGCCACTCGTCCCGCCGCGCTCGGTATTTGCCACTCCGCGAATACCGACGGCGCGACGTACCCCCATGCCTGGACGTCGAAGCCATCCATGAAGAGGCCCATGCCGCACAGGAGATAGATGCCGACTTGAAACGCGCCGATCCGGCTCCGCTCGATGTGCGCGGCAATATCGATGCGCGGGTGTTCTGTCATGAGCGCACGGCCCGGGTCGCCGTCAAATCTCGTCGACCAGCGCGTAACGCGCGTCAGCCGCCGGACAAGGCGCCTCCGGAAGCCCAAGCTCGCGGCGAACGATGTTGGTGCCGCGAACGATGGACACCATCTTGAAGAACGCGATCCGGCGGCTCATGCCCTCGCGGCCGAATCCGCAGTCGCTCGAGATCACGAGGCGCTCCGCCGGTATGAAGCGCAGCGCGCGGCGAATGAGATCGGCCACCTGCTCGGGCCGCTCCACCTGAAGATTGCGATGATCGGCGACGCCGATCGCGATCTTCTTGTCCTTGATCGCCGACCCGATCCACTCGAGGTCCATCCCGTCGCTGGTGCAGCATTCGAACGTAAGCACGTCGACGTCGAGCTTGTTGAGATGCGGCAACGCGTCGCGGTACGACTGGTTCGTCGCGAACAAGCGCTGTTGCGCCGGATTGCCCCAGCAGGTGTGTGCCCACACCTCGGTCAAGTCGCGCAGCCCTTTCACCGTGTTATTGAACACGTCGACGAAGAACTCGACGTCGAGGAGCGCGCCGCCCGCGCGCCGAATGCCGGCGAGATGAATGTTGGGCTCCTCCATTTGGATGATCGAGCAGCCGGCGTTTGCGAGATCGACTAGCTCCTCGCGCATCGCCGTGCTCAAGTCGCGGATCAGCTCCTGCTGCGTTGCATAGAAATCGTTCGCGATCGACGTGCCAATGAGCTCGGGCGTGATGGTTCCGAACTTGAGCGGACGATCGGTGAGCCCTTGCGCGAGCTTCCACAACGCCGTGTACTGCAACGGTCCGCGCTCGATCTTGCCCACGCAGCGCGGCAGCACACGGCTCTCCATGACCTCGAAAAGAATGTCGCCCTTTGTGGCGCCGCCGTAGCCCTTGCGGGCTTGGTAGTAGTCGCCACCCGCGAGCCCCTTGAAGCGGCGCGCGGCGTACTGGAGCCAACCCATGCCCCCGACGCCAGTGTCGAACCGAGCGTCGCCGTCGGTGACGAGGTCGAGGCCGGCGCGCTCCTGATCCGTGATCATCGTGGCGACCGCATCGGTGTATTGCTCGCGAAAACGCGCGTCCGCGATCGCGTCGCGGAATGGCTGCGTCTCGAGATTCGCCGTGTACCAGCTCGGCCGCGGCAGCGAGCCCGTGATCGTGGTCGGCAAGATGAGTTCTTTCGTGGCTTTGAGCATTGGCGGTCTCGCCTCCTCGCGCGCTACGAGACGTCGGTTGTGGATCCGAATAGTACTTGCGAACCGCTCTCCCCGCGAACGCTCAAGTGCTCCGATACGCGTCGCGCGCGACGCCGGTGTAGGGTGCCGGGGCAACCGTCACGCGGAGCTCGATTTGCTTATGGCGCTCGACCGTGACCTTTTTCGTGCCGCCGTTCTCTTCGCCCCAAACGAGCGTGAGCTCTTTCCCCGGCACGGCCTCCGCGATGTCGAGCATCGCGAGCGATAGCATCGTCCGCTCGTTGAAGCTGTAGCCGGCCCAGGTCGAGAGGCCGACCGTCTTGCCGTTCTTCGTCACCTTGTCATAGGGATAGGTCGAGTAGACGGCGCACGGAAAGTCGATGTATTTCGGCGCGTCGCCGCCCTTGCTTTTGAACATGCCGCCGAACGCGCGCTCGGAATCATCCGCATTCCACGCGAGCGTCATTTTCTTGCGGCGCGGCTTGCCGGCGATCTTCTCGAGGGCCTCCCGGCCGATGAAATCGTGGTCGAACTTGACGATCGACTCGTAGCCCAAGTCATACGGCGTCAAGTAGTAATCCTCGATGTCGTTCGACACGAAGCTGCCGCCGATCGAGGTGACCGACTCGTACGCGTCTGCGGGCAGCCATTGCCGAAACGCTTTCATTTTTTCGCCCGTATAAACGGCCGGCAACGGCGACGGAATCCACCCGGACTCGATCGTGTTGCTCGAGTACGTGCGTCCGCCCGCCGCGCGAATGCCGAGATCCTTGCCCGCCGCTAGAATCGCCGCGCGGATTTCGTCGCCCTCTTCCCACGGTCCGAAAAGCTCCCAGCCGGGCTGTCCGACCATGCCGTGCCGCAGCGCACGCACCTTGCGCCCATTGATGACGAACTCGCCCATGTTGAAGAACTTGATTTCCGGCACGGGCATGCCGGTGGCTTTCTCCATCACTTGCGGCGCGAGCGGGCCCTGCACTTGGAACCGATACGCCTTGTGCAGCGGCGGAAGGCCTCTCGCGAGCCGCTCGAGCGCGCGCTCGTCGCGCTCGAAATGGACGTCGTAGTCGCCCGTCGCCGCGTGATATTCGAGCCAATTGCTGACCGGCGGCCGGCCGACGAAATTCAATCGGTTCTGCTCGAGATGGAACAAGATGCCGTCGCCGATCACGTAGCCGTCGTAATTGCAGGCGACGAATTGCTTCGCTTTGTTCGGCGTGAAACTGTTGAACGAATTCACGCCGAGATCGCTGAACAACTTGAGCGCGTCCGGTCCTTCGATATAGCTCTCCATCATGTGATAGCACTGGTTGAAGAACACGCACGTGTGTTGCCAGGCCCGCTGCTCGTCGCGCCAATTCGTATACTCCGGCGGGATCACGGGATAGATATACGGTGCTGTCTGCGAGTTGCGCAGCATGTCGACCGTGTTGCCGGCGCCGCGCAGCGCCTCTTCGAGATTCTTGTAGGCCATCCGGAAAACCTCGTCTACCAAGAGAGCTATAGCATGACGCAAGAGGACGAGCTCACCCGCCCAACATGAGATCCGGCAGCAGCAGCGAGATCGCCGGCACATAGGTCACGACCACGAGAAACCCGAGCAATAACGCGAGCCAAGGCACACTCGCCCGAATGATGGACGTCACGGGAAGGCCCGACACGGCGCTCGCGACGAACAGGTTCAGGCCCACCGGAGGTGTCACGAGGCCGATTTCCATGTTCACCACGAAGACGATGCCGAGATGCACGGGATCGATGCCGAGCTGCATTGCAATCGGAAACACGATCGGCGCGAGAATCAGGACCACCGAAGTCGGGTCCATCAGCGTTCCTGCGACCAGGAGTATGAGATTGACGAGCAGCAAGAATCCCCACGGCGGGAGACTCGAGCGCCAGAACACTCGCCGAGATCCCTTGCGGTATTTGCTCCGTCGTCAATACGAACGCGAACAGGTACGCGTTGGCCACGATGAACATCAACATCGTCGTGACGCGCACGCTCCTCACGAGCACGTCCGGGATCTGGCGGACGCCGATCTCGCGGTGTACGAAGACCGCGACGACGATGGCGTAAACGGCGGACACCGCTGCCGCTTCGGTGGGCGTGAAGATTCCGCCATAGATTCCGCCGAGCACGAGGACGATGAGCAGCAGGCCCCAGAACGCGTTGCGGCCGGTCCGTACGACATCGCGCCATCCGGTTGCCACGGTCTGGGCCGGTAAACCGTCGCGCCCGCTGAAAAGACGAATAGCCGCCATCATCAGAACCGTGAGAATCAACCCCGGAACGATGCCCGCGATGAACAACGCCCCGACCGAGGTTTCCGTGATTGCGCCGTACACGACCATGACGATCGAGGGCGGAATCAGAATCGCCATCGTCCCGGCGCTCGTCACGATGCCCGTCGCATATTCGCGGCGGTAGCCCGCGCCGACCATGCCGGCGATCGTGATCGAGCCTACCGCGACGACCGTTGCGGGCGACGAGCCGGAAACGGCCGCGAACAGCGCGCAGGCGAGCACCGATGCCATTGCGAGACCGCCGCGCAGCCGCCCCGTGAGCGCAATCGCGAAATCGATGAGCCGACGCGCCACACCGCCGCTCGTGAGAAACGTGCCCGCCACGATGAAGAACGGCACGGCGAGCAGCGGGTAAACCTCCATCGCATGGAAAAACGTCTGCGCCAACGAAAGCAGCGTTTGCTCGCCGAATAGCAGCAGCGTGAGAACGCTCGAGAGCCCGAGCGAGATGGCCACGGGCATCCGCAGAGCGAGACACAGCAACAGCGCGCCGATCAGAAAAGCGGCCGTCACGTGCCGTCCTCCCGATCGAGGGCCAGCGCCGGCGTATCTGTATGCTGCTGGAGCGGACGCGTCCCTCGCGCGATGCCGACGGCCGCCTGGACGATGCGCAGGCCGAGCAGCCCGAACCCGATCGGCAGCGACAGCAGCAGCACCCAGCGCGGCAACGGAATGTCGTGGGCCATGCTGCCGAACACCTGGAGCCGCACGATCAACGTCCAGCTCCCGACGAACATCAGAATCGTGTAGAGCATGCTCAGCGCGACGGCCACGAACGCGACGACCTTCTGGGCGCCCGGCGCCAAATGCTTGGTCACCGCGTCTACGGCGATGTGGCTGTCCGTGCGCATCGCGCCGGAAATGCCGAGCAGCACGAGCCACCCGAATAGGTAAACCGTCGCCTCGAGCGCCCAGACGAACCCGGAGTTGAACGCATAGCGCAGCACGACCTGGACGAACGTGAGCACGGTCATCGCGGCGAGAAGGGCCGCGGTAAGGAGCTCTTCGGCGCGGTCCAGCGCGCGCAGAGTCATTGCTGGTCGGCGGTCAATGACTGGCGGAACTGCCCGCGCCCGCAGCCTCGAGGACCTTGGGCCCGATGCCGGGAGCGAATCGGTCCCATACGGGGCGCATTGCCGTACGCCATTGCTCACGCTGTTCGGGCGTGAGCTCGATCAGCGTCGTGCGGCCGGTTTCGAGGACGTCGGCGCGCGCGTCGTCGTTGACCATGCGCGCGATCGAGTTGACATGCTGCGTGGTCTCGGCCATCGCTTCATCGAGCACGCGCCGAGCATCGGCGGGAAGACCGCGCCAAAACTCCGGATTCACGGCGACGAGATAGCCGATATAGCCGTGGTCGCTCTCGGTGATGAAATCCTGCACCTCGTAGAACTTGCTCGCGTAGATGTTCGACCAGGTGTTTTCTTGCGCGTCGATCGCGCCCATCTGCAAGGCCTGGTAGACCTCACCGTACGCCATCTTCTGCGGGTTGCCGCCGACCGCGCGAAACTGCTCGAGCAGAACGTCCGAGTCCTGAATCCGAAACTTGAGGCCTTTCGCGTCCGCCGGCGTGCGCAGCGGCGTTCGTGCGGTCAGGTGCTTCATGCCGTTGTGCCAGTACGCGAGACCCAGGATTCCCTTGCCCTCGAGCTCGCCGAGAAGCTCGCGGCCGACAGCGCTGGCCTGGAAGGCCTCGACCTGCTGCATGTCCGCAAACAGAAACGGCAAATCGAAGACCTGAAAGCGTTTGGTCAGGCCTTCGAGCTTGGAGACCGAGATCGCGATCATCTGGATTTCGCCGAAGGCGAGCGCTTCGAGCGACGTCTGATCGTCCATGAGGCTGGCCGACGGATAGACCTCGACCGCGACGCGACCGGGCAGGCGTTCCTCGACGATCCTCTTGAAGTAGTCCGCTCCGAGACCCTTCGGCGTGTTCGGCGCCAAGTCGTGCGGAAACTTGATGACGATGGCTTCGCCGAACGCCGCGCTCGGGAACACAGCGGCAGCGAGCCAGACGGCGGCAAGAAAGCCGAACGGAGCGTTGCAGATGACGCGACGGATGGTCTCTCTCATTGCTGCGTCCTCCTCATCGAGCGCCCGATGACACGCTACGACAGCGCCGCCGCACCGGCAACCGCGCACACCTCGTCCTCGGCGCTGGAGCCGCCCGACACGCCGAGCGCACCGACGAGCTTGCCGTCGACGACGATCGGCAACCCGCCCTCCACCGGTATGGCTCCCGCGAGCCGCAACACGAGCAAGCCGTCGCCGCCGCGAGCGAGCCGCTCCTGAAACATCTTCGTCGGCCGTTTGAATATCGCGGCCGAGCGCGCCTTCTGCTCCGCGATGACGACGCTGCCGACCTGCGTCTGATCGAGCTTCTCGAGATACACGAGGTGACCGCCCGGATCCACGATCGCGATCACCACCGTCCAGCCGTTCGCCTTCGCCGGCGCGAGGGCGGCGTCCGCCACCTTCTTCGCCTGCGCTAGCGTGATGGATGGCCCGTACGGCGGCAGCTTCGGACCGGGCGCGGGTTTGTCACTCAAGGGTCTTGACCTCCGAGCCGGCGGTAAACCTGATGCGCCACGACGAAATCGTTGCGATCGAGACCGAGGCCGCGGCACGCGTTCATCATCTCGTTGGCGGCGGCCGCGAGCGGCACCGGGCTGCCGAATCTTCGCGCCATATCGAGCACGAGCAGCATGTCCTTCTGCTGGAGCGTCACGTCCGCGAGCGGCACTTTCGGCATCTTTCCCTCGAGGATGAAAGGCCCGCGATAGCCGAGCACGGGTGCCGCGGTAACGCTCTTCAGAACCGCGTCGAGCGCAATCTCGCGGTCGACGCCGCCTTTCTCCGCGAGCGCAACCGCCTCGCCGAACGCGATGACCTCGACCATCAGCAGCAGGTTCACGGCGAGCTTCATCGTGACGGCCTGGCCGCTCGCGCCGATGTACGTGACCTTCGGCCCGATCGTGCGCAGCACGGGCTCGACGCGCTCGAACGCGGCCTTGTCGCCGCCGATCATCAGCGACGCGTTGCCCTGCTGCACGGTCACGGGGCTTCCCGACAACGGCGCATCGAGCATCGGGAACCCGCGCTCGGCGAATGCCGCGGCGACCGCCGGGTGACGTCCGGGGCGATCGTGCCCATGTCGAGGTAGACGCCGCCGGGCCGCATCCCCGCGAGAACCCCATCCTCGCCCAGCGCGATCTGCTTCACGGCCGCGCCGTCCGTGACGATCGAGAACGTCACGTCGGATGCCGCCGCGACCGCGGCCGGAGTGTCTGCCCAGCGCATGCCGATATCAATCAACGGCGCCGCGCGCTCGCGCGACCGGTTCCAGCCGGTCACGGAATATTTCGCCGCGAGCAGGCGCGGGACGATCACCTGCCCCATGGCTCCGAGACCGACAAAACCAACGTTCACCGGATGCACCCCGTTCCTTCGACTCGACTCGCCTTCTGACGGTGCGGTCGATGTTATTGCGCTACGCCGTTCACTATATCGGAAAGGGCATACCTGTCGGCGCGCCTGCCCCCAAACCATGCGGACAGCGCATGACGAAGCGCCTAAGGTACTATTTCCTTTCAGCGCCGGACGCCGCCGAAGCGAAAGGAGGCGCCGTGCAGGGTCGTCGAACGGCGTTACTGGTCCTCGTGCTCGCGAGCTCGCCTTGCTTCGCGCATCACGGCGTCGCGCCGCATTACGACGCGACTCGAAGTCCGTCCACCTCGAAGGCGTCGTCGCGAAATTCGACTTCATCAATCCGCACTCGTTTCTCTACATCGACGTCGTCGACGCGGCGGGTAACACGCAGACCTGGAGCTGCGAGATGGCGTCGCGCAGCGTGCTGTCGCGCAACGGCTTGACGGCCGAGCGCTTCGAGCCCGGCACGAAGATCACGATCGACGGCGATGCGGCCCGGCACAAGGCGACGGGTTGCCAGGTTCGCACGGCGCATTTCGCCGACGGCAGCACGTTGCGGGACACGACGCTGTACGCCCCGACGTACGCCTCCGGAGGCCGAGCTTCCGGCCGACCGCCAATCGATCGTCGGCGTCTGGACGATGAAACGATTCCTGGCGCCGCGCGTCTTTCGGCGTGCCGACCGAGGCGGGCAAGCAAGCGAGCGCGGCGTTCGATCCGATCAAGGACGATCCCGCGATCCATTGCGATCCCGGCAGCCCCGTGCGGTTCTGGATCAACGTCAACGAGCCGTTCGAGATCAAGCGCGAGCCCGATCGCGTCGTCGTCGACCATCGCTTCATGGATAGCCAGCGCGTCGTGCACCTGAACGGCGCGGCGCCCGCCGACGCGCCGCGCGGGACCATGGGCTATTCGACGGGACGCTTCGAAGGCAACGCGCTCGTCGTCACGACCGATCACTTCGTCGCCGGGGCCATCGAGCCGCGCCGCGGCATCCTGCACACGGAGAACCTGAAGCTCACCGAGCGGCTCGAGGTGAACGCGGAAGGCGAGCTCGAGATCACGATGACGATCGACGATCCGGCATTCTTCGAGCAGCCGTACACGATCAAGGAGCTGTTCGTCCGGAGCCGCTTGGGATCCCGAGCCCTACAACTGCAAGCCGGGGTACCAGCAATGACGCGCACGTCCGACGACGGAGATAGAGCCATGGCCGATGAGCTCACGCTCGAGGTGAACGGCGCAGACGGCGACGGTCACGGTCTCGCCGGAGACGCCGCTGCTCTACGCGCTGACGAACGACCTCGGCCTGCTCGGGCCCGCGGTTCGGCTGCGGTCTCGGCCAGTGCGGCGCGTGCTCCGTGCTCGTCGACGGCGTGGAGATGCGCTCGTGCATCACGCCGGCGTCCGCCGTGGTGGGCAAGTCGGTGACGACTTTGGAAGGGCTGCCGGCCTACTACGCGGCGCGCATGAAAGTGAGCCCCGCGCCGGAGCTGCATCCGCTGCAGGAAGCGATGATCGCCGAGCAAGCCGCGCAGTGCGGCTATTGCTTCAACGGGCAGATCATCAAAGGCGCCGAGCTGTTGTTTCGGACTCCGCAGCCCACCGACGCAGCAGATCCGCATCGGCCATGAACGGCCACATCTGCCGGTGCGGGATGTATCCGCGGATCATGGCGTCGATTCAGCGCGCGGCGAAAACGATCGCGGCGAGCGGGCTGCCGCCTCCGAGGACCGAGGAGGCGGCCAATGTCTGAACGAAACGACGACCAACTCGTGCTCGCGCGCCGCGATTTTCTGAAGACGACCGGCGTCGTCATCGTCGCCTTCAGCATCGGCGGCAAAGTGCGGGCGCAGACGCAGGCCGGCGGCAGCCCGCCGCGCAGCGCGGCCTCGTTTCGGGCCCTCCCGACCGCAACGACGGTCGATTCCTACATTGCGATTCACGCCGACAACACGGCAACGCTGTACGCGGGCTACGTCGAGCTCGGCCAAGGCGGGCCCACGGCGCTGCTGCAAATCGCGGCCGAGGAATTGGATCTCGACTTCGACGCAGATGAAGACCGTGACCGGTGGACACGCACGTGTCGACGGAAGGCTTGACGCTGGCGAGCCGGACGGCCGCGATCGGCGGCACCGAGACGCGAGCCGCAGCCGCCGAGGCGCGCCGCGTGCTGCTCGAGCTCGCGGCGGAGCGGCTCGACGCTCCCGTCGGCGATCTCACGATCGCGAAAGGCGTCGTGTCCGTCGCGCGGCGACGCTCGCGCTCCGTCACGTATGCCGAGCTCGTCGGCGACAAATCATTCGATCGCACGTTCGAGCAGTTCTCCTACAACGGCGGCATCGAGCTGCCGCGCAAGAACGCCGACCACGCGATCCCGAAGGCGCGCGACGCCTACGGCATCGTCGGCACTCGCGTGCCGCGGCCCGACATCGCCGAGAAGATCCGCGGCACCTATCGATACGTTCAGCACGTCCGCCTGCCCGGAATGTTGCACGGCCGCGTCGTGTGGCCGCGCGGGCAGGGCGCGCACGGCATCAGCAATCCCACGGTCGCGAGCATCGACGAGTCGTCGATCGCGGACATCCCCGGCGTCGCAGATCGTTCGGCGGAACAATTTCGTCGGCGTCGTGGCCGAGCGCGAGTGGGATGCCGTCCGCGCCGCGCAGCCAATTGAAGGTCACGTGGCAGCCGTTCGCGGCAGCGCTTCCCGGCCACGAAGAGTTGTTCGACAGCTTCAGGTCGGCGCAAGACCAACGACTTGATCGACACCGATACCGGCGACGTGGACGGCGCGCTCGCGCGCGGCGCTCACGTCGATCTCGGCCGACGTATCGCGGGCCGTATCAGTCGCACGGGGCGATGGCGCCGAACTGCGCGGTCGCCGACGTGACGAGCCGACGCTGCGCTCATGATCTGCTCGAGCCAAGCGGTCTATCTGACGCGCTTCGGCCTGGCGCCGTTGCTCGGGCTTGCCGCTCGACAAGATCCGCGTGCAGTACGCCGCAGGCTCGAACACCTACGGCAACAGCTGCTACGGCGAGGCCGCGAACGCGGCCGCGATCCTGTCGCAGGAAGTCGGCAGACCCGTGCGGCTGCAGCTCAGCCGCGCGGACGAGCACGGCTGGGACAACTACGGCCCTGCGCTGCTTTCCGATGCTGCGTGCGGCCGTCGATGCCGAGCGGCAAGCTCGTGGCGCTCGACTATCAGGCGTGGAGCCACGCTACGGCCTGGCTCGAAACCGCGTCGCAGCTCGCGCTCGGCTCGCCGCCGCCGACCGGCGGCTTCGGCGTCGCCGCCCCGGGCCCGGGCGGCGCCGGGCTCTTCTCGGTCCACTTGTCGCAGACGGACATGTACGACGTCCCGAATCGCCGCATCGTCAATCACGTCGTCACCGGCGCCGGCTACTTGCGCACCGGCGCGTTGCGCGCGCCGATGGACCCGTCGACGTTCTTCGCGCTGGAAGGCGTGATGGACGAGCTCGCGCACGCCGCGAAGCTCGATCCGTACGAGTTCCGCAAGCGCAACATCTCGCACACGCGCTGGCTCGGCGTGCTCGAAGCTGCGGCCGCGCGCCGCGAAGTGGACGCCGCGCGTCGCGGCGTCGCAACGTGTCGAGCGCGAGAGTCGTCACGGGCCGCGGCATTGGCCGTCGGCACGCACCACCTGCCGCAGAACCAGGGCGATCGCGTCACCTACGCGGCGGCCGTCGTCGACATCGAGGTGAACAAGGACACGGGCGCGGTCGTCGCGAAGCACGTCTACGGCGCGATGGACTGCGGGCTCGCGATCAATCCCGGGATCGTCGAGAGCCAGATCGTCGGCATGTGCGTGCACGGCGCGAGCCTCGCGCTCTGCGAGGAAGTGCAGTTCAACGAGACCAACGTCACGAGCGTCGACTGGGCCTCGTATCAGACGCTGCGCTTCGGCGAGCACCCGAACGTGACGCCGATCCTGATCCAGCGGCTTCACGAGCAGAGCAGCGGCGCCGGCGAGGAAGTGCTGCCCGCCGTCGTCGCCGCGATCGGCAACGCGTTCTTCGATGCGACGGGTGTCAGGCTCCGGCAGTATCCGTTGACGCCGAGTCGCGTGCTGGCGGCGCTCAATTCCGCGTGAAGATCGCGCGCAATTCGCAAAGGCCGCTACAAGGCCCACTTCATCACGAGTGGTGCGTACGGCGAAGGCGAGCCGCGCACCGCTCACACGCCGCCGCTGCTCTTTGACCTGGCAACCGACCCCGGCGAGCGCGTCGACATCGCTGCCGCTCACCCGGAGGTGGTCGCCGAGCTCCTCAAGGCCGCCGAAGAACATCGGCGTTCGATCATGACCGACCGAACCCCTGTTCGACGCGACGCTGCCTGCCTCGTCGAACCCGTAGGCGCATCAACGATCCAGCCTTACCCTGACCGAAGCGGTACTCGGCACCGAACATCAATGAATCAATGCTCGTATCCGAGTCCACGCCGAGCCAAGACGGCTCGATATAGAAGCGCTGAAGCTCGGCGCGTATGTGCCAGTCCCGCGCGACGGTCGCACCAATCCCGAGCCCATAAAAGAAACGCGTACTGGTGTCGCGCACATCACGCGCCGACGACGCGCCATTCGATGAGTAATCCTGCTGACCATTGAGGTCGGCGTAAGCGTAGCCGCCTTTCACCGACGCTTCCCAGGCTCGTCCAAAGGGCAGGATCCCGACCGCGTTGACCCGCAGAGCCGTCGCATCAAGAACGGTCTTGGCGCGATAGACACCCTGCGGAAGATCAGAGGAGCTGCTCTCGTACGCGAGGTCGGCTAACCGCTGCAGCCCGAAGTCGACTGCGAAGTGGTCGGACACGCGGCGACCGCCGCTCAATTCGAAGCCGAACGTTTCCGGACCAAACGACGAGCCGGACGCAGTCTTGGCCGCAACTTGCGTGCCTCCACCCGCTAATCCCGCGTACCAGCCTACGGCATCGGCGGCGTTAGCGGCGGCAGCGGTGCAGATCATGAGCATTGCAACTCCGTAGCGGGCGATTCTCAGAGTGCGCTGGCAAAACGTTGTCATGGCTTGCTCCTTCTTGTGATGAGAAACGCTCGCCATGCTGCGCGCCGCCGCCGCCGGTGGCCTGTGGAAAAGCCGAGGTTTTGCCGAGGATTTTCAGTCGGGGCGGCCGCCCGCTCCGACTGAGGCGCCGCGCAGTCCGATCAGCGCTAGCGCCGCTAGCAGACCACCGGCAACGCACCGCCCCTAGCGATGCCTCACGGACACCCGTACGCTTGGACGGTTAGCTCGGGGGGATTTGGGGAGATAGAAATGCTGAGCCGATCATCCCGCGCGGTTGCGCTATTCCTGGTTTCTTTCGCTGCGCTCGCACAAGGGCCGGACTGGACCGGCAGTTGGGGCGCTTCGCCGCTGCCGCCCTCCGAAGCCGCTGGCCCCTTTCCGGGCACGCCGACCTTCGAAAACCAAACGATTCGCCAGACGGTGCGGTTGAGCGTGGGCGGCGACCGGCTGCGCTTGCGCTTGACGAACGAGTACGGCGACGCAACCGCTGACGATCGGCGCGGCCCGCGTCGCCGTCGTCGAACGACGGCAAGGCGATCGTCGGCGGCACCGAGCGCGTCGTCAGCTTCGCGGGCAAACCTACCGCCGTTATTGCGGCCGGCGCGCCGCTCTTGAGCGATCCGATCGATCCTCGCGGTCGAGGATCTCGCGACGCTCTCGATCAGCCTCTACTTCCCGGGCGCAACGGGCCTGTGCACGTGCCACGCGACCGGCATGCAGGACACGCTTGGTCTCCGCCACCGGCGATTTCACGGCGGGGACGTTCACGCCAGCGCAGACGATCCAAGCACGCGCGTTCGTGTCCGGAGTGGAGGTGCTCACCAACGCCGCCGGCGTCGTCGTCACGCTCGGCGACTCGATCACGGACGGCGTCGGTTCCACGTCCGGAGCAAACCGCCGCTGGCCCGATCTGCTCGCCGAGCGACTCGCCGCTCGCCAGCGCGGCGGAAGATTCGGCGTCGTGAACCACGGCATCAGCGGCAACCGCTTGCTGAACAGCGGCGCCGGCGAAAGCGCGCTCGCGCGCTTCGATCGCGACGTGCTCTCGGTGCCGGGCGTTACGCACGTTGTCGTCTTCGTCGGCGTCAACGATCTCGGGTTCGCGTACGGGAGCTTCGAGGGGCCGCTCGCCGCGTTGCGCAACCTGATGCCGGCGGGCGCGCCGGCGACCACAGAAACGATGATCGCCGGCTACCGGCAGCTGATCGCGCGTGCGCACGCGGCTGGATTGAAGATTTATGGTGCGACGATCGCCCCGTATGAGGGCGCGGGATATTTCTCGGCCGAAGGCGAGACCGCGCGGCAGGCAATCAACACGTGGATTCGCGGCAGCAAGGAGCTCGATGCGGTGCTCGACTTCGACGCTGTGCTGCGCGACCCCGCGAAACCCGCGCGCATCACCGAGGGCTTGCACAGCGGCGATTTCTTGCACGGCAGCGATGCCGGCTATCGCGCGTTAGCGGACTCGATCGATTTGGCGCTGTTCACGGCTAGCACCAGCCGCTAGCGCCGGCGGTCTGCTCGGCGCAGAAGAACCTCAGGACAATAGCGTACGAACGTGGACACGCCCATCCGCCGCTAGTCCAATACCCGACCCGCGGTTAGCCGTGTGACAAGGACATTGCCCGCGTAAGAGCGCCGCTGCTGATGGAGACGCCAATGATTTCCAAAGCATCCTTGTTCCTCGTCTTTCTTGCGCTGTCGGCGTGTGCGGTGAGTCCAACCGGGCGCCGCCAATTTCTGCTGGTTTCTGAAGAAGAGCGCGATCGCCGCATCGAAAAAATCGTACCTCGCCCAGATGTCCGAGCTCGGCACCGCCGGCAAGCTCGTTACGGATCCGGCCGTGACGCGGCGCGTGGATCGAGATCACGAGCCGCTGGGTCGCGCAGGCCGTGGCGCTGCGTCCGGATAGCGCGCAATGGGAATGGAGCGTCGAAGTCATCGACGAGCCCGAAACGGTCAACGCCTGGTGCATGGCCGGTGGGCGCATGGCCGTGTACACCGGCTTGCTCGGAACAGATCAGGATCCGACCGATGACCAAGCTGCGCGCAAGTCATGGGCCACGAAATTGCGCAACGCTCTAGCAAACCACACCGCGGAGCGCATGTCGGTCGCGATGGCCACCAGCGCCGGCGTGGCCGTCGCCGGCATCCTGTCAGGAGCAATGCGGCGGCGACGATGAGCGTCGCCGCAATCGCGGCGTCGCTTGCGGTGCAGTTGCCGAACAGCCGAGCCTCGGAATCCGAAGCGGACGAGATCGGAATCGAGCTCGCCGCGAAGGCCGGATACAACCCGAACGCCGCGATTACGCTTTGGCAGAAGATGGGACAGGTGTCTGGGGAGAGCGGCCCGCAATTCATGAGCACGCACCCGAACCCGGGAAAACCGTCAGCAAACACTCGCCGAGCTCGCACCGCAGATGATGCCATTCTATCAGCAAGGCGGTGAGCGGCCAACGTACGCGCTGCAGGACACGATCCCGCCGGGATGACGTTGCATTGACGCCCGAGCGCACGCCGCGCACCATGCGATTGATCGAGAAATCGCGGTCTAGCGTCATGGAAGGGGGTCACATGAAACACAGCTTCGCGGCTGTAATGTTGTCTGCGCTCGCCCTAGCTTCGTGGTCGGCCTACGCCCAGCAGCGCCCCACGGGCGACTCGAAACCGAGTCCCGACACCCCGAGAGCGCCAGCCTTCTACTTTCCGGAACGCCTCGACTGGCAGCACAAGCGCCCGAACGAAGTCGGCATGGACGCCGCGCTCGTTGCCGAAGCGGTCAAGGCCGTCGTAGAGAATGAGATCGCGGGGAATCGGGATCTCGCTCTCGAGCAGGCAGCATCGTTCGGCCCGAATGAGCCGTTCGATGCCGTGATCGGACCGACCAAGCCGCGGGGCCCCCCGAGCGGTCTGATCGCGCACAACGGCTACATCGTGGCCGAATGGGGCGAGCCGCTGCGCTCCGACGTGACGAACAGCGTCACGAAGACCTTCTTGACGACGGTGGTCGGCCTCGCATGGCAGCGCGGCTTGATCCGCGATTTGAGCGACCACGCGGGCGACTACATGCCGCCCTTCGTCGACCTCTTTGCGTCCGAGCACAATCGCAAGATCACCTGGGACCATCTACTGCGGCAGACGAGCGACTGGCAGGGGACGCTCTGGGGTAAGCCCGACTGGGCCGATCGACCTGAAGGAGACACGTCGGCCGACTGGCCGAACCGGCCGCTGCGAGAACCAGGGACATACTTCAAATACAACGACGTTCGCGTGAACGTGATGGCCCTCGCGGCGTTGCACGTCTGGCGGCGGCCGCTGCCGGACGTTCTGCGAGAGGAAGTGATGGATCCCATTGGCGCTTCTTCGACATGGCGCTGGTACGGCTACGAGAACTCGTGGGTCGACATCGACGGTCAGAAAATTCAGTCCGTCTCGGGCGGCGGCCACTGGGGCGGCGGAATGTTCATCAACGTGTACGACATGGCGCGCTTCGGCTATCTCTTCCTGCGCAACGGCCGATGGAAGGATCGCCAAATCGTATCGGAGCAATGGATCGAGATGGCGCGAACGCCGGGAGTGGCAAACGACACCTACGGCTTCGCGAACTGGTACTTGAACACCGACCGCAAGCCGGTACCGGCGGCGCCGGCCACCGCCGTCCGTTTCGTCGGCAGCCGGCAACAACATCATCTACATCGATTGGGAAAACGACCTCGTCATCGTCACGCGCTGGGCCGATGGGCTTAAACGACCTCGTCGGCAAAACGATTGAGTCTCTGAAGTCCGCGGGGTCCGGATAGGCGCGGACCGCTCTCTCAAAACCGTCGCGGTAGGTCCAGCCCTGGCCAGCTCAGTCGCGAGCGCCGCCGCGTAACACCGGCGGATTCGGCGGATTCAACGCAAAGAATTCGAGATTCGTGTGGTTTGGCCACGAGACCAGCCTCGTCGTCTCGCCAAACTCGACGAGCTGCTCGCGATCCCATGCATACGCCGGCCACTCCGGCGCGCCCGAGTGATTCGGATTTCCTGAGCTCGCGAACGCGACGATGGCCCCCGACATCACCTCCGAAAGCGCTCGATCGGCGTCGCTCCAATTTCGTGTCTTGCGGAACAGGTTCAGGCTTTCGAGCGTCCCGAGCCAGTAAGGCACGTCGCCCGTGTGGTATGCGCCGACCGTCAGAGGGTCATGATCGGAGAAGGTTACGCCCGCGACGTACGGATGAACCCGCGAAAACAGATAGACATACGCCGGTGAATTGCCGGTTGCCGCTTGCGCCTGCGCCCATTGGTGCATCTGCAGCGCGACACTGCTGTCGCGCGCTGCATCGACGGCCGCGCGGCGGGCGGTCGAGTCGTCGCTCGCGGGATAGAGCTCGAGAAGCTTGGACGAGTGCGAGCCGTACAGTCGCTCGGCGGCGCTGCGATACTGCTCGAGCGTGACCGCACGGGCGAGATCGCTGAATGATTCATCGCGCGTGAACCCGATCATGATCGGCACGTCGTTCTGCTTTCCGTTCCTGAAGATTTCGGCGGGACTCTGCGTGAGGGAGTGCCCGTCCACGAGGGGCGAGTAGCGAATCGGCACGGCGAGCTGCGCTTGCAGGATCCGATCAGCAGAAAGACTGCGCATCGCAGCGAGATTCGACGCCTTGAGCTCCTGCTGCAGTCGCACGCCGCCCTCCTCTGCCGCAGCGAGCGACTGCAACCTGCCGGCGTCGCCGTTCCCGAAGGACGCGCCGCTCATACCGACGGCGCGGTGGAACAAGCCGCGCGCGAGCGGACTCGCTTGCAGAAGCGATACGGCCATCGAACCCGCCGACTGGCCCATGATCGTGACGTTGCTTGGGTCCCCCCCGAAGTGCTCGATGTTCCGCTGAATCCACTCGAGGGCAGCGACTAGATCGAGGAAACCCCAGTTTCCGGAACCGTTGTAGCGCGACTCGGCAGTGAGCTCCGGATGAGCCATGAAGCCAAGCGCGCCTAGCCGATAAGCAACCGACACGTATACGACGCCCTTGCGAGCGAGCGTTTCACCGCTGTAGTTCGCCATTGCTGCAGAGCCGATCGTGAAGCCGCCGCCGTAGATCCACACGACGACGGGCTTACGAGCGCTCGCGGTCGCGCTCGTTGGCGCCCACACATTGAGATACAAACAGTCCTCGCTCGTGGCTTCCTCGCCGAAGTAATGATTGATGTCGTGTGCGCGCAGCGTCTGAATGCACTCAGGTGCGAAACGAAGCGCGTAGCGGAGCCCCGTCCACCTTTCGGGCGCAGCCGGGGGTTGCCAACGCCGTTCGCGCACGGGAGGTGCCGCGAAAGGCACGCCGAAATAGGCGCGCACGCCTGAAGGCAGCAGTTTGCCGACGATGCGCCCGCTTTCGATGGTGACAGGGTCACCCGGGATCGGCTGTTCTTGCACTTGCGCGTGGCACGCCGTTCGACCCAACGAAAGCCAACACGCACAGCGCTTGAATCCCTCGCTCGAACCGTCGTCGCTGCAAGCGGTACGCGTATCTGGCCATTGGATCCCCTGTTCACGAACTAGTTGGTTAATTACACTGCGAGCATATACTCGCGAAAAACGCCGCGCCAGAGCGGCTTTGCAGAGGGCCAATTTTTCCATGTCACGACGCATCTATGTGTTGAATGGCCCGAACCTAAACATGCTCGGCGTCCGCGAACCGGAAATCTACGGAAGTCAGACTCTCGCCGATGTCGAGGCGCTGTGCCGCCCCGTCGCCGAGCGGTTCGGCCTCGAGCTCGTCTTTCGGCAAACCAATGCCGAGCACGAAATGATCGACTGGATCCAGGAGGCGCGGAACTCCGCCGGCATCGCGATCAACCCCGCCGCGTTTTGCTACCACTCGGTTCCGGTTCTCGACGCGATCAGGATTTGCGAGTGTCCGGTCATCGAAGTGCACATCAGCAACATCCACGCTCGCGTTCGCGAAGCGGAATGGCGTGACAAGACGATTCTGACGCCCGTCTGCACCGGGATGATCACGGGGTTGGGCGTTCACGGCTACGCACTTGCGGTCGAGCACATCGGCTATCTCAGCCGTTCGCGCACTCAGGGCAACTGAGCGGCGAATGGCGATCGCTGAGGTAGCAGTGAAGGTGGTTCCGCGCACGCACGCGCGGTTCCTGATCCTGGCACTGGTCACCATCGGGACGCTCATCAATTATCTCGATCGCACCGTCATCAGCGTCGCGGCCCCCCTTCTCAGCGAAGACCTGGGACTCTCCGCAGCAGTGATGGGGATCGCGTTCTCTGCATTTTCCTGGACGTATGCAGCTGCCCAAATTCCGGGCGGCATCCTACTCGACCGCTTCGGCGTCCGGCTGACGTATTTCCTATCGGTGACCCTCTGGTCGCTGTGCACCATGGCGACGGGCCTCGCCAATGGTCTCGCGGCGCTGGTCGGCACGCGTCTCGCCCTCGGCGTCGCTGAAGCGCCCGCGTTTCCGAGCAACAGCCGTGTGCTGAGCATCTGGTTTCCGCAACACGAGCGCGCGCGAGCAACGGGGGTGTATAGCATCGGGCAGTACTTCGGGCTCGCATTCTTGAGTCCCGTGTTGTTTTGGATCAGCGCAGAATTTGGTTGGCGAGCGCTCTTCATGTTGGTCGGCGCGGTCGGTGTGATCTTCGGGTTTGTGTGGCTCAGCGCCTATCGCGACCCGCACGCGAGTGCGCGCGCGAACCTGGCCGAGCTCGACCACATCGCAGCCGGCGGCGGTCTCGGAGACAAGACCGGATCGACTCCCTTCGAGTGGCGCAACATCGCCTTCCTGCTGCGCCAGCGCCAAGTACTGGGCGCATCCATCGGTCAGTTCGCCAGCAACTCCACACTCGTCTTCTTCCTCACGTGGTTTCCGACTTATCTCGCGACCGAGCGTCAAATGGCCTACATCAGAGTCGGGTTTTTCGCCGTGCTGCCGTTTCTGGCCGCGACCGTCGGAGTGGTGAGCGGCGGGCTGCTTTCGGACTTCCTGTTGCGCAAAACAGGATCGGCCAATATCGCACGCAAGCTTCCGATCGTTTCGGGGCTGATTCTCGCCTCCGCCATCGCGCTCGCAAATGTGCTCGACACCGACGTCCTCGTGATCGCCGTCATGTCGGTCGCTTTCTTCGGGCAGGGCATGTGCAATCTCGGCTGGACGCTGATTACGGACGTGGCGCCAAAGAAGCTGATCGGCCTCACGGGCGGAGTCTTCAATCTCTGCGCGAACCTTGCCGGTATCGTCACCCCGCTAGTAATCGGCATCGTTGTCGCGGCTACCGGTTCGTTCGCGTGGGCCCTCGCGTTCATCGCAGTGATGGCGCTGATCGGCGCCCTCTCCTATATCTTTCTGCTCGGTGACGTGCGCAGAGTCGAGTTCGACGGTGCGTAGCGCCACTGTCCTCGCCGCACTACTGAGCGGTTGTTGGATCAGCAACGTCTACGCACAATCCCCGTCACCGAGCCCGTCGGCTCTGCTCGCAGACACACCCGGCCTCGAAGTCTTTCCGCTCCATCCACACCGCGATCTCGTGATTCGCGCTTGCGCACCGTGTCATGCCCCGGAGCTAGTTGTCGCCAAGCGACGTACGGCCGAAGAATGGGACGAGATATTTTTGCGATGATCGATCGCGGGGCAGTCGCGACGGACGATGAGCAGCCGCAAATCCTCGAGTACCTGCTGCGCTTCTTCGGGCCGGCACCGGTCGCGCCCGAGTAATCGCGACAAAGGTCTTACGGAGCCGCGGTCTTCGGATGCGGACTCACGTCTGCATCGGTCAAGCGCAGCACCCACTTGATCCCCTCGAGATAGATTCCTTGCACGCGCGCATCGTCCCACGACGCATCGGAGTGACCGAGCGTCGACGAGAAGACGCGCCCGCGCCCGTAGGTTTTGATCCACGCGACCGGAAAGTCCTGATCGGTGCGCTTGACGTTCGGGTTCGTCAGGTCGAGCTTGCGCTCATCGAGGCGGGCCAGGACGTCGACATTCGCTCGCGAATAAGGCGCGCGGTATTGGTACATCTCGTCGCGGAGCACGAGCTCGCGCGGCAGATGCTGCATGGCCGGAAAATCCGGCCGTTCGACGATGACCGGCGCATCGAATACGTTCCATGGATGGTTGTCGAAGAACCCGCCGACCATCGCGCCGTACTCCGGCCAACTGGAGAACGAGGCCGTGGCCGTATGCACAGCGACGAAGCCTTTTCCATCGTCTCGAACGAAAGCCAGTAGGTCGGCCTTCTGCTGCGCCGTCATCTCGGTCTCGCCGTTCGTATAGAAGACCACCGCGTCGAAGTAATCGAGATTGCGGCCGCGCGCCGCTCGCGGGCCGCCCTTCGCGTAGTCGCCCGTCCCCCACACTTCGCCTTTGGTGACGAGCGTCGTGTCGGTGCGCAGGAATGCAACGTAGGCACCACTCTCGCGCCCGAGGCGCTCGAGCGTCGCGATCGCGTGGCTCACGGCATCGTGCGCGATCTGATTGCCGGTGTGGAGATCGGCGACGACGAGAACCTTCTTCTGCCCGGCGTACGGATCTGGGAATCGAGGCTCTTGGGCGGCAGCCGTGGTCGCGATAGCGGCCACGAGCGCGGCGCTCGCTATCCAAGAGGCCGCGCTACGGCAAAGCGAAGACGTTGAGCTCATCGCTGTCGATCGGACTGTCTAAAAAGCTGCCACCGGTTGCGACGATGGCCACGTACTGTTTTCCGGTCCGACCTCGATAGGTGATTGGCGTCGCATGCGCCGAGGCTGCGAGCTTGGTCGACCAGAGCTCCTCGCCGCTCTGCGAGCTGAACGCGCGAAAGCGGCCGTCATCGGTGGCCCCGATGAAGACAATGCCGCCCGCGGTGGCGATCGAACCTCCGACATTCGGCCGTCCTGTGCTCGCAATTGCCGCTGGCAGCTGGTCGCTGACGCCAAGGGTACTCTGCCACGCGATCTCGCCGGAACGGACGTCGATGGCGGTCAGTGTTCCCCATGGTGGTTGCTGGCACATGAGCTTGCGCTCGCGATCGGAAAATCGCCCCGTCGCGGGCCCGGCGTTCGACATCGTGCCGTCCTCCCGTGGGCGGAGCTGCTCCACATGGCCCAGATTGCTCGCGTTGACGAAGAACAACTTTCGCTCGGGATCGTAAGAGCCGCCTCCCCAATTTGCTCCGCCGAGTCGACCGGGAAACGTGATCGTCGGCTCGCTGCCGATCGGCAGATACGGCCCGCCCATTCGCATGTTCAATTCCCGGATCCACCCACGGCAATACGCTTCGAGCTCAGGAGTCACGGTCGCGATATCGCTCATCGAGAATTGCGTGCGCGCAAAGGGCTCGGGCCTCACCGGAATCGGCTGTGTGCGCGCGGCCTTCTCGCCGGGTACTTCGCTCGCGGGCATGCGGCGTTCCTCGACCTCGAACAGAGGCTTGCCACTCTCGCGGTCGAGGAGAAAGAAATACCCGGACTTCGAAACGACGGCCACGGCAGGAGTGACGCCGTCGCGGCGCGGCGCATCGAGCAGCACGGGTGGCGCTTCAGTGTCCAAGTCCCAGATGTCGTGGTGCACGACTTGGAAGTGCCAGAGGCGTTCGCCGGTCTGCGCGTCGAGCGCGACGACGCTGCTGCTGAAGAGATTGTCTCCCGGGCGATCGCCACCGTACCGATCCCATGCCGGCGCGGCGATCGGCGCATAAAGGATGCCGCGCGCCACGTCGACCGTCATGAACCCCCAGACGTTGACGCCAGATCGCTCGCGCCAACTCTCGGCGCCTCCCCAAGTGCCGTGCCCGAGCTCGCCGGGCCGCGGCACGGTGTGGAACGTCCACACGAGCTCGCCCGTGCGTGCATCCCAGGCGCGCACGTCGCCAGCAGCCCCCCGCTCGGGGAACTCCTGCGTCGCCGAGCCAGTGATCACGAGGTTTTCGTAGACCAACGGCGGGGAAGTCAATCCGTACTGCGTGCGCGGCTCGGACGTCGTTGCTCGTGCGACGTCCGGCGTCTTGAGGTCGAGGATGCCGCCGCTCGCGAAACCCGTGGCCGGCGCACCCGATTTGGCGTCGAGCGCGATGAGTCTGCCGTCGCGCGTTCCGAAGAAGATTTGGGGCCCATGCTCGGCATCGCCGGGCCAGTACTCGACGCCGCGCAGGGACGGTTGCCCCGGTCCCGGAACCTCGTACGCCCAGGCTTCGCGACCGAGATCGGGGTCGAGCGCGACCACGCGGCGATAGGGCGTGCTGACGTACATGAGTCCGCCAACGACGAGCGGCGTGGCTTGCGATGCGCTGTAACGGCCGCGGGCTCTCGCCCGAGGAGCGGAACCTTCCGCTGGCGCGGATTCGAGTCCCGTTGTCTGCGCCTCGGCAGTGGGCCGCATGTGATATGTCCATGCAAGCTCGAGACGCGCGACGTTCGACGCATTGATCTGCGTCAGCGGCGAATAGCGCATCCCGCCCTGATCATGTCCGTACGTCGGCCACTCGGGAGAACTTTCATTCTCCGCCGCCGCAAGCACACACGGCAACAGAGCGGCGAGCCATGCGCTCGCGCGCGGCGTTGCGCGCGCGCGCACCTCTCTCACCACTTCTTGGTAATGCCGACGGTCACCACGCGTCCAATCGGGTTCGCGTTAAAGGGGTCGAACCCAAGTGGAGCGTTCACGAACGGCGGCTCTTCATCGAAGAGATCCCTTGCGTCGAAGAACAGCGACGCGCCGGAAAACGCACCCGAGTCGCCGAAGTTGTAGCCGAAGTGCAGGTCCACCGTTGAATACGAGTCTACGGTTTGCCCGCCGCCGATCGGAGAAAACGCCGCGCTGCGCACGACCGGGAACGGTGCCGAACCGTTCCAGTTGAGATAGTCGCCGGTGTAGTTGACGAATAGATCGGCCGAGAACCGATCGCGCGCCCAGCCAACGCTCAGGCGGGCAGCCATCTCGTTCGACGGAAACGTCGTGTTGATGCCGATAGTGTTGAGCACGCTGAATACTTCGCCACCCGTTCCGAACTGCTGGTCCATGTTGAGCTTGCGTGAGACCGCGAGTCCGAAATTCATTGCGCCGAAATCGGTATCCCTGCGATATAGGATTTCCGTATCGATACCGTCGGCGTCGAGATTGAACGCGTTCCGCTGGCGGAAGCTGTAGATGAAGTACGAGATCGCTGCGAGCGGAACCGTCTGTGGAAGACCCGCGGTTTCCTCTGCGATCGTCGCGGGTGGGACTCCGCCGGGGAACAGTTGCAACAGGCTGTTCAAGTCGGGGGCGCCGATCGCAAACGCGGCCTGTGGCGCGGTGATCGCACCCGTGTATTTTGCCGTCCAATAAGTAATGCTGATCCTCAATCCGTCGACGGACTCCGGAGTGATATCGATTCCGAAAGAAGACGTCTCGCCCTCTTGAGCGATCAACTCGTCGTTTCCGCCCGCCAGAAAGATCCCGGGGACGGTCGCCGTGTTGATGAGGCAGGTCGGTGTTGCGGCCGTGCAGCCCGGCAGGCCGATCGCTCCGGGATAGGTATTCGGAATCGCAAGGTTCGCGTTGACACCGGCGGCCGTAGCGCCAAGCAAGCCGCCGAACGAAGACTCTGCGGTTACGCCGTTGATGCCTCCCCTACTCGTCAGCGCCGGCGCGGTGAAAGACTCCGAGTAGTTGGCCCGTACACGCAGAGCGTCGATCGGCGACCAGTTCAAACCGATTCTCGGATTGCTGGTCGATCCGAAATCGCTGTAGTCGTCGTGGCGCGCGGACAGGTTCACCATGAACTCCCGCATCCCTCGAAACCCATTGGAGGGCCCCACGATCGGCAGCAGCAGCTCGACGAATTCCGAAGTCACGTCCCGGCTGAAATCGAGGTAAGTCGACGAGGAGTTCGTGCTCGCGGGCCCGGTTCCGCGTTCGCGCGACACCTCTTCCTCCATCGTGTAGTCGATGTATTCGAAGCCGGCCGCCAATCGAGCACTGCCGCCGCCCATCTCGAACAGCGGCCCATCGAACTTCACGATGAGGTCCTTGATCGTCTGATGCGCGGTCTGCACTTGGGTCGAGTCGAGCAGTTGCGCGCGCATCGCAGCCGATGTGCGATTGGACGCTGCGGGCGTCCACGCGTCGAGCGCGTTCTCGGTCGTAAGCGGCAGCGACAGAACAGCCGTGGTGGTGCCCGGAACGGAAGGTGTCGTGACGCTGGCGCCCGAATTCGTCGTGCCATTGAGGGCGAGCAGAGCGCAGCTCGCGCACAGAGCGCCATCGCGACGCTGCCGGCTGTCGTCCTTGCCAATCGTGGTGCCGACGTTTGCGCGCCACTCGCCGCCGAAGCGGAACTCGGCATTGAACGTGGTGAAGAGCGACTCCGCCCCGCCGGTGAACTCCGCGCCCGGGCCGAACAGCTCGTCTGCCTGGAATCGCACCGTTGCGGTATTCACTCCGGCCGGGCCGACGAAAAACGGGTTGATCTGACCGGCACCGCCGGCCGGAGCGCTTCCGGGCCCGAACACGGTCGCCGTCACGGCCCCGCGATTGATCGCCGTCTCATTTCGCTGCCGCGCATAAACCACGTCCGCGGCGAGCGTGAGATTTTCGGTCATCTGCTTCTCGAGCTTCAGCAGCAGGTTGTGGCGATTGTCCTCTGGAACGAGATCCGTGACGCCCGAAAAATCGCAGAATCCATTAGCCGCGTTGTTCACGATTCCTGCGTCGGTATAGGGGTACGCGAAGATCAGTCCCGCACCTGGCTGCCCCGTCGCTGGACTCACGCTCGCAGGCGCGCAGTTGAAGTTCGCGAAGTTTCCGCCCGCATCGTCCCGATGGTCGGCAGCCGTGAAGGGGCGCTCGCCGGCCAGCAACGCGTCGCGCGTCGAGTAGTTGTACGAGAACATCACCGAGCCTTCGTCAGTATTCGTCCCGGCAACGAAACCGGCGCTCGTCGTGCTGTAACCGTCGGCGCCGAAAGCCGCTTGTACGTTGCCTTCGAACCCTTCGTAGTTCGAGCGCGTGATGAAGTTCAGCACGCCAGCGACAGCGTCAGACCCGTACACGGCCGAGGCTCCGTCCGGCAAAATCTCCACGCGCTCGATCGCGAGCGGCGCGATGACCGTCGGGTCTGCCAAAGTGTGGTTAATGCCCGAAAGCGGCAAGCGATGGCCGTCGATTAGGATCAAAGTACCGTTGCTTGCGCTCGCGCCGAGACCGTGGATCGTGGGCGTGTAGTTGCCCGCGCCGTCGAAGCTTTGAAAACCGCCGGCGCCGCCGCCGCCTTGTCCGACAGCGCCCTGCGCCGAGTTGCCGAAACCCGTGACTGCTGGGACGCTGCGCAGAACTTGCTGCATTGTTTGCGCGCCGCTCGATTCGATCTGCGCTCTATCAACAGTGATGAGATTCGAGCCCACGGGGGCGACACCACGAATACTCGTGCCGGTTACGACGATCTCCTCGAAGTTGGGTGCCGGGGCTGCCGGCGGCTCTTGAGCGACGCTGGCTGATCCCGCGAGCGAGGCGAGCATTGCGGTGACTAGTGTTTTGTCTCGATGAGTGTTCATTGATCCCCCCTTAAACGTCCGAAATGCGCGCGCGCTGCACCGCAAGGTCTTTATGCTGGGCCTTGCGCGTAGATCGAGGCGTGAGTGCAGATTGGCCGGAGCAATAGGAGCAAGAGCGCTTTACTCCCCGCTTTTGTTCTAGCTAAAATTGTTAACCATCTAGATAGTTTTTGTCAACGCTGCGGCGAGCGGTGTGTAAGATCGAACCAATGCAAAGACTTCAAACGTTCGCTCGTATCCATGCGTGAACCGAGTGCCATGAAGAGCGACGGGGCTCCGGTGTGCTTGCTTGGGCTAATCGGGCGAGGTATCCAGGCATCGAAGTCCCCGGTGATTCACGAAACCGAAGCGGCCGAACAGGGCTTTCGTTGCAGCTACGAGCTCATGGATCTCGACGCACACTCCGACGCAGAAGATGTTCTTCCGGGGCTGTTGCGCAAGGCTGAGCTTCGGGGGTTCGCGGGGCTCAACATCACGTATCCCTGCAAGCAGGCAATCATCCCGATGCTCGATCAGTTGAGCGATGAAGCGCGTGCGATCGGCGCGGTCAATACCGTGCGCTTCAGCGACGGCCGCCGCATTGGCTTCAACACCGACGCTTGGGGCTTCGCAGAGAGCTTTCGGCGCGGGTTACCCGGTGCATCGCTCACGCGCGTGGTTCAGGTCGGCGCCGGCGGGGCCGGTGCTGCGACGGCGCACTCTCTGCTCGAGCTCGGGACCGCGGAGCTGCTCATCGTGGACGCAGAAGCGAGCCGCGCCGAGGTCCTCGCGACGAAGTTGGCTAAACAATTCTCCAACCGCGAGGTCAAGGCGGTGGCTCACGTCGCGCGAGCCGTCGCCGAGGCCGATGGCGTTGTGAACGCTACGCCCATGGGCATGGCGGCTCACCCCGGCTCCGCGATACCCAACCAACTCCTGCAGCCGCATCAATGGGTAGCCGACATCGTCTATTTTCCGCTCGAGACGCAGCTCCTGCGTGACGCCCGCGCGGCCGGCTGCCGTACGTTGGATGGCGGCGGCATGGTCGTCTTTCAGGCGGCGCGCGCTTTTGAGATTTTCACCGGCCGCAAGGCGGATTGCGAACGCATGCGCCGCCACTTCGCCACCCTCGCTGGGCCGTAGCCGCGGTTTAGCTACTCGGTCTGCGTTGCGACTTGCGGTATCCTCTGCGCGTCACATCAGCGCAGTTGAACTTCATGGTGCAGAAGGCTCCTAAACACGCCGCAAGCTCACGCTCGGCTCGCGCCGCCAACCGTCCAAAGGGCAAGACCGGACGCACGAACAATGCGGATGCAACGCGTGCCGAAATCCTCACTGCTGCGACGCGCGAGTTTTCCGAGAAAGGATTGAGCGGCGCACGCGTCGACGAAATCGCTGAGCGGACGCAGATCAACAAGCGAATGATCTACTACTATTTCGAAAGCAAAGAGGGGCTATATCGAGCTGTCCTGGAGCGCTGTTACGGGCACATTCGCATGAGCGAATCAGCGATGGACTTGAAGTCCCTGAGCCCCGAGGACGCACTTCGGCAGCTCGTGCGACACACATTCAACTATCACAGCATGCATCCGGACTTCGTGCGGCTCGTGATGAACGAGAACATTCACCAAGGTGCCTACATCGGAGATATTGCGAGCATCAAGACGCGCAATCGCCACGTGCTCGCGACCCTTCGCGAGCTGCTCGATCGCGGAATAGCCGCCGGAGCTTTCCGCGCCGATCTCGACCCCATCGAGCTGCACATGTCCATCAGCGCGCTTTGCTTTTACAACGTCTCGAATCGCTATACGTTCTCGCGAATTTTCGATAGGGACATGAGCTCGCCCGAGGCCATCACAGCTCGTCGGGAAGTAGTGGTCGACATGATCATGCGCTGGTGCGCGGCGCCCGCTGCGCCGACGCGCTCTCAGCGCTCCACATCATCGCGATAGCGCGACTGAGCAGCTAGCCGGATTGCTGCGTTTGCGGCGCCGTAGCCTCGATAGTCTCGCCGCTCCACGAACTCGAAGAAGAACCGTTTGGCGAACGCGCGCGAGAACAGCTGGAAGTATTCTCCCTCTGTATCGCGATCGTAAAGAATGTTGAAGTCTGCGAGCTGGACCAATAGCGCGTCGTCGAGACCGTAGCGCGCCTCGAGATCCTCGTAGTAGTTGCGTGGGATCGGCAACGTTTCGAGCCCGAGCTGCTTGAGCCGCGTTGCGGAGCGAAGAATGTCTGCCGTCGCGAGCGCAACGTGCTGTACGCCAGCACCATGGAATCCCTGCAGAAATCGAGACGACAGAGTCTGCACGGCTGCCGAGGAATTGAGTGTCAAGCGCAACCCACCATCTGTCGAATGAAGGGCTTGGCTCTGCACGAGACCGACGGGATCCGCGACCTCGACGAGCGGTGCCTTGGTAACATCGAAGAGCGAGTAGTAATACAGCAGCCAGGACAACATCTCCTCGTGCTGCATCGTCTGCGCAATATGGTCCACACGTAGTAGTCCCGCTCCTCCATCGAAGGTTGGCGCAGCGACCGTCTCGAACTCGCTGTCCCAGATACGACTTTCGTCCCCGGCCTCCATGAAATAGAGCAGACTGCCTCCGACGGCGTGAACGGACGGAATGACTAGCTCTCCCGGTCCCAGCGGCTGGGAGAAGCGGCTGACTTGCAGCCCTTCTGCGCGCCGCATGGCGCTCGCCAAATTCTCCACGCTCAACCCGAGCGCGCACACCGAGGCTCCGTGCGTGGAGTCGTACGCGCGGGCAAAGCTATCCGGCTCTGCGTTCAGAACGAAATTGATGCCGTTCTGGCGCCACCTCGTGACGTCCTTGTTTCGATGACGCCCTGTCGGAGTGAAGCCTAGACGGCCGAAAAGCTCCCCGAGCTTCGGCGCTTCCTCCTCGTTTGCGGCAAATTCCACGAATTCGACGCCGCGGACTCGCGCCCGGGGCGGGATCTCAGGCGTCATGATCGGAGCCAGACGGCGCGCGACCTGGTCGTAGAGAAAGGTCAGCGCTCGATGCCCGTCGACGGCTACGGTTGACGCAGAAGTCGACCGAAATCGATCGTTGAAGATTTCGAGGGACAGAAACCCGTCGTACCCTCGCTCGAGCAGCGTAGTCACGAATTCCACGATCGGCAGGTCGCCCTGCCCCGGCATGTTGCGCAAATGCCGGCTCCACGAGAGGTAGTCCATCTGCACGACCGGTGCATCGGCAAGTTGCACGATGAAAATGCGTTTCGGATCGATTTCGCGGAGGCTCTCGTTCGGAATGTTACGGGCAAGGGAATGGAAGCTGTCGAGAATCAGCCCGACGGACGAATGATCGACCTCGCGAACGATCGACCACGCGTCACGGTGATCGTAAACGTGCCGTCCCCACGCCAGGGCTTCATACCCGACGCGAAGATTGCGTTTCGCAGCTCGTTCTCCGAGCTCCCTAAAGTCGTTCACGATTCGCTTGCGGTCGCCGAGCGCCGCCGGGGAAACGTTCGAGCAAACAAGGAGCAGGTTCGCCCCTAGCTCTTGCATCAAATCGAACTTGCGCTCGATTCGCTCGAAGATTCGCGGCCGCAGCTGATCCGGCATTCCCTCGAAATCGCGAAACGGCTGGAAAAGCGTGCACTTGAGACCGAGATCCCGCATGAGAGCGGCGACTTCGCGAGCGGACGCCGTGGAGGTTAGGAGATCATTCTCGAAAATCTCGACTCCATCGAAGCGCGCTTTAGCTATAGCGCGCAGCTTGGATTCCAGATTGCCGCTAATCGACACGGTTGCGATTGACGTGAGCATGCCGCGCGCTCGCTCTCGATGAGTATGATTTGCCGTGAAGTCTGTCTGAGTGTAACTAACTGGTGCGGTAAAGCAAAAAGCGGGGCGCGGGCGCAGTTCGGTGCCGGTGGCGAAATACCGCAGCAGCGGCCCCGCCACCGAGTGATACGATCGCCCTCCATGGAACCGCAGGTTAGCTACGTTCGCGGACCCGAGTTCACGATCCTCCAGACTACGACGCACCAGCTCGTCGCCGACAAAGTTGCCCGCTTCCCCCAACATCTGGCGCTCGTCTCGTTTCACCAGGGGATTCGTCTGACCTGGCAGGAGCTCGCGGAGCAAGTCGAGCGCACAGCGCGCGGCCTCGCGGGGTTGGGTCTCGTGCCCGGCGATCGGGTGGGCGTCTGGTCGACCAACTGCGCCGAGTGGGTATACCTCCAGCTCGCCTGCGCGCGCGCCGGCATCGTGCAGGTGAACGTGAATCCGGCCTATCGCGCCGCAGAGCTCGAGTTCGTGCTGCGCAGATCCGGCATCAAGGCGCTGGTGCTGCGCGCCTCGGACGCACGTACCCACTACACAGCGACGCTCGAAGACGCGAGGCGGGGCGGCGACCATGCATTGCGCCACGTCGTCTATCTCCCCGACGGAACGCAGCCCGATGACTCCTGGAATCGGCTGTTGGAGTGTGGCACCGATCCCGGCCCCGGCCCCGCGAATCCGCACGACGTCATGAACATCCAATACACCTCCGGCACCACCGGATCGCCGAAGGGGGTCTTGCTCACGCACACGAACCTGATCAACAACGCGCGGGTACTCGTTCAAGGGCTGCAGTACACGGAGCGCGACCGCATCTGCGTTCCGGTGCCGCTCTATCATTGCTTCGGCTGCGTGCTTGGCACGATGGCCTCGATCAACTCGGGGGCCGCAATGATCCTTCCAGCGCCCACTTTCGATCCGCTTGCGACGATGCAGGCCATTTCTGACGAGCACGCGACCGTCGTGTACGGCGTGCCGACGATGTTCATCGCTGAGCTCAATCATCCGGAGTTTGCACGCTTCGATTTCACGAGCCTGCGCTGCGGCCTTATGGCCGGCGCGCCGTGTCCCATCGAAGTGATGAAACGGATCGTGACGGACATGCACTGCCCCGGCATGACGATCGGCTACGGCCAAACAGAGGCCTCGCCGCTGATCACGCTTGCAGCCGTCGACGATTCTCTGGAGCACCGCGTTGCAACCGTCGGCCCCGCGGCCCCCGCCACGGAGGTGAAGATCGCCTCTGCTGACGGCGCAACCGTGCCGCTGGGCAACCAAGGCGAGCTGTGTGCGCGAGGTTATCTCGTCATGAAGGGCTACGATCAGGAGCCCGAAGCCACGGCGCGCGCCATCGATCCCGAAGGCTGGCTGCACACTGGCGACCTCGCCGTGATGCGGCCCGATGGCTACTTCCGTATCACCGGCCGTTTGAAGGACATGATCATCCGCGGCGGAGAGAACGTCTATCCAGCGGAGGTCGAGGAGTTCCTACACACCCATCCCGCCGTCGCCGACGTGCAGGTGGTGGGCTTGCCCGACGAAAAATACGGCGAGTGCGTCGCCGCTTGGATTCGCTTGAAGCCTGCGCAGAGCGCGACGGAGAACGAGATTCGCGACTATTGCAAAGGCCGCATCGCGCACTACAAAGTGCCTGCGCACATCCGTCTCGTCGACGCTTTCCCGATGACGGTCACCGGCAAAGTGCAGAAATTCCGTATCCGCGAAATCGAGGTTGAGCGCCTGAGCCTACAGCGCGCGGCCGCAACAGAGACCGCTTGAGCAAGCATGCGGCGTTCGGCACTGCTCATGATCCTAGTCGTCTCGCTCGATGGGGGCGTCGCCGCCGCGGATACGGCGCAGGACGTCGTCACGCTGTCCGTCGTCGGGACGACGGACCTCCACGGTTATGTTTTCCCGCGAGATGGCGAGGGCGGGTTAGCGCTTCTCGGCGGCTATATGCGCAATCTGCGCGCGGCACGCGCGGCGGATGGCGGCGCCGTCTTGGCTATAGATGCGGGCGACACGTTTCAAGGCGGCATCGAATCGAACTTGAGCGAGGGCGCGATCGTCGTGGACGCGTACGAGAGCCTTGGCTATGCGGCCGCCGTCATCGGCAATCACGAGTTCGATTTCGGGCCGGTCGATACCGAAGGGGCGCGTCAAGCGCTCGGCTACGACCCGCGCGGTGCGATCAAAGCGGCTGCTGCACGAGCCCGGTTTCCGTTTCTCGCGGCCAACCTGATCGACGAGGCGACCGGGCGCGTCGTCGAGTGGCCGAATGTGCGCGCGTCGGTGCTCGTCGAGGCCGCCGGCGTCAAAGTCGGCCTCATCGGCGTCATGACGATCTGGGCACTGCGAGCGACGTTGGCGGCGAATGTGCAGGGCCTCCGCGTATCGCCGCTCAGCGAGGCAGTAGCAACCCAGGCGTCGAAGCTTCGAGCCGCCGGCGCGCAAGTGATCATCGTCGGCGCGCACGCAGGCGGTGCCTGCTCGGATTTCGCAGATCCCGCCGATTTGTCGTCCTGCGACGATTCGGCGGAAATTTTCGAGCTTGCGAGAAGCCTGCCGTCGGGTCTGATCGACGTGATCGTGGCGGGCCACACGCACCAGGGCGTGGCGCACGACGTCGAGGGGACGGCGATCATCCAAGGCTACGCGCTCGGTCGAGCGTTCGGCCGCGTCGATGTTGCTTTCGATCGGCGCACGGGACGCGTCGTGCGCTACGAGCTGTTCGCGCCGCGTGAGCTCCTGCCGCAGGCCCAGTACGAGGGTCGCCCCGTGACGCCCGATCCCGCCGTCGTCGCCGCAATGGCACCGGCGCTCGAGCGTGTTCGTGCTCTGCAGGCGACGCCGCTCGGCGTGACGCTAGACACGCCGCTGCCGCGCTCGGGCGACGCGGAGTCGCCGCTCGGAAACCTGTTCGCGGACGCGCTGCGTGAGGAAACCGGCGCCGATGTCGCGATCAACAACAACGTCAGAGGCGGCCTTCGGACCGACTTGGCCGAGGGTCCGCTAACGTTCGGTCGCCTGTACGACGTGTTTGCGTTCGACAACCGGCTCCTGACGGTGACGCTGAGCGGCGCCGATCTAGAGACGGTGCTCGCCGATGAGGTGCGCCGCAACCGCCCCGGTGCGCTCGGGATCTCGGGCGTTCACGTGCAGGTGCGTTGCTCGCCGGATGGTCTCGACGTCGCCTTGTTTCGTCCGTCCGGCGAGCCGATCGGGGCCGACGAGCGGCTCGTTACGGTCGCGATGGACTCTCTCGTGCTGGGCTTCGTGTTTGCGTCGGTGCGGCCGGCCGAAGGCATTCGCGTACCGCAGGACGCGCCGGTCATGCGCGAGGTGGTCGAGGACTGGCTACGCAAGCGGGGCGGCCATCTCAACGCCAATCAGTTCATGAACCCAAAGCACAAGCGTTGGGAGTACTTGAGCCCCGATGTGGCCGGCTGCGTCGAATGAGCCGCTCGCGCGCTCCGTCGCGCGTTGATCCCGCGCTCGGCTACGCCCGCTCCACGCGGCTGCGTAGATTCCATAGCTGCCGTTGCGCCGCCCTGCGCGTCTGCTCGGCGTCGGCGCCGTCGGTGATTTCGCGATTGAGCTCGAGCACGAGCCACCGGCCGTCTTCTTGCGCCATGAGCGACAGTCGGCTCTCGACGAGAATCTGCCTGCCGTCACGAGCCGTGTGACGAAGCTCTCCGACCCACACGCCGTAACGGGAGAGCTTCTCTTCGAGCTCGGCGATCCCTGTCCCCGACGGAATCGTTTTCAACAGCACGTGCGTAACCTGCCCGCGGACTTCTTCTCGACCGTAGCCGTAGAGCGCTTCGGCCGCCTGATTCCAATAGACGATTCCGGCACTGTCCATCTGCCACAGGATCACGGCGTCGTGGGTGTACTCGAATACCTGCCACATCGACCCAATGATGGATGGCTTTGCGAGCGCCATATCGATCGGTCCCTCTCTGCGGGACTCAGCCCGCCCCGAGCCTCGCGCATGCACTTCCCAACTATCGAACAGCCGCCGGAGCAGCTCCGTGCCGTCCTTGCGTTCTAGATTCGATACGTACTGCACCGCGGCAGGTGACTCACCCAACGGCGTTGCCAGCAAAACGAATGCGCACGATCGACCATAGAGTGCTCGCAAAGATTTCGCGACGCCCGTCGCATAGGTTTGCAGCGTTCGTCCCTGATCCTCGATGTCGGCGTGAATCGCCGAGCGCACCGGCCGCGAAAACACGAAGGCAGATCAGAGCGGCGCATGCAACGAGCGCGGCCGCGAAGTACGCCCACGTTCTGAAGATGACTCCCGCCCCGACAGCGACGTCCACCAGCAACGCGCCGATGACCACCGCCGTCAAGATCATGACTACTGCACGCATCGATGATTCTTTATCACGCATGATCAGGTGTGTCGAGGACGATACTGAGAAATCTCCAGGTTCTTTCCAAAATTTGGAAACTGGTCTGCTCTTCCTTGTCTGCGAAGCCCATGCAACAATCAATTCGTCTCAGTGCATTCAGGTGCACTCGTGGGAAACGCTGGTCCATTTCAAAAAACTGTCTCGCTCTTCGAGCGCGTACTGCGTCGCTTCCCTAAAGCCTATCAGTTTGCGTCGCGCTCACTCTATCGTCTCGATCCCAGTTTTTACACGTTGAGCCCCGGGTTGCCGCGGGCTCTACGAACCGCCATGGCGGAGCTGCAGGCGAACGGTCTCTTGCACAAGACCGACTACTACGAGTTTGGCGTGTTTCGCGGCTATGCGCTGTACACCGCTCAAAAGGTAGCCCGCCAGTTGGGAGCGCATTCGACGCATTTCTACGGGTTCGACTCCTTCGAGGGATTGCCGACTGTCGACGGCGTGGACAAGCACGGAAGCATGTTCTTCGAGGGACAATTCTCATGCACGCGGAAATTCGTCGAAGATGCACTAACGAAGAACGGCGCCGATCTCGACACCATCACGCTCATTGAGGGCTTCTTCGAGGACTCGCTCAAGCCCGCGTTGCGCGCTCAACATTCTTTCAAGCCCGTCGGCATCGCGGTCGTTGATTGCGACCTATATTCGTCGACGGTACCCG
Organism: uncultured Gammaproteobacteria bacterium; assembly: GCA_963744305.1. Classification (GTDB taxonomy): domain Bacteria; phylum Pseudomonadota; class Gammaproteobacteria; order Steroidobacterales; family Rariloculaceae; genus FEN-1219. The sequence continues at coordinate 161,320 of CAVUTF010000009.1, forward strand.
TGCTGCGTTGGCTGGACGATCTGCTCCAGCCCGGCTCCATCCTGATGATGGACGATTGGCGGGCGTTCGGCGATGACTCCGAGAAGGGCCAGCAACGCGCGCTCACCGAATGGCTAGACCTTCGAAACGACATCGCGCTCGAGGAGATGTTCGATTTCGAGGCGACGGGACGCGCCTTTCGCCTACGCGCAGCCGCTAACCGACGGCCGGCAGCGTGCCGGCGACTCGAGCGCAACCGCAGCGCTCGAACACACTAATTCGAAAAATCCTTTCGCGGTTGCGATCGAAATTGCCGAAGCCGTGATGGGCCGTTACCGGACTGCCCGCGAGCGAGCCTCCAAGCACGAGCCCCGCGCCGGCGAGAGCTCGAAACCGGTTCATGTTCATAACCTATATCGTTGTTCTTTCAGCCGTTTATAAAGCCGGAACTGCGGTCACCGACAGAATCCGGCCACAGGGCGTCGCCTATCTTAGTTGGCGAGCAGCTCGTCGATCAGCGCAACGGTCTCCTTGTTCTCCTCGGCGACCGCCAGGTCCCGAGGAGTCGAGCCGTCTGCGCTCGTGAGCTTTGCGCCGATGTCCGCGCCGATGTCGTGCAGATATCGAATGACGGGCGACCAGCCCTCGCGGGCGGCGCCGTGGGCAGCCGTAAGGCCCCCGCGCGCGGGCCCTTGGTAGTTCGCAGCGAGCGCGAAGCTGCGAGCGTTCATGTCGGCGCCCGCGGCCAGCAGAAGCTTCATCGTGGCTACGGCGTCGTCGCCGGTCTTGTAGCGCCCTATCGTGGGGAACTCGCGGAACATTCCATACCAATGGCCGACCCCCGCGGCCGCGAGGAACGGAGTGATGCCGAAGACGTTGCGCACGTTTACGTCCGCCCCGTACCGCAGGAGCAACTCGACCGCCGCATCGTCGCTCGCCTTGGCCGCCGGATGCAGCGCCGTTGCACCGGTATTGACGACGAGGACGTCAGGAGAGCCGTCGACCAAACCTCGATCGCCGGGCTCGGCGCGCATCCGCGGTTGGTGCTTGAGCCGCATGTTCACGTTGGCGCCTCGCTCGAGCAGCATCTGCGCGATGTCGAGCCCGGTTTTGTCATCGAGCGCCGGCAAATCCCCGCGCCGGCTGTCCGGAATGATGTTGAGCTCGATCGCGATGTATAGCGGGCTGCGCCCCCACCAATCCCATTGATTGACGTCGGCACCCTTCTCGATCAGAACCGCGGCCGTGTCGAAGTGCCGATTGTCGAGCGCCAGCAGCAGCGGTGTGACGCCGAACGGGTCGGAAAGGTCGAGGTCGGCGCCGCCGGCCGCAAGCGCAGCGACGCATTCCCCGCAGCCTTCGCGGGCCGCGTAGAGCAGCGGCGTGAAGCCACCGGTGTGCATGATCTTGATGCGCGGCTCCGCCGTGACCTTGCGCTCCCACTCGCGCGCGCGCCCGATCGCATCCACCTCGGCGCCGCGCTCTATGAGCGTTCGGATCATCGCGGGTTGCTTCTGCGCGGCAGCCCACATCAGAGCCGACTGCCCGCCCCACTGCTCTCTCGCGTTGACGTCCGCGCCGCGCTCGAGCAGCAGGCGCGCGGTTTCGACCTGCCCTGTTCTCGCGACGACCATCAGCAAGGTTTGGCCTTCCGCGTTTGGCGAATCGACGTCGGCGCCGCCGTCGAGCAGCGCTTCGATGATTTCGTAGTCGCCTTCGACGGCGGCGGCGGAGACCGGCGTCGCGCCATAGTCGTTGCGCACGTTCGCATCTGCGCCGCGCTCGAGCAGGGTGCGGACGAGAGCCAGATCCCCGTGATGCGCTGCCCAATGCAACGCCGTCGCTCCGTCGGCGCCGCGCTCGTTGACGTCACGCCCAGCGGCTATCGCGCGCAATGCCGCCGCGCGGTTCTTCGCTTCGACGAGATCGGGCAAGGAGTCCGCCGCAAAGACGGCACCCGCCCAGAGGAGCGGGCAGAGCCTCAGCCAAGCCAGAGCCATCTCAAACTTCCGCAAGATCGCCTGTGCTGTTGCCGAGCGACTCGACCGGCACGCCGGCGCGATCGAGCAACGTGAGCATCAGATTCGCGTGCGGCGTGTCCTGCGCGAATTTCAGGTGTTGCCCGCCCTTGATGCGCCCGTAGCCGCGGCCGAATATCGCCGCCGGCAACGGATCTGCATTGTGCAAGTTCGAATCGCTCATGTTGCTGCCGTAGAGCAGGATCGAATGATCGAGCAGCGAGCCGTCCCCATCCGGGGTGTTCGCGAGCTTGTCGAGGAATCCGGCGAAGACGGTGGAGTGATAGGTCTGCACGATCGCGAGCCGTGCCATCTTGTCCGCGTTGTTCTGATGGTGCGACAGCGGATGGAACGCTTCGGATATGCCGACCTGGTTGTAGGTCAACATGCTGATTTCCGCCGCCATCATGAACGAGACCACGCGCGTAAGGCCCGCCTGAAACGCGAGCGCGGCCAGGTCGAACATCAGCTTGATATGGTCGTCGAAGGCCGCCGGAACACCGGCCGGCGCGTCCGGCAAAGCGACGGCCGAAAGATCCTGATCGGCCATCTTCTGGACTTGGCGGTCGATATCACGCACCGATTCGAGATACTGCTCCATGCGCTCGCGGTCCGCGGGTCCCAGCTTGCTGCGCACGGAAGCCGCGCTCTCGGCAACGAGATCGAGCAGGCTATCCGTCTGCGAAACGATCGCCGCGCGTTCTGCAGCGGTATCGCCTTGACCGAACAAGCGGTAGAAGAGCTTCCGAGGGTTGTGCTCCATCGGCAAAGGCTGTGTGCCGGAACGGAACGAGATTGTCGATCCGAATCCGCACCCGAACTCCTTGCTGCACGCACCGCCGCTCGAAGCTTTGACCTCGGTGCAAAGCTCCAACGACGGAAATGGCGTGTCCAGCCCGATCGCCTGCGCCGCGAGTTGATCGGCCGACACTCCGCTGACGCCTGCGCCGTCCTTCGGCCAGAACGGCGACGTGCAGCTCAGCCATGTACCCGGATTCACCGTATGCACGCCCGCACCTTCGGCGGCCTTGTTGCGCAGGCCGCTCACGACCGTCATCTGGTCCTTGAACGGTGTAAACGGCGCAAGAATCTGCGGCAGGTCGAAATCGCGCCCCGTCGCGGCGGGCACCCACTTGCTGATCACGGCGCCGTGCGGCAGATAGAAGAAGCCCATCTTCGGCTTCGCCGCGGCAGCGGTCTGCGCGAGCGCCGTGCCCGCCGGGATCATCGCATCGAGCAACGGTAGCGAAAGCGACGCACCCACTCCCTTGAGGAAGGTTCTTCGCGGCAGGTGCTTCTTGGTGATGAACATGTCGAAACCTCCTCGGACGTCGGCCGAGTGAATCTCAATCAACCGCCCAGGGCCTTGCGTTGCTTGCCCATGTTAACGCTATCACTGCAGATCCGCCGCACTTGCCGACCGCGTATCGATCTCAGCCGGCGGAGCCTGCATCCGAAACTGGGCGCTTTTCACGATCCCTAGCACGATCGCGGAAAAGCGGTAGTCCTCTTTGCCCGCCTCGCTCACGATGCGCCGGACGGTGGGCATATCGGCGTATTCGATCGTTCGCCCAACTCCGTACGTCATGAGCTTCTCGGTGAACGTCTGGACGAACTGCTGCGGCCGCGCGAGCAACGCGTCGCGCAGCGCCACGGGGCCGTCGACGGGAACGCCGCCGGCCAACACGCCCGACGCATCGATTCGCGTGCCCGCTTCGCGGTCCTTGTCGCGCCAGCGGCCGACGGCATCGAAGTTCTCGAGCGCGAAGCCCAGCGGGTCGATGATGCCGTGGCAGGCGCTGCAGGAAGGATTAGTGCGGTGCGCCTCGAGGCGCTCGCGCACGGTCGTCGCGATCTCGCCCTCGACGTTCTCGGCTAGTCCCTCGACGTTCGGCGGCGGCGTGGGCGGCGGGGCTCCAATGATGTTCTCGAGCAACCAAGCGCCGCGCAGCACCGGCGAAGTCCTATTCGGATACGACGACACGAGCAGCACACCGCCTTTGCCGAGCAAGCCCCAGCGCCTGTCGTCCGCGAGCTCGACCCGGCGAAAACGCTTGCCCCGAATGTCGTTGATGCCGTAATGCAGCGCCAGGCTCTCATTCAAATAGGTGTGATTGGCCGTGAGCAGATCGAGAACGCTGCGATCCTCGCGGAAGATGCTGTCGACGAAAAGCCGCGCCTCGGTGACGAAGTGCTCGCGGAGGTTCCGGTCGACGTCGGCGAACACGGCCGGGTCGGGCGCGAGGCTGTCGAGCTCGCCGAGCCCCATCCATTGAAATGCGAAATTGGATGCCAACGTCTCCGAGCGCGGATCGGCGAGCATGCGCCTGACCTGTTGCTCGAGAGTGTCCGGATCCTTCAAGCCGTCCGCAGCGGCCACTGCGAGCAGCTCGGCGTCCGGGATCGTGCTCCACAAGAAGAACGACAGCCGCGAAGCAAGCTCGCGCTGCGCGAGCTCGTAGCTTCCGCCGGGTGGGAGATTGTCGGGCGCCGTTTCGAAGCGGTACAAGAAGCTCGGATGCGCGAGCACGCCGGACAGCGCGTACTTGATGCCTTCTTCGAAGCCGCCGTTCGCTGCGCCCAACTCGTAGAAGCGCATGAGCTTCGCGATCTCCTCCTCGCTCACGGAGCCGCGGAACGCTTCGAGCGCGAGATCGGCGACGATTCTCGAGGCGCACGCAGCCTCTTCGGCTGGCACCTCCGGGTAGCAGCTGAAAATCTTGTCGCGGCTCGGCGTGCTGCTCAATCCGGTGGGCGCTACGGGCCCGAAGATCTCGACGAGATTCAAGGTGAGGACGGAGTCCTGGCCGCCGCCTGGCACGAGCGCCTGCAGATGGCGATCGGATTCCGCAAACGACCGATGCAAGAACGTCACGCCGACCTTGTGGACGCCGGCGGTGGTGCTGAATGGAATGTTCTTCAGGCGAGCGTTGATCTTGTCGACCGCCGGCGCACCGATCTGGTCGAGCTCTTTCAAGTCTTGGCCGCCGCCGATAGGAAGCTCGAAGAATTTCCTGCCGTCGAGCGTCGCAATCAGCGTGTTCTCGTGCTCCTGGTTGTAGCCCCACAAGCCCGTCACGAGATCCCCGATATTGAGCAGGTAATCGCCGTCGCTCGGGAAATAGTGCTCTATGACCGTACCGCCGCGCGTGCCGAGAGGCAGGCCTTCGACGTGAAATTGCTGGCCGCGCGGATCCGCGATCGTGTACGGCACGCCTGCCGCCCGCGGCGCGGGATTGCCGACCGCTTGCGCGCTCAGCGTGCGGGCCGCGGTCAAGTATTGGTCGATGAACGACGGCGAAACGACGAGCGCGTTCGCGACGTTGTCGAAGCCGTCTTCGGCGCCGTCCACCGGCAGCAAGGTCGTGGGGTCCACGTCGAGCGCGAGCAGATCGCGTATCGCGTTCGCATACTCGGTTCGGTTGAGCCGATGCAGCGGAACGTAGCCAGCATGCTGCTCGGGCGGAACCTTGGTCGAGATTCGCCTCGAGCCAGGCGACGAATGCATCGATCTCGTGGCCTTCGGGATGATTGCCGCCGGGCGGGGGCATCATCCGCCCGCGCAGCTTTCGCACGACTTTCTCCCAAGCTTCGGCGTGGTCCGCGATCTCGTCCGGGCTCATCGTGTCGAACGCGAGGTTTGCCGCGAGCTCGCTCGAGCTGTGGCACTCGACGCAGTACTTGTCGAGGAATGGCCACTGTTGATCGGCCTGCGCGCGAAGATCGCTTGCCGTGGGCGGACGCTCTCCGCAACCCGCGAGTAGGCCGCAGGTGCAAAGCGCCAAGAGGATGGTGCGCGTCACGCGATGTTCCTGAGCCGCGTGTCGTGGGCGTCGCGCAGGTGCAGCCAGGTGCTGTGGAAGGCCAAGGTCACGAACTGCGTCGGGTCGCCCCACTGCTCGTCGTACTCGGCAGTCGGCCGAGCCGCGAGGATCTCTTCCGTGCCGTACGCCTTGCGCAACATTTCGTGAATGCGCTCGAAAATGGTCAGATACATTTCTTGCTGCGACTTCAGCTCCGCGAGAGACATCACCGGGCCGCTCGCGGGGACGATCCGCGTGTCCTCGTTGGCAACCTCCAGCAACGAGTCGAATCCGTTCAGCATCCCGGCTGTCCAGCCGCCGGTCCACCAATCGATGATCGGCCAACCGTCATTCGAGACCGGGCCACCGGCAACCAGCACGTTCTCATCGGGGAAGAACACCCAGATGTCGCCATCGGTATGCGCATCGGGCATGTAGCCGTACTCGATCCGGCGTTCGCCGACCTTGAGGCTACCCGCGTCGTAGAACGTGGTGGTCGGCAACGCTGCTTTCGGCAACGGCGGATACTTCTTGTCGGACCAGCGCTGCCACACTTCGGTGCCGAGCCAGAGCTTCGTGTTTTCGTGCGCGATGATCTGCGCGCCCTGCTCGCCCAACGCGAGGTTCGAGCCCGTTTGCTCCGGGTGCCAATGAGTGTTGAACAACGCGGCCACCGGCTTTGCCGCGAAGTTGCCATTCACCGCGCGCAAAAGTGCATCCGACCAGGCAGCGTGGCCGCCATCGACCATGACGATGCCGTCGTTGCTATCGGCGCAGACGACGGTCGCATCCGGGCCGATCATGGCCATCATCCTGTCCGACAGGCGAACGGTTTGCACTTGCGCCGTCTGCGCCCGCAACGAGCGAGCGTGCGCCAGACACGACGCTGACGCGATCGCAGCGGCACCCTTCAGGAACTGCCGGCGGCTTGTGTAGTGCATCGACACCCCGGTATCGAGCCTACTGGAACAGCCCGCTAAGTCAACGATTCGCTTCGGGAATCGCCCCGGACGGCCCGGGCTCGGCCGATCATGGGCGAGACCGGCGTTTGGGCCACAACTTTTCGACGATGACCCTGCTCGTCATCATGTCTCGATAAGTCTCACCGCCCCAACGATTGCGGGGCGTCGGTTGCGTCGTGAAGTTGGCTCTATCGGCGGCGAGCACCTTGAAGTAATCAACCTCGAATCGGCGCCAGTAGTGAGCGGAGATGAGCTCGAGGCCCTCGGAGGACTGGGCACGGCCCCAGATCGGCAGGTCGGCGTTGCGGGCTCGCTGCAGGACTTGATTCCTCGCGACGGCGACGCTCGGAACGGACGCCCGCGGCCCGCGAACGCGCCTCCATTTCGCGGTCGCCACGTAGTAGATGGCATGCCAAGAGATCGACGTTTGGCGGTCACCGTTCCCCACCGGCGAGCGAGCAGATTCGTGGCGTTGGAGCGCGGCCAATAGCGTGCTCACGTGCGAAGCCCCGAGCATGGTCAGGACACTCCCTTTCGCCGCGCGGTGCGGATGGCCACACGGTCGATCGGGAAACGCGCGAGGAGGCCCTAGCGTTGACAGGCGCGAACGAGATGAGATCCGTCAGGGGGCTACGAGCCGGAACCTCTGGACGCGGCGGCCCCGCGTCTCGCCGACATAGACGTTGCCGCGGCTGTCGACCGCCATGCTGTGCGCGGACAGGAGCTGTCCGCCCTGCCGGCCGTACGAGCCGAAGCTGCCCACGACCTCTAGCGTGTCGCGCCGCAGGATCCAAATGCGGTTGTTCGAGCCGTCGTTCACGTACAGCCACCGCTGCGATGGGTCCGCCGACAAGGCCACGCCGTAGGCGCTGCCGAAATCCAGCGTCTGCGGTGCAACGAAACCCTCGCGGACGAACTCGCCGTTGCGGCGGAACACTTGGATTCGGTTGCCGGTGCGGTCGGTTACATAAAGAAGGCCGTCGCGCGCGAGCGCGATGCCGTGCACCGGCCCCCTGAACTGCCGGGCGGGCGGCGCCGCCGGATCGTACGGCCCGAGATCCGTGTCCTCGGGACGGTTCCCGTAGGCGCCCCAGTGCCGTCGATACTCCCCTGACTCGGCGTCGAACACGATCACGCGCTTGTTCGTGTAGCCGTCGGCGACGAACAGCTCATTCGCGTCCGGATCCACGACGAGCCCGGCCGGCCGGCCGAGAAGCTCCCGATCGTTGCTGCCGTTCGTCTTGCCGTGCGTGCCGATCGTGAGGAGGTGATTTCCGTCGCGCGTGAACTTGTAGATCACGTGCGAGTCGTCGTTGCTGACCCAGACGTTGTCTTTGTGATCAACGTAAACCGTGTGCTCGCGGCGGCCCCATTCACCGTACGGACCGGGCTGCGCTTCCCAAAGGGTCGCCCCGTTCGCGCCGACCTCGAATCCCTGCCCCGCCGGGGTTCCCGCCTTCGCCTCGAACGGACTGGAGCGCGGGCCATGCCTGAACGACGTCGCCATCCGCGTCGAGCTCGACGACCGGCGGCGCGGGACGGCAGCAATCCGAGATGCCCGCGAGCGCACCGAGCTCGCGGTCGATGACCGTCCACGGCCGTTGAATCACCCAGACGTGATTGCCGGCATCCACACCGACGCCGCCGACTTCGCCGAAGATCCACTGGTTCGGCAGCGGCAGCTTCGGCCACGTGGGATCGAACTCGAACCGAGGGACTTCGGTCGCCGACGATGCCGGCGTACCCGACTGGGCGTCTGCGTCGGGTCCGCAAGCCGCGACTGATCGGCCGCGAGCGCCAGCGACGCGATGCGCATGCTAACTGCGCTTCTGTGCGGGAACGGGCAGTCCCGCCACCTTCAAGCCCACGGAGAACAAAGTGGACCTCGTCGTGAAATACAGCGTCCGCCAATCGCGGCCGCCAAAGGCGAGGTTCGTCGTGGCGGCCTGGCCATGGACGATGCGGCCGAGCTTCTTGCCCATGGAATCCATGATGAAGAGACCGCCCGAGCCGCCGCTGTAGAGATTGCCTTGCGTGTCGACCTTGATGCCGTCCGGCGCACCGGGCTCGGCGCCGCCGAGATCCACGAACATGCGGCTCGTCTCCTTCGCAACCGTACCGTTCGGCAGCAAGTCGTACGCGCGCACATGGCGGCGCCGAGAGTCGGCGACGTAGAGAATGTTCTCGGTGGGCGAGAATGCGAGGCCGTTCGGCCGCACCATGTCGTCGACGATCAGCGACATCGTGCCGAGATCCGGCGAGACGCGGTACACGCCCGACACCGTCACGTCCCACTGATCCGGCGCGGCGTTACCGCCAGGATCGGTGAAATAAATCGCGCCGTCGGATTTGACGATCACGTCGTTCGGGCGCAGCAGGCGCTTGCCGCCGAAACTGTTCGCGATGACCGTGACGCTGCCGTCCGGCTCGTAGCGCGTGACGCGCCGCGTCGCATGCTCGGCCGAGACGATGCGTCCCTGCAGATCGCGCGTGAGACCATTCGCTTCGTTGGTCTTCTCCATCGCCACGCTGACCCCTTGGCCCGGCGTGAACTTGATGCGGCGCGCGGTATGAATGTCGTTGAACAGCAAGTAGCCGTCCTCGGCGATCCACAACGGCCCTTCTGCGGGACCTATGTCGCCGCCATAGCCGTCCGCAAGCTTAACGATAGGCTCTGACGTCGCGATGATGGCGCCGAGCTCGGGCGCGAGCTGCTCGATCCGGGACGCATTTTGGGCCCATGCGTTGCGCAAGCCACCGGTGATCAGCAGACCGCCGGCCGCGCTCGCCATGCTCAACACGTCCCGCCGTGATACCCCGTTACGCATATGTGTACCCCCCTCGCGAATGATGGTGGCTCAATGAGATTCGTTAGTCCATCCGGCGCGCAGCTTCGCGCGATCGACCTCGCGGCCCCGCAGGAATACTTGCGAGATCCGGCGCGTGTTCGTGATGTCATCGAGGGGATTCGCATCCAGCACTACGAAGTCCGCGCTCTTGCCCGCGGCCACCGTGCCGAGATCGTCGAGCCCGAGCACTTCGGCCGCCGTGCGCGTGCCCGCTTCGAGCGCCTGCGCCGGCGTCAACCCTGCGCTCACGAGGTTCTCGAGCTCTGTGTGCATCGTCCAGCCGACGAACTGATCGCCGGTCTGCCCGCCGCCGTCGGTGCCGATGCCGATCTTGACGCCGGCCTCCGCAAGCAGTCGCAGACCTCTGGCTAGACGATCCCAGGCCTGCCGCCCCTGCTCCACTGCTTGCGGCGTCTGGTTCGCGAGCCGATTCTGCAGACGCGCGATCTGCTCCGCGGAAACCGTTTCGCGCACGAGCTCATGGGGAGGATTCAGCCAAGGCGCTGCGACGATGCGCCGCGGCCCACCGAGCGCGGTGAGCACCACGGTATTTGGGTGCTGCTTGAACAGCGCGAGCAGCTCCTCGTCCACGTCGCTGATCATGTGCGCGAACACGTCGATGCCGGCCCGGAGGAGATTCTTCGCGTCCGCAAGACCGGTCGCGTGCACGGCCACACGCATGCCGCGTTTGTGCGCTTCGTCGATGATGGCCTGATACAGCTCCGGCGCCATCGGCGTGATGCTGCCGCCGCGATCGTCCACCCAGGTCTTGATGAGGGTGACGTTACGCCGCGCGAGCTCCTCGACTGCTGCACGAGCACCTTCTACGGTAGTGACGGCGTACGCGGCGTGCCGCATGTTCGCGGGGCTGATCTCCTGCAGCGGCGCTAGCCCGCGGCCCGCCGTGAGAAAGCGCGCGGCATCCGGATCCTTTCCGGCCGCAAGCTCGTCCCTGATCGTAAACGGCAGCTCGCCGAAATCGCTCCCCATCGCCTGGCTCGCCGCGACGCCGAAGTACGCGAACCGATGCATGTGGTCGAGAATGTTTTCGCGCGTGTAGTTCTGCGGCCCGCTCGTGAGGTTTTTCATGTAGCCGATATGGGAGTGCGCATCGATCAACGCGGGAATCACGGTCTTGCCGCTGAGGTCGACGCGGGAGGCGCCCGCGGGCAACGTGATGTCACCTTCTCGCCCAACGCGCGCGAAGCGGCCGTTCTCGACGAGAAACGCGGCGCTCTCGATCGGCGCGCCGCCGTCACCGGCAATGAGACGCGCGCCTTCGTACAGAACGACACCCGGTTGCGGCGCTTGCGCGTGGCGATCTACCATCGCGGTCAAGGCCGCGAGCGTGAGGACGACAGCGGTGGATGCGCGCACCGCGCGATTATACGTTGTCGCTATACTCTGCCGGCGCGAGCTCGAGCCGCTGCACGTCAAGACGTTCGGGATTGAAAACGGGGGACGAGATGCGTGACGACGCGACACAGAGGTTGAATCGGCGAGTCGTCCTTCGGGCTGGTCTCGTGGGTTCCGGCATCGCCGGCGCGGCGCTGGCCGGCTGCGAAGCTGACGACACCCGCGAAGCTGCGAGCCGCGGCGCGGCTCAGCCGCTCGACAACGGCTACGTCGCTGCGCCGCCGCAACCGCGAATCTTCACGCCGCCTCCCGAGCTCGATCTTACGCGGCGAGGGCCACGTCGAGTTGCCGTCGGCGCGGCGGCGCGAGACTGTATTACTGGGACACCGGCGGTGACGGCGATGCGATCGTGATGGCGCATGCGGCCACGGGCAGCGCGTACGTCTGGGGCTATCAGCAGCGCACGTTCGCGGACGCCGGATACCGAGTGATCGCCTACTCGCGCCGCGGCTATCGCGGCTCGGATCCCGGCCCAGTCGACGAGAACGGCCGCGCGCTCGCCGGAAGCGGCCGTCCGCTCGATGACCTAGAAGCGCTCGTCAACCATCTCGATCTCCCCAAGTTCCATCTGCTCGGCCAGGCCGGCGGCGGCGGCATCGCGAACGGCTACATGAAGGAGCACGGGGACCGCATCCTGTCGGCGATCAGCGTGACCGCGATTCAGGGCATCGCCGACGATGATTGGGCGGCGCCGATGAACAGAATTCGCCGGCCCGGCGGCGCCAACGAGCTCGGCTCGTTCAACTCCAACCCGGCGGAGCTGCGCGAGGTCGGCGCGTCGTACCGATGGGCGAACCCCGACGGGCTCGCGGCGTGGATCGAGCTCGAGCACACGAATCGTCCGGTGATCGTCGACCATCCGGCCGGCGTGCAGGTGACCTGGGCCGACATCGAATCACGCAACTTCCCGACGTCTGTTGATCGCGGGAGATGCGGACCTCTACGCTCCGCCGTCAATGTACCGATATCTGCAATCGCGCGTGCCGCGCAGCGAGCTCTACATCGTTTCGGAGTCCGGCCACTCGGTGTACTGGGAGCAGCCGCGCACGTTCAACGAGATCGTGCTCGCGTTCCTCGACCGTCACTCCGCCTGAGCGGACCGCGACTGCGGAGCGCGCCGCAGCCCTCCGCGGAGGGGTCATATAAATGACATCAAGTCTTGGCGTTAGTCTATTGATTTATAATCACTTCACATGGCGACTTGTGGCGTCGGTCGGCGTCGCCGTTACCGAACCCCGAGCGCCTCGCGCACCTGCTGCGCGTTCATTCCCGTTACCCAGACCGGTGTGCCGCGGTCGAACTCCTTGGCGCGCGCGAGCGGCCCGACAAGCACAGGTTCGAAGCCTGCGTCGCGCACAAGCGCCGCCACACGTTCGCGGTCCTCAGCGTTATCGCCTGCGATCGGAACGCCGATCCGCACGCCGTTGGGTGCGGGGTCCGCGAGCATGCGTGCGCCGAGCGCATTGAAGGCCTTCACGACGCGGGCACCCGGCAGATACTGCGCCATCGCCTGCCCGGTGCCCATCCCGAGCCACTGTGCGGTCTGCTCCTCGCCGTCGCGGTCGGCGCGGGGGTTAGTCATGTCGATGACGACCTTGCCGCGAAGAAGCTCGCCGATGTCTTGGCCGAGTTGCGGGACGGCACTCGGTGGCACTGCGAGCACGACCACGTCGCCGAAGAAGGCAGCCGCGTCCGCGTAGCCGGCGCTCGCACGCGGCGCCGCCTGCTGTACGAGCGGCATTAGCTCGCCCGGGTTCCGCGACGCCCAGAGCACCTGGTGCCCCGCCTTCGCCCAAGCCACTCCGAGGGGGCCTCCCATGTTTCCGGCACCGATGATGCCGATACGCATCGCGCGCCCTTCCTGCTGCGCTACGCCTTGCGCGACGAGAGGCGCGACCGCGGTGAGCGCAACCAGGCCGACCGCAACGGCCAACAGAAATCCGAAAGGGCGAGCTGAAAACTTCGTGTGCATGTGTTTCTCCAGCGTCAACCAGAACGGACTTCGTTCGGCGGCGCGGACAGGAATGCGATCGTGGCGTGCCAGACCTGCTTGCGATTGTAAGAAAGCGTCGTCGAGTGCGCCGTGTTGGCCAACAGCACGAATTGCCGCTCGCCGTTCGGCAGCCGTCGATAGAACTCGAGCGAGTCTTCGAGCGTCGAATTGCCGTCGTACTCGCCGGTGAGCATCAGCACCGGCGCGAGCACCTTCTCCGGGTGCACGACCGGCATGTTCGCCGTCATGTCGAGATACGTTCCCGTCGGGACCTCTTCGCCGAATTTCAGCTCGGCGTCCGCGAGCGCCTCGGCTACGCGCGGATCGGACGTGCCTTCCTTGTCGCGCGTGAAGATGCTGCGGATCATCTCGCGATCACGCACGCGCCGATTGTGCGTGCGATAGAACTCCGTCTGCTCCGCGCGACGCGCGAGCGTCGGCGAGCCGGCGCCGGTGTAGGTGAACGCCAGCAGCACGAGCTTGTGAATCAACTCCGGATGATCCATGGCGAGCACTCCGGCGCGTAGCCCGCCCGAGGATTCGCCGACGAAGCTGAACTTCGTCTGGCCGGTTTCCTTCGTCACGAGCTCTGCGGCGGCCTTAAGATCCGCGGCGCCGCTAGCGACGTCGGAGTTGCCGTCGGTCCGCGACGAGCGGCCGTAGTTCTCGTGGTCCACCGCCCAGACGTCGAATCCGCCGCGCGCGAGAGCGTCCATGATCGAATAGTCGCCCGCGCCCGGCACCGTGAGATCGTAGGTGGCGCGCGCCGACATCGATGAGCCGTGCACCATGAACACGACCGGCCGCGCTGGTTCGCCTGCTCGCGGCGCACCGAGGCGTTTGCGAAAGCAGTACAGCCGCACGTCGCCTTTGGTGGCCCAATACTCCCCGCTCCAAATCTCGCCGCTCGTTTGCGCTTCGGCTGGCGCGCTACCGATCATGCCCGACACGAGCCCGGCGCCCACGCCCAGCCCGGCTGTTTTCATGAGCGTTCGGCGCGCGAAGCTCTGCGGGCTCATCGAGTCGCGTTCATCGATTTGTCGCATCGTAGTGTTCCCCTGTTCTTCGGTGCAGGCTAATCCGCGTCGTGGTGCTCGTCGTGATCGTGAAGCTCTACCGGTTGGCCGTGCGGTGTGTGGCGGTACGCGTCGGCCCATTCTTCCTTGCGCGCGGCGAGCGACTCGATGTCCGCGAGACCCTTGCTCGTGACGAGACGCTCGAGCGCAGCGAGCCAGTATTCGTAGTACCTCGAGCCGTCGTCAGCCTCGCCGCGGTCCGCCGCTGATTTGATTTCAGCCGCGAGTGCGTCTGCCCATTCACGCCATGTGAAGTGACCCGCCTCCGAGAGGCGGACAGCCAGCGCAAAAGCCTGTGCCTGCCATGGCTCGGCGAACACCGGAGCGTCGGCCGGATCGCGCTTGAGCTCAGGCACGCTCAAGGTAGTCGTCCCACATGTCGAGATAGACGAAATCGCGCGGCGACGCGGCTTCGCCCCACAGCTCGCGTGCGGTGAAGCGGACGCTGTACACGTGCTGGCGTTTGTCGCCCAAATCGTGCGCCACCGTGTCCGGAAAGTTGTAGACGCCGTGATCGCGCTCGATCGTTCCGACTTTCCCGCGCGCGTAGCGCGGGAGCCGCGTGTGACCGGGAGGATTGATGTTCAGCGCGCGCACGCGTTGCCGGACTCCGAACTTCGGTTTGACGCCGGGCTCATCCGCGGACGCGATCCTGCGGTTCACGCCGAGCGGCACCATCTCCACGGTCAGCGCCGGCGTCGCCGGCACTGCGCCTGCGGCCGCATGGCCGCTCGCGACTTCGTCCGCGGTGACGAACCCAGAGCTCAAGACCTGCTGAACGAGGCGCGTGAACCAACGCTCGTAGTAGCTCGAGCGCAGGTACTCCTCTGCGGGCAGCAGCTCGATCCCATGCCGGGAGCTGTCGAGCGTCCATCTGCGCCAAGCGCCCATCGCGCGGCTCATGGCATAGACGCGGCCTTCCCAAGGCTCGTGAAAAACCGGCTCGTCCTTCTCGTACTGGATCGGACCCATGCCGTGCATGCCGCCCATGTCATGCACGCCGTTCATGCGTCCGCTCCCGGCGTTACTTTCGCGACGCCGATGATCGCGTCGCGCGTGACGAGTCCCGCCAGCTCGTCTTCGGTCATGTTTTCGGTACCGGCTGGGCGTTCAGGGATCACGAGGTAGCGCAGCTCCGCCGTGCTGTCCCACACGCGCACTTCGACGTCCTCATCGAGCTGCGTTCCGAACTCGCGCAACACCCCGCGCGGATCCATGACGGCGCGGGATCTATAGGGAGCAGACTTGTACCAGGTCGGCGGCAATCCGAGGATCGTCCACGGATAGCACGAGCACAGTGTGCAAACCACCAGGTTGTGGACTTTGGCGCTGTTTTCGATGGCCACCATGTGCTCGCCCTGCCCGCTCGTGTAGCCGAGCTCGGCGATCGCGGCCGGGGCATTCGCGAGCAGCCGGTCCTTGTACGCGGGATCGACCCATGCGCGCGCGACGACGCGCGCTCCGTTGCGCGGGCCGATCTTGTGCTCCATGGTGTCTACGATCGCGTCGAGCGCCTGCGGATCCACGAGCCCCTTCTCCACGAGCAACGACTCGAGCGCTTTGACGCGCAAAGTCAAATCGGAGGGGACGGCTTGATGCTCATGGTCGTGAGGCTCGAGCGACTGGCCGCTCGCTTGGCCGGCCAGCGTCGTGGCACCCACTGCCGTGCCTTTCAAGAAATCGCGTCGGTCGATGGGCGTGCCCTCGCAGAGGTCTCCGCCGAAGACTGTGCTCGCGGCATCAAGGCGCCGTCAAGGCCGTATGGACTCACGGCACGCTATGCGAGCACCCGCCAGCAACCGCGTGAATCCCTACGCGCGCAGCGCGCGTTCCGCCCAAGCCGCCCACGCAAGGAGCGCCATATCGGCATCGAAGGCGCCGACGAGCTGCACGCCGAGCGGCAACCCGTGCGCGCCGCTCCCATGCGGCAAAGTCACACACGGCACGCCGAGCAAGGTCCAGGCGCGGTTGAACACCGGATCACCGGTCGAGTCGAGCGACGCGGGCGCTTCGCTCGGCGCGCTCGGAGTGAGCAGGAAATCGAACTCGCGCATTTGGTCCGCGAGCGCCTGCCGGCAGCCGCGTGCTACCGCGAGCACCTCGTCGTACTCGGAGCGCTTCACCTTCCGTCCGGCGTCGAGCCGCGACTTGATGATGACGCTGAGCTCGTCGGGGTACGTAGCATATTCCCAGGCGAGCGCGCGCGCGGCCTCGAAGCCCTGGATCGCTTCGTGGCGATCGAAAAGCGTCTCGCTGCCTTGCGGTAAGTCGAACGACTGGACCCGCGCGCCCGCTTGCGCGAGGCGCTGCGCGGCGGCTTCGAGATTCGCGTGCGTCGCCGCATCGGCGTCGCTCCACCGCGGCGTACGGCACAGACCGACGCGGGGCCTTTCGATTGCGGCCCCAAAGTCGGGCGGCGCGCGGCCGGAAAGTGCCTCGAGCACGAGAGCGAGATCCTCGGGATGTCTGGCAAACGCACCGATGGTGTCGAGAGACTCGGCTTGCATCTTGAGCCCGGCGCGATTCACCAAGCCGAAGCTCGGCTTGCAGCCCACGGCACCGCAATATGCCGCGGGTCGGATGACCGACCCACCCGTCTGTGTGCCGAGCGCCGCCGGCACCATGAAATCGGCCACCGCAGCCGCCGAACCGCTCGATGAGCCGCCGGGTGTGTGCGCGGGGTTGTGCGGATTGCGGGTCTTTGAGGGGTTGCTATACGCAAACTCCGTGCTGACGGTCTTACCGAGAATCACGGCACCGGCCTGCCGCAGCGCCATGACGCAAGAGGCATCCGCGCGGGGTCGGTGCCCGCGGTAGATGGACGAGTTGTACTCGGTGGGCAAATCCGCGGTGTCGAGCACGTCCTTGATGCCGACCGGCACACCGTGCAGCAGCCCGCGACGCGGGCTGCGGTCGAGCTCCCGTGCCTGCGCCAGCGCGTAGTCCGGCTCAAGGTATGCCCATGCCTGCACCTGCCCGTCGCGCTCGACGATGCGCGCGAGGCAAGCGGACACGAGCGCTTCGCTCGTGAGCTCCCCACGCGCGATCCGCCGCGCGGCCTCGGCCGCGCCGAGCTCGTGCAGTGCTGCGGTGCTCGCGGCACCACCTTGTTGGGCGCCAGCAAGGTCGGGCTTGAGGCAAGTAGCGCGCCAGCGTTGGCAGTGATCGCAACGTATTCGCGGCGAGTCAGCATCGTCAGACCCCGAAAAGCTGCGGGCTAAGGATTATCCGTTACTGCGTTTCTGCTTGCCAGATTGCAGTCGCATGTCGGGCTGCCGCGCCGAGCTCGTGCTCGGGCCCACCAATCGCGAACCGCGAGCTTCCCGCCGGTGCCGAC
Organism: uncultured Gammaproteobacteria bacterium; assembly: GCA_963744305.1. GTDB lineage: Bacteria > Pseudomonadota > Gammaproteobacteria > Steroidobacterales > Rariloculaceae > FEN-1219. The sequence goes on from CAVUTF010000009.1 coordinate 178,753, forward strand.
GTCATCATCTCGATCAACGCTTCGGTCACGCGCGGCTCGAGTCCTTCGGTGTGACCCTTATCGATCCTGAGGACGTCCGCAACGCACTTTGCCGCCGCTGCAACGCGGGTAGACGAAAACCTCGGCGATTCCGGGCCGCGCCTCTCTCCCCAGCTCGCGCCGCGGCCCGGCGTCGACGCGGACACGTAGCCCTTCATCGTGTCCACGACGTCGGCGCGCCGCTCCCTGGGGCCGCACTCGATACTTGTCTGCGAAGCGGCGAGCCTTCAGGCAACGCGACGATCTCGTGCTCGCCCGAGGTGAAGACGTATGAGATATCGCAGTCCGGCATGACGGCGAAGCCGGGCCGCGGCGTATTCGCACCGCCCGACGAGAGCGCCGCGGGGGGTCCGTTCGGGCCGAAGAAATCGGGAGCCACCTCGGCGCGTCCGATGCGTCCTCCCGACAGACTGAGCCAACGTCGACCTTGCTCTTGAAAAAGTCCGTGCAGACGATTCGGTTCGAGGTCATTCCGCCTTGCGAATGGCCGGCGAGCCAAAAGGACCGGATCTTGTCGCGTCCGAACCGCTCGACCACGAGCTTCACGATGTTCTGCAGGTAAGCGTCGTCGGTCTCCGACGTCCACATGCGCACCGGGGCACCCGCGCCGATCGCGCCCGACCCTGCGGCGGTGGGCGTTGCGATGACGAGTCGATACTTGTGCACATAGTCGAGCGCCGGAAAATAGTGGCGCTGCCAATTGCCGATCGAACCCGCGCCGTGGATGCTGAGAATGAACACGACCTTCTCGTCGGGCGCCAGATCGCACGGGAAATCGAGAAAAAACTCGCGGCCCGTCTCAGGCTCCATGGCATTGCCGCGGTCGGCCAATAGCTCCGGCGTACACGCATCCGCGCAGTGTCGAGGCGGCGGCGTTGCTACACTCGACGTCCGCTGGTCCCTGTGCCGATGCCGCGGAAGCGGCCATGTCACATCGCTGACGACGACTGGCGGCGGCACGACCTGGTCCTTTCGAACATCCTGGTGCTGGTGTTTCATGCTGCCGCCTGATTCTTTTTGTAATCGGATAACAATATTAGCGCATCGCGCGCTCTGCGGTGCCGATGCAACGGCGAGCGCAGCGGGCCGACGCAGGCAACACGACGTCGGTCCTATGGTGACGTTGCGCTACGGCGGACGACTCGACTAAAACGACGACGGAGCCTCGAGCGCGTCCAGTTTTTGAAAGTCTTGAGGTCAAACGTCGTTCGATGCGAAGGCCCGTCCGGTGCCGCGTGCTCGCGATGCGGGATGGGACAGCTCGGACCCGAGGACGAACCGGCGGCGTCCGCCGGATAACGTGCCGGTGATCCATCCGGATAGCGGCCCGCGAAGTAGTCTCGCTGCGTCTCGTATTGACCCTGCGGCGCGACAGCGATGTTCGACGAGCGCCGATTGACGAAGTCGTGAAAGCCCTGGCGGATTTCTGCGGGCGCAGCCTCGAACGGCTCGAACGAGCAATCGACTTGCTCGAGCAGCTCGAGCGGAAACGGTTGCACCATGCAGACCGGGTCGCCCTTCTTGAACTCGACAGGCACGCCGCCGCGAACCATCTTCCAGTTCATTGTGAAGGTATAGGGCGACCAATCGGTTTCGATCACGGCATCGAGCGGAACCGCGTCGGCCTTGACGTGGTTCGCGAGCCCGCGGAGCAGAAGCCCAATGCCAGGCGACGTGCGGAAGAGCCACGGGAGAACGAACGTGAGAACGCCGCTGCCGAAATGCGAGATCGCCGTCCCCGCGAACTGCTGGAAACCGTCGGCATACCTGATCTCCACACCGTGATTGTCCATCTTCCCGTTCCACACGGCGGTAAAGGTGGCGGGACAACGAACGACCCAGCCGGCCATGTTGGCGGCGATCAGCGGCAGACATCGGTACGCGATCTTCTTATAGGTGTCGTCCATCCAGTCGCGCTTCGACGGCGCGGGCTCTATCACCCAACCTTCGGTCGAGCCGACCGCGTACGCCTTGAGCCATAACCGTTGCGCGGGGCGGTTCGCGTCGTTCATGGCAAGGCGTCGCCGCGTGCGCGTTGTTGGTCAGCGGGTCGCATACAAATCCTCGCCGGGCATGTGAATCGGGACAATTCTATCGAGAATCGCGCCAAACAACCTTCAATGCGAACAGGGCCGTGCCAAAGGCGCTTGACATCGTCGCATCCTTGTATAACGCTATGGTTATATAATGTAGAGGTTCTGAAATGAACGCTTCGCAGCGCCTGGACGCGACTTTCATGGCACTCGCCGATCCGACGCGGCGCGCGATTCTCGCACGCTTGGTGCAGGGGGAAGCGTCGGTCGCCGAGCTCGCGGGACCGTTCGATATCAGCCAGCCGGCGATCTCCAAGCATCTCAAGATCCTCGAGCGCGCCGAGCTCATCTCGGTTGGCCAGGACGCGCAGCGGCGACCACGGCGGATCGAAGCGAAGCCGCTCGCTGAGGCGAGTGCCTGGCTCGAGCGCTACCGGGATGTCTGGGAAGCGAGCTTCGAGCGTCTGGACATCCTGCTGGAAGAACTGCAGACCAATCCGGCTAGGCGGAGCCACAAACGCAAAAGCAAGACAAAGAGGAGAAGGACATCATGATTACACTGCCAAAAGCACAAGTAAGCCTGCCGAGCGACAGCGAAGTGAAAGTCTCCCGGCAATTCAAAGCATCGCGCGACTTGGTGTATAGGGCGTACACAACGCCTGCGCTCGTGCAGCGGTGGCTACTCGGGCCGCCGGGCTGGACCATGCCAGTGTGCGAGATGGACGTGCGCGTGGGCGGGAAATATCGCTGGCGCTGGCGCAACGAAGAAGACGGCAAGGAGTTTGGCTTCCACGGAGAGTACAAAGAAGTCTCCGCCCCGCGGAGGATCGTGCACACCGAGTTCTACGATCCCGGCGACGTCGGTGGCGATATGGGCGACGGTGCGCTCATCACGGTTGAGCTGACCGAGAAAGGCGGCATGACCACGCTGGTTTCGCTGATGGATTTTCATTCCAAGCAGGCCCGCGATGCCGCAGTGTCGACCGGCATGACTGACGGCATGGAATCCAGCTACCAGCTGCTCGACGGCTTGCTCTCGGACTCCCCTGAGCTCGTCGAAGCCAGCTCGTAAGGCGAATTCGCATGTTCAAGAAAGTGGCATTCACGATGTACCCGATCAAAGACGTTGCGCGAGCGCGCGCGTTTTACGAGCAGACGCTCGGACTGAAGGTCGGCTTGGCCGGCGGGCAAGGCGACATGCACTGGATTGAGTACGATTTACCGGGGGGCGGCTGCCTTGCCCTAACCAACACGACCGGCGCGGAGCCAAGCTCCACGGCGGGCGGCACCGTGGCGCTCGAGGTGGAAGACCTGATCGGTTTGCTGGAAGCCCTCAAGAGCAAGGGCGTCAGGCTCAAGAGTGATGTCATTCGCGGCCCGAAGTGCCGGATGGCGGTGTGTCTGGATTCGGAGGGCAATTCGATCCTGCTGCACCAGCTCGACCCGGCGCCTAAAGCAATCCTAAGTTGACGGGCGCGTCCGGCGGCCGTAGCGTTCTTCGTGTCGTTGCGCGTCGCCAGATAGGAGGTCGCATGGGCCCTGCAATCCGGTATCTCCGAGCCGCCGCGTTTTTCACGGCGTCCGTTGTGTTGTCAGGTGATCTTGCCGCGCAGTCCGCCCACTCGGGCTCGACGCGAGCAAACGCATGGGCCGGCCCATCGACGTCCGACGGGCAGCCGGACCTGGAGGGTCACTGGACCAACGACACCTACACGCCGCTCGAGCGACCGGCCGAGCTGGCAGACAAAGAGTTCTTCACGCCCGAAGAGGCGGCGGCCTTCGTGAAATCGCGTGTCGACGAGCTGCATGCGCAGGCCGAGGACGACATCCACTACGACGATGCGATCTGGCAAGCCGAAAACTACGGCAAGAAAGCAAACCTGCGCACCTCACTCATCGTGGAACCGCGGGACGGCAAGGTGCCGCCGCTGACGCCGCAGGGTCAGGCGCGTGTCGCGCAGCAGCGCGCCACGCAACGGGCGAGTGCAACGTCGGAAAGCGCGCAAAGCCGATCGCTCGCCGAGCGCTGCATCTCCTGGGGCAATGTCGGTCCACCCATGGTGCCGCCCACCTACAACGCCAATCTGCAAATCCTGCAGGCGAAAGATCAGGTGATCATCCGCCACGAGATGATGCACGACGTGCGCACCATCTACCTGGATGGCCGCTCGCATCCGGGACAGAACGTGCAGTGGCTTGCCGGTCACTCCGTGGGCCGCTGGGAAGGTAAGACTCTCGTCGTCGACACGACGAACTTCACCGGCTGGACCAACTTCAGAGGATCACCGTCGAACAGCCGGCAGGACATCTTTGCGAGCGAGCGGTTGCACGTGATCGAGCGCTTCACGCCTACCGACGAGAACACGATTCACTACGCGTTCACCGTCGAGGATCCCGATACGTGGACGGCTCCGTGGTCGGGCGAGATGGAGCTCCGGCGAACGGACGGTCCGATCTACGAGTACGCCTGCCACGAGGGGAACTACGGCCTCGCGAACATCCTGCGCGCTGCGCGCGTGGCTGAAGAAAAGCAGCAACAGTAACTGAGTCGCAGAGAACCCGCCAGCGCGACTACGGACCACAAGAGCGCGCGTCGGATTTGCCGCGGCGGGACGGACCTAGCACTAAAGGGCAATTTCGGCACGAAGCGCCGGCGCGTATCTTTTCATCTTTCGCCGCGACGCCGCCAATTCAAAGGCCGCGCTTCCATCGCGTTTCGACGAGCACCGGATCGGCAACGTCGCATGCGAGCTCAAGGACTGAATCGTCCGAGACATTGATATGGAGTCTGGGAGGACGAAGCACCACGCAGGAGGCAATCATGGCAACGCAACAAACTGTTCAGCAAGTCGTTGAGTATCTGAAGGCAAATCCGGAAATCGCGAAGAAGGCAAGGGATTACGTGATGGCACATCCGGATGACGTGAAGGACGCTCTCAAAGAAGTCGCTGAGGAGCGCGGCTGGGATCTATCGAAAATCGATACCGCTGCGCTCAAGTCGGAGCTCAGCAGGATCGCTCACTGACGTGCCAATGTAGGCAAGTTGTTGTAGGTAACTGACCGCTTCGTCTCCCAGACCCCGTAGGTGGTCGGCACGGCCCGTCGCCGAAAAACGAACCGACGGGCGTGCCTGATCACTCCCCTTTCCATGGCGCGGTTTTCGTCGCCCCGCGCGAGCCAAAAGCCGCGACGGCGCGCCTGAAATCGTCGCTCCCGAAAACACGCGTGACGAAATCGTCGCCGTCGGGCAGGTTGGCGCGCCGGAGCCGCGCGACCGCGACCTTGGTAGCCCACATCGTAAGCGGCGCGTGGCTCAGCAGCGTCTCGACCACGCCCGCGAGCGAGCGGTCCAGGGCATCGTCATCGCAAAGCTCGGCCACGAAACCTGCGGAGTGCGCCGCCGCGGCGTCGAGCAGCCGCGCGCGCAACACGAGATCCAGCGCCCGAGCCGGGCCGAGCTGCGCGACGAGTATCGACACGCTGTTCATCGACAGGCAGTTGCCGAGAGTGCGCGCGATTGGAACGCCGAACTGTGCCGAGCGCGTTGCCACTCGCAGATCGCAGACGGCGGCGATCGCGAGCCCGCCACCGACGCAGTAGCCTTCGACGGCCGCGACGGTCGGGACCCTGACTTCCTCGAGCCGGTTCAGCACGCGCGCGATGCGGCGTTCGTAAGCGATGCCATCGGAGCCGTCGCGAAAGTCGCGAAAAGACGTGATGTCGGTGCCGGACACGAAGGCCCGCCCGCCAGCGCCGCGCAACACCATGACTTTGACGCCGCTGTCGCCGTCGGCGGTCTCGCAGGCCGCGTGCAGCGCCTCGTACATTTCGTACGTCATGGCGTTGTGCCGAGCCGGGCGATCGAAGGTAACCGTCAACACCGCACCGTCGCGGCATCACCTTGAGATCCTCGCTCATGGCGTCACGGCCGCTGCGCGCGCTGCGACGAGCGCGTCGATCTCAGCGTCGGTGTAGCCGACTTCGCGCAGCACTTCGCGGGTATCGGCACCGAGCATCGGAGCGGCCGCGCCGCGCCGCGGCGGAGTGCGCGACAAGCGCAGCGGCGAGCCGATCTGGCGAACCGCGCCGGCGACCCGGTGCGGCGCGTCCCAAAAGAAATCGCGGGCAGCAAGGTGCTCGTCCGTGAACACCTGGCCGTAATCGGCGATCGGCGCGCACGGGACCCCGACCTGCTCCAAGCGTTCGATCGCAGCGTGTGTCGTCAGCGTCATGGTCTTCTCCTCTATGAGAGGGATCAGCTCGTCGCGGTGCGAGTGTCGGAGCGACGAGCTCGCGAAGCGCGCGTCGTCGCGCACGTTCTCGAGCCCGAGCGCCGCGCAGAGCGCAGCCCACGTCTTCGGCGTGACCGCGCCGAGCGTGAGCCACCCGTCGGCGCTGCGCACGGCCTGGTACGGCGCCTCGCTCTGGTGGGCCGAGCCGAGCGGCCGGCCGATCTCGCCGGTTGCAAAGAAACGGCCGGCCTCCCAGACGGCTAGCGAAACGGCCGACTCGAGCAGCGACACGTCGATGTACTGCCCCGCCCCGCTGCGGTCCCGCTCGCGCAGTGCCGCCGCGACGGCGAGCGCCACGTACAAGCCGCAAACCAGATCGCACACGGGCACGCCCACCTTTGCCGGCGGGCCGCCGGGTGAGCCCGTGATGCTCATCAGGCCGCCGCGGGCCTGAGCCATGATATCGAGCCCGGGCCGATCGGCGAGCGGTCCATCCTGGCCGAACCCCGACGCCGAGGCATAGATGACACGAGGGTTCATCGTCCGCAGATCGTCGTAGGACAACCCGAGCGCCCGCATCGCACCGGGACGGAGGTTCTCGACGACGACGTCCGCGGACTCCGCGAGCCGCAAGAACGCGCGTTTTCCTTCCGCCGATTTAAGATTCAACGCAACCGAACGCTTCGAGCGATTCAAACGCAGGAACGGTGAGCTCTCCCCGTTGACGAACGGCCCCGAAGCGCGCACCGGCTCGCCGTCTAGGCTCTCGACTTTGATGACCTCGGCGCCGAGATCGGCAAGCTGCAACGTCGCGAACGGTGCGGCGATGAAAACGCCGACTTCGATCACGCGCACGCCCTCGAGCGCGGCCGGGTTCGCACGAACGTTCTCGTTGGTCATGGTCGATCCGCGCGCCGGGTCATATCCAACCCGACACTACCAGAACCAGCCACGCCGTGAGCGGCGCAAGCGCGACCATCGAGAATCCCCACTGCAGGAGGCGGCGGTACACCAACTCGCGTTGCTCCTCGGGCGCATTGGCCACGACCAGCGAGCCGCTCGTCGAGAACGGGCTCGAGTCGACGGCGGAAGCGGAGATCGCGAGCGCAGTGACGAGCCCGATCGCGCTCAGGTTCGGGCTTTCGAAAAACGGCACCGCGAGCGGAATGAGTGCGCCCAGAATGCCCGTCGTCGAAGCGAAGGCCGAGACGACGCCGCCGATGTAGCAGATGGCGAGGGCTCCGATGAGCGCCGTACTAATCACTGCAACCGAGTCGCCGAGATAGTCGATGGTGCCGAGGGTCTGCATCAGGCTCACGTAGGTGACGATGCCGCAAACGAGCAGCACGGTCGACCACGCAATCTGGTTGATCGCACCCTTCGCCCCCGCGGGATTGACCGCCGACAGCAATACCGCGAGCACGAAGGCGGAGAAGCCGACGTCGAGATCGTAGAACAGCGCACCGCTCGTCAGCACGAGCAGACCCGCGACCGTCAGCGCGCGGTACCGATCGAGCGTGGGGACAACGGCGGCGACAACTTGCGGTCGAGCTATGGCGGCTTCTCGCGTCATGCTTTCGGACGAAACCGCTCCGTCGGCAGGCCTGCGTCCGCCGAACAACGCGACGGTGATAGCTCCGAGGAGCACGTTGAATCCGAGGCAAACGATGAACAGCGTGAGCGGGCTCGGCTCGAGACCGTTGCGCTCGACGACGTTGTTCGTGATGGAGCCGAAAATGCCGATCGGCGAGAAGCTTCCAGCGCTGCCCCCGTTGACGATCATGAGCCCTACGAGCACGGCGCTGATCTTGTGCCGCAACGCGAAACTGATTCCGATCGGAGCAATCATCGCAACCGCAGCGGGGCCGGCCGCACCCACCGCAGTGAGCACGCGCTGTGACGAAGAACATGACCCACGGCATCAGCGCGACTCGACCGCGCACCGACCGCATCGCGGCATGAACCAACCAGTCGACCGTGCCATTGTTCTTCGCAATGGCGAACAGGTATGTGACGCCGGCGAGAACGACGAACAGGTCGCCGGGGAAGCCTCCGGCGATTTGGTCGACCTTCGCATCGAAGTCCCCCGGCAGCACGAGCATGCCGACGACGAAGGCGGCTGCGATGGCGAGCGCGCCCATGTGGATTGGGAACACGGTTGCGAGGAGGAAGACGGCGCAGAGCACCAGGATTGACACGAGCTCGACGGACATGAAGACCCTCGGTGCCGCGCGCGGACGACGCGCCACGGTACAGGAGCTGGTTCATCGGCTGCAACGGATTTCGCCTCGGCTGACGCGCGAGTCAGCATGCGGCTCGCTAGAGGTGCGCGATATGACTTACGATTCCTCCGTCTGGGGACACATCAATTAGCACTCGGCCCGGGGCATCGAGGAGATCATGCACGCCACAGCCACACTTCGCGCATTCTTGCTTCTGATTGCGGCCGGCAGTGGCGCCGTTATCGATGCCGCCGCTCAAACGCCGGACTGCGACACCACGTGCTTGAGAGGGTTTGTCGACGGCTACTTCGAGGCGCTCGCGCAACGGGACCCCTCGAAGCTGCCCGTGGCCGCCGAATTCAAGTACACGGAGAACGGTCGGGTGCTCGAGCTCGGTCAGGGGTTTTGGCATACAGCGGGCGCGCCGATTCGTTATCGCGATTACTTGTTCGATCCCCAAGGCGGCGGTGCAGCGGCGCTAACGGCGTTGAAGGAATACGACGGCATCGCGCAAATGTTTCTGCGCCTCAAGATCGTCGACCGGCGCATCACCGAGATCGAGACATTCGTCGTCAGAATCGGCGACCAGCGCTGGTTCGCACCGCAGAACCTGGAAGCACTTGAGCGACGTGTTCGCACAAACGGTGCCGCCGTCAAACCGGCACTCGCGAGAGGAATTGATCGCCGCAGCCGACGCATATTTCACCGCCGTGCAAACCGAGGGCACGCCCGAGTTCGTCCAGGCGCCATTCGCGCCCGGACTGAAGCGCTTCGAGAACGGCTTGCAGACCACGAACGTCACCGCGAATCCGATCCTCGAGCGGCACACGTGGACCCCGGAGTTGCAACTGGAGCGAGCCTCGTACAAAGGTACTCTCGTGATGGATCGCCGCTATCCCGTGGTCGACACCGAGCATGGCAGCGTGCTCGCCGTCGCTACGTTCCGGCGCGACGGCGCCGATACGTCGACGTTGCTGCTCGCCGAAATCTTCAAGGTGACGGACGGCAAGTTGCGCGAGATCCGCGCCGTCATACTCAATCTGCCGAACGGCGCCGGCACCGGCTGGACGTCAGCGCGATGACTGCGACTCTAGATGATCCGCGTGTCCGCCGGGTGCTCGACGGCATGCATTCCGAGGCGGACCGCAACGACCCACCGCTCTTGGCACGAGCAAAAGGCAAGAGCACGGCCGATCGGGTAGCGGCGCTCAGCGAGGCGTTCATCCCCGTCTCGCCCGACGCGGGACGCTTTCTCTATGCGCTCGTGCGCGGCTCCATGCCCGGCACGGTGATCGAGTTCGGGACGTCGTTCGGGATATCGACGATCTACATGGCGGCGGCCATACGCGACCGCGGCGCGGGGACCATCATCACGACGGAGCTCATTGCGAAGAAGGCGGATCGCGCGCGCGAATACATCCGCGAGGCGGGGCTGTTGGACCTCGTCGACCTGCGCGTCGGCGACTCACGCGAGACGCTGAAGGGTCTCGAGCACGACGTGTCCGTCGTATTTCTCGACGGAGCCAAGGAGTTGTATTTGCCCATCCTGCAGCTGCTCGAGCCGGCGTTGCAGGCCGGGAGCGCTCGTGGTCGGCGACGACCTCGACCTTTTTCCCGCGGCCCTTGCGCCATACATGGAGTATGTGCGTGATCCGGCCAACGGCTACGTGTCGGTCAAGGTACCGATTGGCGACGCGATGGAGCTGTCGGCGAGAACGCGTTAGGCGCGATCGCCGCGTGGCGCCGGCGACGTTCATCGTCGTCGGCGCCGCCCCGGATCGTGACGCTGCTAGCTTCCGCCCACGAGACGTACGAGGTCCGCGTGCGGTGCAACCGCCCCATGGATGCCCACGTGCCGCTCCACGGGCAGATTCAATCGCTGAATGTTCTGATACAGACTTCGCATGCTCGCGTTCGCAACGGGCGCTTGCGCTCCCGGCGCGGGCGGTGAGTACAGGTCTGCGTTGATCGAGGATTTTTTCCGTCGGCAAGTACGCAATCAGCATGGACCCGCTGTGCGCCAAACCCAGCACGGGATAGATGTCCAGCGTTCGCGTACCGTCGCTGATCACGTATTTCGTATTCACCGTCTCGAACGAAGGAACTCTGTTTCCCGCGAACCACGGCATTAGGCTCGACAATGTGTCGGGCTCCACCGTCCGGCGACCGGGGTGGAAAACCACGTCTTCATAGAACTCGCGGTTCGCCTGATGCGTAACCACCGTCGCGCTCTGGGCCACGAAGGTCCTCAAGCCCCCGGAGTGATCGAAATGGTGGTGTGTATTCACGATGTAGCGAATCGGCTTGTTCGGAATGAGCCGACGGGTCTCGGCGATGACGGCCAACGACCGTGCCTCGCTCTGGGGCGCCTCCACGACTGCGACGAAATCGCTAAACTCGACGGCCACGCTGTGATGCGATCCTCCGGCGATTCGCCAGACGCCATTAGCCAATTGCGTCGACTCCACCTGAACCGCCGGCACCGTGGCCGCGCGCACGTTGTCGGGCACCGTGAGACGCGGCGCGTCCACGTTTGCCCGAGCAGTCGTCACACGGACCTCCTTCCAATTGTGACCCGCGTTCAGGCGCGGATCGCCTTGATGCGAGTGCAGCACCGTCGGGAACATGACGCCGCCGAAGTCCTTGTAGTCGGAATAGCGGTGATCGAAGATCGTGTCGCCGAGCACGGGGTTCGCGATCCACGTTTGCGTGCGATCGATGAGATTGTTTGCGTTGATCGTGCCATTGACACGGTACTTGTTCAGAACCGTGAAAGAGACGACGGTCATCGGGCGCCCCTCTAGCATCAGCGGGGTCACAGTCGCGTCGTCGGCTTCCATTGCCGCCTTGATGAATCCATGCGGCGACATCCAGATATCGAGCAGGCGCACCTCCGCGGCGGCCGGCTCCGGCGCAGGCTCCGCGCCGTTCATGTTCCAGCTGAAGTTACCGCTGTTCAGGAATCGTTGCGGCTGCTCGCCCTGCAACGGCGTGCCACCGCCGCCCTGCGGCGGATAGTTGCCCTGCCGACGCACATACTCCTCTCGCGACGAGCGGTTTTGGTAGTCGATGGTGCGCGTGTAATTGATGACCTCGAACCGCGGCCAGTCTTCGTCGGGCGTGGCGCTCTGCCCCACGGCCGCCACCCAGCCGGCTCCGGAATATTCGATGGACCTGATATTGCGGGCGTCTCCCATAGCAGCCGATGCAGCTTGCAAAACGGTGCGCGCATCCTGGGCAACCGCATTCCCCGCGAGCATCGCTCCCAATGCAGCGAGAACACATACTCTGTTCGCCATGGCTTGCTCCTCCGATCTTTCGTGTTTTGAATAATTGCTCGGTCTGGAAGGCTCGATTCTAATCCTTTTCCGTGACGCGGGTTCACTACATGCAGCTCGCGGCGCACGAACGGCGTGGGCGAGAGGCGCAACGCGTAGCGAGTCGGATCGAGCCTCCGGAGGCACCCGCGGCAGGAAGGCCGCTGGTGGGCCCAGCGGAGCTCGTCAGGCTTCGACGCCTAGCTCGCGACAGATTCGACCGACCACTTGCTTACGCACCGCGGCCGAGATCTTGCCCAGCTTCGTCGCATCGGCCGCCTCGATCGTCGCAATCTTCGCGGTACGAATGACCGAAGGCGCGGGCAGCCCCGCCAGTGTCAGGTTCCCAATCGACAGGTCGCCGCGCCAGCCTCGATTTTCCGCGCTCGTAATCATCGCGACCCAGAGCAACCCATGCGCCGCTTGCATGGCGTCCACGGAGACGACCAGCGCCGGCCGATACTGTCGTGTTGCGCGGTCCGTATACGGAAAGGGCACCTTAACGACGTCCCCCTGATCAAAGATTGCCATACGCCTTCTTGTCCGCCGCCGAATTCCATTCGCTGAACGTCCGGAACGGATCATCCACTTCCTTTCCGCGGTGCGCCTTGGTGAGAATCACCCTGTTTTCTTCAATTTGGTACACCAGCTCATCGCCCTCGTTGAGGTGCAAGGCGGCGCGGACCGGCTGAGGAATTGTCGTCTGCGCTTTGCTGGTCAGTCGGCTCGTGATCATCCCTGACTCCCCTTGGTAAGGATCTTCCTTACTGTAAGGATGATCCTTACCGGGGTCAAGGCACATGGCCGACCCGGCGGTGGCTCGCCGCGGCGACCGGCGCGCTATGACCTTCAGCGCCTGCAGCTCGCGGCGTCAGGCTCGACGTAGTACGGCTTGAAGTTGCTCGCTTGCCGGTCCATGCAGCCTTTGAGGTTCAACAGCTCGACGCGGCGGAACTGGATCGGGTGGCTCTCGCTCTGCAGCGCGATGTAGCCTGCGTCGAGCCGCTCACCATCGGGCTTCATCTCCGGGCGGTGACCCGAAACCGCGCCGCCGCCGAAGGTCGTTCCACCGTACTCGATCACGGCCTCGCCGTTGACGTAGTGCACGATGCGCTCATCGCCGAGCACCAACGCCTCCGTGACGACCCACTGGTCGCCGTCGAGCGTCGGCGCGCGAGAGCTGATGCAATGCGTCGCGTCGGGCTCTCCGCGGTAAACGATGCGCGTGCCGGGCGAACAGACGTTCCCGGTCGGCCGCTTCTGCCCGTTGCCCGCGCCGCCGAGGAACTGAAACTCGAGCGAGATCGGAAAGTCTTGCTCCAAACCCATCGTCTCGGGTGCTTGCGAGTGCAACATCACGCCGCTGTTGCGGATCGCCCAATCCGGAGCGTTCGGCGCCTGCTCACCGACGAATCGGTACTCGATGCGCAGGCGATAGTGCGAAAACGGCTCGGCGTAGAAGATGTGGCCGAACTGCTCCGTCGAAATCCGCGTATTCGTCGTAGGCGACCGTCAGGAGCCCATCCACGACGCGGAACGTATTCGCCGTAGTTCTCACCGACCGCGTGGCCGCGAATCTTGACGGTCCATCCGTCGAGGTCGCGGCCGTTGAAGAGCGCGAGCCACTGCTCCTCCGCCGCGGGCGAGTCCTGCGCAGCTGCCGCGCACGCGGCAAACCACGAAATCGCGGCGAGTCCCGCTCTATGCATGCGGCGCCCACGATTTCTCGCCCGGCGCATACGGGACGCAGGGCTCGAAGCGGCCCGGCGTTTCGACGTAGCGCATCGCCTGCGTGTAGCCGATCTCCGACGTGAAGTAGCCGAGCAGCGCAAGCTCTTTCATCATTCGAAAATGGTGCGCGGGCGCGTCGACTTTGCGCTCCGCGCCCGAGCCGCCGCATGTACTCGAGCTGCTCGCGATCGAGCTGCTCGAGCACCGCGATGCGTTGCGCGGCAGTTGCCGCCATGAACGGCACGCCGTGCATCTCGACGGCATGTCGCGATCGACCTCGTAGCACGCCGTCGAGAAAGATCCGCTGCTCGCGCGCGTCGTACGCCTCGGCCACCATCGACGCGATGAACGGGCCGACACGCGGCGGCTTTTGCGCCGGGCGTGCTCGTCTCGGGCAGGATCGTCTCGGCGATCTCGTCGAGCAACGCGAGCTCGCTCGCGGTGAACAGCTGCGCGAGCGGCGCCGGCGCACTTGTCGCCGGTGGCGCATCCGGAGCAAGCGCGCTCTGACCGACGAGCGCCGCCCCGCCGAGCAGCGCGCTCACACGTCGGATCGCCTCGCGCCGCGTGATCAGATCATTCGGTTGTGAAAGCACTGACATAATCCGACCTCCTTATATATGCGCGAGTCGGGCACCGTCACAGGTTGCGCCGCGCGAGCTCGTTGACGGCATGATCCACGGCGCGCGCCGTGAGCGCCATGTAGGTGAGCGACGGATTCACACATGACGCCGACACCATGCACGAGCCGTCAGTGACGAAGACATTCGGCGCGTCCCACACCTGGTTCCAACGGTTCAGCACCGACGTCTTCGGGTCGTTGCCCATGCGGGCCGTGCCCATCTCGTGGATGCCCATGCCGGGGAAGTACCCTCGATCGTACGGTTCCACGTCGCGTATGCCGGCGGCCTCGAGCAACTCGGCCATGTCGTTCATCATGTCGCGCCGCATGAGCCGCTCGTTCTCGCCCACCTCGCAGTCGATCGCGAGCACCGGCAGGCCCCATTTGTCGGTTCGTTTCGGATCGATGCTCACCTGTTGTCGTGACGCGGCAGCATCTCGCCGAAAGCCGTCGCGCCGATCTGCCACTCGCCCGGCTCGGCCATACGATCTTTGAACGCAGCCGCCGATGCCAAGCTCACGCACCGCGCGCTGCCAGCCGCGCCGGCTCGCGCTGCCCTGATAACCGAAGCCGCGCAGATACTGACGCTTGCTCGCCGAATAGATTCCGGTAACGGGGAATGTAGAACCCCGTCGGCCGGTGTCCGTAGTAGTACTGAGCGTCGAGCCCCGGCTCCTCGATCAGCCCTTCCGCGCCGGTGCGAAAGTGATGATCCATGAGGTTGTGACCGAGCTCGCCCGAGCTGCTGCCGAGCCCGCCGGGCCAGACGTCGGTGGCCGAGCGCATCAGTAGCCACGTGCTGTTGAGCGTCGACGCGCAGAGAAAGATCACGTTCGCCGTGTACTCCGTGGCCTGCTCGGTGACCGCGTCGAGCACGCGCACGCCCGTCGCGCGTTGCCGGTCGCGGTCGTAGAGCACTTCGGTCACGATCGCGAACGTCTGGAGCGTGAGGCGCCCGGTTGCCATCGCGGCCGGCAGCGTCGAGGACTGCGTGCTGAAATAGCCGCCGAACGGACAGCCGAGCCAGCAGGCGTTGCGATACTGACAGGGCGCACGGCCCGGGAGCGGGCGCGTGAGATTCGCCACGCGACCCGGGATGATGCGCCGACGGCCGTCGAAGAGATTGCGCGCGCGTCCCGCGATGAGCTCCTCGCCGCAGTTGAGCGGCATCGCGGGCTGGAACTGACCGTCCGGAAGCTGCGCGAGGTTCTCCTGCGAGCCCGCGATGCCCGCGTGCCGCTCGACGTAGTCGTACCACGGCGCGATCTCCGCGTAGCGAATCGGCCAGTCGATCGCGATGCCGTCGCGCGCGTTGGCCTCGAAGTCGAAGTCGCTCCAGCGATAGCTCTGCCGCCCCCAAAGCAGCGAGCGGCCGCCGACGTGATAGCCGCGGTACCAGTCGAAGCGTTTGACTTCCGTGTACGGCGACTCCTGCTCGTCGACCCACCAGTCGAGATTCTTCTCGTTCAGCGGGTAGTCGCGCTTTAGCACCTGGTACGCTTCTTCCATCGCGTACGTGCGTCCGCCGCGATGCGGGATACTGCCAAGGAGCCTTCTGCGCGTTGGTGTAATCCTTGACGTGCTCGATGTTCTTGCCGCGCTCGAGCAGCAGGACGCTCAAGCCCTTCTCGGTGAGCTCCTTCGCCGCCCAGCCGCCGGAGATTCCGGAGCCGACGACGATCGCATCGAAGTTCTCGCTCGCCACGATTTCCCCCAGCGGCTGCGGTCGCGCTTCGATGTTAACATCGGTCAGCGATGTCCCGCCGCCCCTAAGGGGATCGGTCGAAAGTGACTTAGGCGGCCTTGCCTCGCGTCAGCGAAATCTGGCGTCTACTGCGTCACCTGCCAGACGCCGGGTTGCGACTGGCATGCGAGGCCGCGTCGCGAAGACTTCTCGGCACCCGCAACCGCTACGAGTGTGTACTCGCGGCATGCGGTGCCGTTGCGCTGCCGGTCGGCGCCGGGCGACATCTCGTAGCGAACCCCGGTCGACTCGTTCGTCCAGACGACGAGCCGTCCGGGCTCGCCGATTTCGAGCGCATGACCGAAGCAGTCGCGATCCCTCTCGTCGAGCTCACGGCCGATCCTGTGGCCGATCAACGCTCCGGCCGCGACACCGATGATCGTTGCGACGGTCGGATTCTCTTCACCGACACGGTGAGCAATGACACCGCCGACGACGCCGCCAACCACGGCGCCAATGGCGTCGCGATTACAACGACCGGAGGAGATCTCGTAGTCGTTTACCCACTCGACGCCGCTGCGCCCGACGTAGTGCTTGTTTTGCTTGTTGCGCCACCCGTGCGCCGGCGCATGCGGTGGCGGATCGGCGGCCACGGATACGGCCCATGCGGCCGTCAGCAACAGCAGGGTGAATCGAGCAGCATTCGTAGAAATCTGCATGTCCGTCCTCCTCGGTGACGAATGGGCATTGTCGAACGCAGCATTCGACGCAGTGCGAGAACGACATCACACCGCGAACGAAAAGCTGGTTACTCCCACCACGGTTGAGTCGCCACTCTCGTTGCTTTGACGCTCGCGTACTGTGACGCGGCTCACGCGATCGCCGTGCCACGGCAGCGGTTATGTCAGGTTTCCGCGAAGACCCGCGGCCGCCAGAATTCGCGGGCGTAGATGCCACTGGTGTTCACGACGATTCACGCCTTTTCACGCAAAGACGCAGCCAAATCACGCGCTCCGCTGGCACGCTCTGTCTCGAAACCGTTCTGCGGATCCCTCGCCGCGGTTTTGCCCGAAGGTCGCCTCCCCAAGGCACACTTTGAAGTGAACCGCGCGAGGGAACCGCGCCTCGCACGGCCCCCGACCTGGCGAGCCTCGGTCTGGAGTGAGAGACTACGGAGGCGATGGCGCGCTGCTTCGAAAGGAATCGCTCGATCACTCGCTCTTGCCGCACAGCGCTAATGCTGATGGCGGCCTCCAACGCAAGTCTTGTCTTCGCCGACGAACGCGTGAGCGGATTCGCCGATCCCCTCCTCGGACGTTGGGACTTGACGGTCGAAGGCGAGGATGGCCCGTATCCTGCGTGGCTCGAGGTGCGGCTTCGCACCGAGCTACAGCTCATGGGCCGTTTCGTCGGCCGCGTCGGCAGCGTGCGTCATGTGAGCGCGATCGACTACGACGACGGGCGGCTGGAGCTCGCCGTTCCCGTCCAATACGAGCCCGGCACGGCCGACCTCAAGTTCGAAGCGCGGCTCGTCGGCGATCGGCTCGAGGGTACGACGCTTGGGGAGAACGGCAGCACGGTGCGCTGGACGGGCGCACGGGCACCGGCTCTTGGGCGCAGCGTGGAACCTGAGCTCGGCGCTCCTATCGTGCTCTTCAACGGCGACGATCTCACGGGATGGGTACCGCGCACCGCTGCCCAGGGCGGTTGCTGGAGCGTTGCTGACGGCGCGCTCGTTGCGACGCCGCCATGCGTGGATCTGCTGACCGAGCGCACGTTCGACGACTTCGTGCTGCACGCGGAGCTCATGTACCCCGAAGGAAGCAACAGCGGCGTGTATCTGCGGGGACGTTACGAGATCCAGATCCAGGATGACGCGGGTAACGCGCTCGATCCGCTGCGGATGGGCGGCGTCTACGGTTTTCTCGCGCCATCCGTCGCTGCAGCGCGCGCGGCCCGCGAGTGGCAGACACTCGACGTCACGCTTCTCGGCCGCCGCGTCACGGTCGTTCTCAATGGCACTACGATCATCGATGCAGAGGAGATTCCGGGCATCACCGGCGGCGCGCTCGACAGCCGAGAAGACTTACCGGGCCCCATCATGCTGCAAGGCGATCACGGTGCGATTCGGTTCCGAAACATCACGCTGACGCCCTATCGCTGACCGCGCGCTGAGCGTCGTGTTTACACGCGACTGACGTTCGCGTAAAAGTCGTAGCGCTCTGTCGCTAGCAGCGGGGGTGGCACTTGATTGCGCGAGCGAGCACGATTCCGCATGTCCAGACACCGAAGTTCTACTTCGGCATGTCTCTGGTGTTCGCTCTAATCGCGTTCGCCGGTTTCACGCCCACCTACGTTGCGCCCGTGACCTTCGGCGAATTCGGCGGTCCACCGATCCTGCATCTCCACGGCCTGCTATTCTTTGCCTGGACGATTCTCCTCATCCTGCAGACCAGGCTCGCCCAGTCCTCGCTGCAAACGCATCGAGCGTTCGGTCTTGCGGGCATATCGCTCGCAACGGCCATGCTCTTCACGGCCGGCATCATCATCGTGCGCAGCTTGGGCATCGCTGTCGAGAACGGCAATGAGGCGAGTGCGCGTGCGCTTTCGGTGGTGCCGGTCCTCGGCATCAGCACGTTCGCGATTTGCTTCGCGTTTGCGATCGCGAACATTCGCCGCCCGGATAATCACAAGCGCTTCATGATCCTCGCCACGATCGTCCTGCTGCCCGCGGCGTTCGCGCGAATGCTTTTCATGCTGTTCGCGCCCGAGGGCACCGCCCGCCCGGAGATTTCGGCGCCCGTCGCTGATATCGATTTCGCGCTCAACGCGATCATCGTGCCCGCGCTCCTTGCCGACTCTTTGCTGATCGCGGCAATCGTCTACGATTGGCGAACGCGCGGACGCCCACACCGGATCTACGTGATCGGCGGGCTCTGCATACTGGCCTCGCAGCTTCTGCGACCGGTGATCGCTAAGACGGACGCGTGGCATTCGGTGACCGACGCGCTGCTCGCCCTCGCGCAGTAGCGATGCCGGCCGGCTAGAAAGTCCGCGCCCGGTCAGGGCGACACGCCGGCAGTGCGAGACGCGGCCTTTTGCTCGAGCCACGTTATGACGCTCTCGAGCCCTTCGTCGGCAATGTCAACACGAAACTGCGAACGGTAGGTTTTCACGTACGAAACCCCTTCCGCGACGATGTCGACGACGTGCCAATCGCCGTCGCGTTCCAGCATCACGAAATCGACGTCGACCTCGGTGCCGTCGTTCATCGTCAGAATGGTGCGGACGTGAGCCGGAGAATCAGCAGGATCACCCTCGAACGGCAACACGCGCAGCGTCTCCGGCCGGAAGAACAACAACAAATCGCCGTACGCCGTCACGAGGTAGTTGTAAAACGCCGTGACGAAGCGGTCGCGATCATCCGAGGTCGCCGCGTCCCAGTGCTCGGCCAGGATTGCACGGCAGCCCCGTTGCATGTCGAAACGGGGCAGCAGCAACGTATCGACGAGAAGAGTACAAGGCACGATGATCGGCTTCGAATTCGGCGCGCCGGAGGTCGATCGTCCCCGCTAGCTCGGCAGCCGTCGTTACGACGACTTGATTGCCCGCGAATGTCTGCGCCGTAGTGGGCGCCGCGGCGGCGAGCAGAGCCAGCACGGCCCCTACTCGCAGGCAATCAAGCGCAGGTGATTTCTTCGTTTTTCTTCTCACACGTCTCCGGCCACCCGAACTGGTCCCAGTAACGGTTCAGACCGATGGCGCGCGATCAATTCGCCAAACTGCGGGTGGGAGCGCAGCGACCGAGCCTCTCGCGAAAAAATGAACTCCACGTTGAAGCTCGGCCGATCATTCACCAGCTTCAGCGCTGCGGCAAGCGCACGATCGCGCTCGTCGAGGTACATCCACGCGCCGAACAGGTATTTCCTCGGGATGTCGCGAGCCAGCTCGGCGCTTGCGACGGCCGCGACAGCCTCGGCGCGGCGATCCGGCGACGCGAGCGCTGCGAGGAGTGGATCGACCCAGGCCGTGGGGCGCGCGAACATCGTCTGCACACCCATCAGCATCGGACGCACCGCGCGGTAATCTCCGAGGCGCAGCTTGAGCACGATGTAACTGTCCGGATTCGCGGTCGGTCCCATGCCGAGCTCCTCAGCGATCTCGGAGTACCGTTCAGCTTCGGCGTCCTGGTCGATCCACATCAACGCGACCGACAACCGGTGATTGACGACCGGTGAAAGCAGGTCGGCGTCCTTGGCGCGTCGCGCGTATTCGGCCGAGGCCATCGGCCGACCAACGGCCGAGAGAAACTGCGAGTACCAGACGAGCAGGTCCGGATCGTTTGCGTTTGTCTCGAGCGCGCGACGAAACGCGATCTCGGCCGTGATCCAGTCCCACCGCGCATACGAGATCAGAGCGAGCACGCTTTGCATCGGCGCGTCGAGCGCCGGGTCGTTCTCGATGCCGGCCGCCAGAGTGCCGAGCGCGAGATCGAACATCTCGTCCTGCAGCTCCGCCGAGTAGGACGGCAACAACGCGTACGCCTTGGCAAGCTCGACATACGCCTGACCGTAGTTGGGGTCTAGATCGATCGCCTCGCGGAACAAGCGAATGCTGCGCCGCAGTGGGTCCTCCTCGCGGCGGTTCAAGTATTGTCGGCCCCGGAGCAACAGCTCATAAGCAGCCAGGTTGTCGGTAGGCGCGGGCGTCGTGATCTGGATGCCGGGTGGCACGGTCGTCAGGGTCTCACGCAACTTCAAGACGAGGGCGTTCGCGATCTCGTCCTGCAGTGCGAAGATATCGTCCAGCACGCCGTCATAGCTCGCGGCCCACAATTGATATCCGCGTCGTGCATCGATGAGCTGCGCGCTGACGCGGACGCTCTCGCCGCTGCGCCGCACGCTGCCTTCGAGCACATGCGCAACGCGCAACCGCTCGGCGATATCGCGCACGTCGTCGGTGGAGTCACGGAACGAGAACGACGAGGTCCTCGCTACCACACGCAGCCCCGCAACGGAGTTCAGACGGTTCAATATCTCGTCGGCGAGGCCTTCACCGAGGTACGCACTATCGCTGCTGTCGCTCATATCGACGAATGGCAACACGGCGATCGTATTCGCGCCGATCGCAATGTCGTTCGCCGCGCCGCGTGACGTGTCGTTCCCGCGTAACAGCAACCCGGCGACAGTTACCGCGAGGAGCGCGCCCACAGCGAGGGCAGCGATGAGCACAGGTCGGCGCGCGCCGCGCGGCGCACGAGCCACAGGTCGCGGCGACGCGGTCAGCGCCGCCTGTTGCGGCTCGGCGGCGAGCGGAGCGACCGGGCTCAACAACCGGTAGCCCCGCTTCGGAATTGTCTGGACGTAGGTCGGCGTTTGCCGCGAGTCGCCGAAAGCACGCCGCAACTCCGCGATGCAGCGAGTGAGCGGCTCGTCGGACACAGCGGCTCGCGAGCCCCAGACTCGTTGTAGCAATTCTTCGCGCTCGACGACTGCACGCGGATGCTCGGCGAGGACGAGGAGCACCTCCATGACTTTCGGCTCGAGGTGCACGGTCCCGGATGCGCCGATCAACTCGCCGGTGAGCGGTCGCACTTCCCAGGTACCGACGAGAAAGCCGTGCTTGAGATCCATCGGCATTTCGAGATTTGACGTTCGCCCTAGGGTAATCGAATCGGCCAGAAAACCAGAAAAACATCAGCTGTTCCGCAGGTCGAGCGCGCTGCTGCGACCGTACTCTTGGCCGCTCTATTGGTTGCGGTGAGAGAGGATGCGATCATGCGGCGCGGGAGTGGTGGGCGTCACAGACAGCTTCGCGGGACTCTAGCTTCTTGGTTAGCAGCTTCGAGCGCGGTTGACATGCCCTCGGCAGCGCAGAAGTTGCTGTGCATCGGCTTGTTGCTCGTGAACGTCGCGTGCGGCAGCGGCTGCGCCGCTGCACCGGCGGCCGAACGCCCCACGCCGGATCGTTTCGAACGCCTGAACCGCGGCGTCTACCGGTTCAATCGCAACTTCGATTTGAAAGTCGTGAGACCAATCGCGCGCGGCTATGATCGAGTCATGCCGGCTCCCGTGGAGCGTCGCGTCCGCAACTTCTTCACGAATCTACGTGCACCGGTCGACATCCTCAACAACTTGCTACAGGGGAAATTCAAACCGGGGTTCTCGGACGTTGGGCGCTTCCTCATCAACAGCACGGCCGGTCTCGCCGGGCTCTTCGATCCGGCCGGTAAGATCGGTCTGGAGCGCCATCCCGAGGATTTCGGGCAGACACTAGCGGTGTGGGGCGTGCCTTCGGGCGGTCACTTGATGTTGCCGATCCTTGGCGTCGGCACGGTTAGGGACTGGGGCGCCTGGACAATCGACATACGCGGCGATGTGCTCTGGTACAACGACTCCGACGCGAAGCTCGGCCTGGTTGCATGGCGCCTGATCTCCGACCGCGCCGCGTTGCTGCCCGCGGAGCGCGCGCTCGAGGAGTCCTTCGACGAATATAGCTTCGTCCGTGACGCCTACCTGCAGCGACGCCGGTATCAGATCTACGACCAAGCGCCTCCGGAAGACGAAGACTATTTGTTCCTCGAATCCGACTGATCCGCCGCGCTTGCACTAGGATTTCGATCGATACATTCGGTGATAGCTATGAGACCAACGGTGCATTCAAAATACACGCGGAGCGCTGTCGTCCGAACGGGTCTGAAGCACCTGTTGCTGTTCGTCGCGTACGGCTCGACGGGCGCACTGCTCGCTCTGGTCGTCGGCTATATCGCCCTGACCGTGGCTCAGAAGCCGGCGCTGCAACTATGGCACCGCGCAGTGCTCGACGAGGAGTTCACGGCCGGCAAGAGCGATCAGGTGAGGGACTTCGCCGCCTATCGGCAACTCGAGGACCGGTTATTCGTGCAGCTGCGGCGCGAGGTCTACGAGCGAATCGACGAGTCGGCACGGACATCGTTGAATCGATACGCTGCTGGTAGCCGTTCAGATCCCGGCGCACGCACGCCCGACTGGAGTCGATCCTACGAGTTGCCGGTACCCACGCCGCGCGCCGCAGCCCTCCTGGTGCACGGTTTCACGGACTCCCCCTACTTGCTGCGCGGCATCGCGGAACGTCTGCACGAGCACGGCACCTGGGTCGTCGGTTTGCGCTTGCCCGGTCACGGCACCGTGCCCGAGGCGCTGACGCACGTCCGCTTGGAGGATTGGACCGCGGCCGTGCGGCTCGCAGCGCGGCATTTGCGCGAGGCGGTCGGCGCGGATGTCCCTCTGTACCTCGTCGGGTTTTCGACCGGCGCCGCTCTGTCGGTCGAATTCGCGCTGGCGCGGCTCGAGGGAGAAGTCTTGCCGGCCGTCGAGGGCTTGATACTCGTGTCGCCGGCGATTGGTGTCGACCCGCTCGCGCCGCTCGCGGTTTGGCAGGCCCGGCTAGCAAGGCTGCCCGGGCTCGAAAAGCTCGCGTGGTTATCGATCGGACCCGAGTACGATCCGTATCGATACATCTCGCAGGCCGTCAACGGCGGCTATCAAGTCTATTTGCTGACCCGGCTCATCGGCGAGCGCCTCGACCGTTTGGCAGGCACGGGCGTCGTGCAGGGCTTGCCGCGCACGCTCGTGTTCCAGTCCGTGGCCGACGCGACCGTGTCCACGCCCGCCGTGGTGCGCTCGTTTCTCGGTCGCCTCGCCGCAGAAGGGCACGAGCTCGTCGTGTTCGATATCAATCTGCGCGCCGAGGTCGAGCAACTGCTGGTCCAAGGAGCGCGGCTGCCGGCCGAGCGACTGCTCGCGGGCGAGCCGCTGGCGTTCGACTACACGTTGGTGAGCAACGATCTGCGGAAGGCGCAGCCGTCGTGGCACGTCGGCGCGCCGCGATGGGCGCCGAGGTGACGACCGAAGCAACCCAGCTCGAGTGGCCGACCGGCCTATTCGCGCTGTCGCACTCCTCGGTCCCGGTGCCACCGGACGACCCGGTCTACGGCGCCGAGCGCCCGAATCCCGCGGCGATGATCTACCTCGGCAGGTTGGGATTGCAGGGCGAGGAAGGCTTGCTCGCAGTGCCCGCCGCGTCACTCGCGCGATTGCGCTTTGATCCGTTCTTTGAGTACCTCGAGCGCCGCACGATGAGCTTCACGAATTTGACCGAGTCGGGCTCGGTGCCCGGCGGCACCGAACGCTAGGCTGCACGCTTAGTTTTTTGCTGCGCCCAGAGGCACCGCTTCGCTCGTGTCAGTCGGCGCGACCGCGCCGTCGCCTTGCACCCAGTGAACGATTGGCAGGAACTCACGCCGTTCGACGATGGATTTGTAGGGCGGCATCTCGAAAACGCCGAGCCCGCTCTCTGCTGCTTCCACGTATATGTCGGAGTCGCTCACGCGCGAGAGGAAGGAGATCCCGAGCGAGGCGACGAACCTTTCGAGCGGCGCATAGACAGGCTTGCCACTGCGCACGCGGTTGGCGAGTACCGCCACACGGATGTTGCGGAAACGAACTTGGCCAACTAGTAGCAGTTCCTTGATGAAGTTCGCCGTTGCATGAACATCGATCGATGACGGCGCCACGGGGATCAAGATCGATTGGGTGCGTGCGAGCAGATCCTGCAGCAGCAACCGTGAAGGTCCCGCCGGCGCATCGATGATCAGCTGCCGAGTCCCGCGCGGTATCTCCCGCCGCGAAATACGCAAGCCGGGACCGATGCGCGACGACAGATCGGCGCCACCGATCTTGGCCGCACCGGCCGGTCTCTGCTGAAGCCAATTCAGGCTCGAACCCTGCGGGTCGAAATCTGCAATGGTCGTCGGCACGCCGCGCGAGGCAAAGTAGCTTGCGAGATTGGTCGCAATCGTGGTCTTGCCCACGCCGCCTTTGGCATTGATCACCAAGGTCGTGTTCATGCTCTGACCGGTTCGGCTTCCCTGCCTCGAGAACTGCGGCGAAGTCAGTCGATAATAGGTGGGGTGCGCAGCGAAGCGTAAGAAGCCGATCACAACTGGCTGCGCAAAGGGCGCTCACGCGGCGGGACCGGTCGCGAGCATCCTTACGTCAAACTCGACGCGTATGATGCGGGCGTGAAACGACCTCTGCGGGCACCCAGGACCGACTCGCGCTCCCTGGGATCAGTCCTGGATCCGTTCATACACTCGCGTAGTTTGAGCGGGTGCACCGCGATCGTCTGTCGTTTGGGTCGTCAGACGGAATGTTCTGCCATCCGTCGCGAGCGCGCGGGTCGTCGTCGAGACAACACTTCCGTCGTTCGCAAGCTGGTTGACGTTCACCGTATATGGATCGATCACGCTCTGCGCCGACATTGCCGTTGGCCTCGTGCCGGTCGCCTGAAACTCGGCCAGCCACTCGTCGGTGTACGTCGATGGACGTGCTTGGCCATCCAACTTGAAGACAGTCTGACTGAAGGCTCGCCGTCCGTTCGGCAGCTCGGCGAAGACGGACATGACCCAGAAACCGTCGTCCCGAAGATAATAGTGTCGCGTCTCGACGACTTGGCGGGCCAGAGCAGAGCTACCAGGGGCATAGCGGGATTTCTCCTGGTTGAGCCTCCACCAGCCGGCACCTATTGGGTCGGTCGTAGGCGTTGGCAGCGGCTGTACATGCTGCGCCCACGCCAAAACGGGCAAGAAAGCAGTCATCAGTCCAAGCACCAAGGAAATGGCAAGCAGCCTGTAGGAATCATGACGTTTCATCGCCTATTCCCCCATGTTTTGTTATCGCCTTACCCTTTGCTCGTTCCCTCGATAGCAGCCCCTCACTTCAAGGATACACCTCCAGCCGACGTCGCCGCGTGAAGAAAATCAGCGCAGCATTACCGCAATTGTGCAGGACCGCGCCCCCTGCTACCGTGGTCACGCGCGAGGACCTATAAGAGCTCTTTTGAATTCGTGGCAGCCATTGGGGGGACTAGGCATGGCCAAGAAACGCGGCAATAAGCAGGGCGATTCAAAGCCGAAGAACGACAAGGGCTTAAGCCAGACGAGACTTCCTGAAGACGGGCGCCGCGGCCAGCCTAACTGCGCCCGCTCTGTTGCAATCGGACAGCGCGCAAGCGCAAGCCTCGACCGGCGCCGCCGGCATCGCCTGGGACTACGAGGCCGACATCGTCATCGCAGGGGGCGGGTGCGCAGGGTTGACCGCGGCCATTCGTGCCCGGGATCTCGGGGCGAGCGTTATCGTGATCGATCAGAATTTCGACCTCGGCGGCAGAATGCTGCACAGCGGGTCGTTCGTCTCGTTCGGCGGCGGCGACCCGATCCAGCGCCGCGACATGAAGGGCGAGAAGGATAAGGAGGGATTCATCACGGTAGACGCCAGTCGAGGATCCCGAGGAGCTCGACGACAGCATCGAGCTCTTGTTCACCGACATCACCGACTGGTCGGTCCTCGACCGCAGAGGCCAGAGCCCGTACAGATACAACGAGCGGGAGCTCGTGCGCGCTTGGGCCGAGAACTGCCCGGCCACGCGGCAATTCCTGATGGACAACTATGTCAGGTTCGCGCGCATCAACGGCACGCACGGCGGCGGAGGCTTGTCGCGCGCGAGGGGCGCGACGTGTTTCCTCATCCGCGGCGAGAAGACCGACATCAAGGCGGGAACGATCAGCGCGGAGGATGCGGGCGTCGCCGATCCCGAGCGCACGAGCCCGTTCGCACCCGTGCAGATGACAAACGCGGGCCGTTTCGCCGCGCCGAACGCGCTGAGCAACGGCGTGGCCCTCGCGCGGCCGCTCGAGTTCTCGGCGCGCGAGAAAGGCGTCCAGTTCATCCTGCACCGCTGTTTCGACGAGCTCGTACGCGAGCAGCCCTTCTCCGGCAGGATTCTCGGAATCAAAGCCCACTATTCGCCGCGCCAGCACCCGGAGACGGGCGAGCTTCTGCGCAGCTTCTGGCAGAACGGCAATATCGATGAGCGGCGAGAAACCGTGAACATCCGTGCCCGCCGGGCCGTGATCTTGGCCAGCGGCGGTCACGCGGGCAATCCCGAGATTCGCAGCATGTTCTACCCCGCGCTGCGCGAACCCGCGTTCCCGACGAGCGGTATTGCGTTGCAGGGACCCGGCGGTCAGGACGCGAGCGCGCTGATCGCCGCAGTGAGGGTCGGAGCGAACCTCGCAGGGATGCAGCAGAACCTTTCGTATGGCACGACGTTCCACATCGCGACACGCCTCGGCACGCGGGACGCATATACCGACATGATGCCCGGCCACCCGACGTTCGGTTTCCGCGGCTCCTCGGGGATAGACGTCGGCACCGCCGGCTTCGAAGAGTTCATCGCCGTCAACCAGGTCGGCAAGCGTTTCTTCAACGAGGTTCGTCTTCCCACCAGACCCGGCTTGAGCCGCTACCCGGGAGACGGAAGCACCCCGCATCGCGGGATTGAGCACAAGCCGCGCGACTGGCGCAATTGCAGTGCCGAGTGGGTCAGGCAGATGTACAGCTATGACCACGGCCTCGATGCGGCTTTGGCCATCAACGAGGGGTCGCAACCTCCGCACTACTACTCCGGGCCGCTCTGGGCAGATCTTCGACCAGGGCGCAGTCGAGCGTATGGGTTGGAAGCTGCGTCACCCCTATGTGGCCGACAACGGCTACTTCTTCCAAGCGGATACGATCGAGGACCTCGCCGCCAAGATCGAGAAGGGGCACAAGTTCCAGCGTGTGCCGCTCAAGCATTTGGCCACGACCGTCGCCACCTGGAACAGCTATGTGGATGCCGGTGCGGATCCCGAGTTCGCGCGCGAGGCCGACGCACCGATGCAACGCATCGCAACGCCGCCCTTCTATGCGCTCTCGATCATGGTGATCTGGCACGACTCCTATGGGGGTCTGCGAGTCAACGGTCAGCATCAGGTCGTGGACATGCGGGGCGAGGTCATTCCCGGTCTGTATGCCGGTGGCGAGTCCGTGGGCGGCTTCAACAAGCATGGCCTCGGTAAGAGTCACGTGCATGGCTACATCGCCGGCACGAATGCCGCCAAGGAGCGGACGAGCTAGCTTTCTATTTCCCCCTGGGGTCGTGCGCGCCGCGAGCGCTCACGGCGCAGCGCGCGGGAAGCGCTATGTCACGCAAGATCAGCGCGTGTAACGTCGAGGTGTCGCCGAGCGAGGTCTACGCCGGCGCCGATCTAACCCTGAAGGTCTCGCGCTCGCCCGGAGACCTTCCGAAAAGGACGCTGTTGATCAAGGACGAAGACGGTGCTTTGGTCACCAGCGTCGACCTTGCACAGCTCGACGCCGAAACCAGTGAGATGTGCGAGCTCGTGGTGAAGGCGCCGCTCAGACCAGGAACGCATACTTGGCGGGGCGTTTGGCCGGAAGATCCACCGCCGCGTATTTCGCATGAGGAAATAGCGGCGCCGTTTTCGTTTACCGTCAAGCCACACAGCACACGTGTCGTGGTCTGGGACACCCCGTCAGCGATCGAATGCGGAGAGCAGTTCACCGTCAAGCTCGGCGTCAAGTGCTCGTGCGAGTGTCGGCCGGCCGGTTGGGCGATCGAGGTCGGCGACCACGACAAGAGAACGCTCGCAACGGCGTGCCCGAACGATGGCCCTTGGCCCGGGACTGACGCGCTCTACTACACGGAAGTCGAGCTAACAGCCCCCGACACCGAGGGCCTCTATGCATGGGAAGCCAAAATGGCGGCGACGGATCGGGATGTCCCGCACACCGAGTGCACGGCCGGTTTCGGCGTGCGAGTCGTATCCGCGGCTGAATGCCGTTTGACGGTCGTTGCCGTAGACACGGAAAGTCAGGCACCTGTGACCGGTGCCAAGGTCGTCGTCCACCCTTACAGAACACGCACAGATGAGCGCGGCGTGGCGGAGCTGAGGATTCCGAAGGGCAAGTTCAGGCTGTTTGTTTCCGGGCGGAACTATCTCCCCTTCCGCAGCGACGGTGAAACGACGACGGACGTGACAGTTCGGGCAGAACTTGCCTTGGACGTGGCCCCCTCGGATGCCGATGTCTGGTCCTGATCACCGACGCCACCACGAAGTAGAGGGAGTCTGATGCGGATCGCGGTTGGCTTTCTGCGCCTTGCGTTCTTCATCGCCCCCGCATCCTTTGCTCAGCAGACCGTCGACACAACGCTAGTGCGTGAGGGGCAGCAGCTCTACGAGAGTCGTTGCGCGCTTTGCCACAAGGTCGAAGGCGTTGGCGACACGTCGACCTTCCCGGCGCTACGCGGCAATGACCGGCTCCGGGATCTTGCTCGGATCGTCACTAGTATCATCGCGGGAGTCGGGCGCATGCCTCCATTCCCCGACCTCACCGCGACGGAGGTCTCTTCGTTGGCGAACTACGTTCGCAATGCGTGGGCGAACGACTATGGCAGTGTCACTGCGGAAGAAGTGGCCGCGGTGCTCGAGGGACTGGAGACACCCACGCCGACGACATCGGCCTGGGATGGCGTATTCACCGAGATTCAGGCGAAACGTGGCCAGCTCGTTTACCCCGGCCCCTGCGGCTTGTGTCACGGCCGCGAATTGGACGGCGCGCCGGATGATCCGGACTATCGGTCAACGCCCCCTTTGGCGCGGGCGAAGTTTCTCCGCGACTGGGAAGGAAGATCGCTTGCCACTTTGTTCGAATACTCGCGGGCGACGATGCCGGAAAACAACCCGGGCTCTCTGACCGACGAGGAGTACGTCGATGTCATCGCCTACATGCTTGCCGTGAGCGGAATGCCGCCCGGCGCGGCGGAGCTCCAAGCCGATCCGCAAAGCCTCGCCCGCATCGTCATCCGTATGGGTAGCTCTCCGGCATTTTGAACGGTGGAATCAGCCGGCCATCCACGTCGGTGAATCCGTACTCTCGCGCGAGATCGCCTGTGGTCAGTGTTCTTCCCGTTTTCTCCATCACGTTCGAATCCGCCGCGAGCGCGGCGACGGCGCGGCCCACGTATTCGGGCGACTCGGTGAAATTCTCGTACCCCTGAATTCCGGCCGCGGTGAACGCCGCGACGACTCGTTCCGTACGGATGAATCCCGGGGTAAGGGCAACGGCTGCGATCTCATGCGCGTGTCGTTTGAGCTCCTGTGCCATTCCGAAGGTGATGCGGTTGATTGCACACTTGGCCGCATCGTAAAAGATGTTGCCGAGATACACGTCATCCACCCAGCCAGTGACGTTGACGATCAATCCTTGGTTCCGCTTGAGCATCACCGGCGCGGCGAAGCGGTTCGAGATCAAGGTTGCTCGCACACCTGCGACGAACATTCTTTCCCAGTAATGGATCGGCTGTTCCCAGAACGGTGCCTGGCTGATCTGTCCCGTGACCTCGTAACCGCCCCACGCGCAGTTGACGAGCACGTCCAGCCTGCCTCGTTCCCGACTCACCCGTGCGAACAGGGCTTCTACCTGAGCATCCGCGGTGTGATCGCAGCGCACGGGGACTCCCACGCCGCCGCGCTCGGTAACGGCTTCCGCGGTCTCGTCAATCGTGCCGGGTATGCCGTCCGTCGTGGGCATACCGGCCACGCTGCGACCGGTGACATAGACCGTGGCGCCGCGTTCGCCCAAGGCAAGCGCGATTCCTCGTCCTGCCCCGCGGCTTGCACCGGTAACGACTGCAACTCGGTCCGTTAGATTCGACATATTGGTGCCCCCAAGCCTGGCCCGGTACCTTAGTCGGCTTTTCCTGGCATCTCATGTCATGTTTTGGACGTTCGAATGCTCGACGGCACTTGCTCGCGAGCCGCGGCGCGGGAACAATCACGGCTACGCGCAACGCTCCGGCTCTTCCAGGCGCACGTGGCATCGACGTTCAACGAAAAGAGGTAAGCATATGGACTCGACCAGACGCACTCTGCTGACAACGGGCGTCGCCGCGGCGGCAGCGGCTGCCGCGCCGCGCGCCTTCGCGCAAGCCAGTGATAAAGGAGCAACGGCGGTGCCGTTCTACCAGAAAGGCGACGTCCGCATTCACTACGAGGAGGCCGGCTCCGGCTTCCCGTTGCTGGTGATCCCCGGCGGCGGGTTGAACTCGCACGTCGCCTTGCTCGCGAGCAGCCATCCGTTCAACCCGCTCGCGGAGTTCAAGGACGAGTACCGCGTCATTGCCTCGGATCTGCGCAACGCCTACGGCGGCCAGTCCTCCGGCCCGCTCGCGATCGACCGACCTTGGGACGCGTACACCGATGATCAGCTTGGCTTGATGGATCATCTCGGCATCGACAAGTTCATGGTGCTGGGCTTCTGCATCGGCGGCCCGTTCATCTGGAACCTATTGGAGCGGGCGCCCGACCGCGTCGTCGCCGCCGTGCTCGCGCAGCCGAGCGGGTTCCGCCCGGAGCAGCCCGACCTCTTCTACCAAAACAACATGACGACCTGGGGTCCCGAGCTCCTCAAGCTCCGGCCCGAGATCACGATGGAGATGGTGGACGCCTTTCTAACGAAGATGTACCGGACCAACGCCGACTTCGTGTTCACCGTGACACGCGATTTCGTGCGCTCCTGCAAGACGCCGATCCTCGTCCTGCCGGACGACATCCCGTCGCACCCGTACGCCGTCGCGATGGAAGCCGTGATGCTCGCCCCGAATTCCGAGGTGAGCATCTATCCGTGGAAGGAGCCGAAGGAGAGGATTCCGGTCGCTGTGCGCCAAGTGCGGTCTTTCTTGCGGGCGCATCGACCGACCTGATCCACGCCTTGGTTCTTGATACGGACGTCGGAGGGCACGATGGAGGCGCTCCAACCCGTGGAGCTCGAGCAAGCGCGCGAGCACTACGGACGGCGGGCATGGGCGCAAGCGTTCGAGGCTTTGTCGGCCGCGGACCGAGCTTGCGCCCTCTGCCCTGAGGATCTCGAGCGCCTCGCGACGGCGGCCTACCTGATCGGCCGCGACGACGACTATCTGGACGCGCTCGACCGCGCCCACCAAGCGTACCTCCATGCCGGGGAAAAATTGCGCAGCGTTCGCTGCGCTTTCTGGCTCGGCTTGCGGCTGCTGTTCCGCGGCGAGACGGGCCGCGCGACCGGCTGGCTCGCGCGCGCCGAGCGGCTCACGGAGGGCCACGAATGCGTGGAGCGCGGCTACCTGCTGCTGCCGCCGGCCGAGCAGTCGTTACGCGCGGGCGACTTGGACACGGCCAACTCGACGGCGACCGCGGCCGTGGAAATCGCGGAAGCTTTCGGTGATCCGGACTTGCTCACATGCGCGCTGCATTTACAGGGACGCGTGCTGTTGCAGCAGGGACAAATCGCGCTGGGCCTCGCGCGCCTCGACGAAACCATGCTCATGGTCACGGCGGGCACTCTGTCGCCGATCGTCACCGGCCTCATGTACTGCAGCGTAATCGACGCCTGCCAACAAGTGTTCGCGGCCAGCCGCGCGCGCGAGTGGACGTTCGCGCTGTCGCGCTGGTGCGAGGAGCAAAGCGACATGGTCGCATTCACGGGAGTCTGTCTCGCGCATCGCGCGCAGATCATGCGGCTGCATGGCGCTTGGCCCGAGGCGCTCACCGAGGCACGGCGCGCGTCGGAACGCTGCGCGAAGGTCGCGAATCGATCGGCCGCGGCCGCGGCGTGGTACGAAGCGGGCGAAGTGCTTCGCTTGCGCGGCGAATTTGCCGAGGCCGAAGAAGCTTATCGCAGCGCGAGTCGACATGGACGCGAGCCGCAACCCGGGCTCGCGTTACTGAGGTTGGCGCAAGGACGCACGCCCGTCGCGCTTGCCGCGATTAGGCGCGTGACGGGTTCGGCGGCGGAGCCGCTCGAGCGGATCAAGGTGCTGCCGGCATACGTCGAAATAATGCTGGCGGCCGGCGACCTTACGGCAGCCCAGGCCGCGTGCGACGAGCTCGGCGCCATCGCCGTGCGGCTCGATACGGAAGTCGTCACCGCGACGGCAGCGTATGCACGCGGAGCGATCGAGCTTGCGGGGCACGACGCGTATGCGGCACTCGGATCCTTGCGCCAAGCGCTGACGGTGTGGCAAGCGATCGATGCGCCGTATCTCGCCGCGAAGACGCGCGTCTCCATCGCCCGTGCATGTCACGCGCTCGGCGACGAGGATGGCGCTACCCTCGAGCTCGACGCAGCGCGCGCCGTCTTCGAGCGGCTCGGCGCGGCACCGGATCTCGCGCAGGTCGAGACGATTCGGCAGCGAGCGCCCGCTAACCGCTCCACGCCGCACGGCCTCACTAGACGCGAGCTCGAGGTGCTGCAGTTGCTCGCAACGGGGCAAACCAACAAGCAGATCGCGACGGAGCTCGTTCTGAGCGAGAAGACGGTCGACCGCCACGTCAGCAACATCCTCGCGAAGCTCTGCGTTCCATCGCGCGCCGCCGCGACGGCCTACGCGTACAGACATCAACTGCTCTGAGCTTCCGCGCGCCGGGTGGGGAGAATCACCCACTACCCGGAGCCGTGCTCTGGGTACTTTCGCCGAAGCAGCCGCTTCAGGTCGGCGCGTATCGTGGCTGGATCGTCATTCCAGCACCGAGGAGGTACACGCCGTGAAAACCGACGCGCTCGCTGCGGCTCGAGAGTTGGCACCGATCATCGTGCGCTCGCGCCGTCAAACGGAAGCCGACCGACGTCTCGCCGAGCCGATCGTCGAGCGCTTGCGTGACACGCGCCTTTGCCGGTTGGCGCTCGTCGAGGAGCTCGGTGGCCTCGAAATACCCACGCCCGAGACTCTCGATTTGTTCGAGACGCTCGCGTACGCCGAAGCTTCGGTCGCCTGGATCGTCTGGAACAACGCGTTTACGTGCTTCTTCGGGCGCTATCTGGACGCTGCCGCGCGCGGCCAAATTTTCAGCGACCCGAAATGGCTCTACGCGAGCTCTTCTCGACCGACAGGCAAGGCCGCCGTGGACGGCGACGGCTATCGAATCGACGGCCGGTGGTCGCTCGTCTCGGGATGCGAGCTCGCGGAATGGATCCTACTGCTGTGCGTGATCGAGGAAAACGGCGAGCCGCGAATGATTGCGCCGAAAACGCCGGAGATGCGCTTCGCGTTCCTGCGGCGCGGCGACTACGACATCCTCGATACCTGGCACGCCGGCGGTCTACGCGGCACAGGTAGTCACGACGTCGTGGTGAAGAACCGGCGCGTTCCGCACGCTCGAACGGTATCGCCCACCGATCCGAGCACGCTCGATTCGCCGCACGGCCGGATCCCGATCATCTGCTCGATGGTTGCGGGATATGGCGCGCAGACTCTCGGGATCGGCCAGTCGGCTGTCGACACGCTGGTCGAGCTCACGAAGACCAAGATCTCACCGGATTCCGGCGTCGGGCTTCGTGAACGGCCGCAAGTGCTCGAGGCAATTACGCGCCACACCGCCGCGCTCGACGCGGCGCGCGTCTATCTGCACTCGTGCGCCGACAAGCTCTGGCGAACCGTGGCCTCTGGCGCCGCCGCTACGCTCGACGGTATCTCGGCATTGTGGGGGGCAGGACACCATGCCGCCGAAGCGGGCCGAGCTGCGGTCGACGCCATGTACGCTGCCGGCGGCGCGAGCTCACTCTACACGGACTGTCCGCTCGAGCGGGCGCATCGCGATATGCACGCCATGTTGCGGCACATCGTCGTGCAACCGTTTTGGCTCGAGGACGCCGGCCGTGTGAGGCTCGGCCTCGCTCCGACGCATCCGCTGTACGCCGTCTGACGGGCCGCCGCTGCCGGACTACTTCAGCACCGGCACCGTCTTCTGGTCCGAGAAGCCCAGCAAATCGACGGCGCCGTCGGTCGCGATCGGGCTCTCGCCGCGCGCGACGAAGGCAGCCTCGTCGCGGACTGCGACGCCGAGCTGACCGGCTGTTTCGATCAATCGCGACTGGCCGGCTAGAACGAGTGGCCGTGCGCGGGCGAGCTTGATCGGCGACCTCGCGGCTTGCGCAGCCGATGACACGAGCGCAAAGCGCTCGTTACGCCCGGCGTCGACGACGGCGCGATCGCGCACGAGTGTCATCGCCCTGCCGGCGCGCAAGTGTGCCGACACCTCGTAGCGCAAGGTCAGCACGTAGAGCTTTTCGGCGGGCCCGGTAATGCGCACGCAGGGTCCGAGAACGCCGCGCTTGCTCACTTTCGTGTCGGTGTACAGCGGAAAGCTGATCTGGAGCGGCTCACCGCGCGTGTACTTGTTGAAGGCCATCACGGCGAAAACGAGGTCGCGCACGACGGCGTGCTCCTCGTCCGGCTGCATGACCAAGAAATCGAGATGGTCTGGAAGCGTTTTGGCAGAAACGACAGTCATGTTGCTGAGTTTAAACGTTCTCTCTTACGTACACTCGAAGTCGTCGCCGCTCGAACATTGCGGTTCGTCGAGCAGCGTCTTGGAACGCACTGGTCTTCGCAGCGCGTCGGGTGTAGCGTACGAGGTGAGTGTCCCGGGCCGGTTGTCGTCCAGAAAAATCGGCCGAGAAGCTCATTCACGACTCCCACCAACATCGGCGCCAGTGTCCGGGCACATGCGGTCCCGGCGCTCAATGGCGACGGACGAGTGCAATGACGCAGCATGAGCAGACGGCGTTACCACCTCATATCCGACTCATACAATTGGCGACGGTTATCTGGCCATCCCCCGTTGTCTACGTCGCCGCGAAGATGGGGCTTGCCGACCAGTTGGCGGATGAGCTGAAAGCTGCTCGAGAGCTCGCGCAACTCACCGGCACTCAAGCGCCGTCCCTGCAGCGACTTCTGATATCGCTGACCAGCCTTGGGATTCTCACCGAGGATGCAGATCATCGGTTCGGGCTCACGGCGCTCGGTGCCGCGCTTCGCACGGGCGCGCCCGGGTCTGCGCGAGCGGTGATTCTGCTCATGGCACGCGATCGACCGGCGGCGCTAGGAGCGGTGAAGGCGAGCCAGACTGCATTGCTCGCGGGAAGCAGCACGAGCGAAGCAACCGCTCGATCGGCCGACTCTTCGTCGAGGCCAAGCTCCGTTCTCGGCCCTACGCTGGAGTTTGTCGGCGGCGTGCTTTCCGCCGGAGAGGATCTCCTCATCGAGGGCACGGTCAATGGCGAGGTCCACCGCCAGAGCCACGATGTGACGATCGGCAAGTGCGGGAAGGTCAAAGCCAGCGTCAGGGCGCGGACGATCACGGTATGGGGCACGATCGAGGGCGAGCTACGAGGTGACGAGGCCGTTTACATCGGCAGCACAGCGCGCATCATCGGCAACGTCGACGCGCCGCGGGTCGTCATCGAAGACGGCGCGAGCTGCAGCGGCAAGGTCAACGGCGTTGCGCAGGCGTCGACCGCCGCCGTCACGGAAGGATCGAAGGCGACTCTACTGGCGAGACTGGTCGGCAGCGCGGGCGTTCGGGCCCGACGCAGCGTCCCAGAGCTCTGACACGGCTCGGGAAGAGTGCCCTAAAGCTTGAAACGGCCTTCGAGCAGTCCATCGCGGACTTTTCGCGCCGTCACCGCCACGCTGTCCATGGTTGAATCGATGACGTGGCGCCCTTCGCGTAGCCGGCATGCTGTCCGCTATGACGCCGATGACAACCTCGTTCTGCTTTGCGGCCTCCGGTAAGCCCGCACGTTTTCTCTTGCACTTGAAAGCCTCTGCTCCGAGGGAGCACGATCTATTTGCCAGGAAAGCGGGGCTTGGGGCGATCAGTCGTAGTACGCCGGCGCTTTCTTCAGCTTCGCATTCGCGACGAAGTCGTGCTCGATCCAGATCTCCGTCTCGGTGCGCCGCAAATACTCCTCGATCATCGTCCGCGACGCAGCCGACTGCTCGACGTTGAACTCGGTAGCGGGCGGTTGGCGGTGCAGAGTGCGTTCCTGCGGATAGTGGTAGAGATCGCCGGCGAGCATGATGCGCCCCGTCGAGGCGAGATTCAGCACGAGCACCTGATGGCCGGGCGAGTGCCCCGGGGCCGCCTTGATGACGACCGAGCCGTCGCCGAAGACGTCGTGCTCGTCCGTATCCAGGCTGATCGACTTCGAGTCTTTGATCCCGTCGAAGTACGTGCGGTTGACGCGCGTGTTCCCCTCCTCCCACATGAAGGCGCGCTCGGCCGGTCGTGACAGCCACGTGGACGCGGCGAACATGTTGGCGTTCGCGACGTGGTCGCCGTGCGCATGCGAGAACGCGAAGTAGGTGATGTCTTCGGGCCGGTAACCGACCTCGGCAAGCTGGTCTCGGAGCGGACGTGCACCGGGCTCTATCGGGGAGTTCGCCGCCGGAACCGTGCCGTCGGGCACGACGCCGAGATCCCACATGAGCGTCCCGCGCGGGTGCGCGATGAGAAAGCACGGTACCGAAAAGCGCGTCTCCCCGACTTCCTCTGGCGTGACGTTGTAGCGTTCCGTGCCGGCGCGATTGACGTTGATGACGCCGCAATCGAACACATAAAACCGCACACGGCTCGGCGGCGTCGCAGCCTTGAACGCACCCTGCGCGCACGCTTGCGCGCTCACGAACGCGGCGATCAGCACGGCGACGGCAAAACGCCAGCGCGCGATTCGTCGAACGGCGTCAGTATTCATCGCAGTATTGCTCCGTTATCGTCGGCCGTGGTGATGGCGCATTGGGATTCAAGTTGAGCGAAAACGATCGTGATCGCTTCGATGGCTATCTCGCCGGGCGAGGGCTCAGGCGCAGCAGCGGCGGACTTGCCGCCCGCGGTCCTCAGTATCTCGGCGACGACTTCGGACCCCGGTGCGGATCGCCCGCCGACACGGCCCAAAGCCACATCGAGCGGCGACTTGCCGAGCGCATCGACGATATCGACGTCCGCTCCGTGGTCGACCAAGAAGGCGACGACGCGCGTCCAACCGCGACCCGCGGCGGAATACAGCGCGGTTTGCCCTCCCCGTTCGGTCATCCCGCTCGATGCGCGCGATGCGTGCCGTTCGGCTCTTGAATGTCCGTGATACGCGCATCGATGTCTGCGCCGGCCGCGAGCAGTATCTCGAGCGACGCGATGGCTTTGTCCTCGACCTGCGTGTCGCCCTCGAAATTCGGCGAACGGTTGCTGCCGAAATTGATGTTGCGCACGCCGATACCCGCCGCGGCCATCAGCGGCGTCACGCCCATCACGTTCGGCAAGTCCACGTGTGCCCCGTGCTCGAGCAACGCGCGCATCGACCTCATGATCGTGCGTGATTGCGGCGCGTAGCAACGGCGTCGCGCCCGTGGTCAAGCAGATCGTCCGTGAATCGCTGGCTGTTGCCGCCGCGGCCCGGCCGATGCATGTTGAGCTGAGTATTGACGTCCACGCCCGCCGCGAGCAGCTGGCGCACGATGTCGATGCCCGTGGTCGAAGCCGATTTGGGATACGCGGGTGTGCGGGGTATGTAATCGTTCATGTCGACCGCGAGATAGAGTGCGGTACGGCCCCACCAGTCCGACAGATTCGGGTTCGCGCCCGCGTCGAGCAAGACCTTCGCGGTATCGAACTCGAAATTGTCGATCGCCAACATCAGCGCCGTGACGCCGTCCGGCGTCGGCCGATCGATGTCCTCGCCGCCCGCGAGTATCGAGCGCACGCAGCCCGCGCATCCGGAGCGTGCCGCAAACAACAGCGGCGTGAGCCCGCCGGTCGGACGGTATTGCGCCCGCGGCTCGGAGGTGATCTGCACGCCCCAGTCGTTCGCGGCCGCGCGCGCACGCACGTCGGCGCCGTGCTCGACCAGGAACTGCGTGAGCTCCGGCGTATGCGCCCTCGGCCGCCCACATGAGCGCCGTCTGTTCGCGCCACGACTCGCGAGCGTTGACGTCGGCGCCGTGCGCGACGAGCAGCTTCGCGACCTCGATCGAGCCCGTGCGGGCCGCGAGCATCAGTGACGTCTCACCGTCGAGATTGGCAGCGTTAGCTTCGGCGCCCGCATCGAGCAGCATCTCGACGAGCTTGGGATTCGCAGCCTTTACGGCTTCAGCCGAGCGGGGTGGATCCGTAGCGATTCGCGGCGTCGGGCTTCGCGCCGCGATCGAGCAACAGTTGCACGAGCTCGAGATCGATCTTGTAGGCGGCCCAATGCAGCGGCGTCGCACCGTCGCCTTGAGCGGCGTTCACGTCGGCGCCTTTCGCGAGGAGCTCGAGCGCGGCGTCGCGGCGACCGTCCTCGAATCAGATCGGCGAGCGGGCTGTCCGCGAGCGCCGTGCCTGACACCACTACGCCAACCGCCGCTAGCACTATGCTTTTCATGACGATCGCTCGTCTCATCGAGATGCGCGGGGTGCCGACTAGACGACATCGGGCATCAGCTTGTTGTGGTGCGCCCAGAAGCCCTTGTGCACGTCGTACAGAAACTTCGACGGATCCTCGAACGTTCGACCGAGATCCTCCAGAACACCCGCGTGCCAGAATGTCCTTCGCACTCTCGCCGAGCCGCACGTGCTCGACCATGCGCTCGAACAGCTTGAGCATCATGTCGTGCTCGGCCTGCACCTCTGCGCGGCTGATGCACCGGCCCGTAGCTCGGCACGAACCGCGTGCTCCGATCGCTGACCTCGAGCAGCCGCGCGAGCGCATCGACTCGCCCGCCGAGCCAGCCGCCGCCGAACCAATCGAGCACGGGGTCGCGCTGCGGCGATACGACGTCACCGACAGCAATCACGTT
The DNA here is from genome assembly GCA_963744305.1 of uncultured Gammaproteobacteria bacterium. Taxonomy (GTDB): domain Bacteria; phylum Pseudomonadota; class Gammaproteobacteria; order Steroidobacterales; family Rariloculaceae; genus FEN-1219. The sequence goes on from CAVUTF010000009.1 coordinate 218,162, forward strand.
CGAGTCTGGGAACGACACATAGATGTCGCCGTCCGTGTGCGCTTCGAGCAGATAACCGTACTCGATGCGCCGGCCCCCAACGGTCGTTGCGTCGTTCGTGTAGAACGTCTGCGTGGGCCGGGCGGCCTCGGGCAGCGGCTTCTCATAGCGGTCTTCTGTGGGCACGTAGTAGCCCGTGCTGAGCCGCAGGCGCGTCTTCTCGTGCGCGATGATCGTGGCGCCCGCGCTGCCCAAGCGCTTCGTTCGAGCCGACCTGATCGAGATGCCAATGGGTGTTGAACAAAGTCGTGACGCGGCCGCCGGGCAGCTCGTCGAGCGCTGCGAGCACGGCTTCGCTGAACGCCGCGGCGCCGCTGTCGACGACCGCCTTGCCGGCGTCCGTCGCGAGCACGAGCACGTTCCCGCCGGCGCCGCTCAGCAAGGTGAGCTCCGGCGCCACTGCGCGTCGGAACGACCGCCTCGGCGGCGAAGCCTACGCTCGCCATGGGCGGCACGCACAGCCCCGCCACTCCGCCGGCAATGCCTTGTAGCACCGCCCTGCGGCTCGTCCCGCTGCTGCCTCTTCGGCGCACCTCGACGTTAGACGCCTGCGATCTCACCCGTGCTGTCCGCCAAGCTCTTGAGCTCGAGTCCGGCCTTGTTGAGCACGGTGACGTGCAGATTCGACAAGCGTCGTGTACTCGGGCAACGTCACGTGCTGGCCGCCTCGCAGCGCGCCGCAAGCCCCGCCAACCAGGATGATCGGCAACGGATAGTTGTTGTGGCGGTCGCTGTTGCTCATGTTCGACCCGTACATGAGCATCGAGTGATCCAGCAGCGACCCCTCGCCGTCGGGAATGTTGGCGAGCTTGTCCACGAATTCCGCGAAGCGCTCCACGTGATAGCGTCTGTACTTTGACGAGCTTCTGGATGCGCTCCATGTTGTTGGCGTGGTGCGACAGCGGGTGGAACGCGTCGGACACACCGATGTGGTTGTAGGTTCGGTTCGTGCCTTCGCCGACCATGATAGTAGGACGCGACGCGCGTCACGTCCGCTTGATAAGCCAGCACGATGAGATCGAACATCAGGCTGCACTTGCTCGTCGAAGTCGGGCAATTCGCCGATCGGCGCATCGGGTAATTCGATGCCCGAAAGATCCCGCTGAGAAGCCTTCGCCACTCGCCGCTCGGTCTCGCGCACGGATTCGAGATAGTCCTCGAGCACGACGCGGTCTTGCGGGCCGAGCGTGCCTTGCAGATCGTTCGTGCGCTCGTTGATCATGTCGAGCACGCTCGCTCTGCGTCGCGAGATCGCGTCGCGCTCCTCGGGCGTGTCGCCGGCGCCGAAGAGCTGCACGAACACCTTGCGCGGATTGAACTCCATCGGCAACGGCGTCGTGGGATTGCGGAACGACAACGTCGAGCTGTAGTAGCAAGCGCCGGTGCCGCACGCAGCGCTCTGAACGGTGGTTTCCGATGCCACCTCGAGCGAAGGCAGCACCGTGTCCTGCCCGATGTGCTCGGCGATCATTTGGTCGATCGTCGGCGCCATCATCGCGCCCGTTGCCTTCTCGTTCGGGCCGCACGCCGCTGAGCCACGTGGCGGGTACGAGCGTGTGCACCGAGCCCTGCGGCGCCTTGTTCTCGATATTTCCGAACGACGTCACGTAGCGCTTGTGCGACTCGAGCGGCTCCAGAATCCGGCTCAACTTGAAATCCGCGCCGGCGCCGCTCGGGCTCCAGTGATCCATCTCCGCGCCGTACGGCGTGTTCCACATGATCGCGCCGTGCGGCAGATAGAAGAAGCCGGCTCGTAAGCTTCGGGGCGGCGGCCGTCTGCGCGAGCGCCGTGGCGGCGGGGATCATTGCATCGAGCAACGGCAACCCGAGCGATACGCCGGCGGCCCTGAGAACGGTGCGGCGAGACAGATGCTTCTTCGTCAGATACATGTAGCTACTCTCCCCTAGTCTGCGAGCCCGCGTCGCGCGGGAGTCGCCCGCCGACGCCTGAGCCGAGCCGATATCCTGACCGTCCGTCGCAGCCTGCGTGCGGAATGCATCGCTACTGACGATGCCCGCGACGATCGCGGAAAACCGATAGTCCTGCGCCGCCGCGGCTCGCACGACAGCGCGCACCTGCGGCATGTCGTAGTACTCGAGCTCCCGCCCGACCGCATACATCATGAGCTTCTGCGTCATCGCCTGCACGAATTGATCGGAGCGATCGAGCAGCGCCGCCGTGAGCTCGACGGGGCCGACGATCGGCTTGCCGCCCGGCAGCTCGGCGCTCGCGTCGATCGGCGCATCGGCCTCTTTGTCGTGGTCGCGCCAGCGCCCCGTTGCCGTGAAATTCTCGAGCGCAAGGCCGAACGGATCGATCACGCCGTGGCAAGCCTTGCACGTGGAATTCGCCCGATGCTGCTCGAGGCGCGCGCGCAGCGTTATCGGCTGTTCTCCCGGGGGCGTCGAGAGATTGGTCTCGACACCGGGCGGCGGAGGTGTCGGCGGCGTGCCCATGAGCTTGTCGAGCACCCACGCGCCGCGCAGCACGGGCGAGGTGCGGTCGCCATAGGAAGTGCGCAACAGCACGGCGCCCTTGCCGAGCAGCCCATGCCGCGCTTTGTCATCGAGACTCACGCGCCGAAACTGCGGGCCCACGACCGACGCTACGCCGTAGTGGCGAGCGAGCCGCTCGTTGAGAAACGTGTAGTCGGCCGTCAGCAACGTCTGCACGTTCTGGTCTTCGAGCAACACGCTGCCAAGGAACAGCTCGATCTCCTCGGCGAAGTCCTCGCGTAAACCCTCCGTGAACTCGGGGAAGAGCAGCTTGTCCGGCTGCACCGCCTCGAGATCGTCCACGTTGAGCCAACCGAGCGCGAAATTCGTTACGAGCACCTCCGCGCGCGGGTCGGCGAGCATACGCTTCACTTGCGCGTCCAGGATCTTGGAATCCGCAAGGTCTCCCGAGGCCGCAAGCCGGAGCAGCTCGTCGTCCGGACCCTGACTCCATAAGAAAAAGGAGAGCCGCGAGGCGAATTCGAAATCGTTGAGCGCGTAGCGGTCACCGCTTGCGTCCTCGCGCGGAGCAATGGCGCGATAGAGAAAGTCCGGGCTCGCGAGCACCGCGGTCACCATGAGCTCGATTCCCTCATCGAACCCACCGGGTCCGCGACGCCCCTCTTCGTAGAACGGCATGAGGCGATCGAGATCGCCCTGGTCGACCGGCCGCCGGAACGCGCGCCGCGCGAGGTCCGTGGCGATAGCTTCAGCGCATGATCGCTCGCGATCGGGAACCTCGGGCTCGCAGACGAACAGCTTCTGGCGGCTCGCCGTGCGCGACAGGCCCGTGCTTTCGTACGGGCCGATCATGTCGATGCCGCCGATGATCTCCGGAACGCGCTCCGCGCCCGTGAAGCTGAAGCTCTCGCTCGGCTTGAACGTCGAGATCTGCTCGTCGCTCGCTGCGCGGGAGCGCTCGATGAAGGTGACGGCGACTTCGTGCACGCCGGCTGTGATTCGCAGCGGGATCTTGGCGAAGCGATTCATGATCTCGGCACGCGCCGGAGCGCCGCCGCGATCCATGAGCGCCAAGTCCTCGGCCCCGCCGATGCTTGCGCGAAACGCCTCGTTCCGATCGACGAGCACGACCAACGTGTGCTGCGTCTCCAACGCACGCGGATAGAGGCCTACACCGAGATTCGTGACCGTGAGCCGATACTCGCCGTCGGCCGGGAACGTGTGATTGAACCGCATGCCGCCGCGCGTGCCGAGCGGCAGACCGTCGACGTAGGCTTGCTGGTCCGCCGGTCGGGGGCGGGAAATACGCGGTCGCGACCTTGGGCTTGGGCTCGCCGACCGCGAGATGGGCGACCGTGCTCGCTACGTTGATGTACTGCTCGACGAAGGCCGGCGACACGCTGAGCGCGGCCGCGATGTTCGTGAATCCGTCGACCTCGATCTCGGCCGGCAGGTGCTCGGTCGGGTCGATCTCGACGCCCAGCAGATCCTTCACGGCGCTCGCATACTCGGTCCGGTTGAGTCGCTGGGCTGTCACGTAGCCGGCGGATCCCTGCGGGGCGGCATCGATCGAACGTTCTAGCCATGCGACCAACCCGTCGACTTCGTCCTGCCCGGGCTGCGGACTGCCCGGGGGCGGCATTTGACGGCCGCGCAGTTTCCGGATGGCCGCCTCGAAGCTTTCTGCGTGCTGGGGCACGGACGTCGGGCGTCAGCCCCTCGAAGGACAGCTCGCCCGCGAGATCGATCTCGTTATGGCACTCCGAGCAATAGGACTCCAGCATCCCCCATCGCTGTTGCTCGCGGGCGTGCTCGACTCGTGACACGAGCACGGCGGCCGCGGCCGCGACGCCGGCGATCGATGCAGCTGTGAGCCATTGATGGGACCGTCGCATACCGAAACGATTGGTCTTCCCCGAAACCCACATCTTACCGATTGGCGGGCCCTAACTCAGCACGGCTCAACAAAACACAAGATTCATCCGTAGGCCATGCCAGCGGCGCGTTCGGCAGGTTTCAAGCCGGCGAGGCGGCTAACTAGGTGTTGACGGCGCTGCTCAAGCTCGTAATCAATAGCGACGGGTCAACCGGGGGATCAGCCGCCATGCCATCGTTACCGCCGCCGTGGAAGCTATCGCCAAAGCACTGGGCCTGCGTGGCGCTACTGGTCTCGTTGATTCTTCCCGGCCTCTTGCCGGGGCAAACGATCTCAACCGAGATCCAGCGATCTCCCGCATTTCGCGGCGCGGAGCTCAAGGCGCTACCTCGCGCCGGTTGGCTCACCAACGGCGGCAACCTCTACAACCAGCGCTACTCGCCGCTGACGCAGATCAACCGCGACAACGTCGCCAACTTGAAGCCCAGTTGGCGCGTGAGCCTGAACGGCTCGGGCACAGCCAGCAAATATTCGGGCCAGGGCCAACCGCTCGTCTACGAGGGCGTCATCTACATGGTGACCGGCGCCGACGACGTCTTCGCCGTGAGCGTAGAGACGGGACAAATTCTCTGGACCTACGAAGCGAAGCTCGACGACAGCATCAACGTCGTGTGCTGCGGGTGGCTGAGCCGCGGTCTCGGGATGGGGGACGGACGCATCTACGTGGGCCAGCTCGACGGCAAGCTCGTGGCGCTCGACCAGCGCACCGGCGCCGTAGCCTGGTCCACGCAAGCGGAGCGCTGGCAGGACGGGTTCTCGATCACGGCCGCGCCGCTCTACTACGACGGGCTCGTGATCACGGGATTCGCGGGCGGCGACCGCGCCTCGCGCGGCCGCCTCAAGGCATTCGACGCGCGCACCGGCGAGCTCGAGTGGACGTTCTACACCGTCCCAGGCCCCGGCGAGCTCGGCCACGACACGTGGCCGCAAGACAATGACTCCTGGAAATACGGCGGCGCGGCGATTTGGCAAACGCCCGCGGTGGATCCGGAGCTCGGCATGATCTATTTCTCCACGGGAAACCCGGGCCCCGACTTGAACGGTGCCGTGCGTCCCGGCGACAACCTATTCAGCGTGTCGATCGTGGCGCTCGACGTTCGAACCGGAAAATACCGTTGGCATTTCCAGGAGATTCACCACGACCTCTGGGATTACGACGCGCCGAATCCCGTCGTGCTATTCGACGCGGAATACGCCGGCCGCATGCGCAAGGGACTGGCCCAGGTGGGCAAAACGGGGTTTACCTACATTCTCGACCGCACGACGGGCGAGCCGCTCGTGGGCATCGAGGAGCGCCCGGTCCCGCAGGAGCCGCGCCAAGCGACAGCCGCGACGCAGCCCTACCCCATCGGCGACCCCGTCGTGCCGCAGGAGGTGGACATCGTCCCCGAGGGTTTCAAGCTCGTGAACGGCGGCCGCATCTTCACGCCGTTCTGGGAGGAGCTCGTGCTCGATGAAGCCGCACGCTACGGGCGGCGCGAACTGGCCGCCGAGCTCGTACGATCCCGGAGAGCAGTCTCCTCTATGTCTGCGCTCACGACGGGCTCGGCGCCTACAGCAGCAACGGCGAGGTCGACTTCATGACGCCGACGCCCGGGGGCCGCTATCTCGAGGGCACTTACAAGGGCTCGGGAATACGCATGCGCGGTATTTTTTCAGTGGTGGATGTCAGGACCAACAGGCTCGCGTGGCAACAGCAGTGGGCCGAGATGTGCTACAGCGGCTCCATCGTCACGGCCGGCGGCCTGATCTTCGTGGGGCGCAACGACAGCCGCTTCACGGCTCTCGATAAGACCAACGGCGATTTGTTGTGGGATTTCGCGACCGATGCGGCCGTGAATGCCACGGCCAGCACGTTCGAGCACGACGGCCAACAGTACGTCACGGTGCTCGCTGCGGGATCGTTCTATCCCGGCACGAAGCACGGCGACAGCTTGTGGCTGTTCTCGCTCGACGGGAAGTTCGTCGTGGAGCCGAGCGCGCCACAGTCCGACACGCCGAGCCAGCCGCGCACGGACGCGGGCGACTGACGCGTCGGGCGTGCCGTGAACTGGACTTAGGTCCGATTTCAACGTCGGCCGCCCCGCCGAATAATCGGCCTCGACGGTTGCGCCGGCGGCCGGGCACGGTTAAGCTGCGATCGATCAAGTGGGCGCGCCCAATGGAGCTAGGAGAACAACGAATGAACAGATCAGTGCTGATCCGGTGGGTGGTTCTGTCGGCAAGCGTGCTCGTACCGGGCACGTCGCTGCTGGCGCAGGGGACTCTCGAGAGCATCGCGAAACGCGGTGAGTTTCGCATCGGTTACCGCACGGATGCACGCCCACTTTCGTTCGAGCAAGGCGGTCAACCTGCCGGCTATTCGGTCGACATCTGCCGGCGAATCGCCGTCGGAGTCAGAGAGCACTTGAAGCTGCCCGACATGAAAGTGACGTTCGTCAAAGTAACGTCGGACAACCGCATCGACGCCGTTGCCGATGGAGATGTCGACATCGAATGCGGCGCTACGACGATGACGTTGGGACGACAGGAGCGCGTGGACTTCACTCTAATGACGTTCGTCACCGGGGGCACGATTTTGTCCATGCAAAAGAATCGCATTGCCTCGATGAACGATCTGGCGGGCAAGCGCGTCGCCGTCATCGGCGGCACGACGACAGAGCAAGCGCTGCAAGCGCATCTCAAGGAGAAGCTCATCGATGCGCGCGTGGTTGCCGTCGCCGACCGTGACGCCGGGATGGTCCGCCTGCAGAGCGGCGAAGTAGACGCGTTCGCTTCCGATCAGGTGGTTCTAATCGGCGAGGCCATGAAAGCGCTCGAGAAAGACGAAAACGTCAGCTTCTCGTTCGGAGACGAGCTGTTCTCCTACGAGCCCTACGCCATGATGGTTCGTCGCAACGACGCGGACTTCCGCCTCGTGGTGAACCGGGCGATCGCCCAGATCTTCCGTACCGGCCAGCAGGCGCAGCTATTCCAGACTTGGATCGCCGCCGGCGGGATCAAGCCCGCGCCGATGCTGCTCGCGATGTATCAGGTGCAGACGCTGCCGGAATAGAACGCGCAGTCTGCGAGCGGACGCTGGGAGCGGTTACCGTCAGCCCGCTTTCGAAATACCAGCGCAAAACGGCGAATCGGGTGTGTCGAGACCAGACGGCAGCGCTGTGCCCGGACTCTCGAACCACGCGGCTAAGTCTCGATGAACGGTCGGCGCATCGAGGTCTCTGGTCAGCAGATGCCAGCCCTTCGGGTAGACAGCGAACTGCGAGCGGCCCGGGGCTAGGCTTCCGATCCAGGCGCAAATCGCGGACGACGGCATGATCTCGTCGTGCGCTCCATACAGAACCAACAGCGGCACGGCGAATTGCGCGGCCTCCGCAGTCACGGCATCCATGAGATCTGCTACTCCCCAGAGCGCGTCCGCGCGAGTCTTCTTGATCACCAGCGGGTCTTCGCGCCAGTAACGCAAGGTTTCAGGATCATCGGAAGGTGTCCTTCCCGCGAGGCGCGACGACAGACGCATCCCCGGCGTTGCGTGAGCCAATAGCCACAAGCCGCTTCGTTCGTACCAACGCATCTGGCGCCGGTTCCAAACGGCCGGTGCGAGGACAACCGCCGCATCGATCCAGCCGGGCGGGTGTCGCGCCAACGCGAGCAACAGTACGGCGCCGCCCATGCTCTCGCCGAGGCCGTAGAGCGGCACGCCTGGGTAATGCATCCGTAGGAGCTGTGCCACTTGCCGTGCATCGTCCGCCATCACGGTTCCGCCGGCCCAGGTTCCGCGCTGTTCAGCCGCTCCGAAACCCCGTTGATCGAACGCGTATACGGCAAAACCATGCGCGGCTAAGTACTCGCCCGTCTTGCCAAAGGAAGCGCCGTGATCATTCATGCCATGGACCGCGACAATGACAGCTTGGGGCTCACCGGACGGTAGCCAATGGTGGAGCGGCAGTGCCACGCCGTCCGCCATCCGGGCGTGCGCGTCGTCAAAGCCCGGAGGTTGCGTTTGGGAACAGGCGGGCCGCGTCAACAGACACGCCGCAAGAATGCTGCAAGCAAGCGGCAATGCAGCGCGGCGAACCGGCATCGGTCACTCCTACAGACTCACTTTGAAGCATAACCTACGCGCGAAGCAGCTCTGGGGGCTCACCGCCACTCCCTAGCTCGACCCGGACGATGCATACTGACGGCGCAGGCACTTCGGGGAGGCGAATCCTCATGACAACGAAGGATCCATTGGGCGAAAGCGGCGTTTCGCGTCGCGACATGCTGCGGCTCGGCGCCGGCGGCTTGGGACTCGGGCTCTTCGGCGGCATCGGCCCCGTGCCACCCGTGTTCGCCCAGGCGACCCGAAGCGTCGCTGCAAACCCCACGGCAAGATTCTCGTCGTCTTCGAGTGGTTCGGCGGCAACGACGGCCTCAACACCATCGTCCCCTACGGCGACCCGTCTGTACTACAAGCATCGGCCGACGATCGGGATCAAAGAATCGGACGTTCTGAAAATCGACGCGCAGTTCGGCTGGCACAAGTCGATGCGCGGCATGAAGAACCTCTACGACGAGGGGAAGGTCGCGATCGTGCATGGCGTCGGCTACGACCAGCCGTCGTTCTCGCACTTCACCTCGATATCGTTCTGGCACACGGCGGCGCCGAACAGCGGCAACGAGTACGGCTGGGTCGGGCGCGACGGCGTCGAGCCTCGATCCGACGGGTGCGCGCGAGAACATGATCGTGAACATCTCCGGACAGCCAGACGCTCGCGGTCGACGGCGAGAAGCACGTGCCGCTGGTGTTCGTCGATCCCGACGACGTTCCAGCGCGGCGTGTTCGCCCAGGAGAAAGCCCGTACTCGATACGCTCGGCGCGCACGACGCACCGGTCGGTGACGCGCACAAATACGTGCTCGAGGTGACGAGGAGCGCGGCGCAAGCGTCCGAGGTCGTGCGCGCGGCGTGGAGCGCAATACCGAGGCAAGGCCAATCCGGATCTGCGCCTGCTCGATCTCGACAAAGTCGTCGCGCTCATCGAAGCCGACTTCCCAACGCAGCTGTACTACGTGCCGCTGCGCGGCAGTCTGTTCGACACGCACGTCAATCAGGCCGCGCCGCACGATCGCCAGCTCCAATACTGCTCGGACGCCATCGAAGGTTTCTTTCAGGAAATGCAACGCATCGGCCGCGCCGACGACGTCGTGATGTACGTCCACAGCGAGTTCGGCCGGCGCGTGCCGGAGAACACGAGCCTGGGCACCGACCACGGCACCGCGCAAGTGAACTTCGTGATCGGCAACGCGGTGAAGGGCGGGATGTACGGCAAACCGCCGAGCCTCTCCGAGCTCGTGCTCGGCGACAACCTCGAGAGCACTACGGACTTCCGCCGCGTGTACGCCACGTTGATCGAGGACTGGCTCGGTGCCGACGCAGCGAAGGTGCTCGGCCAGCCGTTCGAAACGCTGGGCATGATCGAGGCCTAGCGGGCAGCGGAGGAGGAAACGATGACTGCGCGCACCCACTGGTCCCCGGGGCCCGCGGCCTGGCAAGACGACCTGTCGCCGCTGCCGCCGTCCGAGTGGAGCTATCGACCGCGCCGCGCACCTGCTGGCGCATGCGGGGTTCGGCGGCACGCCGGAGGAGATCCAAAAGCTGGCCGACGCCGGCCTCGACGCGCGCAGTGGAGTCGCTCGTGCACTACGAGCGCATCTCCAATCCGAAGATGCAGCCGTTCGTCGAGTCGGGGTTGTGGGATCCGTCGCTCGAACGGATTCCCGGACAGCCGGCCCGACGCGACCGATCGCGCCGAGCAGCACGGCGCCGTCGATGGGCGTCTCGATCAAACCGGCCGGCAATCGCCCCGTGCAGCCGGTGTCCGATCGCTTCTTCTATTGGCTGCGCGCGACGATGCTCGAGACGCGGCGCCTCGGCTATTGGTGGGCGAACCGGATGCTGCAGACGACGCACCCCGTGGAGCAGAAGATGGCGCTGCTGTGGCACGGCCATTTCGCGACGCACGAGAACAAGGTGCGCGATTACCGCAAGATGCACCAGCAGATCGAGCTGTTCGAGCGGGGCGCGACGGGCAACCTGCGGGATTTGACCATCGCAGGTCGCGCAAAACCCGGCGATGCTCTACTTCCTCGATGCGCAGTACAACGTGAAGGGAGCGCCGAACGAGAACTTCGCGCGCGAGGTCATGGAGCTCTTCACGATGGGCGTCGGCAACTACACCGAGAGCGACGTCCGCGAGTGCGCGCGCGCGTTCACCGGGTGGTACTTCGACGACCTCACGTTCAAGGTCGATCCGGCGAAGCACGACGCCGGCGCGAAGACATTCCTCGGCCGCACCGGCAACTTCGACGGCGTGGACGTGCTGAAGATCATCTTCGAGCAACCGGTCACGGCGGAGTTCTTGGCGGCGAAGATCTATCGCTTCCTCGTGCGCGACGAGCTCTCGCCCGCGCTGCGCACGAAGCTCGGCACGGTGCTGCGCGACGCCGACTACGAGGTCAAGCCTCTGCTGACGGCGATCTTCACGTCGAAGGACTTCTACAGTCAGGCGAGCTACGGCGGGCACATCAAGGGCCCCGTCGAGCACATGGTCGCGATGATGAAGCACCTCGGCGCTGGAGGCGATGCCCGGCGTCCCCGATTTCAATCAGTCGACGATCGCGATGGGCCAGCACCTGTTGAATCCGCCGTCGGTCGCGGGCTGGGCCGGCGGCAAGGCGTGGATCACGCCGGGGCTGCTCATCGCGCGCGGCAACGTGGCGCGCGACGTGCTGATTCCGGACATGACAGGCTTTCGCGACTGGAACTTCAACGCGGGAACCGACGACGTGCTCGGTCAGCGATTGCGCGACGGCTACGACATCGGCGCGGCCACGGCAGTCAACGATCCGGCCAAGATGTGGGAGTTCGATCGCGTAGCTCTCGAACGCGACGAGAAGTTCAACACGCGCATCTCCGGCTACATCGGCTGGGAGCAGGCGGCGCGGAAGCTGATCCCGACGCCGCGCGACGCCGCACGTTTCGATCTCACCGAGATGGTGTTGGCGAGCGGCGCGAAGACGACGGCGGAAGCGGTCGATTATCTCGCGTGGCGGATGCTGCGCGTCCCGGCGGCGAAGGCGACGCGCGACGCGTTGGTCGAGTTCCTGACGAAGGAATTGGGAACGGACAGCCTCGACCGCGCCAAGACCTACATGGAAGACCCGCTGCGGATGACGGCCCACCTGGTGATGAGCACGCCCGAGTATCAGATCGTGTAGCGGGCTCGACGGCGATTAGTTTCCTTGATGTCCTGCTCGCGGCTCTGGGTCACGGCGGATCGATCGCGGGACGATTAGTCGTCGTCGTTGATTACGACTTCCGTTCCCGCCCGCTCGTCGGACACGAGTGCGCCTTCGCTCGTGGCGAGATGAACGTAGAAGGTCTCGGGCCCCTCAGCCATACGGTCGCCTACGATCGGAATGCGGATCGTGAGGTTTTGCCGGCCCGCCGCGAACTTCTCGACGACCGTGCCGAGGTCCGCGTAATCGACACCCGCGGTGGCACTCCCGTCGCTCGTCCACCACGTGACCGAGGATATGCCCCGGTTGCCACCGTTGCGCAGAATGAGCACGGCAGCAGCCGCGTCGCCCTCCGAAACGCTGTTGACCGGCACACCGAATGCGAACGTCTCCGGCGCGGGCGGCGTTTCCGGCTCGGGCGGCGGCGCGGGGGGCGACTCGCGAGCGCTTGCGAGCGCCTCGGCGGGAGCTACGGGGTCCGGTACGACGGCCGACGCTGGTGCGTTCTGCTCGGGCGGCGGCTCGGGAGCCGCGGCCGCTTGGCGCGTCGCGGGCAACGCGTCGACGGACGCGTCCTGAGCCGGCGGCAGGTCCACGCTGACGGTCGATGTTTCCCTGCCGACGACTGCCGGAGCCTCGACCGCTTCGGTCTCGAGCTCCCCTGGTAGACGCGCCGCATCGTCACCCCTCGCCGGGCCATCGTCCGCGAATAGGCTCGTCAGCGCCGAAAAATCCACAGTAATCCCGCGCAACGTCTCGAAGTTCCAATACACGATGAAGGCGAGCACCACCGCGAGCGCGATCGGTGCGTACCGCAGGACCTTTGCGAGCGGTCCGGCGCGCTCACGCTGCCGCGCGAGCTGCGCGTGGCGACGGACATCGCTCGGATCGAGCACCAAGCGCTCGTCGCGCGGTCGACCAGCACTGCGCGGTGCGTGTGTCGGCGAAGGCGCTTGCGACGGCGAAGGCGCTTTCGGGGCCTCTGGGCGAAGCCGTGTGTCCTGCGCCTCGGAGTAGTCACCGATAATCGGGACGTCGTCGTCCTTCGAGCGCATCGATTTCCGTTCGTCCATGTCGGGGCAATCTACTCGTTCAGGGGCGGCTAGCCAAAGGCCACGGTGCGAGAAATGAGCAGTGCGTTCACCGATCGCCGCCGTTCGAAAACTCGAAAGTGAGCTCCTCGCAGGGCTGCTTCTCGAAAGGCGTGTCCGAGAGGAACACCGTGTCCGACCGCGAGTACGGAGCGGCGAGATATACCGGATCCTCAGCCGTGTACTCGCGTTTCAGCGCGAACCTCTCGGTGTCGAGCGTGAAGCGCTCGACCACGTGCAGCTTGTCGCTGTTCCGCGTAGGCGGCACGAGCACGCCGGGGGCGAATCCCACGGTGTCGACCACGAGCGTATCGCCCTCCCAGCGCCCGATCGAGTGGCCAGTGTTGCTCGGCTGAACGCCTTCCGGATGCTTGTCCTGACCCAAGTGGATTCTGCGCGAGAAGCTGTAGAGACCGTAATCGATGTCGATCACCTTCTCGCCGTCCGCCATCGTCTGCGTGATCCGATTGACGGGCCAGTCGAACGTCCAATCGAACACGATGCTGGTCGGCTTGCACGAGAGCCGCGGATTGTCCTCCGGCGACCACATCCGGAACGCGGTCGCGGCGGCTTGACCCGCTTCCGTGTATACGTAGGAGGCGCGGCTGCGGGATTGCGCGCGCGGATCTCCTCGAGCGTGATCCTTCCTGCCGCATAGTCTTCGCGCAGGCTCCTCGGCACGAGGTCGCCGCGGCCGCCGCTCGGCGGAACCGTGAGCACAGCCTGCTCCACGGCCCAGTCGCCCGAGATATTCGGCTCGCCCGACGCGAGACGCAGCGGCCGATTCGAGGTGTCCACGGGCGTCGTGCTCGTGAACTGCGCGTTGCGGTCCAGGGCAGGTGCGTTGCCGATCGTGACACTCTCGAGGTAGCACGAATGCGGATCGTCGCGGTGCGGGTGGGCATGCACGTCGACGCGCCGGCCCGGCACGAACTGGTCCACCTGCCAACCCGAACGCTTGATCAGCGTCGCCGCGCGCATCTCACAACGCATCGACAGAGGCTTGCCGTCCGCATCGACGGTGTCGAAGTAGAGATAGGAGTGAGGATTGACGAGCTCGAACTTCGTGAGCGTCCCGGAGTAATCCGTGAACTTATCCATCTGGAAGAGTCCGAAACCGTGATGTGCGAGTGCAGGACCGGTACAGGCGAGACCAACCGCCGCGCCGACGCATCTCAGTAGATTGTTTCGTAAGACCATTGACACATCCTCCGTTGTCGCGCGATCTGGAATTCCGCCCGCGCAACGCCCGATCGACTCCAGCATCATATTATCGCTCCGTTATCGTCGGATTGCGGAGATGGCGCATCGGGATTCGGCCTGACGCTCGGCCGCTCGCGAGTTGACGCGCTGCGCCCTGCGCTCTACGGTGAGCCGCCGGGGTCGTAGCCGGCGCTTGGGCTCGCAAGGTCATTCGGGGGAATCGTCGTGAAAGCATCGCCGCTGCTGTTGGTCTTCAGTGCATACATTGCGTCGCTGCCGCTCAATGCGCAGCCGCCGCCGCAGCCTCCTCCGCCGCCCTGCACGCCCGCCGCGGACGTCGTCTGCGGCCAGCAGGCGCCGGAGGACTTGGTTGCGCTCGGGCCGCAATGGGTCGTCGCGTCGGCATACTCGGGTACTGGCGGCGTTGCACTGATTCGCGTGAGCGACCGCATGGCAATCACGGCGTACCCTTCCGCGACGGCGCGGGAGCGTCCCGACAAGAGCATTTATCCGGAATGTCCCGGACCGCCGAGCAAGGAGCGCTTCACGACGCACGGCGTGTACGTGGAGCCCGGCAACGGCCCGACGTACAAGCTCTTCGTCGTCGGACACGGCGCGCGCGAGGCGATCGAGGTGTTCCAGATCGATACCGCACGCGAGATGCCGGTCGCGACTTGGATCGGCTGCGTGATTGCGCCTGACCCGATCGGCTTGAACTCCGTTCGGGGCCTGCCCGACGGCGGCTTCGTGACGACGAACTTCCTGCCCCGCGGCGGCACTCGCGAAGCCACTGAGAGGATGATGGGCGGCGAACCGAACGGCGAGCTCTGGGAGTGGCACACGGCGAGCGGCTGGGTGAAAGTCCCGGGCAGCGAGGCGGCGGGGGCGAACGGCGTCGAGCTCTCGGATGACGGCAAGACGCTCTACATCGCCGCCTGGGGCAGCCAATCGTTCGTGCGCTTGTCGCGCGGCGCGACGCCACCGCAGCGCGCGGAGATACTCGCTCGGCTTTCGCGTCGACAACATCCATTGGGCGCGCGACCGAACGCTATGGGCAGTCGGTCAGGCCGGGCAGGTGTGGAAGGCGGTGAAGATCGACCCCGCGACGCTCGCGGTTCGCGAGATCGTGAGCCAGCCCGACACGCCGGCATTCGGCGCCGGCACGGCGCTGCGTGGAGGTCGGCGACTCGCTTTGGGTCGGCTCGTATCGCGGGAATCGGATCGCAATCATCCCGGCACCATGATTCGCGAGCTGGCGGTCGTCTTGGCGGGCGCGTCCTTGCTTGCCGCGGCGGCCGTCGCACAGGAGCGCGACGAAGCGAGCGTCACCGTTGAGCAGCTTGCGCCGGGCTTGCACCTCTTGTTCGGCGCCGGCGGCGGTCAGGTGGCCGGCAACGCGTTGGCTTCGATCGGTCCGCAGGGTGTCTTGATCGTCGATACGGGGTTCCCGCCGTTCGTGCCGAAGTACCGTGCGGCGATTGCCGAGCTCGGCGGCGGTGACATCCGCTTCGCGATCAACACGCATTGGCACGACGACCATGCCGAGGGCAACAAGGTGCTCGGCCCCGACGGCACCGTGCTCATCGCGCACGCGAACTCGCGCGAGATGCTCACGCGGCACAACAAGGTCAACGTCGTACGAACCGTGCTCGATCAGCCCGCCTACCCGTCCGCGGCCTGGCCCGCCATCACCTACGACAACCGCATCGAGCTCTTTCTCAACGGCGAGCACCTCGTGTTGCTCCACTTCGCTCCGGCGCACACGGCCGGCGACACCGTCGTGATCTTTCGCGATCACAACGTCGTGCACATGGGCGACGTGTTTCTCTCGGCCGCCTACCCTTTTTTCGACGTCGACAACGGCGGCGACTTCGACGGCCTGATCGAATTCTGTAGCCGCGTCATCGCCGAGATCGATCGCGACACGATCGTCGTGCCGGGGCACGGCCAAGTCGCAACCTACGGCGACCTCGTGAGCTACGTTGACATGTTGCGCACGGTGCGCGGCCGCATCGCGGCGCTGATCGCCGACGGTGCGACGCTCGCGCAAGTGGTCGCCGCGCAGCCGACGCGCGAATGGGACTCGAAGTACGGCAACCCGACGACGTACTTCATCGACCGCGCCTACAAGAGTCTCGCGCAGTAGCCGTGGACCTAACGAAGAATCCCGAAGACCTGCTACCCGACGTGCGCGACGGGCTCACTCGTGAGGAGCGCGTGGTCTTGCACGTGCTACATGAGACTCAGAAGGAGCGCGGTGATCGCTATGTGCCCTACGACGATGCTCTGGGGACGGGTCTGCGAGCATTTCTATATCGATCCGGAAGAGCTGTCGGCGATGCTTGCGCGGCTCGGCGCCCAGCAGTAGCCAGTAGTCACAAGGGCGTATTGCCGGCGCTGAACCTCGAGTCGTAGCCTCTTTTCAAAACGCGCCGGCTTGCGCGGCACACAGGAGAACTCAGATGGCGAAGACGCACAAGCCGAACATTCTCTTCATCATGGCGGACGACATCGGCTGGTTCAATGTCAGCTGCTACAACCACGGCCTCATGGGGTACCGCACGCCGAACATCGACCGCATCGCCGGGAAGGCGCGATGTTCACCGACTTCTACGGCCAGCAAAGCTGCACGGCCGGCCGTGCCGCCTTCCTCACCGGCCAGCAACCGATCCGCACCGGCCTCACCAAGGTCGGCATGCCCGGCGCCACGCTGGGTATCAAAGCGGAGGATCCCACGATCGCGCAGGTCCTCAAGAGCCTCGGGTACGCGACCGGCCAGTTCGGCAAGAACCACCTGGGCGATCGCAACGAGCACCTGCCGACGGTGCATGGCTTCGACGAGTTCTTCGGCAATCTGTATCACCTGAACGCCGAGGAAGAGCCCGAATACGCCGACTACCCGAAGGACCCGAATTTCCGGAAGAAGTTCGGACCTCGCGGCGTACTCAAGTGCAAGGCGACCGACAAGGACGATGCGACCGTCGATCCGGTGTTTGGCAAGGTCGGCAAGCAGACCATCGAAAACACCGGTCCGCTCACCAGGAAGCGGATGGAGACGGTGGACGAGGAGTTCCTGGCCTCCGCGCTCGACTTCATGGAGCGGAAGACCAAGGAAAGCGTGCCGTGGCTTTGTTACTTCAATCCGACGCGCATGCACGTGTTCACGCACCTGAAGCCGGCGTCCGTGGGCAAGACCGGTCATGGCCTCTATCCGGACGGGATGGTCGAGCTCGACGGCTATGTCGGCCAGCTCCTCAAGAAGGTCGACGACCTTGGCGTGGCCGACAACACGGTCGTCGTCTTCACCACCGACAACGGCGCCGAGGAATGCATCTGGCCGGACGGCGGCGCGACGCCGTTCCGCGGCGAGAAGGACACCAACTGGGAAGGCGGCTGGCGCGTCGCCGTGCGTCATGCGCTGGCCCGGCGTCATCAAGCCGGGCGAGGTCATCAACGAGATCGCGTCGCTGACGGATTTCCTGCCGACGTTCGCGGCGGCCGCCGGGGAGCCGGACATCGTCGCGAAACTCAAGAAGGGCCACAAGATCGGCGACACCACGTTCAAGGTCCATCTCGATGGCTACAACCTGCTGCCATTCCTCTCGGGCAAGGAGAAATGCCCGCGCGAAGGCTTCATCTACTGGAGCGACGACGGCGACCTGATGGCGCTGCGCTTCCAGCAATACAAGATGGTGTTCGCCGAGCAGCGCGCCAAGGGACTCGAGGTCTGGCGTGAGCCACTGACGCAGATGCGCATCCCCAAGCTCTTCGATCTGCGCGCGGATCCGTTCGAGGCCGGCGAGGACAGCATCAAGTACAACGACTGGTTCGTCGAGCACGTCCCGCTATCAGTACGCCGCACAGGCGGTCGTTCACGAGTGGCTCGAGAGCTTCAAAGAGTTCCCGCCGCGACAGAAGGCGGCGAGCTTCACCGTCGACCAGATCGTCGAAGAGCTCATGCCGAAGTCGTAACGCAGAGCTTTGGGGGTCCGGGGGTCGAGGCTTGCGCCTCGACCCCTGGACTCAAAGACGCGCTGCGGATTACGGTCTACCTCGTGATCAGCACGCCGCCGTCCGCCAGCCGCGCAGACCGCGAACGAAACGTGCGGGGCGATATCCCTGTACGCTGCGAGAAGAAACGCGTGAAGTAAGCGGGATCGTCGAAGCCGAGCGCGTACGCGATCTCGCTCACGGACATGCTCGTGAAGAGCAGCTGGCGCTTCGCCTCGAGCAGAATGCGAGCGTGCACGATTTGCATCGGCGACTGCTCCGTTACGCTGAGGCAGGCGTTGCGTAGCCGCGAGTGCGAGACGTTCAACGCCGAAGTGTAATCCGCGAGCGACCAATCCTTGTGGTATGCGCTTTCGATCAGCTCACGGAAACGCGCGACTAGCAGACGATGCCGCCCCGCGGCCGCCTCGGCAGATTCCGCGGACGCGTGCGACAACCGCAGCACGTTGGCGAGAATCACCGTGAGCAAACCCTCCAGCGCGAGGGCGCGGCCGGGCAGCGTCCGTGCGAACTCGCGCGCAAGCAGCTTGAAGCTCTGCATGAGATCGGTCGCTCGGAGCGCGTCGCCCTGAAACTCGACGGTCGCCGGGTTCTTGAACAACGCACCGATCCCGGGCTCGCGCTGCGAGAGCTCGCGGCGCAGGTCGTCCGTCATCGACACCACGAAGCCAAGCGTGCCGGGCTCGAACTCGAAGCCGTGGACGGTGCCGGCCGGCACGACGACCACCGCGGGCGGAGAAAACGGGACCATTGCCCCTTCGGCGAGCGAGACGCCGCGGCCGCGCATGACGAAGATCAGCTGATGAAGCGTGCGGTGCACATGCGGGCTGATCTTCCAATGATGACGTGCGCTGCGGAACTCGATCGTTTCGACGTGCAGTGTCCGCTCGTCGTCGTCACGCGGCGCTTCGCCGTAGAGAAAAAAGCTCGGGATCCGTCTCAGGGCCGTTGCCGTTGCCACGTGTGCCTCCCAACCGAGAGTCGGCGGTGAGCCTGCGGTCAAGTCGCCGCAACGAATGCCCATGGTACCCCGCCTTGAGAAAAGTCCAAGTGTCTAGTGGCTTCCTCCATGTTCTGTGCGCAATCCACGTATCACAGTGTGCGATTGGAGCACCACGGCGACACGTACGGCGTTCATTCGACGTCTATTTGTCAAGGAGAGCAGATATGCGCTCAGACCGGCAGCCATCGCGTCCGAATCGATCGAGCAGCCTGAGATACGGCGCACTCGGTGTCGGCGCGCTCGCAACCGCTATTCCCTTACAGCTCGCGGCCCAACCCCAAAGCGGCGGCGGTGCGGGAACCCTCGAAGAAATCACCGTCACCGCAAGGCGGGTCGAGGAAAGCCTGCAGGACACGCCGCTCGCCGTGTCGGTCTTTACGGGCGACGCGCTGACCGAGCGGCAGGTGTTCGAGACGACGGAGCTCGATCAGCTCGTGCCGAACCTGCAATTCGCCGATAACGCTCCGCTCGCGGGCAACAACTCGTCGTCGCAGGTCTTCATTCGCGGCATCGGCCAGACGGACCCGACCTCCACGGTGGATCCAGGTGTCGGCCTCTACATCGACAATGTCTACATCGGCAGCGCCGTCGGCGGCACGATGGCGTTGCGCGACATCGCCTCGATTCAGGTACTGCGCGGGCCGCAAGGAACGCTGTTCGGCCGCAACACGATCGGCGGCGCGATTCTCGTCACGACGGTGGAGCCCGGCGACGAATTCGGCGGCACGTTCCGCGGAGGGTTCGGCAGCGACAGCTTGATCGACGCGTTCGGGGCGATCGACGTGCCGTTCTCGGACACGCTGAAGTCGCGCTTCTCGTTGGGAATGAGGCAACAGGACGGTTACGTCACGCGCTCGGACGGCATCGATCTCGGCGACACGGACACCTGGACCGCCACGGCGAAATTCGTCGTGGAGCCGAGTGATACGTTCCGCGCAACCTTCGCGCTCGACTACACGGAGGCCGACGAGAATGGCTCGCCGCTCGTGTTCGCCGCGATCACCGAAGGCGCGACGTTCCCGCGCGTCTCGAGCTTCGATGCCGGCTGTCCGGGGCAGGCCAGCAACGCGCAGCCGGTCCCGATGGTCGACGACGTCCGCTGCGCGAACGACTTTCAGGGCCGCGGGCCGTACGCGAACAACGGCACGTTCCCCTCGCAAGCACGCTCGAGAATTCGGGCGTGTCGATGGATCTCGCGTGGGACTTGAGTGACACGCTCGTGCTCGAGTCCATCACGTCCTATCGAAACCTCGATTGGTCCGGCGTGCGCGACGCCGACAACACGCCACTCACGATTCTGCACACGATCTACGACGTGGATGCGTCGCAGTGGAGCCAGGAGCTGCAGCTCACGATGCAGCGCGACGCGCTGACGGGCGTCGTAGGCTTCTACTACTTCGAGCAGGAATCGGACGACATCGTCACGGTAGAGCTCAATCCGCCGCCGCCCGGCGTCCAGCGCGACAGCGACAACAATGCCGTGGACAACGACAGCTGGGCCGTATTCACGCAATGGACGTACGACTTCAACGACCGGCTGAGTCTCACGGTCGGCGGCCGCTACACCGAGGAGACGAAACGGGCATTCCCGGATCAGTTCGACTTCGCGACACCCGCCGTGAAACAAGTGCCGGCGCAATGGTACGAGGACACCTTCAGCGACTTCACGCCGTCCGCGTCGCTCGCATACCGCTGGTCGGCGCAGGGCATGATGTACGTGAGCTACGCGCAGGGCTTCAAGGGCGGCGGCTGGAACAGCCACTTCAACGCCGTGCTCACGGCCGCGGAGCAGGCGGCGCTGCACCCGTTCCGGCCGGAGGAGGCCGAGACGTTCGAGGTCGGCGCGAAGCTCGATCTCGCCGACAACACGCTGCGCTTGAACGCTGCGCTCTGTCTCAGCTCCGACTACACGGACATGCAGGTCACGTACCGCGGACCGGCGCCGAACGGCGTCGCGCCCTTCCTCACGAACGCGGGCAAGGCGAGCATCGACGGTGCCGAGCTCGAGCTCACGTGGCTGCCGACGGCCGCGCTGATTGTCGAAGGAAGCGTCGGAATCCTCGACGCGACGATCGACGAGCTCGACAACATCCCGCTCGCCGTGTTGCCGCCCGATCTGCGCGCGGGCAACGTGCTGCCGTTTGCGCCGGACAGCCAAGCGCACTTCGGTATCGCCTACGACGCGCAGGCAGGCAACCTCACGGTCACGCCGCGTGTCGACGTGTCGTACACGGACACTCAGTTCTTCGACGCGACAAATACGCGCGAGATCGCGCAGCTCGACACGGTCACCGTCGTGAACGCATCCGTCGTGCTCGCGCCCAACGCGGGCGCTTGGCGGCTCACGATCGGCGTGAACAATGCAACGGACGAGACCTATCCGGTCGCCGGCAACTCGTCGCTCACGACCGGTTCGGGCTACGCCGAGATCGCGTATGCGCGGCCGCGCGAGTATTTCGCGACGATCAACTTCGACTTCTGAGGCGAAGGCGATCGCGCGGACTAAAGAGGGACCGGCCGCTTGGATCAAGCTCGAATACCCTGGCACAGTGTCAGCTGACGCAATAGGAGGCTCATGTATGAAAGTCGGCTTCATTGGCCTTGGCATGCAGGGCAAGTACATGGCCATCAATCTCGCGGAGGCGGGCTACGATCTGATGGTGTATGACACTCGCCCCGAGCCTCTGAAAGAGTTGGCCGCCGTGGGCGCCAAGATCGCCGGGTCCAACGCGGAAGTGGCGCGGCATGCCGAGATCATTCAGGTCTGTGTCCTGAACGACGCCCAGGTGGAAGCTGTGGTGGCTGGACCGAGGGGCCTGTTGGAGACCGCCGCGCCCGGCACGATCATCGTGATCCATAGCACGATCGAACCAGCGACGATCGAAAGACTCGCACGAGTGGTTGCGCAAAAGAACGTCGAAATCCTGGACGTGCCGGTTAGCGGCAGCGAGAAAGGCGCAAAGGCCAAGACCATGTCCTACATGGTCGGTGGTTCCGCCGAGGCGCTCGAGAAATGCCGCGCGCTGTTCGAAACGTCAGGACCGAAAATCCAGCACGTCGGCAAGCTCGGCGCCGGTGTTCGTGCAAAGCTCGCCCATCAGATCATCATCACGGTCAACATGATGGCCGCCTACGAAGGCATGAAAGTCGGCGTCGAATCCGGTCTCGACCCGAAAATCCTGGAGAAGGTGATCCACGACGGATTGGCACAGAGCTGGGTCGCGGACCAGTGGTCTGAGCTCTCGTTCGGGCCTCACTCCCGACAGGTTTTCTACAAAGATCTGCACCTCGGCCTGAAACTGGCGCGCGAATTGGGCATCTCGGTGCCGGGCGCAGGATTGGCGCAGCAGCTGCTGGAAAAAATCGTACCCTAGATGAAATGCGAGCGAGACTGCCATGAGGAGCGCTAATTTTTCTGCCCGCGACTTGGTCAATACGGCCGCAGGCGAGATCAGCCGCGAGATCTTCGTTAACGAAGATATATACGAGGAAGAAAGAGTACGGATATTCAGCCGCGCTTGGCTCTACGTCGGGCACGAGAGCCAGATCAAGAATCCGGGCGATTACTTCGTCTCCAAGATGGGCGCGGAATCCGTCATCCTGACGCGGGACACAGCCTCGAAAATCCATGTCTTCCTAAACAGCTGCGCCCATCGCGGCATGCGGGTCTGCCGCTACGACGAAGGCAACACCAAAGCTTTCAGGTGTCCCTACCACGCATGGACCTACAAGACGGACGGCACGCTGATCGGTGTGCAGGATTACGAGAACGCTTATCAGCCGCCGTTCGATAAATCCAAATGGGGACTCATCGAAGTGGCGCAGCTAGCCAACTACATGGGCACGATTTGGGCCACATGGGACAAAGATGCGCCGTCGTTCGAGGAGTACCTCGGCGGGGCACGCTTTGCGTTCGACCAAGGGCTGTGTGCCTGGGACGGAGGCGATGGCGGCACGGAGCTCTTGGGCAGCGTGCAAAAGTGGAAGGTCCCCTGCAACTGGAAATTCATCGCGGAGAATTTTGCCGGCGATTGGCTGCATGGCGTGAGCCACCGGTCTGTCGACATGGTCCGGCTTGGCCCCAGCGGCAACGTCGGTCGCCGCGACGATTTTGGGCGATTGTTGGTGACCGCCTATCCACAGGGTCACGGTATTTTGTACAGCGTCTATCCGAACAAGGAGACGCGAACCGAATACGCCGCGTCTCCTGCGACGTCCGAGTACTTTCAGAAATGCTGGGAACGACGTCTCAAGAACAAAGGTGAGCTCGCTGGGACTTGTCCCGCTCGTTGGAACGATATTCCCCAACATGTCCTTTCATGCACAACAGCCGCGCACGCTGCTGGTCTCCCATCCCACTGGCCCCCATGAAACTGAGATGTGGCGAACGTACTTCGTCGACAAGGGCGCGCCGGAGGAAATCAAACAATTCCTGCGGGAGTACTACATGCGCTATTCCGGCCCGGCCGGCATGACCGAGCAGGATGACATGGAGAACTGGAACTATGCGCATGCTGCCAGCCGCGGCACCATCGCGCGACGGCGGCCCTATCATTACAAGGCCGGCCTCGGCGCCGGCGGGCCTCATCATGTCATTCCCGGTGTCGTGACTGAACAGCCGATCACGAGCGAACAAAATCCGCGAAGCTTCTACAAGCGCTGGGCGGATTATATGGACATGGACAGCTGGGGCGAGTTGCTGGATGCCCAGACGGCGAAGGTCTGAAGAGACGCGTCACGATGGAGCCCCACCTGACACAAGAACGCCTTGCCTATCTCAACCTGATGCGGGAGATCGAAGACTTCTTCTACAACGAAGCGGATCTTCTCGACGAGCGCGAATACGACAAATGGCTCGATCTGCTCACGGAAGACGTCGTCTACTGGATGCCGATGCGAAAGAACGTGTCCTATGCGAATAGGGACAAGGACATCACGGCTGAAAATGACGTTGCGTGGTTTCACGATGACAAGGAGACGCTGACGAAACGCGTCAGGCAAATCCAGACCGGCATACATTGGGCCGACGAACCCATTTCGCGGGTATCACACCTGATCACCAACATTCGATTGACAGACCCGATATCGGCGCTGGACGAGGGCGCGAAAACGACGACGAAATGCAGATTTATCGTCTATCGAAACCGCCTCGAATCTGAAACGGATCTCCTCGTGGGGCGGCGCGAAGACACGCTGACGAGGGTTCATGGGGAACTCAAGATCGCACGGCGGAAGATCATCCTCGACCAAAGCGTGCTATTGGCCAAGAATCTGACGATGTTCTTCTGAGAATGGCGACGTCCCGCGCGCCTCGGATCCGCGAGCGCTGACCGCCTTTGGACTTCGGGGCGACCCAGCCCGCCTGTACAGCCGCGCGCCCGTAGGCCCTTGCGCTGGTACCTTGAGCTACACTTTCGACAGCGCTCGCTCGCGCACGCAGGATTCGGAAGCGAGAACGGGAGACTACTTAGGAGATGACGGTGTCGGAGCATCACGCAAGGATCAAGTGGCAGCGCAGCAGCCAGGATTTTACGTACCAGACATACAACCGCGCGCACGAGTGGCAGTTCACGGCCACGACGGTTCCCGCATCGGCGACGAAGGAGTATCGCGGCGAGGAAAGCAGAGTCAACCCGGAGGAAGCGTTCGTGGCAGCGCTCTCGGCATGTCACATGCTGACGTTCCTCGCCGTCGCCGCGAAGAAGAAGCTCTCGCTCGACTCCTACAACGACGATGCCGTAGGCGTGCTGGAGAAGAACGCCGCGGGAAAGCTCGCGATCACGCGCGTCACGTTGCGACCAAAAATCGTTTGGTCGGCGGGTGTCACGGTTTCGGCAGATGAGCTTGCAAAGATGCACCACGATGCTCACGAAGGCTGCTTCATCGCGAACTCCGTCAATACGGAGGTCACCGTCGCGCCGCAGACCTGATCCGTATCGCGGTCCTGGGCGTACCAGATGGCCGACCTGCCTAGGGCACGAGAACAAGTTTTCCCACGGACGCGGACCGCTCGAGCAGCTCATGCGCGCGGCGCGCATCCGCAAGCGGTAGCCGCTCGGCGACGACCGGGTGGATCTTGTGCACACGGAGCAGCTCGAGCAATCGCAGCAGATCCTCACGAAACCAATCGGGGTCGCGGGGGCCGCGGGGGTGCAGCTTCTGAATCCGGTAGGCGAGCACCTTCCGGCGGGGCGAGAGCAGATCCCAGAGCGCAACGCAGGCGGTTGCCGCGTACCACTCGATCCACCCGCGCCAGCTCTTGCGCCCATGGGCGAGCGTGGAATAGTGGCCGAAGATGACCAGCCTTCCGCCGGGCCGCAACACGCGGAAAGAGCGAAGCGACAGGGCTCCACCGAGGCCATCGAGCACGACGTCCACGCCGGTCCCGGTAAGCTCGCGAATTCTTGCCACGAAATCCTCGCTTTCATAGTCGATCGCCACTGCGCCAAACCGCTCGACCAAGGCGCGGTCGCGCGCCGAAGCGGTCCCGTAGAGGCGAACCCCGGCCAGGGCGCCGAGCTCGAGGACGGCGGTTCCCACTCGGCCGGCCGCTCCGTGCACGAGCACGGTTTCCCCGCTGCGCACCATCGCCGTGCGGTGCAGCAGCTGATAGGCCGTCACGTATGGGAGGACGAGGCTCACGACCTCGGCCGAATCAAGCTCGTTGGGGACTTCGACCGCGTTCACTTCCGGCACGCACACGCGCTCCGCGTAGGCGCCCCAGACTGTGAGCGCTGCCACCGGTCTCCCGCACGCAACCTCGAGCACCCGGGGCCGAGCTCCTCGACAAAGCCGACGAGCTCATAGCCGGGCGTGAACGGCGGGCTCGGCACGCCGAAATAGGTGCCGGCGCGCAGCTGGGCATCGGTAAACGACACCCCCGCGGCCTGAACCCTGATGCGCACCTCGCCGACCCCCGGCCGAGGATCGTCCTCCTCCACCACCCTCAACACCTCGGGACCGCCATAGCGGTCCACGACCACGCGCTTTGTCATTGCTCATCTCCTCGTTCGGGCAGCGCCTCCCTGACATTTCGATCCCGTTCCGGTCATCAGGGAAGTACGGGAAAGTACCTATGCGACGCTTTCGGAACGGCGCGTAGAAAAGACCAAGGGTCGGCCAGCAACTTGATCTCGCGATGTAGACTTACCTCCTGCCGTGACGGACCATTCACTCAGTAGTCATCCGGGTTGGTCGTCGCCAGGCTCCAAGCGCGAGCTTTTCGCGCAGATCGAGCTCGCGCCCGGGCCGAGCGTGCAGCTTCGCTATCGGCTGCGCGGCGATCTGACGCGGGTTGCCATCGCCGCGCCCGCTGCTTCGCGGCGCGCGGACAAGCTCTGGGAGCACACGTGCTTCGAGGCGTTCATCGCGCCCGAGGGCAGCGAGCACTACGTCGAGATCAACCTCGCGCCGTCGACCGAGTGGGCGGCATACACTTTCGACCGCTACAGGCACGGCATGCGGCAGCTCACCCTCGCGCGCCCGCCAACGATCACCGTGGCGCGGGAAACCGCCGAGCTGCGTGTGACGGCCGACGTGGATTTGAGCGCCCTCGGGGACGCACCATTGCCGTGGCGCGTGGGTCTGTGCGCCGTCGTCGCGGAGACGGGCGGTGCCCGCAGCTACTGGGCGCTTCGGCATCCCGAACCGCAGCCGGATTTTCACGCCGCCGCGGGTTTCATGTTGCGCCTCGAAGGAAACGCTCGATGAGGTTCGGTCTCGATCGCCTGATTGCCTCGCGAACGCTGAGGAGGCCGCTGCGCGGCAAGCGTATCGCGTTGCTAGCGCACCCCGCTTCCGTGACGCGCGACCTCGAGCACGCGCTCGATGCGCTCGCGGCGCTGCCGGACGTGCGGCTCACGGCAGCATTCGGGCCGCAGCACGGCTTGCGCGGCGACAAGCAAGACAACATGGTCGAGTCGCCGGACTTCAAAGATCCCGTGCACGGCATCCCGGTGTTCAGCCTCTACGGCGCCGTGCGGCGACCGACGGCTGCGATGATGAGCGCCTTCGACGTGCTGCTCGTCGATCTGCAGGATGTCGGCGGCCGTATCTACACTTTCATCACGACGCTGCGTTACGTGCTCGAGGAAGCGGCGCGGCATCGGAAGTCCGTGTGGGTGCTCGATCGACCGAATCCGGTCGGCCGGCCCATCGAGGGTTTGCGGTTACGCGCGGGTTGGGAGAGCTTCGTCGGCGCGGGCGCGCTGCCGATGCGGCACGGCCTCACGATGGGCGAGCTCGCGCGCTGGTTCGTCGCCACGTTGAAGCTCGACGTCGATTGTCACGTCGTTGCGATGGAAGGCTGGGAGCCCGAGGCCGGCCCGGGATACGGTTGGCCGCTCGGCGAGCGCGCGTGGATCAATCCGAGCCCGAACGTACCCAATCTGTCGGCGGCGCGCTGCTATCCCGGCACCGTGATGCTCGAGGGCACGACGCTGTCGGAGGGCCGCGGCACGACGCGGCCGTTCGAGCTTTTCGGCGCGCCCGATCTCGACGCCGCAAAACTCATCGACGCGATGCAGAACCTGGCGCCGAAGTGGCTGCGCGGCTGCGCGCTGCGCGCTTGCTGGTTCGAGCCCACGTTCCACAAGCACGTGGGCAAGCTCTGCGCCGGCGTGCAGATCCACGCCGAGGCTCCCGTCTACGATCACGCGGCGTTCAAGCCGTGGCGCGTGCAGGCGCTCGCGTTGAAGGCGTTGCGCAAGCTCGCACCGAAGTACGACCTCTGGCGGGATTTCGCCTACGAATACGAGCGCGGCCGGCTCGCGATCGACGTCATCAACGGCAGCGAGCTCCTGCGCCGCTGGGTCGACGACCCGCGCAGCACGCCTCGGGATCTCGACGAGCTTGCGCTCGCCGACGAGCGCGCCTGGCGCCGTGAGCGGCGCGCGTTCCTGCTCTACTGAAAGGGTCGTAGTAGTCGATCGTGCTTAGGGACGATGGGCTGGTCGCCGTCAGGCGATGCGCTCCGGTTCCGCCTCGTCGATCGGCCGGCCTATCGTCAGAGTGTTTCTGAGCCGCTCGTCGAGCTCGCGAAAGCTCGGGTCCGCCAGCGCGCCAAGGCCTTCGCAAAGCTGGGCGAAAAACGTCCGCGCCGCCGCGGCCGCCGCGATATCGAAGATTTCGGCATCCGTGAAGCCGTGCGCTTTCAGCCCTACCGTGTCATCGGCCGTGACTTCGGATGCGTGGCGAGCGACTTTGCGCGCGAATTTCACCATCGCTTGGTCGGCGGCGGTCAAAGGTCCTTCATCGGATTCATCGACGATCGAGCGAATCCCGTCGGCTGTGTAGAACTCGCTGAGCGCGCGGCCGTGCGCGAGCGAGCAATAGCTCGAGCGGACCGCGACCGCCGCCGCGACCGTGACGAGCTCGAAGCGACGCTTGTCCATGTTCTTGCGAATTCCCGAAAGCAGGTCGGCCCAGAGCGACATGATCTCGGGGCGATGGCTGAACACCTTCGCGTAGTTAGGCACGAAGCCGTACTTCGACTGTTGACGCTCGTACATTTCACGCACGCTGCCCTGTGCGTCCCGGGCCGGAATAGTTCGGATGAAAGCCATGTTCATTCCTCTCCCCAATTGATCGCACGATACCGCGCGGGGTGCGCCGCGTCGATCGTCGTCGGAGTGCGCTTCTACCTCGCTCCGGACACCGACACCGTCCGTGCGATGCAACGGCAGGCCGGCATCTTGCTATCTATGCGCCGGTAGGCGTTCATGCCGCTGTCCATTGAGCTACACTTTCGGAAGCGCTCGCGCCGCACGCATAGATTGGGCAGCGAGAGCCGGAGGCCAACTTGAGACACGAACGCAGGACCGGAACGATCGTCCACGCCGCACACCGGACCGTTCTCACGAGGCGTCTTGCGCTCGCCGGAATGACGGGCTGCGTTGCGACGCTCGCGGGTCGCGACGTTCTCGCGCAGGCCGCGGGCTGCGTGATCACCGCTGACTCTGGCGAGGGCCCGTTCTATTTCGACGCGAACCAGGTGCGCGCGGACGTGACTGAAGACGCGGTCGGCGCACCGCTCGACATATCGATTCAAATCCTCCGCGCCGATGGCTGCGCGCCGTTCGCCGGCGCACGCCTGGATCTGTGGCAGGCCGATGCCCTCGGTCTCTATTCGGGGTATCGCGAACAGAGCGGCGTGGGGGGCGTATCCACCGAGCCCGCCGTCGATCGCACCTTCCTGCGCGGCACGCAGTCCGCCGACGCTGAGGGATGGGTCCGATTCAAGACGGTTTACCCGAGCTGGTATGG
Organism: uncultured Gammaproteobacteria bacterium; assembly: GCA_963744305.1. GTDB lineage: Bacteria > Pseudomonadota > Gammaproteobacteria > Steroidobacterales > Rariloculaceae > FEN-1219. The sequence goes on from CAVUTF010000009.1 coordinate 247,448, forward strand.
CGGGCGCACGCCGCACATTCATTTCAAGGTGCTGCTCGATGCCGACGAGCTCACCGCGAGCCAAATCTTTTTTCCGGATGAGGTCAACGCAGAAGTGTTCGCGCAGTGGGACCCGTACCGCGAGCACGTTCAGCAAGCGCAAAGTATTCAACCACACCGATAGGTTTCTCGACACGAACGCCGATGGACAAATCGACGGCGTGTTCTGCGATGTCGAAAGCTATGATCGCAGCGGCTTGACCGCGAAAGCCGTGGTCACCGTGCGCGGCCGCGCGTGACCGCGCAACGGGCCGCCAATGGGCGAATAGCGCCGCCCGTCAGCGCGTGGCGCCGGCGACTTGGCCTTCAGTGGGCACCGTGACCATTTTGACCGGCGCCGTCAGTCTGCGTCCGGCACCGTCGCCAGGATATTCGCGACGGTTCGCGCCGGGGCTAGCGTAGCCGTTGATCAGGACGCGTCGATACCGGTCCGACGTATTCTCCAAGCTTGCGTGCACCGTGTACGGGCCGAAGAACAGCGCGTCGCCGGGCTGCGCCAAGATCGTCACGGCATCCTGTTCGCGGAACTGCGGCAAACTCTTCTTCGGCTGCTCTCCTTCGTGGTAATCGTGGTCGCCGAAGTCGACGCGTCCCCACTTCGAGCTCCCTGGCATGAACAGGATCGGACCACTCTCCGGAGTCATTTCGTCGAGCACGATAATCGTCTGTACGAAGCTGCCGCGGCCGTTCACGTCCGTCCAGGTTCCATTGCCCTTGTCGCGATGCTGAATGTCCTGATGCCAATCGAACATGACGCCGTCGCGTGGGCGTTTGAAATGAGCCTGACACAGCAGATGGTCCATCGCGTCGTCGTGCAACAACTGTGCGCAAGGGACCGTCAGGCGCGGGTCACCTCCTACGTCGAGTAGACAACGCTGGCATCCACCGGCCCAGACGACGCGCTGAATGACCTGCCGGCCGTTCTTGTGGCCGAGCACGAAATACGATCCTGCATGCAGTCCGGTCTGCGTCAACTCGCTCGCGATCTCCTCGAGCTCATCGAAGCACGTCCTCATCCGGGCGACTTCATCGGCGCGGAACAGCGCTCGTCGGGTGATCCAGCCGATCGCGAAGAAGTCGTGAACCTCGTCGGCGCTCAGACCGATTTTGCGGCTCGCTCGTGGCATCGTCGTTGGTGGCGGTGATGAGTTGTTGTTCGCGCCATCGCTGACTCTATAGGCAGTCCTGCTCCGAATGTTGGCTTCGTAACTTAATGTGCGCATGCCGCGTGCGAATTCGGGGCGCGGAGGCTGCACCGCCTGCTCCTGAATCGCGGCAAAATCAGGGGGTAACGGCACCTGGGACGCCCTGCTCGGATGTTTTGCTTTTCTTCGGCCACCAAAGCCACATGCCGACCATTACCAAGATCACGCCACCCATTCCGAAGCCGAGTCCGGCGTTGGACTGCTTCTGCCAACGCTTGTAGAGGTTTTCCTCCTGCTGTCTTAGCCACTCGACCTCGACCCCTTTCGTGGCGATTTCCTTCATTCTCGCTCTCTGGTCCGTCGCTAGGTCCAGGTAGTCCTTTTCTATCTGCAGGAGCGACTCTTCCTTGATTCTCTCAGCTTGTAGATCCTCGTATGCCTCATAGGACGCCGTCGGATAAACGACGGCCGCGATGACAAGAGCGATTCCGATAACCACGAAGACCTGCATCGGCGTGTCCGGAAGACTGGGAAGCATCATTGTTATTCCTCCCGCAGGGTTTTTTTCAGCTCTTCACGGCACGTCTAGCCAACCTACATGGTGGCTGCGACGCGCGCGGCGCGCGTGACGATCTCGCGCCCAGAGCTGGCAGCGGCCAATCGAATCGGCCCTCGAGCGACCGGCGGCCCTCGTCGCACCTTCTAGTGCCGAATCTGGGTGGTGATGTCCTCCAGCTCGTACACCTCGCGGTTACCTCGCTCGGGCATGAGTCCCGCGTCGGTATTCGGGTTGAGCGCGACTCTGTCCCAATCATCCCTCGTCGAAAGCCCATGGCGGTCCCGCCCTGTTGTCTACTCATTACTGCTACCGGTAGAGAGCTGGACTTCGCGCTGGTCTGCCAACGTGATCGACCTTATGAACCCCAACGGCTTGCCGTTCCTCGCTGGGAAGTACTTTATGGTGACCGCGTCCCCGGCCTTGACGGAATTCGGCCCGGAGCCACCGAACCCGAGGTTCGCGAGGGTGTTCGCGGAGCCGGTCGTCAACACCCAGTCGGTGGTCGAGCCATCCTGGTTCTTGACCGCAAGATGCATCGCGCCGTGGGGATTCGTAAACGCCACTTTCGTAAGGACTCCCGACACCTCCCCTTCCTGTCGTATGTCGTATACGCCCGCGAGGGAATGATGAGCTTGCAAGGAGCCGCTAGCAGTCAGCCACCCGCACAACGCGATACATCCCAAAATCCGCTTAATCATTCGTGCGTCTCCCCAAAATTGTGATCGGCACCAGATACCATCACGTAGCCACCGCGAAAAAGAACGGATCAACTGTCGTCCCAGCGTATCATCGCGTGGCGCCTAGGCTCAATTTGCGGCCTGATTTTGGGCAGAATCCGACCGATAACCGTATGCGCGCCGCGGCCGGAATAGTGGGTTACGCCGACTGGCCGGCGCTGCGCGATCGCCCGGTGAGTGCGGCGAGTACGAACTCAGTCTTGAAGTGATTCGTACTGGTAGCGGGCTTTGTTACGGAGCGCTTGTGCGCACATTCGCTACATAACGAGCCGGCGAGCCACGTCGATCAACGATATCTGATAAGTTTGGCGTGCACGCGCATGCTCGATGCGGCGTTCACGACCGGTGTCTTGATCAATGCAACGAAACTGTGTATCACGCAACAGTTGCAACGCTCTGAACGGACTCCTCAAATGACTGCAATTCTCGGTATCTCGGCTTTCTACCACGACTCGGCGGCCGCGCTGGTTATCGATGGCGAGATAGTCGCGGCTGCGCAGGAAGAGCGCTTTACTGGCAAAAAGCACGACTATTCGTTTCCGAAGAACGCGGTCGATTACTGCCTGGAGGAAGCCGGCCTCGGAGCGGAGGATCTCGATTACGTCGGCTTCTATGAGAAGCCGCTGCTGAAATTCGACCGCCTGTTAGAGACGTACATGACATTCGCCCCGGCCGGCTTTGGCAGCTTTCTGAAAGCGATGCCTCTGTGGCTGAGGCAGAAACTGTATCTACCTCGCGAGATGCGTACCGCCCTCAACGGCGCGTACAAGAAACGTTTCATCTTCACGGAACACCACGAGTCTCACGCCGCCAGCGCATTTTTCCCGTCGCCGTTCGAAGAAGCAGCCATTCTGACGATGGATGGCGTCGGCGAATGGGCGACGGCGAGCATCGGAGCCGGCCGTGGCAATAGAGTTACTTTGCATCACGAGCTTCGGTTCCCACACTCCGTGGGACTCTTGTATTCCGCGTTCACCTATTACTGCGGGTTCGAAGTCAACGAAGGCGAGTACAAGCTCATGGGGCTCGCTCCGTACGGCGAGCCGACCTACAAAGATCTGATCCTGGAGAACCTACTCGATCTGAAGGACGACGGTTCCCTGCACATGGACATGTCCTACTTCAATTACTGTCAGGGACTAACCATGACGTCGAAGAAATTCGACGCATTGTTCGGCGGTCCGCCGCGCAAGGCCGATGCGGACCTGACTCAAAGGGACATGGACATCGCCGCGTCCATTCAACGCGTAACAGAGGAAATCATGTTGCGCATGGCGCGGTTCGCCCACGAGACAACCGGCCAGAAAAAACTGTGTCTGGCCGGTGGCGTCGCGTTGAACTGCGTCGGTAACGGTCGAATCCTCCGTGAAGGCCCCTTCGACGAGGTGTGGATCCAGCCCGCGGCTGGCGATGCCGGTGGCGCCTTAGGTGTCGCGCTGTTCACTTGGCATCAGCTTCTCGACAATCCGCGCGTTGCCAAACGCACCGACCATCAACATGGTTCGCTATTAGGCAAAGAGTACAGCAACGACGAGATTCGAGCGTTTCTCGACTCGGTCGGGGCGCCCTACGAGCGAATTGAAAACGAGGCGGAGTTGGTCGGTGAAATCGCGGCCGACATCGCCAACGGCAAGATCGTAGGATGGTTCCAGGACCGAATGGAGTTCGGTCCCGCGCGCGCTAGGCTCGAGAAGCATCATCGGGGATGCGCGAATTCCCGATATGCAGCGCTCGATCAACATGAAGGTGAAGTTTCGCGAGGGGTTTCGGCCGTTCGCACCGATCGTCCTGGCGGAGCACGCGCATGAGTATTTCGATGTAAAGGAAGGGGCAAGAAAGCCCTTACATGCTCATGGTCGCTCCGGTGTTGGAAACGAAGCGTTTGAATGGCTCTGAGGCCGTTCGTCTGAAAGGACTCGATAAGCTCAAGGCCAAGCGATCGGTGATTCCAGCGGTCACCCATGTCGACTACTCGGCGCGCATTCAAACCGTCGATGCCACTCGCCACGGACGGCTGCGCAAACTGATGGAGGCGTTTTACGCGAAGACCGGTTGTCCCGTGTTGGTCAACACGAGCTTCAATCTCGGCTGGGCCCCCATCGTGTGCACGCCGAAAGATGCCTACAACACATTCATGACTACGGAGCTCGACATCCTCTGCATGGGGGATTTCGTCCTCCGAAAAGAAACGCAGCCCGGCTCGGTGCGAAGCTCGAACGGCAGCGTCTCGGAAGACGTCTTCGACGACCGTATCGTCAGTCCGTGCTGTCATGCCGAGCTAACCAGACGCGACAGCGCGCTCGTCTGCGGCGAATGCCAACATCCCTTTCCGATCGTCGACGACATTCCGCAGTTGTTCTGGCCGCACGAGAAGATCGACGACCCGAGCGACGTGACGAACATGGTCAAGGCTTTCTACGAGGAAACGCCATTCCCAAACTATGACGATCATGATTCGGTTCGCTCATTGATCAACAAGTCGCGCCGCGGCGCGTATGCGCGAAGACTCGACGAGAGCATTCCCTACAACAGCTCGGTGCTCGAAGTAGGTTGCGGAACCGGCCAGCTGACGAATTTTCTCGGAATTTCGTGCCGCCACGTCATCGGTACGGACATCTGCTTGAACTCCCTTCGCCTCGGAGAAGCCTTCCGCAAAGAGCACGGTCTATCGAGAGCAAGGTTCATGCAGATGAATCTGTTTCGCCCGGCCTTTGCGCCGGAACGGTTCGACGTCGTGTTGTGCAACGGCGTGCTGCATCACACGGCCGATCCTTACGGAGGCTTCAGGAGTATCTCCTCGCTCGTCAAACCCGGCGGACACATCGTAATCGGCCTTTACAACACCTACGGGCGCCTGTTTACGGATTTCAGGCGGCAAATTTTCAAAGTGACGGGCGGGCAGGCGAAGTGGGTGGATCCGATGCTGCGTCAAGCCGGCATGAGCAGCGAAAAGCGGCGGGCGTGGTTCGCGGACCAGTACCAGCATCCACACGAGTCAAAGCATACGTTCGGCGAAGTGCTGCAGTGGTTCGACGAGACCGGCTTTGAGTTCGTGAGGGGCATCCCGGCGCTGCGGCCCGACGACGATGGGCTAGACGGCGAGACTCTCTTTGATCACCAGTCGCCGGGCACGCCGACCGAGCGCGGCATCGTTCAAGCCACGCAAATCGTAGCGGCCGGCCAAAGAGAGGGCGGCTTCTTCATCATGATTGGCCGAAAATCCCGGGCGGCCGCGCCGTAAACCAGCGAGCATCCGACTATGGCCTTGATCGAGATCAACCTGAATCCGTCGAAGCGGGACCTCAAATGGTTCGGCGGCCTTGCACTCTTGTTCTTCACCATCCTTGGTGGACTCGTGTATTTCGGATCGAGCACGGCAACGCCCGCGCTCGTGCTCTGGTCGATCGGACTGGTGTTCTGTCTCATCTACTACGCCGTGCGTCCCCTGCAGCTCGTCCTCTATCGGGGTTGGCTCAAGCTGTTCCAGCCATTGGGTTGGCTGATCGCACACACGCTTTTCGCGTTCATCTACTTCGTTGTGTTCACCGTAATCGGATTGTGTTTGCGTGTTGTTCGTTATGATCCCCTGCGGATGCGTAGGCAGGACATGAAGACTTATTGGGCGAAACACGGCGCGGAAACAGATCCGTCGCGCTACTTCAGACAATTTTGATTGTTACGGACGGAATCCAAATGTCAGACAACAATGCTCGACAATCCGAGTCTGCTGCGAAATTTGCTGATCAAGCGAAGCAGCGGCAAACCAACCTCGCGAGCGAAATGTTCGCCTTTCTCCGGCACACGAAGAAGTGGTGGTTGGCTCCTGCAATCGTCATGTTGGCGCTTCTCGGAGTCCTGATCGTACTTGGCGGCTCGTCGGTAGCACCGTTCATCTATACGTTGTTCTAGACGTCGCCCAAGACCGAGTGGTGCGAGCCGGCCGATCGGGCCGGCCCAGCACTCGAGCGGCGGGCTTTGTCGCCTCTAGTGCCGAATGCTGCATGGCCACCTGTGCGTTCGCGCGATCTTTGTTAGCTCCCGTACTGCCTTCTCAGGAACTCGACATGATCGATGCTTGCCGCGAGGGCGCTCTCGTGCACCAACTTGATCCTGTCGCGGATGAACTCGAAACGGCTTCTCGGCACACGGTTGCGCACGTAATCGGTCGGCTGCGGCAGGTGACGCATTCCGGCGAGGATGTATTGGAAGGACGTATGGTGAAAGAAATCGAATCCGCTGTTGTTGTCGAACGCATCCGTTGCTCGGTAGCGCCAGGTTTCGAGCTGCGCCTTCAAACGCTCGGGAACGTTGGGGTTATGCTTGTTGGCGCGCCAAAATTCCGTGTCCTCGCGCTGCGTCGTGCAGTAGTGCAGGACGATGAACTCGCGGATGTGCTCGTAAAGACGTGTCATGCCGCCGTTGTAGCTGTCGGCGAGTGGCTCCGGGCAATCACGCGTCGGAAAGTGAAAGCTCAACAGCGCGAGACCTTGCGACACGAGAGCGATTCCAGTGGACTCCAGCGGCTCGATGAAACCGCCTGCAAGCCCAATCGCGACGCAATTCTTTACCCAGAGCTTCCGATTGTGCCCGATCCTCATCTTCAAGAAGCGTGCAGATAGGCCTTCGGCCGGAGGCCCAATGTACCCGCGAAGCTCGCGTTCGGCGTCTTCGTCGGAAATGAAGTGACTCGAATACACGTAGCCGACGCCGCGACGGCCGTGGTCGCTGTCGTCGCTCCACGCCTGCTTGGAACCGATCGCGGTCCTCTGGTCACTCAAGGGGATGTCCCAGATCCAACCGCTGCTCATGGCCGTGGCAGTCGTGAACGGTTTGATCGTGGGATCGGCGGTTTTGTAGGGCACTCGTATGGCGACGGCCCGATCGTTGAACAGAGAATCACCAAACGGTAGGAACTCGGTGCCGTAGTGCTTATTGATCAATAACCCGCCGAAACCGGAGCAGTCGATGAAGAGGTCGCCCGCGATATCACCGTGCTCACGAGTCTTCAAAGCCGTGATGAATCCGCGCTCGTCGGTTTCCACGCCCACGACATTGGCGACGACGCGCTTGACGCCGCGGTCGAGCGCCACTTGCCGTAGAAAACGTCCAAGCAGCACCGTATCGAGGTGATAGGCGTAATTGAAGAGTCCTTCATACTGCTTGCTGTCTGCAGTCTTCGGCGCCCGCAGCTTGTCGGAAATGAAGGCCGATGGGCCTGTCAGATAGCAATAGTCCATGTCGAAATCGTGATCGGCCCGAAGGACCGACCAGACGTCCAACAACCACATACCGTCGAACGTAGGTACGTCTTCGAATGGATGATAGTAATGGTGCTGCCCGATCTTGGCGGGATCGTCTCGCCAATTCACGAACTTGATGCCGTTCTTGAACGTGGCGTGCGTGTTGATCATGAACGGCGCTTCATCGATGCCGATGAATCGCAACGTGTTCTTGAGATCGTTGAGCGTCGCCTCGCCGACGCCGATGATTCCGATGTCCTCGGACTCGACCAAGGTCACGGTAGCGCCCGGCACTTTGAGGTTGGACAGGATGCGCTGAATGTAGCAAGCGCTCATCCAACCGGAAGTTCCGCCGCCCAAGACGACGACATTCTTGACGGGCTCGTTCACGAAACGCCCCTTAGTCCGATGCGAGGAAGGATTTAGCCACGGTTCTCGTCGTCGGCGGAAGTCTTGTTCGGGCGCGTCGCAAGGCCTGAACCGCGTAACGTGGCCGAGACGCCGGCATCAAGCGATCGGCTGCCGGCCTCAGAACATCGGACGGCCTCGCATGAACTGCGAGACCACCCACTTTTCGCCGCGCGTCGGCGGCCGCCCCGCGTGCACGGTTCGCCGATCCGGATCACCGTTCGGGAGCGAATTGACAAAAAAGATCCCCTCTCCCTTCTGCCCTCTATGTGAGACGCCGAGCAGGGGCATCTCGGTTTTGCCGCCCTCGTAGTCGTCGTTCAAGTACACCAAGAAAGTCAGGATACGCTGTCCGTTTTCCGCGAGCTCCCGCTCGTAGTCCGGCGTTTGTAGGGGATCGACGAAGTCGAAGTGCTCAGAGATCTGCTCGCCGACGGCATAGTGCAGGACCGACAAAGGCTCGAGATGGCGGAACGGCACTCCCGTGTTGGCGCACATCCCCACCTGAACCAGCACGCTGACTAGATCCGCGTGGACGACGTTGAACATTGCCCAGGTATTGGTCCTCGTTTCGCTGATTTTTTCCTTTCGGGTTGTTTGGCTGTACACGGGCGCGCGGACCAGCCGCCCCCGAGCGTTATCGATCAGCCACTCGCAGACTTCCGCACTGGCGAAATCCGGGAAATGCCGCACCAGAGGGGATTCGTTCAACGTCGCGCCGGGCGACGGCGTATGCCAGCGACCCACGTCGATTGTGGCTGCAAGCTGTCCCCACAGAGAGGGATCGATCTGTCGAGCCGTGAGATCTCTTGCGGCTAGCTCACGATCGGCGGCGAGCACGCGTAACTGCCCCTGCGCCGCGGACCAACCGCGCTCGGCCGAAAATGTGAGCGCGGCGAGCGCCGCTTCCCAGCTCTGCTGCACGAACATGCCAATCGCGGACAACACGGCGAGCTGCGCCGCCGCTTCGGCTCCACCCAAGCTGGCAGCTTGCGTGATGAGCTCGGTGCCTTCCTGGGGCCGATCAGGCGCGTTGAACGCGACGAGAAGACGCTTGCCGAGTTGGGTCATCGCTTCCACGTCGCCGAGGCGACAGGCTTCGGCAAGCAGGCTCACGGCACGCGCGTGGTTTCCGCTCAAATCGCACTGAGCCGCCTCGGCCACTTTCGGGGACAGTCGAGCACTCATCGCACCGGCTCATTCCACGATACGGCCCGACCTCCTCAGGCCACTGCGTATACGTAGAACTTAATCGGCGAGATCGTGCCGGGAGAACGGCGGGCCGAAGCCCGCCGTCCGATGGGCAAATGACGACCCTTCTAGAAGCTCATCGTGAAGCCGACGTACCACCGCCGCCCGAGGAAGTCGTAGAAGTTCTCCTTGGTGTCGCCTGCTGCCGAATATCCCGGACCTAGCTCTCCCAGAGTAATTCATACGCTCCGATTCCGGAACGTGCGTTCGGGCTCGACATCGAACAGATTGTCGATGCCGAATCGCAGCTCGCGTCATATCGCCTACGGTGTAACGCATGGACCCGTCGAAGATGTTGTAGTCATTCGTCGGCTGATCCAGAGACACCAGCGTACGGACGGCCGCCTCGCTCTCGATGCTCGGCAAGTACCGCCAGCGTAGGCTGCCGCTCCAATCGCCCACCGTATAGTTGACCGTGGTGAACAGCCGGTAGTCGTACGAGTACGGATTGACGCTACGGATGTTGCTCGGCCCCGATGATCCTTTGTAGTCGAACCAGTCGGCCTGCGAGTTCGGGCGCGTCTTCGTGTGATCCGTGATGGTCGCCAGCGCGGTCACCGTCATCGACCCCGGCCCCAGGTCCCCGCCCCAGTTGTATTGCACGTCGTAGCCGGCCAGATCGACCTCCTGCTCGTTGGTGTACGACGTGCTGATGGTCGCGTTGGCGCCGGTGCTCGGATTGCGCACGAGCCGCGTACAGGCCGGGTACAGCGGGTCTTGGCTCGGGTTCGTGTCGAGGTCGAGGCAATTCTCGTAGAGGATGTCGCCCAACTCCTCAGCGATCATGTCGGTGATCTGGATCCGCCAGTAGTCGATCGACAGCGTGGATCGGTCGGTAAGGTCGGCCACGATGCCCGCCGTGATCGTCTCCGCCTGCTCCGAGTGCAGATCCGGATTGCCCTGCAGATTCGAGATGCGCGCGTTCTGCAGCGTGTTGGGCTGACTCGACGGATCGCCGTAGAAAGTCGCCGCTCCCTGCCGGCCCCATCAGCTGCCGAGCAGAGCGCTATCACTTGGTTCGCACGCGCAGTGCCGTTGATGGCGGCATTCGCCGTGTACGGCAGCTGCGCCGGATCGCGCGTCGAGCACGGATCTCCTTGCACGAACGTAAACGGCGCAAACTGCTCGGAAGCCTGGAACAGCTCACCGATGTTGGGCGCCCGGTTGGCGATCTGCCGGCCGCCGCGGAACCGCACGCGCTCGACGATGGTCCAGTCGATCAGCGCCTTGTAGGTGTCGTCGTCTTTGCTCGGGTCGTTGTCGGTCGTGCGGTAGCCGAGCTCGAGATTCAGGCTTTGGAACCCCGGCTTGTCGGCCAGCAGCGGCACCATGCAGCTCGCCGTAGATCTCACTGACTTCCGTCTTGCCGACGGCCTCGCCGACCGGGAAAAAAGCTCCCGGCGAGTCGAGCACGGACTCCGGCGTGTTCGTCGGGTCGGGGAAGTACGTGTACTTGTTGACGCGGGACGACACGCCCGCCGCAAAGCGCATTTCGCCGCGCCGGCATCTCCGCCACAGAGCCCTGCATGTTGTACTCCATGACGGTCTGCTTCATTTCGCCCGTCGCCTTGGGCTGCATCGTCACGGCCTTCTGGCAGTCCTCCGACGGCACGTCGCCCTCGGTCCAGCCGTTGACGCCATAGACCGAGATGATGCCCGACGTGCAGGTGATCGCGCCGGCACCGAAGCCGCCGCCGTAGTCGTTGCCCGTATAGAACAGGCCCTTACCGTAGTTGGGCTGCGCCTGCACGAAGCGCCAGCGAGCCAGCGAAGTGGCTCCATTGTAGATATTGACGACGCTCGTCGAGCCCTCCGACGCAAACGCCTCCCACGTCCAGTCCTTGAACGCGAACTCGCCCTCGAACCCGCCCACGATCTGCAGAGAGCTCGTGTCGACATAGCTGCGGCGTGAGCCGGCCCACACCACCGACTGCACGACGTCGAATTCGGCTTCCGGGTCGGTCCGGCTGTCGAGCAACGAGGTCAGCTGCGGCGGCGTCGGCCATATCTGCGACTTCGTGCACCCTCCCACGGGCGGGCAATTCAATCCATGCCTTCCTCCGGCCTGGTAATCGAGCGATCGTATCTGCCGTCCGCGAGCAGCGACGGCGCATAGATGCCGTTGCCGTGCGGAATAGGCGTACGCCAACCGCCGAGCATCGGCGGATCCGAGCCGGTGGCCCGGGTCTGATTCTCGCTGTACAGGAGCTGAGCAAACGCGTTGACGCGTTCCGTAACGTCCAAGTGACCGCGGCCGAATATCGAATAGCGCTCGAGCGGAATCTGCGCCAGGGTGGTGTGTTGATTCTCCCGCAAAGTGCCGATGACGGCGTCGAGCTTCCGCCACGGCAGGGTGGTGGCCGTTGCCCTGGTAGTACCCGCCGTTGTACGTATAGGTTCCGTCCGCGCGACGTCTTGTACAGCGTGCCGTCGGGATTCATGTAGAACGTGCCCGTCCGCGCGATGGCCGTGCCCGTGATCGGTGAGGTCGGCCCGCCGAAGATCGCGTTCTGCGCCGCCTGGGAATGTAGATTCGCGCTGTTGGCGGTATACCCCGCCGCGGACCAGAAGGACCCGGCCGAGTTGGCATAGGGGTCTACGTAGCCTTCCCGATAAAACTCGCGATCGGCTCTGCGAATTTCATCGCGGAACGAACGCTCGAAGCCGAGCATGACGTTGCCGCGACCGTCGGCCAAGTTCGCTCCGAAGAGTCCGGAGACGCGATACTCCTCGCCGTCTTCCTCCATCGTCTCGCCGGTCTGGACGTCGAAGTCGATGCCTTCGAAGTCCCGCTTCGTGATGAAATTCACGACACCGGCCACGGCATCGGCACCGTACACCGACGAGGCGCCGCCCGTGATCGTCTCGATTCGCGCGATGGCCGCCGACGGAATCGTGTTGATGCTCACCGCCATCGAGGCATTGATCGGCATCGCGCGACGTCCGTCGAGCAGCACCAAGTTCCGGTTCGCGCCGAGACCGCGCAGACTCAACGTGGCCGCACCCGGCGTTCGCTGGGATCCCGCAAAGGTGTTACCGGCATCGAACTGTGAAACCGCGGGCACGAACTGCGGCAGCTGATTGATGGCGGCTTCCATCGCAACGTTGCTCGTCTCTTCGAACCGTTCGGCGTCAATGGTCACGATCGGGCTGTTGGCCTCGAAATCGCGGCGCACGATGCGCGAGCCGGTGACGAGAACCTCGTCTTCGACGCCGGTGGGCACTTGGCTCGGCGCTTGCGCCTGCGCGGGCCCCGCGCCGCTCAATACTGCCGAAATGGCCGACGCCAGCGCGCCGATGCGCAGCGAAGCTGGTGCTGACGAAGCTCTAAACTTTTTCACGACTGATCCCCCCACTTTGGTGATTCCCCTGCAATGGCGCGGCTTCGCGACACGAAGCCGTCGCCGCTTTGTTCATCTATTCCGATCGTAATACGCCGGGTACGTCTGCCGCCCAGGACCGACCTTCGACCGCGGTTCGCATCAACCACAAGTCGGTATCGGCTGGGACGGTCTCGGGCACGTCCGGCCGGACGTTAACCGTCTGGGATGCTTCCCGGACTGTTGGGTCTTTCACACTGCTCCCCTCCCCGTAAGGGCGCGGGGCGTTGTTTTTTCGGCTCGCCCCCAGCCTACCGAATAGTCGACCGCGCACTGGGGCTTGTACAGGCCCCGGCTAATGGTGGTTATTACATGTGCTGTCATTGGCACTAACACGGCTGCAGCGCGCTGCTCCAGAACTTCCTCGACCCCGCGGCTGTGCTCGGTCGGAGCGCGGCGAGGACAGGCGGCAATAGTGGTTGATGCCAAATCTAAGGTCGTAATGTCCTCCAGGTCGCGCCCCTCGCAGTCGGAGTACGCGCGCGCCGGCAGAAGTCCCACATCGGGATCCTGGTGAGCCGCAGCGTTCGCGGCGCGATCACCCACGGCTTCACGAGCACCTCGGGATCCTCGACCGTGACTTTGTACAGGATTTCATTGTCCCTACGCGTCAATCGCTCCACGAAGCGTATCTCAGCGGAATTGATGAAGCCTCGTTCGGCGTCGTGCCGTGGAATGCCGAGCGGTCTAAATTTTTGTGTATCACAGATAACGAACGAAACGCAACAACATTCCGTTGCGCTCGCGCGACGAAAGGTTGCAGCGTGCGAAAGTGATCGACGCGATACAAAAGGCAACCGAACGTTCCCTAGCCAGACCACACGGTACGGTTTGTCAGCGACAAAATGCACGCGGCGTTTGTTGCATTTCAAACGCACCTGACGAGCACAATCTGCTCGGTACCGGGAGGCTCGTTCTACTCCCCGGGCACTGGCCGAAGGGTCTAAGATGAATCGACAACTCGCGGAGCGGCGACAATTCTTACCTCGGGTTCACGATGAGCGACCCAATCGTCTTCGCGCTTTTGGTGCTAGCGCTGCTCGCCGTACCGGGTCCAACGAACACGCTGCTCGCCGGCTCGGGGGCAATGCGTGGCGTTCTGCGTTCATTGCCCCTCTTGCTTGGAGAACTCGTCGGATACAACGTCTCAATTGCGACGTTGCGTGCGACGCTTGGGACTGTCTTCAGTCAGGCAAGTGGTGCCCAAACGCTTCTGACGTGGGCTATCGCAGCCTATTTGGTTTTCTTGGCAGTTCGGCTTTGGAGGGTCTCGCCCACGGAGAGCGCTTCCGCATTCACGATTCGCCGTGTGTTCCTGACTACGCTACTAAACCCGAAAGGTTTGATTTTCGCGCTCTTCATTTTTCCGCCGCAGCCATCTTCTATCGCCGTCCACACTGCAGCTTTCTCGATGATGGTGGTGGCCGTTGGCACACTATGGATTGTCGTCGGTTCGCTGGTAACCCAGCTCACGCGCGCCCGCTACACTTTCGTTGCGCCGAGGATTTGTGCGGTGGCGTTAGCAGTGTTCGCTATGGTCGTAGCCTCTGGTTTCCTGCGCTAACTGGCGAGACGAGTGCCGACTTTACGAGAAGCTCCGTGCGAACAATGGCGGTGATATTGTTGATTTCTCTAGTTTTACCCGGTACCCGGCAGGCGCGTTGCGGCGGCGGGCCCGAGTGCTTCCGCTGCGAGTGATCCGGTGCGCGCACGACGCTTTTCGTTATAGTCATGACCATTCGGCTCCGGAACTCGGAGCCGAATGAGCTCACGAGGGGATAACGACGATGCACAGAAGAGATCTCTTGGCGATGAGCGGCGCGGCGCTGCTGCTCGGCGGCGGGCGCGCGCTCGCGCAAGCGGGCGCGGCGCCCGCGAACGAGGCGAAGGTCGTACGCGTTTACGCGACGGCCGACGGCGGCTCGCGAGTGGAGGAGCTCACGATCTCGCCCGACGCGAAACCGATCGACATCACGCGCATGACCGCCGGCGCTTATCGCGGCTCGGGCGCGCGCGCGCCGGATTGGCACACTGCGCCGCGCAAGCAGTTCGCGATCAACATGACGGGCGAGCTCGAGGTGGAGCTCACCGACGGCACGCGGCGCAAAATCGGCAGCGACCTCGTGTTCCTCGAGGATCTGACCGGCAAAGGTCACGTCACGCGGGCGCTCGGCCCGATCACGAACGTGTTCCTGCACGTTCCCGAGGATTTCGACGTCGTAGCCTGGGCCGCGGGTAAATAGGCAGCCATGCGTTCGAGAACCGCGCTTCTGTCGGCATTCATTGGCTGCGTCGCGGTCAGCGGCGTCGTGGCGCAGCAGGACGCCGCGCCGGCAGCAGCGGGCGGCGACGACGTCGCGGCGCTGCGCGCCGAGATCGAGCGGCTCAAGAGCATCATGCCGGGGCAAGCCTTCGCGATGACGCAGGTCGCCTACAACTTCAACAACCTCTGGTTCGCGGCGCACGCCGAGAACTGGCCGCTCGCGCAGTTCTACTTCAACGAGACGCGCGTCCGCCTGCGCTGGGCGCTGCGCATCACGCCCGTGCGCAAGATCTCGACAGGCGACCTCGAGCTTCAGCCGTTCCTCGACGCGCTCGAGAAGGACCCGCTCGCGAAGCTCGGCGAGGCCGTGGCCGCCAAAAACGTGGCGCAGCTCGAGGGCGCGTACCGCGCCACGCTCGAGGGTTGCCAAGCGTGCCATGCGGCGAGCGAGAAGGCGTACCTCGAGCTGCAAGTGCCGACGGCGCCAGCGGAGCCGATGATTCATTTCGCGCCGCACTGACCGCGCGCGCCTTGCGCGCGGCGGGCCCATCACTCGTGCGAAAAGTCCAAGCAGTGCGACGACGTTGAACGTCTGCCGTGTCCTCACGACTGCCGGGATCGTTCCCGCAGCCCCGGTCCCCAAGTATCCAGGTAGCGGGCTGTCCGGTCCGACAGCACCTTCAGCCAGTCACGCTGGAACTCCATACCGTCGAGAATCATTCCGCACAGAGGCGCCGGCACCGTCGAGAAGTCCGGTGTCAGCGCGCCCCAATCCGGGCGTCGTCCATCGGCATCCGTGAAACCGAACTCGCGCGCGAGCGCCCACGAGCTGAACAGGTGTCCGGAACGCGCCATGACGTCGGGATCTCGCGCGAGCGCAGCGACCGCGCGGCCAACGAACAGCGGCGACTCCGATTCGAGAAAATTGCTGTCCTTCGCCCCTCCGTCGCGCCAGTTGGCCTCAGTCACGCCGAAGTTCTCGAGCATGCGCTCCGAGCGGAGGAACCCCGGTGTGAGCGCCACGGCCGCCACACCGTGGGGCCGCAGCTCGGATGCGAGGATCGTGACGAGCACCTTATGCGATGTGCGTGCGAGCTGCGTGAGCACGTTGCCGCTCGCGCCGAGCAGATCGTGCTCCGTCAGCTCGACGATGAGGCCGCGTCGACGCCGAACCATCAGCCGCGCCGCGTGATGAGCCGTGAGAAGGCGCGAGAGGAGCGCCTGCCGCAGGAGCGCTTCAGCCCTGCTCATGTCCAGCTCCCAGAACGCGCCCCAGTCGTTCATCAGCGGATCCTCGCCCGCTACGCTGTCGGCGAGGACGTCCACGCGGCCGTGCTCGCGGTCGATACGCGCGAAGAGCGCCTCCACCTCGGCCTCGATCGTGTGATCGACGCGCACGGGGACCGCCGTGCCGCCCGCGGCGGCGATCAGCTCCGCGGTCTCGTCGATCGTCTCGGGTCGAGCATACGGCGACGGCCGGCCGGTGGAGCTGCGGCCCGTGCAGTAGACGATCGCGCCGGCTTCTCCGAGCGCGCGTGCGATGCCGCGACCGGCGCCGCGCGTGGCGCCGGCGACCACCGCCACCTGGCCCGCGAGCGGTCCGAGCGGATTCATGGGACGGACACCGTTGGTCATGACATCCCTCCGAGCGAGTGATGCTTCCGCGATCCTACTCGTGACGAGCACGGATCGAGGGAGTATCGCTACCTAAATATGACACCTGTGGTCGGATTTGACCCGACGAGATCGTCGGGCTAGGCAGGTCTGCTGGCTACGATGTCAGCCTATGGAAGGCGGTGAAAAACCTTTCGAGCGAGCCGTCATGCTTCGCGCACAAGAACCCCCCGGCCCAGCACTTGAGCTACGGGGGGTTGCTCGTGGTCCCTTCTAGTGCCGAATCTGGTTGACTTCAGCCACGTCTTCGTAGACCTCGCAATGACCTCGCTCCGGCAGAAGTCCGGCGTCCGGATTCGCGTTGGGCACGAGCGTTCGCGGCGCCAACACCCACGGCTCCACGAGCACCTCGGGGTCCTCGACCGTGACTTCGTACAGGATCGTATTGCCCTGACGCGTGAATCGCTCCACGACATGCATGCTCGATGTATGGAAGAAACCGCCGCGCCCGAACCAGGTTCTGTCGGTGAACCCTATCGAGTCGAGCACCAACGTGTCGCCCTCCCAGTGTCCGACGGTATCTCCATAATACTTGGCATCGAACTCGGCCTCCGGGCGGTGATTGCGGCCATCAGTCGGGATTACGCGAAATTCCCCAAGTCCGCCGCCGGCATCGGCATATTGGTTGTAGAGGAACGTAATATCCCTTTCCGTCTGGTAGATGCGTCGGGGCGGGCCCTGCCGCGGGAGGCCCAGCGGCTGGCAGGTCATGACGGGATCTTCCTTGTTCGTCCACATGTCGAGCTCCTGGACTTTGTCCCAGTACTCCGGCTTATACAGTGGACGATTGAAACTCCCGAACCGCGAGGGCGAGTACAGCGCGAAATCTTCAGTCTGATTGACTTGCCGGCTGCAATCCTCGTTCTGCGTCGGACCGCATCGGCGCCGCCCGTAGCGACCAATCCAGTCGGTGTGGGACCACATGCCCGTCATGTCGGGCTTGCCGGCTAATCGCGGCGTGGGCGCCGATTTGTCGGCTGGGGGATGCGCCTTGGCGACAACGCCGACGGGAAGCTGCCCCGTCGGTTTGATCGCCGACGTGACGCTTGCCGGCACCGGCGCAACCACATACACGTTGCCTGTTTCGGTCACTGTCGTCGTCAGGTCGCGGACGGCCGCACCGTTCCGACGCTCCGCCATCTTGCCGGCGTAAAACACCTCGATCGGGTGCAGCGGATTGTTCCAGTCTCGATAGTCGCCGTAGGTGAACTCCGTGGTTGTCGACCCTTGCTTCACCACCACGCGCTCGGTCATGTACTTCTCATCCAGCGTGGCTGTCGCGGTCGCTCCCGGAACGCTCGGAAGAGGAAACGTCACGACCGGCTTACCCGCCTCCCACGACACGGACGTATTGCGCACCTTCGCGAGACCGTCCTCGAAAAGAGTGCCCGGGTTGGGTCCCAACCAGAATGTCTCCGTTGTCCCCGCCAGCGCGGCTTTCGCCGCGCCCTGCGGGCTCGCCCAAATGCGGATGAGCCGCTCCTGCACGGCATTCGCCTTCGGGGTGACATTGCCTTTCTGCGGACCGATTTGCGCGCCGGGAACGTCTTCGTCCCAGGCGTACAGCCCGCTGACGACCTCGATGTTCGAGTACGTTTGTCCGGTGGCGCGGGTGCACGTGTACTGAATGCGCTGAGTCGACGTGGGGTAGTAGGTACTCGCACGATACTTCGTCAGCGTGCAGGGCTGCCCCTCCACCTGAAGCGTGCCCGTCCCCTGATACTCGAGCGACGCAGACCATGTCGCGTTCGTCCTCGCCCTTCAGCATGCCCATGTGCCACATCCAGTTGAACAGCACCGCCTTCAGATCCTTGGCGTCTGGCGCAGGTGTGTAGGGCTCACGCTCCCCGCCAGCATTCTGTGCATTGACCGTCAACGGCCCGCCGATCGTGAGAACGATCCCGAGCGCGACTCTTGCCAAATTTACTCTTCGTCGAAAGTCCATTGCGGCACCCCCAGGTTGCCTAATCACTGCATCACGGCCGTCTGATCATGCTGTCCGCTGCCGTCTAATCGTCGTCCTCAGCGCGACGGAACACGACCGTGTGCCCGTCTGGCCACGTAACCGCTACCAAAAGCCCGATCGGACTTTTGCCGTCCGACGCCGGCACGTATGTGACGGTGACATCGTCCCCGGGGTGGAGCGCATTCGGTCCCTCTCTACCGATCCCGAACCTCGAGAGGGTGTTGACGCTGCCGCCGGTGAACGTCCACTCCGTTGCCGAGCCATCCGAGTTCTTGACATCGATTTTCATCGACGAGTGGGGATTCACAAGCCTAAAAGCCGTGAACGACCCAGATATCATCGCTTCCTTTCCTAGTGAGTATGCCCCCGCGACGGAATGATGAGCCTGCAACGAACCACCGGCCATCAGCCACGCGCCCAAGACGACACAGCCCAAAGTTCGCTTAATCATTCCGGCCCCCTCCGCAATTGTTATCGGCACCAGGTTGCCGTCACGCAGCCACAAGAAAAAACGGAACAACTGTCGTCCCAGCGTAGCACCGCGAGCGACCACGCAAAAGCTCCGAGCAGCTCGAGGACATCGAGGAAGAATTCCCCTCCGCGGCTACTTCCTGGCGATAAAGAAAAATAAAGAATAGGAGCGCTGCCCACCGCTCTCGGCAGCCTCGGCGACTCGCGGAAAGGAGCGCTAGAAATTACCATCTGCTTTTGAATGGATCCTGCAAGCTCGGTGCGCCGATCGATTTGTCCGCGCACGTTGCAGGTCGAGTCTGATCAACGTCACTGGGATCGATGACCACAAAGAGGGGCGCCCATGCTATGTCTTCTGCCTCGACGCACAAACTCGGACCTTCGAATGCATCGCCGCTACTTACCGCTCGTCACCGTCGCTCTCGCCATTCTGGGTTCGTCTCTAGCTTCGGATCCTTTGGCCGCTCAGTGGCTGAACTACCCGACAGCGGGAGTGCCGCGTAAGGCCGATGGGAACGTGAACATGGTGGCGCCAACGCCTCGGATGCCGGATGGCAAACCCGATTTTTCCGGGATCTGGATCTCCGATCGCACGCCGGAGGGCGAGGACACTCCTAGTGACGCCAGTAACCTCACATCCTCGCCCCTGATGGCGAACATTGGCGCCGATCTTGAGGGAGGGTTGCCCTATCAATCTTGGCTTGTACCCATCGTCAAGGAGCGCACCGCCAACCTGGCGATAGACGACCCCCATATCCGTTGCTTGCCGGATAACTTTCTTCGCGCGTACGGACTACCGCATATGCTGAAGTTCGTCCACAAGCCAGATCTCTTGGTGGTGCTCAATGAAATGAACGCCGGATACCGCCAGGTATTCACGGACGCGCGGCCATTGCCCGAAGATCCAGCCCCCTCGTGGCAAGGGTATTCGTCGGCGAGATGGTCCGGCGATACTCTGGTGATCGACACAATCGGAGTGCGCGACGATACGTGGATCGATTGGAATGGAAGTGTGCTGACAGAAGCGGGCAAGGTGCGAGAGGAAATCCGGCGCCCGGACTTCGGACACCTCGAAATCCAGGTCACCGTCGATGATCCAAAGGCTTATACGAAGCCGTGGACGGTCACACTGAAACAGCGCATCGTTGTCGACGCAGAATTAATCGACGAAATTTGTTTGGAAAATGAACAATTCGTCGAGCGCATGCGACTTCCGTATTAGTCACAAAGGTGGAACTGAGCTGCGATGCCCATCCAACTCCTGAAGCCCGAGGACGCCACATGAAGACGATCATCAGAACTGCCGTGCTTTCGTTGACCGCGAGCGTGCTTGCGGCCGCGCTACCGGCGTCCGCACACCACTCGTTCCCCGCGCAATACGACGCGTCGAAGCCGATCACGTTGACCGGTAAGGTCACGAAGGTCGAGTGGACCAATCCACACATCTTTATCTACATTGACGTGCCGGACGAGAAAACGGGCGCAGTCGTGAATTGGGCGCTCGAGATGGGTGGCCCGAACGCGCTGCTCCGCTTGGGCTGGAAACGCGACTCGCTGAAAACCGACGACGTCGTGACCGTGGAAGGGAGCCTCGCAAGGGACGGCAGCAATCTCGCGAACGCGAAGTCGATCGTGATGGTCGCAACCGGCCAACGCATGCTCGCAGGCTCGACCGGCGGCACGAGCGTCGGGGAGGAGCGTTAGCACCCGCTCCTCGCGATCAACCACCCTTCGTTCGCACGGTCAGCAGGTGGAGTTTCGCAAGACATGCGAAAACCATAACGCCGATGCCCACGGTGAACAGTACCAGCGTACCGAGGCCCGCAATTGCGTAGATGCCGAATATGCGCGCCGCAACGGAAAGCACGCAAAGCAGTATCCCGACAACGGCCGCCACATCGCCCGCAATACTGATGAGCTTGTTCACTAACGGCCCCTCCCCCGAATCGCGTCCCCTACGCTACCAGCGGAGATAACAGTCGTCGAGTTGATACTCCTCTAACAGCGCGGAGGAAGTAGAAGACCTACTGTTCTTGGTCGACTCCGAGTGAGGGTCGACCCGAGAACTCGCTTCCACGGCCCGCTCATGCGGCCCGGTTTTATGTGTATTCCCTTCGACAGACCTCAATTGCTCGGCGATGCGCGCCCCTAAACCCTTCTCATAGATTGGTGTCGGTGGCACCTCGTAGTTCGCGAGCGCCCGGCGTGTCCTGGCCGCGGACTCCTCCATGACCCAATCATTGCCGACCCTCTCCAGGTGCACGCCGACGTACACCAGCCCCACGCCCGCGAGCGAAGCTAACCCGTGCGTCGTATGCCAGTCAGCCTTCAGCGCCCAGACAAGGAGATCCCACGGTCCGACAACGAGGATTAGGAAACCTCCGCCGATCACAAGAAGAACCCCGATCGTTCCGAGGTAACGCCCGATCGTTGCGAGGAAACCGCCAAGGAGGTCAGGAAGATAGTCTCTCATGGGAGCACGTGAGGAGCACTGATCCTAGTGTCGAGCAACTAGGCTCATGCGCCAGGTAGCGCGTCACAAACGCACACCGAGCAGCCGTCGCGGAGAGAGCGGTCGCAGCCCGGCTTCATCGCGCACGTTATTTTCCGTCGACGGCGGAGTTCGGCCTGCGAACTAACCCTAGTGCCGGTCGGTGGCGAGACTCAACCTCTCGCGTACTACGGCAGGGGGCGCCCATCCGTGCGCCCTCACGGCTGATGGGATTGCGTGCAGGGGGGCGCACCGTGAGAAGTTCGCGCCTAGTGGCGTAGATGTCCATCGAGCGGCCTTAATGAGCCGTAACCGCGGCCATCACCGTAGCGCCCCTGACATCCCACTGTCTGTACCGAATCAGTTCCGGTGAATTGCAGACCATCAAACGTGTCACCTGTCAGCGTAGCTGCTGCGTCACCGCATTGGATGCCCGTATCCTGAATCCAGAACTGCAAGAAGAGGTCAGCAACGCCATCCTTGTTCACATCCTTCACCCGGTGGCGATTCGTCGTGGCCCCATCAGGGCCAAATCTCACTGTCCGAATATCAATCTGTAGCGGGTCAAAGGCAGTGGCATTATCAATGTCAGATAACACAGCGACCCATACTCCACCCTGTAAGCGCGGATTCATGACAGCGTGTTGGGCGCCGGGATTAATGTCGATGGTCACGGAGATGCGCTGGTCCGGAACCAAATCGATGTCAGTAATAGCCCCAAATCCAGTTGCGACTATCTCAGGATCGCTGCCGTCGAGGTTCATTCGGTAGATGTCGTCTCGGTTCGCTCTCCATTCCTGGCTCCAATACACTTTGCCGTTCGATAGGTCGAGCGCGATGCCACCGGCATCGAGATTCGAGCCCAGAACGAAAATCTCAGCGAAATTGGTTCCGTCGAAGTCAACTCTGTAAACGCCGCCATTGCCGGATGCGAGCCCCGCGGACGATGTCCAATAGATGACTTCATTTAACGGGTCAATTGCTATGTCATTTGCGGTGGGAACGTTCTTGATGACTTCCTCGAATTCCGTGCCATCGAAATTCGAGCGGACAATTGATCCGCTCGCGGCCGTCGACCGGTTCTCTGAGTAGATCTTGCCATTGACGTCATCAACGCCGACCGTGGTTGTAAGAGCAGAAAAAAGAACCGAGCGACCGGTCCCGTCTAGGTTGGATGTTTCCACGTGCATTAGGGTTGAGTCAGACCAAAAAAGCTTGCCTGCCGATACAGACAGCTCTAGGTCCTGCGGGAAAGAGAGACCCGTTGTGACTACACCGGACGGAGCACGCCACGGTGCATTCAGGTCGACGCGTTCAATGCGATCGCTGTTGACGTCGGTCCAGAAAAGACTGTTGCTCCTCACATCGACTTCGATTCCACGCAACCCTCCGCCAACTTCACGAACGGGTTCTCGAACTGTCCAATCGGCAGTAACCCACTCTGCCTCTATCGACTCTATCTCTATCCGCTCTATCTCTATCCGTCCGTGAGCGAATGTCGGCTCAAAAACGCTGGTGACATAGAGAGTCGGCCCCGCAATAGCCTCAGACCTAACGAAAAGAGCGGCGAAAACCGCGAAGCTGAGCGTTAGGCACCGACGTGCCTTGAAGTGGGCAATCCGTTCGCCTAGCGCGCTGTCTACACTCCGGCGAACGCGAACACTCGATCGAATGGCAGGTGGTAGGGTGGCTTGCGTTTCGCCCGACGCGGCGATCGATTTCGACGCTATCGTATTCACCAGTTAGGGGCCATCTAATAGACCGCGCGCGGCCTCTACCAGATCGTCACCAATAGCCGCATGAATACGGCCCGTCGGATGCAGAGCATCCCAGAATACAAATTGGCCAAAGTCAGCAGCAAGGTTTTCTGCCGCGGGCGCGCAATCACTGTGGAAGGTCCGAATGCCGTCGTCAAAATACTTTTCGCTATCGAAGCAGCCTTCCTCAATATTCCTTCCAGAGAAAAACGCTCGCGCCCGCTCCACCTCGAAAGCCGTGTAGAGATCGAATATCTCGACTTGCGCAGAAGGATTGCGGAGCTGAACTTCCCTCAAGCGCCACCACAGCTGAGCGTTGAATGCTTGAGCCAGGAGCGCGGCAGCGCGGCGGGTTAGTATGCGGAGCAGGCCGTCCGTTGCGCCACGCACGGCAGGGAGCGCGCCGATATTTGGCATGTTGAGCACGAGAACGTAGTCGCGCGCCCGAATTGATTAATCGCTCAACGTTAAACGCAATGGCTTCCACAGCGGCCTCGATAATCTCGCCTGAAGATTCCGTTCGTGGCTCATCGGTGACGAAAGCCGCTACGGCTTGCAGCGCATCCAGCGCGTCATTGCCGCCGATGGCGAACAGGTAAAGTGCTCGGGCCGGCAGATCAGGCCGACTGTGGTCAAGCAATAGTGCATCGACCTGGGACGTCAGGTCTTCGAAGCCGGATGCGCGCGCCTTTGCGCTCGCCACGGCATAGTTGGTGCCGACTGACGGTCGATCTATTCCGATTAGAGGGAGGAGATAAAACGACGGCGCGGATGGGCCAAGGTTTAAGCCTTCGCTGAGACGTTCCACCGCTACCGGGCCATCGCTGACCCTACTCTTCTCAAAAAACACCAGTCCACAGCTCTCCAGGTCGCTATCGAGCGGGCTGCATAGTCCAAAGGTATAACTGAGAGTCTTGTCATAGGAGAAAACGCCGACCGCGGCATCTCTCGCAGCGGCGGCGTTGCCCGTGTCGGAAAGACTGTCCCCTACGACGAAGAGCTGGGAAAATTCCTGCCCCATCACCACTGACGGCGACAGCCAGCAAGAAAGCCATAACCATACTTGGAATCGGTACGCTGTTTTGAAACTTACGCAATCCATCGCGACCACCTGCTCCCTATGACATTCTATACTTCTTGGCAACGAGTGCTTGCTTCGCCTGCAGTCGGTCGCTCGGGCTTCGCTCGCGACATACCGCCCTCGCAGTTCAGGTGTCGAGGACGATCGAGAACCCGGGAGCGCTGAAGGTGATCTCGACCGAGAAGCTCGCGACCTCGCGCTGTGCCTTGCGAATCTTGACGTGCTCGCCGGCGTCTTATCGACTACGTAGTCCGGACCAACCGCGGATCGCAACGCGTCGGCGATTTTCTGGGCGATGTCGTTCTCGCCCATGCTTTTCGTGACTGCAATCGTGGCCTCGCGTTTCGCCCCGTTCTGCGGCTGAATCGCGACGCGGAGGAACCCATCGGCGCTTGCCCCTTGGTTGACCGTAATCTCGGCTTCTTCGTGGAGAGTGGTCGGCAGCGCGCCCTGAGGCAACGCGGTATTCGAACCAAGCAAAACTCCCGCCGCCACGAAACTGAGAAACGCCGCAGTCATACGCATGTGAGCCTCCAATTGTCACGAGCAAAACGCGCTAAGAAACATTTACTCCAAGAGAGTTCGGTGCCAGGTGCAGGTTGGTACGAAAGCAACCGGCTCATTTTTCTACGCCCATCACTGCAACCTCGACGCGGCGGTTCTTCGCGCGACCCTCGTCCGTGCTGTTATCGGCGACCGGGTTGTTCTCGCCCGCACCGCTGACCTGAAACTTTGTGGGATCTGCCCCGAGACTTATCAATTCATCGCGGACCGCTTCCGCACGCCGCTGCGAAAGCGTCGAATTGTAGGCTGGCTCACCTACGTTGTCGGTGTAGCCAGTGATCATCACGTGATCGGCGCGGCCTAACTCTTCTTTCGCCAGTTCGCGGTACTCATTGATTCTCTGCTTCCCCTCCGGCTTCAGGTCGGACTTCCCAAACTCAAACAACGCTGCTTCCGGGAAGGTCATGACTCTCGCGGCCAGGGCGGTCACGCTGACCGTCGTGGATACTGTCCCTGATCCTCCCGTTGCGGTGATCGTGTATTGCGTAGAACTCCCGGGACAGACCTGCTTGGACCCGCTGGGATCGACTTTCCCGACTCCCTGGTCGATCGAGACCGTGGAAGCATTCGTCGACGACCAGGTGAGGGTCGTGCACTGACCCGACTCGACAGAGGCCGGATTCGCCGACAAAGAAGCTGTGGGCGACGTTCGGGAACAACCAATCAGCAACAAACAGATAACGGCGACATATTTCATGGCTTTCTCCGTTCCTCAGGCCCTCGTGGAATCCACCATGCGATCTGCGATGAGTTGATTCTTGTTCGATGCTCTAGCACGCCCCCTCATGTTGCGCTGAAACTACGCGACGCCGAATGCGACTTTCTACCTACGAAACCCGTCAATAGCTGTCCCCGCCCGCCGCTGCTCGCCACGAGCCTGTATGGTAGCGAGGGCTCGACTTTGCAGCTGTCCCGACCATCCCGCAACGCGTGCGCCTGAGAGAGTCTGGCGGTTGGACGCTTAGACTCTACTGGTGGTGGAGACGTGAAAATCGTCAACGTCAACGACGAACAGGAGGACGAGATCTACGTGATCGACGACTTCCTGCGCGATCCCCATGCAATGCGACGGCTCGGCTTGCAGGCCGAGTATCCGGCGCCGCCTGGGACACCGTGGTATCCGGGGCGAAACTCGCGCCGGGAGTACCCGATTGCCGCGCTCGACGAGACCGTCGGCAACATCACGGGCCATGCCGTGACTCCGCTGCCGGACAGCGCGCACACGAAGTTTCGGTTGTGCCTCGCCGACGAGATCGGCAAGGGCGGCGTCCACATCGACAATTGCCATTGGACCGGCGTCTTCTTCTTGACGCTCGACCAGCACGCCCAGGGTGGCACGGACTTCTTCCGGCATCGCCCGAGCGACACGTTACGTGCGCCGGTTTACCCCGAAGACTGGCAGAAGTGGCCATTCGATACCGTGGCCAAGCTCTGGAACGACGTGATCCACCCGCATACGAACGACGCGAGCAAGTGGGAGCTCGTTCGCCGCGTGCAGATGAAGTTCAATCGGCTCGTGCTGTTTCGTCCGTGGCAGTGGCACAACGCAGCGCCCGGCTTCGGCGATCGCCCGGAGAACGGGCGCTTGATTTACGTACTGTCCTACAACTCCGCGTGACGTCGCGTGGGAGGCCTAGATCATAGGCCCCGCTTCGGGAGTCGTTTGCTCACGCGGTGCTAGCGAGGAGCCGCCGGCCGTGCGTAGATGTCGATCATGACCGGTCGTTCCCCGTCGGTGGGCACACCGGCACTGTCCATGAGCCTCACGAGCGCTTCGATCGTCGGCGGGGACCGTCGAGTCGCTCCCTCACGATAGCCCTCGGCAATGAACAGCGGCGTGCTGCCGCGGTCGTTCTTTTGGTTCCAGATTTGAATGTCGGCGCCGCGATCGGCGAGCAACTGCACGACCGTCGGAAAGCCGCCGGACGCCGCGCCGTGCATGGCGGTGTCGCCTTTGTTGTTGACCGCGTTGACGTCGGCGCCCAGGTCGAGCAGCAGCTGGGTGGCGACCAGCGCCTCGGGCTCTGTACCACCCTCTTCCTCGGGGGACGTAGTGCCGAGACCAGCTGCCGCCATCAGGGCCGTCGAGTTGTCGAGATTCGGTATGAACGGGTCGGCGCCGAGCTCCAGCAGCAGGCGCATCAAGGCGACGTCCGACCGGTCGGCGGCCAGAAGAAATGGTGTAGCACCTGCCGAATTGAGTGAAGACGCCGAGTTCGGCTGGCGTGGCGCGCCTTCGGCCAGACGCAGGTTCACGTCCGCTCCTAGCTTCACGAGCTCTCGCACGAACTCCAGACTCGTCAAGTTGCCCGAACCGATCGGCGCGGGATCGCCTCTGTCGCTCTTGTCCGGTTTTCGTACCCAGCTCATCGTGTGCAGCGGCGCGAACCCGCTGCGCTGGTCATTCGGATCGGCGCCCGCTTTCACGAGCTCGACGGCGAGCTGAAGTGACCGTTACGGACCGCGAGCAGCAGCAGGCCCATGCCCTCGTCGACGGGCCGGTAGCTCGCGTTGTTGCCCGAAGGACCGGCCCACATTCTAACGCGCTCCAAAAGCTCATTCACATCCGCCCCGGCCTCAAGAAGCGTACGCACGACATCGATGTGGCCCTCGCGCGCGGCGAAGAATATGGACGTGAACCCGGACTCGAGCTTCGCGTGCATGTCGGCGCCGGCTTCGAGCAGGGCAGCCGCGACCGCGGCGTGTCCTTCGGCCGCGGCCCACATGAGGGCCGTCTGCTCGCGCTCTTCACGCGCGTTGGGTCGGCGCCCTTGGCCAGGAGCACTTGCACCGCGCCGAGGCTGCCCGTGCGCGCCGCCGTCATGAGAACGGTTTCGCCGCTGCGCAGAGCCGCATTCGCGTCGGCGCCGGCGTCGAGCAGGAATGTCACGATGTTCGTGCTGCCGTTCGTCGCGGCGAGAGATAGCGGCGGCACGCCATAGCTGTTCTCCGCGTTGCGTCGGCGCCCGCGCGCACCAACAGAGCTGCCGTCTCGGCATCGTCGCGATACACCGCCCAGTGCAGGGCGGTCGTGCCATCGACCTGTGGGGCGTTGACGTCCGTACCGGCATCGAGCAGCTTGCCGATGCGCGCCCGATTGC
The DNA here is from genome assembly GCA_963744305.1 of uncultured Gammaproteobacteria bacterium. GTDB lineage: Bacteria > Pseudomonadota > Gammaproteobacteria > Steroidobacterales > Rariloculaceae > FEN-1219. Next base: position 275,575 of record CAVUTF010000009.1, read on the forward strand.
CATGCTCGGCCGCGTCGGCGAGCGTCGCCTCCTCGGCGGCGACGGCGGCGCCAGCCACGCCGAACGCCAGGACAGAGAAGCAGGCTATGGAAAAGGGTTTCATACCGCCACCGGTTCGAAGAGGTTCTCGACCTTGCCGTCGCTGTCGCCGAACTTATCGAGATTAACGCCCATCCTGTCCAAGAGCGTGAGGTGGAGATTCGCCAACGACTTGCCCTTCTCGTAGCGGATGTGCCGCCCACCCTTCATGCCGACCGCGGCGCCGCCCGCAACCAGAATCGGCAGGTTCACATGATCGTGCAGACTGGAGTTGCCCATCCCGCTGCCATATAGGTAGACCGTGTTGTCGAGCAGCGTGCCGTCACCGTCGGGCGTCGTCTTCAGCTTCTGAACGAACTCGGAGAAGAGCGACACATGGAACGCGTTGATCCTGGCGATCTTCGCAAGCTTTTCCGGGTCGTTGCCGTGATGACTCGTGGGATGATGTGCGTCGGGCACACCATTTCCGGATAGGTGCGATTCGTGAGCTCGCGCGTGAGCTGGAAGGTGATGACCCTCGTGATATCCGCCTGAAACGCGGAAGCTGCAGGTCGAACATTAGCTTCGCGTGGTCGGCGAACGACTCCGGGACTCCCACCGGACGGTCCAGATCGCGCGTGGGGTTGTTCAAGGCCGCTGCTTCGGCGCGCTCAATCTGGCGCTCGACCTCGCGGATACTGTCGAGATACTGATCGAGCCGGGCGCGGTCGGCGTTCCCCACGGACCCCTTAGGCTGCTGATACCGTCATTGAACGAATCAAGCAGGCTGGCCCGGCGCGCGAGCGCCGCTTGCCGCTCTTCGAGGCTTCCGCCTTCGCCGAACAGGCGCTCGAACACGTTGCGCGGATGCGCTTCGGCGGGCAGCGGCGTCGTAGGCGAAGACCAGGAAAGACAATTCATGTAGACGCAGGCGTAGCCGTTGTTGCACACGCCGGCGAGCGGGTCCCTGTCCATGGATAGCTCGAGCGACGGCAGCTGAGTGTCTTGACCTATTTGTTTTGCCGCGAGCTGGTCGACGGTCGTGCCGAGGTAGTAGTCCGAGCCCTCCGTATGTTTGGCGTAGCGCGCTCAGGAAGCCGACAATCGCCATTGTCGTGGGTTCCGGGATAGGAGCTCTGCACTCCAGGTTGGTAATGACCGTTATTTGATCTTTGACGGGCTCGAGCGGAGCTGAGAATCGGCGACAACTTCGTCGAGCGTGCCCGTGCCCGGCGGCGTCCAGCGGGCTGTGGTCGCACCCCATCGGCATGTATACGAAACCGAGCCGGCGCACCGGCGGCTGGCCGGCGTCTGCGCCATGGCCGTCATCGCTGGGATCATCGCATCGAGCAGCGGCAGCGCGAGGGTGCGCCTCGATCCCGCGCAGGAACGTCCGTCGCGGCAGCGCCTTCTTCGTGATGATCATCGTCGAGTTCCTCATTTGAAACGGTGCGCTCTTGACTATCGCCAAGAATGAGCGCTGAGAAGCGGTATTCGTCCGACTCGCGCCTCGCGAACGAATTTTCCGAATCGCGGGCGCATCGTAGTATTCGACGCCGCGACCGAGCGCGAACGTCAGCAATTCTTCGGTCAGCTGTGCCGACGAACAGCTCCGGGCCGCCTCAGCAACGCCGCCTCCAGGCCGTCCACGCCGGCGAACTCGCCGACCGCCGGGCAGCGCCGCCGCGACGCGTCCACCGGGAGCAATCCTTCATCTACGTCTAGCGCCAGCGCCCCACGGGATCGAAGTTCTCCAGGCCGAACCCGAGCGGATCGATCATCGAGTGGCAGCTGGCACAGACCAGCATTGGAGCGGTGCTTTGCGCATCCGCTCGCGCATGGGTCGGCTGCGGCGCGGCGCCTTCCTTGCCTTCGGGCAGCGACGGCACGTTCGGGCGGCGGCTCCGGCGGCGGCACGCCGCAGCAGCGTGTCGAGCACGTATTTGCCGCGGAAGACCGGCGACGTCCGAATCGCCTGCGAGGTCAGCATGAGAATGCTGCCCTGCCCCCAGCACGCCGCGGCGCGGGCTGGTCGGCCGGCAGCGCGACGCGGCGGAAATGGCTGCCCTGTACGCCGGTGATGCCGTAATGCTCCGCCAGGCGTTCGTTCAGGAACGTGTATTCGGCGGTGAGCAGAGCGTGCTCACCGGGCGATCCTCACGCACCAGGCTGTCGAAGAAGGAGCTCGGTCTCGCGGCGCAGCGCCCGCCTTGAGCGAACCGTCAACGATTCTGTGCGTGAGCTCGCTTTTCCGGCCGTGAGAGAGTCCAGCTTCCGCAGCTGCAGCCACTGGCTCTGCGAAGCTTGTCGTCAACGGCCTCCGATCGCCGGAATTGCGCGGAGCATCCGGCGCACTTCGCGGCTCCAGCACCTTCGGGTCCTTGGTTGCCTAGCACGGCCGCATCGAGCAGCCGGTCGTCCGGGATGCTGCTCCACAACAGGAACGAGAGACGCGATGCGAGCTCCAGGTCGCTGATCCGGTAGGCCTTCGGCCCGGCAGCGGCGCGGGACCGGTTCGGTCTCGATATGAAACAGGAATGCCGGGCTCGTCAGCACGCGCCGCAACGCCATTTCAATCCCCGGCCTCGAAATCTCCGCCCCCCAGTCCGGCGGATCCGAATAGACCTCCATGAGGAGGCGCCGATCGGCATCAGTGGCATTTGACAACGGTGGCCGCGCGGCGCGCCAGCGTGAGCCAGGATGTCGAGCGGAGCACACGATGTCTCCCGGGTTACCGGCGTCGCCGGAGCGACACGTCAGGATCCGGCGGCGGCTTGGCTCATCACCGGGACCCGTCGGTTTGAAAACGGCCCACCGATGAGCAACGCGGCTGACGGTCGGCTGGTCTGCCGCCCGGACCGGCGTTCGACGCCGGCAATGGGGTGGACAGGTGCCGATGTGGATGCAGCAGCAGGATGTAGTCGGGCTGCACGGGCGCAGTGCGATAGAACGCTGACGCCCACGTCATGCAAGCCGGCCGTCACTGGCACCCGCGCGATCAGCTGGCTATCCGTGAGCGTGTCGTCGCCATCTCCGGGCAGCTCGATCGCGAAACGTCGCAGCCGGCCTCCTGCTCGAGGAGCACTTGCAGCGTGTGGACGGCCATCGCTGTGAGCCCACCGATGTTCCCGTTCCGATTGCGCGAGAGCCGGATCTTGAATGTCGTACTCGCCGTCCTGCGCGAAAGTGTACGGAGTCGACAGCCCACCACGCATTTTACCAATCGGCAGGCCGGCCACGTGCTCTTCCTCGCGTGGCGTCGGGTGGCACGCTAATGACGTCGCTCTGCAGTGACGCCTGGGTGCTGCCAACCGCTAGCCGGCTGATCTTCTGCGCCGCGGCGATGTATCGGTCAAGCAGCGCCGGAGAGAGATCGCCGACGTTGACATTGTCGAAACCGTAGCCGCTCTCATCGGGGGGCAGGAGCGCCGTCGCGTCGATGTCGAGCGCCAGAAGGTCCCTGATGGCGTTCTGGTACTCAGTGCGATTGAGACGACGGAACGTCTCGGTGCGACCCGGATTCGGATTCGCGGCCGCCGCATCGTCGAGCGAGGTTTCCAACCACGCCGCCAAGGCGCTACGGTCCTCGGCGCTCGGCTGAGGCTCGTCGGAAGGCGGCATGGTGCCCGTGCGAACTTGGTACCGACTTTTCCCAGACCGCGGCATCCGCGGCCACGTTGGACAGAGACGGCGCGACTCGAATGTCAGCTCGGCGGTACGCTCGGCGTCGTTGTGACAATCAACGCAGAATCCCGATAGCGTCGCCCTGAGATCCTGATGAGGTTCACAGGCACTGAGCGCAAACCCGGCGACCACGAACACGCAATGCGCAGGTTTACGCTCGGCGGCGCATGAGCGTGTTTCCCAAGGAAGCTCGACTGGAAAAGTCGCAGGTGACGGCCTGCACACAAAAGGACAATGGGCCGAATGCGAACCCTGTCGGCCGCACTGTGGCCTCCGCGAAGGTCTTAAGCGCGAGGGCTTTGACATGCGACTGACGCCTCGTCGCAAGTTTGTAGATTTAAGAAAAAAACAGCCTATTGTCAGAGGTCTGGTAAGTCAATGAATACAGTCCGATGAACTCAGCGGACACGGCGGGTCCCGCAGCCATGAACAAGCCTGATTCGGCGCTGAAGGATTTCATTCACGTCAGAGAGGCCAATTCCGCGTGACCTTTTGCAGCAAGATCGTCTCCGAAATCGAGCCGCGCGAGTGGCGTAGAGCACGGCTGGTACGGCAACGTGCAGGACAAGTTCGTCACTCATGAGACGATGGAACTGGACGTCCAGGAATGCACTACCGAACACTTTGAGCTGCTGACGCCCTGGGTTGCGCAGGCCGGCAGGGCCTACAGCGCGAAGTTCTCCTTTCCAGCCGAGCTCACGCAGCCGATCGCACGCAGATTCAGTGCCATTCGATTCAACCGGTATTCCCCGGGCAGATCATGCGACAGCACCACGACCACATACACAGCTTGTTCGACGGCGTGCACAAGGGCATCCCGGTGTTCTCCATGATCGGAAATCTGAACGAGGGCTACGAGGGGGCGCATCTGTACTTCTGGGACGGATACAAAATGCCGCTGGGCGTCGGCGATATCTGCCTTTTTCCGTCGCTGTTCATGTATCCGCACGGCGTGACGGAAGCGACGCGCGGCAAGCGCTACAGCTTCGTTTGCTGGTACTGGTGAGCGCCCCGGGTCGGAAGATGGGGCGAACTCGCCAAGTGCGGCATCCGGTTTGATCCGAGGCGCGGAACGCGGCTTCTCGTGAACGGTTGCGGTTAGGCGGCCGGCTCGGTCGACGGCAATACCGGGTGAGGCTCCCTGCGTCCGTCATCAAACGGCGAGAGCAGACTCGCAGAATCGTCGGTCGAGGGGTCAATCCACGCCGCATTGCTTCGCGGGTGGATGACAAGCGGCATCCGATCATGGATCTAATCAGCGATGCTGCGGCGTCGGTCGTGATGATAGCGAGGTTCGCCTCCCAGTCTGACTCGTTCACCTTGCGTGCTTTCCAGACTCCGGCGAACTTGGCGCGGACGATGCAGGGGAATGTGCGCTATCGGTAGAAGTGCCTATCCGCGTCATTGTGTTGCCTCGGGGTTCCAGTTTTGGAGCAGCGTAATCGAGGGTCGTCGCCGCTATCCAGCTGCGTGTTGACGAGGAAGCGCCCGTCGGGAGCGACGTCGAACTGCCGACTCCCTGAGCGTCCACGCCGGCGCCGAAGATGCTCGTGGGAAAGAGCATCACGGGCTGGCCGCCGGCGTCGCCCGCCGGTGGCCGCCATCGACGCCGCATCCTTCACCGCGCCCGCCGGGTCGAGGTAGTACAGCTCTTTACCGTCGGGCCGCCAGGCGGGATGGGTGCCGCCGGCCGTGGACACTTGCCACTTGCCCTCAGCTGTTACCGAACCCGCCGCGCTGGGCGGGACGAACGGCCGCACGTAGATTTCGTCCCGCCCCGTTTCGTCCGGTCGGTGGCGACCCGCCGGCCGTCCGGCGAGAACATGCCCCAGACCTCTCGAAAGGGGGGTCCCTCAGGAACACCCACGGCGTAGGATCCCCCAGCATTGGCCGGACCCAAAGGTCGCCGTCCGTCTGCGGGTCGAGGCTGGCATACAGCAGGAAACGGCCGTCCGCCGACCAGCTGTTGGGGAACTTGGGCTGATCTGAGGCCACGAGCCGCTCCTCCACTCCGGCGCCAAGCTTTTGGTAGAGGTCCCCTGCCATCCTTAAGCACGAACCGGCCTTCGGCGGTGGAACTCATCATGTCGATATCGGAGCAGGTGGTGAGGTCGTGCGGATTGCGCGAGCCCACCTCCAGGTAAACGGCCATCGCGGAAGATTTGTTGATCGGTGATGGCCATTGCCGGTGTCTTTCGGAAACGTGCACAATCGCCGGCGGGCAACACCGTCTCGCCGTCGTCTTCGATTAGCGTCACTTCGCCTCCAAGCACATAGACGAACTCGTCCTCGTGGCTGTGCCAGTGGCGCTGGCTGGACCAACCGCCGGGCGGCAAGGTCATCAGATTGACGCCGAAATCGCCAAGCCCGCCCGCGTCGCCCAAGCGCGCCGCGTGCGTGCTGCACAAGGCGCATCGAACGGCGGCGGATAGCCCGAACCATTACGAGCGGGGACGGCGGCAATGTCGATCTTAGGCATGCACAGCTCCCCCGCTCCACGCCTGCGAATCCAAACGAAAACCGTCCGCGCCGATGCTGCGGGAGATCGTATGCGCGCAGCAAACCCCCCCCCTCCCCCCCCCCCTCCCCCCCCTCCCCCGCTCGCGAGTAGGCTCCGTTAGGACATCGCGACGTGCTCCAGCGACGGAATGGCCTGTAGGTTACTCCCCCCCCCCCCGAACCGCGCGCCGGGCGCACCACGTCTAGTGCCGAATCTGGTTGGTCTCAGCGATGTCTTCGTAAATCTCGCAGTTACCTCGTTCTCGCAGAATCCCGCCGTCGGGATTCGGGTTGGGCACCAGCGTCCGTGTCGGCAACACCCACGGCTCCACCAACACCTCGGGGTCCTCGACGGTCACGTCATAAAGGACGGCATTACCCTGACGAGTGAACCGCTCCACAACGTGCATCCGATCGGTAGGGAAGAAACCTCCCCGCCCAAGCCAGGTCCGATCGGTAAAGCCTATCGAGTCAAGCACCAGCGTGTCGCCCTCCCAGCGTCCTACGGATTCCCCCAAGTACGTGATGTTGTACTCCGCCTCTTCGCTGTGCGGACGACCATCGGTCGGGATCACGCGGTACTCACCGTATCCACCGCCCGCATCGCCTCCAAAATAGAGAAAGACGATGTCGCGCTCCGACTGGAAGATGCGCCGGGGCGGGCCCTGACGTGGGATTCCCAGCGGTTGGCAGGTCATGACGGGATCTTCTTTGTTCGTCCACATGTCGAGCTGCTAAACCTTGTCCCAGTGCTCCGGCTTATAAAGCGGCCGATTCAATCCGCCGAAGCGCGAGGGCGAGTAGAGCTCGAAGTCCTCGGTCTGGTTGACTTGCCGGTTGCACTCGTCGTCTTGCGTCGGACCGCAGCGGCGCCCCCCTCCGTTTTGGTAGTTCCCGATCCAATCGGTATGGGTCCAGCCGCCCGTCAGATCGGGCTTCCCGTCCAACCGCGGGGTCGGAACCGATTTGTCTACTGGGGGTGTCACCTTAGCGATGACCCCACGCGGGAGCTGCGCGCTCGGTTTGATCGCCGACATGACGCTTGCCGGCACGGGCGCCACCACATACACTACCGGTCTCCGTCACTGCCGTCGTCAAATCGCGGACGACCACGCCGCTCTTACGCTCGAGCAATTGGCCGGCGTAGAACACCTCGATCTTGTTCAGCGGATTGTTCCAGTCTTGATAGTCGCCGTAGGTGAACTCCGTGGCGGTCGCTCCTTGCCTCACCACCACGCTTTCGGTCATGTACTTCGAATCGAGCGTGGCAGTGGCAGTAGCTCCCGGGACGCCGGGCAGCGGGAACGTGAGCACGGGGTGCTACCCTCCCACTTCAGCGACGTCTCGCGCACCTTCGAAACACCGTCCTCGAACAAAGTGCCGGGGTTCGCTCCCAACCAGAAAGTTTCCGTCGTCCCCGCGACCGCCGCCTTGGCTGCGCCCTGGGGACTTGCCCAAATACGGATGAGCCGCTCTTGCACGGCGCTCGCCATCGGCGTGACCTTGCCCTTGGTGGGGCCGATCTGCGCACCAGGGGTGTCTTCGTCCCAGGCATACAGTCCGCTGACCACCTCGATGTTCGAGACCGTTTGCCCGCTCCGCCGCGTGCAGGTGTACTGAATCCGCTGACTGGGTGTCTGGTAGTTGGTGCTCGCACGATATTTCGTCAGCGTGCAGGGCTCGCCGTCCAGCTGAAAGGTACCGGTCCCCTGATATTCGAGCGAGGCGACCATGTCGCGCTCGTCATGGCCCTTCAACATGCCCATGTTCCGCATCCAGTTGAAGAGCACGGCCTTTAGGTCCTTAGCGTCCGCCGCCGGTGTGTATGGTTCTTGTGTCGACGACCCGAGCGGAGCCTGCGCAGTGGCCGTCAGCGGCCCGCCGATCGTGAGCGCGATTCCGAGCGCGACACTTGCCCAACGGACACTTCTTCCAGTGCTTCATGTAGCCCCCCTTGGCGAATTGCTAGGGTAGCGAGTCGCTACTCTTTTTCTTGGTCGTCGAGGCGACGCATCTGCACCGTGTGCCCGTCGGCGAACATAATCGCCCTTAAGACTCCCACCGGGCTCTTGCCGTCCCGCGCCGGCGTGTACGTGACGGTGATGTTGTCTCCGGGCTCAAGTGCGTTCGGCCCCTCTTTACCAATCCGCAAGTTCGCGAGCACGGTCACGCTACCGCCGGTGAACGTCCACTCGGTGGTCGAGCCATCGTTGTCTTGACATCGAGCTTCAGCGACGAGTGCGGATTCACGAGGCGGAACGCCGAAGACGACCCGGCAATCATCGCCTCCTTTGAAAGTCGTACGCCCCCGCGACGGAATGATGAGCCTGCAACGAGCTACTCAGCGTCAGCGACACACCCAAGACGACAGATCCCAAAGTCTCTTGATCATTTGTGCGCCCCCGCAATTGTGATCAGCACCGATCCTATCACTCTCGTCGTCCGCGGCGGAGGTGGCCGCCGAACTGGGAGCGGCTCATGCGCGGCTAAGCATATCCCGGGCACCCTCCGGACCGGTCAAAAGAAACCGGACACCGTCAGCATCGGCACGATAGTCGAAATCGAGCCGGCCACCGGCGCCCTCGTCTGACTCGAGCGACAGCCGATTGAACACGTATGCGAGCCCGAACGCGACGCGGCGGAACGTCCTGTGTGACACGCCCGCCGTGAAGAACAGCCGGTAGCCTGAGTAACCGTCATAGTCGAGCAGGAACCATTGCGCCCGGGCGTTTGCGGTGAGCTTGCGCTCGAACCGCGCTTCGGCGGCAATGCCCAAATACGGCAACGGAAACTTGGACTTCCGCGACACCTCCGCTGCCTCGGGGGCCGCGAAGTCGATCGACAGTTCGGAAACGTCGAAGCTGCATCGACGTCTACCGACTTTTGCGCGTCGTCGAGCAGCGCAAAAGCATAGCCGACGTTGATGTCTCGGAGCTCCGCCCGCTGGCTTTGCGTCGGCCGCCGCCGCGCGTCGTGCAGCGCGTTGAACAAACCCACCTCGATCAAATGAGGCGGGAAAACGAAACGCCGCGTCCAGGTACACGAGCTCGGAGTCGGCGCCGCCCGACTCCCCGGAATCCGAGCCCGTGAGCCACGACTCGGCGTCTACATCGGCCAAACCCAAGAGCAACTCGACGCCGGGCCCCGCGCCGCGAGAACGGAACGCCGGCTCTCCGGGCGCTCTGAACAGCGGCTGGTCGTAGGAGATCTGGAGCGAGAGAAAGCTGCGATCGCTGTCGTCGACTATCGGGCTAGCGGATATGCCGCTGCCGTAGTCTTCAATGCCGAGCTTGCCCGTCAGCAACCACGCGCTCTTCACGCGCATGCCCCACGCGACAGCCGCCGACCACCCGGTGGCCCGGGCGCCGTCGTACGCGGGACGAGCCGGCGTGGCCGCGACCGGTCCCACACCGTAGTAATAGTCGACGAAGCTGCGGGTGTAACTGCGTAGGCCAAGCTCGGGGATCACGTAGCCCCGTTCCAGACGCCTCGGCCAGGACAGCCTGAGCAAATGGCTCGCGCCGGTCTGATGGCGAAACGCGTCGGCGAATGACGACCAGTCGATGTGAACGCCCGCGCCGCGCCAACCGACCGTGGCGCCGACCTCCAAGGTCGGAGGCCGATCCGGCATCTCCGCGAGCGCCGGCGAGTCGCCCGCGACGAAGCCGAGCGTCTGCACGCGCGCCAAGCCGCCGATCTCCCAACGCGGCGAAGGCAACCACCGCACCCCTAGCCGCCGTCGCGGCTGAAAAACAAGTCGTCGCTGAACGCCGCAGGCTCGAGCTGCGCCAGCACGGGGTAGTAAGTGCTCCCATCGGAAGCGCCGACATACACGTTTTCGGAGATCGAGACGCCGCCGCCGAGCGCATAGTCGTTGAGGTCGAACTCGTGCAGCCGCTCGCGGAAGTCGGCCGCGGCCGGTTGAAGAGTGCAAGACGCCGCGATCGCGGCGAGCCAAACGTTCGAGTGTTGCCGACGCATACATCCGCGCGCGCGTGTAAAGGGGCATCTTACCCGGACGCCGGGCGCGCCGAGTCATGCACGCTTGAGACGAAAGTCCGACTACTTGGGCTGCGTGTTGAGGTGCGCACCGTCCAGGCGCCGCTTCATCCGCTGAAGCTGCTGGCGCTCGCGTTGGCGCTCCATAGGCGAAATCCGCCGCGGAAGGCCGTCAAGTTGTGGCCAAGCCTGATACAAGGCGGTAGATCCTGCTTCAGTTTCTTGGCGTTTCCACCGCCAAGCACGACACTCTGGACGAGAAACGCTTTCATCATCGTCAGCGCAGTTTCGGCCACGATTTTTCGCCACACCCGTTTTCCGAGCCGCTCAAGACCGACATTCCCCAACACGTCGCCGAGTGTCTGCTCGCGTTCATAACCGAGGGATCCGAGCTCCAAGGCGATGATCGTGCCATTCACGATTAACGCTGAACCGAGTCCGGAGCCCAACCCCAGATACAACATCGAGCCGCCTTCGTAGCTGCCGAGCGCTTGCATCGCCGCATCGTTCATCATCCGAACAGGCCGATCGAGCGCGGCGCGAAAGTCGAAACCGACCCAGCCGGGTCCTAGATTACCCGGCTCGGAGCTGGGTCCGTCCTTGCCGACCAACCCGGGATAGCCGATCGAAACGGCATCGTATTCCCAATCATCGGCAAGCTCGCGGACTATTTCGATCAGTTTCGACGGTGTTAGCGTCCTTCCCGAACGACGTCTCCGCGGCTCTGCTTCACCACTCACGAGGACCTTGACGTTCGAGCCGCCGATGTCGACTGTCAGTATGCGGCGAGTCAAGTCACCGGAAGACCGTTCTCGGCGATCCGGAAACGGCACAGTCGCAGATGCTGATTGCATACGCTCCCCGCACGTAGACTGCGAACATGGCTGCAATAGCCATGCCAGCGAGAAGGTCAGACTCTGAGCCATGCGTTTTTACTCAAGCCCGCATTTAAGGGCTGGAAGATCGTCCACTTGTGTCATTGCGCCGCTTCGCGGATCGACTACGTCTCGCTGATTTGCGCTCGCGTAAGCATGTGTCGCTACGAAGAATATCGGTTGATGGCACGTGGTTTGCAGCGTTTGTGCCGGAGGCAGAAAACAGGAGGACGACATGCAAAAAGCACGTCACCAAGCTCTGTAAGTGGTTGCCGCTTTGATGACGGCCTCGCTCGCTTGGGGTCAACAGCCTGCATCCGGCGATCGCGATTTCCAGCAAGCCGCTGAAGACGCCTGGATCGACGGCCGTCTCGAAGGCACGTACATTTTCAATGACCATCTGAGTGCGGCCGCCATCGATACGGAAGTTCGAAACGGCATTGTGACCCTGACCGGTACCGTGGAAAGCGACATCGATCGCGACCTCGCCGGCGAGATCGCGAAGGGATTGAAAGGCGTCGCCAGCGTCGAGAACCGGCTGCGCGTCGCCGGCGAGTCCCCGGCAGCGCACGCGGACGTCGACCGCGACGTCGCCGCCAATGAGCGGCGCTCGTTCGGCCAATCGGTGAATGATGCGACGACCTCGGCAGCCGTGAAGGCAGGTCTCATCAGCAACAAAAACATTCGCGCACGCGACATCAACGTCGACACTGAAGACGACGTCGTCACGTTGTCGCGGCGTCGTCGGCTCGGCGCAGGAGAAACAACTCGCCGAGCAGCTCGCGAAGAACACGCGCGACGTGAAGCAAGTCCGCAACGAGCTACGAGTCGACGCTGGTTAGTCCCGGCAGCGGTCGGCCGCGTCGAACCAAGACGCGCGGCCGACCCTTCTTTAACATCGGAGAGCGGCATCGAGCGCGTCGCCGAGATTTGGGCTCTTTGCGGTCCGTCAGACCCTCGCTACGAGTGGGTAGCCTTAGCTGCGGCGAGCCGTGCCCAGATGAACCACGTAGCTCCCAGAAGTGCGATCCACGCAAGCCCGAGGTACCCCATAGTGCCGCCGAAGGATCCCTGGAGAAACAATAGTGGACTGCTCGAGTCAGCGTCGCTGTATTCGCGGTTTATTTGCATGAGCCAAACCCACGCCGTGTGAAACCCTGCGCCGAGCGCGACATTTCCGAAACGGCAACGCATCGCTCCGAGCAGCAAACCCGCAGCAACCAAGGCGAGGAACGCGTCCAGTCGCGGCTCGCTGCGGCCGATGCTCGAGAGGCCGCTATACCAACGTACCTCATCCGCGTGAATCGGGCCGCCGATAAAATGTCCTGCGGCATAAATGAGACTCACGAGCGAGACCGCTACCCATGCAGGCAACGGCCGCAACGCGCCCAGTAGCGCGCCGCGAGAGTCAGGCTTCCTCGAGAACGCCGATGATTGCGGCAGCGAGCAGCGCGAACGCCGCGTAAAGGACAACTTCAGAATGCGTTAACGGGAGTGTGGGAGTCCGTATGCCGAGCACAAAAAACGCTACTAGCAAGGGCATTACTGCGACGACGCCGAGACCGAAGCCGGTGAAGGAGGCGCGAGCGCAAGTCCGCGGCGAGCACGCGAAGCCGAGCGCATTGCGATCTCTGCTGTCAGCGCTCGCTAGGTAGACGGGCAGCAAAACGAGCGCACTCAAAGCGAAGACCCGGCGCAACACGGAGTCAAATGCCACCTGGCCGCCGTCAACCAACGCGACGTAAACGGGGAACGTCAGTAGTGCGCCTAAGACTAACGAGAGGGCCAGATAGACAGACAGCCCGAGCAGCACGAGCAAAACGTGGCGGAGGACAGCGAAGGTCTGGCATGAATGGCCGAGAAGGGCCATGAGCTTAGACTACAGACGAAACAGAACGCCGACGGTGGCGTTCCACGCTTCGACATCGCTGTCCGCGTCGAGCCATTCAAACTCGCCGCGAACGCTCACTGGTTCGAGATAAAACTGAATGCCACCGACGATTGCCACACCGCGGCCGCTGTCATCTAGATCCACGAATTCACCGAAACCTTGTAACGAGCAGGAACCATTAACGGTGGCGTCATAGTAGCCAACGCCGCCGATCAGACTTACTTTGTCAAGCGGCAGCATCCAGAGCGCTCGGAGAGTAAGAATGCGGAAATCGGCCTTCAAGTCCACGGTCACCGGTCCGAACACGGGGACGAACACCGTGGCGGTTTCTTTGAAATCTCCTGTAACCGCCCATCCGCCCTCCGCGGCAAACTTGTCACTAAACTGATAACCGCCGATAAAGCGAAACGTAGTCGTGGTATCTGCGATCGTCAGTTCAAGGTCGTCGTCCACTTCCTCGTAGTCGAAGGCACCGACCGAAAATCCCAGGTATCCCCGCCCTTCCTGAGCATCCGCGATTTGCGCAACTGTCAGAAACGCCACCAAGACCGACACGTTCTTCATGTCGTAGCTCCGTGTCTGGCTATGATAGTCGCGGGGAGACGCAAGATACGGCCTCGCGGTCCTGCCATGACTTACGACTGAACTAGCCTCAAGGCGCCCGCCGGTGCGTTGACCCGGCCGGCACGCCCGGTCACCGGCACCTTAGAGAGCGTCGGTATCCAAGATCTCGATGTAGTCGGGTTGGTCGCTATACCGCCGGTGAGAAATATCCGATTGCCGATCGCCACTGCACTCAGGCTCGATCGAGCCGTCGGAAGCCGCGTGGGTGACGACCACGTCTGCAGCAGCGGATTGAATCGCTCGACCACATCGGTCGCCCGCCTATCGGGGCCGTGTCCGCCAAGCAGATAAATCTCACCGCCAGCTTCGGCGCAAGTGAATCCCTGGCGAGACGCCGTCATCGGCGTTTTCGCCGACCACAAGTCCTGAGAGGGGTTGTAACTCCACACGAAGGTTTCGGGAAACCCGCCGACGACCGTGGTCCCGCCGAAAATATAAATCTCGCCGTCGTATGACGCAGGCGTTCTTCGACCATATTGAAACCGGCATGGGCGTCGCACGGCCCCTCGACCATGTGTTGGTTACGGGGTCATAGACGTCCAGGGCATCGTTGAAAACGGGACCGGAAAACTCTGTCGGCCCCGGCAGGTCACCTCCGATGAGGTAGATCTTGCCGCCGACCGCAGCGCCCGTGAATGCGTACGGCGGCGTGTTTGACGGCCTTGGCGCCAACTGGCGCCACTGATCCGTGGCCGGCGTGTACTCGAGCAAACTTTTGTCATAGCTGACGACGACGTAGATCTTGTCGCCGATGACGGCTGCCACCACGGCCCCATCAACAGGCATCGAAGCGATTTGCCTCCACTCGTTTCTCGCGGGATCGTACTCGAAACTATGTCTATGGAGCGTGCCGTCAACGGCTGGGCTCACCACATACTGCGTGCCGAAAACGTAGACCTTGCCGTCGTAGGCAGCGGCCACTCCCCAGGGCAATGGCCTTCGGCGCGCCCGCCCGCCACGGGCATTCGAGATCGCCCGCGCACAGACCCAGGAATACGGAGATATCGGGGACATCGAGGCCTCGCGGATAGTCGACGAGACTTCTGCTTCGCAAATTGCTGATGATGGTCTCCGGGCTCAACATGCGAACAGCACGGATGAAGTCGGTCATGAAATTCGGCGTCTGAATTCGGCCATCGTCTTGGAGATCGTCCGACAACCTGTTGAGAACCAGGGTCAGCTCCGCGTCGGTAGCCGTGCCGAACTCCTTGGCCTTGTCGCTCGAGTATTTATAGAACGCCGTCGAAAGCGCAAGCAGGTACACGTCACCCGGGTTCGGCTCACCAGTCGTCGAGTAGATATTGAGCTCCGGAGAACGTGCCAATTCCCGACGTTGGCAGCGCGGAGGAGAAGGCGGTGAGCAACTCGGACTCCGCTTGTGCGATCGCGTCTGCCAACTCGATGTTTCCGCCGGAAAAGAGTTCGAGCACACGCTTGTTGATCAGATGCGTGAGGATGTTGACGTAGGCGACCTGCCCCTGCTCGTCGCTGATTTCGTAGAGAGCCCGTAGCGTGATCACGCCGGACGAAACCTGGCCCGTGAGCTCGCTGAAGTAGTACCCCGACGCGACGAGCTGCACCGGTCCGCGTTGTGATGTCACAAATGAAAATGAACCGATGCTGTCATCAATCTCGGCAACGATCGTCGAAGGGGTCGACCGGCCGCGCTCGTCTAGAAGATTGATGAGGACCGTCGACCCGACCAGAAACGGCCCTTTCTGAACCGCCCCGTTGACCTCGACGACGGGTGGCGGAGCGGGAGTCGGCGTCGCGGCCGGAGGCCGCGCCTCGCTTCCACCACCCCCACCGCAACCGCCCAACAGCAGAACGGCGACCAACGAAAGGATCCGCGGCGACATCGGACGAGCTCCTGCCAACGTGTCGTTCTTATTCGTGCGGATGCTAACAAAGCACAGCGATTCAGTTCGGGGACGAGGCTCCGATGCCCTGTCGCTGCCGTCACGCAAGCACGGCGAAACGACGGATCGGCAAGTGCGCCAGATTTAGTCAAAGTTCGCCCGTGCTCGAGCGCAAGATCACGGCGCCGGCCGCGATCTACATCAATCGTCCTATTGCGGTCGCCGAGACGTTGGCGCTCGTAGGCCGCATCGCTCACACCACCTTTTCCCGTAGCTCGGACCCGAACACGTCCTGCCCAGGCGCCACGTACGGCTGGTCGAGAATCCGCCGGACTTGCTCGGGATAGTCGACCTCGGGCGCGTCCGCCGGCGACGGGTACGGCGACGCCCACGCCGTATGTCCGGGCGCGAACTTGTAGAGCAGGTTCCGCCGCTCGTGTCGAGCGCGCCACGGCCATGTCCCGTGCGTGCATGCCTCGCTGAAGATGATCACGTCTCCGGCCTCCACCGGCACGCGCAAACCCACGGCCCGGTCTTCGCGAACGAGATGAACTGCGACGGGACCGCGAAGTTTGCCTTGTGGCTCCCGGGCACGACCGCGAAGCCGCCGTCGTCGGGACCCGCATCGCTCAGCGCGTAGGACACGACCATGAGCCCGTTCATCATCTCGCCGTCGCGGTACCGGTACTCCTGGGCCGGGTCCCACGGCGTGTTGCCGCCGTGGAGGCCGAGCTGCTTGGCACCGGGACGCATCAGCAGCGCGTGCCCGTGGTCGTAACGAAACTTCGGACCGACGAGCGTCAGCAGATACGGCATCATCCTCGGGTGCGCGAGCAGACGCCTGAACGGCTCGTCCCACGTGTGCAGCGCGCCGAGCGTCATGAAGTTCGGGTCGTTGACCCACGCCGACTCCTGGCCGGACTCGGCCTTGCGCCACAGGTCGTAAGAGTCGATGAGCGCGTTGAGCTCGTCCACGTCCTCGCGCGACAGGACCTGCTTCACGACGAGGAAGCCCATGAGATCGAAGAGGTACTTCTCTTCAGCGTTCATCTAAAGAATCTCCCGTCCGACGTCGTTGTAGACACCTGCGGTCTCCAGACGCACGGGCTCGATCATGTCATCGAGGTCCCGCGCGATCGCGGCAAGCGCGCCATAAGAGGGAAGCTTCCAAACCGCGAGACCCCCGGGGTCCGGGGCAAGCTTTCCGATCCGGACGATGCACAGCGCGAGCGTCAAATTCGGGTGTGACGCGGCGCGCTTCGACGTACAGCTCGCGGATCTCGTCGTCCGAGCCAACAGGCTCGAAGAACTCCGCATAGTAGATCCCGTTTTGCGGGCGGGGACTCGCCTCGCTCCGCTCCGCGACCCCACTCGTTGCCGACTGGCGCACCGGATCGAGCAGCGCCTCATAGCATCCCGCTCGTTCGATGCGTGCGACCTCACGGAACGGTTTCTCCAACGCGTCGGCGTCGCCGGAACGAAAGACCGTGTCCCAGTCGTCGATACGTCCGAGGCCCGCGGTTGGCGTGTACCAGACCGTCATGTACTCGGGCTCGGGTCCGAGCCGCCACGTGCGGCCCATACTGAGGATCATCTGGTCCTCCGACCAGGAACCCTCCCAGCCGCTCTGTCCCGCGAGGACCGCGCGATGGAACCGTTGCACCTGGCTCTCGAACGACTCGACTGCAAGCGTCCCTCGGTCGTTTTCGCGAAGGCCCGGCTGCGGACGCCGGCTGGTGAATTCGATGTAAATCATGGAAAGCTGTCGCGCCGCAGGTACCGACAATGTGTATTCGTTGTCTCGCAGAGGCCGAAGCATAGCAAGGACCCCGGCGGGGCAACCGTCAGCAAGCTGCGAGTCGGTGAATGTGGCATAGAAGCTGCATCACGTAAGGCAAACGACACCTGCAGCGAGAAAACAATGAAATCTCCGACGAGCAAGGTCGATTCGTCGAGACCTCGCGGTCGCCCGAGAGATAGGGAGGCCGGAGCTCAGGAATCGAGCACCGGGCGCAAGCCATGAACGCCTCGGTCGTCCCCGTGCACACGCCCCTGACGATGTCGGCTGCGACTCGACTGGTTTGCGTTTCGAACCGGCTCTCTTTGCCGCGCAAGGCAACAGCGCCCGGCGGCCTCGCGTATGGAATTCTGAGCGCGCAGAAACGCACGGGCGGATTGTGGTTCGGCTGGGGCGGCGAGCTCACCGATGGTGAGCCCGGAGATCCCGAGCTACAAATCCGAGACAGCGTTGCTTACGCGTCGCTCGAGCTCAATCGCGGTGAGTTCGAGCGCTATTACAACGGTTTCGCCAACGAGGCGCTCTGGCCGTTGTGCCACTACACGACGAGCAACTTCCGGTTCCGCGCCGAGGACTACGACGCATATCAGAACGTCAACCGGTGCTTTGCACAGAGACTCCTGCCGTTGCTTCGGCCGGGCGACGTGATCTGGGTGCACGATTACCATCTCGTCCCGCTCGGCCGCCACCTGCGCGAGCTCGGCGTGCGTGCGCCGATCGGCTTCTTCCTGCACATCCCCTTCCCCCACATCGAGGTGTTGCGGGTGCTGCCCGTGTGTGGCGAATTGGTTCGCGACCTGTGCGAGTACGACGTCCTCGGCTTCCAGACTTCGAGCGACCTCGCCTCGTTCCGTTCCGCAGCCGCACGGTTGCTGGCCGGCTGCGTGGCGGAAGAGTTCCGCGTTCGTTGCGGTGATCGCGTCGTTGTCACCGACGTGTTTCCGATCGGCGTGGACGTCGGCGCAATACGCACTGAAGCCTCGAACGCGCGCAGCCGCGCGGTTGTGCAGCGCATGGTCGACAGTTTGCTCGGCCGAAAATTGATAATCGGCGTCGATAGGCTCGACTACAGCAAGGGACTCCTCGAACGATTTGCTGCGTACGAGCAATTTCTCGAAGCGTTTCCGGAGAATCGCGGCAGGATCACGTATCTGCAGATCGCGCCTCTGTCGCGCAAAGATGTGCAGTCTTACGCCGAGATCCGACAGTCGCTCGCACAGGCCGCGGGCAGAACGAACGGCCGCTACGCGGACGCCGATTGGACACCGATTCGCTATGTCAATCGCGACTTTCCGCACGAGGCGGTGATGGGCATCCTGCGAGCGGCGCATGTCGGGCTCGTCACGCCGCTCCGCGATGGGATGAACCTAGTCGCCAAAGAGTACGTCGCTGCTCAGGATCCCGAAGACCCGGGCGTGCTTGTGCTATCCAATCTCTGCGGCGCGGCTTGCGAGCTCACAGCGGCGATAGTCGTCAATCCATACGATGCGCGAGCCGTTGGGCACGCGATTCAGACCGCCCTCATGATGTCGGTCGGTGAACGCCGCGAACGTCATGAGCGGTTGCTCGCCGCGCTCGAGAAAAACGATATTCATACGTGGGCCGATCGTTTCGTCGCGGCATTGCGCGGAGTTGCGCATGGCTAGGACGCGCGCACGGTCCTCGGCTGTCGGGACGCAGAGCACTGCGACGTCAGCCCTAGCGAATCAACCCGTCCTTGCGCAGCTTTTTGCCGATCGGCGCAGTGACCGCCGCGAGACCCTCGCTGCGGGACTCGATGTTGCGGACTTTCGTGTCCACCGTGTAGACCACCGTCGCGCCACGCGTCTCATAGAGTTTCGACGTGACGTGGGCCTCACCTTTGACAGTCGTGATCGAAGCGGTCGTCTGGAAATCGGCGGCGACGACGGTGCCATAGACGCCGTAATACGAGTCGGTGGCCTTGTATTGAGCACTGCCTCTTGTGTCAGAAGTCCCGCCGTGCTTGCGCGTCCCACGCCCTGGAGATGAGGCTGGTTGTGAGCACTGCATCAGCGTTTTTCGCTGCCACCGCAGCCTCGATGCTTTCGCGCGTGAGAGGGTCATTTACACCCATCACGTCGCAGCTCACGATGGCCACCGTGGTTGCGCTCGCTGATCTTGGAGGCCATGGCCCGTTCGAACGCGCACCGCTGCGTTGCGGTCCGGGCTGATGCCAACGACCAAGACGCGTGAAAACGACTGGTCGCGCGAAACGTTGTCCGACCACGCACCCGTGACCGACGCGTGGCTCGGGGACGCGGAAAGCCACCCGGCGCTGAGGAGCAATAGAGCCGACAGGAGGGACGGACGCGTGGTTCGCTGCTGATCGACGGCATTGGTTGACACGGAAGGCTCCTCTCGGCGAAGGCGTTCGAGTGTACTCGGCAGTCAAGCGCTTAGCGAGGGCGTGCCGAGCTTTGGCCGATCGCTATCGGCGAGACTCTGAAGCAGCCGCCGGCAGCTCGATTCAGGACGTGACCGCCTCTTCCTTTGCCAGGGGCCTCCCCCACAGCAAGCCTCATTCGGCCGTGGGGACTCCCCCTTTGCTTCCTCCCCGTTGGTTCAGTTGTTGCGCTTCCCAGTATTTGTTCTCGATTTGCAACTGCATATTCCTTTGGTTCTTTTCACGCTCGAAACAGTCTGCATCGTCTGGTTGACATCGGACTCTGATGGGGCGAGGAATTGCGCAGGCGATATTTCGGTGTAGTCATCGGGTACGACGAATAACTCCGGGTCTGGATCGCCAAGCCGGATATTTTCGGCTTGGCGAATCATGACCACCTTTCCCTCGCGCTTCATCGTCTCCTCCAACCTAACGCACCCAAGCGCCGGGGCCACCCAAACCTCCACGTCCGGGAAATGACTCGGAAGGTTCGGAATATCCCGGATTGGCCGTTGGCTGACGACCTCATAGCCCATCCTGGCTGACTTGATAGCCGTGGCGCCTCCATCGCACGACTGTCGCTGACGACGCTCGCTATCGGCTTGACGCTGATCGAGCGGCAACGTAGTGACCGCCTTCATCGGCGGAATGCACAGTAATCCGGGCGGGCTTGCTCAGGTCGAGAATCATCCGAAGCTCCCTGGGGATACCACCCGGCTCGGGCAGGAGCATGTCGGTATGCACTTCTACGCTCGAGCCATCACTTCGGATTGCGTGCGTGCTTCGCATTTCCCTCACGACCTTCCCTTCCTGATCGAACTGTTTCTCGACGAAGTCATAGGTGAGTGCTGGGATGTCCTTCGGCTTGTCGACTTGTCCGTAAATCACCGAGGCCATGAACGACGAAGCCGAGGCTGCGCCGATTCCGACGATCGCCAGGCGTAGCAGCTTAGATTTCATTGGATTCCCCCTCACGCGCACTTGTCCGCGTCGCAAAAGGCATTCTACTGGCGGATGGTGTCACACGGCGGGCCATCCGCGATCCCGGTCGACGAGTTCAAAGTCATCGAGATTCTGAGGCGCGTGCCGCTGGCCTATTGACGCGGTGTCGCTACGGACGGGTCTCGTACGTGTAGTCGGCAAACCTTCCCGAGGACATCGAACGCGCGATTCTATGCCTCTCCGCGAGCATTGCGCCTCCGAACCGCCCGGTGCGCTCGGGCTGCGCTGCGAAATTGACATCGAGCGCCCGCGATGATCGGATACCGGCGCATGGAGCAAGCCGCGCAACCCCGGCGTCGATCGCCGTAGTTTTCTGACCGGTGCAGCGACGGGCGCCGCGGCCGCGTTGATCGCGAACCAAACGCCGGCCGCCGCACAACCCGCCGTGGCCGAGCCGGCGGTGCAAGCGAACGACGGCGGACGCCCAGCGTCGGACTTCATGGTCGACATCTTCAAGTCGCTCGACATGGAGTACTTGTTCTCGATGTGCGCATCGAGCTTCATGGGCATTCACGAGTCGGTGCTGAATTACGCGGGCAACAAGAACCCGCAATCGATCACCTGCACGCACGAAGAGATCTCCGTCGCGATGGCGAACGGCTACGCGAAGATCGAAGGCAAACCCGTGCTCGTCTGCGCGCACGCGACAGTCGGCGCGCAGCACGCCGCGATGGCTCTGTACGACGCATGGTGCGATCGCGTGCCGATCTATCTCGTACTCGGCAACACGAACGACGCCGCCGACCGGCAAGGCGAGGTATTCTGGCTACACAGCGCGCAAGATCCCTGCGCGCTCGTGCGCGACATGACGAAGTGGGACGACAACCCCGCTTCGCTGAGCCACTTCGCTGAGTCGGCGGTGCGCGCATACAAGATCGCGATGACGCCGCCGATGGGGCCCGTCGCGATCGTCGTCGACGAGAAGATGCAGGAAGAGCACGCTCCGGCCGACGCGCGGATCCCGACGCTCAACGTTCCGACGCCGCCGGCCGCCGACTCCGGCGCGATCGCCGAAGCGGCGAAGCTGCTCGTCGCGGCCGAGAATCCAGCGATCCTCGCGAGCCGCGCGGCCCGCACGCCGGCGGGCTTGCGACTCATGGTCGAGCTTGCCGAGGCGCTGCAAGCCGGCGTCGTCGACTCGCGCCGGCGCCTCAATTTTCCGACGCGGCATCCGCTCAACGGCGGCTCGGCCGGCCAGGCCGACATCGTGCTCGCGCTCGAAGCCGGCGACATCTCGAGAGTCGCGCGCCAAGCGCGCCAGCGCAACGCGAAGGTCATCAGCATCACGGCGACGCATCTCTTCCAGCGGAGCAATTACCAAGACTTCATGCGCTACGCCGAGGTGGATATGTCGATCGCCGCCGACGCCGAAGCGTCGTTGCCGGCCCTGATCGAGGAGATCCGCCGGTTGACGACGGACGCACGGCGAGAAGCGTTCCGCCAACGCGGCGCGCGCATCGCCGAAGGGAATCGGCGCACGTTCGAGCAAGCACGTGTCGACGCGTCGCACGGCTGGGACGCGAGCCCCGTCAGCACGGCGCGCTTGTCGATGGAGCTCTGGGCGCAACTCAAGAACGAGGACTGGTCGTACGTGACCGGCTGGGTCAACTGGCCGCTGCGGCTCTGGGATTTCACGAAGCACCATCAGTACATCGGCCGTGCCGGCGCCGAGGGCGTCGGCTACTACGCGCCGGCGTCGGTCGGTGCGGCGCTCGCGAACAAAAAGCACGGCCGCATCAGCGTGTCGATCCAACCCGACGGCGACTTGATGGTCGCGCCGGGCGCGCTGTGGACGGCGGCGAAGTATCAAGTCCCGATCTTGATCGTGATGCAGAACAACCGCGCGTATCACCAGGAAGCCATGGGGTTCCAGCGCGCGGCGCTCATGCGCAACCGCAGCCTCGAGCTCACGCAAGAAGCCTTTGGCCTCGGCAATCCGAACATCGACTTCGCGAAGATGGCCGAGAGCATGGGCGTCGGCTCGTCGGGGCCGATCTCGGACCCGAAGGAGCTCGCCGCTGCGATTCGCCGCGGCATCGGCGTCGTGAAACGCGGCGAGCCGTATTTGATCGACGTCGTGACGCAGCCGCGTTAGGGGACCACGCGTGAAGCAGCTGCTCGCCGCGTCCGCCCTGCTCTGCTTCGTATCGAGCGCGGCGGCTCAATCCGCGCGCATGGGGCGCGCGGCGATCGCGAACGGCGAGAGCGTTTACCTGCGCGTCGGCTGCCAGGCGTGCCACGGCACGGTGGGCCACGGCGGCGCCGCGCCGCGGCTGGCGCCGAATACGCTGCCGCTACCGGGCTTTACGACTTGGGTCCGCAACGGCACGCCGGGCAGGACCTTCGCGACCGGCATGCCGGCGTACCCGCCCAGCGTCATCAGCGATGCCGACCTCGCGGACGTCCGCGCGTATCTCGCGAGCCTGCCACCGCCGCCGCCGGTGGCCGAGATCCCGCTGCTCGCACCTTAGCGCCTACTCGCTTTGCGGCGCCCAAGGAAGAAAATGATTCCAGCGAGCGGTCAAGTCCCGCAGGCCTTAAAGTAAGGTCTACCATCCCCCTCCGCGGAGGGATTGATCACGCAGGATCGGTCACGGAGCGGATGACTCGTCGGGGGCCCGTCGAGCACAACCAAGAGGCAAACCGTGGTCGCCGTCGGGAGCAGGAGACAGCAGCAGGGCATGCGAATCGCGCTATGGACCCTCTGCGGATGCCTCGTGATCTGCAATTTCTGCTGCGTCGGAGCGGTCGCCGAGACCGTCGAGGTGGAGGTCGTCGGGCTCGCGGACGATCTCGAGAAGAACGTTCTTGCCTATTTGAGCATCGCCGACCTCGGCAAGGAGGGCGCGGAGGCGTCGCAGCCTGTCACCGAAAGCAACGTGCGCCGCCTGCACGGCGCGGCGCGCAATGAAATAGAGCGCGCGCTGCAGCCCTTCGGGTACTACGAGCCTACCATCCGCTCGACGTTGCAGCGCGCGGAGGACGACTGGCTCGCGCGCTACGACGTCGATCCCGGCGCGCCCACCGTCGTCGACCGCGTCGAGATCCGCGCGGTCGGCGACGGGAGCGACGAGCCGGCGGTGCGCGAAGCGCTCGGATCCGCCACGTTTACGCCGGGCGAAGTGCTGCAGCACACGAAGTACGAAGCCGCGAAACAGCGGCTCTTCGACGCGGCCTACGACGCGGGCTTCATCGACGCCGTCTATGAGCGCGCACAGATGCTCGTGCGGCTCGAGGAACGCGAGGCCGACATCCAACTGAGCCTCGATACCGGCCCGAAGTACTACTTCGGCGACGTCGAGATCGAGCAGGACATTCTCGATCCGAGCTTCGTCTCCAAGTTCGTGCGCGTCGAGCGCGACGAGCCGTTCAGCTCCGATCGCCTCATCGAGCTACAGCTCGCCCTCGGCGACAGCGGTTACTTCGACAACGTGACGGTGGACGTCAGGCGCGCCGAAGCGGTCGACCGCCGCGTGCCGATCGTGGTTCACACCACGCCGCGCCAAACACAGGATTACACGGTCGGCGTCGGCTACGGCACGGACACGGGGCCGCGACTGAGCTTTGGGACGGAGCTGCGGCGTCTCAACCGGCGCGGCCACCGCTTCAACGCCGACTTTCGCTTGTCGGAAATCGCGACCACGGCCGCGGCCGAGTATCAGATCCCTGTGAAGAACGTCGCGACCGACACGTTGAGCTTTCGCGGTTCCCTCGGCACGCGAGAAATCGGCGATTTGGACACCGACCAGATCTCCCTCGGCGCGAGCTTGAATGACGTATGGCACGGTTTCGAGCGCAGGCTCTACGTGGTCGCGGAGAGCGAGAGCTGGACGGAAAACGACCAGCCGCTCTCGGAGACCGTGCTCTATCCGGGCATGCAGCTCACTTCTCGGCAAGCTGCGGACGCGGACTCGCTCTTCACGCGCAAGGGCTACTCCTGGTCTACCGACGTCCGCGGCGGCTCGGAGAGTCTACGGTCATCGACGAGCTTCCTGCGCCTGCACGTCACCGGCAACGTCGTCGTGCCGCTCGCGGAGCGCGTCCGCTTCTTGTTCCGCTCCGAGTACGGCGCAATCGACGTCGACGAGCTGTCGCGGCTGCCGCCGTCCCAGCGCTTCTTCGCGGGCGGAGATCGGAGCGTCCGCGGTTATCGATACGAAAAGCTCGGTCCGACGGACACTACGGGCGCAGTCGTCGGCGGCCGCTACCTCGTCACGGCAAACGTCGAGCTCGATTACCTGTTCTTTCGCAACTACGGCGCGGCGGTGTTCTACGACGCAGGCAACGCCGCGAACGAGCCGTGGCCTGATGTGAAACGCAGCGTCGGCATCGGCATGCGGTGGCGTTCGCCCGTCGGCATGCTACGGATCGACATCGCGCGTCCGCAAGACGATCCGGACACGGACTATCGGCTGCATTTGAGCATCGGATCCGACTTATGAAGCGCGTGCTACTCAGGTCGGCGTTGACCTTGGGCGCGATCGTGCTCGCTGCGCTGCTCGTCGCGGCCGGCGTGCTGCTCTGGGCCGCGGTCTCGGAGAGCGGATTGCGGTTCGTTTGGCAGCGGGTCGCGGCGCGATTGCCGCCTGGCGTCTCGATCGCAACCGTCGAGGGCCGGCTCGCCGGACCGCTCGTGCTCGGTGGGATCACGGTGCAGAGCGAGACGTTCGAGCTTCGCGTCGAGCGCGTCGAGCTCCGGTGGAATCCGCGAGCGCTGCTCGGACGAACGTTCGACGTCGAGCGGCTCGACGTGCGGGTCGTGGACGTCGTTCTGCTTCCGGCCGAGCAGCCCGCCGCGTCCGACGAGCCGTTCCGGTTGCCCGCATCCGTCGACCTGCCGGTAGACATCCGCGTCGGTAGCGCCTCGGTCGAGGAGCTTCGCTTCCGCTCGAATCCGAACGCGGAACCGTTGTCGATCGAGCGCGCGAGCATTGCGGGGAGCCTCGACGCGGACCTGTTCGAGCTCGACGAGCTCGTCGTGCGCGGCCCGGTTTTCGACGTTTCCGGCGATGCGAGCGTCGTGCCGCGTGACGCGTATGAGACGAGCGGGCGCGTAGACTGGGTATTGCAGCCCGGCCAATATCCCGAAGCACGCGGCAGCACGCAATTCTCCGGCAATCTCGAAGCGCTCACGATCGAGCAGCGCGTCGAAGCGCCGTACGACGCGCGCGTCGATCTGCGCGTGGAGGAACCGCTGGCGGCGCTGCGCGTCGATGGCGAGATTGCGTTCACGATGCAGCCGGCTGCGTTCGGCATCGAGCAAGCGCCGGTCGAAACGGTCGGTTCCACGCTGTCGTTCCGCGGCACGCTCGAGGCGCTCGATTTGACCGGCCGCGTGCAGCTCGAAGGCGGTGAAGCCGACGGTGTCGCAGCCGATATCGCGGCGCTCTACGCGGGAAACGCCGTCGAAATCCGGGCGCTCGACCTCGTCGATGGCGGATCGCGCGCCGCGATTCACGCCTCGGGCCGCGTAACGACTGGCGCCGAGCAACCCGCGCTCGAGCTCGAAGCGACGTGGTCGGAGCTGCAGTGGCCGCTGCGCGGCGAGCCGCAGGTTGCGAGCGACTCGGGCTCGCTCGAGCTGCGCGGCACGTTCCGTGATTACGCCGTCGCGTTCGCCGGCGACCTGGCGCTCGCCGACGGGACCGAAGGCAAAGTGAGCGCGAGCGGCACGGGCGACGCGGAAACGCTCACGCTCGAACGGATCGACGTCGAAGCGTTACGCGGACGGCTCGCCGGCCGCATGAACGCGCGCTGGGCGCCGAACCTTTCGGGTGCGATCGAGTTGACTGGAACCGATCTCGATCCCGGCGTGCTGCTGCAAGAATGGCCGGGGCGAGTCGGGGCGCGTGTGCGCGCCGACGCCGCGATCGAGGGTGAAGACTTGACCGTCGCGCTGCACGAGCTTGCCGTCGACGGGCGATTGCGCGACCGCGCGATCGCATTGAGCGCGCGTGGCGCCTATGCTGCCGACACCCTGCGGATCGACGCCTTGACGCTGCGCTCGGGATCGACCGACGTGAGCGCGCGCGGCACGGCCGGCACCGAGCTCGCACTCGAATGGCGGATCGAGAGTCCAGACCTCGGCGAAATCTGGCCGGAGCTCGGGGGACGACTCTCGGCGCACGGCGAGCTGCGCGGTCCGCGCGATCGGCCTCGCGTCGGCGTCGAGGCGCGCGCGGAAGCGCTCCGCTTCATGGACTTAGGTGTCGACGACGTCGAGCTCACGACCGACGTCGACATCGCCGGAAAAGCTCATTCGTCGCTCGCGCTCGCCGTCTCCTCGGCGCAAGTGCCGGGCGCCGCGATTCGGCAACTGCAGTTGACCGGCGAGGGCAACGCCGCCCGCCACGCTCTCGCGCTCACGACGACGACGAGCGTCGGCACCGCGGAGCTAGGCCTGACCGGCAACGTCGCCGATCCCTGGACGCGTGGTTTCGCGTGGAGCTTCGAGCTCGACACGGCAACCATCGCGTATCCGGAGCTCACCCCGTGGGGCCTTCGCGAACCTGTCACCGGCCGCGTCACGAGGACGGAAGCCGAGCTCGATCAGGCCTGCTGGCAGAGCGACACGGCGGAGCTTTGCGTCGAAGGGACGCGTGGCGCGGCCGGCACGCAGGCGCAGTTCGCGCTTTCGCAGCTTAGGTTCGACTACTTCGCCGCGCTGCTGGCGAAGCCCGTGCGGCTCGAAGGGGACTTGAGTCTCGAAGGCAAATTCGAGCAAGCCGGGAACGGTGCGCCGCAACTCGACGTGTCGCTTCGAACGTCGCCCGGTCGGCTCATCGCCGACGACATTGCGGATGGCGGCGACGCCGACGAAGCGTATGCGCTCGCGTTCGGCCCCGCAGACGGCCGCGTCACGATGAATGACGATCGCTTCGAAGGCTCGCTGCGCGTGCCGTTTGCCGAGCAAGGCGAGCTCGAGGCGAGCGCGCGCGTCGGGGCAGGCGCGGGAGCGCCGTTCGCGCAGCGTGCGCTCGACGGCCAGCTCATGTCGAACGTCGCATCGCTCGACTTCGTCTCGGAGCTCGTCACGCAAGTGCAGAACATACAAGGTGCGGTGACCGGCGATCTGCGCGTCGCGGGCACGGTCGGCAAACCGCAGGTCGCAGGTTCGCTTACGCTCGAGGGCGGCAGCGCGACCTTGCCCGGAACCAACGTCGAGCTCGAGGATGTCGAGCTCGAGCTCGCGGGCGACGGCGAGAGCGGCCTCACGGTCGGCGCACAGGCGCGCAGCGGCGGCGGCACCCTGAGCGCCGAAGGCCGCGTAACGCTCTTGGGAGCGGGGCCGGAGGGCCGAATCGCCGTCGTAGGCGACGCGTTCGAAGTCGTCGATACGGTCGACGCGCAGGTCGTCGTGTCCCCGGACCTCGATCTCGTGTTGACGCGCGACGGCATCGAGCTCACGGGTTCGGTGACCGTGCCGCGCGCGAGGCTGACGCCGCGCGACACGGGCGAGTCGGCGGTGGCGGTATCGAGCGACCAAGTGATCGTCGCGTCCGGTGACGAAGCCGACCAGCCGGCCGCTCGGCCGTTCACCGCCAACGTGCGTCTCGCGCTCGGCGACGAGGTTCACCTGGACGGCTACGGTCTGACTGGCCGCTTGGTCGGCGCGATCGAGATCACGGAGAGACCCGGCGAGCCGACAGCGGCGAGCGGCGAGCTCCGCGTGCAGGAAGGTATCTATGAGGCGTACGGTCAGAAGCTCGAAATCGAGACAGGCCGCGTCGTGTTCGCCGGCGGACCCATCACCGAGCCCGGACTCGACATCGAGGCCGTGCGGCGGCCCACCGAAGACATCGTCGTCGGCGCGCGAGTGCGCGGCGTGCTGGCCGCGCCCGAGCTCTCGCTGTTCTCGGAGCCGCCGATGGCGCAGCAGGAGCAACTGTCGTATCTCGTGCTCGGACGGCCGCTCGACGATGCGTCCGCATCGGAGTCGTCGGCGATGTCGCGCGCGGCGCTCGTGCTCGGGCTCAGAGGCGGCAACTTCGTCTCGGAGAACATCAGCGAGAACCTCGGCCTCGACACGTTCGGCATCGAAACCGATTCCGGCGAGGCGGCGTCCGAAGCGGCGTTCGTGATCGGCAAGTACCTTACGCCGAGCCTGTACGTGAGCTACGGCATCGGGTTATTGGAGCCCGTCAAAACGGTCAAGCTCCGCTACGCGATTTCCAAGCGTTGGCGGCTCGTGACCGAGTCGTCGTCGGAGGCGAGCGGCGGTGACGTGATCTACAACATCGAACGCGGCCGATGAGTGCCTCCGCGATACGCCGCGGCATTCAAGCTCAGACCACCATCGACTCGTCCTCCAAACTCTCCATCTCGCACCCGAAGACCTCAAGTTGGATCGAACAAGCCTGTCGTGCGCTCGCCGATCGCTACCGCCGCGATTCCGAGGCGCAAGCCGGTAACTCGGTGCACGACGTGGCGCTGAAGTCGCAACAGACGTTCTTGCAGTTGGCGGATCGGATCACGGCCGTGGTCAAGGAAACCGAGGACGCCGTGGAGTTCTGGTCGACTCAGAACGCCGAGGCAGCGCTACTGCGGGTTGAGGAGTCACCGGCCGCGCGTCTCGCAGGCTTTTTGCACGAAGCGTTGCGGGCGTGCCAGAAGCCCCCTTCGGAAACCTCTCATCAATATTCCAACGGGCCGATTACGCCGCCGTGTTTCATCTGCGACTCGAGTATCGCTTGGTCGCGCGCGCGTATCTCTTCACCCCCGTCATGGAGCACTCGTTCCTTGTGCGCTGTAATCGCAACCTGCTGCTGTGGCGTATAGCAGAATGTGTAATCGATACGCGTCCCCGGGCGCTTCCCAGTCTTGCAAATTGGCTCTTCGGGCGGCAGGGGGCTTCCTTCGGTGATCACCGTGTCATGCGCGACCAACGCGTCTGCGCCGGTGGCCGCCAATGCAAGGCTCGTCTGCTCGAGCTGCGGGTCGGCGATCGCTGAACTCGCCGCGAAGCTTTCCTCGCTCTCGGATAGAGGCGCCGGCGTGGTCGATTCGTTGGATACGTAGAGCGGATCCAGTTGGTCCAGCCTAAAGCGATAGGTCCGGCACGCCTCCAACGGGGATGCTATTTCGCCGGCTGCGAGCGGCTTGAACGTCGATGCACGGATCGATCTCAGCGCTGGTTTCTCGAAAATCCTGTGTGTGCTGCTGCGGACCTTGGGTCGGACGACCTCACCCAACGCGTCGACCGTATAACAGACGGTCGCCTCACCCTCCAGGCGGTCCCGTCGCGCGTCGTCAGGGTACTCGGGAAAATCGCTGGTGACTGGCGTCCGGTCAGGCTGCAAATCTGAGACACGCTGGCGGGGATTTCCGCTTTCTTGCGCCAGTGCGGACCCCGCTACCATTAGCACGGATCCAGTGATGACGACGGGGATGCGCCGCAGTAGCGTGTTACTTGTCATTGTCTGGATCCTGCCGATTTTGGCGGTCATCGATTTCAACGGCCGGTGCGACCGGATGTACAGCGTCCATATACAAAGCGCGCGCGGCCTTCAGTGTCTGCGCACCGGGATTGATGGCCTCGGCGCGCTTCAGGTCCTCGTCCGCTTTCTCGTATGCCTCTAGCTCAAGGTAGATCATCGCCCGGCTGTTATAGCCGCGCCAGGCGTTTTCATTGCGCTCGAGCAGCATGTTGCAGTATTTCAACGCCGCGTCGAATTGCCGCAGTCGCAGGTAGCCGGTGCAAAGATTGGTCAACGCCGCCTCTTCCTCGCGTTTGCCCTCGGCCAGGCTCAGGCCCTCCAACGTGAGGCGAATGCCGGTTTCAATGTACCCAGCCTGAATTGCTTGCCCGCCATCGTAAAGTGGTTGATTTCTCGGGCCGACAACCGTGGTGGCGGCGCTCGCCGCAGCTTCGATGGGGTCCGCGATTTGTGCCCTCGCCGCGAACGACATCAGAATCGCCACGTTCACCGTGACCAGCAGTGCTAATTGCTGAAAGTATCGACTGCCCATCTAACCGTCCTCCGGCATTGAGCAGGAGTTTCCGCTAGGCCTTTGTTTTCTTTTTTGCGGGCCCCAGAAGCATAGCGCGAATCGATGCTGGGCGCATTGAGTCACGCGGTGATTGTCATAGCGGTCTCCCCTTTGCGGTCACGTGCAGCACCCGTGCGGTTTCGTCGAACGTGACAGGGTTCAACGTCAGTTCGGGATCGCTGCCGTATCGTCTGGTCGCTCTCGCTGGGTGTGGATGACAACCAATGGATCGACAGCACGAAGACGAGTACGCGGACATGGAAGCGCTCGACAGCGATCGGCGAGTCGCTCCAGGGCGGCGAGTGCTCAATGCTCACAGTGTGAGGCGAGATGAGCAGAAGCCGGCGAAACGAACGGAGGCCGAGGCCGACGAGCTCTATCGGCGATTCCTATAGGCCGATGATCTCTGCGTGACCGCAGTCACAGTCGATTAGGTACCGACCGCCGGTCTGCGTGACTCTAACAACGAATCCCCGTCCTCAGTCTTGAACTCGCGGTCATCGCCGTGGCGTTTCAAAGGCGCACTGGCATGCCGTGGCACATATGCCTCGAGACCACCCGCAACACCCTGCGAGACGTGTTCGGCGAGGTCAAGGTCGACAGGAGCGGCATGGGTTACGCCGATCTGAGGATTCGCTGCTGCCTACAAAAGTGGTAGCGGGGGTAGGCTTTGTAAGAACCCGCCACGCGAGTTTGCGGCCAGCTGCGTAACAGCCGGGCTTACCAGGAGATGCTGTCAGCGGACCGGCACTCGGGACAGGCTTTGGGGTAATGTAGCCTTTTGATCTCCTTCACACGCAGTCCGAAGCTAGGCATTAGCCACATCACGGGGGGACAAAGATGCGTCGTTGTTTCCCGCTGATCGCGCTTCTCGGCGTGTCTGCGTCATCGCCTGCCCCCGCTCATCACTCGAGAGCCAACTTTCTTAACGAAACCATCGTCCTCAAAGGCGAGATCGTGCGTTTCCGCTGGGTGAACCCGCACGCACTCTTCACCGTGCGCGTGAGCGATGCGAGTGGCAAGACAACCGACTGGGACCTAGAAACTGCGGCGACGCCGACGCTAGCGCGCAACGGCTGGACGGCGGACTCGTTGCGGGAAGGCGAGCATGTGACAGTGCGAGCCCAACCCGACCGCGACCGCGCGCGACCGTTTGCGTCCGCGCAATCCGTCCTCAAAGACGACGGCACGGTGCTTTCCCCGACACGTCCCGATTCAACGGCTGACGGTCCGCAGCAGCACGCACAAACCGTTTTCGGTGTTTGGCAGCCGGCGGGCCGCCGTCAAGGCGGTGCAGGCATTGCGCCAGGTCCTGCCGACGAGCCGCCTTTGAGCCTACCGTTAACACCGAAAGGTCTCGAAGCGGCACACGAGTTCAACGTCAGGGATAATCCGCGCTTGCAATGCATCCCGTTCACGTCGCCTGAGAACCTCGGCACGCCTTATCTGCACGCGATTGAGCGCGTCGGCGAGAATCTCCTCCTGCGCACGGAGTACATGGAGATCGACCGCATGGTTTACATGGACGGCCACGGTCCTCAGCCGGGCGAACGTCCCCAACAGGGGCACTCCGTGGGTCGCTGGGAGGGCGACGTCCTCGTCGTTGAGACCACGAACTTTGCAGACGAAGCGTGGGGTACGGCACGCGGTATTCCTTCGGGCTCGCGGAAACGCGTCGTTGAGCGCTATCGCCTGACCGACGGCGGTGAAACACTAACCGTCGAGTTCACGATCGAGGATCCGGAGTACCTTACGGCGCCGTTCAGCGGCTCCGAAAAATGGAGCTACGCGCCGCAGCTCGAGTTCGTGCCGAACAAGTGCGACGTCGAGGTGGCGCGACAGTATCTCGGGAATGACTGATGAGACCGCGCTGTCGAAGCGATGGCCGCGCACCGAGTCCAGACTCACGAACGGTCGAGTACCCGTCGGAAAAACTCGTACCATGCGTCCGGAATAAGACCGGGACCGGTTGGTAGCGGGGGCGTGATTTGCCCTGTCCCTACAGTTTCGCAGCGTGTGCGGCTGAAGTAGTCTCAAGGCCCCGCCGGTGCGTTAACACCGGCCGGCACGCCCGATCACCGACGCATTAGAGAGCCTCGGTGTCCAAGATCTCGATGTAGTCGGGTTGGGTCGCTATACCGCCGGTGAGAAAAATCCGATTGCCGATCGCCACTGCACTCAGGCTCGATCGAGCCGTCGGTAGCCGCGTCGGTGACGACCACGTCTGCAGCAGCGGATTGAATCGTTCGACCACATCGATCGCGCGATTATTGGGGTCGAATCCGCCGAGCAGATAAATCTCACCGCCAACTTCGGCGCAAGCGAATCCCTGGCGAGACGCCGTCATCGGCGTTTTCGCCGACCACAGGTCCTGAGAGGGGTTGTAGCTCCACACGAAGGTTTCGGCAAACCCGCCGACGAACGTGACACGGTTCAACGTCCGTTCAGGATTGGCGCCGTATCGTCTGCTCGCGTCTCCACCTACAAGCCGGCGCGTGTCGGCAAAACGAAGGAAAGGAGCGCTCGCCGGTGTCCAAGGAGGGGGCCTAGACCAATGCACCGACTTAATCCTGATGACGAGTTCGCAGAGACGCAGACTCTCAACGGCGACAAAGGCGTCGTTCCTGTCACACACATCAGCTCGCGGCGAAATGGGCAGCAGCCGCCGAAGCGAACCGAAGCAGAGGCCGACGCGCTCTATCGGGAATATCTGAAAGCATGCGAGGAGGCGGGACTGACACCGAACCCGCCGTACCGGAAGAGATAGGCCGAGCACGGACTCGTTGTCGACGGCGGTCATACGAAGGCGATGCCGTCGAACGTGACACTGTTCAACGTCAGTTCGGGATCGCTGCCGTATCGTCTGAACCAATGGATCGACAGCAGCACGAAGACGAGTACGCGGATATGGAAGCGCTCGACAGCGATCGACGAGTCGCTCCTGGGCGGCGAGTGCTCAATGCTCACAGTGTGGGGCGAGATCAGCAGAAGCCGGCGAAACGAACGGAGACCGAGGCCGACGAACTCTATCGGCGATACCTGTAAGCCTGCGATTTCGCTAGACCATTTCTCTACTGTCGTTTCTTACAACCGCTGGAGTCGATCCGCGAGCGTCTCGAACCGCGCGCTTCATTCTCCAAGGAAGGGACCAAAGTGCGGCCTATCGAGTACCTAGCGAGCCGGACCGTAGATGATAAGCGGTTGGAAGAAGTGATTGAGAGAGCGCAGGCTGAAGTCGAGCGGCGCATACGCCATATCGTTCAGAAGTTTGGAGCGTTCACGCTCACCGTTGAGGACGGACCCGTCAGAACCGACGACAAGATCGCGGGCGTACCGATTGAGCCCGGTGACGCGGTGCGGATTACGATTCGGCCGAAGTTTGGATAAGTGAGGCGCGTAGCGGTCCAGGTGCGGGACACACGCCGTCGACAGTGAACCCGTCGACAGTCGCCGCCACGCTGACCATAAGGGCGGACGGGCTTGATCGGCGACAGTTCACGCACACCGATCACGCTCGCGAGCGCCACAGCGCGCTCTCACGTGCGGTCAGCACGTTCAGGACGTTCGGGCGCAAACCTGCAGATCAGCACGATCTCGACGACGATCGCCGCGACGATGATGAAGAAGGTCATAGGAATCTCCTTTGGTGAAACGATAAGGGAACTGCCGCGCAGTGCGCGCGGCAGTAGGTCACAGGTCGGGGTTACTTCGGCGGCCCGATGACCGCCGCGAGATTCGCTCGAGGAAGCAGAACGTAGTAGGGATGATGACCCGCGAGCAGCAACAGCAGCTCGCAGGTCGGCTTCGGCATCACGCGGTCTACGCCGGGCGACGCGTATCGCTTCAGCGTACCGAGCTGACACCTCGCTGCGGCCGCCGCCGAGTTAGCATTGATCTACGACCGTCCGGGCGGCTGGACTGGCACGGATCGTGCTTCATGAGCGAAATTCGCTGGGAGGGCGAAACCTCATGAACCGCAAGCAACTCGTCGCGACGATCCGCGCGCTGCTGAGTTCCGGCCTCACGATCTACGACTGTGCGGTGCTGTTTCGCGCGCATCCGCGGGCGATCGAGGGGCTGCTCGCGACGAGCTGAAACCGAGCATTCTCGGTCGACTCGACATCAGGGTCGGCCGAGATCTCGCCTCTCCGGCCGTTGCGCGCGGCCGTTTTCTAGCCGCCGCCGCCGACAAGCAGCGTTACGACCACAGCGACGAACGCCATAGCGGCGACAGCGATCAGCAGAAGGCCCCACCACTGTTGATGCCATTGGTTGAGCATGGGCATAAGTACACCTCCACACCGAGACGGCGTCGCAATAGATTCTCACACTCCACGGCGACCTTCACGATACCGCAGTCCGTGTTTCAGCTTTGGTATATCGCCTGCAACTTCGACGTTACAAACCGTCGTTCGAGCATTACGAGGACGAGAAACGCGAGCTCGTTGCCAAGCTGGCCGCCACGCAGGACGGCAAGCTCGACAACCTGCCGGACTTCGTGCCCGACGCCCTGCGCGCCTAGGCGGGATCTTTGGTAGCGGGGGCTCGCTTCGGCCATTGTTTGCTGACCCTTGCACGCAACGCACAGGTCGCGCAGGTCGAGTGACGCACCATTGTCACTCAGGCGATAGCGGCCAGACTCGCGACAATTGCAAGGGTATGCGATCAAAGCGGATCAGCCCTACGGCTCTAGCAGTAGGCCCTGTTTGAACCGCAGGCGGATGCGGCGAGCGTTCTGCCAATCCTCAAGCGGATTGCCCTCAAGCACGAGAAAGCTCGCCTCGTAGCCCTCGTCGAGGGACCCGATCTGACGTTCCGGGAAGATCGCCTTCGCCGTCGCATTCGTCCACATTCTGAGCAACGCGAGCTCGTCGACGACGCCGCTCTGCAGCAACAATGCGGCCTCGGCTGCGGACGTATCGGCGGGGTTGTCACTGCCGATCGCGATACGCGCGCCGTTACGCAGCAGAATCGCGAGGTTCTGCAGGAGCCCGTCGCGCATCCTGCCACGCTCCTCAGGTGTCAGGCTCCCCGCTGCACTGCGCGCACCAAACGTCGTGATCACGAACGTGCCACGCTCGGCGGCGAGCCGTGCATCTTCCGGCATGAGCGGCTCGTCGTGCGGACCGCCCAGCTGAGCCGGTACGAAGGTGGCCGGCAGGTGCGCGATCTCGTCTGCGCCGGCGGCGATCGCGTTGCGAAAGTCGGAAGCGTTGGTCACGTGCGTCGTCACCCGCAGCCCCTGAGCATGGGCTTTGGCAACGATCGCCGGCAGCAGGAGCGGATCGAGGCCCTTGCTGGTGACCGCGGGATCGTCTTTCCGCCGGCCGAAGTCGTCGGAGAACAGGAGGAAGGTCTTTATGAAATCCGGTTGCTGCTGCACGAGCGCGGGCCACTTGCGCTCAAGGTCTACGGCTGAGTCGATCGTGAAGTAGTACCGATCGCGCATGGTCTCCAGCGTCTGGCCGGGATAGTAGCCCTGCCGGAGCAGCAGCTCGGCTAGACCGATCGGGTGTCCGCCGGTGGCGGTCAGGGAGCCGTGCGCGAACATAACGTCCAAGCCATCGGGCCGATTCAGTCCGAGGGTACGTTTCTCGTCCGCGGTGAGCGGCCAGTTGCCCTGTATTTTCACGTAGAACACGCCGGCCGCTAGGTAGTTCGCGACCGATCGGCGGTCCTGATCACCGGAGCCGAGGCCGATGTTGTGGTTGTGCGCCTCGGCGTACGGCGGCACAACGTACGTCCCGGACAAGTCGTGTATGGCGTCGACGCGCTCCGGCGCGCGCTTAGTGAAGCGGCCGCCAACGCTGTAGACGGTCCGCGGCGCGAAGGTAGTGCCGTCGAACCACATTGCATTAGTGAGCGCGACGTTGCCACCGGATGTCGGAGCCTCCGACTGGGCGTGTGCAAGACCGGCCAGCAGAGCGATCGCGGTGGCCGCACCTCGTAGGCGCACGGACTTGGTTTTCATCATCGTCCTCGGCAAGTCGATAGCCGAATTGCTCTGGCCGCGACCGCACGGCCGGAAAAATACGATACGAGCTGTGGTGCGCCGATTACAAGGGTGGGTTCACGCGCGAGAAGATCAATCTCAGCCAAGTCTTCGCCGGTCAGAACGTCGGTGTCACACAGGCGAGCGATAGAATCTGGCCAGTGACGGACTACGACTGAGGGGTCTTCGGCGATGAGACATGTCGCCTGGAGGGCGCGACTAACCCACTCGATGCGACAGTCGACCGCCTTACCTCACACGCCTACGATCACGCCGACCGCCCAGATAAGCCGATTCCAGCGTCACTAGCGCTGCAACGTTCGGCGGCTATTGCGCTCGCTTCGCGATGACTTGCATCCCCGGTCCCGGCGCACCTTCGACGCTGCGCGTGAAGTGGATCTCTTCGCCCTCGATCGTCCCTTGCCACAGGATCTTCGTAGTCGCGTTGTTCGCAGTGCGCAGGACATGAAAGGAGATGCTGTTACCCTCGATCCTGCCGTCCCTGATCTCTGCCGCACCCGATTGGGGATTGAGGATTGCTCCAGTAACGACGTTACCGGCGATCGCGAAGTCGAGCGTGACTGTCACGTTGTTGCCGACCGCGGTCGCGGTCCACTTCCCCGTGACATCCACAGCCCATGCGCCGCTCGTCGCAAACGCGCACGCCAACACGAATCCGCTAGCAAGTCGCATGACGGTCGTCACTCCTTCTATTAAGAGCTCGGATTCTGAGCCAGAGCATCTCTGCCGTACAGAGTGCGGCCCGCCAGAAACGAGCAGGACAACTGACGTTGAGGTAGCCGGCATCGTGCTAACGCCCGAAGATGCGCGAGAGATAGACGACCTGGGCCGCTTGGCACAGGTGCGTTGCAGCGCATGCAGAGCGGTTTGCTTGAGCTGCAACCAAAAGGCTGCCCATGGCTAAGAGCTTCTGCGGATGCGCGGGCGTGATTCGAACCTACGTTGGAGCGCTCGAAACGTACAGGTTCGGTCGCCGGTCGCAAGCTCGCCGTCGAATCGGTTTAGAGCGGCAGAAACCAAGTCGACGAACGAATCGGACAAGAGATCTTGCGTGCGGACTTGAACGACGCTCGGTCCACAGGCGCGGCTTGCAGCGAGTAAGCCCCGAAATCGAGATCATGAGTAATGATGACCAGTCCGTGCTGCTGGGCATACGTCATGAGCTCTTCGTCTCGTGCTGTCAGGGCACCGACGACGGACCAGTGGACTGCGTCGTGTCCGGCGTCCGCAATAGAGCGCAAAGATCAGCTGAAAGACTGAGGTCGAGCAGGACCCGCATCAGCCGGCGGTCAGGGGAAGATCTCTTTCTTCGGATCGCCACGCAGCGTATGACAGAGCCGCGCGGAGATCTTCGGGCTCCAGATAAGTGTATGCCTTCAGGATCTCTTGCTCGGTGCGTCCTGTGGCTATCAAGCCAACGATCGTGCCACCCGTCAGGCGCATATGGCGGATGCAGGGCTTGCCGCCCATCACAGCGGGATCGAAGGTAATGCGTTCAATCCAGGTCACGCGTCCGACGGCTCCGTAAGTGTGTGCCGATGAAGGGGAAGTGGTAGCGGGGGCTCGATTTGGTAATTGCTTGCTGCGTCTGTCGCGACGCTCGTCGCGAGGAGTCCCTGTAAAGGCTGGGCCCAAAACTTGCACAATCGCCGAGAGTGGCGTTGCGCCATGAACGAGCACAAGGAGCACACGAAGATGAAGCCAAAGAGCACAATCTGTCTCTGGTTCGACAAGGACGCGCATGAGGCGGCGCGCTTCTACGCGGCCACCTTTCCGGATAGTAAAGTGACGGCCGTTCACAAGGCGCCCAGTGACTACCCAGGCGGCAAGGAGGGTGATGTGCTGACGGTGGATTTCACCGTTCTTGGCGTTCCCTGTCTCGGTCTCAACGGCGGCCCGGAGTTCAGGCACAGCGAGGCCTTTTCCTTCCAGATCGCAACGGACAATCAGGAAGAGACGGACCGCTATTGGAACGCGATCGTCCGCAATGGCGGCAAGGAAAGTCAGTGCGGCTGGTGCAAGGACCGCTGGGGCCTCTCCTGGCAGATCACCCCGCGCACGCTAACCGACGCGCTTGCGGCTGGTGGCAGTGAGGCAAAGCGTGCCTTCGAGGCGATGATGCCGATGAAGAAGATCGACATCGCCACCATCGAGGCAGCGCGGCGGGGCCCTCGCTGAATAGAGGATTCCCAAGGCTTAGAAGAATAAGCGTTGGCGCATCGAATCCGGGGGTAAATGGACGGGGGACGCGCCTTCGTGTCCATCAATCAGAAATTTGAGCGACGACTGCCTGTTCTGACGCGTGAGCGCGAGCAGCATCGCGCAAGCGCCGCGCCAAACGTCGGAGTCGACGATCAGGTGCCTGAACCCCTGAACGAGCATGAGCAGCGAGCCCCCAACGATATAAGTAGGGTGCACGCGGCCGGTACTCCGGCCCGCATGGTTCTATGATCCAAGATCGCTCAGTTCGATGCGCCGCCTTCGCCGCCGCCGAAATTGTATTGGAACGTGACGCCGTACTCGCGCGGACGGCCGAGCGTGACGCCGAGTGCGGAGCGTTGCGGAGCTCCGATGCTGACGGGCGCGGCCGAATCCCAGAAGCCGCCACCGAAGCGCGTCGCGTAGTTGCCGTAGACCTCGTCAGTGAGATTGTTCCCGAACAACGCTATCTCCCAATTGCCGCCCGCATTCGCGAAGCGCACACGTGCGTTGACTAGGGAATAGTCCGGCAACTCGTAGCGCGAATCGAAGAACCATCCCGGCACGGGATTGGGCGCGCCCGTCACAGGGTTGAAGCACACGTTGGTGGTGCCGCCCGGATGCGTTTGCTGCGGCCCTACGTACGCGTAGCTCAACCCGAACGTGATCGCGGCACCGCTATCGAGCGGTCTAATCCACCGAGCACCGAGCGAATAGCTGTCTTCGACGGGGCCAGGGAACAGGAACTCACCGCTATTGGCGCACGGATCCTTGACCAGTGAATTGACGGAACCTGCGGAAAAGTCGAAGGTGAGGTTGTCAGTCGCGGCGATCTGCCCTTCGAGCTCAAGCCCATCGAGATCCACGTCGCCAGTGTTGACGAGCTGAATTCGAAAACCCGTAGGCGACGTCGGGTCGGGAATTTGAATAGGACCTTGCCGATCCGTGTACGCCATGTCGAAGTACGTGAGATTTACGCGCAGCCGCCCGCCGAGCCATTCCGTACGGAAACCGATCTCGTCGTTCTGAATCTTTTCCGGCGGCGTGAATGCCGCAACGGTGCCGTTCGCGATGGCTAGCGTCTGCGCGTCGCCGCTTGACGTCGCGGCGATGTTGTATCCGTAGCCGCCGGCTCGATAGGCTTCCGAAGTCGTCAGATAGACCATGTGGCCATCGCCGATTCGATAATCGAGCGTGAGCCGGTAGTCCGTGTTGTTCCAGTCGTCCTCGGCCACGACCGTCGTCGACGGGGCGCCGCCGAACGGCACGAAGTCGTCTGCGGGAAACCGTGTTTGTGAAACAAACTTGTCGTCGTAGGCCCAGCGCGCGCCAGGCGTCAGATTGAGTCGATCGGTGATGTGCCACGTGAAATTCGTGAACAGGCCCATCGACTCCGTCTCTTGGAGGCCGTCGAGAATGACTGCGGAGAACAAGCCATTGGGACCCGTGCCGAGCGCGACGCCGTTACCGTTCGCCAAACCACCTACCGGAACCGGCGGAGCGGGCGGTGCCGTCGGGCCATAGACGCTCGTCCCGCGCCGGTCGTAAATCGGTCCTCCCGTGCCCGGGCTGCCGAACACGTCTTCCTGGAAATACGACAGGCCCATGACGAAATCGAACCGTTCCCAAGAGGCGTTGAGCTGGAGCTCTTGATAGAAGACCTCGGACTCGACGTCCTCGTGCCTCTCCTCGGTGCCGAGCATCACCCAATCGGTGATGCCGTGGCTTTCGAATTCCGAGAGTCCGGTGATCGAGGTGAACGACCAGACCTCGTTGAGATCGAGCGTCAAGTTGACGTCGAACTGGTTGTATTCGGACTCGTTGATCTGCTCGCACCTCGCGTCCCAGTCCGGGTCCGCGTCATCGAGAAAGCACCAGTCCGAAATCGTAAAGTCGTCGAGCACTATGCGGGCGTCGTTGTTGGGGTCGATGCGCGGTTGACCCGACGCCTGCAGGAAATCAGAAACCCAATCGGCGCGATTACCTTCGAACGCGAGGTCCGGATTCATGTCGAAAGTCGCGAGGTCTTGGGGGTTCCCGTCTGACTCGGATTGCGTCGAGCTCACGCCAAACGTCACGCGCAGCGCGTCGCTGGGCTCAACGGCGAGCTGCAGTCGAACGAGGGTGTCGTCGGAGCCGCCGAGATCCTGCGAACCGCGGCGCACATAGCCGTCCTGACTCAACGAACCGCCTTGGAGGCGGAAGAACACGTTGTCACCGAACGGCACGTTCACCATGGCGCTCACGTCCTGGCGATCGTAATCGCCGGCAGTCAGGCGAACGTAGCTCTCGAACTCGGGTCCGGGCTGTTTCGAGAAGACGCGAATGGCACCGCCCGTGCTGTTCCGGCCGAACAAGGTGCCCTGCGGGCCGCGTAAGACTTCGATGCGCTCGATGTCCATCACGTTCATGTACGGTCCCGTCGTGCGTGGCATGTAAACGCCGTCGATATACATGGCGGACGATCGCTCTCCGAGCGCGCCGCCGCCGGAAAGGCCGCGGATCTGATACGTGGGCGAAACGTTGCCACTTCCCCGCGATCCTTTGATGTCTAGATTCGGCGTGACTGCGGCGACATCCTCGAGGGTTTCCAAACCCTTGAACTCCATCGTGTCAGCGGTGAAGGCAGCGACCGAGATCGGCGTCTGCTGAAGCGACGTTTCCCGGCGTTCCGCCGTGACGATGATCTCATCCAAACCCTGAGCGAAGGTGCTACTGCAGAGCGCGCCGAGAATGGTCGCTATCGCAGTGCGCAACGCGTCCCGTCGATTACTGTGCATGATTGGTCTCCCTCTTTGATCGATCGTTGAGGACATTATCAATCGGCCGATCTGGCGATCGTTTACGTCTATTCCGGCGTCCTTAGCTGCTTCCGTCTGTAAAGACGGTAACACCTTCCGCATCTTTCGCGTAGAACCGAACGGGCCTTGACGAACGAGAGGCCCACTGCGCTTTCGAAGAAGCCCAGCAATTCTTCCAAGTCCTCGTACGTCAGATGCCCTACATATGTTTCGGCAGCAATTGTCCTTTGGCGCTGCCGCATGAGTTCCGCAAACTCCCTCAGCGGGCCGTCCGGCATATCCTCGGGGGAGAAGCGAGGGGCAAGGGGCGGCCGAGTCAGCTCAACTAGCCGTTCCGCCAATCGTCGTTTTTCTTCCAAGTTCCACCCACTCCTCGTCGCCGCCGCCTGAGCCAGTCAAGAGTGAGCCTCGACCCAACCGGCGTCGATCTCGCTATGCATCAAAGCCCAAATGAGATTGAACAGCTACCGCGGCGGCAGCGTGCGACCAACGCTTAGAGCACTCGCGAAAGCATTGCGCGAGCAAGCGCGTCTGCTTCCCAAGTGATCCGCCCGGAGACTCGCCGCAAGCCATCCTTGCTAACGGACCTCGAAACGCCTGACCTACCGCATTGGCCGATCTGCCGCATCCGAAATGACATTCATGTGCGGCTGGTACGAGCTCAATGCGACCACGGCGAGCGCGGGGCTTACGGATAGCCGATCGGTGGTCGTACGGCGCGCGCGACACGACTGCGCCCTCCGAGTCGGGCTATCCGAAATGCGCAGCAAAACATTCCGGCCTCGTGGCATCCTAGAGATCCATCGCGAATCGTGTGCGCATAGCGCAAGGAGACGACATGAAGCGAAGCGAGCACCGTTTTCTGACGACACACGCCGGCAGTTTGACGCGCCCGCCCGGGCTGGCCGAGTTCTCATACGCGCGCCAACAGGGCGACATCGATGAGTCAGCTTACCTGAGGTACCTCGCCCAATCTGTGGCCACAGTCGTCAAGGGACAGGCCGAGGCGGGTGTGGATGTCGTCAACGACGGCGAATTCGGCAAGTCCACGAGTTGGTCGCTGTATGCACTGAAGCGGCTGGCCGGCTTCGAGTTGCGTCCAGCGGAGCCGGGTACGAATCCTTTTACGAAGGGAGCCGAACGCAAGCTCTTTAGGGAGTTTTACGAAGACCTGGAGGGTGGTGACAGCAGGAAGTGGTCGGTTGTGACCCGATTCGACGCTGTGTGTGTGGCGCCCATTAAGTACACGGGTTTGGGCGAGCTCAATCGCGACATCGACAACCTCAAAGCGGCGCTCGACGGCGTGGACATCGCAGAGGCGTTTCTGCCGGTCGTTGCACCCGCCAGCGCCATTCCGGATCGGAAGAACGAATACTACGCGACCGACGAAGAGTGCGTCGTCGCACTAGCAGAGGCATTGCGAACGGAGTACCGAGCCATAGTTGATGCTGGTTTGCTACTGCAGGTGGACGACGCCCGCGCCGCGGTGACCTATGACAGGATGGTGCCCCCGGCCAGTTTCGAGGAGTACTACAAATGGGTCGAACGGCATGTCGATCTGCTGAACCATGCATTGGAGGGAATTCCCGAAGATCGCATTCGGTACCATCTCTGTTGGGGCAGTTGGCCGGGTCCCCATGTCACAGATGTTCCTCTCGAAAGAATTGTCGATCTCGTCTTGAAAGTCCGTGCGGGCGCATACCTTCTGGAGGCCGCTAACGCCCGTCACGAGCACGAGTGGCAAGTTTGGAAGGAAGTAAAGCTGCCTGACGGTAAGATATTGGTACCTGGCGTTATCAGCCACAGTACCAACATTGTCGAGCATCCGAAGCTCGTCGCGGAACGCTTGCTCAGGTTTGCCAGCGTGGTCGGACGCGAAAACGTCATTGCAGGTAGCGACTGCGGGTTCGCACAGGAAGCCCTGAATCGTCGCGTTCATCCCTCGATCATGTGGGCAAAGCTCAAGGCAATGGCCGAAGGCGCGAGGATTGCGAGCAAGGAACTTTGGAACTAGCCGGTACGCGAGCGTTCATCGAAGGTCGCCAATCTGACCGACGCCATCGCGAGCGGCGCCCTGCGGTCGTCCCCTGCCCTAGCTGAAAGGCTGCAATCGGCCGAACGGGAACTCGCCCGGCTCGAGAGGGAGTCGGCGCAGCCGGTCGGTGGATCGGTGGCCTACATGATCCCGCGATTCGCGGCGAATACGGCGAGCTCGTGGGCGACCTAGCAAAGACTCTGACCGACGTCAGCGTGCCCCGCGCCCGGGCAGAGCTGCGGAAGCTCATAGGAGACGTCCGTGTCGAGGTGACCGAAGAGGCCGTGGAATTTTGGTCGATGCAGAGCGCGGAGCAAGCGCTGCTGCGGGTCGCAGGGGCGACCCAGCAAATTTGTGTGGTAGCGGGGGGAGGCTTTGTAGGAACGCGCCACGCTAGCTTGCGGGTTGCAGCGTAGGCGCGGGCACACCCGCCTAACTTCCCACGCGAGAGTGGTAGCGGGGGCGCTTTGGTAATTGTTTGCTCTCCTTGCCCCGCACCGCGCGCAAAGTTTGTCAGGTCGAGCTATTGCGCGCTGTGGCGTTCGCGGCTGAGAAGCATCGGAACCAGCGGCGCAAGGGCAAGGACGCATCGCCCAACAACGCTTCTTCCGATCCGGTCGGAGTATCGGGCACCCACTCGCTAGCTAGTTTCGTCGACGATCCGATGCCGTGTGTTGAACGGACCATGCGAGAGAAGACGGAAGTGTGCTTTGCGCTGTCCTTACATGCCGCAGCGTGTGCGCGTGAAGTAGCACCAC
The DNA here is from genome assembly GCA_963744305.1 of uncultured Gammaproteobacteria bacterium. Classification (GTDB taxonomy): domain Bacteria; phylum Pseudomonadota; class Gammaproteobacteria; order Steroidobacterales; family Rariloculaceae; genus FEN-1219. The sequence continues at coordinate 320,024 of CAVUTF010000009.1, forward strand.
GAAACGAGTTCGTACGAGAGACTCCGTACGGAACACGCCTCTCAACGAGGTATCCGTTGCAGCGGAGCAAGCGTTGTGCCAGTGGGCCGATTCACCCGACAGGCCCGAGGTAGCGGTCGAGCCAGTCCAGAACGAGACGGGCCCTTTCGGCTCGCGGCAGGGAGCCATGCCCCCCCTCGAGCGCGTAGTGGCGCTTGTCCTCTGGGCGCGTTCCGAGGAGCTCATAGAGCGGCTGCTGCGCGCCGTCGAGCGTGAAGTAGGGATCGTACTTGCCGTTCACCATGAGCACGGGCAGCCTGATCCGCGGTGCGAAGTTCGCGGGCTCGATTTCCGGCGGGAGATTGCCGGACGGCAGTCCGCCTCCCAACAGCACAGCGGTTTTCAGCCGCGGCTCGAGCGCGAGCAGCGGCAGCGCCTGGGCGGCGCCCATGCTGCGGCCGACGTAGCCGATCTTCGACGCGTCGATGTCCTCGCGAGTCGCCAAGTAGTCGAGCGTGGCGCCGAGATCCCAGCGCCGGTCGACCCACTCGCGGCGCAGGCGCAACGCGTCGCTGGAATCGTAAGGCTTCTCGAACCGTGCATAGGAGCCCTGGAAGCTCGGCGCGACGACCACGCGGCGCGACCGCACGAGAAAGTCGAGCGGCGCGGCGGCCTGCCCCGGTTGAACCTGCTCCTCCGGCATACGGGTGAGGAAATGATCGAGGCCGGGGAAAAGAATCAACGCCTGCGCCTTCGGCGGAGCGTCGTGCGGTATGAACAAGTACACCGCCATGCGCTCGCCGTTCACGGTGTTGATCACGACGCGCTGCTTGATCCAGTGGTCGGTGGTCTCGACGGTCTCGGGCTCGCTCGCGTCGAGCTCACCAGGCACGTACTCGTATTGGGCGCGGTAAAGCTCATAGACTTCGTCCGACACGGGGTTGATGCTCGTCGCACGCTCCGGCCGGAGGTCGACCGGCGCGAGCGCGTCTTCCCCGACCGCCTCGCCGCCGCTCGTGCGCATGAGCCTGAAACCGACGCTCGGCAGACCGCGTGAAGGGATCGGTCGGGATCGCGTGGCTGAACGCGTACGCGGGATCCTCGAAGCCGCCGCCGAGCACCCAGCCGCCGAGCGAGCCGCCACCGTTCGCGACCCACTCGTGCACGTTGCCGTACAGATCATAGGTCCCGAACGGCCCGATATCTTGACGGCTGCCGACCGCGACCGGTCCCGTTGTGCCGAAGTTGCTGAGCGGCAAGCTCGACCCGACGAGCGAGCTTCCCACGTCCCAGTCGGTCCTCCCGGCCTTGGTCCAGTGGTAGACCGTCGGCAGCTGCTTGCCGCGAAATCTCGCGTAGGCGGCCGCTTCGTACCGGCTCACGCCCGTGACCGGATAGCCGCCTTGGCCCTCCGGATAGTCGCCGAGCTCCCAGCTCGCGGGGCCGGGCCGGCCCGTCGAGTCCACGAGCTGCGCCATCGCCTGTTCGAACGGCAGCTCGACGCCGTTGCGGACGAACGTGAGCCCTTCCCAGTGCCGCGCGTCGGCGTAACCGCCGGCGTCGACGAACTCCTTGAAGTCCGCGTTCGTCACCTCGAATCGGTCAATGAAGTAAGGCGCGAGATCGAGCTCGAGCGCGACCTCCTGAGAGCTCACGACGCGGCCGATGCGCCCGCCAGGCACGAGCACCATGTCCTCCGTCGCCGCGCTGAGCTCCTGTAGCGGCACATCGATAAGAGCGCCGCCGAGGTTGTCGTCCTGGGCCGTCGTCGCGCGCTCGGCCAGAGCGTACCCGGCCTTCTCGAATCGCCAGCGCAGCGCATCACGCGGCACCTGCACGCTCGCGAGCGGCGAGCGGCCGAGCAGCTGCCACTCTGCGTCGGCGTCGTCGTAGGCACGCACGTAGACGTCGGCCCCGGCCGGCGTCGTCGTCACCGAGAACGTCGCGGCGAACAGCGGCGTCACGCGCTCGAGCAGCGGGTCCTTCGCCACGCTTTTCCTGGCCTCGCCCGCGAGCGCGAACGCGGCCTGGTAGTCGCCCGCGTCGACGAGGCGCGCGACTTCGGGAATCGCTTCCTCGCGCGCCCAACGCGCGGCCGCGGCACGCTGTGCGATCCAACCCGCCGCCGCAACCAGGGCCGCAAGCACCAAAGCGGTCGCCGACACGACGAACAACCGCTTGTGCAGACGCGCGGTCGTCGGTTGCGGCTGCGACCGCGGCGCGCTCGCCTCGAGCCGCGCTGCAGGCGGCGCGGCTTCCGCGGGCGACGGATGCACGCCGCGCATCGAGGTAGCCGATTCCACGGGCACTGCTTCCACGGGGGCTACGAACCGGTACCCGCGCCCGGGCTCCGTCACGATGAAGCGATGCTCATCGCGCGTCTCGCCAAGCACGCGGCGCAGCGTGGAAATCGCTTGGTTGAGGTTGTTCTCCTCGACGACGACGTGCGGCCAAATCGCGTCGAGCAGCGCCTGCTTCTGGAGCAGTTCGCCACGGTGCTCGACGAGATAGAGCAGCGTGTCGAACACCTGCGGCTTCAGCGCAATCGGCTCGCCGTCCGGTCCGAACAGCAGCCGCCGGACGGGATCCGCGCTAAACCCGCTGAACCGATACGTCACGTCCACCTAGCCGCGTCCTCGCCCGATCAGGGCCATTCATAGCGAATTCAGAACGACTAGGAACCCTCCAAAGAACGATTCACGCAGACGCGGGAACGATTAACTACCCCCGCCGTGAGACGAACACTCCACTTTGCGGTCCTCGCCTACGCGCTGAGCGCGAGGGCGGCGCTCGGGGGAGAGCTCCTCAAACCGACGATCGATGTCAACGACATGCGCGTCGTGGTCAGCTACGTATCGACGGGCGACCTCGTGAACCTCCAACACAAGTACGGCGCCCGTATCGACCGGCGTGACATCCGCCAGGGTTACCGCCACGGTCTCTCGATCCTGAAGACGAACCGCGAGACCGGCGCGCGCACCTGCGAGATTTACCTGCCGAGCGAAAAACGACCCCGCGAGGTCGATGACGAGGCCACGTTGAGCCTCGGCCATGAGCTCTTGCATTGCATGCGCGGCGACTATCACCGCTGAGGACGTGTGGGGTCGGCATTCTCGTATGACCTATCGGCAGCCACGAGAGCTACTGAACAAAGGGTCTGGACTGGCCAATTCGTCGGCATTCGTGAGGTCGACGAGCAAATCTGGCTCGTCACCTTCATGAAGTATGACTTGTGATTTTTTGATCAGGACGAAGGACGAATAGAACCCGCCCCGAATCCCTTCGGCCCGGAGAAAGTGTTAACCATGTCTCCGGAATAGACCTCGGAAATTTGGTAGCGGGGGCTGGCTTTGTCAGATCGCGCTCACGCCAACTGCGGGTGCGCAGCGTAGGCGCTGGCACGGCCAAACTACAAAATTGAAGGGACCGCACCTTCTATATATAGCGCCAACTTGGCCCGGGTAACCCGCAGCGGACAGCTATGGAGTCCAGATGCGCAGGCATCTTGAGGGAGCATCAGGAGTGGCTTGCTAGAATCATCCCCTGGCATGGGGCTTTCGGGCCCCTTTTCTGGAGATCTCACGTCCATGTCCGCGATCCGACCCATCCGCCTGTTCGCACTGGCCGCCCTGCTGGCCACGCCCGCCGCTTACGCCGGCGATGCCAAGGGCGATGCCGCCAACGGCAAGGAACTGTTCATGGCCAATGGCTGCCCGGCCTGCCATGGCGTGACCAAGGAAGACAATTCGAAGGTGGGCCCCAATCTCGTCGGCGTCGTGGGACGCAAGGCTGGCACCACGCAGAGCCTCTTGGGCCCCAGCGAGAACCTGAAGAAGTACGGTGTGATCTGGAGCGCCGAGACACTGGATGAATTCCTGGTTAACCCGAGCGCCAAGGTGCCGGGCACAGCGATGGCAGGCATGCTGGCCGATCCGCAACAGCGCGCTGATGTGATCGCCTACCTCTCCACGCTGAAGAATTGACGCCGTCGCCGGCGGGCCGCAACACGCTCGCAGGTCAACTCATCTCGTCAGGAATTGACCCCTTAGCACATTGCGCCCCGCATGCGGCTCGTCGAGGCAGACCTCGTCCTTGCGTAACAAAAAAGCCCCGGCCTCGAGCCGGGGGCTGTTGCTCATACAGCAGGGTGCAGCTTACCGGCTGACCTGGAGGCTGGTTCCAGCTCCAGGGCCGCTACCAGGGCCGCTGCCAAGGACGTCACCGGTGGAGACGAGCTTGACCCAAAGCGAACCGTTGCCCTTGTAGTACGAGGTGTCGCTGGCCTTGCGAAGTGCATCCAGGCTGCTCTGCTCCGTACCCGACGCTGCGGTGGTGAATCCCGGCAGCTCGAAGATCACCCACGAACCGGTATCCAGTTCCTTCACGTTGATGTTCACGGTTGGCCTTTCGGTGGTCACCTTGTACTCGGTGCCCGCTCGTACGTTGGTTTCCCCGTTGGCGGTGAACTCCTTGCCATTGCGGCTGAGAAGGACTGGCGGCCCTGCAGGTGCAGGGGTACCTCTGATTCGACCACCACCTGGGGCAAGAACAACGGCAACGGGTGCAGCAGCACCGGCTCCGGGGGCACCTGCGCCAGGACCACCAGCACCTGGACCAGCACCCGCAGCCCTGGGGGCACCTGCACCAGGACCGGCGGCGCCAGGGCCGGGAGCTCCGGCTCGTGCGGGACCGGCACCGGGACCACCGGCACCAGGACCGCCGCCGCCGCCGAATCCACCGAATCCAACAGCACCACCACCGCCGCCAACATTCATGCGCCCGATATCGCCCTTGCACACCGCAGCGTTCCAGGTGGGCTTGACCTCGCAGGCTTCGTCGACGTCGATTCCGGTGATGTTGACGATGTAGGAATTGGAGACACCGGTGATGGTGCCGTCCTTGTCGTTGAACACCGAGGTCTTGTAGACCGTATTGCCGTAATCGTCGTTGCTCCACCTGTTGTCAATCGGCGGGAAATACACCGGCTTGGCGTTGATGAATTTCGAGCGCTGCACGGTGTTGTTGGAGCTCATTCCGAAGCTGGTAAACAGCAGGTAGGAGATCGCTCCCGTCTTGCGGGTGGCGTTGTCCTGGTAATTCACGAACGTGTTGTTGTCCAGTTCATGATGGTAGTCATAGAACTCGTAGGCGCGGATCGGGAAATCCGCGACTTCGGGGAACGGCAAGCTGCGGCGGTAAGCCATTTCCGCCGGCGTCCTGGGGTTGCCGATGTTCTCGGTTTCGCCCACGAACCGCGAGTCAACCACCCGTGACGTATAGGCGGACTGACCGAAGTTGCCGGACGCTTGCGTGAAGCCAATTCCGTTATCGGCCATCTTCAGGTTCTTGTAGAGGCGCAACTCACCGCGGGCCCAGATGCCGCTATTGCGGTTCTTGTAGCTGGTGAAATCCTCGACTACCGACTCCGCTTGAGCGCTGTTCGCGTCAGCGGGATTGACAAGGGAAATATACCCGCCGACGGCGAAATGGCCATCGGCCCTGGGGGCGCGGTCGCCCATGAAACTGTCAAAGTTCGAATGGGCGACGTTGCCCTTGAACTCGCGGAGCTTCGTGCGACGTGGCCACGTAGCCTTGCTGATATCCGTGCCTTCGAACTGGCCCATCGGATGCTCCGGGAAGGCGAGCCAGAAACCTGTCGCGTCGGAACCCGCGGCCACGTTGTCGCGGTAAATGTTGTCCGGGTTGGTGATCCAGAAGCTCGACACCGTGTTGTCCGAAGGGATCAGGACATCCTTGGAGTCCTGGCCGGTCAAATTGAAGTTCGTGCCGGCCGTCGCTCCGAACGGGGCGAGGTTGGTCGGGTCGCAGGGCTTGGACGTATGGCACTTGGTCTGGATCGCGAGGTTGCGGACAAACTGGTTGCCGGTCTCGATGCCGTCTTCGATGAAGAAGCAGTGACCGACGTTGTTGTAGGTCACGTTGTTCTCGACCTGCAGGTTGTTCGTGCCGTGCACGGTCACGCAGCGGTTGTAGGTGTCGTGGATCGCCGCGTTCTTGATGTACTGCCCCTTGCGCTTCGCCGACCAGATGCCAGTGGATCGGATACCGGGCAAGCGTCAGGTTCTGACCCATTCGCTGGAGCTCGACGCCCTCGACATACATCTTGCTCGAGGGCATCGCCATGATATGACCGCCCAGGAATGACTGTTCCGCGTCGGCCGATGCCTGGATCTTGATATTGCGCGTCAGCAGACCGACTTCGCCGCGCTCATCCACGTCGAAGGTGATCTTGCCGAAGTGCATGTAGTCCAGCTTCTTGTCGAGCGTGATCTTATTTCCGCTGATGGCGGAAATGGTGCGCCGCTCGGCCTGCCGGGGATCGTAATCCGTCGACGCGAGGACGATCTCGTCGCCAACCCGCCAGCCCGCGGCGTTCAGGACCTGTATCGAAGTGCTGCCTGCCTTAGCCGTGCTGGCCAGCTTGGTCCAGGTGTTGGTCCGATCACCGTGCAGGTTCAGGGTTCCGCCCGAGATCATGATCCCGCGGTCACCCATGCCAGCCATGACGTCTTCACCCTTGACGTTATTGGTGAGGGTGATGGTCGCCTTGCGCGTGTGGGGGCTGGCTTCGCTGCCAATGGCCAGCTCCCCGTGCAGCATGATCCACTCGGTGGTCAGTTCCAGGTCGGCATTGTTTGCGAAGGTGAGTTTGCCATCGATGGACAGACCGCCCAGCGCCGGCGGACTGACGTCGAGGATCACTTCCTTGTCTCTCCCAATGGTGACCTTGTCGCCTGCGATTGGCACCTTGCGGTTTGGCCAGGTGTCAGGATCGGACCAGTTCGTCGGCTGGGCCGCCGGCGATCCAGCATTCTGAGCCTGGACGACAGAGAACACGCCGCTGAGTAGGAATGCAGGAACGAGCGCTACAAGAAGGACCGAGCGACTCTTCTTGCTCATGACATCAACCCCCAAAACTTGAAGATGACCCCGAGACTTGGCGGCAAAGGATAGCGCGATTGGCGTACGCCCAGCGAATATCGGGCAAACGCGCGATCCGAAACCGGCCCAGCTTCACTCTAGCCGCACACGCTGCGGCAGTGTATGGACGGCGCCTCAGGGTTGTGCCGCAAGTTGTGCGCTCGGCGCAAAACTTGGGTAACCCCACGGGTAGGCAACCGCTCCCTAATACAATGATCTACTCTCCGCGCGGGATGCGCGCAGGTCTAGGGAGGCGTGGGGAACCTCCCCGCCTACCCCGGCACGCCGCCGTGATAGGCATCAAGCTTCGGCAGGATTCGAACCTACGGGTGGAGCGTGCAGGTCCGGTCGCTTCACTTGGTGGTGATTGGCAGAATTCGAACGCGCGAACGGCTCTCATCGACCGCCACAAGCGCACCGGTCGCAAGCTCACCTCGAATCGGTTTAGAGCGGCAGAGACCAAGTCGACGAACGAATCGGACAAGAGATCTTGCGTGCGGACTTGAACGACACTCGGTCCACGGGCGTGGCTTGCAGCGAGCAGAGCCCCGAAATCGAGATCATGAGTAATGATGACCAGTCCGTGCTGCTGGGCATACGTCATGAGCTCTTCGTCTCGTGCTGTCAGAGCACCGACGGCGGACCAGTGGACCGCGTCGTGTCCGGCGTCCGCAAACAGAGCGCAAAGATCAGGCGAAAGATTGAGGTCGAGCAGGACCCGCATCAGCCTGCGGTCAGAGGGAGATCTCTTTCTTCGGATCGCCACGCAGCGTATGACAGAGCCGCGCGGAGGTCTTCGGGCTCCAGATACGGATATGCCTTTAGGATCTCTTGCTCTGTGCGTCCCGCCGCTATTAGGCCAACGATCGTGCCAACCGTTACGCGCATATGGCGGATGCAGGGCTTTCCGCCCATCACAGCGGGATCGAAGGTAATGCGTTCAATCCACGTCATGCGTCCGACGGCTCCGTAAGTGAGTGACGATGAAGGGAAGTGGTAGCGGGGGTAGGATTCGAACCTACGACCTTCGGGTTATGAGCCCGACGAGCTACCAGACTGCTCCACCCCGCACCCGAAAGAGCGAGGCATGATACCGGCCCCCCGAAGGGGCCGCAAGGCAAGCTCGGGCTAGCTCAGCACCCGCGCGCAGAGATCCAAGAGCCCGCCCGGAAAGATGCCGAGCGCGAGCAGCCCGAGCGCGTTCGCGCTCACGACGATCCGCATGTCGATCGCGGCCGTGAGCGGCGTGCGGTCCACCGGATCGGCGAAGTACATGTACCAGACCACGCGGATGTAGTAGAACGCGCCGATCACTGCGAACAGCACGCCGACTCCCGCGAGCCACGCGAGGCCTGCGTCGAGCACGCTGCCGAGCACGACGAGCTTCGCCCAGAAGCCGACGAACGGCGGCACACCGGCCAAGCTGAACATCACCATCAGCATCACGAGCGCGAACCAGGGGCTCCTCGCGTTCAGGCCCTTGAAGTCCTCGATCCGCTCGGCCTCGAAGCCCCGGCGGCTGAGCAAGATGATCATGCCGAACGCCGCGGCGGCCATCAGCACGTACGCAATCGTGTAGAACATCGCCGCGCGCACGCCGTCCTCGGTTCCCGCGATGAACCCCATGAAGATGAACCCGACGTGCGAGATCGCCGAGTACGCGAGCATGCGCTTCAAATTGGTTTGCGCGATCGCGACGACGTTGCCCAAGCCCAGCGACAGCACGCACAGCACGATCAGCATGTCCTGCCAACTGCCGTGGAGCGGGCCAAGCGCTTCCACGAGCACGCGCCATGCGAGCGCGAACGCGGCGATCTCCGGCGCCGAGCCGATGAAGAGCGCGACCGGCGCCGGCGCGCCCTGGTAGACATCGGGCACCCAGTTGTGGAACGGCACGGCGCCGAACTTGAACGCCACGCCGACGATGATGAACGCAAGCGCGAGCAGCGCCGGGATCGTGATACCGCCAGGCGCCCCGAAGCGCGCCGCGAGCTCGTTGAGCTGGAGCGTGCCCGTGAGGCCGTATAGCAGCGAGATGCCGTAGAGCAGCGTGCCGGATGCGATCGCGCCAAGCACGAAGTACTTCATGGCGGACTCGGCCGACACCATCGAGTCGCGGTTGAATGCGACGAGCGTGTATTGCGACAGCGCGAGCACCTCTAGGCCGAGGTACAGCGTGAGCAGGCTGTGCGCCGAGATCATGATCATCACGCCGAGCAGCCCGAAGAGACCGAGAATGAAGAACTCGCCCTTGAGCAGGCCGTTCTCCGCGAGGTAATCGCGCGAATACAGGAACACGATCCCGGTGACGACGTACGCGAACATCTTGAGCACGTTGCCGGCCGGATCCGCGACGAAGCTGCCGTTGAAGGCGATGGCCTGATTGTCGACATCGAAGAAAGCCTGGGCGGTCGCGGTGCCGATCAACGCGAGCATCGACAACACGTAGGTGACCTGCCGCTGATCGTCGCGCAAGAACACGTCGACGAGCAGCACCACGCAGATCGCGGTCGTGAGAAAGATCTCCGGGGCAGCGAGGATCAGATTTACGGGCATTGCGGCGTCGTCACAGCTTCGATTGCAACACGTGAACCAGAAGTTGGCCGAGCGTCTGCTCCATGGCCTCGATCAGCGGCGCCGGCCACACGCCCACCAGAAGCACGGCCGCTGCAAGCACCATCAGCATCCAAAACTCGCGGGCGCCCACGTCCTGCAGTGAGGCGACGCCTTCGTTCGCAACCTCGCCGAACACGACTCGCTTCACCATCCAGAGCGTGTAGGCCGCGCCGAGCACAAGCGTCGTGGCCGCGAAGAACGCGAGCCAGAAGCTCGCCTGGAAGCTGCCGAGGACCACGAGGAACTCGCCGACGAACCCGGACGTGCCGGGCAAACCGGCGTTCGCGAGCGCGAACAGCACCATGAGCGCCGCGAACTTCGGCATCGTGTTGACGACGCCGCCGTAAGCGCCGATCTCGCGGCTGTGGAGCCGGTCGTACAGCACGCCGACGCAAAGGAATAGCGCGCCGGAGATCAAGCCGTGCGAGATCATCTGCACCATCCCGCCCTGCAACGCCAGCCGCGCGCCGTCGCCTGTCGGCGAGCTCAGCATTGTGCCCCAAACGACGAAGAAGCCGAGGGTCACGAAACCCATGTGCGCGATCGACGAGTACGCGATGAGCTTCTTCATGTCGTGCTGCGCGATCGCGACGAAGCCGATGTAGACCACGGCGATCAAGGACAGCGCGATCATGAGCCATGCGAGCGACTGGCTCGCGTCCGGGGCTATCGGCAGGCTGAAGCGGATGAACCCATAGCCGCCCATCTTCAAGAGAATCGCCGCCAGAATCACAGAGCCGCCGGTCGGCGCCTCCACGTGCGCGTCCGGCAGCCACGTGTGCACCGGGAACATCGGCACCTTGACCGCGAACGCGAGCAGGAACGCGATGAAGATCAGCGTCTGCTCCGTCATGGTCAGCGGCAGGTCGTGGAATGCGAGGATCGAGTAGCTGCCGGCCTGCAGGTACATATAAATGAGTGCGACCAGCATGAACACGGAGCCCAGGAACGTATAGAGGAAGAACTTCACGGTCGCATACACGCGCCGCTCCCCTCCCCAGACGCCGATGATGATGAACATCGGCACGAGCATCGCTTCCCAAAAGACATAGAACAGCAGCGCGTCCAGGGCGGCAAACACACCGATCATCAGGCCTTCCATCATCAGGAAGGCGGCGAAGTACTGGGCCGGCTTGACCTTGATCACCTGCCAGCCCGCGATTACGACGATTGGCGTCAAGAACGTCGTGAGCAGAATCAGAGGCATCGAGATGCCGTCTACGCCTAGGTAATACATCGCGTCGAAGCGGCGAATCCACGGCAGCATCTCGACGAACTGCATCTCGGCGGTCGTCACGTCGAAGCTCGTGTAGAGGGGCACGCTCGCGAGGAACGTGAGCACGGACACGCCGAGCGCGAGGCGCTTCCCAAGCTCCGCGCGGTCGGAGCCGAGCAGCATCACGAGGATCGCGCCCGCAATCGGCAGCCAGACCACGACGCTCAGGATGGGCCAGCTCATCGCCCGCCTCCGAGCACGAACCAGCCGACGAGCGCCGCGAGACCGATGACCATCGCGAACGCATAGTGATACAGATAGCCGGACTGCAGCCTACGGGCCACGACTGAAAGCATGCCGACCGCGCGAGCGCTGCCGTTCACCGCGACACCGTCGATCAGCGTCTCGTCGCCCACGCGCCAAAGCCCGGTGGCGAGCCCCCGCGCGGCGCGCGCCACGACGTTCTCGTTGAACCAATCGAAGTAGTACTTGTTGACGAGCACGCGGTGCAGACCGCCGAACGTCTGCATCAGCTTGCCCGGCAGATCCGGCCGCTTGAGGTAGAAGAACCACGCGACGAGCGCGCCGGCGGCGGCGAGATAGACCGCGGCCGAGCTCGTGAACGCGTGCAGCACGAACTGCCAGGGCCCGTGGAATTCCGCGCCGACCTCGTGCAGTGGGTTCTCGTCCTCGCGCACGAAAATCGAGCCTTCGAAGAAGTCACCGAACAGCACCGGGCCGATCGTGAGCCAGCCGATCACGATGGACGGGATCGCAAGCGCGATCAGCGGGCCGGTCACGACCCACGGAGTCTCGTGTAGGTGCTCCTTCGTGTGGTGGTCGATCCGTTCCTTGCCGTGGAACACGACGAACAGCAGCCGAAAGCTATACAGCGAGGTCACGAACACGCCGAGCAGCACGGACCAGTACGCAAGCGTGTGCCCGGGCGTCGTCGACGCGTGCACGGCCTCGATCAGCGCGTCCTTCGAGAAGAAACCGGCGAAGCCCGGAAAGCCAATCAACGCGAGCGTGCCGATGACGGAGGTCCAATAGGTGATCGGCAAGTACTTGCGCAGGCCGCCCATCTTGCGGATGTCCTGCTCGTGATGCATCGCGATGATCACGGAGCCCGCCGCGAGGAACAGCAGCGCCTTGAAGAACGCGTGCGTCATCAGGTGAAAGATGCCTGCCGCATATGCGGACGCGCCGAGCGCGACCGTCATGTAGCCGAGCTGCGAGAGCGTCGAGTACGCGATCACGCGCTTGATATCCTGCGATACGACGCCGAGGAGACCGGTAAAAAACGCAGTGATCGCTCCGATAACGATCACGACCGATAGCGCCGTTTCCGAGTACTCGAAAAGCGGCGACATCCGCGCGACCATGAAGATGCCGGCAGTGACCATCGTCGCCGCATGGATCAAAGCCGAGATCGGCGTCGGGCCTTCCATCGAATCCGGCAGCCACACGTGCAGCGGCACCTGCGCCGACTTGCCCATTGCGCCGACGAACAGGCAGATGCAGGCGAGCGTAAGCACCGACCAGGGCGTGCCGCCGAACACTTGGATCGTTTGGCGGCTCAGGCTCTCCGCCAGCGGGAACACCTGCGCATAGTCCAGCGAGCCCGCGTACATTGCGATCGCGGCGATGCCGAGCAAGAACCCGAAGTCCCCTACGCGATTCACGAGGAACGCTTTGAGATTTGCGAAGATCGCCGTCGGCCGTTTGTACCAGAAGCCGATCAAGAGATACGAGACGACGCCGACGGCTTCCCAGCCGAAGAAAAGCTGCAGGAAGTTGTTCGACATCACGAGCATCAGCATCGAGAACGTGAACAGCGAGATGTAGCTGAAGAACCGCTGATACCCCGGGTCATCATGCATGTAGCCGATCGTGTAGACGTGCACCGCAAGCGACACGAACGTGACCACGGTCATCATGAGGGCCGTGAGATTGTCGATCAGGAACCCCACCTCGAAATCCAGCGCACCGATCGCGGCCCAGCGATACACCGCGCCGTTGTAGGGTTCTGCGCCGTCGAGCACGAGGCTCTTGAGCACGAGGAGCGACAGCGCGAACGAGATCGCGACGCCGATGATCGTGACCCAATGCGCTCCGGCCCGGCCGATCGTCTTGCCGAATAGCCCGGCCGCCGCGGCGGCGATCAGCGGCGCGAGAACGATCGTGAGGTAAACGGATTCCACCGGCTACCCTTTCAGTCGGTCGAGCTCTTCGACGTTGATGCTCTTCGTGTTGCGGAACAGAACGACGAGAATCGCGAGGCCGATCGCGGCCTCCGCGGCCGCGACCGTCAGAATGAAGAACACGAACACTTGGCCGAGCGTGTCGTTCAGCATCCTCGAGAACGCGATGAAGTTGAAATTGACGGCGAGCAGCATGAGCTCGATGCACATCAGGAGCAGGATCACGTTCTTGCGGTTGATGAAAATGCCGGCCACGCTCAAGCTGAATAGAACGGCCGCGAGCACCAGGTAATGCGATACGGTGATCGTCATCGGTCTGTGCTCGGTTCCACTTTCACGAGCCGCACTCGATCCTCGCGCCGCACGGCTACCTGTCGGGCGACGTTCTGCACCTTGAGCCCGGGACGCCGCCGCATCGTGAGCGTGATCGCCGCCACGATCGCGAGCAGCAGGATCACCGAGGCGATCTCGAACGCGTAGACGTGCTCCGTGTAGAGCACCGCACCGAGCGCCTTCGTGTTGCTGTAGTCCGCAGGCAACCGCTCCGGCACGGTCAGGAACGCAAGCCCTTGGCTACGGAACCAGACGACGTGGCCGATCTCGACGACCACGGTCAACGCCACTGCCACACCCAACGGTAAGTAGCGCGTAAAGCCCTTGCGCAGCTCCTCGACGTTGATGTCGAGCATCATGACCACGAACAGGAACAACACCATCACCGCCCCGACGTAGACCAGCACGAGTGCTAGCGCGAGAAACTCGGCCTCGATCAGTAGCCACAGCGCCGCGCTCTGCACGAACGCGAGCACGAGAAACAACGCGGAATGCACGGGATTGCGCGCCGTGATGACGCCGAGCGCGGCCACGACGAGAATCGCGGCGAACGCGTAGAAAAGGAGCCCTGCAATCATCAGCGGTACTGCGCGTCGGCCGCCTTGTCGGCCGCGATCATGGCTTCGTATTTGTCGCCGACGGCAAGCAGCTTGTCTTTCGTCATGATGTTATCGCCGCGCATTTCCATGTGATATTCGTGTATTCGCGTCTCGACGATGGCGTCGACGGGGCACGCTTCCTCGCAAAACCCGCAGTAGATGCACTTGAAGAGATCGATGTCGTAGCGCGTCGTGCGCCGCGTGCCGTCCGGCCCCACGTCCGAATCGATCGTGATCGCGAGCGCCGGGCACACGGCCTCGCAGAGCTTGCACGCGATGCAGCGTTCTTGGCCGTTCGGATAGCGGCGCAGCGCGTGCAAGCCGCGATAACGAGGCGACTGCGGCGTCTTCTCCTCGGGATACTGCACGGTGACCTTCTTGACGAACAGGTTCCGGAGCGTGACCCGCAACCCTTGCAGGAGCTCTGTCATCAGGAAGGTTTTGATGATGCTGCGCACGCTTTCCTCCTACGCTGCGACCGACCATGGCCCGATCCGCAGCGCGGCCATCGCACCCTCTACGGCGATCCAGACGATCGTGATCGGAATGAACACCTTCCAGCCGAGCCGCATGATTTGATCGTAGCGATACCGCGGAAACGTGGCGCGGAACCACAGGAAGCAGAAACAGAAGAACGTCATTTTCAGCGCGAGCCAGCCCAAGCTCGGCGCGGCGAGAATCGTGTTCTCGATGCCCGGCACGTTTGCGAACGGCGACAGCCAGCCGCCGAAGAAGAACGTCGCCGTCAGCGCAGTGATCAATAGCATGTTCGCGTATTCGGCCAAGAAGAACAGGCCGAACGCGATGCCGGAATACTCGACGTGAAACCCGGCGACGATCTCCGACTCGCCTTCCGCGACGTCGAACGGTGCGCGGTTCGTTTCGGCGACACCCGAGATGAAGTAAACAACGAACAGCGGAAACAGCGGCAAAACGAACCAGTTAGCAGCGCTCACACCATCCTGAGCGCGCACGATGTCGCCGAGGTTCAAGCTGCCGCCGGCCATCAGCACGCCGACGAGCGCGAAGCCCATCGCGATCTCGTAGGCCACCATCTGCGCGGCCGAGCGCATCGCGCCCAGGAACGCGTACTTCGAGTTCGACGCCCAACCGGCCAGGATGACGCCGTACACGCCGAGCGAGGTCAGCGCGAGCACGTAGAGCAGGCCCGCGTCGATGTCCGCAATCACCATGTCCTCGCTAAACGGCACGACCGCCCACACCCCGAATGCGGCCACGAGCGACAGCACGGGAGCCGTCAGAAACAAGAACTTGCTCGAGTTCGCCGGTACGACGATCTCCTTGATGAGCATCTTGATCACGTCGGCGAACGGCTGCAGCAGGCCCTTCCACCCCACACGGTTCGGGCCGATGCGGTTCTGCATCCAACCGATGATCTTGCGCTCCCAGTACGTGAAGTAGGCCACCGAGAGAATCAACGGCACGAGCACAGCGACAACCTGCAGCACCGTGACGATCACGAACCGCAGCGCCTCGGGTAGCGCGAGCCACAAGCCTTGGAGCTGCGCGAGCATCGCGGTCATGGCGCGGCGTGACCTCGCGCGATCGCGGTTTGCTGCAGCGGCTCGGAGCGCCGCACGATCGGATCGACGGCGTAGATCGGCACGTCGAGATCGCGAGCGTCGACCGCTGCGTTTTCGAGGCTCGGACTGAAATCGCCCGAGTACGGGGCGTCTGCCGCGACCGGCGCCGAACGGGCTCCGATTTCCCGCTCGAGCTCGCCGCTGACATCGCTCGGCTGGCGGTACTCGCAATCCGGTAGCGCGAGCTCGTTGCCGAGGACGCGCAGCACGCGCCAGCCCGGACGCGCGTCACCGGGAGGCTCCGCAGCAGCGTCGAAGCTCTGCCACCGACCTTCCGCGTTCACGAACGTGCCCGGACCCTCCGCGAACGTGCCGATCGGCAAAAGCACCGTCGCGCAAGACTTGAGCTCGTCGGTGACGAAGGGCGTGAATGCGATCACGGCTTCGGCGCCGCACAGTGTGCGCCCGGCCTCAACGCCGTTCGCAAGATCCTGCGACGGCTCGATGCCGTACAAGATGTACGCACGCCGCGCGCTTTCGGTCATGCCACGCGCGTCGCGGCCGGACTTCGCGAGCACTCGACCGCCGGCGCCGCGATGCGGCAACACGCCCGCCAGGGCCGCACCGACGCCGTTCGCTCCCTCGGCCAAGTAGCCGAGCTTCGCATCCGTGAGCGCCGCCAACGCTGCGGCGAGCGCGCGGATGTCGGAGAACCGGGGATGCCGCTGCGCGATATGACCGAGCAGCACGAGCCGCCGTTCCTGGACTAGCAGCGCCTTGGCCGCCGCGCGCTGTGCATCGTTCGGTACAGCGTTCACCAAGAGCTTCGCGAGCCGCTCGGGTATGGCTTTGCCGGACTCCGCGGCTGCCGCCACCACGCCGGCGAGCGCGGCTGTGAGCCCGCCGAGCGGTGCTTCGACGAATACATGCTTGAAGTGATACTGGTAGGCGGCCGGATTCACGAACGCTACTTGCGCGCCTTTCATCGCGGCCTTGCGGATCCGATGTGCGACGATCGGCACTTCCATTCGCAGATTCGAGCCGACGACGACAATCCCCTGCAGCCGCTCGAGGTCCGCGATCGCGCTACCGAGCTGCGGTGCGATCGGATCCGCCGCTTGGTCGCGGAAGTCCCGCCGGCGCAGCCGGTGATCGATGTTGTCGCTACCGAGGTGGCGCGTGATGCGGCTCAAGAGATACAACTCCTCGAGCGTCGCGTTCGGCGAGGCGAGCACGCCGAGCGCGTCGCCGTCCTTCGCGGTCGCTGCGCGCAATGCATCGCGCGCGGCGTTCAAGGCGTCCTGCCACGACACTTCGGCCCACACCCCGTTCGTCTTCACCATCGGCGCCGTCAAGCGATCGTCGCTGTAGATGCCGTGGCAGCCGAAGCGGTCGCGATCGGAGATCCACGTCTCGTTGATCGCCTCGTTGTCGCGCGGCACGATCCGCCGCAGTTGCCCGCGCAGCACGTGCGCATAGAGATTGCTGCCGGCGCAATCGTGTGCGCCCACCAGCGGTTTCGCGACCATCTCCCAAGCGCGCGCACTGTAGCGGTACGGCTTGTTGTTCAGCGCGCCGACCGGGCATACATCGATGATGTTGCCGGAAAGCTCGTGGTCGACGGTGTGCTCGATGAACGTGCCGATCACGACGTCCTCTGTGCGGCCCATCGTCCCGAGCTCTTGGATGCCCGCGATTTCCTGCGTGAACCTTACGCAGCGCGTGCAGTGGATGCAGCGCGTCATGTCCGTGGACACGAGCGGCCCGAGATTCTTGTCTTTGACGATGCGCTTCTTCTCGGTGTAGCGCGACACGCCGCGGCCGAAACCCATCGCAAGATCCTGCAGCTCGCACTCCCCGCCCTGGTCGCAGATCGGGCAGTCGAGCGGGTGATTGATCAGCAGGAACTCCATCGTCGCCTTCTGCGCCGAGATCGCACGCTTCGACTTCGTGAAGACCTTCATGCCTTCGGTGACCGGCGTCGCGCACGCCGGCATCGGCTTCGGTGCCTTCTCGATCTCGACGAGGCACATCCGGCAGTTCGCGGCCACCGTGAGCTTCGGGTGATAGCAGAAACGCGGCACGTAGATTTCCGCTTGATCGGTGACCTCGATCAGCATCTGGCCCTTGCGCGCCTTCATCGGCACGCCGTTGACCTCGATGTTGACGACGTTCGGATCGGCCGGTGGCGCCGGGGGCGCGGTCGGCGGCGGTGCCGCGGATGTCGGATTCGGCGTGCTCATGCGGCCACCGATGTGGGGTTCTCGACGATGCTGCGGCCCTTGTGCTCGACCATGTACTCGAACTCGTCGCGGAAGTGCTTCAAGAAGCTCTGCACGGGCCACGCCGCGGCGTCGCCGAGCGCGCAGATCGTGTGGCCTTCGATCTTGTTCGCGACGTCGACGAGCATGTCGAGGTCTGCTGTCGTGCCCTTGCCTTCGGTGATGCGCGTGAGCACGCGGTAGAGCCAGCCGGTACCTTCGCGGCACGGCGTGCACTGGCCGCACGATTCCGCGTAGTAGAACCGCGCGATCCTCCTGAGCAGGCTCACCATGCAGGTGGTCTCGTCGATCACGACCATCGCACCGGTGCCGAGGCCGGAGCCCGCCGCCTTGATCGTGTCGAAGTCCATCGTGAGGTCCATCATCTTTGCGGCCGGGACCACCGGAACGGACGAGCCGCCTGGGATCACGGCTTTCAAAGCGCGCCCGCCGCGCACGCCGCCTGCGATCTCGAGGAGCTCTTTAAAAGGAATGCCGAGCGGTAGCTCATAGTTGCCGGGCTTCTCGACGTGCCCGGACACCGAGAAAATCGCGGTGCCGCCCGAGCCCTTCACCCCGAGGTCGGCAAACCACTGCGCGCCCTTGCGCAGGATCGTGGGAATCGACGCCAAGCTTTGCGTGTTGTTGATCGTGGTCGGCGTGCCATAGAGGCCGAAGTTCGCCGGGAACGGCGGCTTGAAGCGCGGCCGGCCTTGCTTGCCCTCGAGCGATTCGAGCAGCGCCGTTTCCTCCCCGCAGATGTACGCGCCCGCGCCGACGTAGGTATGAATATCCACGTCGATGCCGGAACCCAGAATGTTCTTGCCAAGGAACCCGGCCCGGTACGCTTCCCTCAACGCTGTCTCGAACCGCGGCACCGGCTCATGCATGAACTCGCCGCGGATATAGTTGTAGGCCACGGTCGCACCGATCGCGTACGCCGCAAGTGCCATTCCCTCCACGAGCGCATGCGGGTTGTAGCGCAAGATGTCGCGGTCGTGGCAAGTCCCGGGCTCACTCTCGTCGGAGTTGCAGACCAGATACTTCTGCATCGGCGCATTGCGCGGCATGAACGACAGCTTCACGCCTGTCGGAAAACCAGCGCCGCCGCGGCCGCGCAGGCCCGATTTCTTGACCTCTTCGATGATCGCGTCGCGGTTGAGCCCGCCGTGCAGCACTTTCTCCCAGGCTGAGTACCCGCCAATCTTCATATAGTTCTCGAGCGTCCACGGCTCTTTGGCGAACTTGAGCGTCTCGAAGCAGACCAGGTTGAACTCGCGCACCGTGGATCTTCCCTATTCCAGCTCTTTCAATATGCGGTCTACTTTTTGCGGCGTGAGGTTCTCGTGATAGTGATGATCCACCATCATCATCGGCGCGCCGCAGCACGCCGCAAGGCATTCCTCTTCGCACTTCAAATAGAACTTGCCGTCCGGCGTGCTTTCGCCTGTCTTGATGCCGAGCGTTTTCTCGACGTGCTCCACGATCTCATCGGAGCCGCGCAGCATGCACGAGATGTTCGTGCATATCGAGATGCTGTGGCGCCCGACCGGCGTGGTCTCGAACATCGAGTAGAAGGACGCGACCTCGTAGACCTGGATCGGCGGCAGATTCAGATACGCCGCGACGGCGTCCATGAGCGGCGGCGTCAAGTAACCGTGGTTCTCGTGCTGCACGGCATGCAGCGCGCCGATGACGGCGGATCGCTGCCTATCTTTGGGAAACTTCGCGACCCAGTGGTCGATCTCCTCGCGGACGTGCGCGGACAATTCGATGGGCGTTTGCGCTTCGCTCATCGATCGATCTCCCCGAACACGATGTCTTGCGTGCCGATCACCGCGACAACGTCGGCAAGCATGTGACCGACGACCATCTCGTTGAGCGCGGCCAAGTGCGGGAAGCCCGGCGCGCGGACCTTCAGGCGATACGGTTTGTTCGAGCCGTCCGAGATCAGGTATACGCCGAACTCGCCTTTCGGGGCTTCGACGGCGGCGTACGCCTCGCCTTCGGGCACCGTGTAGCCTTCGGTGTAGAGCTTAAAGTGATGAATGAGCGACTCCATGTCGTCTTTCATCTCGATGCGTTTGGGCGGCGCGACCTTGCGGTCGTCGATCATGATCGGGCCCGGGTTCGCCCTGAGCCAATCGATGCACTGCTTGATGATGCGGTTCGACTGCCGCATTTCCTCCACACGGACGAGATAGCGGTCGTAGCAGTCGCCGCTCACGCCGACCGGAATGTCGAAATCCATTCGATCGTAGACCGCGTACGGCTGCTTCTTGCGCAGATCCCAAACGACGCCCGAGCCGCGCAGCATCGGTCCCGTGAAGCCGAGCTGCATCGCTCGCTCCGGCGAGACCACTCCGATATTCACCGTGCGCTGCTTCCAGATCCGGTTGTCCGTGAGCAGCGTTTCGTACTCGTCGACGTGCCCGGGGAAGCGCTCGGTGAACACCTCGATGAAGTCGAGCAGCGATCCCGAGCGCGCCTCGTTCATCTTCTTCAGCTCTTTCTCTGCGCGAAACTTCGACGGCTGATACTTCGGCATGCGCTCCGGCAGATCGCGGTGGACGCCGCCGGGCCGATAATACGTGGCGTGCATACGCGTGCCCGACACCGCCTCGTAGCAGTCCATGAGGTCCTCGCGCTCGCGGAAGCAGTACAGGAACATCGTCATCGCGCCGATGTCGAGACCGTGCGCGCCGAGCCACATCAAGTGATTCAGGATTCGCGTTATCTCGTCGAACATCACGCGAATGTATTGGGCACGGATCGGCGGCGTTACCCCGAGCAATTTCTCGATCGCGAGCACGTAGCCATGCTCGTTGCACATCATCGAGACGTAGTCGAGCCGGTCCATGTAGCCGATCGATTGGTTGAACGGCTTGCTTTCGGCGAGCTTCTCCGTCGCACGGTGCAAGAGCCCCACGTGCGGATCGGCCTTTTGGATCACCTCGCCGTCCATCTCGAGCACGAGCCGTAGCACGCCGTGCGCCGCCGGATGCTGCGGGCCGAAATTCAGCGTGAAATTCTGAATCTCAGGCATCACTGCGGTCCTTCAGATCAGGCTCGTAGCGGTTGTCGTCTCGGATCACTTTCGGCACGAGCGTGCGCGGGACGATGCTCACGGGCTCGTAGACGACGCGGCCCTTTTCCGGGTCGTAGCGCATCTCGACGTTGCCGATCAGCGGGAAGTCTTTGCGGAACGGATGCCCGATGAAGCCGTAATCCGTGAGCAGCCGGCGCAAATCCGGGTGGCCTCTGAAGAGAATGCCGAAGAGGTCGAACGCCTCGCGCTCGAACCAATCGGCGGAGCTCCAAATCGACGTCACGGAGTCGACGATCGGCCGGCGATCGTCGGTGCAGAATACCTTCAGGCGCAGTCGGTGGTTGTGCGTGATCGACAGCAAGTGATAGACGACGGCGAAGCGTGCCGGCGGTGCGTATGCCGTCGCTTCCATGTCGCCTTCGAACGCCGCGGCCGAACCTTCGCGATACGTGCCGCGCGAGAAGCCCGTGCCGCTCGCACCGTACGTCTGCCACTCGTCGAGCCCGTACGTCGCGTAGTCGACGCCGCATACGTCGATCAGCATCTCGAACTTGAGCTCGGGCGTATCGCGCAGCAAGACGCAGCACTCAACGAGATCGGCCGGCGAAACCTGATAGCCGACCTCCGCTGTCGTCGTCACCAAGCGAACCGCCCTGGCGCCGAGCGCGCTCTCGACGGATGCCGCAAGTGCGGCGTATTTCGGTGTGAGTTCCTTACCTTGCATTCAGTCGCGTACTCGCTTGCTCAAGCAGACTGGTTGCTGCTGCCTGCGTCGTTCTTTCAAACCTCGGAGATTAACGAGCGATCGTGTGCGTGCGCCGGATCTTCTGCTGCAACTGGATGACGCCGAACAACAACGCTTCTGCCGACGGTGGACAGCCAGGTACGTACACGTCGACCGGCACGATGCGATCGCAGCCGCGCACGACCGAATAAGAATAATGATAATAACCGCCGCCGTTTGCGCACGAGCCCATCGAAATCACCCAACGCGGCTCGGGCATTTGGTCGTAGACCTTGCGTAGCGCGGGCGCCATCTTGTTGACCAACGTGCCCGCCACGATCATCACGTCGGACTGGCGCGGGCTCGGGCGAAAGATCACACCGAAGCGGTCGAGGTCGTAGCGCGATGCACCCGCGTGCATCATCTCCACGGCGCAGCAGGCGAGCCCGAAGGTGACGGGCCACATCGAGCCCGTGCGCGCCCAATTGACCAGGCTGTCCACTTGAGTGACGAAGAACCCGCGCTCCATCACCTCGGGCACGTTCAACGGTGTCGGTTCGCTCAATCCCACTCCAAAGCTCCCTTGCGCCACTCGTAGACGAAACCGACGACGAGAATCGCAAGAAAAATACCCATCGAGACGAGCCCGAACGCGCCGATCTCCTTGAGCGACACGGCCCACGGGAAAAGAAACGCGATCTCCAGGTCGAAAATGATGAACAGGATCGCTACGAGGTAGTAGCGCACGTCGAAACGTATGCGGCTGTCCTCAAAGGCCTCGAAACCGCACTCGTAAGGAGCCAGCTTGTCCGGGTCCTTGCTGCCGCGGCCGAACGCGAATCCGAGCAGCAGCAAAACGACGCTCAATGCGCCGGCGATGATCAAGAAGATCAGGATCGGTGCGTAGTTCGCGAGCATAGATCACATGAAGACAGGCAGGTGCAAATTGTAGCAGCCCTGCCCTTATAGAGTCTCATTAGATGATGGTGCCGACGGTCGGAAGCTGCACAAATTAGCCTCATCTGCGCGACGTTCGAGAGGCCGAGCGCCGCGCGCATCGTATACTCGCGGACATCCATTCGCACGTCCTCCGGCTCGTCCACGGGGCTCGATGAAGCATGTGCGCTGGGGTGGGCGCTCCGCCGCTCGCGCCCAGCCCACTCTCGTCGGTGGGCATCGTGACGTTCTCGCGCGGTGCAGGTCATACGGCAGGTCTTCTTGGCCAGTTGGAGAACATCGCAGTTTGTGACGCATTCGCTGTCGTGAGCGCGGGAGTGGCTGAAAGCATGGAGCGTCACGAAGAGGAGAACGAGCCATGCAGACATCGACGGCCATCATCATCGCGGGTGCCACCATCGCGGCGGCCATCGTGGGCGCGACTGCCATGGGGCCGGGCCGCTACACGATCGACACGATGCCGAGCACGCGCGTGCAGCGAATCGACACCCGCACAGGGGCCGTGGCTGAATGCATCGACCGGGGCGATGGAATGCACTGCTTCGACTCGAGCGACGCTATGCGCGCGTGGAACGCCGAGCAGGCGACGACAACGACAGCGGTGCCGACGGGGACGGCGGTCGCGCCCACGGAGCCACGCGTCGAGCCCCGCAGTAGAGTCGACCAATTCTTCCGTCGTCTGCGACCGAACAAGGACAGCGCGAACAGCACCGAGGACGGTGCGCAGTAGGCGGGCGGCGGCGCGTTGGAGAAAGAGGCCCTGTGAGGCGCATGGCGCTTTCCGTTTCGGCTGACTACGCCTTGCCGTCGTTCTTCTGCTTTTAGATGGTGGTGCCGACGGTCGGACTCGAACCGACACAGCTTGCGCCACTGCCCCCTCAAGACAGCGTGTCTACCAATTCCACCACGTCGGCATCAGTTGCTTTCACCCGGCGAGCTTGTGCCCGGCTCGTCGGGCAACGGCGGCAGCTCGTCCGCGTCTTTCGGCGCGGCCGGCGGCGGCTGCACGCCTGGCGAGGTCTGCTCGACGGCGGGCGCGTCGAGCAAGCTGTCCGGTGCCGTGCGTTGCGTCGCGAGATAGGCAAGCGCGAGGCTCGTGACGAAGAACAGCGTGGCCAGCAGAGCTGTCGCGCGCGACAAGAAGCTCGCCGAGCCGCGAGCGCCGAACACGGTGCCCGACGCGCCCGCGCCGAAACCCGTGCCCGCGTCAGCGCCCTTGCCGCGCTGCAGAAGCACCAAGCCGATGATCGCTAGTGCAACGAAAACGTGGGCGCTCAAAACAATCGTTTGCAGCATGTTGCTTCCTGCCTAGCCGGCGGCGCCTTCGAAGATCTTCAAGAAATCCGCCGCATTGAGCGACGCGCCGCCCACCAGACCACCGTCGATGTCGTCCATGGCCAATAGCTCGCGCGCGTTGGCGCCTTTGACGCTGCCGCCGTAAAGAATGTTCAAGTCGTCAGCAATTGTAGCATCCCGACCCGCAATCATGGCCCGGATCAGCGCGTGCACTTGCTGGGCTTGCTCGGGCGTCGCCGTGCGTCCGGTGCCGATCGCCCACACGGGCTCGTAGGCGATAACCGCTTTCGCGAACGCGCCGACTCCGGCCGAGTCGAGCACTGCGGCCACCTGCCGCTCGACCGTGCTTTCAGTCTGCCCGGCCTCGCGCTGCTCGAGCGTTTCCCCGACGCACAGGATCGGTACCAGCCCGGCCACCTGCGCCGCGCGAAACTTGCCCGCAACGATCGCGTCCGTCTCGCCGTACAGGGCGCGGCGCTCGGAATGCCCCACGATCACGTAGCGGCAGCCGACGTCGACGAGCATCGCCCCGGATACTTCTCCGGTATACGCGCCACTGCCCGGCCGATCGGATAAGTCTTGCGCCCCGAGCGCGATCGGGCTGCTCCGCAACCAATCCGCGACGGCGGCAATATATACATACGGTGGGCACAGCAGCATCTCGGCGTGAGTCCCGGCGCCGACGGCATTGCGCAGCGCCGTCACGAGCGCGCGGCTCTCGGCAAGACTGCCGTTCATCTTCCAGTTGCCGGCGATGAGGGGACGACGGGCCATCGAGATCTTGGGGTGACTGGGCGGGCCGTGAGCTTAAGGGCCGGCGCCCGTCAAAGCAACGAGGGCTAGGACTAGTCGCCGGCGAACGCCGTCCGGACGGAGTCCGCGAGCTGAGAAGCGAGCGTGCTCACTTGGTAGCGGTCTTCGCCTTCAACCATGATGCGGATCACGGGCTCGGTGCCCGAAGCGCGGAGCACCACGCGGCCGCGGCTGCCGAGCGCAGATTCGGCTTCATCCAGCGCCGTGCGGATCCTCGGCTCGCCGGTCGGATCCACCGGCCGCGGCACCTTCACGTTCAAGAGCACCTGCGGGAATTGCTCCATGCCGCTCGTGAGATCGCTCAAGCGGCGGCCGGTTCGCTGCATGACCGCAAGCACCTGCAACGCCGTCACTATCCCGTCACCCGTCGTCGTGCGATCCAAGCACAGCACATGACCCGACGTCTCGCCGCCGAGGATGCCGCCTGACGCCTTGAGCATCGCGAGCACGTGGCGGTCGCCAACCTTGCTGCGGCGAAACTCTACGCCCATATCGCGCAATGCGATCTCGAGACCGAGGTTCGACATCACCGTGCCGACCACGGGGCCCCGAAGAGCTTCCGCGCCGCGCCGATCGCAGGCTAAGACGTACAAGAGCTGATCGCCGTCGACGAGATTGCCGCGTTCATCAACCATGACGACGCGGTCGCCGTCGCCGTCGAGCGCCATGCCGACATGCGCGCGCACGCCGGTGACGGTGAGCTTGAGCAGATCCGGGCGCGTCGAGCCGCAGCCTTCATTGATGTTGCGGCCGTTCGGCGAGCAGCCTACCGGTACGACGTCCGCCCCGAGATCGGACATGATGCGTGGAGCAACTTTGTAAGCTGCGCCGTGGGACGCGTCGACGACGATTTTGAACTCGTCGAAAGTCATCCCGACGGGAATCGTGCGTTTGCAGAACTCCATGTACTCGCTGCGCGCAGTGTCTGCAGTTTTCGCTTGACCGAGCGCACGCGAGTCACGCGTGACCGGCGCATCGTTGAGATGGTCCTCGATCGCTTCCTCGAGCGCGTCCGAGAGCTTCTCCCCTTCCGCGTCGAAAAACTTGATGCCGTTGTCGTAGTACGGGTTATGCGAGGCGCTGATCACGATGCCGAAATCGGCGCCGAGCTTCTTGCTGAGGTAGGCAACTGCGGGCGTCGGTACCGGTCCGGTGAGCAGCACGTCCACTCCGGCTGCGACGAAGCCCGCCTCGAGCGCGGACTCGAACATGTAGCCCGAGACACGCGTGTCCTTGCCGATCAAAACCGTGCCGCCGTTCGGCGCGAGCACGCGCGCGGCTGCGCTCGCCAGCCGCAGAGCGAAATCCACGGTCATCGGCTCGGAACCGACTCGCCCCCGAATGCCGTCGGTGCCGAAAAAGCGCCTCCCCATAGCTGCCCCTTTCGAACGCCCTCAGCTACTTCCGAAGGTCCGCGATCATTCGACGCTCGCCGCGACGGCTAATGCTGGCCGGCGGGACCGCCCAACGGCGCGGGGCCTTTGCTCGTCGGCGGGATCATGCTGGATGGCCTGTCCGGGCTCGGGCGGCTCATCCCAATCCGCCGGCGGCTTGGGATCTTGCCCCTGCATGATGTCGCGGATCTGACTCTCGTCGATGGTCTCGTACTTCATCAACGCGTCCGCCATTTTGTCGAGCTTGTCTCGATTGAGCTCGAGAATTCGCTTCGCCTCGCTGTAGCAGGCATCGATTAGTTGCCGGACTTCCTCGTCGATCGCGTGCGCGGTGACGTCGGACACCTGCTTGTGGCGAGTCACGCTGCGGCCGAGGAAGATCTCGCCGTCGTCCTCCGTGTAGGTCAGCGGCCCGAGGCGGTCCGACAGCCCCCACTTCGTGACCATGTTGCGCGCAATATCGGTGGCCCGCTCGATGTCGTTTGCGGCTCCCGTCGTCACATATGCGGGACCGAAGACGAGCTCTTCGGCCAGCCGGCCACCGTAAAGGCTCTTCATTTGGCTCATGAGGCGCTGCTTCGAGTAGCTGTAGCGGTCCTCTTCCGGCAAAAACATCGTGACGCCGAGCGCGCGGCCGCGCGGAATGATCGTGACCTTGTAAACGGGGTCGTGGTCGGGCACCGACAAGCCGACGATTGCGTGCCCGGACTCGTGATAGGCCGTGAGCTTCTTCTCGGCCTCGCTCATGACGAGCGAGCGCCGCTCCGCGCCCATCATGATTTTGTCCTTGGCTTTGTCGAACTCCTCCATGCTGACGGTACGCCGGTTCGCGCGCGCGGCAATCAGCGCGGCCTCGTTGACGAGGTTCGCGAGATCGGCGCCCGAGAAGCCCGGCGTGCCCCGCGCGATGACCGAGGGTTTCACGTTCGTGTCGACCGGGACCTTGCGCATGTGCACCTTCAGGATCTGCTCGCGGCCGCGCACGTCAGGCAGCGGCACCACGACCTGGCGATCGAAACGGCCCGGCCGCAGCAATGCAGGATCGAGCACGTCGGGACGGTTGGTCGCCGCGATGACGATGACGCCTTCATTGCCTTCGAAACCGTCCATCTCGACCAGCAGTTGGTTCAACGTCTGCTCGCGCTCGTCATGGCCGCCGCCCAAGCCCGCGCCGCGGTGACGCCCAACCGCATCGATCTCGTCGATGAAGATGATGCACGGGGCGTGCTTCTTCGCTTGATCGAACATGTCGCGCACGCGCGATGCGCCGACGCCGACGAACATCTCGACGAAGTCGGAGCCGGAGATCGTGAAGAACGGCACCTTCGCCTCGCCCGCTATGGCCCGTGCCAGCAAGGTCTTGCCGGTGCCCGGGGAGCCGACCATCAGCACGCCCTTCGGGATTTTGCCGCCGAGGCGCTGGAACTTCGCCGGATCTTTGAGGAAGTCGACGATCTCGACAACCTCCTCTTTCGCCTCCTCGACGCCCGCAACGTCTGCGAACGTGACGCTGACCTGATCCTCGCCGAGCAGCCTGGCGCGGCTCTTGCCAAAAGACATCGCGCCGCGGCCACCCCCCGCACCCTGCATCTGGCGCATGAAATAGACCCACACGGCGATCAACAGCAGGATCGGAAAGGACGAAATGAACAGCTGCAACAGGAACGACTGCTGTTTCGGCGCCATCGCGGAAACGACCACGTCGTGATCCTCGAGCGTGCTGATCAGGAGCGTGTTGTCCGTCTCCGGGTTGTACGTGAGGAACGGCTCACTGTGGCGCTTGCCGCGGATCGCGTCGCCATCGAAAACCACCTCTTCGACCGACCCGTCTCTCACATAAGTAAGAAAAGTGGAGTACGGGATGGTGGGAATGCGCTGGTTGCTCGGTCCGAAGCTCTGGAAGACCGTGAGCAAAACTACTGCAATAACGATCCAGAGAATGACGTTCTTTGCCAAATCGTTCAACGGCTTACCTCGCCAGCGGTTTAAACCGCGTCTAAGCCTCTTCAGACCCTACTACATCCGATAGTTCCTGGCTAGCAAATAAATCTCGCGACTCTCAGGTCGCGACGCTTTCGGTTTGATCGTCTTGACCGCGCCAAACCGCTCGCGAAGACCGCGCGTGAAATCCTCGACGCCCTCGCCTTGAAAAGCTTTGGCGAGGAAGTCGCCACCGGGTTTGAGCACGACTTCCGCGAACGCCAGTGCGGCGTCGAGCAAAGCCATGCTACGGGGTTGGTCCATGGTGCGGTTGCCGCTGATATTGGGGGCCAAATCTGACATCACAAGATCCGCAGCGCGGCCGCCCAACATTTCGCGCAATGCCGCGACCGTGCCGCCTTCCGCGAAATCGCCCTGCAGGAAGCGCACGCCCGGGATTGGGTCCATCGGCAGCACGTCTAGCGCGATAATCTCCCCCGACGAGCCAACAAGCTTCGCCGCGAGCTGGCTCCATCCGCCCGGGCTCGCGCCGAGATCCACGCAGACCATGCCGGGCTTGAGCAACCGCTCTTTGTCCTGGATTTGCTGCAGCTTGAACACCGCCCTCGAGCGCCAGCCTTCGCGGTTGGCCTGCTCGACGTAGACGTCGCGGCGCTGGCGCTCACGCCAACGATTGCTGGAACCGGTACGGCGAGGCATCGACGGACGCGGCGCCTCTACACGTACTCGACGGCCGTGATCTCGTACGCGCGGCGGCCGCTTGGCGAGACGACCTCGACCTCGTCGCCCTCGCGCTTGCCGATCAGCGCGCGGGCGATCGGCGAGCTGATCGAGAGCAGCCCGCCTTTGATGTCCGCCTCGTCCTCGCCGACGATCTGGTAACGGGCTTCGCTGCCGTCATCCGCCGCAACGAGATGCACCGTGGCGCCGAACACGACCTTGCCTCCAGCGTTGAGCGCGGTAACGTCGATGATCTGCGCGTTGGAAAGCTTCCCCTCGATGTCCCGAATCCGCGCTTCCATCAGCCCTTGCTGCTCTTTGGCAGCATGGTACTCGGCGTTTTCCTTGAGGTCGCCGTGCGCACGCGCCGCCGCGATCGCGGCCGTGACCTTTGGCCGTTCCTCGTTCTTCAAGCGGCGCAGCTCTTCTCTTAGCTGCGTGGCCCCGCGGGCAGTCAACGGCACCTTGCTCAAACCGCAGCCTCCGCGTGCAGGTCCTGCAGTCGGTTCACGATGACGTTGTCGAGATGATCGAGCGCGTCGCAGGTGGCTTTCGCAGCTGCGAGGGTCGTGTAGTACGTGACTTTGTAATGAACGGCTTCGCCCCGGATCGAGTGAGACTCGCGAATCGCCTGTTTACCTTCCGTTGTATTCACAATCAAGCTGAGCTCGCGGTTCTTGATCATGTCGACGACGTGCGGCCGGCCTTCACGTACCTTGTTGACTCGCTGGCACTGGACGCCGCCGGCGGCCAAGGCGTTCGCAGTCCCACCCGTGGCCACGATCTCGAAGCCGCGTGCGATCAACATCTTCGCCGAGGTCCACGGCGCCCGGCTTGTCGCGATCGCGGACGCTAATGAACGCGACGCCGCGGCGCGGCAGCACTACGCCGGAGGCGAGCTGCGCCTTCGCGTAGGCTTCACCGAACGTGCGTCCGGTGCCCATGACCTCGCCGGTAGATTTCATTTCGGGGCCCAGGATCGGGTCCTGGTCCGGGAACTTGATGAACGGAAACACCGATTCCTTCACCGAGAAATACGGCCGCTTGCCGGGCGCAGTGACGCCCTGCTCCGCGAAGCTGATGCCCGCCATCGCCTTGGCCGCGATTTTCGCAAGTGGCATGCCGATCGCTTTCGACACGAACGGCACGGTGCGCGACGCGCGCGGATTCACTTCGAGCACGTAGATCACGCCGTTTTGGATTGCGAACTGCGTGTTCATGATGCCGTTCACCTGCAGCGCGGTTGCGAGTTGCCGCACCTGCTCGGAAAGCGTGTGTTGCAGCTCCGGCGTAAGACTGAACGGCGGTAGCGAGCAGCCCGAGTCCCCGGAGTGGATTCCGGCCTGCTCCACGTGCTCCATGATGCCACCGATGATGACTTCCTTGCCGTCGGCGATCGCATCGACGTCGACTTCCACGGCGACGTCCAGAAAGCGATCCAGCAGCACGGGGCTGTCGTTCGAGACGCTGACGGCGCGCGCAATGTAGTCGCGCAGCTCGTCCTCCCCGTGCACGATCTCCATCGCTCGGCCGCCGAGCACATATGACGGTCGCACGACGAGCGGGTAGCCGACCTCCTTGGCCATTGCGACGGCTTGCTCCTCGTCGCGGGCCGTACGGTTAGGCGGCTGCTTGAGCTTCAAGCGGTTCACGAGCTGTTGGAAGCGCTCGCGATCCTCAGCGAGATCGATCGAGTCCGGCGACGTGCCGATGATCGGCACGCCGGCCTCCTCGAGGGCCCGCGCGAGCTTGAGCGGAGTCTGGCCGCCGTACTGGACGATGACGCCGAACGGCTGCTCTTTGTGCACGATCTCCAGCACGTCCTCGAGCGTGACGGGCTCGAAGTACAGCCGGTCCGACGTGTCGTAGTCCGTCGACACCGTCTCCGGGTTGCAGTTGACCATGATCGTTTCGAACCCGGCTTCCTTCAGCGCGAACGCGGCGTGCACGCAGCAGTAGTCGAACTCGATGCCCTGACCGATCCGGTTCGGGCCGCCGCCCAAGATGATGATCTTCTTCTTGTCGGTTGGCGCCGCCTCGCAGTCTTGCTCATAGGTCGAATACATGTACGCGGTGCTGCTCGCGAATTCCGCCGCGCAGCTATCGACGCGCTTGAAGACCGGCCGAACGTTCTCCTTGTGACGCGCGGCCCTCACGGCTTTTTCTTTCACGCCTATTAGCTGCGCGATCCGCCGGTCACTGAAACCGCGCCGCTTGAGCTTGCGCAGCTCCTCGGCCTTGAGCACGGCGGCGCCTTTTTCCGCGATCGTGCGCTCGATCTCGACGAGCTCGTGGATCTGCGAGAGGAACCAGCGATCGATCGCGGTGAGCTCGGCCACTTCGTCCAGGCTCAAGCCGAAGCGAAACGCGTCGGCGACGTACCAGAGCCGCTTGCTGCCGGCCATCTTGAGCTCGTGGCGTAACGCCGCCCAATCCTCTTCCGTCTCGACCGCGGTGAGGACCGGATTCAGCCCGTCGACGCCGGTCTCCAAACCGCGCAAGGCTTTTTGCAGCGACTCTTGGAACGTACGACCCATCGCCATGACCTCGCCCACGGATTTCATCTGCGTGGTCAGTCGATCGGCAGCTTGGGGGAACTTCTCGAACGTGAACCGCGGAACCTTCGTGACGACGTAGTCGATGGTAGGCTCGAACGATGCCGGTGTCGCACCGCCCGTGATCTCGTTGCGCAGCTCGTCGAGCGTATAGCCGATCGCGAGCTTCGCCGCGACCTTCGCGATCGGGAAACCGGTGGCCTTCGAAGCCAAGGCGGACGATCGCGACACACGCGGATTCATCTCGATGACTAGCAGGCGCCCGTCGTTCGGACTGAGCGCGAACTGCACGTTGGACCCGCCGGTGTCGACACCGATCTTGCGCAAGACCGCGATCGACGCATCGCGCATGCGCTGGTACTCCTTGTCCGTCAGCGTCTGCGCGGGCGCCACCGTTATGGAATCGCCGGTGTGGATGCCCATCGGATCGACGTTTTCGATCGAGCAGATGATGATGCAGTTGTCGTTCTTGTCGCGAACGACCTCCATCTCGAATTCCTTCCAGCCGATGACGGACTCTTCGAGCAGCACCTCACCCGTCGGCGACTGGTCAATACCGCGGCTCACGATGTCCTCGAACTCCTCGCGGTTATAGGCGATGCCGCCTCCGCTGCCGCCGAGCGTAAACGACGGCCGGACGATCGTCGGGAAGCCCACCTCCTTCTGGACCTCCCAAGCCTCCTCGAGGTTGTGCGCGAGGCCGGCCCGCGGCACTGCGAGCCCGATCTCCTGCATCGCATTGCGAAAGAGCTCGCGGTCCTCTGCCATGTCGATGGCTTCACGCGACGCCGCGATGAGCTCCACGCCGTAGCGCTCGAGCACACCCTCGCGCACGAGATCCAACGCGCAGTTCAGGGCAGTCTGTCCACCCATCGTCGGCAGCAGCGCCGACGGCCGCTCCTTGGCGATGATCTCTTCGACGGCGCGCCAGTGGATCGGCTCGATGTAGATCGCATCCGCGCTTGCCGGATCCGTCATGATGGTTGCCGGGTTCGAGTTGACCAGGATTACCCGATAGCCTTCTTCCTTGAGCGCTTTGCAGGCCTGCGTCCCCGAGTAATCGAACTCGCAGGCTTGGCCGATCACGATCGGCCCTGCGCCGATGATCAGAACGCTTTCGATGTCGTCGCGGCGCGGCATCTTCTTAACTCAGATTCGAGATAGACATTTCAATCATTTGTTTTATATATCTATTTGTTCGCCACTTGGGCTCGATAGCGGTGCGCCTTCATCGCGGCGATGAAGCGCTCGAATAGCGGCTTGAGGTCGTGCGGCCCGGGGCTGGCTTCCGGGTGGCCTTGAAACGAAAAAGCCGGCCGGTCCGTCCGTTCGATGCCTTGGAGCGTCCCGTCGAACAGCGACCGGTGCGTCGCGCGTACGTTCGCCGGCAGCGTGTCCTCTTTGACCGCAAACCCGTGATTCTGGGACGTGATCATCACGCGCCCGGAATCGATCTCGACCACCGGGTGGTTGGCACCGTGATGGCCAAATTTCATCTTTTCGGTCTTTGCGCCGCTCGCGAGCCCGAGAAGCTGGTGCCCTAGGCAAATGCCGAAGGTCGGCACGCCGACATCGACGAGCTTGGCGATGGCCTCGATGGCGTAGTCGCAGGGCTCCGGATCACCCGGACCGTTCGACAGAAACACGCCATCGGGCGCTAAAGCGAGCACCTCGTCGGCCGTCGCTGTGGCCGGCAGCACAGTCAGCCGACAGTCTTGATCGGCAATCAAGCGCAGAATATTGCGCTTGATCCCGTAGTCGAGCGCGGCCACGTGGAAGCTCGCGATGCGTTTGGTGTAGACGCTGCGGCGTTCAGGGAAGATGCTGCCCTGATTCCATTGATACGGTTGCTTGGTGCTCACGAGCCGCGCGAGATCCATGCCTTTGAGACCAGGGAATTTCCGCGCGGCCTTGACCGCCTCGCCTGCATTGGCCTTGGCGCCCGTCACGATGCAGCCGGCTTGAGCGCCTTTGTCCCGGATGATTCTCGTGAGCTTCCGCGTGTCGATTTCCGCGATGGCGACGGTCTTGCCGCGCTTCAGGAACTGCTCGAGTCCGCCCTCGGCCCGCCAGCTGCTGACGGCCAAGGACAAGTCTCGGATGATCAGTCCCGCGGCGTAAATCTTCGTCGACTCGAAGTCGTCGGAGTTCGTACCGACGTTGCCGATGTGCGGGTACGTGAGGGTCACAATTTGGCGGTAATACGAGGGGTCGGTCAGGATCTCCTGGTATCCGCTCATTGCGGTATTGAAGACCACCTCCCCCAACGTACGTCCGGGGGCTCCCACGGACACTCCGTGGAACACCGTGCCATCCTCGAGCGCTAGTATCGCGGGCTCCGTCACGCTGAGCTCCTATGAAAATGCGCCTTGCATACGCAAGACGGGATGGCTGCAAGGCGCGCAGCTATCCCGCAGACTCAAATCGACGGGGAGACTCAGGCGCGTATTCTAGCTTGTACTTTCTAGTCGCGCGACAGTCCGAGAACGTCGGCCATCGAATACAAACCGGGCGCTCGGCCGGCCGTCCAGCGCGCGGCCCGCAACGCGCCGCGCGCGAATGTCTTGCGATCGAGCGCGTGGTGCGCGAACTCCACCTCTTCCTCGCCGCCGATGAATTTCACGACGTGGTCGCCGACGATGTTGCCGCCGCGGATCACCGAGAAGCCGATCGTGTTCCGCACTCTCGGGCCGGTGCGGCCCTGCCGAGCGAAAACCGCCAGATCGTTCAAGGATCGGCCTTTCACCGCCGCGACGCGCTCACCGAGCGCGAGCGCCGTCCCGGAAGGTGCATCCACTTTCTGGCGATGGTGAGCTTCGAGGATCTCGACGTCGTAGCCGTCGCCCAACGCCTTGGCCGCGCGGGCAACGAGCTCCATGAAGACGTTGACGCCGATGCTCAGGTTCCGGCTGTAGACGATCGGGATGTCGTGCGCCGCCTTCTCCATTGCCTTGCGGTGCTTGTCTTCGAGCCCGGTCGTGCCAATCACCAGCGCCGTACCGGCGGCAACGCAGGCGCGCAAGTTCGTCTCGGTAGCCGCCGGCAGCGTGAAATCGATCGCCACGTGCGCCCCGTGCACGCCCTGCTGATGATCGTCCGTCAGCGGCACACCGAGCGGCGCGAGGCCGGCGAGCTCGCCTGCGTCGCGGCCGAGCGCGGGATCGCCGGGCTCGGTAACAGCGCCGACCACTTGCAATGCATCGGGTTCGTCGGCGATGCAGCTCAGGACGGCCCGACCCATCCGCCCGGCCGCGCCGAGCACTGTTATTTTCAGCAACACTCAGGCCCCCATGCGCTCGAAAAACTCCTTGACGCCGTCAAACCACGAGCGCGCACGCGGATTGTGGCGGGAGGCTTCTTGTTGGATCGATTCTTCGAAAGCGCGCAGCTTCGCCTTTTGGTCTTCGCTCAAATTGACGGGAGTCTCCACCTGCACGCGGCAGAAAAGGTCGCCGAATCCCGCCTCACGCACGGAGCGCACGCCCTTGCCGCGTAGGCGAAAAACCTTGCCGGACTGGGTCTCCGGCGGCACTTTCAACACGACACTGCCGTTCAAGGTCGGCACATCGACGACCCCACCGAGCACGGCCGTCGCAAAGCTCACCGGCACCTCGCAATTCAGATTCTGACCATCGCGCGTGAAGATCGGGTGCTCGCGCACGAGGATGTCCACGTACAGGTCGCCCGGCGGTCCGCCGTTGCGCCCCGCCTCGCCCTCCCGAGCCAAGCGGATTCGATCACCGTTGTCGACACCCGCGGGCACCTTCACGGCAAGCGTCTTCACTTTCCGCACGCGGCCGCGACCCGAGCATTCGCGGCACGGCTTGTCGATGATGTTGCCGTTGCCGCCGCACGCTGGACAGGACTGTTGAATCGAGAAGAAGCCCTGGGCGACACGCACTTGCCCCACGCCGCCGCACGTCTTGCAAGTCGACGGGGTCGGTGCCCGGCTCGGCGCCCTTGCCGGAGCAGCGTTCGCATTCCACGTGAGTCGGCAGATCGAGGTTTACTGAATCGCCCGACACCGCCTGCTCGAGCGACAGCTCGAGCTCATAACGAAGGTCCGCGCCGCGGAATACTTGATTGCGGCCGCCGCGTCGAGCGGCGCCGAAAATGTCGCCGAAAACGTCGCCGAAGATATCGCTGAATGCGTCGCCGCCGCCGAAGCCGCCGACCGCCATCACGATTCAATCCAGCGTGACCGAAGCGATCATAGGCGGCGCGTTTGTCGTCGTCGGAAAGAACCTCGTACGCCTCCTTGGCCTCCTTGAACTTGACCTCAGACTCCGGGTTGCCCGGATTGCGGTCAGGGTGAAACTTCATCGCGAGCCGCCGATAGGCAGCCTTCACATCGCTGCCCTTCGCCTCGCGGGCAAGGCCGAGTACCTCGTAGTAGTCGCGCTTCGACATCTGCCTTCAGAATCCTTCAAACAGCAGTGAAGGGAGCACGCGTTGCCGCGTGTTCCCTTCTCGAGGGCGCATGGTGAGAGCTGATAGGGGCTAGATCAAGCGCTCTTCTTATCGTCCTTGACTTCCTCGAACTCGGCATCGACGACATTGTCGCTCTCGCTCCCACCCGCTTTTGCATCACTCGGTTCAGCCCCGCCCTGCTGTGAGGCATACAGACGTTGCGCCATCCCCGCTGACGCCTCGCTGAGCGTCCGGAGCTTCGCCTCAATCACGCTCTTGCTGTCGCCTTTGGCGGCTTCACGAAGATCGGCCACGGCCGACTCGATCTTGGCTCGCTCCTCACCGGATACCTTATCGCCCAGCTCGCTCAGCGACTTCTCGGTCGCGTGAATCAAAGCATCGGCCTGATTACGCGTCTCGATGAGCTCGCGGAACTTGGCGTCCTCCGCGGCGTGCGCCTCCGCCTCGCTGACCATCCGCTTGATCTCGTCCTCGGACAGACCCGACGACGCCTTGATGACGATCTTCTGCTCCTTGCCGGTGGCCTTGTCCTTCGCCGAAACATTCAGAATGCCGTTCGCGTCGATGTCGAACGTGACCTCGACCTGCGGCAAGCCGCGCGGCGCCGGCGGGATGTTGGTCAAGTCGAACCGGCCCAGCGACTTGTTGTCGCCCGCTCGGCCCCTCTCTCCCTGCAGCACGTGGATCGTCACCGCTGTCTGGTTGTCCTCCGCAGTCGAGAACACCTGGTTCGCCTTCGTCGGAATCGTCGTGTTCTTGTCGATGAGCTTCGTCATTACGCCGCCCAACGTCTCGATACCCAACGACAACGGCGTCACGTCGAGCAGCAACACGTCCTTTACTTCGCCCGCGAGCACGCCCGCTTGGATCGCAGCGCCGACGGCAACCGCTTCGTCGGGATTCACGTCCTTGCGCGGCTCCTTGCCGAACAGGCTCTGCACCTTCTCCTGCACCTTCGGCATGCGCGTCTGGCCGCCGACGAGGATCACGTCGTCGACCTCCGCTCACTTTGAGACCCGCGTCACTGAGCGCGGTCTTGCACGGCGCGATCGTCCGCTCGATGAGGTCCTCGACGAGCGATTCGAGCTTCGCGCGCGTGAGGTTGATGTTCAGGTGCTTCGGACCGCTCGCATCGGCGGTGATGTAAGGCAGATTGACTTCCGTCTGCTGCCGCGACGAAAGCTCGATCTTGGCCTTCTCCGAAGCTTCCTTCAGGCGCTGCATTGCGAGCGGATCCTTGCGGATATCGATGCCGCTCTCCTTTTGGAACTCCTTCGAGAGGTAATCGATGATGCGCTTGTCGAAGTCTTCGCCGCCGAGAAACGTATCACCATTCGTAGCGAGCACCTCGAACTGGTGCTCGCCGTCCACCTCTGCAATCTCGATGATCGAGATGTCGAAGGTGCCGCCGCCCAAGTCGTACACCGCGATCTTGCGATCACCGCGCTTCTTGTCGAGACCATACGCCAGGGCCCCGGCGGTCGGCTCGTTGATGATGCGCTTCACCTCGAGGCCGGCGATCCTGCCAGCGTCCTTGGTCGCCTGACGCTGCGAGTCGTTGAAATAGGCCGGTACGGTGATCACCGCCTCGGTCACCTTCTCACCGAGGTAGTCCTCGGCCGTCTGCTTCATCTTGGCGAGAACGCGCGCCGAAATCTCCTGGGGACCCATCTTCTTGCCGTTGACCTCTACCCAGGCGTCGCCGTTGTCCGCTTTGACGATCTTGTACGGCACCATGCCGATGTCCTTCTGGACGACCTCGTCGTCGAACTTTCGGCCGATCAGGCGCTTGATCGCGAACAAGGTGTTACTGGGGTTGGTAACCGCCTGGCGCTTCGCCGTTTGCCCGACGAGCACCTCACCGTCCTTGGTAAAGGCGACGATTGAAGGCGTCGTGCGGTCTCCTTCGCTGTTTTCGATGACCCGCGGCTTGCCGCCTTCCATCACGGCGACGCAGGAATTCGTCGTTCCCAGATCGATGCCTATCACTCGTCCCATGGTTATTGCTCTCCGAAAATCCTTAGAAGTCCGTTAAAAGAACCGTCCCGCCGAGATGGGGCGATGCGGTCTGAATTCAAGCTGAGCCTTAGTTTCCACTCTGAGCGACGATGACCTTGGCGGCGCGCAGCAACCGGTCGTTCATCTCGTACCCCTTCTGAATGACCTCGAGTACCGTATTCGGCGGCGCATCGTCAGACGGCAAGACGCTCAGGGCCTCGTGCTTGGTCGGATCGAAGGGCTCTCCGACCGGGTCTATCTCCCGTATCCCTGCACTCGCGAGCGCTTCGTCTAACAGCCTCAGAGTCGCACGCTGTCCTTCAACGATCGTCGGCGCGTCCGCCCTTTCGGCAGCCGCGAGGCCAGCCTCGATGCTGTCGCGAACCGGCAAGATCGCCTGGGCGAGCCGCTCTGCGCCTTTCCTCCGGGCAGCTTCGACGTCCCGGGCACTGCGCTTGCGCAGGTTATCGAGCTCGGCGGCCGTTCGCAGATACTTGTTCCAATGCTCGTCGACCTCGCGCCGTAGGGCTTCCACGGTGGCCGCGGCTTCCGTTTGATCCGCGTCCGGTGCCCCGGGCGGCGGTATTGCGGTGC
The DNA here is from genome assembly GCA_963744305.1 of uncultured Gammaproteobacteria bacterium. GTDB lineage: Bacteria > Pseudomonadota > Gammaproteobacteria > Steroidobacterales > Rariloculaceae > FEN-1219. The sequence continues at coordinate 358,190 of CAVUTF010000009.1, forward strand.
GATCTTCCGTGCGTTCTTCGCTCATATCACCGATTCTCCCAGGTCCTCGCGACCGCGGGTTGGGCAACAGTCGTTCGCAGGTGGGGGTCTAGTTGCTCGACTTCAAGGCGCGGCCAAGGAGCTTCGCCGTGACATCCACGATCGGGATGACGCGTTCGTAGGCCATCCGAGTCGGACCGATGACGCCCAAGACGCCAATGGCGTCATCATCGCTTGCGTATGGCGCCGCGACGATGCTGCAGGAATCGAGCATCTCGTAGCCGGATTCTTGGCCGATGAAGATCTGCACACCTTCGGCATTCAGGCTCTGGTCGAGTAAGTGCAGGATATCGCGCTGCCGGTTGAAGGCTTCGAACAGGTTCTTCAAGGTCTCGACATCCGCGAGCTCTCCGAGCCCCATGAGGTTTGTCTCGCCGGCCATCACGTATTCGACCTGCGGCTCCTCTTGCGGGAAAACCTTGCGCGCCATGTCGATCGCCTCGCTCATCGAAGCGTTCATGGACGCGCGCGTATCCTGCAGCTCGCCGAGCAACTGATGCCGTACTTCATAGAGATTGCGACCGCGAAACTGCTCCGTGAGGTAGTTGCTCGCCCGTTTCAGCTCGTCCGCGCCGAAATCCCTGTGAACATCGAGGATTTTGTTCTGGACCTCACGATCGTTCACCACGAGGATGGCCAGAACCCTCCGGTCGGATAGCGGCAAGAACTCGATCTGCCGCAAAGACATTTGCGCGCGACGCGGCACCGTAACAATGCCGGCAAGCTGCGTCACCGCCGACAGCAATGTCGACATCGCGAGCGCGAGGGCTTGCGGATCGCCGGCGGACTCCGAGAGACCTTGGCTGAGGCGCAAGAGCTCTTCGCCTTTGGGCGGCGTTAGCTTTATTAATGTGTCGACGAAGAACCGGTACCCCTTGTTGGTGGGAATACGTCCGGCCGACGTGTGCGGCGAGCTCACGAATCCCATGTGCTCGAGATCGGCGACAATGTTGCGGATGGTTGCGGGACTCAAATCCAGTCCCGAGTCGCGCGACAGGGTTCGAGAGCCCACCGGCTGGCCATCGCGGATGTACTTGTCGACCAACGCGCGCAACAGAGTCTGCGCGCGTTCGTCGAAAAGGTCCCGATGTCTGTCGCTCGTCATAGGCCCGGCTGTGTTAACTTAGAGCCCGCTTTTTCAGCGTAGAGCACGCTAGCAACGGGTTCCCGGCACTGTCAAGAAACCCCAGAATGGCGAAAAAATTCAAGACGGTCGGGCTCTGGGGCCGTCTTACCGAACCCAGCGTAGCGGAGCCTGCCCTACAGGTCCTGTCGCATCTACAGAAGCGCGGCATCCGAGTTTGCGCCGCCGTGCAGGCAAACACGCCTCATCTATTGGCGGCCGTCGAAAGCGTCGACGAGTCGGAGCTCGCGGCCAGCGTGGATCTGATCGTCGCGATCGGTGGAGACGGAACGTTGTTGACAGCCGCGCGGAGAGTAGCGCGTCACGACGTACCTCTCATCGGAGTGAATCGCGGTCGCCTCGGCTTCCTCACGGACATCTCGCCGGAACACATGCTCGAAGCGATCGACGGGATCCTGGCCGGCGATTTTCTCGCCGAGCAGCGCCGCCTGTTGAATGCGCAGATAGTGCCGCAAGGCGGCAAGGAACGCGCGCAGCGCGGCACGCTCGCCCTCAACGACGTCGTGTTGCAGAAAGGCGAGACCGGCCGAATGCTCGACTTTGTGACCAGCGTGGACGGCGTGTACGTCAACACGCACCGCGGCGACGGCCTGATCGTTGCGACCCCGACGGGTTCGACCGCCTACGCTCTGTCGTGCGGCGGCCCGATCATTCAGCCCAATGTCGACGCCGTGGTGATGGTGCCGATCTGCCCGCATACCTTGAGCGATCGTCCGGTCGTCCTGCCGGATTCGAGCAAGATCGAGGTGCTCGTGGAAACGGACGACGACAGCCAGGCTTACGTCGTCTGCGACGGTGAGGAGCTCGGCAGAATCGACAACCAAGCAAAGCTGCTGATCCGACGGGCCGACGAAACGGTCACCCTGCTGCATCCTCGCGGCTACAACTACTACGAGCTGCTGCGCTCCAAGCTCAATTGGGGACGAGCAAACGACTCGCCGCCGCTCGACTCCATCCGCGTGATCCATGCTCAGTTTGATCCGCGTCAAGAACTACGCTGTCATCGATGAAGTAGAAGTGGAGTTCGCGCCCGGTTTCAGCGTGCTGACGGGCGAGACCGGCGCCGGCAAATCGATACTCGTCGACGCGCTCGGGCTCGCACTCGGCGACCGAGCAGATGCGAACACGGTCCGGCAAGGCGCCGATCGCGCTGAAATCAGCGTGGTCTTCGACTGCCCCGAAGAGCACGCGTCGGTCGTGTGGTTGCGTGAGCATGGCCTCGATGACGGAGCTTCGTGCACCTTGCGGCGCGTGATCAACGATGAAGGTCGATCGCGTGCATTCGTCAACAACCAGCCCGTCACACTTCAGGACCTGAAGACGCTCGGCGGGTTGCTGCTCGACATTCATGGGCAGCATGCGCATCAGTCGTTGCTCGACACGGCTAATCAGCGCGAGCTGCTGGACGCGCACGGCGGCCTCGAGGATGCCTTAGCGGACGTTGCCCGCAGGCACGCTGAATGGAGAGACCTCGAGAGCCGTCTCGCGGCCCGCCAAACGGCAGGCAGCGAACGTGCTGCGCAGCTCGAGCTGCTGCGCTTCCAGGCAAACGAGCTCGAAGCCTTCGCGATCGAGCCCGGCGAGCCCGAACGTCTGCACGTCGAACGCGACCGGCTCGCGAACATCGATAGGCTGATCGGCGGCGTGAGCGCGGCGCTCGAAGTCACGTACGAGCACGACGCTGCTTCCGCGTACTCGCTCGTCGTGCGGGGCGCGCGAGAGGTCGCGGGTCTCGTCGACCACGATCCACAACTAAGAGAGCCCGCCGAGCGGCTCGCGGCCGTCGAAATAGAGCTGCGCGAGATCGCATCGGATCTCGGCCGTTATCGCGATCGCATCGAAGCAGATCCGGAGCGTCTCGAGTGGCTCGAAAACCGGCTTGCCAAGATGCGCGCGCTCGCGCGACGGCACGGCATCGCCGAGGCGGAGCTGCCGGGAATGCTCGCCGTGCTGCAGCGCCGGATTGCCGAGCTCGATGATAATGAAGAGGCGCTCGGCGCGCTCGCGCAGCGCACGACGGACGCCATGCAGGGATACTTCGACGCCGCCGAAAAGCTGTCCGCGGCGCGGCGCAAGCAAGCCCCAATCTTGAGCCGCCTCGTCTCAGCGCAGCTCGGCGAGCTTGGAATGCCCCACGGTCTGTTTCAGGTGGACGTCCAGCCGAAACCGCGCGAACGTGCGGACGCGACGGGTTTGGAGCGCATCGAGTTTCAGATCAGGCTCAATCCGGGCCAGCCCTTCGGTCCGCTGCAGCGCGCGGCGTCCGGGGGAGAGTTGTCGCGCATCAGCCTCGCGATCGAAGTGGTCCGATCCGGCGCTTCGCCGGTGCTGACTTTCGTGTTCGATGAGGTGGACGCGGGCGTCGGCGGCGGCGTTGCGGAGATCGTCGGCCGCCGCTTGAGTCAGCTCTCGCGCAGCCGCCAGGTGTTGTGCGTTACACATCTGCCGCAAGTGGCGAGCCAAGGCCAACGGCACTATCGCGTCATCAAACTGACTGACGGCAAGACCAGCCGCACGAACGTGCGCAGCCTGTCCAGCGAGGAACGCGTCGAGGAGCTGTCGCGGATGCTCGGCGGCATAGAGATCACTGAGCGAGCTCGCGCGCATGCGGCCGAAATGATCGAGCGCGCCGCGAAATAGCGTGCGCTAGCCGCAATCTGCTCCTGCGATTGATGGCCGTCAGCGCGGTCTCGCGTCCGGCTTCTTTGGACGTACGTACAAGACGAGGCTGTGCTCCTCGATGTCGTAGCCGTGGCGAGTCGCAATTTCGCGCTGCAGTTGCTCGATGCGCTCGTCGTAGAACTCGATCACTCGGCCAGTCTCGAGGCAGACCATGTGATCGTGATGCGTGCGGTCGGCGAGCTCGAACACCGCTGTGCCGCCTTCGAAGTTGTGGCGGCTTACTAGCCCCGCTCGCTCGAACTGCGTGAGCACGCGATACACGGTAGCCAACCCGAGCTCCTCGCCGCCGTCGAGCAGCGCTCGGTAGATGCCTTCAGCGCTCAAATGCCGTTCGCGACTCTTCTCGAGAATCTCGAGAACCTTGAGACGCGGCGAGGTGACTTTGAGGCCGGCTTTGCGGAGATCTTGTCCTTCCACGCCACTCGCCTTGGAACTAATGCGCTATGATGCGGTCCTCATTATGATCCAGATCTAGCGCCCCCTCCACAGTGCCGATTGCCGTCCGCCTCGCCATCGCCGCAGTCCTGCTGACCGGCCTGTCGCTGACCGGGTGCGTCTACCGCATCGACATTCAGCAGGGAAACCTGCTCGAGCAGGTCGACATCGATCAGATTCAAGTCGGCATGACGCGCAGTCAAGTCCAATTTTTGCTCGGCACGCCTATGGTTGCGGACAGCTTCCATCGCGATCGCTGGGACTATGCCTACTACTTCCGCCAAGGGCGATCGAGGGATATTGAAAGGCGCTGGCTCGTGGTGCACTTCGACGGCGACCGCGTAGCGCGGATCGAGCGCGACCTTACTCTCGCACCGGCTTCCTGATCGCGAGATCACGCCGTCGCGCCCGCGGGTCCCGCTCGAGCGGCCTGCAGATTTCCACGCGATCGCCGCCACGGAGCACGTGGCGGCGGCGGACACGTACGCCGAAAACGCCTAGCACGAGAGGCTGCTCATGGATCTCGGGGAACTCGACGGCAAGACCCGACAGCTGTACGGCACGCTCGGCTGTGAGCCCGGGCTCATACGGCACGCGAACGATCCTCTGCTGCTCGGGTCTCGCGTAAACCACCTCGACCGACTTGCCGGGCACGTCAGCCATACAAGTCGTGCGCGCGATTCACGAACGCAGTCATCTGCGACCCGGCGAGCTCTTCAAACACCTTCGAAAACACCGCACCGAATGGCGACACAGTCACCTCAAAATGCAACGCCAAGCTGACTTCGGCGCCCCCGGGCTCGACGTCCATGAAACGCCACTCGCCGCGGAGTCTGCGAAACGGCCCAGAGACGAGCTCGATCTGGATGCGGTGCGGGCGCGCCAGCGTGTTTCGCGTCCGGAACTCGCGGTGAAACCCGAGAATGCCGATCTGGAGCGTGGCCTCGACGACGTTGCCCTGCGCCGACTCGACGACTGCGCCCGTGCACCAGTGCAAGAACTGCGGATAGCGCTCCACGTCGTTCACGAGGTCAAACATCTTCTCTGCGGAGTACGGCACCCGCACGCTGCGTCGGACTGTCGGCAATCGTCATCTCCCGTTTGCCACGGAGTGTTTTTTGCGAATGGATTCTAGGATCATTGCGCGAGCATGGCCAGGAAGCAGGAAAGAACACCGAATACGATCGCGCAAAACAAAAAAGCGCGCTTCGACTATTTCATCGAGGACCGTTTCGAGTCAGGTCTCGCGTTGCAGGGTTGGGAAGTCAAAAGCCTTCGCGCAGGGAAAGCGCAACTCACGGAGAGCTACGTGATTTTCCGCGACAGCGAAGCGTGGCTGCTCGGCTCGCACATCACGCCGCTCAACACGGCGTCGACACACATCCAGCCCGACCCGACTAGAACGCGCAAGCTGCTCATGCATCGCAAGGAGCTTGACCGTTTGATCGGTCTCGTCGAGCGCAAGGGCTACACGCTCGTGGCACTCGAGCTGTATTGGAGCAAAGGACGCGCGAAGCTCGCCGTCGGACTCGCGAAAGGCAAGAAGCAGCATGACAAACGAGCGACGGAAAAGGATCGCGATTGGGAGCGCGATAAGGCCAGGGTTCTGAAAGCTCGCGTCCACGGCTAGGCGTAATGCGACGGGCTGCCTTGAAATGCCCGCCGCATACCCTACACTGGGAACGCTGGGGGCGACCTGGCTTCGACGTGGGTCGCGAAACCAGAGGTGCATGCCGAGGTGCAGAGGACCTCGTTAAACCATCTGCAAACTCATAGTTGCCAACGACGACAACTACGCACTAGCCGCTTAATACCCGGTTGGGTGCCGTCTGACTGGAGCCGTGCTTGTGCGTCCAGCGTCTCTTCGGGGACATTCAGGCGTCATATCTCACAAGATCGCGATGAGGTAAGTCCGGGACCAAGTCGCTAAAACCTTACGGACTCGCTGTCAGTGGGCCCTGTCCGTCGGGTTGCTGCCAGTCAAAAACAATAGACGCGACTACGCATGTAGAGCTGATGGCAGAGGGCTTACGGACGCGGGTTCGATTAACGCAATGGTCGCACTTGCCCGCGAGGGCAAGATGAAAACGGGGCTCAGATCGGTGAACCCTGTGGTCGTCCGGTCGGGAAGCGGACGGCCTGGCAACGCCGAGGGGTAGAAAGAAGGCCAACTTCCTTTTGCCCTGTAGAGACTCATAGACCGGCTGGCTCGCGAAAGCGAGTGAGCCGCGCACTAGGATTCGTATCGCTCGCACTGGGCGACGCGTTCGAATAAAACGCCCCGCTCCTGCGCATCGAGCGTCGTCGCAGGATGAAGGCATAGTCCAGCCCATCTCGAAAGAGATGGACCGGCTGTCCCGCCGCCTCCACCAATGCCCTCCGGCTTCGGCCGGAGGGCGCCATTTCCCCGGCGCGGTCGACAAAGTCACGGAAGATCGAATGGCCGACTACAAAAAGGTCTGCTCTCTGTCAGCAGTCGACGCCGCGTACATCGCCGGTCTCATTGACGGCGAAGGAACTATAACTCTCAGCCGTAAGCACGCGGGGGAGGAACGGCACGTCGTCGTGAGTATCAGTAACACGGAATCGCAGATCCTGAATTTTGTGCTGCAGCGCGTTGGGGCCGGAAAGATCACGGCGAAGCGCGTCGCCAAGGCAAATCACTCGCCGAGTCAGGCCTATTCCATATGGAACCGGCAAGCCCTGGATCTGCTGTTTCAAATTGAACCGTACTTGCACTCCTACAAACGTCACCGCGCGCGCCTCGTGCTGGACAATTATGTTCGTCTGACACCCCGCAACGGCAAATACAGGCCCGCGATTCGAGCTGAACGTAAGGAATTCGAAGCGGCCGTTCTCGCGCTACGTGCTAGGGCGCTTCCTTAGAACGTCGAATCAGGAACCCTTAGAGCCAGGGTGCCTTCTAGCGCGACGCGCAGACGGTCGTTGCTGCGGCTTAGTCGTTTTCGTTTTCGTTTTCGAGCGCGTAGGATTCATGCAGAGTCACGAGCTGACAAGTGCGGAGCATCGAGCTCAGGAACGGCAGTGAGCCCTTCGCTCACTTCTCGACGAGGCTGAGCTCGGCGGACTCGAGGCCGATCGCGAGAGTGCGGTCGGATCTTGAAGCGGACATTGGTCGTTTCGGCGAAGGGCTGCGCGAAGCGACCGACTGGCTCGGGAGCCTCCTCAGGGAACGGCGTCGTCCGCGAGAACCTCGAGGTTCAGTATCTCTAGGGCGTCGGCCTGGTGCCACTCCATGATCACGCCACCGCTGGTCCTGCCAACGATGGAGTCCGACCGGCCACCGAAGACGAATACATCGTTGCCGATCCGCGACGCGCTCGCACTGTGACGCGCGGTCGGCAGGCGCGTATCCGACGACCACGAGTCGGCGAGCGGATCGTAGACGTCCACTCGATCGGATGCCCGCGCCAGCGGCTCTGACCGGTCGTAGCCACCGAACAGCCGGACCACGTCACCGGTCGTGATGCACGCTCGAAGGATGATTTCCTTGGGCTCCGGCGCCTTCGTTGACCACTGATCCGCCGCGACGTCATACACGAGGAGCGACGGACTCCAATAGCTATAGCTGGGGCCTCCGCCGGACACGCCGAACACATAGATTTGGTGACCTACGGCGCAACTCGTGCGACCGACCATCGGAAACGGCGCAGGATGGCCGGTGGACCAGCTATTCGTAGCCGGGTCGTAGATTTCGACGTGAGCTTTGAACTCTGTGGTCCAGTTCGACTCGGGAGTGGGACCGTTGTTCTGTTCGCCGCGTCCGCCGATCACGTAGATCTTGCCGTCGACGGCCGCTGTCGCGACATCGCGGCGGTGGGTCGGTCGCGGCGCTTTCTCGACCCAGCCATCTGTCGCCGGGTCGTACTCGAAGATCGCATTGCTCGACACCTCGGAGCCCCAGGCGGACTCCCCGTACCCATAAGGGCTCCTGACGGCACTCGGAATCACATAGATCTTGTCGCCGACGGTGTGAGCGCCGACCTGGGCCATGCCCACGGGGAGCGGCGCGCGCGGTTCCCAGGCGTTTGCCACCGGTTCGTACGCGTACACCTCTCGGAAAGCGTCGCGCGGGACGCAAAGCCCTACTCCGCAAGTAGTCGTCGGCCGAGGTGAAGCCGCCGAACAGATAAATCTTCCCGCCGTGCACGGCCGTCGCGTGCGACTCGGTCTCCTGCGGCAACGGCGCGCCCGCGCGCCAAGGGCACGCGAAGTTGCCGGCGCAAAGATTCAGGAACACCGAGATGTCTGGCACGTCGAGCCCGGCCGGATAGTCGACGATTGCGCGCTTGCGCAAGTTGTCCGTGATCGTCTCCGGGCTCAGGCTGCGTATGGCCCTCGTGAAGTCGCGAATGAATCCCGTCGTGTCGAGGTCGCCGTCGGCCTCGAGATCGTCCGAAATTCTGTTCAGTACGAGCGTCAGCTCGGGGTCGGTCGCGGTGCCGAACTCCTCCGCTTTGATAGAAGCGTATTCGTAGAATCCCGTGGATAGCGCGAGCAGATAAGTGTTGCCGACTCCCGTCGATCCGCTCGTGTTATAGACGCTCAGGCCGGAGAACCCCTCGACGCCCGCGACGGGCAGCGCGTCTTGGAACGCTTTGACGAGCTCCGCTTCGGCCTTTGCTATCGCCGCGGCCGCGTCGATGTTTCCCGCTGCAAGAAGAGCGAGGACGCGATCGTTGATCAGATGCGTCATGATGTTGACATGGGCCTTTTGCCCGGACTTATCGGTGATCTCGTACAGCGCCCGGAGCGTCAACGTGCCGTTGGAGCACCTGGCCCGTGAGCTCGCTGAAGTAGTAACCCGTCGCGACGATCTGAGCTAGCCCCGGATCCGTCGTCACGAAGTCGAACGAGCCGATGCTGTCCTCGATCTCCGAAAGGATCGTCGAGGAAGTGGAGACTCCGCGCGCATCGCGCCAGTTGATAAAAACCGTTGAGCCTACGAGGAAGGGGCCCTTCTGCACGGCGCCTTCGACGCGGACCGGTGTCGGCGGCGGCGTCAGCGGTGCCGTGGGGGTCGGCGCAACCGGCGCAGCGGGCGCCCCGTTACCGTGACTGCCTCCACAACCGCCGATGCAAGCACCAAGGGCCAGCGCCGCAATGAAGAACCCACGATGTCTGCGTTCCATGGTGCCAACCCCCCGGCAATTAGAATTATTGTTAAGGAGTTACAGCTAATACCTTAGCCGTTCCACTAGGTTTCAGCTAGGACGTGAGCCCGCAGACGAAGCACGGCCTCGCTGCACACCGCAGGAGCGGGCGCGTGCTGAGCTTCTGTCAAACGGGGCACGACTATGCGGCAAGTCCCGTCACAGGAATGTCCCGAGTTGTCGAAATCCCAGTTCAGAGTTCGTCTGTCCCACTGCTTACCGCTTCGCGTGGTTGATGCGCGTATGCTCGCCGCGATCTGGGTGAAGACATGCGGGCGGCCGCCGAATTCACCAGGTCGAAGCGATCGGCATCTTCGTCCCATGCGGATCACATGCGGCGGCAGGAGTGACAGCGGTCGCGTCTAGACGCGTGGGCCCGGGTCGGCGTCGCTCACGCTGGTCCACGCATAAGCGCGGGGGCCCATCTCGACTTTTTCCAGAGGACTCGCGCGAAGTGGAACGAGCGCTGATTTGACGATGGCCCATCACTGCTGACATCCAAACGATAGTCCGCAAATGTTGTCGGCGGCCATCAGTCCCGCCCCGCCTTGCTCCTTACCGGCTCGTTTTTTCTTCTTCGCTGCTCGACGACTCGCGTTCTGCGCCGAGTTCTCCCACGCTGTCTTCACCGCAGCGGCGAAATCTTCGCGCTCCAAGAACTCGAGATTCGCGGTCGTCCAGCCTTGCCGACCCCACGCGTTGTCGATCTCGACGAAACCCTCGCCGTCCAAGCCCACGAAACGCCGCTGTTGCTCCACGGTCAGCCGCAAGTTAACGGTCTTCGTCGCGTGCCAAACGGTGGCGAAGATGCCGCCGTCGGTGCGATAAGCGTCGCTGCCGAAATGGTCCCGCACAGTGACGCCCGGCAATGCCGCCGCCATCTCTCCTGCTTGCTTCGGGGTCAGCATCCGATACGCTCCGGGACGAATAGGCCGCGAGAATATACAACAGCGGCCGGACTGCGGTAGCTTACGATGCCCGGGCGGACGTGACGCAGGTCGGCCCGAATACGAAACTGGGGGAATCGTGGCAACTGTGACAAGCCGTAGCGAACGTTTACCGGGACCGGCACGGTTGCTCCTGTGGGCCGCCGTAATCGGCCTCGCGACGGTGTCTCTCGCCGGCATCGCGTTGAATCGCGGCGAAAGCGTCAACGGCATCTGGTTCATCGTCGCGGCGGTTTGCGTCTACGCGCTCGGCTATCGCTTCTACAGCGCGTTCATCGCCGCGAAGGTGCTTGCGCTCGACTCTACGCGCGCGACGCCGGCGGAGCGCTTCAACGACGGCCGCGACTTCGTGCCGACGAATCGCTGGATCGTGTTCGGCCATCACTTCGCCGCGATCGCCGGTCCGGGGCCGCTGATCGGCCCCACTCTGGCCGCGCAGTTCGGCTACCTGCCCGGCACGCTGTGGATCCTGATCGGCGCCGTGCTCGGCGGCTGCGTGCAGGACTTCGTCGTGCTGTTCTGCTCGATCCGCCGCGACGGCCGCTCGCTCGGCCAGATGGCGCGCGACGAGCTCGGGCCGATCGGCGGCGCCGTGGCGTTGATCGGCGTGATGTCGATCATGATCATTCTGATCGCGGTGCTCGGCCTCGTCGTCGTGAATGCGATGCGCCACAGTCCCGTGGGCGACGTCGACTGTGGCCGCGACGATTCCGATCGCGATGCTCATGGGCCTGTACATGCGGCAGCATCCGGCCGGGCCGAGTGCTGGAAGGCACGGCCATCGGCGTGAGCTTGCTGCTGCTCGCGGTGTTCGGCGGGCGGCTGGGTCGACGAGCAGCCGAGACGCTGCGCGCGTGGTTCGACTACGACGGCCCGGCGCTCGCGTTGATGATCATCGTGCTACGGCTTCGCCGCCGCGGTGCTGCCGGTGTGGCTGCTGCTCGCGCCGCGCGACTACCTGTCGACGTTCATGAAGATCGGCACGATCATCGCGCTCGCCATCGCCATCGTGATCTTGAATCCCGAGGTCAAGATGCCGGCGGTCACGCAATTCGTCGACGGCACCGGGCCGATCTTCGGCGGCAAGGTCTTTCCGTTCGTGTTCATCACGATCGCTTGCGGCGCGATCTCGGGCTTCCACTCGCTGATCGCGTCGGGCACCACGCCGAAGCTCCTCGCGAACGAGCGCGACGCGCGCTTCATCGGCTACGGCGCGATGGTGATGGAGTCGTTCGTCGCGATCATGGCGATGGTCGCCGCGTGCGTGCTCGACCCCGGCGTCTACTTCGCGATCAACAGCCCGGCCGGCAGTCGTCGGCGCGCAGGCCGCGGACGCCGTTGCGACGATCTCCAGCTGGGGCTTCCCGGTCACGGTCGAGCAGATGCAGCGCGCTCGCGACACGAGATGGGCGAGGCGACGCTGTTCGCGCGCACCGGCGGCGCACCGTCGCTCGCGGTCGGCATGGCCAGCATCTTCTCGAGCACGTTCGGCGACACGCTGCTCGCGGTCTGGTACCACTTCGCGATCATGTTCGAGGCGCTGTTCATCCTGACCACGCTCGACGCCGGCACGCGCGTCGCGCGCTTCATGCTCCAGGATCTGCTCGGCAACGTCGCCCCGGCGCTGGGCCGCACGAGCTGGTATCCGAGCGTGCTGATCTGCAGCGGCCTCGTCGTCGCCGGTTGGGGCTATTTCCTGTACATCGGCACGATCGATCCGCTCGGCGGCATCAACAGCCTCTGGCCGCTGTTCGGGATCGCGAACCAGATGCTCGCGGCCATCGCGCTCTGCGTCGCGACGACGATCCTCGTGAAGTCCGGCCGAGCGCGCTACGCGTGGGTCACTGTGTTGCCGCTGGTGTGGCTCGTGACGGTTACGTCGAGCGCGGCCTGGGAGAAGCTCTTCAGCCCGGACCTGCGCGTGGGCTTCTTGTCGCACGCGAGACGATCTGGCGGCGCAGCTCGCGGCCGGCACGCTGGTCGGCGATGCGGCTGCCCAAGCCTCGCGGCTAATCTTCAACGATCGCTTGGACGCTGCGCTCACGCTGTTCTTCTTGATCACGACGTGGGTGCTCGTCATCGAGACAGCGCGCGTCTGTCACGCAGCGATGTCGGGGAAACGCTGCCCACCGTTGACCGAAACACCGCACGTGCCAAGCCGCTTGGTGGAGGATTGGGTTCGTGATTGAGCTGCTTCGCAACGTCTGGTCGGCGCTGCGCGCGGTCAGCGGCGACGATGCGTACGAGCGGTACCTCGCCCACTGGGCGGCAGTGCCATCGAGCGGCCGGCACGCCGCTCGATCGCCGCGCGTTCTTCGCCGAGCAGCAACGGCGCAAGTGGAGCGGCGTCAGCCGCTGTTGCTAAGGCCCGCGTCGAGATAGCTCAAACGGCCTCACGGACAGCAACCGCCGGCTCGACGACGATCGATCGATCGAATAATTTAGGTACGCATTACCGTATAACATATTGATATTCGAATACGTGAGAGACCTCTAGCGGGAGGCAAAACTCTCGTAAGCGCTCGCTTCGATCTCATCGCAAATCTGGATGCTCTGTGGCGCACAAAACGGCCTCCACTGCGTGAGAACGACGGCCGCCAGAGAGGCTCGGGTGTCGACCCAGAAATAGGTGTTGTAGATCCCGCCTAGTGTAGCTTCCGGCGGCTCGTCCGGTCGGCCGGTTGCGCGTTTCGATGAGCACGCCGAGCCCGAATTTCTGGGTGCCATCCATGAAGACGAAGTCGTGCGTGTGTTGCTGTGCCGCGGAGCGCTGACGCTCGACGGGAGCTCGCGACCTGGTCGCGCGTGAGCTCGCGGACGCTTGCCGCGCTGAGTAAGCGCGCCGAGCCGATCCGGCCTTCATTTGAGCAGCATCCGCAGCACGAGCAGATAGTCGCGTGCCGTAGAGTACAGTCCGCCTCCGCCGCGCGGCGGCTCCGCGACAGTCTCGTTCGGCAATTCGGTGAAGCCCCCTGCGCCGCGCGCATGCAAAGCCGCGAGCCTCGTCGCTTCCGCGGGCAACCCGTACGTGGCATCGCGCATCCCGAGAGGGCCAAGATTCGCTGCTCGAAGTACTGTTCAATAGGAACGGAGCCGTGTAGTACTCGGGCTCCCCTCCCATCAGAGCGCGCAACTCGTGGCTCCGAAACCAATAGCCGAAGCCCGACGTGTGGGGATCAGAAGTTGCCGGATCGTGATTGAAGAAGCCGCCGGGCGCGCTTGGTAGCTGCGTGACGCCGAGTCGAACGACGTAAGCACCGGCGGTTGACGAAACTCTGGGAGGTAGCGCGAGAATGGCGCGTCGAGATCGACGCCGTGCTCCTCATGCAACATCAGCACGGCGAGCGAGGTTGATGAGCTTCGTCATCGAAGCAATCCGGAAAACGCTGTCGAGCCGCATCGGCGTCCGCGTCTCCGTCAGAGCAAGACCGCAGGCGCCTTCGTACACGGTCTCGTGCCGATCCGTCACGCCGACGACGATTCCGGGCGCTCGGCCTGCATCACAGGCAGCGCGCAGCGTGCGGTCGATTCGGAAAATATCGCGGTCGGGCACGCGAGAAGCGACGCCGCGCGACTCGTTATTTCGCTCGTTGCGCGCGGATGTGGTAGAAAAAGTCCAGCTGCTCCCCGACCTGGAGAGCGCCTGCCATCACGCTGAACGGCTTCATACCGAGGTCCGCATGGGTGAGCATAAACTCGCCGGCGGCCTCGAGCGTGTTGCCGTCGATCGTGACGTTCGTCGGCACCATGAGATCGACGGTCCGGCCGAGCAAGTGGACCTTGATGTTCATCGTCTGCTCGCCGGCTACACCCTTCGGCCCGACACCGCTCACACGCAGCGTGGCGAAGTGCTCACCGTCCAGGACCCGATCGCTCAGCATGTTCTTCCGCGTTCCGGCGATGTCGTCCTCAGAGGGCACGCTCGAGAACTCGTCGCCGAGACCGCGACGCAACTCGGGATCGTCGACGACCAGCGCGGCAACCGGAATCTCGAGCTCGAAGTCGAGCTGGCGAGATCTTCAGCCTTGACGGTCACCCGACCAGTCAGCTCGCCAACGGAAATTATGTGATTGTGACCGAGCCTGGCGAACGCGCCGGCCTTGTAGACGAGCCAGTGGATGTCGCTTGCGGCCGGATCGACGGAATAAACCTGCTGCGCGCTCGATTGCACGGCGACGAACAGCGACGTCAACAACAGCGGCAGGATCAGCCATCCCGGTAGGCGACGCATTGGTCCTCCTTGGACGATGAACGGCGCTCCCTCTCGTGACCGGATTAGCTTAGCACGCGGATCGGCAAGGCCTGCGGCGCCTGGCACCGTTAAAGAATCGAGCCGCGCAGACGATAACCGGATGCGCGCCCGTCACGCCGGCTGGTGCGCTCAATAGGCGTGTCGACATCACCTTCGTCAACGGCAAAGACCGCCACGGAGGGTGGGCGGATGGTCCTGACTAGCCGCCGGAAGCCTGAAAAGCCGTTCTCCGATGAGCGATTGATCAGCCGAGATTGAATCTTGCGCGGCCCCGATGGTCATAACGCTCGGTACACGACCCTGCCGGGCCTTTTTGCCGAGCGGGTTCGGTGTTAACGTTGAACCCGCTGCGCAACGATCCGCTTAGGACTTAGAATCAGGCACATGCCGCTCGCGTGCTCCGTACGACACCTGCGCCGCTTCCCGGCAGCTGCGGTCGGGATGCTGGTCGCGGGCTGCTCGTCCTCCGTGATCGTCGAAAGCAACTTCCCAACGCCGCTGATCGAGCCGTTGCCCGTCACGATGGGCGTCATCTTCAGCGACGAGCTACACAATTTCATTTACTCCGAGGACATCCCGGACCAGTCCACGTGGACCATCGCGTTGGGCGATGCGAACGTCGCGATGCTCGAACCGCTGTTCAATTCGATGTTCGAGGAAACTCGGACCGTCAGCGCAGTGCCCGTCGACTTGACGACCACGGGGCAGCTCGACGGCGTGCTGCGGCCGGTCCTCGAGAAATTCGAGTTCGATGTTCCGATCGGCGAACGGGACGAGTTCGTCGAGGTCTGGATGCAATACAAGCTCACCCTCTACGAACCCGATGGCGAAATCGTCACGGAGTGGCCGGTGAGCGGCTACGGCAAATCCGAGCTCGAGCGTGACCGCGAGGGCGCCGTGCTCAAAGCCGCGATCGTCGCAATGCGCGAGGTGGGTGCGACGATCTCCACGAAATTCGCTGAACAACCGCAGGTCGCGTACTGGCTTGGGGAGAGAAACAATGAAGGCGCCACATCGGTCGACGCAAGAACAATCGAAAGTCGTGTTACGGAGTGACGCAGCCTCGAAACGCCCGTGGTTGCTCGCGGCAATCGCGTTCCCGCTGTTGAGCGCTTGCGGCATAACGTCGCGGATGGAGCCCTACAAGCAGAGCGACGCCGTCATCAACGAAGGCGAGCACGTCGTAATCCTCGCGCGCAAGCAGCACGCGACGCATGAAACGGAGGCCGAATTCGTCGAGTGCATCAGCGTCGCACTTGCCAAGGGCGATACCGGTCTCGACGTGCACTCGTCGACGGAGTTCGAGGACAAGATGTACCCGTGGTTCGAGCCCTCGACCGCGCCGTTGAGCACCGAGGACCTGTCGCACCTGTTAGACAAACCCGGCGTCTTGGAACGCGTGCGCGATACCGGCGTCCGCTACGTGGTATGGCTCGACGGCTCGACGGATCGTGTCGCGAGCGGCGGCGGCATCACGTGCGCGGCCGGCGTCGGCGGCGCCGGGTGCATGGGACTCGCTTGGTGGGAAGACGACTCCCGCTACGATGCCACGGTCTGGGATATTCAAGAGTTGCAGTCGGAAGGCACGATCCACGCCGACGTTAAGGGGCGCTCGGTGATGCCGGCGATCATCATCCCGTTGCCCTTCATCGCCAGGCCGCGGGCGGCCGCGTGCCGCGGTCTCACGGACCAGTTGAAGCAGTTCTTGACCTCACCTCAGGGCTACGGCTCGGGTCCGGATCTAGGCTGAAACAGCCCAGCCCGTCGGGGGCGTCGCACGCCGCTGGTCTCTGCCGGTTGCGCGGCCCGTCGCTTGCGGCGCCTGACTTGAATCTGCCGACTCCGTCATAGGCACGCGGGCGCGCGTGCATACACTGGCCGCTTCGAAACCAACGAGGCCGAGCCTGCAAGCATGAACGATCGTCGCGATCTCGAGGTCGTTCTCAGCTCCGGCGTACCGATCGTGGTCATTCAAACTACGGACGAAACGCGCTTGCTCACGCTTCTGAGCGAGATCGCAACGTCGCGGCCCGCGCACTCGTATCGCCCGCTGTTTCGCTGGTCGGTTACGGATGGCCTGCAGCGCCTCGACCTCGAGCTCGAGGCGCAGCGGCACAACGCTGCGCCCGAGGACGTTTTGCGGCACATACGGTCGGTGCAGAAACCAGCGATCTACGCGTTGCTAGACTTTCATCCGTTCCTGAACGAGCCCGTGAACGTGCGGCTGCTGAAAGACATCGCAGTCGGCGCTCCGAACGTGACGCTGCTGCTGATCAGTCATCAGATTCAGTTGCCTGCAGAGCTGCATGGCCTGAGCGCCCAATTCTCGATGAGCTTGCCGGGCTACGCTGAACGGCTCGCGATCGTCAAGGCATGCGTCGAGGACTACCGAGCGCAACACTCGAAGGCCGTGCAAGTGGACGAAACAGCGCTCGATCTGCTCGTGAAGAACCTGAGCGGTCTCACGCGCGGGGATGCCGAACGGCTCGCGCGCAACGCGGTCTTCCAAGATGGCGCCATCACGGCAAGTGACGTTCCCGAAGTGACGCAGGCGAAGTACCGATTGCTAAACAGAGGCGGGGTGCTGGGCTTCGAGCACAACGTCACGCGCAGCAGCGATCTCGCGGGCTTTCGCAATGTGAAGCTGTGGTTGCAGCAGCGTCGAGCTGCTTTTCGCGGCGAGCGGCCCAAGAATCTCGACGCGCCCAAAGGCATGCTGCTGATCGGCGTTCAGGGCTGCGGCAAGAGCTTGGCTGCGAAGGCTGCAGCGAACGTCTTCGGCGTGCCGCTGCTGCGGCTGGATTTCGGCGCGCTGTACAACAAGTACCACGGCGAGACCGAGCGCAATTTGCGCGAGTCCCTGCATACTGCGGAAGTCATGAGCCCCTGCGTCCTATGGCTCGACGAGATCGAGAAGGGTCTCGCGACGGGCCACGATGAGAGCGGGACGGCGCGCCGCGTTCTCGGCGCCCTGCTCACGTGGATGGCCGAGCGCAAGGCAGACGTCTTCCTGGTAGCGACCGCGAACGATGTCGACGAGCTACCGCCGGAGCTGGTGCGCAAAGGTCGATTCGATGAAATTTTTTTCGTCGACCTTCCCACGCCCGCCGCGCGTGCTGAGGTGCTCCGCATTCATCTGACGAAGCGAGGGTTGGACGTCAAGACTCTCGACCTGGCGCAGCTCGTCACCGTTACGGACGGGTTCTCCGGCGCCGAGATCGAACAGGGGATCGTCGCTGCTCTCTACGCGGCGCATGCGAGCGGGCACGAGCCGGAACTCCCCCATTTCATCGCCGAGTTCCGCAAGACACGGCCGCTATCGGTCGTCATGGCGGAGCGAGTCGCCGCCCTTCGCGATTGGTCGAAATCGCGAACCGTTTCTGCTGGATAAAACGCAGCAGACAGCCGAGAGCTTTTTACGTAGAATCAAGGGATAACGATCAGGTCCTGAAATGCCGATCAATTCGCGCGACGACGATCTGCAAGACAACGATCCGACCGATGAGCTGCCGATCCTCGTCGAAACGGCCGTTCTCGATCCTGCCCTCGTGGCTGAGGCCATCAGACCTGCCTTTGCGATGCACGATGACACGGGAGCGCAAACCGCCCGTTATCCGGCGCTCGCGCCACAGGAGTATGACCGGCTCGACGAAGAGCTCAAATCTCGGAATGAGAAGGTCGAAGCGCTCGAAGCCGAAATCCGCCGCCTTTCTGCCCGTTGGCTGGATCTGGAGCGGCAGCTAGCCGAGAAAGACGGAGTGATCGAGCGCTTGACGGCGTCTCTAGCCACTTCGAAACAAGCCCTCGAGGATCGCGCCGCGGCGGAACAGCGGCTCGCAACGGAGATCGCCGATCGGGAGAGCCAATTTACCCAATTGCTCGACGAGCTCGACAAGCACCGCCTCGACAAAGCCGCACGCGAGGCCGAGCTC
This sequence comes from uncultured Gammaproteobacteria bacterium, assembly GCA_963744305.1. Classification (GTDB taxonomy): domain Bacteria; phylum Pseudomonadota; class Gammaproteobacteria; order Steroidobacterales; family Rariloculaceae; genus FEN-1219. The sequence continues at coordinate 376,795 of CAVUTF010000009.1, forward strand.
GAAGAGCATCGGCAGCGCTTGGCGTCGCTAGAAGCCGATCTCGCCACGACGCGTAAGCAGCTCGACGAAGAGATTGCGAAACCACGCCCTCCAACCGACGAGGAGCGGCTACATGCGCTGCAGGAGGAGATCGCCGCGCTCACTGCGTACATCGCAAATCGTCGCAGCCGATGGGACGAGCTCGAATCCCAAGTACGTTCCTCCGCCGCCCGAATCGGCGAGCTCGAGCGGGAGCTGGAGCACCGCTCGACGCGGCAACGTGCAGCGGAGCAGTTAGCCCAAAACGAGGTTGCGCGCGCCGAGTCACTCCGCCGCCAACTCGTCGAAACGAGCCTGGCCGTGGAGGAACGCGATCGCCAGATTGCGGTGCTGCGCGCTGCGCCTCCCGCGCCCAAAGCAGACCTCGATCAGCTCAATACCGCACTTGCGGAGGCCACGGAGCTCAACGTTCGTTTGCAGGCCGAGCTCGAGGCCGCGGTGTCGCGGCGCGCAAGCGCGACGGCGCAGCCATCGCCAGAGACGGCAGTTTCCCCTGCTTCCTTCGAGGTTTTCGGCCAGCTCGAAGCGGAGCTCGAGCACAAGCGCACACAGATCGGCCAGCTCACCGAAGTCTTGCGGTCGAAGGAGCGGCAGCTCGAGCGCATCCCGGATCTCGAGCAGGTACACCGCCAGCTCGCCGAGGCCCGCGCAGAGCTCGAGCAAAGCCGCGCGGAAGTTGCGCGGCTGGAGCGCTCACTGAGCGAGAAGGACCGCGCTCTCGATGCGCGCAACGAGCGGCTCGCGACACTGCAACAAGAGCTGGACCGGAAGTTGGAGGCCTTGCAGCGATTGAACGCGATGGAAGTTTCGATCCAGAGTGTCGACTCGAAGGGCGGAGGCCGGCTCACTCCTGCGGACACACCGCCCGAACAGACGAACAACACGCCGGCGCTGGTTTGCCTCACGAGCGATGCGCCGCGCCAATACCTTCTGAGCAAAGCGACGATGACCATAGGGCGCAGCTCGAATTGCGACATCCAAGTATTCACGCACTTCGTGAGCCGCGAGCATGCCCGTTTGATCGTCGACCGTTCGCGGGTCGTGATCGAAGATCTCGGCAGCACCAACGGCGTCTTCGTCAACTCGGTGCGCGTCGACAGGCAGGAGCTGCGGCACAGCGACTTGGTCACGGTCGGTGAAACGCAGTTCCGGTTTCTCGAGTCCGCGGCACACTAATGGGGTCCGCCATGATCAACGCGCCCGCCAACTCGATGGCGCAATCCGGCTTGAAAAGAGAGCTCGTGATCGCCGCAACACTCATCGGCGGCAGCCTGCTGCTCCTGCCGTTTGCGATCTACTTCGTGGGCCGACAGGCCATCGGCGAGTACGCCGCTGATGCCGGCGCCCTCGATCTCGCCGAGCAGATCTGGTGGGACTTGATGCAGCTCAGCCCCGCGGCGTGGACGCTCGTTCTGACGCCCTATCTGCTCATTCAACTGATACGTCTCGCGCGGCGCACCTGGCGATACGCAACCTTGTGAGGCGCGTCACAAATTCTTACCGACGCCCAATGGGTCCCAACGACCATCTGCTACTCTTTTTCTTTCTGCTTCCGCTTGAATGAAAGTCAACATGAACGAGCTTTGGGCCCTGGCGCGCGGTCGACAAATGCTGAATCGGTTGCGACGCTGGCTGGGATGGGACTCGGACTCCGATCCTTTCGACTTTGGCGCTGTCGAGCCTCCTCCGCGGTTCAAGGCTTCCGCGACCAAACCCGTTGTCGCCCCACCCAAGCCGATTCCGCCACGTGCGGCGACGCCTCAGGCGCCGCCGCAGCCGAAGCCGACAGCCAAGAAGCAGGCTCCGGAGAAGCTGGACAATCCGCGCCTCTTGGAAATTCTCGACAATCCGAAGCTCACGCTCGACCGGCCAAACGACGACGGCTTCGATCCCTACAACACGGGCGCTTTCAACCGCAGCGCCTCGTGGGAAAAGATCAGTCGGCACAAGAAGCGCTGAGCGGCCACCATCAAGTCGGCCAATACATCCAACCAACGGCACCCAGTCCGAGGAGCAGCGCTGCGATTGCGAGCCGGCGCCAAGGCGCATCTTTCAGCTGCCCGTAGAAACTCAGCGCTGCCAACACGGTCAAAACCGCAAACCCACCGAGGCTCCCGAGCAGCATCGGCAGCTCGCTGCGCAATCCGGGCGTCTCGGGGGGCAGAAACAGGAATACGACGACGACGCCGATCAGCCCGAAAGTGATCGACGCTGCACTGCCTAGGACGAATCCCAGCAGCGCTACGGAGGGCTTCATGCAGGCCTCGAGGGTGTCAAAACCCGCATTGACCGGATTGCACCATAGTGATTGGTTTGGTGTTTTTGCTGCAACAGGCTTGATTCACTGGGCCAAGGATCGGAAACTTAACTTACTCAGACTTAAAGTCGCGACGGACCCAAGGAGGTAACGTGAGGGAGCTGCTATGCCGGTTATCGACTGGCGCAATTGTAATGTCAGCCTGTCTTGCGGCGTCCGCGGCTGTCCCCCCGCTGCCACCCCTGAAGATGGAGGCCAAGCACCCGACGATCAGCAGCAACGTGTCCAAGCTGATCGAGGAGCTGCATTACTCGCGGCCGCGCCTCGATAACTCCCTGTCTTCCGCCATCCTCGACGAGTACCTCGATACTCTCGATGGCAATCGAATGTACTTCACCGCCGCGGATATCGCGGGTTTTAGTCGTCTGCGGTACGAGCTCGACGAGCGCGCACGTACTGGCGAGCTTCAGCCCGTGTTCGACATCTTCAATCTGTTTCGCGAGCGCGCAGGCCAACGCGTCGAGCATGCTATCGAGCTGCTCGGCACGGAGCCGGATTTCACTTTGACCGAGTCCTTTCGTTGGGACCGCAGTGACCTTCCTTGGCCGGTTTCCGAGGCGGAAATTCGCGAAGTTTGGCGGCAGAACGTCAAGAGCGACGGCTTGCGCCTTCTTCTCACCGGGAAAACCTGGCCGGAGGCCGCAGAAATCCTCAAGGAGCGGTACGAGCGCTCCTACAAGCGCATCACTCAGCTCACCTCGGATGATGTCTTCGAGACGTTCATGAATGCGCTTGCCCATAACATGGACCCGCATTCAAGCTATTTGTCTCCGCGTCAAAGCGAGGAATACCGCATCCAAATGAGCCTGTCGTACGACGGCATCGGCGCATCCCTGCAGCTCGAGGACGACTACGTCAAGGTCATGAACGTGATTCCGGGCGGCCCCGCGCAGATCGACGGACAGCTCAAGCCCGAGGATCGCATCACAGCGGTCGGTGAAGGTCAGGAAGGCGAGCTCGTCGACGTGATTGGCTGGCGGCTCGATGACGTCGTGCAGCGCATTCGCGGCCCCGGCGGCACGCGCGTTCGCTTGCAGGTCCTGCCCGCAGGCGCGACGCCGGGCTCGACCGAAAAGACGATCGAGCTCGTCCGCGACAAGATCAAGCTCGAGGAGCAAGCCGCGAAAAAGAGCCTTCTCGAGGTGCCGCTCGACGGTAACACGTATCGAGTCGGCGTGATTACCGTGCCGAGCTTCTATCAGGACTTCGCGGCGCGCAGCCGCGGCGACGAGGACTACGTGAGCACCTCGCGCGACGTCACGCGGCTCATCGAAGAGTTCAACGCCGAGGGCGGCATCGACGGACTCGTCATGGACCTGCGGCAAAACGGCGGCGGCCACCTGTCCGAAGCCACCGAGCTCTCCGGCCTATTCATCGATCGTGGACCGGTTGTCCAATTGCGCGAAACGCGCGGCAACATCCAAGTCCTCGACGACCCGAGCCCGACGGCGATCTACGACGGCCCGCTCGCGGTGCTCGTCGATCGCTATAGCGCCAGCGCGTCGGAGATCTTCGCCGCTGCTATTCAGGACTACGAGCGCGGCGTCATTGTCGGCCAACAGACGTTCGGCAAGGGCTCGGTCCAGAATCTCTTTAGTCTCGACCGCGTGATGCGCGGCGCCGACAACGGTCAGCTCACGCTCACGATCGGCAAGTACTACCGCGTGACCGGGGAGAGCACGCAGCATCGCGGCGTAATTCCGGACATCGAGCTGCCGTCGATGGTCGATGTCGAGACGGTCGGCGAGAGCACACGCGAAACCGCCCTGCCTTGGGACCGCATTCAGCCGACCCGATTCCGGGCTTCGCCCGCTCTGGATTCCGAGATCAATCTCCTCCAGTCGCATCAAACGGCACGTTCCGCGAATGATCCGGATTTTCGCTACCTGTTGAGCGACATCGCGGCATTCGAGGAGCTGCGCGACCAAAAGAGCATCTCGCTGAACCTCGCAAGTCGCATCGCGGAGCGCGAAGCCACCGACAACGGGCGGCTCGACCGCGAGAACGCGCGGCGAGCCGCGCGCGGGCTCGCAGCGGTAACGACCATCGAAGAGCTGGACCTAGCCGAGCAATCCGAAACGATCCTGCTGCAGCAAGCGGCTCAGGTCGTGGCGGAGATGGTCGCCGTCGAGCATCCCGCGAAACCGCAATTGTTGAGCGGCTCGGAGAGCGCGGCGCGGCCATCCGCGGAGTGACGCAACGATCGACGCGGCGGCCATCCGGCGCCGCGATCCGCGCTTAGCGAAGGACCGAGAATAGGTCCCAGTAGTCGTCCGCGAGAACGTTGATGCGCAGCGGCGAGTCGCTCGACCGCCGCGTGAGATCCTGCTCGAGGGACGATGGCCCAATCACGCGGCTGATGAGCTCCGCGCACTCCACACTCGGTACGGAGTCCGTCTCGTTTCGGTATTTGACTTCGGCGAGCAATTGATCCGCCCGCTTCTTGACCTGGTCAGCAAGCGTCTTCTGCTGCTTCAGCTCCTCGATGCGCTCGCGTATGCGCTCGACCATGCGATCGCAGTCGCGCCGGTCGCCGAACTTCATGTCGGCAACTGCCCGTTCGGTCGCGGTCTTCGCGAGCGAGGCTAAGTCGTGCTCGGAGAAATGCAGCACGAGGTGCTGCGCCAGCGAAATCACGGCCGCGTTGATGAGCCTACGGCTTTCCAGAGATAGATCCTCCGGCTCAGGCAACGGCTCGCCCTGGATCTTCTCGGTTAGCTCCTTCAGCTCCTCTAGCTTTTCCTCGAGCACGAGCCTTCCGTTCTGCAGCCCCGCAATACGGTGCTTGAGCGGCGGGCCGCGGAACAGCCGGATCAGCCGATTCATGCGCGCAAGATTCTGCTCGAGCCGCGCCGCCTCTTCGTTGACGAGCTTGCGCTTGTCGATCAAGCCGCGGACTTTCTCGCTGATCGCCTCGAGCCTTCGCTTGCGCTTGGCGAGCGCCGCGTCCTGCAGCTGCGCACGCTCGCGCTTCTCGCGCTGCAACTGCAGCTCCTTGCCGAACTGTTCGAGACGCTGGGCGCCGACCCGCCAGAGATGGCGCAGCTGGAAATACACCATAGCGTTCGCGGCGGCGAGGGGATTCGTAAGCAGTCGCTCGAGCCCTTCGAGCTGCTCTTGAGCTCGAACGATCGCGCCTTCCTGCTCCTTGAGCTTGTCCAGGAGCTCGAAACGCTCTCGCTTGAGTGCCTTGAGCTCTCGTTTGACGCCAGCGCGGTTCCAATACAGCTTCAAGAGCTGCTCAGTCTGCTGCTCGTCTTGGCGCTCCAGTAGGGCCCCTAACATTTGCACGTGTCCGGGTTCTGTCAAAGCTGTGATGAGCGAGGAATATAGCGGCTACGCGGGGAACAAACCGTGACTCAGAGCAAATATCATCGCGCGCCGCAGCGCGGGGGCCGGCCGCTATCTTTGGAAACGATGTCCCACGTCGAGCAGGTAATCGAGCCACTTGTTGAGCATCATGTTGATGCGCCAGCGGCGATCTAGCTCCGTGTCGGCTCGCTGGAGCTCTCTGAGCTTGTGATGGCGATGCTGCTCGCGGCCGGCGACGGCTTCGACGAGACGCGCGTCATGGTAAACACGCAATGTGAGATCAGGGTCCGGGATTGCCGTGCCGTCAGGCTCCGCGAACCAATAGGTGAGCTTCAGGGTCGTCGTGTACGGTTCTCGCTTTAACAACGTCAAGTGAAGATCGCAGTCGCGGGGCGAAGCGGAGACGATCGCGCCGGGCATGGAACTGGGTACAGTGACGAGGCGCTTCAGTTTCAGAAAATTGCTTTCATAGATTGTCATCAGACCCGTAAAGCTTCCCGGCCGGTAGATGCACTCCGGTACGATCAAGCTGTCAACGAGCCGCTGCGAATACATGGTTGCGATAGTGGTCGGTGACGCCTTTCTACTCAATCCCGTTGCGATTCTATTTCACCAATCCGAGCGGCGCTTGCGGCGCAAGCTCGGCGCTATCAGACCGATGACTATGCCGCCGAACAATACGCCGGCACCGACGATGAACCAGTTCTGACTACTGCGGCTCCCGAGCGCCGCGCTTTCCATCGTGAGGCGATCGACGTCTTGCTCGCGGTCGTTGAGGCGCTGCCTCAGAGACTCGTTCTGGTCGCGAATCTCCACGACATCCGCCGACGCCGTGCGGATGTCTGCGAGCTCCGCGCTGACGTCGCCGTGCGTGGGCTGAATCTGCTGCAACTCTGCCCGGTCACTCTGCAGCTGGTTGTTCAACGTAGCCACCTGCTCTTCGAGCTCGGCTACACGGCTCCGCGCCGCAGTGAGACTCCGCTCGGCCACGATCAGCCTATCACGCGCGATGGGGTCGTCCGTGAGGAATCGCGTCAGGATCCAGCCTTCCGTTCCCTGATCGGCGACACGCACTCGCGAATAGCCCTCCCCCGTTTGCTCGAGAAGGTCCACGCGCTCGCCCGGCAGGAGATTCCGCAGGATCAGGAACTCGTTGCTTGGTCCGCGGCGCAGCTCCACGGGCACGTTGTCGGTGACGTAGCGCGTCTGCGCGTGACCCGCTAACGCGAAAAGCAATAGACATGCCAAAACCAGCGTGCGCTGCACCCTCCACCCTCGAATTCGGCAACCATTCGGGCGGGAGACTAGCTTATCCGTGAAATGTTGAAAACTGTCGAGATCGAGATTTGTCGACTACTGCCGTTTCGTGTCAGTGCTTGAAAAGTTGCTCGCGGTAGAACCGCAATTCGCGAATCGAGTCGTGGATGTCCGCAAGAGCCAGATGCACCGATTGCTTCTCGAACCTCGACCCGGCCTCCGGCATCCAAAGCTTCGCCAGAATCTTCAAAGTCGAGACATCGAGGTTCCGGTAGTGGAAAAATGCTGCGAGCTCCGGCATGTGACGGATGAGGAATCGTCGATCTTGACAGATGCTGTTGCCGCACATCGGCGACGCGCCCTGGTCGCAGTGCTGCCGTAGGAATTCGAGCGTTTGCCGCTCGGCGTGCGCCGTGTCGAAGCTGCTTGCCTGCACGCGCTCGGTGAGGCCCGAAAGCTTGTGCTGCCGCGTGTTCCATTCGTCCATTGAGGCGAGCACGGCGTCTGGCTGATGTATCGCGAACACCGGCCCTTCGGCGAGCACGCTCAATTCTTTGTCGGTGACCACCGTGGCAATCTCGATGATGCGGTCGTTGTCCGGGTTGAGGCCGGTCATCTCGAGATCTATCCAGATTAGATTCTCTTTCCGGTTCAACCCAATCCGCCTTTCATCGGCCGTCCTCCAAGCAAATGCAAATGCGCGTGAAAGATTACTTGCCCACCTTCCTTGTTCACGTTCATGACGACGCGATAGCCGGGCAGCGCATGCTCGGCCGCGAGCCGCTGTGCGGTCAAGAGCAGCCGACCGGCAAGGTCGCACTGGTCCGCGGCGAAATCGTTCAGCGTCGCAAGATGCGTCTTCGGAATGATCAAGAAATGGATCGGCGCCTGCGGGTGAATGTCCTTGAAGGCAAGGATTTGCTCGTCCTCGTAGACTCGATCGGCGGGAATCTGCCCCGCAACGATCTTGCAGAACAGACAGTCCGCCGTGCTCATCGTCTGACTTCCTCGAGCGGCGACGTCTCGATTTCCCGACGGCCCGCGAGCGCCCGCGACAGGGTCCCGCTGTCGATGAACTCCAGCTCGCCGCCTACGGGAACGCCGTACGCGATGCGGCTTGCGCGCAGGCCGTGCTTGTGCGCGAGTGAGGCGACGAGATGCGCCGTCGCGTCGCCTTCGACGGTCACGCTCGTCGCGAGCACGACTTCGGCGATGCTCTCGGTCTTGAAGCGCGATTCGAGCAGCTCGAGGCCAAGCTCCCTCGGTCCTATGCCGTCAATCGGCGAGAGGTGCCCCATCAACACGAAGTAGCGCCCGCGGTAGGCACCCGATTGCTCGATCGCCAGCAGATCGGCCGGAGTCTCCAAAACGCATATTTGTCCCGCATCGCGCTTCTCGCTAGCGCAAATCTGGCAGATCGAGAGCTCGGTCAGCATTCGGCAATTCCTGCAGTTGCCGATCCCCCGCGTAGCGTTCTGAAGCACGTTGGCGAGCCGCTCCGCGCCCTCTCGATCGCGGTCGAGCAGATGAAAAGCCATCCGCTGCGCCGACTTCGTGCCGACACCGGGCAGGCACTGCAAGGCCTGGATCAGCTGCGTCAGAAGAGGCGAATAAACGTCGGCCACGATCTCTTAGAACGGCAGTTTGAGGCCGGGAGGCAACGCCAAGCCGCCGGTGAGAGAAGCCATCTTCTCCTGCACTGTGCGCTCCACCTTGCGATAGGCGTCGTTGAAGGCCGCCGCGATCAGATCCTCGAGCATGTCCTTGTCTTCGCGGAGCAAGTTGTCCTCGATCGAGACGCGGCGCACTTCGTACTTGCACGTAACGATCACTTTCACCATCCCTCCGCCGGCCGCTCCCTCGACTTCGAGCAACGCGAGCTGCTCTTGAGCCTTCTGCATGTTGGCTTGCATCTCTTGAGCTTGTCTCATGAGCTGGCTCAATCCCTTCATAGAGTACCTCTTTTGTCTATTTCCTAGAGCGAATGCTGTCCGGCTCCAGCACTGCGTCGAAAGCCGCCTGGACTGCTTTCACGGTAGGATCGTTCTCGATCGACTCGCGCGCTTCGCGCATCCGTTCATTCTCGCCGCTCTTGCGCAGCTCGGCCGGTGTCGGGCGAGTGGGTGTTCCCGGAGTGATCATGAGCCGCACCTCGCGATTCAAATGCTCGCGCAGTGCTGCCTCGAGGCGCGCGCGAATCTGTGGCGTATTCAGATGCGCCTTGTCCGATTGGAGAACTAGCTGCCACGTGCTGCCCGCGAATGAAGCAAGATCGCAGTGATCCGCGAGCTGCCGCGCGGGACCACGCAAATCCAGCGTGTGGAGCAGCTCGTGCCAATCCGGGGCGCCCTGCGCGCTCGAGGTCGGCGCGCCCGCGCCGCCTTTATCGCCGCGACTCCGCGCGCGGCTCTCGGCCAGCTTTGGCGCCGCGGGCTTTTGCGCCTCCGCCTGCGGCGCGGCAGCGACCGGTACCGAACGCTCATCGCCGTCGGCGTCTCCCGGACGGAACGCGAGCATCCGCAACAATGTCATCTCGAAGCCCATTCGCGCGTCTCGGCACACGGCCAAGTCGCGGCGCCCTTGCAACGCGATTTGATAGTAGAGCTGCGCGTCCTCCTCGGACATGCGCTCGGCCAATGGCGCAAGCGCCGCGAGCTCTTCGCTTCCTCGGCCCTTGACGAGCTGGAGAACCGCAATGCTCTGCAATGCGCCGAGCAGCTCATCGAGCACGGCGCCGTAATCGGGTGCGAGCTCGTCCAGCCGATCCACCTCACCGAGCAGGGCCGTGCCATCCTGCTGCACCAACGCTTCGAGCATTCGCAGAACGTGCGAGCGGTCGATGCTGCCCAGCATGCTGCTGATCCCGTTCGCCGTTACCTTGCCGCCGCCGAACGCAACGCCCTGATCGAGCAGGCTCAGCGCATCCCGCATGCTGCCGTCCGCCGCGCGCGCGACGGCCTTCAATCCTTCCGGCTCGGCAGCGATGCCCTCGGCCGCGCAGATCCGCTCGAGCTGCGCTTGAATTTGAGTAATCGTGAGCTTCTTCAGATTGAACTGCAGACACCGCGACAGGACCGTAACCGGTAGTTTTTGCGGGTCGGTGGTCGCGAATAGAAACTTCACATGCGGCGGCGGCTCCTCGAGCGTTTTCAACAGCGCGTTGAAAGAGTGATTGGAGAGCATGTGCACTTCGTCGATGAGATACACCTTGAACCGCCCGCGCGTCGGCGAGTATTGCACGTTGTCGAGCAGCTCTCGGGTGTCGTCGACGCGGGTCCTGGAGGCCGCGTCCACTTCGATGAGATCGATGAACCGCCCCTCGTCGATCGCCACACACGCGTGGCACACCCCGCACGGCTCGGACACGATGCCCGTTTCGCAGTTCAACGCTTTGGCGAGCAGGCGCGCCACCGTCGTCTTGCCCACGCCCCGCGTGCCGGAGAACAGATACGCGTGGTGCAATCGCTTGTCCGCCAGCGAGTTCACCAGCGCCTGGACCACGTGCGGCTGCCCGACCAGTTGCTCGAACCGGCGGGGGCGCCACTTTCGTGCCAGAACCGTGTAACTCACTTCTACCACCCGTCTTTAGAAAAGAAGATCCGCGTCAGCCCGACCCCGGCACCCAACCGGGCTGCTACCGCTGCTCCCTTCCGGGCCTGACGGGGTTCACAGCTGGTTGTCGCGGGGGAACCGACGCGGACCTTCGCTACTTTACCAGCCCGTTTCCGGTGGCGCGATTCGCGGGAACGGCGCGGCACTCGAAAACTAACCTCGAGGTTTGGAACCGTTTGAAAGCGCCGTAAACTCTGAGCTACGCTGCGCGCGCCGACTGCTGGTCGATCGGTCGTGCAAGTAACGAAATCCGGAGAGGTGGCCGAGCGGTTGAAGGCGCACGCCTGGAAAGTGTGTATACGCCCAAAAAAGCGTATCGAGGGTTCGAATCCCTCCCTCTCCGCCAATTTCGTCGAGGTCCATTCCGAGGACATGGGTAACACTTTTGCGCTGAACGGATTGTCGGCGCTCTCGACACTACCTGTCTCGTGATCGAAGAATCCTAAGTCATACTGCATGAAGGTGCCTCGCACCGGTCCTTCTAGATCTCGCGGCGAAGTACGAGCGCACGAAGAGCGGTAAGCGCAGCGATCTCAACCCCTTCATCGATCCGCAGGGCTATCTCGCGCACATCGACGCGCAGGAGCAGCGCTTCCAAACGATGTTGGAAACCCAACGCGCCGCCGCACGCTAACCTCTACTCTCCTCTCGCAAACGCGTTTATGCTGCGATTAGATAAACACCAACGTCCGACTGAGGAATTGACATGGCTGACAAGAAAATCATTGCAGTAGTGGGTTCGACGGGTTCGCAAGGCGGAGGGCTCGTGCGCGCCATCCTCGCCGATCCGTCCGGCGGGTTCGCTGCCAGGGCGATCACGCGTGATCCCAACAAGGACAAGGCCAAAGCGCTGGCCGCGAAGGGCGCCGAGGTGGTCAAGGCGGACATCGATGACGTCGCGAGCCTGAAGAAGGCGTTCGCGGGAGCTCATGGCGTCTACGGGGTCACGAATTTTTGGGAGCACTTTTCCGGGGAAAAAGAAAAGGCTCAGGCGAAGAACATCGCGGACGCGGCAAAGGCGGCGGGTGTCAAGCACGTAATTTGGTCGACTCTGGAGGATACGCGCAAGCTCATGAAGGCGGACGACAAGCGGATGCCGATGCTGCAAGAAAAGTATCGAGTCCCGCATTTCGACGCCAAGGCGGAAGCGAACGCATTTTTCTCTGGCCTTCCCGTGACATACCTCGTCACGTCGTTCTACTGGGATAACCTCTACATGTTCGGCCTCGCACCGAAAAAAGGCGAAGGTGGCCAACTGAGCTGGACGTTCCCTATGGGCAACAGCAAATTGGCGGGCATTGCTGCAGAAGACATCGGAAAAGTTGCTTACGGCATTTTCAAGGCGGGCTCGCCGTACATCGGCAAGACGGTCGGAATCTACGGCGAAGCTCTGACGATCGAGCAGATGGGCAAGACGCTGTCGAAGGCGCTCGGCGTCGGTCCCGTCCAATACAACGCCGTGGAGGCCGATGCTTATCGCGGATTCGGCTTTCCGGGGGCGGACGAAATGGGCAACATGTTCCAGGTCTACCGCGACTTCGAGAAGCAGGTTATCGGCGCACGGAGCCTCGATGAGACGCGCAAGCTGAACCCTTCGCTGCAGAGCTTCGAGCAGTTCGTTACAAAGCAGAAGGCCGCAATCGTACCCGCGATGGGCTGAGTTTCGTCGTATGGAACGCCGCGCACGGTCGATCCTGCGCGGCGTTCGTCTTTTCGGAATTACGTCGGACGCGTCCTTGACACGGTCGAGGTGCTACTGGAAATTGACGTCCTAAGTCACCCAGCCGCAGAACAACGTCATGAAACCGAACAAGATGCTTGTCGCACTCATGGGCGCGTCGTTGCTCGTCACAGCGGCTCTGTTCGCGCAGGAGCCGGTGGTAGGCGTCGCCAGTCCCGAATCTCTGTTCACCGATCCGGATCCGAAGCTCAACGCCAACAAACAGGTCGCGCTGCGAATCATGCGAGAGCTCTTGCAATGCAATCACTGGGATGAAGCCGACAAATGGCTGACCGAGCGTTACATCCAGCACAACCCGAATATCGGCTCCGGCCGCGCTCGCGTCGTCGGCTTCTTCGGCACGCGTCCGAAGACCGCGAGCTGCGACAAGCTCGAGGCGCCAATCGTCGCAGTCCTCGCGGACGACGATCTAGTCACGGTCGTTATTGCGCGACAGTATCAGGACCCCCGCGACGCGGCGAAGACGTACACGACGACTTGGTTCGACATGTGGCGAATCGTCGATGGCAAGGCCGACGAGCACTGGGACCCCGCCACAATCGCCCCGCCTCGCTAGCTTCTGCTACGGTGCAGAGGACACTATCGGTACAATCGCGCGCATGTGGAAAGTACTCACCATCATAGTCATCGTCGGAGCCGCCATCGGCGGTGGCGTCGCTTGGGTATCGGCCGGCCGTGCGCCGGGTCCCGTCATCGATATCTTGGAACCAACCGTCATCGGTCAGACGGGCACGCTCTCGCTCGCTGTCGACACGCCTGACGGTGCGCTGAACAGGCTCGACGTCACGCTCGAGCAAGGCGGGATGACGACTGCGGTCTTCACACTGACTGCGGACAATGGCTCGGAGCTCACGCGTGAATCCTCGGATCGCCTGCGTTTGACCCGAGCCATCGGCAAGCAGCAGTTTGCCGAGCTCAAAGCGGGTCCCGCAAAGATCAACGTCGTGGCGGTGCGCCCCGTGCTGTTCGGTTACCGCGAGGCCGAGTCCGCAGCTAGCCGCGACATTGAAGTGCGGCTAACACCCCCGCAGATCGCCGTGCTGTCACTGCATCACTTCATCAATCACGGCGGCACCGAGATGGTGGTATATCGCGTCAATCCAGCCTCTGCGGAATCGGGCGTGCGCGTCGGCGAGCACGAGTACCCCGGGTTCCCCGCCTCCGGGGCCGGCATCGACAATGCCGATCCCGCGTTGCGCGTCGCGTTCTTTGCGCTCCTGTGGGACCAGGACCTCAATGCACCGATCAGCGTGTTCGCCCGCGACGAAATCGGCAACGAAGGCAACGGCACATTCGATCACCGCGTATTTCCGAAGGTGTTTCGCAAGAGCCGCATCGAGCTCGACGACAGCTTCCTCGGCCGAGTCGTGCCCGCGATCTTGCAAAACTCTACCGAGCTCACGGTCGACGATCCCACCAATCTCATCGCGTCGTATCTGCGGATCAATCGCGACCTCCGGCGCACGAATAACGAGACGATAGCCGCTCTCGCGGCGAAAACCGCGCCCGAGATTCTCTGGCGGGGCACGTTCAAGCAGCTTCTGAACACCGCTGTAGAGGCCGGGTTCGCGGACCAGCGCACCTACGTCTACGGCGGTCAAGACGTCGACCAGCAAGTCCATCTCGGTTTCGATTTGGCCTCCACGCTCGCGGCGCCCGTGCTCGCAGCCAACCGCGGTCGCGTGCTGCACGCTGGTTGGCTCGGTATCTACGGCAATTGCGTGATTCTCGACCACGGAATGGGCCTGCAATCGCTGTACGCGCATCTGTCGTCGATCGAGGTGCAGGTCGGCGACCTCGTGGAGCGCGACCAACAGCTCGGCCGAAGCGGCGCAACCGGCCTCGCGGGCGGCGACCACCTGCACTTCACGATGCTGCTCGGCGGCAACGCGATCACGCCGATCGACTGGTGGAGTGACCAGTGGGTCCAGGATCGCGTCTTGCGCAAGCTGATCGACGCCGGCGCCCCGCCCAGCTTGGCAATCCGCTAGGCCCGAGGCGTCAGTGAGCGCGTTGCCTGCCACGCCCGGGAAGGCCTGAGCTCACAGAAGGTGCGCATCCATGAGCAGAGGAGTGCTCGAGGGATGCGCCCAGCCTCGATGCTAGGACACCGCGGTATCGGCTTACTCTTCGAAAGCTCAGTCTTCCTTGAGCAGCCGGCGCGGAACCACCACGGTCGCTCTCATTCCGGTGTCGCCCGCAAGCTCGAGATATCCGCCGAACGCCGTGAGCCGGTGATCGATGCTCCACAAACCGAACCCACCCCCTTCGAAGGGGTTCGCCCGCCGATTCACCGAGGACAGCCCCACGCCATTATCCTCGACCGTGAGCGCGACGCCTCCGTCCGGGCGCAGGCGGCTCGAGACCGTGACTGCCGTTGCCTGTGCGTGTTTGCGCACGTTGGTCAGAAGCTCCCGAACGGTTCGAAACAGCACTTCGCTCACTTCGGGTCCGAAGCCCGTGTGCATCGGCTGCACGCACAACTCGCACGAAATTCCGCTGGAGGCGCGAAACTCGTCGCACAGGGTCACGAGACGGGCCAACAAGCCGGACCGACGAGGCTCGGCGACGCAAAGCTCGCGGATGACCCGTTGCAGGTGCTCAACCGCGGCCTGGGCAAGCTCACCGATCTCCGCCAGCTGGCCCGCCCGGTCGGTCGGGTGGTCCGCCCCGGGGGTACACGCGCGCTCACGCAGCAGCACTGCCGTCTTCAGCTGCAGCGCAACGAGGTCCTGCAAGGGACCGTCGTGCAGCCTTTCGGCCAATGTCTGGGTCAGCAGGAACGCTTGTCGATGCGAATCATCGTCCGGCCGCTTGGACAGGGCCACGCCACACATAGTAGGTACCTCGATTGATAGCGCGGCGCGAATACCGCCGCGGCGCCCGATTGGGATCCGGCTTTTTACACACGGCCGCGTCCGAGGTGACGTGTCTTACCGTGTCTTCGCGGCTGTAACAGCCGGCAGGGGCCGCAACCCGGCCCTCAATTGCCGATCTGGCGCTCGGGATCGTCGGCCGGATCCGGCTCGGGTTCCGACGCGGCGGGCTGCTGATCCCCGAGGCGGCTGTCCTGGAAGAAGGGAGGCGGACTCTCGAGGCAACCCTTGAGCGCGCCCGTGGCCTCTTCACCGGCGGACGGCGGCGGCAGACGCAGCGAGTTCGATTCGTCCGGCACGCTCAAGTCGTCGGGAACGCGCACCGGGGGAATCGACGCGGCGCCGGTGTAGCGCTCCGTAGGTTCGCACCGGAGCTCCGCCTCTCCACGGCAACCACACACCGCTGAGGCGATCATCACCCCCGCCAGGACCGAGCGTAACATCGTCAGCGCTCCGGAAGGTCGATGCCCGCCGCCGTCATCGCGGCGGCCACGGCCGCATGGTACTGGCTCGCGAGCGGCGTTAGCGGCAGCCGGATTCCCGGGCCGATCAATCCAAGTCGTTCAACCGCCCATTTCACGGGTATCGGATTGCTTTCGAGGAACAGTGTCGAGTGAAGATCGCGCAAATCTGCGTCCACACGCACGGCTTCCGCCCGCTTGCCGGCTCCAGCCGCATCGCACAAGCGCCGCATCCCGGTCGGCGCGACATTCCCAGTCACGGAGATAACACCGTTTCCGCCCTGCAACATAAACTCGCAACAGGTCGCATCGTCGCCGGATAGCAGCACGAACTGCGGACCGCACTCCCCTCTGAGCACTGCGATACGCGCGAGTTCCCCGGTCGCCTCCTTGATACCGTGAATGTTCGGATGACCCGCGAGCTTGATGACGGTTTCCGGTTTCAGATCAACGCCGGTTCGCCCGGGAACGTTGTACAGAATTAGCGGGTGTTTGACCGCGTCCGCGATCGTCTCAAAGTGCCGCCGCATTCCCTCCTGGGTCGGCTTGTTGTAATACGGCGTAACCACGAGGAAGGCCGCGATCGGAAGCCGATCGACGGCCTTCGACAGATTCACTGTCTGAGCGGTCGAGTTGGACCCTGTGCCGGCGACGATCGGGATCCGATCGGCGGCAAGCTCGCACGCCTGCTCGAGTAGGCTTATGTGCTCGTGATGATCGAGTGTGGCCGACTCGCCCGTCGTGCCAGCCACGACGAGATACTGCGTTCCGCAGCGGACATGAAACTCGATGAGCTTCGCCAAATCGCGGTAGTTGATTGCGCCGTCGGCATCCATCGGCGTAACGACCGCAACCATACTGCCGACTAACATCGAATCATTCCCCGCCGCGATAAAAAGGCGAAAATACTACTGAGGCATTCGGAACGGCGCAACCCAAGCGTTACAGGGCCGGTCGTTCGGCGTAGACTGGTCAATTGGCAAATTCGCGAGATTCTTTCACGATGGAACAACTCATGGTCATCTCCGCCATCGGCGGCGATCCCACGGCAGTCGTGCAAGAACTCACCCGGGTCATCATGGACTGTGGGGGCAACATCAAAGAGAGCCGGATGGCGGCCTTCGGCTCGGAGTTCGCGATGCTGCTTCTCGTGTCCGGCAACTGGCATACCATCAGCCGGATGGAACGCGACTTGAATCGCTTCGCGAATGGCAACGGTGTGACCATGCAGTTGAAGCGCACCGAGCCCAGGCGTTTCGGCAAAGAGCTGCTGCCTTACGCCGTCGACGTCGTAGGTCTCGATCAGCCCGGTGTCGTGCATAGCTTGAGCGGATTCTTCGCTGCGCGGAAAGTCGAGATCGGCGAGGTCTCCACCCGCAGCTACGCCGCCACACACACCGGCGCCCCGATGTTCTCGGTGCAGATGTTCATCAATATCCCTGCCAGCGTGCATATCTCTGGTTTACGTGAGGAATTCATGGAGTTCTGCGATCAGCTCAACGTCGACGCGATAATGGAACCCGTAAAACACTCGTGAAAGGCGGCGCGAGGCATGGCGAAAGCAACGATCGGCAAGAAAGCTCCCGCCTTCACGGCGTCAGGCACTGGCAGAGGTGAGGTCTCGAGCGAAGCTCTTTCGGGAACTCCATATGTGTTGTATTTCTATCCGAAGGACGACACGCCGGGTTGCACGCTCGAGGGTCAAGACTTTCGCGATCGCCACGGCGATTTCAAGCGCTTGAAGATGAAGGTGTTCGGCGTTTCGCGCGATTCCGTGGCTTCGCACGAGAAATTTCGGGAGAAGTACTCGTTCCCATTTGACCTAATCTCGGACCCGGACGAACGGCTCTGCAAGCAATTCGACGTGATCCGTGAGAAAAACATGTACGGCAAGAAAGTGTTGGGGGTCGAGCGCAGCACGTTCTTGATCGATGGTCGCGGTGTGCTGCGAAACGAATGGCGTAAAGTGAAGGTCAAAGGGCACGTGGATGAGGTCCTGGCGGCCGCCAAGGCTCTGAAGGACTGACGGAAGGACCCTGCGGTTGAAACGACGACCGACAATGTCAATGAGGACTGGCTTCGTGAAAAAACTTATTGCCATGTTTGCCGCTGTTGCGCTGCAGAGCGCAGCCGCGGCTCCGCGCGACGACCTACCGGATTTCGGAAGCCCCGCGGACGCTGCTCTCAGCAAGAGTAAGGAAGAACAACTCGGCCGCGGCGTCATGCTGCAGTTGCGCAACGCCGGCGTCGTGGTCGAAGACCCTCAGTTAACCGAGTACATCGGCACGCTCGGCTCGCAGCTTGCAAGTCACGCGAACAACGGGGAGTTCGACTTCGATTTCTTCCTCGTGAACGACGACCGGATCAATGCATTCGCGTTGCCGGGCGGCTTCATCGGCGTCAACTCGGGCCTAATCCTCGCAAGCGATACCGAAAGCGAGCTTGCGGGTGTGTTGGCTCACGAGGTTTCTCACGTAACGCAGCGTCACATCGCCCGATCGATTTATGACAGCCAACGGACGAGCCTCGTCTCGATGGCGGCGATGCTTGCTGCGATCCTGCTCGGCGCCGCCAGCGATTCTTCGGGCGAGGCGATGACAGGGCGTCGTCGGTGCGTCGCAGGCCATGGCGATCCAACGGCAAATCAATTTCACACGAGCCAACGAGTACGAAGCGGACCGCGTCGGCATGGAAGTGCTGTCGTCCGCGGGCTTCGATCCGAACGGCATGTCGAGCTTCTTCGAAAAGCTGGGCAAGCGCTACGGTGCCTCGACCCAGTACATCCCGGAGTTGCTTCAAACGCATCCGGTCTCGACGGAACGCGTAGCCGAAGCGCGGATGCGCGCGCGGACTCTGCCGCAGACGAAGGCAACCGACAGCATGGCGTACGGCTTGGCGAAAGCGCGGCTTCGTGCACTGAACGCGCCGACGCCGGAAGCTGCGATGGCGTTGTTTCAATCGCGAACGGATAGCGCGGATAGCGCGTCGCCGGCCGATCGTTATGGGCTCGCCTTGGCCTCGATGCGGCTAGCCTTGAACGACACGGCGGAGCAATTGTTCCGCGACTTGAGCGAAGACCATCCGACGGTGATCGCGTTCAAGATCGGCCAAGCCGAAGCGGCGATGGCGAGCGGCCTCACAGAAGACGCGATGCGGCTCTACAAGGAGTCAGTCCGTCTGTTTCCGCGCAACCGGCCGCTCACGATCAGCTACGCCGAAGCGCTCATTGCGGCGGGCAAGCCAGCGGAAGCGCACGAGCTATTGCTCGATCTGCTAAACAACGTCGAGCCGACGCCAGAGCAGCTTAGGCTCATAGCGCGGGCTGCGAATGCGGAAGGCGACGTCGGCAACGCCTATTTCTACATGTCGTATTACTACGCCTCGATCGGCAACTTACCGCTCGCGATCAACCAGCTGCGGATGGCGCTCGAGTCCCCCGGCGTGCATACGGTCGATCGCTCGCGCTTCGAGGCGCGCCTGGCGCAGCTCATCGAGTACCTGCCCGAAGAGCAGCGCGATCAGTTGGCGCGCGAGGGCGGCACCAGGCCTCCCCCTGCCCGTTGAGATTTGCTCCGTCCCCAGCGTCCGCGGGCTTTGCAGCGCGCGATTAAATAGTACTAAAATAGTCCTATATCTCGAGCTAGGGGCCACCTAGATGCTGCGGATGAGCAAGCTGACCGACTACGGGACCATGGTCTTGGCGCAGTTGGCAACCCACGACGGATTGGCAACGGCAGGCCAGGTAGCCGAGGCCACGCACTTGGGCCCGCCCACCGTCAGCAAGCTCCTGAAATCGTTAGTGCACGCGGGGTTGGTCGTGTCGGCACGCGGCGTTCAAGGCGGCTATGTGCTGGCGCGTCCCGCAGAATCGATTAGCGCGGCGGAGATCATCGACGCGCTCGAAGGACCGGTCGCGATCACCGAATGCAGCTCCGGGAACGGACTTTGCGATCTCGAATCGTACTGTCGCGTCGGGATGGCGTGGCAGAGGATCAACCAGAGCATCCGCAAGGCGCTCCAAGACGTGAGCCTCGCGGATCTGCAACTGCGCAAGGATCCCTTACCACCACCGGACTTGAAGCAGGGCTTGGGCAAGGTAGCCGCTCTACGGTAGCGGCCGGGAAATCAGAACATGGCAATGGATTCCACCCAACTTTCAGACGTCGTCAATCGGAAGTATCGCCACGGGTTCGTCACCGATATCGAGCAGGAAACGGTTCCGCCGGGCCTCGACGAGGACGTCATTCGCCTGATATCCGCCAAGAAAGGTGAACCCGCGTTTCTCACGGAATGGCGGCTCAAAGCCTATCGGCATTGGCTCACGATGACGGAGCCGACTTGGGCCCACGTGCGTTACGCGCCGATCGACTATCAGGCGATTTCATATTATTCCGCGCCGAAAAACCGTGCGGATGGGCCGAAATCCCTCGACGAAGTCGATCCGAAGCTCCTCGAAACCTACGACAAGCTCGGCATTCCGCTCCACGAACGCGCCCGCCTCGCGGGCGTAGCGGTCGATGCCGTGTTCGACAGCGTCTCCGTGGCGACCACGTTCAAGGAGCGGCTCGCTGCGGCCGGAGTGATTTTCTGCTCGTTCTCCGAGGCGGCGAAGAACCACCCCGAGCTCGTGCGTCAATACCTCGGCAGCGTCGTCCCGTATCGAGACAATTTCTTCGCCGCGTTGAACTCCGCTGTATTCACGGACGGCTCGTTCGTCTACGTCCCGAAGGGCGTGCGCTGCCCGATGGAGCTGTCCACGTATTTCCGCATCAACGCGGCCAAGACCGGCCAATTCGAGCGGACGTTGATCATCGCCGAAGAAGGCAGCCATGTGAGCTATCTCGAAGGCTGCACGGCACCGATGCGCGACGAGAATCAGCTGCACGCGGCGGTCGTCGAGCTCGTCGCCCTCGACAACGCCGAGATCAAGTACTCGACGGTGCAGAACTGGTATCCCGGCGACGAGCAAGGCAAGGGCGGGATCTACAACTTCGTCACCAAACGCGGTGATTGCCGCGGCAAGGACTCGAAAATCTCCTGGACGCAGGTGGAGACCGGTTCGGCGATCACGTGGAAGTACCCGAGCTGCGTGCTGCGCGGTGAGAACTCCGTCGGCGAATTCTATTCCGTAGCTGTCGCGAACAACTATCAGCAGGCCGACACTGGCACGAAGATGATTCACATCGGCCGCAACACTCGCAGCACGATCATCGCGAAGGGCATCTCCGCCGGCCACGGTGAAAGCTCGTACCGAGGCCTCGTGAAGATCATGCCGTCCGCGCATGGCGCGCGAAATTACACACAATGCGATTCGCTATTGATTGGGGCGCAGTGCGGCGCCCACACCTTTCCGTACATCGAGTCGCGCAATCGATCGGCCCGCGTCGAGCATGAAGCCACGACGTCCAAGATCAGCGAGGATCAGCTCTTCTACTGCCGACAACGCGGCCTCTCCCAGGAAGATGCGGTGAACTTGATCGTCAACGGTTTCTGCCGCGAGGTTTTCAAGAAGTTGCCGATGGAGTTTGCGGTGGAAGCCCAGAACTTGCTGAACGTGAGCCTCGAGGGCGCGGTCGGCTGAGCACTGACGGAGCTTGAGCGATGCTGACTATAGAAAACCTGCACGTGCAGGTTGCTGACCGGGAAATACTCAAGGGCCTGAGCTTGACCGTGCCCAAGGGCGAAGTGCACGCCATCATGGGGCCGAACGGCTCCGGCAAGAGCACGCTCGCCCAGGTGTTGGCCGGCCGCGAAGATTACACCGTCACGGCGGGAACGATTCTGTTCGACGGCCGTGACCTGCTCGCCCTTGCTCCCGAAGAGCGCGCGCGCGCCGGGGTGTTCCTCGCTTTCCAGTACCCCATCGAGATTCCGGGAGTGAACAACGCTTATCTGCTCAAAGCCGCCCTCAACGCCCAGCGAGCGGTACGCGGCGAGCAGTCTCTCGATGCATTTGAGTTCATGAAATTGATTAAGACCAAGATGGAACTCATGCAAATTCCTAGAGATTTCCTGAACAGAAGTGTGAACCAGGGATTCTCGGGCGGGGAGAA
This sequence comes from uncultured Gammaproteobacteria bacterium, assembly GCA_963744305.1. Classification (GTDB taxonomy): domain Bacteria; phylum Pseudomonadota; class Gammaproteobacteria; order Steroidobacterales; family Rariloculaceae; genus FEN-1219. The sequence continues at coordinate 398,463 of CAVUTF010000009.1, forward strand.
AAAGCGCAACGAGATTCTGCAGTTGCTGCTCTTGGAACCCCGTCTCGCGGTACTCGACGAGACCGATTCGGGGCTGGACGTCGACGCGCTCAAGGTCGTCGCTGCAGGGGTGAATAGCCTGCGAAACCCGGAGCGGTCGATGCTGCTGGTAACGCACTACGAACGGCTGCTCGAGCTCATCATTCCGGATCACGTCCACGTGCTCGCGGGCGGCCGCATCGTCAAGTCCGGCGACGCCGCCCTTGCCCGAGAGCTCGACCAGCGCGGATACGACTGGGTCCAGACGGAGGCAGCGCGGTCTTGATTACGGCGACGCTGCAACAAGAGCTCGACGCAAACAGCACGCGCCTGCCGGGCTCCGCAAGAACCGCGCAATGGCGGGCCGACGAGCTCAAGTCCTTCGCGACCACCGGCTTTCCGACTCCCCGCCAGGAGAACTGGCGTTACACGGACTTGAAGGCCATCGCCGAAGGCGGCTTCGATTTCGTGCCCGACCAACCCGATGCGGTGGCAATCGGCAACGTCCGAGCGCTGCTTTCCGAACGCGGCTCTGTGCTGGGCCCGTCACGCCTCGTGTTCGTTGACGGACACGCCATTACCGAGCTCTCGGCTGGACCAAGCCACGACGGGCTAGAGGTCGCGAGCCTCACAGATCGTTGGGACGCTTTCGAAAACGGGCAACTGCGGCGCCTCGCCGGCGCGGGCCATCCGCTTGCGCGCCTCAACACCGTGTTCGCACAGCAAGGCGCCTGGATCAAGGCGGCGGCCGGCGTGTCGCTCGCCGAGCCTCTGCATCTCGTGTTCGCCGGCAGCGGTAGGTCCGGGCTTGCGCTGCAGCCGCGCGTCGTGATCGAGCTCGCGCGCGGGGCACGGCTCACCGTCGTGCAGCATTTCCTCGACGCAGGCGAGCCTGCGAACTGGCTGAATCCCGTCACGCAAGTCAGCCAAAGCGCGGATTCGGCGCTCACGTTCTACCGCTTGCAGGAGCACGGTAGCCGGCAATTTCATACCTCGCTGGCATATGCCGAGCTTGGCGCGCATGCCGCCCTCGAGATCGGGTACGTGGACCTCGGCGGCCGCCTTACGCGCAACGACATCGACGTGCGTCTGCTCGCGCCCGGGGCGAGCGCTGATTTGTTCGGTGTCTTCCTCGCGTCGCAACAGCACGTCGACAACCACACGCAAATCGAGCACGTCGCACCAGAAACCCGCAGCGACGAGGCATTCCGCGGCATCATTGGCCGAGCCGGACGCGGAGTCTTCAACGGCAAAGTCGTCGTGCATCGTGATGCGCAACGCGTGGCCGCGCAGCAGCGCAACGACAATTTGCTTCTTTCCGAGCAGGCGGAGATCGACACGAAGCCTGAGCTGCAAATCTACGCCGACGACGTGAAGTGCAGTCATGGGACGACGGTGGGGGAGCTCGACCCCGAGCAGCTGTTCTATCTGCGCGCCCGCAGCATCGATGAGCCGGCCGCGCGTGCCATGCTTACCCTCGCGTTCGCGGAGAGCGTGCTCGAGCGGGTCCGCGTGCCCGCTTTGCGCGAGCGCTTCGTAGAGCGCGTGGCGGCCCGGTTGCGAGCCTGGGAGCAGCTGCCGTGAGCCGCGTTGCGGAACGAGCCCGATCGGAGGCCCCGCTGCGCACCGATTTCCAGAGTTTGCGCGGGGACTTCCCGGTGCTGCGCGAGCACGTTCACGGCAAGCCGCTTACGTATCTCGACAACGCGGCATCTTCGCAGTGCCCGCAGGTCGTCATAGACACCGTCAGCGAGCAGCAGTCACGCAATCACGCGAACGTTCACCGCGGCGTGCACCAGCTTAGCGAGCGATCCACTGCCTTGTTCGAGGACACGCGCCGCAAAGTTCAGCGCTTCATCAATGCGAGCCGATCCGAAGAAATCGTGTTCACGCGCGGCACGACGGAATCGATCAACCTGGTCGCCTCGAGTCTCGGCCGCCACGCGCTGCGCCCCGGGGATGAGGTGCTGATCAGCTGGATGGAGCATCACTCGAACATCGTTCCGTGGCAGCTCGCCTGCGAGCAGCTCGGAGCCAGACTCCTCGCGGCCCCGATCACACCTACGGGCGAGCTCGATCTCGACGCGTTCCGGCGATTGCTCGGCGAACGGACCAAAATCGTCGCGCTCACACACGTGTCGAACGCGCTCGGCACGATCAATCCCATCAAGGAGCTCATAGATCTTGCGCACCTTGCCGGCGCTTTCGTGCTGATCGATGGCGCACAGGCTGTTCCGCATCTCGAGGTCGACGTGCAGGCCCTGAATTGCGACTTCTATGCGTTTTCCGGCCACAAGATGTTTGCACCCACGGGTACCGGCGTGCTGTATGGCAAGAGCGCCCTGCTGGATGCCATGCCGCCTTACCAGGGCGGCGGGGAGATGATCCTCACAGTGCGGTTCGACGGCACCACGTTCAACGCGTTGCCGCACAAGTTCGAAGCGGGAACGCCCAACATTACGGGCGTGATTGGGCTCGGCGCGGCGATCGACTACCTCGAATGCATCGACTTCACGTCGCTCGCCGCGCACGAGCACGGCCTTTTGGACTACGCGACCGCGCGCCTCACCGCCGAATTCCCTGGTGCGCGCGTGATCGGCACTGCGGCCCACAAGGCGAGCGTCCTGTCGTTCGTGCTAGACGGCATTCATCCGCACGATCTCGGCACGATCGTAGATCGAGAAGGTGTGGCGATTCGCACGGGGCACCACTGCGCGATGCCCGTGATGGAATACTTCAACATCCCGGCCACGGCGCGCGCATCGTTTGCCCTTTACAACGACGAGAGCGACGTGGACCGATTGATGCTCGGTCTCAAACGAGCGGTGGAGATCTTCTCGTGAACGAACTCCAAGAGCTCTACCGAGAGGTGATTCTCGACCACAATCGCCGCCCGCGTAATTTCGGCGAGCTCGCGGACGCAGACCGAGTGATCGAAGGTGTGAATCCATTGTGCGGCGACAAGCTGACGCTCTATGTGAAGCTGAAGGACGGCATGGTCGCTGATATCAGTTTCAAAGGCAGCGGCTGTGCAATCTCGGTTGCGTCCTCGTCGCTGATGACGGAACGCGTCAAGGGCGCGACGGTAGACTCCACGCTGCAGCTGTTCGGCAAAGTTCACGACATGTTGACTGGCGCGCAGCTAGCTTCGCCGGAGGAGCTCGATAAGCTCGCGGCGCTGGGAGGCGTGCGCGACTATCCCACGCGGGTGAAGTGCGCGAGCCTGGCCTGGCACGCCTTGAAGGCAGCGTTAGCCGGCCAGGAGGCGCGGGTAAGCACCGAGTAGCCGTATGTATCACGGGCAAAACGAACCGGTCACGTTCGCCAGGGACTGCGAGGCCGTGCTGATCCCCGCGGGCGAGCGTGTCACGCTTCCGCAAGGAAGCATGGGTTACATGACGCAGGCCCTGGGCGGTAGCTTCACCGTCTACATCGAAGGCAACCTGTTTCGAATCGCCGGAGGCGACGGCGACGCGATCGGGAAAACGCCTTTGCGCGCGCCAGAGGTGCCCGACGACGCCACAGAAGCCGATATCGAAGCAGCGGTCTGGCAGCAGCTGCGCACTTGCTTCGATCCTGAGATACCGATCAATATCGTGGAGCTCGGGCTGGTCTACGAGTGCACGATCGAGCGCGCGGAGAGCGGCGGGCGCGTCGTCAAGATCAAGATGACGCTCACCGCACCCGGGTGCGGTATGGGCGACGTTCTCACCCAAGACGTGCGTGAAAAGATCGAGATCATCCCGACGGTCGAGCGCGCAGAAGTGGAGCTCGTCTTCGACCCGCCGTGGAACCAGTCCATGATGTCCGAAGAAGCGCGCCTCGAAGCAGGCCTGCTCTGACTGCACCGCGCTCCTCTCGAGGAAGACGACCTTGAGACGCCTGATTCTATTGCGCCACGCGAAATCGAGCTGGAGCGCGCCGGACATGCCCGATCATGAGCGGCCGCTGTCGAAGCGCGGTGAGCGCGATGCGCCGCTGATGGGCCAGCGGCTCGAGCAGCGCGGCGAGCGGCCGGCGCTAATCTTGACTAGCGATGCGCGGCGCGCGCTGCGAACGGCGAAGATTGTGGCAAAGCGCCTGCGTTACCGCCTCGAATCGCTGCGAGTGGAGCGAGAGCTGTATCTCGCGTCGCCGGAGCAACTCCTAGCGGTGATCGGACGGCAGGACGATTCGCACTCGAGCCTGCTCGTGGTCGCCCACAATCCGGGCCTCACCGAGCTTGCGAATCGCCTCCTGCCTCGGCTCGAACTCGATAACCTTCCAACCAGCGGCGTGCTCGCCATCGACTTCGACGCGCTCGCGTGGGCCGACGTCGCGCACGAGCCCGGCACCCTCGCCTACTACGACTATCCGAAGAATCCGAACGCTCCCGGCGATTGATCAGCTGCGCCCTCGGGCACGCAGCAAGAGACGGCGGGTGCGCTTGTCGGGGCGGCTGTCCGTCGGCGGTCGCGCGAGCGCGGCGGCGGCGCGCCGTTGCCCCTCGAGCGTCCGCCGCTCGACGGATTCGGGCGTCTCGATGTAGCAGCGCTGAGCCTCCTGGCTCGGGCCCCGCCGATCCGGCAGCGCCGCGACGGTGATCGCGCACACCTCGTCGTCGCGATCGATCGCCACGGAATCACCTATCCTCACGTCATGCGCCGGCTTGACCCTGCGGCCGTTTAGGCGCACGTCACCCCCGCGCACCGCCTGCGCCGCGAGGGTGCGCGTCTTGTAGAATCGGGCGCACCAGAGCCAGCGATCGATGCGGAGCGCGTCGGCGGGCGGCGCGCCTTCGCGCGGCGCGGTCACCGAACGTCGCAGAAACAGTACGCATAGATGCCGCGCGGGTCGTTGAGCCGCTGCACGAATGCGAGCGGCTCCATCGTGGCCTCGAGCCAGCGCGAGACGGCTGCCGGCCAGGCGAGCTGCGAGCCGAAGCCGCGCACGAGCGGCGCCGCGGTTGCGGTGAGCTCGAGCAACAAGCGCTCGGCGACCCCCAGCTCCTGCTCGACATAGTCGAGCCGATAATCGTCCTCGGCGAGTCCCGCGAGCTCCGCGGCCGAACCGACTGCGTCCGCGAACGTTCCGAGCCGATCAACGAGCCCGCGATCGAGCGCATTGCTGCCTATCCATACCCGACCTCGTGCCACGCGATCGATCTCTTCGACTGCGCGGTTGCGGTGCTCGGCAACCTTGCCGATGAATTGATCGTAGGTGTAACGCACCGATTGTCCGATCAATCCGCGTGCTTCATCGTTGATGCCGCGCATCACATCGAACCCGCCCGCGAGCTCAGTCGTCGCGATGCCATCGACGTGCACGCCGACTCGATCGAGTGTGCGCTGAATCGTCGGCAACGTCGCACCGACGCCGATCGAGCCCGTGAGCGTGGTCGGGCTCGCCCAAATCTCATCGGCCGCCATCGAGATCCAATAGCCCCCGGAAGCTGCGACACTGCCCATGGAAACGACAACTGGGCGTTCGGAGCGCTGAAAGACCTCCAGCTCTCGCAGGATAATATCGGAGGCGAAGGCGCTGCCTCCCGGGGAGTCGACGCGCACCACGAGCGCTTTGACCTGCTCGTCGCGCGCCGCTTGCCGGATTAGTCCCGCCGTGGTCTCTCCACCGACCGTTCCCGGAGGCTGAGCGCCGTCTAAGATGGTCCCCGATGCTACGACCACGGCGATCTTACTAGCCGTTTGCGGCGTGCCCGACTCCGCTCGCACCGCCGTGAGATACGCGTCGTAGTCGATGCCTTTGAAGTCCTCGTCGTCGTCGTTTTCAATGCTCTCCCCGACCAGACCGCGGATACGCTCCCGCATGACGTCATGCGGCATGAGCTCGTCCACCAATCCGTAGTCGAGCGCGAGGCGCGCGGTATTCCCGCCGACTTCCGCAAGCAAGTCTGGCAATCTGATCCGCATAACGCTGCAGAGCCTCCGCCGGCAGCTCGCGCGCGGCGGTCACGTCGTTCTGATAAGAGCTCCAAAGCGCCTGCAGGTACTCGCGACTCGCTTCCTCGTCCTCCGGCGACATGTCGTCCCGGGTAATGGGCTCGACGAACGACTTGTACTCCCCTACCGTCCACACGTTGTAGTCGACGTACAGCTTGTCGAGCGCTGACTTGTAGTACGGCAGGTAGCGGCTATAGCCGTCGACGAGCACGATGCCCATCGGGTGCATGTAGATATCGTCCGCGTACGCGGCGAGATAGTATTGGTCGCGCGTAAACCCGTCGCCGATCGCCGTGATCCGCTTGCCGCTCTCCTTGAACGCCGTCAACTCACCGGCGAGCTCTTGCAGCTTGCTCAAGCCGGCGCCCGTCAGGCCGTCGAGCCGGAGCACGAGCACCTTGATGCGTTCATCATCCCGCGCGCGGCGGATCGCCTCGATCACGTCGCGCAGCAGCGTTTCCTGCAGCGGCAAACCGCGCGCTTTCGCGAGGGCGCGCTCGAACGGATCACCCGACAGCTGATCGACGAGCGCGCCCTGGGGTGCAATCACCAAAGCCGTTGCGCGCGGCACGACGATACGCTGCCCCGCAAGACCCGCCACGAGCACGAAGAAAAAGCCGAGCAGCAGGACCAGATGCAGCACCTTCCGCACGCGATCGAGCGCCCGCCAGACAGAACGCAGAACTTTCATCGGGAACGCCTGACTGCTCATAACCCTAATCCTTCACGTTTCTGAGTGCGCCTCAATCCAGGAACACCAATGATAAGCCTGGCCAAAAAGCGATGATCACGGCCGAAATCAATAATACGATCAAGAACGGCTGCGTCGCCCAATAGATTTCCGCGATGTCTTTGTTGAATCGGTGACTCGAGATGAAGAGATTCAATCCGACGGGCGGAGTCAGATATCCGAGCTCCATCGTAGCGAGAAACACGATCCCAAGGTGTATCGGGTGCACGCCGTACTGGCTTGCAATCGGCAGAATTAACGGCACCACCAACACCGTCGCTGAAAAGATATCGAGAATTGCGCCCAGGATCAGCAAGAATACGAGCAACGCAATGAGGAACGTGGTCGGTCCCGTGATGTACTCGCTGACTGCCGCAAACAGCCGCTGCGGGACGCCGATGTCGATCATGTAGTTCGTCGACGCGAGCGATACGCCGAGGATGATCAGGATCGCGCCGACCAAAACCATGGACTCGCGCATGATTCGCGGCAAATCGCGCCAGCCGATCTCACGTAGGATCAGCATCTCCACGATGATCACATAGAGGGCGGTGACCGCAGCCGCCTCCGAGACGGCAAAGTAGCCGCTGTAGATACCCCCGAGCACGACGATGGGCAGGGGGAGCTCCCACTTGGCGGCCCGAATCGCAGCGAGCATTTCGCGCAGCGCATCGGCGCGAGGCGGCGTGCGAAGGTGGCGGTTGCGCCAATAGCTGTAGCCCGCCAGCATGACGAGCATTAGCACACCCGGCAGCGCGCCCGCGAGAAACAGGTCGTCGATCGATGCTTCGGCAACGATGCCGTAGAGAATGAGCGGCAGCGAGGGCGCAAACAACAACCCGAGGCTGCCCGACGTCGTGATCAATCCGAGGCTGAAGCGCTCGTCGTAGCCAGCGGACGCGAGCGCCGGGAACATCAACGCCCCGAGCGCAATGATCGTCACGCCGGAGGCGCCGGTAAATGCAGTGAACAATGCGCACGCCACGAGCGTAATCATCGCGAGCCCACCGGGTAGCCAGCCGAGCAACGCCTGCGACAACCTCACCAAGCGGTGCGGCGCCTGTCCTTCGCTCAGAAGGAAACCTGCGAAGGTAAACAGCGGGATCGCGACGAGCACGGGCGTTTCCGAGAGTCCGAAAAACTCGATGGCGACCACGGACAGATCCGTGCCCGCCCCATAGAACCCGAGCAGTGCGCTTGCGCCGATCACTGCGAACAGCGGTGCGCCGATGAGCGCCATCAACACTAGAAGGATGCTCAGAGACCCACATCGCACTCGACCTTCAGCGACGCAGGGCCTGCAGTAGGTAACGGTAGGCGATCAGCCCGAACGCGATCGGCATGATTGCCTGAAGGGGCCACGCGGGGAGTCCGTTCAAGTAGAGTGTCGCCGAACGCTCGCGAATCGCGCACGAATAGCAACGAATACCAAGCGAGAACACCCGAGACGATTGCGCCGAATAGCGCCGCGATGGTATGCGCGGCGCGCTGCGCGCCCGGTGGCAGCCACCGAACAAGCGCGCCGACAGTGATGTGGCGATCGTCGCGGCTCGCCGCGAGAGCACCGAGCAGCGCGAGCCACAGTACTGTCAGCCGGATCAGACCGTCGCCCCACGTGACGCCGATCGAAAACACATTGCGCAAGACGATCTGAGCGCTTGCGAAAACGATCAAGCCGGACAAGAGGACGACGACGAGCGTGGTTTCAATGGCGCGTCCGATCTCGCCGGCGCGTCGGCGCCAGGAGGGGCCCGGGCGGCGTTCAGACGCGTCGCTACTCGAATCAACGCGCAGCCTGGCCTCCGGCGCGATACTGCGCGAGCAATGCCAAGAGCTCGTCGAGCATCTGCGCGTCGATGTCGGGACGGCGCCGCAGATCTGCATAAGTGCCTTCGATCGTGCGCCGCCATTCCGCGACGTCTGCGGCATTCACGTCGACCGTTTGCAGGCCGGACTTGAGGAGCACCTCGCGCGCGCCTTCATTGTCCTCGCGCGCGGCGCGATCGAGCCGATTGGCCACCTCGGTCATGACCTCTCTCAGAACCTGCTGATCTGCGGCGTCGAGGCCGCGAAACGCCTCGCGGTCGAGGGCGAAGATTCCCATCGAATAGGAAATCGGCAGCTCAGTGATGTACGTGACCTTCGTGTGCCACTGTAGAACGAGTGCCGCCACGGGCGAAGCGAACGTAATCTCGATGAGACCGGTCTGCAGGCCCGTCAACACGTCCGTAATCGGCAGCACGACCGGTGACAAGCCAAGGGCCTGCATTGCAAGAAAACTGATCTGGTCGCCTTCGGGGACCCATACCTTCTTGCGGCGAATGTCGTCGACGCTGCTAACAGGCTCGTTCGAAAGTAGATTCGCGAAACCGCCCTCGATGAAGCCGAAGCTCACGAAGCCAGCCTGTTCCAGGCCGGCGAGCAGCTTCGGATCCAGATGGCTGCGAACGTGATCGACCTCGTCGAGGGAGCGGAACAACAGCGGAATGCCGTAGAGGTTCAGGGAACTGTAGCGCTCTCCGAGCCCACCGGCGGTGAAAGCACCGCCTTGAAGCTGTCCCACGCGGATCTTGCGCAGTATTTGCGCGTCGTTGCCCATCACACCGCCGGGATAGAATTTGACCGTGACGCGCCCGGCGGTGCGCTGCCGAATCTGTTCCGCGCCGGCGCGCATCTGCTCCATCCAATGTGATCCGTCCGGAGCAACCGTCGCGATTTTGAGGTCGACGGCCGCCGCGCGGCTGGCCACGGCGAGCAGCATTGCCGCGCAAGTGCACCAAGAGATCTTCGCGATGTAGCGCTGAATCCTAGCCCGGTCCATCAAAAGTACTCCTTCGCGGACTCAAGTAGCTCAAGAGCCTCCTGTTTCGCCAGCACATTGAACAGCGTCAGCCCGGCCGCCTCCGTGGGCGCGTTCACAACTTCCGTAAGTAACCGATCATGAAGCTCTTGGTCGAACACAAGTCGAGCGTAGCGCTTGGCGTATTCTACCTTGATCGACAGGTCCTCATTGCCGCTCAACGTGAGGGCCCGCTCGAAATGCTCGCGCGCCACCTCGGGCTGGCCGCCCAAGGCAGGTGGTCGCAGCGTATTCAGAATTCCGAGATAACCGTGAATGGCGCCGCGCTCGTATGTTTCGTCCAACGCCAACGCGCGCTCTAGGGCCGCTTCCACCCAGGGCAGCTCCGCGACGGCGGTCCAGTCCTCGCTCGTAGCATCGAGGTTGCTGAGCCAACTGACCGCGTACGAGTACAGGGCAGAAAGATCGCGTTGGTCAACCTCGCTAAGCGCAGCGACGAACGAATCGTGGTCCAAGCCCTCCCAGGCGCACGCCGGAGCATGCTCGAGGCAAATCGCGCGCGCGCCGTACCGGCGCGCCTTCGCCGGTCAGCGTCGCCGCTCGCTCAGCGTTTTCGGCGAACCGAGAGCCGTACAAGGCGAACAGCTGTGCACCCGCTGCAAGAAGCTCCGCGTTGTCGGGGTTTTCCGAAATGAAGCCGTCGACCAACAGCAAGTAGGCGGGTACGCCGGTCCGTAACAGCTCCGGGTCGTCCTGATTCAGGATCGTCGCGGACAGCGTGTCGGCGGCCATCGAGCCCAACAGGTTGCTGCAGGCGACGAGCGGTGCGGTTACCACCAAGCAGATGAGCGAGCGCCGGACAGCGACGAGCACACGCGAGCGTTTTGCGCCGCGGGCGCATGATCGCGGCGCCGCGGCAGTCACGCTGGCCGCGCTAGACTTTTTCTTTGATGCGGGCAGCTTTGCCGCTGAGGTCTCGCAGGTAGTAGAGCTTCGCACGGCGAACATCACCACGTCGTTTCACCTTGATCTCTGCAACGGCGGGACTGTGCGTTTGAAACACGCGCTCGACGCCTTCGCCGTGCGAAACCTTCCTGACTGTAAACGATGAGTTTAGTCCGCGATTGCGTTTCGCAATAACGATGCCTTCGTACGCTTGCAACCGTTCGCGGTCGCCTTCCGTAACCCGCACCTGGACGACGATCGTATCGCCGGGCGCAAAGTCGGGAACGTCCTGTTTCAGCTGCTGCCGTTCGATCTCGTCAATGACTCTAGACATGGCCAAATCCTCTTTTCAGTTCTGGCGAGGGTTGTGCACCCTGCGCCTCGCGGCATTTCTCATATGTTACGAAATCTGCTTTTCCGAAGCCCAAGTTTTCTTGAACTCGTCCAAGAGCTCTTGCTCCTCGCTAGTGAGCGTGCGAGCCTTCAAAAGCGCCGGACGCTTCAACCAAGTGCGCCCCAGCGCTTGCTTCAGCCGCCAGCGGCGCACCGCCTCGTGATCGCCGCCGAGCAGCACGGCGGGCACCGCAAGACCGTCCACGACTTCGGGCCGAGTGTACTGCGGGCAGTCCAGCAGGCCAGCCGTGTATGACTCCTCCACGGACGAGTCTTCGTGGCCGAGCACTCCGGGGAGCAGCCGCACGACAGCATCGATGACGACGGCCGCCGCGAGCTCACCGCCCGTAAGGATGTAGTCGCCGAGGGCGATTTCCTCCTGCACCTCCCGCTCGACGAAGCGCTCGTCGATTCCCTCATATCGGCCCGACACCAGCAGCAGGCCCGGCGCCGCGGCGAGCTCGCGCGCGAACGCCTGATCGAACGGCCTGCCCTGCGCGCTCAGCACGAGCTCTCGGCAGCCCGCCGGCAGTCGTTTGCGCAGCTCGCGAACGGCATCTCGTAGCGGCTCGTACTTCAAGACCATCCCCGGTCCTCCGCCATACGGTCGGTCGTCGACCGTGCGATGCCGGTCCACGGCGAAGTCGCGAGGCGAGATCTGCTCGACTTCGATCAAGCCGCGCTCGCGAGCCCGTCCCACTACGCCGATGCGCGTCACCGGGGCGACGAGCTCCGGAAACAGCGCAACGATTCCGATTCGGTACATCGCTCAAAAATCGGCGGACCAATCCGCCACGATCAAGCCCTCTTCGAGATCGATGGAGCGAATCACGTCGCCCATCACGAAGGGAATCAACCGCTGGCCGTCGCCGGACAGCACCAGGACGTCGTTGCTGCCCGTGGCAAGCAAATGGTCCACCGTGCCCAACACTTCGCCCTGCGGCGTTCGAACCTCGAGACCCTCGAGATCCACCCAGTAGTACTCGCCCGGCGCACAACGCGGCAACCGCGCTCGCTCGACCGCGACATCCGCGCCGATCCATTGCGCCGCCTGCTCGCGTCCGTCGACGCCCCGCAGCTTTGCAAGCATCGCCCTACCGTGGGCGCGCACGCCCTCGATCTCGACGGTCTGCTCGCTGCCGTTCCGACGCAGGATCCAAGTCTCGAAGCGTGCGATGTTGTCGCGCGGCTCCGTGTAAGACCGAATCTTGAGCCAGCCCTGCAGGCCGTGCACCGCGCTGACGCGGCCGAGCACGACGATCTTGCGAGTCTTGGCGCTCACTGCGGAATCGCAGGGCGCTCCATGAACGTCACGCAGCCGTGGCGCTGCCGGCGGTGCTCCGATGCTGCTTCAACAAGTGCGCGACTCGATCCGACGTTTGCGCGCCTTTGGCGAGCCAAAAGTCCGTGCGCGCAAGATCGACCCTGAGGCGCTCTTCGCCGCCGGTGGCGATCGGATTGAAAAAACCTAAGCGCTCGATGTAGCGGCCGTCACGGCGATTGCGGCGATCCGTGACGACGATGTGGTAGAACGGGCGCTTGGTCGCACCGCCGCGGGCGAGACGAATTATGACCATAGAGTCTCAGGATCCTGGAAAGCTGAAAAAACCAAGGCGGTCTATCCGACCGCCCGTTGAGGCGCGGGATTTTACTGGTTTTGGGACGCAAGCGTAAGGCCCCGCGGTGTTGCTAGCGGCGCCCCCGAGGTGCTAGCGGCCCCCGCCGCTCCGCGCCGCCCTTCAAGAGTCTTTGCAAGCCCCCGCCTTTGCCGAGCTGCTTCATCGTCTTGCCGATCTGCCGGTGCTGCTTCAGGAGCCGGCTCACGTCTTGCACCGGCAAGCCCGCCCCCACCGCTATCCGCCGTTTACGCGAGCCGTCGATGATCGCCGGATGGCGACGCTCCCGCGGCGTCATCGAATCGATGATGGCGATCTGCCGACGCAGCAACTTCGGATCGAAGCGAGCCGCTGCCAAGGCTTCCGGCTTGACGCCCGGAAGCTTGTCGAGGAGCTGCTCGAGTCCTCCCATGTTGACGAGCTGCTTCAGCTGCTCGCGAAAGTCGTCTAATCCTAACTCCTGGCCCCGCTTCACCTTCGTCGCAAGCCGCTCCATCTGCTCGCGGTCGACTTGCCGCTGCACTTGCTCGACGAGCCCTACGACGTCGCCCATGCCGAGAATCCGCGCAGCAAAACGGGCTGGCTCGAATGCCTCGAGCGCGTCGACTTTTTCGCCGGTGCCGACGAGCTTGATCGGCAAACCGGTCACCTCGCGCACCGAAAGTGCGGCGCCGCCGCGCGCGTCGCCGTCGGCCTTGGTGAGAATCACGCCCGTGAGCGGCAGCGCTTGATGAAACGCGCGTGCTGCGTTGAGCGCATCCTGGCCCGCCATCGAGTCGACCACGAACAACGTTTCGGTCGGCTCGACGCTTTGCTGCAGCGCTCGCGCCTCTTCCATCATCTCGTCATCGACGTGCAGGCGCCCCGCCGTGTCGAGGATCAACCAGCGGTGGCCGCCTTTCTGCGCAGCGGCTAGCGCCCCGCGCGCGATCGCAACGGGCTCACCTTCGGCGCCCGCGTAATAGTCGAGCTGATTGTCCGCTGCGAGCTTGGCGAGTTGCGTGCGCGCGGCGGGCCGATAGACGTCGGTGCTCACGAGCAGCACCTCTTTACCCGAGTGCTTCGGCACGTGCAGCGCGAGCTTAGCGGCCGTCGTGGTCTTGCCCGCGCCCTGCAGGCCGACGAGCATCAGCACGCTCGGCCGGCCCTTCTGGGTGATCGGGCTCGCGTCGCCGCCGAGCACGTTGACGAGCTCGTCGTGCACGACCTTGATGAACGTTTGACCCGGATTCAGGCTGCGTGCGACTTCCGCGCCCAGAGCTCGGTCGCGGACGCGGTCGACGACAGCCTTCGCCACTGGCAACGCGACATCCGCTTCGAGCAGAGCCATCCGAATCTCTCTCACCGTCTCGCGCACGTTGTCCTCGGTGATCCGGCCACGGCCGGTCATGCGCTGTACGGCATCGCTGAGCCGTTGTGTCAGCTGATCGAACATTCGGAATGGAACCGCTCGAGGAAACCAGCCCTAAGCCTAGCACGCCCGTCCGAGCGCGCTATCGAGCATGTTCCGGACAATTCCCCGCGGTTGCCGCCGGAATCGCGGACATTTCACGCCGTTCCAGTGCGCGTTCCTTGACACTCCATTCGCCATTCCGCCAATCTACGAGCCTTCCTAAGCCTCTAACGAGGACTCACAGTCCTTGAACGACGACGTTCCTATAGGGCTGCTATTCGGCCTGTTGATCGCACTGCTCGTGCTCTCGGCGTTTTTCGCGAGCACCGAGACCGCGCTGATGAGCTTGAACCGCTACCGGCTGCGGCATCTCGCGCGGTCCGGACAGCAGTCGGCGCGCCTCGCTGAAAAACTTTTGCAACGCCCGGACCGCCTGATCGGTCTGATCCTGCTCGGCAACAATTTGGTGAACATGGCCGCCGCCGCGTTGGCGACCGTCATCGCTTTCCGACTCGGCGGCGAGCACGCGATTTTGATCGCGACGGTCGTTCTCAGCGATCGTGGTGTTCATCTTCTGCGACCTCGCGCCGAAAACGCTCGCTGCGTTGAATCCGTAGCCGCTTCGCACTTCCGGCGGCGCTCGTCTACTACCCTCTACTCAAGGTCGCCTATCCCGTCGTCTGGGCGATCACGCTCGTCGCGAACGGACTGCTGAGATTGCTCGGCGTGCGTCCCGACCAAATCGCCTCTCATTCGCTCAGCGCCGACGAGTTGCGCACCGTCGTCGCAGAAGCCGGCGTAATGGTGCCGCGCCGCCACCAACGCATGCTGCTCAGCATCTTGGATCTCGATGCCATCACCGTCGACGACGTGATGGTGCCTCGCCAGGAGATCGTCGGGCTCGATCTCGAACCGCAGCTGGGAGGAGAACCTCGCGTTGATTCAAGACAGCCAGCACCATCGACTACCCGTCTACCGCGAGGACATCGATAACATACAGGGCGTGGTGACCGTATTGCACCTGCTGCCCGATCTGGCGCGAGGTGTGCTCACGGAAGCAGGGCTGCTGTCACGCATGCGCGAGCCCTACTTCGTGCCCGAAGGCACACCATTGAACAAGCAGCTGTTGAACTTTCAGCAGCACAAGCGGCGGTCAGCGTTCGTCGTCGACGAATATGGCGACATCCAAGGATTGATCACGACGGAAGACATCATTCGCGAGATTGTCGGCGAGCTCGGAACCGAGCCGACGCCGATCGACCTCGGCATTACTCGGGAGAGCGATCGCAGCTACGTCGTGGATGCGAGCGCAAACGTTCGGCAGCTGAATCGGCTGATGAACTGGAATCTGCCGACGGACGGACCGAAAACGCTGAACGGGCTCATCGTCGAGCAGCTCGAGACGATTCCGGAATCCGGCACGGGCGTCACGGTGGCCGACTACCCGATCGAGATCCTGGATGCGAGCGAGCACGGCATCAAGCGCGTGCGCGTATTCGAACCGGGCTCGCGGCCACCGCCGAAGGTGCACGCGGCATGACGCGGCGCCCCTAGCCGCTCAAGTAAGTCAGCGCATCGTTCAGGCTATCGACCGAAAGCACTTCGATGTCCAAGGTGCGCCGCGGCACGTTCGCTCGGGGCACTAGCGCGCGGCGGAAACCGTGCTTCTGCGCCTCGATCAATCGCTCCTCGCCGAACGGCACGGGCCTGACCTCGCCGGTCAGCCCAACTTCGCCGAACATCACGAGGTCTTGAGAAACGGGCCGCTCGCGCAGGCTCGACACGATGGCTAGCGCCACGGCCATATCTGCAGCCGTCTCGGTCACGCGCAACCCGCCGACGACGTTCGCGAACACGTCGCTCGCCCCGCAAGCAATGCCGCAGTGCCGATGCAGCACGGCCAGCAGCATTCCCAGACGCTGGCCGTCGAAGCCCTGCGCCAACCGCCGCGGCGCCTGAGCTTGCGTCTCGTCGACGAGGGCTTGCACTTCGACGAGCATCGGCCGCGTACCTTCGCGCGTTACGAGCGTTACGCTGCCGGGGACCGGCGCCGCGCGGCGCGCGAGGAAGATCGCCGAAGGATTCTTGACCTCGCGGAACCCATCCTCGCCCATCACGAAAAAGCCCATCTCGTTCGCGGCGCCGAATCGATTCTTGACGGCGCGAACGATGCGAAAGCGGCTGCTCAACTCGTTCTCGAAGTACAGCACCGTGTCGACCATGTGCTCGAGCACGCGCGGACCCGCAAGTGTCCCTTCCTTCGTCACGTGACCGACCAAGAGCGTGGCGACTTGCTTGCTCTTCGCGAATCGCACGAGCTGCGCGCAACACTCGCGCAATTGACTCACAGAGCCCTGGGCCGACTGCAACTGCTCGCTGAACAGCGTTTGAATCGAGTCGATCGCGAGCACACCGAGCTTTTTCGCGGCGAGATTGCTCAAGATCGCCTCGACGCAGGTTTCGGCGACGAGCTCGACCGGTGCCTCGGCAACGCCGAGCCGGCGCGCGCGCAAGCCGATCTGATCGAGGGATTCCTCGCCGGTGACATAACAAACCGGCGTCGCCGACGACAGGTTCGCCAAGGCGCGCAGCAGCAGCGTCGACTTGCCGATGCCCGGGTCGCCGCCGATCAGCACGACGGCGCCTGGGACCAAGCCGCCGCCGAGCACGCGATCGAACTCGCTCAAGGTCGTCGGCAACCGTTCGACGCGCGTGGGATCCAACCGATCCAACCGCGTGATGCTCAGCTCGCCTCCGGACGGTGGCCGCTCCCCGCGCCCGCGAGCGCCGGCGGGTGTTTCGACCACACTGTTCCACGCGCCGCACTCGGGGCACTGTCCTTGCCATTTCGGCAGCCCCGCGCCACAGCTTTCGCAGGTGTACTCGAGTCTCGCTCTCGCCATGCCGCGTACGATAGCGTAAATCCGCACCGTGCCTGTGCGCGCAGGGAAACTAAGGCCTGGGTCACACGGTCCCCGCCAGGGGGCGTGGCATACTCGCCGTCGCTCGAGGCACCCGGCCCTATGAATGGTTTTCTCGCTCTACGTCGCAGCTTCTTTGAAGCGCTGTTCCTGGGCTTGGTCGCTACAGGCGCTTGTCTTTTGCCGCCCGTGCAGCTTGCCGCTCGCGTCGACCGAGCACTTTACGACCTTTGGACGCGGGCGGATCCGCCCGAGTCGCCGCCCGAGATATTGCTGATCCGCCTGGAGGATCCCGCATGGCTCAGCGAGCTCGCGCGGCTCGCGACCGAACGGCACGCACGGCTCTTGATCACGACGATGCCGCAACCTGCGCCCGGCACGACAGCCGACATCGCATTGGGCCCCGTCGAAATACCGGTCGGCGACTCCCGCCTCCGGCGAACCGATTGGGTGCGGGGCGGACATCTGTGGTTTCGACCGGACATCGATGGAGTCGTTCGCCATGAGTGGCCGTTCATCGGCGAGTCGGAACCGATTCCTTCGCTCGCGCTGAACGCCGCGATCGCGCTCGCTGCGCCGACCGCCGATGCTCTACCAGACGATGAGCTGCCACTCGGCACAGACCCGTTCGGCCGACGTTGGCTGCGTTTCTATTCGCGCACCTCGTTCATCGAGCTCACGGCTGACGACCTCATCGCGCGCCCAGATCTGATCAACGACAAGATACTCATAGCGGGACGCGCTGCGACGGCTCATTACGTGACGCCCATCGGGGATCTGAGTGCGCGCGAGCTTCTTGCGCACACGCTCGCGGGGTATCGCGACAATGCGTGGATCGACGCGGGGCTGTTCGGCCCGATCGTCGTGTGGGCCGCCGCTTTGACACTGTTGCTAATTGCCGCGATTCGACCGCTTCCGACACGCGCAATCTGGTGGTGGTATGGGGGCGCGGCGACCTTCGGATTGCTGCTCTGGTCGAGTCTCGCATTCGTGCTTGCGAGTCTCTGGTTGCCAGTCGCCAGCGCCGCCGTCCTACTTTTCTCCACGACGGTCATCACCGGCTTCCGCTGGCGCAGCTCCGCGCGTCGCAGCGAACCGCAGGCGGCCGAGCTCACGCGCGCGCGCCGACTCGCTGCCGGCGGCTTGCTCGAAGAGGCATGGCTTGCGTATCGACAGATTCCGCCATCAGCGGGACTGCTTGCGGAACTCTTTGATCTTGCGAGCGCGCTCGAAGCGGCCGGTCAGCGGCAGCCCGCTACTGACCTCTTTCACCGAGTCGCACAGGTCGATGCGCACTTTCGCGATGTTGCGCAGCGCCTCGTGCGCAGCACGCGTCCGCCGGCCACGCGATCGGTTGACGCGCCGGACGCAATGCCGAAAGCGCTCGGACGCTATCAGCTGCTCGAACCAATCGGCCGCGGCGCGATGGGCAACGTTTATCTCGGCCGGGATCCCAAGATCAATCGCGTCGTCGCAATCAAGGCGGTAAACCTTGCGCTCGAGTTTGAGGCATCGGAGCTCGACACTGCGAGTCAACGCTTCCTACGTGAGGCGGAAACCGCCGGTCGCCTGAGCCATCCGAACATCGTTACGATCTATGACGTCGGCGAAACCGCCGGTCTTGCTTACATCGCGATGGAGTATTTGCGGGGGATGCACTTGAGCGAGTTTGCAGCACCGGATGCGCTTCTACCGGTCGCAACGGTTCTCGAATTGCTGAGCCGCACTGCAGACGCGCTCGACTATGCGCATGCCCAAAACGTCGTTCACAGGGATATAAAGCCCGCCAATATTATGTATGATTCCGTCTCGGACGGACTGAAGATCACCGACTTCGGAATCGCGCGCTTGATCGACGTCAGTCGAACTTCGACGGGGATCGTCTTGGGCACGCCGGCATACATGTCTCCCGAGCAGCTTGAAGGGAAAAACGTGAACGGGCACACGGACTTATTCGCACTGGGTGTTAGCCTATATCAGTTACTGACCGGCCAGTTGCCCTTCCGCGGAGCCTCCATGACCAAGCTCATGTTCGTGATTGCAAACGAACCGCATCAAGCCGTGACCGCGGTTCGGAGCGACCTCCCGAGCTGGCTGAACGCAATCGTCGATCGAGCACTCGCGAAAGATCCGCAAGACCGTTTCCAGAGCGGCACCGAGATGGCTGCCGCGTTGCGCTCCGGTGCGGCGCTCATAGGCTGATTCGAGCACGAGCCGTCACCAGCGCGCATGACTCTCAAAGGGAAATTCGTCCATGTCGAAGTCACGGACGTCGGCAAGGTCAGAGATCACAACGAGGATGCTATCGGCTCACAGCCCGAGATCGGCTTGTGGGTGCTCGCCGACGGCATGGGCGGCTACAACGCTGGCGAGGTCGCCAGCGGCATCGCCGTGAAAACGATCATCGATCTGGTGACGCAGGCTTGCAAACGTCCCGAAAAGCGCAACGACATCGAGGCAGGAACGGGCTACATGCGCCAGACCATCGCTTTGCGCGATGCCGTTCATCGCGCCAACAAGGTGATCAACCAAACGGCTCAAACGCAACCGCAATGCGAAGGCATGGGCACGACTTTGGTGGCGAGCTTGTTCTACGACGACCGCGTGTCGATTGCGCACGTCGGCGACTCGCGAATGTATCGGCTGCGCGGCAATCGCTTCGAGCAAATCACGATGGATCACTCCCTGCTCCAGGAGCTCGTCGACCGCGGATTCTATTCGCAGGAAGAGGCGCAACGCTCGACGAACCGCAACTACGTAACTCGGGCTCTCGGCGTCGAGGCCAACGTCGAGGTCGAAGTTCAGGAAGTCGAGGTGCAGAAAGGGGACTATTTCCTGATGTGCTCCGACGGCCTGCCAGACATGGTGGAAGACGAAGACATACACCTCACGATCAGCACATTCAACAACGACGTTCGCACGATCGGCGAGCAGCTCATCAAGTTGACGAATGACAACGGCGGGCGGGACAACGTCTCGGTAATTTTGGTTCGCGTGACAGATTCGTTTCCGGCCGACGCGAGTTTGCTCGGCAAGTTTCGCAGTCTGTTCGGTTAGTTCAGTGGCTAGCGGAGAATTACTCCGGCAATTGGGACGACAACCATGGCACGTTTGATTCTTAGCTTGGATGGCCAGACCTTGGCTGAGTACAACATGACCAAGGAGCGCTATACCGTCGGTCGATTGCAAGACAACGACATCCGAATCGACAACGCGGCCGTCAGCGGTCACCACTCGTTGATCATCAACATCTTGAACGATTCATTCCTCGAGGACCTGAACAGCACGAACGGCACATACGTCAACGGTAAGCTGATCAAGAAGCACGCGCTGCAGCACGGTGACGTGATCACCGTGGGCCATCACCAACTGCGCTACGTCGACGATCAGGCTCAGGCTGCGCCCGAGGACGAGTTCGAGAAGACAATGGTCATCGAACCGAGCAAGGCCATCGAAAAGCAGGTCGCGAGGGCGACGCGCGCCGCTGAAGCGGCGGCCGTCAAGGAAGCGCCTGCGAAGCGCGCCTCCGGCGATGCAGAGGCTCCAAGGGCGCGCAGGCCGTTCGCCCCCACGTCGACGCAAGAAGTCGATGAGGAAGCAGTGCCCGTGCTGCCGCTCGCGAAGCTCCAGGTGCTGTCGGGCACCTTCGCAGGCCGCGAGCTCGAGCTCACGAAGGCGCTCACCACGCTCGGGCGGCCGGGCGTTCAGGTGGCCGCGATCACGCGCCGCGCTGAGGGCTACTACATCGTGCACGTCGAAAGCGGCAAGGCCGAAGGCTTTCCGCTCGTCAACGGGATGGCGATTGGCCCGCAGGCTCGCAAGCTTGCCGACAACGACGTGATTCAGCTCGCCGGCGTGAAAATGGGGTTCTTCGTCAGCTAGCCGAAATTTGCTCCTGCAATTGCAGCATGCCGGCCGTCCATGGCCGTCAGAAAACGCCTTCGCCGTACTCCTCGGCGACGTAGTTCTCGAACCTCGTGAACTCGCCGCGAAAGGTCAGCGGGAAGTCCCCGATCGGACCGTTGCGCTGCTTGCCGATGATGATATCGGCGATGCCCTTGCGAGGGGTTTCCGGGTCGTAAACTTCGTCCCGGAAAATGAACACGATCAAATCTGCGTCCTGCTCGATTGCGCCGGACTCACGTAGGTCCGACATGACGGGCCTCTTATCAGGGCGCTGCTCCACGCTGCGGTTGAGCTGCGATAACGCGATTACCGGCACGTCGAGCTCCTTCGACAACGCTTTGAGCGATCGAGAAATCTCCGATATTTCCGTCGCGCGGTTTTCCGTCGTGCCCGCCGACCTGCATGAGCTGGAGGTAGTCGACAACGATCAATCCCACTCCGTGCTCGCGCTTGAGGCGTCGCGCGCGCGCTCGCACCTCTGTCGGTGTGAGCGAGCCGGTGTCGTCGATGAATATCGGCGCATCCGAGAGAATCGACAAGGCCGACTGGATGCGCGTCCAATCGTCGTCATTCAACCTATTGCCGCGACGCAACCGCGACTGATTGACGCCGCCAACGGAGCCTATCATCCGGAATGTCAGCTGCTCCGCCGACATTTCCATGCTGAAAATAGCGGTGGGGATCTTGTGTGCGATCGCGGCGTTCTCCGCGATATTCATCGCGAAGCTCGTTTTTCCCATCGAGGGCCGTCCCGCGATGATGATGAGCTCGCCGCGCTGCAAGCCCGCGGTCATCTCGTCCATCTTCTCGAAGCCCGTCGAAACGCCGGTAATATCGCTTCCCGAATGGCTCAACGTATCGAGGCGATCGATCACGCTGGAAAGCATGTGTTTTAGTGCGACGAATCCAGTCCCACGGCGTTGCCCGCGGTCGGCGATCTCGAAGACTTTCTGCTCGGCCAGATCCACGAGCTCGGCGACTGTGAGTCCTTCGGTTCCGTGCGCGCTCGCCGCGATGTCGCCGCCGATCTCGATCAGCTGCCGAAGCATCGCGTGCTCGCGGACGATCTTGGCGTACGCACGAACGTTCGCAGCGCTGGGCGTGTCTTCGACGAGACGCGCGAGATAACCGGAACCGCCCGCCGCCTCGAGCTGCGCCTGCCGCTGTAACTGCTCGCTGACCGTCACCGCGTCCGGCGGCTGATTCCGCTCGACGAGCCCGCCGATCGCGGAGAAGATCAGGCGGTGATCGGCGCGATAAAAATCCTCGGAGCCTACGGCGTCGGCGATCTGATCCCAGGCTCGTAGATCGAGCATGAGACCGCCGAGCAGCGATTGCTCGGCCTCGACGTTGTGAGGCGGCAGTCGCAACCGGTCCGCGGCGCGGCGCGCGATGTCGGCCGTTGTGGCGACTTCAGCCATCGAGTTGCGCGCTGAGCTCCTTGGGCTTCCGCGTCTACGCCGCCGGGGCTTCTTCGTCGGACTCGACGATCACCGTGAGATCCACGTTCACGTCCGCATGCAGGTGCAGCTCGACGCGATGCTCGCCGACCAGGCGCAACGGCCCGTCGGGCAAACGAATTTCGCTGCGCTCCACGGACAATCCGACCTTGTCGAGCGCCTCCGCGATATCGACGGTGCCCACGGACCCGAACAGCTTTCCCTCTGTTCCGGTCTGGGCCCGAACGTGTATCACCTGTCCTGCGAGCTTCTTCGCTCTATCTTGCGCACCAGACAGCTCGTTCGCGGCCTTCGCCTCGAGCTCCGCGCGACGCGCCTCGAACTTGGCTTTGTTCTCGACCGTCGCGAGTGTTGCCTTCCCTTGCGGAATCAAGAAATTTCGGGCAAACCCGGATTTGACCTTCACGAGGTCACCGATGCTACCCACGTTATCGACCTTTTCGAGCAAAATTACTTCCATATCCTCTTCTCTTGTCATGCCTGCGGGCGCAACCGCGCGCGCAAATCGAACCAATTATCGAGCAACCCGACGGCGCTCAAGCCCAGAACTACTACTACCGTCAACGGCGTGACGAGCAACACATAAACGGGTGCGACGAAACCCGAATGCCAGCGCTTGGCATGCGCCCAAGCATGCAGAACGGCGAGTCCCTGAAGCACGAACGCGAGCAACGCCAAAGCCGACAAATTCTGAACCAGCGCAGCATCGAAAACCAGGCCGAGAACGATAACCGTTGTCGCCAAGATCCCTAGCAGGCGGCCGAGCTTCAACGATCGAAACTCTGCGCCAAACCGCCGATCGCCGGCGGCGAGCGTAAGCCACCAGTAAGCAAGCACCAATGCCCCCATCAGCTGCGAGAAAAACGCGCCCGCAACCAGCACCATTCCGCCTGGTCCTTCGATCAGCGCGATCTGCTCCGGAGTCGCACCGTTCGCCCGGAAAAACTCTGCGAGCTCGGCGATGAACGGCTCGAACAGCTCGCGCGCCCCCGAGGCGAACAGGCTGACGGCCCCGATCACGGCAAAGGAGGCAAGCACCGCTACCTGAAATGCGAGTGTGAGGCCTCCAGCGGTGAGCAACACGCCAATGCCTACGCCGGAAAGAAAAGTCACGAGCGCAGCGGGGGCAAAAACGGCCGGACTCGTTCCCAACACGAACGCCAGCATCATCATGCCGGCAGCACCGAGGAGTGCGCCGCCAAGGCCTTGCACCGCGCCGCGACGAGTCGTGTCGAGGCTCGTCAGTGCCGCCGCGACCACGGGCAGCAGCGGCGCCGACATGATCGCCAGCAGTACCAGCCGGTAGCGCCGGGCGAGCACCCAGACTACGAACGCTTTCATGCTTGCTGCTCGCGCCTCGTCGACCGCGCGTCAGCCGCGGCACGAACGGCTCCGAGGGCTCAGCTTACGGCCGCGCGCCTAATGCTGGTCCGTGTAGGGCAATAAGGCTAAGAATCGCGCGCGCTTGATGGCGGTTGCGAGCTGCCGCTGATACGGAGCACGTGTGCCGGTGATGCGGCTTGGCACTATCTTGCCGGTTTCGCTGATGTAGGCCTTGAGGGTGGTGAGATCCTTGTAGTCGATTTCCTTTACGCCCTCGGCGGTGAATCGGCAGAACTTTTTACGTCGAAAATACCGTGCCATGTTCGCACTCTCCGTGAAGTCGCCCTATTCTCTCGCCGCGGCCCAAGTGGCGGTCGCAGGCTCCGCATCGTCTTCCTTGGCATCCTCGCGCTCAGCGTCGCTTTCCCGCGGGCGTGTATCGCGTGGTCCGGAGGAGCGCGAAGACGATTGCGCTTCGCGAGCCTCTTCCTCCTCGCGCGCTTTCGCCATCAGCGACGGCTCTGTGACAGCTTCGTCGCGCGCGATCACGAGGTACCGCAGCACGGCATCGCTGAAACGGAACGCGCCGACGAGCTCATCGAGCGCCGGCTTGTTGCATTCGATGTTGAGGAGAAGATAGTGGGCCTTGTGCACTTTCGCGATCGAGTGTGCGAGTTGCCGACGACCCCAATCCTCTTGCCGATGAATGCGTCCGCCGGCGCCCTCGATCATGCTTCGATAGCGCTCCATCATCGCGGGCACTTGTTCGCTCTGGTCAGGATGAACCAGAAACACGACTTCGTAGTGTCTCAATCTAGACTCCTCTCGGGTTAACAGCCTCCCGGGTGGCCGGTGAGGCAAGGAGCACCCCGATTGTCAGGTTCCGGGGGTGGGCCATCCTACTCGCTCCGGATGGGAGGCTCAAGCGCGCGTCGAGGACCTTACCCGGCGGCGGGCTTTGCCTTCGAGGTCGGTGGCCCAGCCTGACGCAGCAGCTCGAACAGCACGACGCCTGCCGCGACCGAGACGTTCAGGCTCGCGACGGCGCCGACCATTGGGATCGCGACGAGCTCGTCGCAGAGATCGCGCGTGAGCCGCCGCAAGCCCCGGCCCTCCCCGCCGAGCACGAGCGCAATCGGCGGACCGAGCTTTGCCGCGTACAGCGGGCGCTCGGCCTGCGCATCCGCGCCGACCACCCAAACGCCGGCATCCTTGAGCCAGGTGAGTGCACGAGCGAGGTTCGGCGCACGTAGCACGGGCACGGTCTCGGCAGCGCCGGTGGCCGCCTTGAGCGCCGCCGGCGTGAGCCTCGCGGCATGCGCCTTCGGCACGACGACGGCATCGATGCCGGCCGCGTCTGCCGTGCGCAGGCAGGCGCCGAGGTTGCGCGGGTCTTCCACACCGTCGAGCACGAGTAGGCGCACCGAGCGGCCGCGATCCAGCACGAGCGTCTCGAAGTCCCCGAGCGAGAACTCCCGCGCGGCCGCAACGTCGACGATCACGCCCTGGTGCGCGGCCCCCTGGCTCGCGCGATCGAGCTCGGCGCGCTTGAGCCGCGCGACGGGTACGCCTCGCCGCTCGAGGTCGGCCGCGAGCTCGTCGAGGCGGCGGCCCCCCTCCTGTAGAAGCCGAGCTGCGACGATCGACTCGGGACGGCGCTCGAGCACGGCACGCACCGCGTGCAAACCGTACACCTGCTTGCCGCGCTCCTCAGCCACGCCGGCGCCCGGCGCGCCGGCTCTCTTGCCGCGGCGCCGCCGTATCCACTTCGGCAGGAACGAAGTCGATCTTGCGTTCGTCGACGTTGACCGCGACGAGCCGTACGCGCAGCGAATCCGTCAACCGGTAGGCCGTTCCGGAGCGCTCGCCGGTCAACGTCGTCCCGGTCGCGTCGCGATGGTAATAGTCTCTCGGCAACGCGGTGACGTGAACGAGGCCGTCCACCTGCAGGCTCGGCAAGCGCACGAACAGCCCGAACGGAGCGACGCCGCCCACGATCACGTCGAACGTCTCGCCGACGTGGTCACGTAAGTAAATGCACTTCAACCGCTCGGCCACCTCGCGAACCGCATCGTCTGCGCGGCGTTCCGTCCGCGAGCAGTGCTCGCCGAGCTGCTCCATTTCGTTGAGCGGATAGCGATAGCCTTTGACGCCGCCTTTCTTGTTCAGCCACTTGATGGCGCGATGCACGAGCAGATCCGGATAGCGGCGAATCGGCGACGTGAAATGCGCGTAGGATGCGAGCGCGAGCCCGAAGTGCCCGACGTTCTGCGGCTGATAACGCGCCTGCTTCATCGAGCGGAGCACCACCGTCTCGATGAGCTCCGCCTCCGGCTTGCCCGCGACTTGCTCGATCAGCCGGTTGATTTCCTTCGGAGTAATGCGATTCGGCGAGCTCAACTTGTAGTCGAAGCTCTTCAGGAACAGCACGAGCTCCTCGAGCCGATCCGCGTCGGGGCCTTCATGAACGCGATACAGCCCCGGGATGCGCACCTTGAGCATCCTTTTCGCGGATTGCACGTTGGCCGCAATCATGCACTCCTCGATGATCTTGTGGGTCACGAGGCGCTCGGTCGCGCGCACGCTGCGCACTTTGCCCTGGTCGTCGAGCTCGATCTTCGTCTCGGGTAGATCGAAGTCGATCGCGCCGCGGCGGTGGCGCGCGCGCGCGAATGCGCGATAGACGTCTTGGAGCTGCTCGAGTGCAGGCTTGAGCTCCGCGCGCCGGCCTCGCGGCCGCGCCGTTGCGAGGAGCTCCGCGCTTTCGGTGTACGTGAGGCGCGCGGCGGAGCGCATGACGGCCTCGAAAAATCGCGATCGAGTGACCTCGCCGCGCGGCGATACGGTCATCTCGCAGGCGAAGCAGAGGCGGTCGACCTCGGGATTCAACGAGCACAGCCCGTTCGAAAGCTCCTCGGGGAGCATTGGCACGACACGGTCGGGAAAGTACACGGATGTGCCGCGTGCGCGGGCCTCGCGATCGAGCGGGGTATCTGCTTGCACATAGTGACTCACGTCGGCGATTGCGACGATCAGCCGCCAACTGTCGCCGCGCGGCTCGCAGTAAACTGCGTCGTCGAAATCTTTCGCGTCTTCGCCGTCGATCGTCACGAGCGGCAAGCTGCGCAAGTCCTCGCGGCCCTCTTTGGCCTTCGCGGGCACCTCGTTCGCAAACGAACGCGCCTCGGTGAGCACGGCCTCGGGCCAGTCGTGCGGAATGCCGTGGGCGAGCATCGCGACTTCCGTCTCGATGCCGGGCTTATCCTCGCGCCCGAGCACCGCGACGATCCGACCGACCGCGTGGCTGCGCGCCGTCGGATGCTCGAGGATCTCCACGTTGACGATTTCGCCCGGTTTCGCGCCGCCGCTTTCGCCGCGCGCAATCAGCACCTCGGTGCGCCCGTTGCCGTCCTCGAGCACGGAATCGATGCCGCGGTCGCGCCGGAACTGCCCGACGAGCGTCGTTTTGCCGCGCGCGAGTATCTCGACGACGTGCCCCTCCCTGCCGCGCGCGCTCTCGCTCGTGCGCACGGCCACGTGATCGCCGTCCCAGAGCACACGCATCTCGCGCCCGGAGAGATAGATGTCGCTGCTGCCGTCATCCGGCCGCAAGAATCCGAACCCGTCGCGATGCGCTAGGACAGTGCCCGCAACGAGGTCGAGATGCCGGATCAGGCAGAATTCGCGCGCTCGGTTCCGGATCAGTTGTCCGTCGCGCACCATCGCCTTCATGCGCTGCTCGAGCGCCCGCTGGTGCTGGTCGCCGCGAATCTCGAATTTCGCGGCGAGTGCTTCGAGCGTAAGCGGCCTTCCCGCGCGCTCCATCGCCGCGGAGATCTCGTCTCGGCTCGGTATCTGGTGTTGGTAGCGGCGCTCCGGCGAGCGATCGGCGCCGCGTGGCGAACGGCCCATCAGCTCATGCCTTCGCCGTGCGGAATCGAAGATCTATCACTCGCGCATCTTACTATTGATTAGGTCTTCGTTCGGCGTCGCGCACGCTCGTTTGACAGCCCCAGGGGCAGTCAGTACATTCGACGCCCTTCTCGCCCCCGTTGCCGAGGTGGCGGAATTGGTAGACGCGCTGGTTTCAGGTGCCAGTGGTAGCGATACCGTGGAGGTTCAAGTCCTCTCCTCGGCACCATGACTTATATACGAGCGGCCTAGGTGGACGCGAGCTTCAGGCCCTCGAGCGCGTCGCCATTGAGCTGCGCTCCCAGCGTTTCCTTAGTCTGCGTGCTCGCAGCTTGTCCGACCACGATAACGCAAAGATTGCTGGCGCGAGCATGACGAACATCGTGATGTAGTTCATCACATTGAACGGGCTCATGACCTCCAGAACTGCCGGGAATCCGCCCGACATCCATGTCCCAATGATGCCGACAACGACAAGCAGAAAGCCGAGCGCGAGCCAAACATACGCGAACGCTCGTAGTGCCGTTGCCAATAGCGCGGTGGGTCGTGAACCCATGATCCCCTCTGTTTTTCTTTTTGTTGTCAGGGTCGGTGGATCGCTGATCAGATTACATGGTCGGTAGCTCTCGTTCCACTTCGCTCGCGCACCATCAATAGCGCGGCCTGCGCCGGTTTCTATCTTTACCGTAATCCGCAGAACGCCCTCGACAATACCTGCGAGGTCGTTGGCCTCAGACGCTTCCGCCCCGCTCGGCCGGCAATCGCGTCGTGCAAAGAAAGACCCGGCGAGTGCCGGGTCGATCCAGTGTTGCCTTATGGAGAGCTCGGTTGCACCGGGAAGAACACGAGTTGAACGTGGGGACGACCTTCCGTGTCCCAATTCCACCAATAGTCTTCCCCGGCGGAGTCGAAGAGGCCAATTCGGTCGTCGCAGATGGTGATGTCGTCGTCGATCGTGTCGACACAAACCGTCAGCAGTTCCGCGCTCACGTTCTCCCAGCGGTTCTGTGGCTTGCCCCGCCGGTCGTGCGCGTTCCTACCCAGATGTTGTTCTCCCCGACCGAGCATAGCGACTCGAGCGTCTCCAGCCCGGTGACGGGGTCGACGGTCAGCATTTCCACACAGCTCGTGATAGTCACTTTGCTACCGGCCTTGCCGAGCACGCGGGCACGTACCTCGTACTCGGTGAAGGTCGGTTCAGGCAACGTCGGGTCGCTGCAATTCGAGCAGTTGGCGGCCGTGATCGGCAGGTAGAAATAGGCGCCGGTTTGGTCGCACGCGTTGCCGTCCTGCACCCAGAAATCTTCGCCGGGTCGCAGGAAGATCTTGTTGACCTTGGCAGTCTTGTCGGTCGCGTTGCCAACAAAGTCTGCCTGCACGGCGATCTCGTGGCGATTCGAGCCCACAAAATCGCCTGCGGGGCACCGTTCGAACGCGTTGACGTTCAATAGGAACCCTCACTTGCCGACCCTGGCACCATTGTTGCCACCGCCTTGCGCGTACGCGCCGGCAGCCGCGAGGAAGGAAAACACCACGAACGTGAGCAATCTAGCCATCTCGGATCCCTCCATGACCTAAGTTGAGCGACGACGTTCAACGGCGTCGCCGGTAAATCCGGTCAAAAGGACCCGAGACGGCAGGCGTGGCGAATCTATTCGATTTGGACCGAAAAACTGGCAGAAAAAAGAGAATCGAATCGATCGTTCTATTGCTACTGGCAACCCCGCTGTCGTAGGTCACGGACCTTTAGACCGGAAGCTTTGCGTCCCCGCCTTTCGGCGGGTTTGCCTTTTTTCAGCAGAACGAGTGTCTGCTAGATCCGAATCGCGTTCAACGCATCTTTGACAAAACCCTGGAATTCGCTCATCGCTGGTGGTCGACGCGTGGTCACTGAAAAACGTGCGCACACGAAACGATTTTTTGACGGCGCTGCTCGGTGAGATCTCATCGATCGGTTTCGTCGCCATCGCGCGACAGGTGGACGGTCAACGCGACCACTGTTAGCGTAGCGTTGTCGATAGCAATGGATTGAATCGCACCCCTAGCGAAATCTGCGACTGAAACAAGGGCAAACCGATCGTGAGGTCGGGACGCAAAGCTTCCGGTCTTGGGGACAAGACAGCGGGGTTGCCAGTCGAATCGCGGCGCGAGCCGCATTTCTCTGACGTCCTTCGCATTCTCGGATCCTTGGCGATCTCGGCGGAATCGCTCGTATCGAGGAACCAAGGATGGACGTCAAATTTCACTCAGCAAAGATTCTTACTCTCATCTTTTCGGGTCTCGCCCTGCAAGGTTGCGGGGCGGCGGCTCCGACGACGGAGCTGCGAGCGTCGACGGCGAAGCCGATATCGACGTCGAGTTCAGCGGGAGCGTCGGAGATGGCCCGGTCACCAATGCACAGCTCACGGTCCGCGCCAAGTCCGGTGAGGTGTTGCGCAACGCGGTCAGCAGCCAAACGGCCGGATACAACGTCGTCCTGAAAGCCAAGGGGAAATACTACCCGCTAGTCATCGACGCAAAAGGCGGCACGGACTTAGTCACGAACCTGCCTCCGGATTTCACCTTGACGAGCGCGGCGACTGAGCCGCGGAGCCGGACGATTGCCAATCTGAACCCGTTCACCACATTGGCGGTGTCCACGGCACGTCAAATGAACGGTGGGCTCACTGCGAGCAACATTCGTACAGCTCTCGCCACGGTCGTCGCCGAATTCAACAGCGGCTTGACCTCACTCGTAACCGACCCGATGAGCACGCAAATCAACGATTCGAACTTGGCCGAAATCGTCAAGAGCTCGGAAACGCTTGCCGAGACGATTCGCCGCGTTGATTCGATCAGGCGAGCGGCCGGCCGAACCTCGTCGGCGGACAACGTCATTGAAGTCCTAGGCGCCGATTTGATCGACGGCAAGCTCGACGGCCGTGGCGGTCCGAAGACCGATCCGCATGCGTCGGCAACAACGGCCCTGGTCAGCGCGCAGGTGCTCGTCGAATCGATGACGAACACCTTGAAGGTCGGGAGCCAGCCGGCGACGGCGGCGTTGGACAACGCAATCAATCTGTTGGCGTCGAAACGCAGCACCTCGCCCACGACGACGCTGCCGATAACCGCCGGCATGATCGAGGCAGCGAAGACAGGGACGGCAGGCCGCGAATGCGATCGCGCCATCGTCGGCGCTAAGCGAGCTCGACCAGCGGTTGGGCGCGCTCACCGCGGGCATGGTCCCGGCCGCCGTAACGCAGGCGTTGCCGAGCGGCGCATCAGCTGCTCTCACTCCGGCGCTGACGAAAATCACGGCGGCCGCGCCGATCGATATCGAGGCGGTCAACGCGGTCGGCGGCACGGCCCCCACCACGACAGCGCCGCCGACCCCCACTACGACAGCGCCGCCCGCCCCCGCCACGAATGCGCCGCCGACGATCTCCGGCTCACCGCCGACGACAGTAGCGGTCGGCACGCAATACGCGTTCCAACCAACCGCGAGCGATGCGAACAGCGACCCGCTGACTTTCAGCATCACGAATCGCCCGGCTTGGGCGACGTTCAGCACGAGCACCGGCCGGTTGCAAGGAACGCCCGCCGCGGCCAACGTCGGCACGACTAGCAACATCGTGATCAGCGTGAGCGACGGTCAAGCGACGGCCCAGCTTCCAGCCTTTGCGATAAACGTCACCTCGACTGCGAACCCGACACCGGCGCCGAACACGGCGCCGACGATCACCGGAACGCCCGCGACCTCGGTGATCCACGGAACGCCCTACTCTTTCCAGCCGACCGCCACCGATGCGAATGGCGACACGCTGACGTTCGGAATCGTGAATCGGCCTTCGTGGGCGACGTTCGACTCGGCCACGGGCCGTCTACAGGGCACGCCGGCGGCCAGCAACCTCGGCACGACGACTGGCATCGTGATCAGCGTGAGCGACGGGGCGGCGAGCGCGGCGCTCCCGGCTTTCAGCATCGCGGTGCAAGCTGTCGCCACCGGCTCGGCCACCTTGAGCTGGACGCCGCCGACGCAGAACACCGACGGGTCGCCACTGACCGACCTTGCCGGCTACAAGATCCGTTGGGGCACCTCCCAAGGGAGCTATCCGAGCTCGGTGACAATCAACAACCCCGGCGTCACGACGTACCTCGTGGAGAATCTCACGCCGAACACCTACTACTTCGTTGCAAGCGCGTACGACACTTCAGGCAACGAGAGCGCGAACTCCAACCCCGCGAGCAAGACGATTCAATAATTCACTGGCGCCGCAAGACGCATGGCACAACCTCCCCACCTCCCTACCCGAATTTGCCGTAGGGCGAACGCTTGAGATTTTTTCTGTCCCATGGCTGCCCTTACCATCCTTGCGATCGTTCTCGCCGTCACATGGGGCCTGGCGGAGTTGCAGTACCGGCGGGACAACAAGCGCACTTCCGCGACCACGGCACGGCATCGCGCCGCGCTTTCGCGCTGGGTCGATCGGCTCAAGCTCAAAGAGTCCGTTGACGATTCCGACGAGTCGTATGCGGACTACCAGCGGCGCAAGGGGCGATAGGGCAAAGGCTGTGTAGACTCAGCCGGAAGGTTGCTGCTCGCCACCACTCTTCATCGCGGCCAAGCGCCGCAATGCGCCCGTTCGGTCGAGCCGCCTCGCGCGATAAGCGAGATTGAAGCGCGCCCGGCTGAGCCCGTTGTCGAGCTTGATCAGCGTACGCATGAGCCGCCAACGCACCTCGAGCGTGCGTTTTTCGCGTTGCTCGATCGTCGACCGGATGCAAAAGGCACTGCCGCGCACGCAGCCCGGTTCCAACGCGAACACTGGCTGACCGTGCTCCCAGAACTTCTTGATGAACAGATCCACCGGTCCGGTCAGGATGGCGCTTTTCGCGAGGAACCGCGCTGCGACCTCGGGACTGAGCGCATACGCCATAGCACCGAACGGCACGCGCGTGCAGTAAGAAAGCGTGAGCGAACCATGGCGTTCCACCGGAATGCTACGGATGTGCTGGGAGCGCGAAGGACCCTCGTGCTCCTGGAGACGGATGAAGCCGTACTGGCGAATCAATTTCTCGGCGACGCGCAGCGCCTCCGGAAAACTCGGCGATATCGCGGCGTCGTCCTCCAGCACGACGATGGGCGCCCCGGATGCGGCGCACCGCTGCCACAGGGACGCATGGCTCGCGAAACACGCGGCTTCCGTCGGGCTCGCGACGCGACCGGTGTTCGCGATGTATCTTCGCTCGTCATAGCCCGCAAAAAACTCAATGCCGTGCGGTCCTTCGACAGCCTCGAAGACCTCGTATGAAACTCCTAGCGGATCCAGCTGCGCAGCGATGTGCGCTCTGCGGTCCAGCGACTCTCTAAGATTGATGACGAACGTCCGCACAAGCCTGACTTCTTTCTACTTTCGCGGCGCACGAGCCAACTCGCTATACAGGTCAAGCGTCTTCGCGATCGTTTCTTCGATCCTGAAGTGCTTGGCGATCCGCTCGCGCGCCGCCGCACCGAGCCTCCGGCGCAGCTCCGGCTCCACTGCCATCGACCACCAGCTCCGGGCTGCCGCCACAGTTTGTCACGATCGGAGCGATACCGTAAGCCATCGCTTCGATCAACGAGCGCGCAAGGCCCTCGCGCTTCACGGATGGCAGCGCGAACACGTCGCAGGCGGCCGTCAAAGCCGGCGCGTCCGTCCGATGCCCGACTTTGTGGATGCGGTCGCGGGCTGGGCTCGCCGCAATCGCCCGATCGAGTCGGGCTGCCTCCATGCGCCCGACCAGCAATAGATGCACCGGCCAGTCCCTCGGCAGCTCGGCTAACGCGGCGACGAGATACTCGATGCCCTTCCGGCGCCGATAGTTGGCCACGCAGCCCACCACGAACACGCCCGCCGGGATGCCGAGCGACCGCAAATCCACGGGCTCTGCGGTATACCAATCGAGGCTGTGACCTTTGCAGATCGTCACGACGAGTGCTGGCCGACGACGGTTTGATACAACGCCAAGTACTTTGCTGCCATCGCTTGCGCCGTAAACGGCTGCGCGAGCTCACGGCCACGCTCGCCGAGCTCACGCCGGCGTTCCGGCCGCTCACGGAGCTCGAGGATCGCGGCCTTGAGCAAATCAGGCCGCGCCGGATCGATCAGCAAGCCGTTCACTCCGTCGTGCACGATGTCTGGAACACCGCCAACCCTGGTTGCAATGACTGGCAGCCGCTGCTCCATCGCATCCAGCAGAATGCTGCCGATTCCCTCGCGATTCGACGGCAGGATAAAAATATCCAAGGCCGCGAGGTAATCGCCGACGTTGTCGACGAAGCCGACGAAGCTGAGATTTCGCAACCCGGCCGCCGCCACTCGCAACATCGCTTCATCGCCGCCGCCGCCGATGAGCAAGAAATGCACATCGGGATGAGAGTCCTGCAGCTCGTGCGCGACTCGAATGATGTACTCCTGACCTTTTTGGGCGTTGTCGAGCGCGCCAACGTGGCCGACCAGAAGCTTGCCCGCGTACTCGTGCTTGATCACAGCCACTTGCGCGGCGTCGACGGCAAGGCCGCTGCTCGCGCTATGAATGACCTGCACCTTGATCTGCGGATCGTAGCGCCGCACGACGTCCGCAACTTGCGGCGCGACGGCGGCCACGCAGGACGCGCGACAATAGGCGCGTCGCGCAAGCCAGTGCGTGCCCATCGGATTATTGACCCGCCGTGTGATCACGTACGGCGTTTGGCTCAGCAAACAACGCGCGTATGCGCCGTAGACGCTGCGTCCCTCGTGCACGTGCACGAGGTCCACTCCACGCGTCGCCGCCGCAACGCCCAGCGGGTTGCCGGAAACGGCCACGATCTCGATGTCGACATCGCGCAGACGCGATGCGAGCGGCTCGCCGCGCCGCGCTACCAGTCGCTGCCGAACGTTGTGCCGCGCCAATTCGCGGATCAGGAGCTCCGTTTGTCGCTCACCACCGCGATAGCCGCGGGCGACGTTGACGTGCGCGACCCTCATTGCCATCGAGTATCAGAAACCTCCACGCGGGCCGGGCCGCGCTCGCGCGCAAGCGTAGCACAGGGTAGCTCGAGCGCTGGGCCAGTGCCGTCGATTGCGAGCGTCGCCGCAACTGCATAGAGTGCTCGCTTCGCAAAGCGCGCTTCGACATGCGAGGGCGGCGGCCGTGTGCGGCTTCATCGGCGGAACCGAATCCGAATGGCGGTACGCGGCGGCGTTGGAAACGATCGCCCACCGCGGCCCTGATGCGAGCAAGCTCGTTCTCGAGCGTCCGGTGAGCGTGGGCTTTCGGCGGTTGTCGATCATCGACCTTTCCGACGATGCGAACCAGCCAATGTTCGCGGCGGATTCGTCCACGTGGCTCGTGTTCAACGGCGAGATCTATGGCTATCGGGCGGTGCGCCAGAAGCTCGAGAAGCTCGGCCGGCGCTTTCGAACGAGCTCCGACACGGAAGTCGTCCTCAACGCGTATCTCGAGTGGGGCGATCGATTCCTCGAAGAGATCGACGGAATGTTTGCGATCGTCCTGTGGGACTCGCGGCAGCAAAAGCTCAAGCTTTACCGCGACCGCGCCGGGATCAAGCCGCTCTATTACTTGCACAAAGGGCGTCGCTTTGCATTCGCTTCGGAGCTCAAGGCAATCGAAACGGCGTGCGCGTCGGAGCACCTGCGCACGGACGACACGGCGCTCTACGACTTCTTGAGCTATCGCTACGTTCCCGCTCCGAAAACGCTCTACCGCAATTGCTTCAAGCTGCCGCCGGCGCACTGCCTCGTCTTCGATCCGGCCACCGGCGCCGTGGAAGGACCGAAACGCTACTGGTCGATTCCGCTGCCAGAAACGCCGCGGCAGACATCACTCGAGGAGGCCTCCGAGCGGTTGCGCTCTCTGATCGATGCGTCGGTCAACGATCAGATGGTTGCGGACGTTCCGCTCGGTTTCTTCCTTTCCGGCGGCGTCGACTCGAGCGTGGTTGTCGCCGCGGCCTCGAAGCTACGCGCCAACATCTCCACCTTCTCAATCGGGTTCGACTCCGACGAGGTATCCGAAACGCCGTATGCGCGCACTGTCGCGACGCTATTCGGCACCGATCACCATGAGCGGATCCTGTCGCAGGTCGACGCGCGCGAGCTCTTGCCGAACTTGAAGCGCTGGTTCGACGAGCCGTTTGCCGACGAATCCGCGATGCCGACCTTCCTCGTGTCGCGGACGGCGCGAGAGAAAGTAACGGTCGTGCTCACGGGGGACGGCGGCGACGAAGTCTTCGGCGGCTATCGCACCTATCCGCGTTTCGCCCGCTACGATCGCCTTCCCTCATGGCCGCAGTTCATGAACACGCTCGCGTTCCGCATGCGCAGGCCGTTCCATCGCGGGAGCGCCGTCGCGCGCACCCTCACGGTGCTCGAGCTCGCGTTCAGCAAGGGGCCTGCGCTCTGGGGCAAGATCATGGGCGGCATGTCCGAAGCGGCAAAGCGTCCCTACGCCGCTGCATTCGGAATTCCGCGCGACTACGACGACTGGTGGCACTACCGCGAGCATTGGCGAGATGACCTGCCGCTTCGGACGCGGCTGCAGATCGTGGACTTTCACACGTTTCTGCCGGGGCTCGTGCTCGCCAAGGTCGATCGTACGAGCATGGCGGTCTCGCTCGAAGCGCGGGTGCCGCTGCTCGATCGTCGGATCGTGGAGTTCGCGTTCGCGCTGCCCGAAAGCATTCGCTATCCCCATGGTGAGCCGAAGGGATTGCTGCGCCACGCGTATCGCGGCATCCTGCCGGACGCGATTCTGGATCGGCGCAAAAAAGGCTTCGGGATTCCGCGCTACTATTTCAAGGATCTCGCCGGCGGCAAAGTCTTTCAGGAGCACATCCTACGGAGCCTGTTCCTGGCGTCGTGAACCGGGCGGCGTTTCTTGCGATTCGGAATAGCGCCCTGCCTGCGCTACGATCGCGCTTGCCAACATCGAGGAATCGGTTGCATGTCCATTGACCAGCGGAAACGTGCCCTCGTGACAGGCGTAACCGGGCAGGATGGCGCGTATCTCGCCGAGTTCCTGCTCGACAAGGGTTACGAGGTGCACGGCGTAAAGCGCCGCGCATCGTCGTTCAACACCGATCGGATCGACCATCTGTACCGCGATCCGCACGAGGCGGATCGCCGCATGATCCTGCACTACGGCGATCTCACGGACGCCACCAACCTGATTCGCATCGTTCAGGAGGTGCAGCCGCAGGAGATCTACAATCTCGCCGCGCAGAGCCATGTCGCCGTGTCCTTCGAGACGGCTGAATACACGGCCAATGCCGATGCGCTCGGCACCTTGCGCTTGCTCGAGGCCGTGCGTATCTGCGGATTGACCAAACGCACCCGATTCTATCAAGCCTCGAGCTCGGAGATGTTTGGCAAGGTCGCGGAAACGCCGCAGCGCGAGACGACGCCGTTCTATCCGCGCTCGCCGTACGGCGCGGCGAAGGTCTACGCGTTTTGGATCACCGTGAACTACCGCGAGGCGTACGGGCTGTTCGCGTGCAACGGCATTCTGTTCAATCACGAATCGCCGATTCGCGGCGAGACGTTCGTCACGCGCAAGGTCACGCGCGGTCTCGCGCGGATCAAGGTCGGACTCGACGATTGCCTGTACCTCGGCAATCTCGACGCGTTGCGCGATTGGGGGCACGCGAGAGACTACGTGCGTGCGCAATGGTTGATGTTGCAGCAAGACGAGCCGGAGGACTACGTGATCGCGAGCGGCGCGCAGCATTCCGTACGCTCCTTCATCACGCTCGCGGCGAAATTGCTCGACATCTCCATTGCCTGGAACGGGAAAGGTGTCGAGGAGCACGCCGTCGATACGGCGACCGGCAAAACGATCGTGCGCGTCGATCCGCGCTACTTTCGTCCGACAGAGGTCGATTCATTGCTTGGCGATGCGTCCAAAGCGCATCAGAAGCTCGGCTGGAAGGCTGAGATCGGCTTCGAGGAGTTGGTCCGCGAGATGGTCGACGCCGACCGGCGATTGGCCGAACGCGACGCGCTCGTCGCCCGCGAGGGGTTCTCGATCTATAGGCATCGAGAGTGAACCAGGACGCGTCCATCTTCGTCGCCGGCCACAATGGCCTCGTCGGCTCCGCGATCCGGCGCGCGCTGATGGCCCGCGGTTTTGCGAATGTCATCGGGCAAGCCCGACGAGAGCTCGACTTGCGGAGCCGGCCGGCGGTTGAAGCGTTCTTCGAACGCGCCCGGCCGGACTACGTCTTTCTCGCGGCGGCCAAGGTCGGCGGCATCGCTGCCAACGACGCCTATCCGGCCGACTTCATCCGCGACAATTTGGAGATTCAGACGAACGTCATCGACGCCGCGTACCGGCACGGCGTACGCAAACTGTGTTTCTTGGGCTCGAGCTGCATTTACCCGCGGCTCGCGCCGCAGCCCATCCCCGAAGACTCCTTATTGACCGGCCCGCTCGAGCCCACGAATCAGTGGTACGCAATTGCCAAGATCGCCGGCATCAAGATGTGTCAAGCCTATGCGCAGCAGCACGGCTTCAACGCCATCTCATTGATGCCTACCAATCTCTATGGGCCCGGCGACAACTTCGATTTGCAGACGTCGCACGTGCTGCCGGCGCTGCTGCGCAAGTTCCATGAAGGCAAGGAGCGCCGCGCCCAGAGCGTCACGGTTTGGGGCAGCGGAACGCCGCGCCGCGAGTTTCTGCACGTCGACGATCTCGCGGATGCAGCCTGCTTCCTGATGGAGCGCTACGATTCGCCCGCGATCGTCAACGTCGGCGCCGGCGAAGACATCACGATCGCTGCCCTCGCAAACCTCGTGAAGGAGATCGTCGCGTTCGCGGGCACGATCGAATTCGATCGCAGCAAGCCCGACGGCACGCCGCGCAAGCTGCTCGATACGTCCAAGCTCACGGGCTTGGGCTGGCGACCGCGCATCGACCTCGCCGACGGAATCCGCTCGACCTACGCCTGGTACCTCGAAAACCGCTCGCGGCTCGTGGCCGCCGGATCCTAAT
Organism: uncultured Gammaproteobacteria bacterium; assembly: GCA_963744305.1. Classification (GTDB taxonomy): domain Bacteria; phylum Pseudomonadota; class Gammaproteobacteria; order Steroidobacterales; family Rariloculaceae; genus FEN-1219. Next base: position 436,835 of record CAVUTF010000009.1, read on the forward strand.
TCGACGCGATGCCCGCGAACAACAAGTGGTTGCTCGAATTCGCGGCGAACGTACATTCGCAAGCGGGCGAGGACGGCATCATCGCAAAGATCCTCGAGCTCATCGGCACACCCACCAAATGGTGCGTGGAGTTCGGCGCCTGGGACGGACGCTATCTCAGCAACACCTACGATCTCATAGCGACGCGCGGCTTCTCTGCCGTGCTCATCGAAGGCTCTGCGAAACGCTATCGCGAGCTCGTCGACACGTTCAAGGACAACCCTAGAGTCGTTCCCGTGAACGCGTTCGTCGGCTTTTCGGCCGCGGACGGCCTGGACGCGATCTTGGCCAAAACGCCGATACCTCTCGAGTTCGACGTGCTCTCGATCGACATCGACGGCAACGACTACCACGTCTGGAACGCGGTTACGCGCTACCGTCCGCGGCTCGTCGTGATCGAGTACAACCCGACGGTTCCGAGCGCGGTGGATTTCGTGCAGCCCGCCGACATGACCGTGAACCAGGGCTCCAGTCTCGCCGCGCAGGCCCGGCTCGGGAAGGAAAAGGGCTACGAGCTCGTCTCGGTCACGGAGCACAACTGCCTATTCGTGCGCGCCGAGGACTTCGGTGTCTTCGGCATCGCCGACAACTCCGTGCACGCGCTGCGGCCCAGCGAATCGATGGTTACGTACATCTTCAACGGCATGGACGGCACCGTGTTCATCCGGGGTTGCGGCAAGCTCGGCTGGCACAACACCCCCTACGTCGAATCCAGGCTGCAGCACCTGCCGCGCTTCATGCGGAAGTTTCCGGACACGCATGGGCCTTTCTTGAAGTTTTTCTCGAAACACTACAGATCGTTGAAGAAACGCCGCTGGCTCTGAGCGCCGCGGTTCGCGAGAGGTTCAAGCTCGGTCGTCACACTCGCGTTCGTAGCGCGCCAGAAACTGCCCGCTCACCATGATGTTGTCGGTTTGCAGGAGCCGCCCGTTCTTGCGGACCGGATTATAGAAGTCGAAGAGCTCGTAGCCGCACGAGCGGAACAACGCGAGGTATTCGTGAAGCTCCGGTTGGCCGACGTACGTTGGCGCCGTGATCATCTCGAAGTAAACGACGTCGATCGCGTGCGCGCGCAACAGCTTCTCCGCGCCAGTCAGAACTTGATACTCCGCCCCCTGGACGTCGAGCTTCAAGATATCGACGCGGTTTATCGCGTGCTCCGCGCAGAACGCGTGCAACGTCTGCACGGGCACTTCGATCGCTCCCTCCGAATCGAGAAGATGCTCCCCCCAATAACGGGAGCTTCGGTCATCGCTCGTGAGCAGCGAGTTCGTGGCCTTGCTGCGATTGACGTTGAGCCGGGCACTGCCGGGCGCGGCGCCGAGAGCGAGGCGATGCGCGTGCACTCCCTGGTCGTGCCCAACCGCGCTCTCGAGCGCTGCGAACGATTCCGCGAATGGCTCGAAACAATGGATCACGGCGGCCGGGAACAGAGCCCGGTAGCGCAAAGCCGTCTCGCCTCGATGCGCGCCGACGTCGAAGATCGTAGGGCGCGTGTTGCGCACGAGAAGTCGCTGCGCCGCGAATCCCTCGACGCCGGTTTTCGGCCAGATGCGGGGCTTGATCCCCAACGCTCTGCCCATAGACTTCAGCCAGCTGCTCATGACTTCGTTAGAACACCCAGACGCGTGCGGTCGCACCGCCGAGCCACCACGCAACCTCGCTGAACGTGCTCAAGTAGCTCGCGAACAAGCGCGTAGTCCGCGCGAGCAAGAGCAGATCGATCAAATCTTCCACCGTTCCCTCCGCCGATCCGAAGCTCGCGAGCCTAGCGGTTTGCCGCGGGAACGACAGCACGCGGTCGCCGTATGCCGCGCGCAGCGCGGTCACGACGTCGTCGCTGTCGCTGACGACGAAGAACCGATCGCTGCGGTCGGCGCCAGCGATCAAACGCGCAAGTCGTTTGACCGCGGGACGATGATACTTGCGCTCGCGCCGTGGATCGTCGCGCCACGTGCGAACCTGCACGCCGATCATGCGCTCGTCGAAACTCTCAGCCGCATACGCATCGACACGCGCCGCGATTTCCGGACGAGCCACGATCCTCTTGAACAGCGGGCTATAGAGGTCGCGGAAATACTCGGGTATTCGTTCGTATTCCAAGTCGATGTGCCGCGCATCGGCGCGAGTCGAACGCTTCGAATGCTGCTTGGGAAAGAGCATGAATTGGTAGCGGTCGTCGGGCCGTCCTCTGAGATTCCACCATGCCTTGCCGACGGCGCGGATCAACGGATGTGCGCCTGCGCCCACCGTGGCAAAGCCGTTTGGCAGGTGCGGCTCGTCCTCCGGCAGCACGACGAGCCGCCAGGACTTGTACACGGTCGCACCATCGGGAATCGAATCTACCGCGTCACTCGTCGCGAAGAGCTGCATGAACGCCGCAGGCATGTTCCCATTGACCGCCCAGTGCACGCGCGCGTGCGGTGAAAGACGCATCGCGGACGCCCACGACTTCAAGCGATTACCGAGCCCGGCGGTCTCGGCCGATACGATGAGCGGCGCAGGCGCGTGCATTGCGGTATTCGGGAAGTTGCCGATTGATTATTCTACAGTGCGGTTTGTTTCTCAGGACCGTTCTTCTGGATGTCCGCAAGCGTTTTCCTCGACGCCCTCGCAATGCTGCTCGGAGTCGTGGCTGCCGGCCACGCCCTGCTCTATAAGCGCCGACCGCAGTCGGCGTTCGGTTGGATCGCCGTCTGCATGCTCGTGCCGTTCGCCGGAGCCCTGCTCTATTGGCTGTTCGGCATCAACCGCGTGCGGACGCGTGCGCGCAAGCTGCGTAGCGGGCAACCGCCTGCCGACGCCACAGAGCTCACAGCGGTGCGGCCTCCTGCCGAGCTCGAAGCGCTCGCGAGGCTCGGGTTCGCCGTTACCGGCATGGCGCTCGTCGGAGGCAACCGCCTCGACACGCTGCACGACGGAGAGCAAGCGTATCCAGCGATGCTAGAGGCGATTCGGCGCGCAGGGCGCTGCGTCTATCTGTCGACATACATCTTCGATCACGACAACGTAGGCCGAGAATTCGTGGCTGCGCTGAGCGAAGCGGTGCGGCGCAACGTGGACGTGCGCGTGCTGCTCGACGGCATCGGCGCGTTGTACTCGTCGCCGACGATCCATCGTCTGCTACGGGAGGGGGGCGTCCCCTGGGCGGATTTCTTGCCGCCGACGCTGTGGCCGCCCGAGCTACACGTCAACCTGCGAAATCACCGCAAGATCCTCGTCGTCGATGGAACGGACGCGTTCGTCGGCGGAATGAATATCGGCGAGCGCCATCTCGTTGAAAACGGCCGCAAGGGCCGCGTCGCCGACATTCACTTTCACTGTCGCGGCCCAGTCGTCACTCAGGTCGAATCAGTCTTCGTGCGCGATTGGAGATTCGTCACGGGTGAAGCTCTGCCGCGCACGCATTGCCAGCCGGTCGTGAACGGCAATGCGCTGTGCCGAGCCGTGGCCGATGGTCCCGAGGAAGATCTCGACCGCTTGACCGAGCTTCTGATCGGTGCGATCGGCGGTGCCACGCAGCGCGTGTACATCATGACGCCGTACTTCGTTCCGCCGCGCGAGCTCCTCGGGACGCTGAAGGCCGCCGCCCTGCGCGGCGTCGATGTCGCAGTGATCCTGCCCGAGCAGAACAACCTGCCGTATATTCACCGCGCGACGCGTCACATGCTCTGGGAGCCCTTGCAATACCACGTGCAAATCTACTATCAACCGCCGCCGTTCGTGCACAGCAAGCTCATGGTAGTAGACGAGCACTACGCATTGATCGGATCCGCGAACATGGACCCCCGCAGCTTGCGGTTGAACTTCGAGCTGAACGTCGAGGTGTACGACCGAACATTTGTCGACGGCCTATGCCGATACTTCCAGGGCGTGCGCGCCCGCTCACGGCCGATCACGCTCGAGGAGGTCGACAGCAGGCCTCTCGCGACTCGTGTTCTGGACGGCTTCGCGTGGCTCTTCTCGCCGTATTTGTGACGCACCGCAACAGCATTGCCCTGACCCTTTGTGGCAATCTTGAGCCCGTCTTCTTTCGGCAACCGACGAGGCTTTTTCATGACTCCCTTGAGATGCGCGCGGCGCTTCGCACAATGGTTGGTCGTGCTCGCGACCTGTGCGTTCGCGGTACCGCTGTCGGCTCAAGTGGACTTCGGCGATGATGCGAGTCAGTGGGCGCGCGATGGCGAGTGCGACGACCCGCGGTTCGAAGGCGAAGGGGCGGCCGAGACGCTGCTCGACGAGGATCGCGGCCACGATGCCAGCGACTGCCGGAGTCTCTACGCCGAAGGCCGAATCGCATTGCATTCCGCAGCGAACGACGCGATCGACTTTGGCGACGACGAGAGCCAGTGGGCGCGCGACGGCGAATGCGACGATCCGCGTTTTGCCGGCGAAGGCGCCGCGGAGACGCTGATCGACGCCGATCTGTATCACGATGCCACGGACTGCCGAACCTTGCTCAATCAGGGGCGTGTGACCGTGGCCACAACGAGCGAGGCATCCCGCTCCGCACCGAACGGCGGCCGGGTCGAGCGTGGTTGGCTGCAATCGGGTGATGCGACGTTGACGAGCGGCGAGTTTGCCGACACCTATACCTTCGAAGGCACGCGCGGCGGGCAGGCCGTCATCGACCTTCGCTCCGGAGAGTTCGATCCGTATTTGCTGGTCCGTGCCCCGGACGGCGAGCAGTTCGAAAACGACGACTACGAAGGCGATGCGAGCCGCTCGCTGCTATCCCTCGATCTCGATCAGGACGGTACGTATCGCATCACCGTGACGAGCTACGGCGCAGGCGAAACCGGCGGCTACACCGTCGAGATCACTCTGTCGCAGGCGGAACGACGGTCCGCGCCGATCGACCGGCGCGGCACGCTGCAAGTTTCCGACGACACGCTGCAATCGGGCGAGTACGTGGATTCCTATGACTTCGACGGCATCCCAGGACAGCACGTCGAGATCGATCTCAGCTCGGATGATTTCGACACTTACCTCATCCTGGTCGATCCGAGCGGCGAGCAGATAGAGAACGACGACGCTGAAAGCTCCGATGACGTCGGCCACAGCGCCATCGAAACCGATCTCACCGAAACCGGGACGCACCGCGTGCTCGTCACGTCGTACGAAGCCGGCGAGGCGGGTTCCTATCGTCTCAAGATCGATCGAACGCAAAGTGGTTCTCCCGAAGACGCGCCGCCGAGACGCGACGTCACTACGCTCACGGTCGGTCACCCGACTTCAGGAAGGCTTGAAGACGGCGACCAGGAGCTGGACAGCGGCGAATTCGGCGACCTTTACGTGTTCGACGGCACTGCAGGACAAACCGTTCATGTAGAAATGGCTTCCACGGACTTCGATACGTTTCTCGGACTGGTCACGCCGGCGGAGGAAGCGATAGAGAACGACGACTTCGACGGTAGCACGGACCGTTCCGTCGTCGAGCTCACGCTGCCCGAGACCGGTCGTTACCGCATCGTCGCCACCTCATATGCGGCGGCGGAAAGCGGCGCCTATCGCTTGACCCTGAGCACGAGCGCGGCTGAGGTGCCTGTCGCGCGGCACTCGACGGGCCGAGTTTATGGAATCTTCGCCGGCATCAGTGACTATCCAGGTGAAGGCAGCGATCTAGACTATACTGCCGACGATGCCACGCGCATTCGGGACGCGCTGATGCGTGGCGCGGGCATGCGCGCCGAGGATGCGTTCACGCTCGTCGATGCCGACGCGACCAAGGCGGGCATGCGCGACGCCATGAGCGCGATCGCCGCGCGCATCCATCCCGAGGATACGTTCGTGCTTTTCTACTCCGGTCACGGGAACCGCCTGCCGCGCGATGACGGGTTCGAGAGCTTCGATCCCGATGGGCTCGACGAAACCATCGACTTGTACGATGGTCCGATGCGCGATGACGAGCTTCGGACGTTGTTCGATGGTATCAACGCGCATACCACTTTGATTTTCCTCGACTCGTGCTTCAGCGGCGGCTTCGCGAAGGACATCATTTCCGTGCCGGGCCGCATGGGGATCTTCTCCTCCGAGGAGGATGTCACCTCGCAGGTTGCGGCCAAGTTTCGCGCCGGCGGCTTCCTGTCGCAGTTCTTGGACGAAGGAATCGCTCAAGGGCTCGCGGACGAGGACAAGAACGGCTCGGTCACGGCGCTCGAGCTCAGTCAGTTCGTGCACGAGCGATACCGCAGCGACGTGAAGGGTCCGCCCACTCAGCGCGTCCGCACGCAAGGACCGCAGTCAGGCTACCAGCACTTGGTCATCGATCGGGGCAGCATCGGTCCGTTTGACGTCCTGTTCGAGCGCTAATGGCGGCGGGCGACTCCGCCCGTTTCGAGTGGGGCGCGCTGCGCGCATTGGCCCCGCACCTTTGGCCCGCCAACGACATCGCGATCCGCGTGCGCGTCGTCGCCGCGCTTGCCCTCCTCACCGCCGCGAAGCTTGCGACCGTGTATGTGCCGATTCTCTTCAAGTACATGGTCGACTTGTTCTCCGACCCGCAAAATCTGCCCGTCGACGTTGCCCCTGGCTCTCATCGTCGGCTATGGCGCGCTGCGCATCGCGGCGATCGCGTTCTCGGAGCTGCGCGATGCCGTGTTCGCCCGCGTTGGCCAGCGCGCCATTCGCACGGTGGCTCTGCAAACCTTCCGCCATCTGCACAGCCTGTCTCTGAGCTTTCACCTCGAGCGGCAAACGGGAGGCTTGTCGCGCGCTATCGAGCGCGGCACGACCGGCATCGACACGCTTCTAACGTTCATGCTCTTCAACATCGTGCCGACGCTCATCGAGATCTCGTTGGTGTGCGGCATTCTCTGGGCGTTCTTCAGCGTTTGGTACGCGGTCGTTACGTTCATCTGCGTCGTGGGCTACATCTGGTACACGCTGCTCGTGACGGAATGGCGCTTGAAATACCGCCGGCAGATGAACGAGACCGACCAAGAGGCCAATACACGCGCAATCGACAGCCTGCTGAACTATGAGACCGTGAAGTACTTCGGCAACGAGGAATACGAAGCGAACCGATTCGACCAGGCGCTCGCGCGCTACGAGCGCGCCTCGGTGTCGAGCAAAAGCTCGCTGTCACTCCTGAATATCGGTCAGGCCACGATCATCGGCACGGGACTCGCTGTGCTGATGGCCATGGCGGGCCGCGGAGTGATAAGCGGCGCCATGACGGTCGGCGACTTCGTGCTCGTCAATACATATCTCATCCAGCTCTACATCCCACTCAATTTCCTGGGCTTCGTGTACCGGGAGATCAAGCAAGCTCTGACCGACATGGAGGCGATGTTCAAGCTGCTGGACGTCAACGCCGATGTGAAGGACGCACCCGGCGCGCAGCCGCTCAGGCCTGGCCCGGGCGCGGTCGAGTTCGACGGGGTCACGTTCGCATACGATCCGCGCCGCACGATCTTGGAGGACGTGTCGTTCAGCGTGCCGCCGGGGAAACGCGTGGCCATCGTCGGCGCGAGCGGTGCCGGCAAGTCCACGATATCGCGACTGCTGTTTCGCTTTTACGATGTCAGCGGCGGAGCCGTGCGCATCGATGGACAGGACATACGCGACGTCACGCAAGCGAGCGTGCGCGCCTCGATCGGAATCGTTCCGCAGGACACCGTGCTGTTCAACGATACGATCTACTACAACATCGCCTATGGCCGCGCCGAGCGCCTCGCCGGCCGAGATCGAGGAAGCAGCGCGCTTCGCCCGAATCCATGATTTCATCATGGCATCGCCCGACGGCTATCAAACGATGGTCGGCGAGCGAGGACTCAAGCTGTCGGGCGGCGAGAAACAGCGCGTCGCGATTGCGCGCACCATCCTGAAACGGCCGCGGATCCTGCTGTTCGACGAGGCGACGTCAGCGCTCGATACCCGCACAGAGCGCGAGATTCAGGCGTCCCTGCGCGATGTGTCGCGCGGGCACACGACGCTCGTGATCGCGCACCGGCTGTCCACGATCGTCGACGCCGACGAGATCATCGTGCTCGCCGAAGGCCGCATCGCGGAACGCGGCACGCACGAGGCGCTCCTCGCGCGACATGGCCTTTACGCGAGCATGTGGCGCCGGCAGCAGCACGCGCTGGGCGAGCCGTCCGAGGACCTTCGGGCAGCTTACGCAGTCCCCCGTTAGCGCGCGCCGCGGTAAGGTAGGTTCAATCCGATTGCGTTTGCGAGCAGCGACGAGAAGGTCATGACGGCGACGACGGGTAATAAGGTCCCGTCGTACAGGATGCCGGTAACAGCACCGAGCACTCCGCCCAAACCGCACATCATCGTCGTATAGACGGAGGATGCGCTGCCGGCGAGCCGCTCGAAATAACCCCATGTAGCGAGCAGAGCCCGCCGGGCCGACCACCCCGAGAGTCGACATCATCACGACGAACGCCGGCACGACGGTCCAAAGCGACGTCGCGCCTACGATCACAATCGCGAGCAACGCCGTAACGGCTACGATCTGGACCGCGAGCCCGCGGCGAAAGAACGCCGGCGCGTTGCTGCTGTTGAGGTTCCGCATGCTGAAGAGATTCATCGACATGAAGCCGATGACGCTGAGCCCGAACAGCAGCGGAAAGCGGCCCGGGGCAACTCCGAAGTACTCCATGTACACGAACGATGCATTCGTTACGAACACCATGAGCACGCTCGTCGAGAGGGCCATCGCGAGCGCGTACCGAATCGGCAACCGCTGCTCGTCGACCCTGCGCGTCACGACTTCCCAGCTTTGCCGGAATATGGAGCGCACGGACAGGTCTCGCCAGTGTCCTCGGCGCGTCTCGGGCACGAGCAGCGCGTACAGACCGAGCAGAATTGCGGCGTAGCTCGCCTTGACAACGAAGATCGTCTCCCAACCGAACGGCAGCAGGAACGCGCCGAGCACCGGCGCCACCAGCGGCGCCACGAGCACGACCATCGTGATTGTCGCGAACCGCCGGCCGAGCTCGCTCGATCGGGTAGACGTCGCGCACGCTCGCCATGCAGATGACTGTGGAGAATCCGCCGCCGATGGCCTGCAGGAAACGCAACACGAGCATCTGGTCGACGTCTCGGGCGAGCGCTACGCCCAAGCTCGCGATGATGTAGAGGACCAGGCCCGAGTAGCCGACTCGCTTGCGCCCGACCTGATCGGAGAACGATCCGCCGAAGAACTGTCCGACCGCGTAGCCGATGAGGAACACGTTGAGCGTGTTCTTGAGGCTCACGATGCTGACGCCGAACGCGGCCGCCATCGCCGGCATCCCGGGAAGATAAGCATCGATGCTCAAGGGACCGAGCGCGACCAACGCGCCGAAGAACAAGATCAGATAGCGCGGGGCCTGAGTCCCAAGCCCGGCGGCTGGGACAGGAGTGGTGACAGAGTCATCCATGAACGATCGATAATCAGATGCGGGTTGCGGATTATCGCAGCACGCACTGCGCGATGCGACACGATCGCGGCAGGGTCAACGGCCCGCATGCTCATAGAAAACGCCAAAGAGCCGCGGCCGTTAGCGCATGGTCGATCTCGCCGCCGCGCAGCATGCGCTGGGAGCTCGCGCAACGGGACGAGCTCCACCGCGGTGCGCTCCGTCGCTGTGTTCTCGATCTCCGCGATGCGTTCCGCACCCTCCGCGTAGAACGCGTGCAAGCGATTGGCGAACAACGCCGGATTCGGATTGCAGCACGCCGAGCGGCACCGCGGCGAGCGCGCGATAGCCCGTCTCCTCGAGACACTCGCGCAGCCCCGCGACAGCGGGATCCTCGCCGGGCTCGACCAGTCCGGCCGGAATCTCGAGCGTCACGCGCTGCGCGCCGTGGCGGTACTGGCGCACCATCACTGCCTCGCCCGCGGCGGTGATCGGCAGGATCTGCACCCAATCGGGCGTGAGAATGCGGTAGAACGTGTGCTGCGCGCCGTCGACCGGCGACGCCGCAACCGACCGCTCGACCGAGAAGATCCGGCAGTCAGCGACGGCTCGCATAAACTCGCGCCACGCTCAAGCTCGCGCCGACTCCATTCAAGCGCTACCGAGCTGGTAGATCAGAAAGCGCCGCGCCGTAGCCGAGCGCTGTCATGTACGCTCCACGCGAAAACCGGCCAGCGCCAGCTATTCGTTTCGCGCCGAATGACGGCGAGCGTCGCCGCGCACTGCAGACACCACGCGTAGAACAACAGCAGCCCGAGCACCATCGGCAACGTGAAGACCGGGCGCCCGTCGGGCCAGCTGCGCCGCCGTCAGGCTGCCGGCGAGGGTCTGCTCGTCGGCTTCGTCGCCGACGGCGTAGATCGTTCCGAGCACGGCCACGACGACCTCGCGCGCGGGAAACCCCGCGATCACCGCGGCCGATACGCGCCAGTCCCAGCCGAGCGGCGCGAACACCGGCTCGACGACTTGCCCCGCTCGCCCGAGCCAACTCTGCGCGAGATGGTCCGCCGCCGCCTGATTGTCGATCTCGCGAGGCGCGCCTCGAGGGCCTCGACCGGTGAGGTTTGCGGCGGCCTGCGCCCGCGCCGCATCGCGCTCGTTCCTCGATCGATGCGGGAGCGTGGAAAGTACGCGAGCGCCCAGACGACGACGGCGACCGCGAAGATCACCGTGCCGGCGCGGCCGAGGAACACGCGCACGCGATCGAGGAGCTTCATGAGCGACCGTGCGCACGTTCGGCACACGAAACTCCGGCAACGCGAGAATGAACGACGGGATTCTCGCCGCGCAGCACCGAGCTGCGCAGCAACAACGCCGTGGCGACGCCGCCGATGATGCCGATCACGTACAGTCCAAACAGCACGAGGCCCTGAAGATTCAAGAATGCCGATTGCGCGGCTCGGAACGAATGCTGCGATCAGCAGCGCGTAGACGGGCAAGCGCGCCGAGCACGTCATGAACGGCGCCGCGAGAATCGTCGCGATCCGGTCGCGTCGATTCGGAATCACGCGCGTGGCCATGATCGATGGCACCGCGCAGGCGAAGCTCGACAGCAAGGGGATGACGGATTGTCCGGACAGACCCACGGAGCGCATCGCGCGATCGACGAGGAACGCGGCCCGCGCGAGGTAGCCCGTGTCCTCCATCAGGATGATGAACAGGAACAGAATCAGGATCTGCGGCAGGAAAACGATGACGCTGCCGACGCCCGCGATCACGCCGTCGACCACGAAGCTCGCGACCATGCCGGCCGGGAGCGAACGCCGAGACGCCGGCCGAAAGACCGCTGACGCCCGCGTCGATGAGATCCACGAATGGCGTGGCCCAGGCGAACACGGCCTGAAAAACGACGCCCAACGTCAGGACGAACAGGGCCGTCGAAGGCCAAGGCCGATTGATCCAGTCGAGCAAGGCCGCGCCGCGGCGCGCGATACGCGACCCCGGCGACTGCGACCGCGGCAAGAGTGGCGCTCACCCAGCGCGTATCGCGTCCGAGCCTCCGCCGCGAGCGGGGGCTCGTCCCCAAATAGCGCCGCACGCGCCCGCGTTAGCCGCTGCTCGAGATCGGCGGGCAACGCCGCGTCTCCAGTGCCGTCGATCAGCGCGCGCTCGATTTCGACGCGGTGCAGGTTGCGCCGCCGCGCGGCGGAATTCGCGACGAGCAGCTCATCTGCCGCCGTCCGCAAGGCTGGGCCAGTGCTCGATTTTCCGCGGCGGCTCGGCGTCAGAACGCGCGGCAAGCGCCTCCTTCAGCGGCCGCGAATCCGCGGCCCGAGGTCGCGACGACGGGGAACACCGGTACGCCGCCGAGCGCGCTCTGCAAGCCGCTCGAAGTCGATCTTGATGCCCTCCCGCTCTGCGGCATCGATCATCGTCAGCGCGACGATCATCGGCCGCCCGAGCTCGACGAGCTGCTGCAGCAGGTAGAGGCCTTGGTAGAGACGCGTCGAGTCGATGACGGCCAGGATCGCGTCCGGGCGCGGCGTGCCGGCGACACGCCCGAACAGCACGTCGACGGCGATCTGCTCGTCGGCGGACGTCGGGCTCAGTGAATACGTGCCCGGCAGGTCGATCGAGATCGAGCGAACAACGCCGCCGAACGAGCCGCTCGGCCGACGCGCCGCTCGACCGTGACGCCGGGATAGTTGGCCGGTGCTTGCCGAAGGCCCGTCAGCCGATTGAATACCGAGCTCTTTCCGGCGTTCGGATTGCCGACAACGGCGACCGTGCCGGCCGCACGGCGCCGAACGTCAGACCGTTCGAGCGGGACTGCGGTTTCAAGCCGGCTTGCCATTCGGCGACACGTATGACCTGAATCGTCGCGCCTGCTCGTCGCGCAACGAGATCGACGGCGCCATAGATTCGGACCTCGAGCGGGTCGCCGCCGAGCGACGCGCGCAAGAACGTGAGCTCCGCGCCCTCGACGAGGCCCGAGCACCATCAGCCGCTGGACGGCGGGATCCGCGGTCTCGATCGATTCGATACGGGCGCGATCACCGGGTTTGAGATCCGCAGAGTGTCAGACGATCGGCTCCGCGAGCGCTAGGATGTAAATAAGAATCGTTGTCATTTAACACTAGGCGCGTGCTCAATCAAACGGATGGCCGACGCATGATGACGGCGTCCCGGCTCGGGCCCGTCGAGACGATGTCGATCGGCACGCCGGCGAGCTCCTCGATTCGGCGCAGATAGTCCTTGCGCCTCCTTCGGCAGCGCGTCGTAGGACGTCGCCCCGGCCGTCGGCGTCGCTCCAGCCGGGCACGGTCTCGTAGACCGGCTCGCACTCCGCCGAACCGGTCGATCAGGAGCGGCGGCGTGTCGAGCACCTTGCCGTCCAGCCGGTAGCCGACGCAGATCTTGATCTCCGGCAGCCCGTCGAGCACGTCGAGCTTCGTCAAGCACAGGCCGGCGAGGCTATTCGTGAACACCGCGCGCTTGAGCAGCACTGCGTCGAACCAGCCGCAGCGCCGCGGCCGGCCCGTCGTCGAGCCGAACTCGCGCCGACCTTGCGCGAGATGCCGCCCGATGTCGTCCGAGAGCTCCGTCGGAAACGGTCCCGCGCCGACGCGCGTCGTGTACGCCTTGACGATGCCGAGCACGTAGTCGATGGCGCCGGGCCGACGCCGGTGCCCGCGGCGGCGCCGCCGACCGTCGTGTTCGACGACGTCACGAATGGATACGTGCCGAGGTCGATGTCGAGCATCGCACCCTGTGCGCCCTCGAACAGCACGCTGCCGCCGCGTCGCGTGCAGGTCGCGCAGCAGCTCCGTGACGTCGACGACGAGCGGCTTCACGCGCTCGCCGAGCCGCAGCAAGTTCGTCGAGCTCGCGGCTGCGGGTCCACGCGCTCGGTGCGGTAGTAATTCGCTCGAGCAAGAAGTTGTGCAGATCGAGCAGCCGCTCGAGCTTCGCTTCGAGCGCGCTCGGCGCGAACAGATCCGCGATGCGGAGCGCGCGCCGCGCAATCTTGTCTTCATAGGCCGGGCCGATGCCGCGGCCCGTCGTGCCGATGGCGGCGGCGCCGCTCGCCTGCTCGCGCGCCCGATCGAGCAGCGCGATGCGAGCTCAAGATGATCGGGCACGCCGGCGACACGCGCAGCCGCTGCTCGACGGGCACGCCCTTGCGCCGCGAGCTCGTCCATTTCCTTGCACAGCGCGTCGAGTGACACGACGACGCCGTTGCCGATCAGGCAAACACGCCGTCGCGCAGGATGCCGGACGGAATCAGATGCAGGACGGTTTTCTGGTCGCCGATGACGAGCGTGTGCCCGGCGTTGTGCCCACCCTGAAAACGCACGACGGCGCTGCGCGCGATCGGCGAGCACGTCGACGACGGCGCCTTTGCCCTCGTCGCCCCATTGCGTCCCGATGACGACGACGTTTCGACCCACACTATCCTCGCACGATGAACAGCAGCACCAGACCCGGCGATCACGGCCGCGAGACCGAACAGTGCGCAGCGGCTTTCCTCGAGCGCGCGCGAGCGCCGCCGAGCTGCGGCGCCACTGCTGCGGCAGCCACGAACGGGAACAGTCCCTCGAGGATCAAGTAGAAAGCCAAACCCGCAAGAAGATCCGCCCAGGCCAAAGCCCCAAGCCTCCGTCGTTACCGTTCAGTGAGACCGCTCGGCTCAGTTCGGCGGTCGAGCCGGCCTGGCTCTGCAGGAACTTGAAGAACTCGCTGTCCGGCTGCAAGACGAGCACGTCTTGATCGCTGCCGATCGACTCGCGGTACGCCTGCATGCTGCGATAGAACGAGTAGAAGTCGCGATCCTGCGAATACGCCTGCGGCGTAGATCTCCGCCGCACGTGCGTCGCCGGCGCCGCGGATCCGCTCCGCGTCGCGATACGCTTCGGCCAGGATCACGGTGCGTTGCCGATCGGCGTCGGCGCGAACTCGTACGTACTCCTCGTCGCCTTCGGCTCGCAACTGCGTCGCGACGCGCTGAGCGCTCCTGGCTGCATGCGGCTGGTAAACGGACTCGCTGACTTCTTCGGACGAGATCGATGCGCTTCACGCGCACGTCCAACGACCTGGATGCCGAGCTCGGGTGAGCGCTCGCGCGCCTGCACGAGCATGTCCTCCATGAGCTCGGTGCGCTCCGCCGACACGACTTCTTGCAGCGTGCGGCGGCTGATCGCGGCTCTGATGCCTTCCTTGACGATCGCCGACAAGCGCAGCTCGTCGCCGTGTCTTCGTCGCGCGCCGACCGCGCGATAGTACTGGGCCGGATCGACGATCCGCCAAGTTCACGAAGTAGTCGACGATCAGGTTCTTCTTCTCGCCGGTCAGAAAACGTCTCCTCGCGAGTCCTCGTCGTAGATCAGCATGCGATTCGGATAGCGAGCGACGTTCTCGAAGAACGGAATCTTGAAATGCAGGCCCGGCTCGTAGTCCGCCTGCGACGATTCGCCGAACTGGAATTTCACGGCGTGCTCGCGCGCATCGACGGTGAACACGGACATCCGGATCACGATCGCAGCGAAGACGGCGACGATCAGCAGCAGATTCATGCGTGGATTCATGCGTAGGTTCTCGGTTACCGCGCTCGCGATCTCGCGCTCGCGCGAGCGAGGGAGCGTTGCTGGTCATGCGGCGGAGCGGCGCTCGAAGGCGGCTCGCGGCTCGGCGTCGATGGCGCGAGCGGCGCTGCGACGAGCTGATCGAGCGGCAGGTACAGGAGGTTGTTGCCGCCTTCGGTGTCGACGAGGACCTTCGTCGAGTTCGCAAGACCTCCTCGAGCGTCTCGATGTACAGGCGCTCGCGCGTGACGCTCCGGCGCTTTCTGGTATTCGACGAGGATCTGCGTGAAGCGATCCGCCTCGCCCTCCGCGTCCGCGATGACTTGCGCTCGATACGCCTCGGCGTCTTGGCGCCGCCGCTCGGCCTCGCCGCGCGCTCTCGGCAGGATCGTCGTTGGAGTAGGTCTGCGCTTCGAGAATGCGTCGCTCGCGGTCTTCGCGGGCCCGGATCGAATCCTGCACGGCCACCTCGACCTCGCGCCGGGAACTCGGCATTGACCAAGTTGACTTCGTAGATCGTGATCGCCGGCGCCGTACGAATCGAGCGTCGCTTGCAGCAGATCCTGCGCCTGCTGCGAGACCTCCTCACGCCCGTCGGTCAAGATGAAGTCGAGCACGTTGCGGCCGATCACCTCGCGAATCGCGCTCGCGGTGACGCCGCTTCGAGCGTCGCTTCCGGATTGCGCAGGTTGAACAAGAAGCTCTGCGGATCGGTGCGCCGGAACTGCACGACCAGCGCGACGTTGACGATGTTCTCGTCCTCGTGAGCATGCTGGCGCGATAGTTCAGCGGTTCCGTGGCGCCGGTGTTGATCTTTTCGCGCGCTCTCGATGGGCCATGGCAAATGCCACTGCAAGCCCGGGGGACGTGAGGCCCTGGAACGCTCCGAACCGGAACTCGACGCCGCGCTCGGCCGCGTCGACTCGATAGAAGCCGAAGCTCGCCCACACGCAGCGCGATGATCACCAACGCGCTCGCGGTGAGGCCCGGAGCTCAACCCTTGATCGCCGCTGCCGCCGCGCCCCGCCGCCGCCGCCGCGGAACAATCCCGCCAGCTTGCGCTGCAGATCGCGCACCACGGCGTCGAGATCCGCCGGACCTTTGTCCTTGTCGGATCGCCACGGATTACCTTTGTCGCCGTCGTCCCAAGCCATCGTGCATCACACTTTCTGTCGAATACTGTCGGCTGACAAGCCTTCCTCGTCGCGTAGCTGCCGCCACCGCTGCGCCGGCAGATCCACGTCCAGCGTATAGCCGCCATCCTCCTCCACCGTCTCGCCGCGCACGGCATGCCAATCGAACAGCCGCGCCCGCAAGCGGCTCTGGTCCGGCCGAGGCGCAGCTCGCCCGCGACGCGCGCACCGGCCACACGCGCCCGGATCGCGTCCTTCAGAGCGGCAAGACCCTCTCCCGTGACGGCGGAGACACAGCGCTTGGTGATCTCGGCGCCGTCGAGTTCCCGAACGAAATCGGATGGCGCCCGATCGACTTTATTGTACACCCGAAGGTACGGAACCTCGGCAGCGCCGATCTCCTCGAGGACCGTCTTCGACCTGCCGCTGGCGGTCCTCGTGATGCGGATCGCTGGCGTCGATGACGTGCAGCAGCAAGCGTCGCCTCACGCGTCTCGGTCAGCGTGGCGCGAAACGCCGCGACGAGCTCGTGCGGCAGATCGCGCACGAAACCGACGGTGTCGACGAGCAATGCCTCGGTCACCGCGCGCCGAGCGACAGGCGCCGGACCGTCGGATCGAGGGTCGCGAACAGCTGATCCTTGCGCGACGAGATTGGCGCCCGCCAGCGCGTTGAACAGCGTCGTCTTGCCGGCGTTCGTGTAGCCGACGAGCGCGACGGTCGGGACATCGGCGCGCTGCCGCTCCTTGCGGCTGACCTCGCGTTGGCGCTCGACGCGCTCGAGGCGGTCGCGCAGGTGGCGGATGCGTCGGCTCACGAGCCGCCGGTCGGTTTCGAGCTGCGTTTCGCCAGGACCCCGCAAGCCGATGCCGCCCTTCTGCCGCTCCAAGTGGGTCCAGCCGCGCACCAGCCGCGAGGCGAGGTGCTCGTGCTGCGCAAGCTCCACCTGCAGCTTGCCTTCGAACGTCGCGGCGCGTTGCGCGAAGATATCGAGGATCAGCCCGTTGCGGTCGAGCACGCGCGTTTTCAGCGCCAGCTCGAGGTTGCGCTCCTGGCCTGCTCGCAGCGGCTGATTCACGAGGATCAGCTCGGCTTGCGTCTCTCGCGCGCGCGCAGCGATCTCGTCGACCTTGCCGCTGCCGACGAAATACTTGGGATCGGGCCGTTCGCGCCGCGCTTGGATTTCCGCCAACGACGTGTGCGCCGGCAGATTCCGCCAGCGCGCGGAATTCCTGGGTTTCGTCGTCGAAGCACGGGCGGTTTAGGCCGATGTGCAACAGCAGGGCGCGTTCGCCGCTGCGCGGCCGGTCGAGCAACTTACCTCCCTGGCGCCAGGGAACGGCATCTAGTCGTCCTCTGCCTCTTCCTCGTCCATGGCCGGGACGCGCACGTTGCGGGCCGGCACTACGGTCGAAATCGCGTGCTTGTAGACCATCTGGCTGACGCTATTGCGCAACAGCACGACGAATTGGTCGAAAGAATCGATCTGCCCTTGCAGCTTGATGCCGTTCACGAGGTAGATCGAGACGGGCACTTTCTCTTTGCGCAACGCGTTCAGAAACGGATCCTGAAGCGACTGACTCTTGGCCATAACTGCTCTCCTGCTTCTTCTTGTTCGTGTCGTCGAGATCAGCGCGGGCCGGTCGCATCGGCCCGCTGTGCTGCCTGAAAATCTCGACTCCGATCGCTGCGCCGAAATGGCGACAGCCTTGCTCCCACAAGCGGTAATGCTAGCACAGCCGGCGGCCGTTTTTCGCGATCAGGTTTTCTTTGGATAGACGCTCGACAGCAGCGCTCCACGAGGCCCGCCGCGAGCGCCGGCCACGCTTCGCATTCGGGGATCGCCGCGCAGCCACGTGAGCTGGCGCTTGGCGTATTGGCGCGTCGCGACGATCGCTTGCGCGCGAGCCTGCTTCGCCAGTCGTAGCGCGCCGTCGAGGTAGGCCCAGATCTGCCGATAGCCGACGGCCCGCATCGCCGGCAGGTCGGCAGTCGAGATCGCCGCGCGCGCGCAGCCGCTCGACCTCCGCAACGAAACCTGCCGCCACCATCGCGTCGAAGCGCTGCTCGATTCGCACGGCCAAGCTCGGCTCTGCTCTCGGGCACGAGCGCGATCGACGAGAACGCCGGGCCGCTCGCGGTCGCCGCCGGCTCGCGCTGCAGCTCCGTGATCGGCCGGCCGGTCAGCGCGTGGACCTCGAGCGCGCGCTGAATGCGCTGCCGATCGGCTCGGCGCGATGCGCTGCCGCGGCGGCGGGATCCACGCGCGCGCAGGCGCTCGTGCAGCGCGTGCCCAGCCATGCTCGGCCGCTTCGCGATCGAGCTCCGCGCGAACGGCGTGATCCGCGCGCGGCAACGCCGAGAGGCCGTCGCGCAGCGCGCGCAAGTAGAGCAACGTGCCGCCGACGAGCAACGGCAGCCGGCCGCGCGCGCGGATCTCGCGCGATCGAGCGCAGCAGCGTCGCGCGCGAACCGTCCCGCCGAGTAGGACTCGGTCGGCTCCAAGATGTCGATCGAGATGGTGCGGCACGCGCGCGCGTATCGCAGGCGGCGGCTTCGCCGTGCCGATGTCGAGCCCGCGATAGACCATCGCCGAGTCCATGCTGATGATCTCGAGCGGCACTCGCTCGCGCGAGCGCGAGCGCGAGCTCGGTCTTGCCGCACGCCGTCGGACCCGTGAGGCAAACGCACTCGACGCCGGCTCGTCTCGCTCACGAGCTATTGACCGCGCAGAAACAGCCGGTCGAGATCCTCGAGCGTCACGGGAGTCCACGTCGGCCGGCCGTGATTGCACGCTTCGCTGCGCTCCGTGCGCTCCATCTCGCGCAGCAGCGCATTCATCTCCTCGATGCTCGAGCCGGCGGTTCGCGCGCACCGCGGCGTGACACGCCATGGTCGCCAGCAACTCGTTGCTCAGCGCCTCGACGCGGCCGACGCCCTGGCCGTCCGCCGAGGTCGCTCGAGCAGGTCGCGCACCAGCGGCTCGACGTCGCTCGCCTTCGAGCAGCAGCGGCACGGCCGACACGGCGACGCTGCTGCGGTCCGCGGCGCGCGACTTCGAGCCCCACCGCGTCGAGCTCCTCGCCGAACTCCTCGGCGAGATCGGCCTCGCGCGCCGAAACCTCGAAGCTGATCGGCACCAGCAACGGCTGCGACTTGCAGCCGCTGCGCTGCGAGCGCCGTCTTCAGCCGCTCGTAGGTGATGCGCTCGTGCGCCGCGTGCATGTCGACGATGATCAGGCCCGACGCGTTCTGCGCGAGCACATAGATGCCGGCGAGCTGCGCGAGCGCGAAACCGAGCGGCGGCACGTGCGGCGCGCGGCCGTCTCGGCGACTCGGCGGTCGGCGGCCGGCCTGCATGCAGCCGCTCGTAGAGCGGCACGTAGTCGCTGCACGCTGCGCGCGGCCGCGCGCCGAAGGCTCCTGCAGCGCGGCGTCTGCGCGTAGCGCCGGCCGTCAGCGGCGGCTGCCGATGCGAGCGTCGCGCGCCGCGCGACCGGCACAGCCGCGCGCAGCCGCCACGTCGCGGCACCGTCGAGCGTGCTCGCGAGCGCCGCTTCCACGGTGCGAAACACGAAGTCGTGCACGAGCTTCGAATCGCGAAAGCGAATCTCGAGCTTGGCCGGATGCGCGTTGACGTCGACGCGTCGCGGATCGAGCGCGACGTGAACAGCACGTAGGCCGGCTGGCGCGCCTGGAACAGCACGTCCTGGTAGCCCGAGCCGCACGGCGTGACGCAGCAGCTTGTCGCGCACGAACCGGTCGTTCACGAACGTGAACTGCATGTCGGCCTGGCTGCGCGAGAACGCGGGCGCCGCGAGCCAGCCCCGTAGAGCTCAAGCCCCTCGATCGGCGCTCGAGATATGACGCGCGTGCTGCATGAACTCGTCGCCGCAAACCGCGGCGACGCGACGCTCCTGCGCCTCGCGGCCGACAGCGGCGCGGCAACGCGAACACCGTGCGCCCGTTGCTCGCAAGGCGGAACTCGACGTCGAAACGCGCGAGCGCGAGATTGCGCAGCACCGCGTCGACGTGGCCGAGCTCCGTCTTCTCGGACGCGCTGGAACTTGCGCCGCGCCGGCGTGTTGAAGAACAGATCGCGCACCTCGACCGTCGTGCCGCATGGCGCGCGCGGCCGGGCGCGGCGTCGCCGAGCTCGCCGCCGTTGCACGCGACCTGCCACGCGTGCTCGTCGGCTGCGACGCGCGACGTCAGCGTCAACCGCGCAACCGACGCGATGCTCGGCAGCGCCTCGCCGCGAAAGCCCATCGACACGAGAGCCTTCGAGATCGTCGAGCGTCGCGATCTTGCTCGTCGCATGGCGCGACAACGCGAGCGCAAGCTCGTCGCGCGGGATGCCGCAGCCGTCGTCCGTGACGCGGATCAGGCTCGCGCCGCCGCCTTCGACGTCGACCGCGATCGAGCGCGCGCCCGCGTCGAGCGAGTTCTCGACGAGCTCCTTGACGACGGACGCCGGCCGCTCGACGACCTCGCCGGCCGCGATCTGATCGATGAGCTGGGAAGGCAGGATGCGGATCGCCACTCGAACGCCTACGGCACGCCGCGTGCGCGCGGCACGCTCGATCGGCGAGCGAGTTTAACGCGCCTGCGCGGCGCGCGCGGCTCAGCCGCGCGGGATCGTGAGGACTTGGCCGATGCGCAGAACGTCGGTACGCAGGCTGTTCGTGCGCCGAATGCTCGCGGAGCTCACGCGATAGCGCTCCGCGATCTCCGGACAGCGTCTCGCCGCGCGCGATGACGTGCCGCACGGCGACCGCGGCGATTCGGCGCCGGCGGTTCATCGCGAGAGATAGCTGCCTTCGCGGCGGATTCGCGGCGAAGTAGTCGACGATGCCCTGCGTCAGCGCGGCGCGCGAGCGCGGACTGGTGATTGCGCGCTGCGCAGCGACGCTTCCTCGCGCGGATTGGAGATGTAGGCCGTCTCGACGAGCACCGACGGGATGTCCGGCGACTTCAGCACGAGAAACGGCGCCTGCTGCACCTCGCGCCGCCGCATCGCCGTGACTGCCGACATGCGCCGGATCAAGCGCTGGCCTGCCGCCATGCTGGCGCTCAGCGCCGCGCTCTGCGACAGATCGAGCAGCACGCGTGCGAGCAACTGGTCCTTGTCGGCGAGCGAGACGCCGCCGATCAAGTCCGAGGCGTTCTCGCGCTGCGCGAGCAGCAACGCCGCTTCGTCGCTCGCGCCCTTTCTCGGAGAGCACGTAGACCGTGGCGCCTTTCGCGCCGCGAGTCGCGATACGAGTCGGCGTGAATCGAGATGAAGAAATCCGCGCGCGCCTCGTGCGCGATCTCCATGCGCTTGCGATGCGAGACGAAATAGTCGCCGTTGCGGACCAGCACGGCGCGCATGCCGGGTTGCGCGTCGACTTCGGCGGCGAGCTTGCGCGCGATCGCGAGCACGACGTCCTTCTCGCGCGCGCCGCCGCGGCCGCTCGCGCCGGGATCCTCGCCGCCGTGGCCCGCGTCGATCGCGACGACGACGTCGCGGCCGCGATCCGTCGAGGGCTGCGGCGCGCGGCGCACGACGGGTGCCGCTCGGCCGGCGGCAGGTCGACGACGAGCCGATAGCCGTACTCGTCGTGCGGCGTCAGCAGAAACGTTTTCGGCTTTGCGCTGCGGTTGAGCTCGAGCACGAGGCGCAGCTCGCCGCCCGGCCGCGCGCCGGTGCGCAGAGCCGTGACGGCGCCCTTCGGCTTCGGGCAGCGTGAGCTGCGCGGCACGCCGGAGGTGCTGGGCAGATCGATGACGACGCGATCGGGATCGGCCAGCGCGAAGACTCGATGCTCGGACGGGGCCGCTCAGCTCGAACACGACGCGCGTGCCTTCGGGGCCGGACCAGGCGCGGACGGTTTGCACGGTCGCGGCCGGCGGCCTGCGTCGCCAGTGCGAGCAATGCACGAGCGTCAGCGCAAAGCGCAGGCCCCACCCCCGAACACCCCACCGAGCTCCCTATGGCCAGCCGACGAGCTTATGTTTACCGACTTTCGCGGCTTTTCAACGTTTTCTCGTTGGCGGAGAGAGGATTAGCGTTCCGTTATTAAATCGACTCCTGACGAAGCGCCGTGAACGCTTCGATTCCAGGCCTGCGTCCCGGCGTCACCGTCACGCGCCGGCCGCTCGGACCGATGACGGCGAACTCGAGCGTCAGGTCGCAGCGCTCCGCGAGCTGCGGCGCCCGCTCCGGCCATTCGACCGGCGATCCAGCGAGCAGGCTCGGCGAGCCAATCGCGCAACCCGAGATGCTCGAGCTCGTCTTCGCCGCGCAGCCGATAGAGATCGAGATGGACGATCGTGCAGCGTCGCCGACGGCGTACTGCTCGAGCAGCGTATAGGTCGGCGACGGCACGCGTCCGCGTGACCCGAGCCCGCGCAGCATCGCGCGCGCCCACGTCGTCTTGCCGCAGCCGAGATCGCCGCGCAAGCCCGACGACGCAGCGGCCAGCGGCGATGCGGCGCGCCAGCGTCGCGCGAGTGACTCCTGCGAGATCGGCGAAGTTCTGCCTCCGATCGAGTCGGCGATCAGCTCGGATTCGCCCATGCTCGTAAGATGCAGGCAAGAGATCGCCGGCGAGCGTGCCGCGCTCGCCGTCCTTGGCCGCCGCGTCGCCGGCCAAGGCGTGCAGCAGCACGCCGGCACACGCGGCGCTCGCCAGATCGCCCGTCTGCACGAGCAACGCGCCGAGCGTGCCGGCGAGCACGTCGCCCATGCCGCCGGTCGCCATGCCGGGATTGCCGCGGTCGCAGACCCGGAGCGCGCTCGCCGCCGCGCCTGCGCGACGAGCGTGTTCGGCGCCTTTCAACACCGCGATGGCGTCGGTAGCGACCAGCGAGCGCGCGCCGCGCCGAGGCGGTCGCGCTGCACGTCGACGGTCGCTTTGCCGAGCAGCCGCGCGGCCTCCCCGGGATGCGGCGTCAGCAGCCAGTGGCCCCGCTCGACGCGGCTCCGCCGGCAAGCAGATTGAGCGCGTCGGCGTCGACGACCAGCGGCAAGTTCGCTGCGAGCGAGCTGCTGCCACAGGCCATGCGCCCACGCCGACCGGCCGAGGCCGGGCCCGACGACGACCCCGTCGACCAACGCGAGCAAAGGTCCTCGAGATCTTCCGCCGAGCCGACTGCCATGGCAGATGATTTCCGGCCGGCCGGCACAGCACGGTCGCGACGCTGTCGCGGCTGCGTCGCGACGTAGACGAGTCCCGCGCCGACGCGCAGAGCAGCCTCGGCCGCGAGCCGGATCGCGCCCGGCATGCCGGGCCCGCCGCCGACGAGCAGCAACCGGCCGCGCGAGCCTTTGTGCGCCTGCGCGCGCGCGCGCGGCAACGCGCGTGCGGAGATCCGCCGCCACGAGCCGCTTGCAGCGTCGGCGTCAGCGCCGTCGCCGCCTCGCGCGGCAGATCGAGATCGGCGAACTCGAGCTCGCCGCAATGATCGGCCGCAGCGCCGAGAAACAGGCCCTGCTTCAAGCCGAGGAACGTCATCGTCACCGTCGCGCGGAACGCGCTCCGGGCGGCAACCCGTATCGGCGTGCAGGCCCGCTCGGGACATCGAGCGCCAGCATCGGCACATCGGCGGCGTTCAGC
The DNA here is from genome assembly GCA_963744305.1 of uncultured Gammaproteobacteria bacterium. Classification (GTDB taxonomy): domain Bacteria; phylum Pseudomonadota; class Gammaproteobacteria; order Steroidobacterales; family Rariloculaceae; genus FEN-1219. Next base: position 460,540 of record CAVUTF010000009.1, read on the forward strand.
AATGCCACAGCTCTGCCGAAGTCGCCGCGTAACGGCCGCGTCGAGACCGTGCCGAGCAGCGCATCGACGATGACGTCGGGTGCGAAGCGCAGCACCTGATCCGCCGCGGCATCGAAATGTTCGACGACCAGCCCCGCCGACTGCGCGTCCTCGAACGCGCGCGCCGCGTCGCCGCGTAGCTGCGCTCGGCGCCACGAGAGCCAAGACGTGCACTGTGAAACCGGCGGCGTGCTGCGAGCCGCGCGAGCACGAAGCCGTCGCCGGCGTTATTGCCGGCACCACAGCAGATCAGGAGCTTGGTCGCGCGGGGCCAGCGTGCGCGGAGTGATCGCAAAGCTGCCTCGGCCGCGCGCGACATCAGCGTGTAGCTCGGAATTCCGTGCTCGGCGACGGCTATCCGCTCGAGCTCGCGCACTTGGCCCGCGCTGTAGATCGCGCGCGGTAGAGACTCCGTCAAGATCGGCCATCGCCGCGATTATACTGAGGGTCGCTAGTTCCCGGCACACCGCCTTCCGCACTTTCGTCGGCCGCCACTCCGCCGACTGGCCGCCGACATCAAGCAGCTCGGCCGCGAGCTCGGCTTTCCGAAGCTCGGGATCGCGGCACGAAGCTTCCCGACGACGAGGCGCGGCTTTCGGACTGGCTCGCGGCGGGTCGCCACGGAACGATGCGCTACATGGAGCGGCATGGCCGAAGCGCAGCCGCCCCGCAGAGCTCGTGCCGGGCACAACACGGGTCATCTCTGCGCGCATGGGCTACTGGCCGGCGCGCTCCGCCGACGCGCACCGCGTGCTGGCCGATCCACGGCGCGCTTACGTCGCGCGCTACGCGCTCGGCCGCGACTATCACAAGGTCTTGCGGCGCCGCCTGCGCAACCTCGCGCAAGCGATCGCGGCACGCATCGGCGCGTTCGGCTATCGCGTGTTCGTCGACAGCGCCCCCGTGCTCGAGAAGGCGCTCGCGCGCAACGCGGGTCTCGGCTGGATCGGCAAGCACACGAATCTGCTCGATCGCGAGGCAGGCTCGTGGTTCCTGCTCGGCGAGCTGTTCACGGATTTGCCGCTGCCGGTCGACCCGCCCGTCGCCGAGCACTGCGGCTCGTGCCGCGCTTGTATCGACGTCTGCCCTACGCAGGCGATCGTCGCGCCGTACGAGCTCGACGCGCGCCGCTGCATTTCGTATCTCACGATCGAGCTGCGCGGCTCGATCCCCGAACCGATGCGCGCGCTGATCGGCAACCGAATCTTCGGCTGCGACGATTGCCAGCTCTTTTGCCCGTGGAACAAGTTTGCCACGCCGACGGCCGCAGGCGACTTCGCGCCACGGCACGGCCTCGACGACGCCGACCTCGTCGAGCTGTTCGGTTGGAGCGAAGCGGAATGGTCAAGCGCACCGAAGGCAGCGCGATTCGCCGCGCCGGCTACGAGGGCTGGCTGCGCAACCTCGCCGTCGCGCTCGGCAACGCACCGACCGAGCCTGCGATCCTCGCGGCTTTGCGCAAGCGCCTCGAGCATCCGTCCGCGGTCGTGCGCGAGCATGTGCTTTGGGCGCTCACCGAACACGCGCGTCGGCAAGCACGCGCGGCGAACTCTGACGTGCGCACCGCGCGAGCAAAGGCACGCTGATGTTCGAGGCCGAACCTCACTCGCTGCTCGTGCCCTTCGATGGCTCATTTCAGATCGCGAACGCGCCGACGAACGCCCCGATCACGATCGGGGAATCGATGCCTTGGGGAAAGAAGCTCGACGCGGAGAGAAAAGCGCTCGGAGCGGCCCAGGAAAAGCTGTTCGCCGATGAGCGGTTTGCCCTGCTCGTGATCTTGCAAGCCCTCGACACCGGCGGTAAGGACGGTGTGATCCGGCACGTGTTCGACGGCGTCAATCCCGTGGGCTTGCACGTCGCTTCGTTCAAGCAGCCGACCGCCCTCGAGCTCCAGCACGACTTTCTTTGGCGAACGACGCGCGAGCTGCCCGCGCGCGGCCGCATCGCCGTATTCAACCGCAGCTACTACGAAGAGGTGTTAGTCGTCCGCGTCCATCCGGAATTGCTCGAAGCGCAGCACTTACCGGATTACGCTGCCAAAGAACCGTGGGAGCAACGTTTCCGCAGCATCGTCGATCACGAACGGCATTTGGCGAGCCAAGGGACGGTGATCCTGAAGTTTTGGCTCAACATTTCGAAAGATGAACAGCGTCAACGCCTCTTGAAGCGGATCGAAGAACCGAGCAAGCATTGGAAGTTTCGCCTCGGCGACGTCGACGAGCGCGAGCGTTGGGGCGACTACATGCACGCCTACGAGCAGTGCCTGCGCGCGACATCGCGGCCATGGGCCCCGTGGTACGCCATTCCGGCAGACGAGAAAGGCTACGCGCGCTGGGCAGTGGCCTCCCTGATCAACGCTGCGCTTGGGAAACTGCCCATCGACTTTCCACCAACGACCAAAGAGCAATTGCGCGATTTCGCGCAAGCCGCCAAGCGTTTGACTCAGGACTAGCCGCTGCGGCCCGCCGCATCCGGCGGGATTGCCAACTCCATCACTATCGGCATTCCGGGAGCCCGGTAAGATTTGTTCCAACCTTGGTAACGAAGGTGCCCGATGAGCACAGTCACCATCGACTTGCTGGGCCACGGAATAGACTCGGACTTCACGCGCTCGCTGCTGCAGAGTATCGCGCTATTCCGCGGCGTCGAGCCGGACACCATCGCGCGATCTCTTGCCGCGCTGCGGCCGCCTCGACGTCGCCGAAGGCGACTTGCTGCTCTCGCCCGAACGTCGAGAACCACTGCGTGTACGTCGTGCTGGCGGGTCGGCTCGCGGTGCGCCTAGGGTGCGCTCGACGCGCCGAAAATCGCCGATCTCGCGCCGGGCTGCCTGCGCGGGCGAAATGTCCTTGATCGAAGACAAGGATCCATCGGCGTACGTAGTCGCCACCGAGGAATCTCACCTCATGGTCATCAGCCACAACTTACTATGGCAGATGGTGGACCGCTCGCACACGTTTTCGAAGAATCTCCTGATCGTGCTTTCGGAGCGCGTCCGCTCCGATAACGAGTTCATCGCGAGCAGCCTCGGCGTGTTGCGCCAAGCCGAGCGCAACGCCGTGACCGACGCGTTGACCGGCTTGGGCAACCGGCATTGGATGCAGGACATGTTCGAGCGCGAGGTCACGCGCGCGCAGCACAGCGGCAAGACGCTGTGCCTGATGATGCTCGACGTCGACAACTTCAAGCAGTTCAATGACCAGTTACGGCCACATCGCCGGCGACCGCGTCTTGATCGCCGTCGCCGGCGCGTTGCGCGAATACCTGCGCCCCACCGACCTCATCGCCCGATTCGGCGGCGACGAGTTCGCCGTGCTTCTGCCGGACGCTGATCCCCAGCAGGCCGCGCAGACGGCCGAGCGCGTGCGTGAGCAGATCGCCGCGTTGTCGCCGCCGAGCCTGTCGACGGCGGTGACTGTTTCGATCGGAGTAACCGCGCGAATCGGCGACGATGACGTCGCGATCGCTCGTTCACCGCGCCGATGCGGCGATGTACGAGGCTAAAGCGCAGGGCCGCAATCGGGTCGCGATATCCGTCAGTCGCTCGACGCGCAGATTGTCGAGCAAACGCGTGCGCCCGAGCCACGCGGCACCGAGCACGATCAAGTCATTCGCCGAATCTCCCTCACGGCTCGGCCGAGATCGGCGGCGCGCCGCACTTCTCAAGTAGTCCGGCCGGAATCCCGCAGCAGCGAGCTCCTGCAGCGCGTCGGCCGATCAGCCGTGAGTAATCCGCGCGGCCGTCGCGCAGCGAATCCCGCACGCGCTGCAATGTCGCGTGCAAGACGGGCGCAACCTCGCGCTCGGCCGGCTTCAGGTAGCGGTTGCGCGAGCTCATCGCAAGTCCATCGCTCTCGCGCACTGTCGGCCCGCAGACCACGCGAACCGGCAGGTGCAAATCGGCGACCATGTGCTTGAGCAGAATGAACTGCTGATAGTCCTTCTGACCGAGCAGCAGCACGTCGGGCGCGACGATGTTGAGCAGCCGGCAAACGACCGTCCCGACGCCGTCGAAGTGACCAGGCCGGCTCGCGCCGCACAGCTCGCGGGACAGCGGCGGCATCGCAATCTTGACGGCTTGCTCCGTGCCGAACGGATAAATCTCCGCGACTTCCGGAACGAACGCGGCTGCCACCGTGCCCACCTGATCGAGGCGCGCCCAGTCCTCGTCGAATGTCCGCGGATAGGCGGCGAAGTCCTCGCCCGGACCGAACTGCGTCGGATTTACGAAGATCGAGAGCACGACGACGTCTGCGGACGCGGCGGCGAGCCGCGTCAAGCTCAGGTGGCCTTGCGTGCAGATTGCCCATCGTCGGGACGAATGCGACCGTCAGTCGAGCCGCGCGCCAGCTGCCGACCAGCTCACGGACACTGCTCACCGTGCGCACGAGACGTGCTTGGGCCAAACGCGCTACCTCGCTCGAGGAAGGGGCTTAGTGTATCAAGAGAAGCAATGCTCCTCGGCTGGATACGCTGCGGTCCTTCACCGCCTGAACGTAGGCGCGGATCGCCTCCAAAGCCGAATCTCGGCCTTGCATGAAGTTCTTCACGAAGCGCGGTGTGCGCCCCTGCGTAATGCCGAGGATGTCGTAGAGCACGAGGATCTGACCGTCGACGCTTGGACCGGCACCGATGCCGATTACCGGTACCTCGAGCGCTTCGCGAATCGTGCGGCCGACCTCGTTCGGCACGCATTCGAGCAGAACGATGTCGGCACCCGCGGCTTGCAGCGCACGCGCATCATCGATCATCTTGTTCGCAGTGCTTTGATCGCGGCCTTGTACTCGAAATCCCCCGATCTTGTGCACCGACTGCGGCTTCAAACCGAGATGCGCGCAGACCGGAATGTCGTGGCGCGCGAGATATTCGACGACCGCGACCTGGCCCTGGCCTACCTTCGAGCTTGACCATCATGGCGCCGCCTTCCTGCATCAGTCGCACGGCGTTTTCGAACGCCTGCACCGGCGTCGCGTAGCTCATGAAGGGCATGTCGACGATCAGGAAGGCGCGGTGTATCCCGCGCGCTACGCAGCGCGTGTGGTAGATCATGTCGTCGACGGTAACGGGCACCGTCGTGTCGTGGCCTTGGATCACCATGCCGAGCGAGTCGCCGACGAGCACGAGGTCGGTGCCGGCCATGTCGACGAGTTGCGCAAAGCTCGCGTCGTAGGCAGTCAGGCACGCGATCGGCTCGCGCCGCCTGGCGCATCTCGCGCAGCGTCGACACGTTCACGGGCGGAGAGTCCATCCCCGCTGCTGCAATTGCTTGTACATGTGCCGGACTCCTGCGGCCTACGAGCCGCTAGACGATCGAAGCTGCTACCGGATTGTAGAAGTGCCGACCGCGCTTGATGCGCACAATCGTCTGCAAAAGCTCCTGATAGTCGGACTCGCGATGAATCGGGATCGATCGATGCCGCGTTGACGATCAGAAGCGGCGCTTCGTCGTAGTCATAGAAAAACTTAGCGTACGCCTCGCCGAGCCGCTCGAGGTAGTCCTCTTCGATCAGCTGCTCGTACGGGATCCCGCGGGTCGCGACTCTCTTCATGAGAACTTCGGCGGGCGCCTGCAGATACACGACGAGGTCCGGCGTCGGCGGATCCAGCTCGAGACTCTCGGCCACCTGCTGGTAGAGCCCGAGCTCGTTCGCGTCGAGATTGAGCTCGGCGAACAACCGATCCTTCTGCAGAAGGAAGTCGGCGATGCGCACCGGCGAGAACATGTCCCGCTGCCGGATTTGCTCGATTTGCCGAGCGCGCTGAAACAAGAAGAACAATTGCGTCGGTAGCGCCGCATTGCGCCGGTTGCGGTAGAAGCGCTCGAGAAACGGATTCTCCTCGGCCTGCTCGAGAATCAGCTCGCTGCCGAAGCTCTGTGCCAAGCGTTTTGCGAGGCTCGTCTTGCCGACGCCGATCGGACCCTCCACGACGATGTATCGCGGTCGAGTCTAAACGGATGACTTCCTGTCCGTCGTTCCATGAACACCGTGGCCGGACGACCGGTCTCTCGCGTCGCGAGCTAGACGACAACGTCGTTGACTTGGCTGGAGTGTCTTCGCCGCCCGCCCCGCCGTCTGCGTCCCTTACGCCGGCGCAGTCCGATCGCCTCGTGCTGCTCGGCCGGCGGCAGCTGCTGAATCTCGGTCCACCAATCGGCCGTCGCCTGATCGATTTCGCCGCAGCTCGGGCACGCAGCACGAGAAAGTCGTAGGCCGCGCGAAAACGCTTGTGCTGCAGCAGCCTTGCCGCTCGCGAGCCGCGCGCGCTCACAAGCCGCCATTGCATGCGCGAGCAGCTCTTTCATCGGCGCGCTGAAACGCCGCGGGAACAACGTCTGCTGCTGCGCCACGATCCGATGACTCGCTTCGAGCATCGCTTGCCCGTCGCTCCAGCCTTCCTGTTGCAGCCGCGCAGCGAGCTCCTTGATCGGAAACCACAGAAACACGGCAAACAAGAACATCGGCGTGATCGGCTTGTCGTCGCGAATGCGCTCGTCCGTGTTGCGAATCCGCGCACGGATGAACGTCGACATCTGGCTCGCGGCTCGGCGATTCGAGCAGCTCGCTCGTGTCGTTGAACAGGTACCGCAGCAAATCGTACTGCAGAAGCATCTCGAAGCTCTCACGGCGTGCCCGCTCTGAAACAGCTTCGAGCAGCTCGTCGAACAAGCCGCGCCGGCGGCACGTCGCGGAGCAATTTGCCGAGCGTCGGCGATCGGCTCCGCCGTCTCGGGCGCGAGCGCGAAATCGAGCTTCGCCGCGAACCGTGCGGCACGCAGCATGCGCACCGGATCCTCGCGATAACGCGTCTCGGGATCGCCGATCAGGCGCAGCGTGCGGGCGCGCACGTCCTCGAAGCCCGACGTGTAATCCCAATACCGAAAAGTCGGCGATGTTGTAGTAGAGCGCGTTGACCGTGAAATCGCGGCGCCAAACATCCTCGTCGATCGTCCCGTACACGTTGTCGCGCAGAATGCGGCCGCTGTCGGAATGCGCGCGATCGTCGTCGGCCTCGGGGACACGGTCGGCTCCGGCGGCGCGAAAGGTCGCCACCTCGACGATGTCGCGGCCGAAGCGCACATGAGCAAGCCGGAAGCGCCGACCGATCAGCCGGCAGTTGCGGAACAGACTCCTGAATCTGGTCCGGATCCGCGTCCGTAACGACGTCGAAGTCTTTCGGATGGCGGCCGAGCAGAAGGTCGCGCACACCGCCGCCGACGAGGAATGCCTCGAAAGCCGGCGTTCTTCAACCGGTACAGCACTTTGAGCGCGTTTGGCGAGATGTTCGCCCGGCTGATGTTGTGCTCCGAGCGAGAGACGATGACTGGGCCGGGACGCGACTCTACGATCCGTGTCGTTCAAAAGATTCCGTGGTTTCGCCGTGCCCGAAAGGCCGGTATCATAGCAGCCCTCGCGCGGCACCCGCGCTCCCTTCGTCTAGCGGTCCAGGACGTGGCCCTCTCAAGGCTAAAACGGGGGTTCGATTCCCCCAGGGAGCGCCATTTTAACAATGGTCTGGCAGCGCACAGCCCGAGCGCGTGTGCCGCAACTAGCTCAGGTCCGGCTCGCGTATTGCCCACCGCGTGTGTGTCACACCGGCGGAATTGTAGCGTTCAAAGCTGCAAGAACGCGTCTCGCCATCCCCAGCGGTAGCAGTTTCCCCACTCCTGCCGACCCCTCCGTAATAAGGTGAAGCCGGCTGTGTTCCTGCCTTCGCACTGCCACTCGCCAGTTATTCGGAAGCGTCCACGCGATCCCGCGGCACTACCTGACTTCCGCGCACATAACGCTCCACGCCTGAACGACTGCGAATCTTGATTCGGTCGGATCTGTGGCCGATCACGGTGCACGCTATGCGGTGCTTGCCGTTCATCAGATAGATCGCTTTGGAGTTTACCGGGTAGAGCTCTACGAGCGCCTTTGCGTACGCGATCTCCGCGCGGCGAATGCGCCTGTTCAGACGCTCCAGCATGTCTACGCCGGTTTCCGGAGAAACGGCCGCAACAGCGTCGACCAAACGCGGTAGCTTTCGTTCTTGGGCACGAACTCTCAAGCCAAAGTCTTCGGCCGCGCTCTGGAAAAGCTCGGCGAGATCCCTGAGCTGGGCATGCGTCGCTTTGGGATAGAAATGCTCAGCCAAAGATCGACATGCGGGGTCGACGAAGTGTTTCTCGCTCATCGTTCAGCCTGGCGGGGTCAACGTTCGCCTCGGAGTGGACGGTGCGCGCACCGCATGAACTGAACTTTATTGAACTGGGTTCTTCGGAGTCGTAACCAATTGTTACGAACTTGCGCTCGGACCCTCTCCTCCGAAGCGAGAGCACGCTCGGGAGCGACCGTTCTCGCAGGCTTTTCCGGGCCACGGCGATATCCGGCGACGGTCGCAAACGGCCGTGGGGACCGCACGGCTGCTCAGTTGCATCGGCTTAACACTTCTTGACCCATCGGGCAAACACTGAACGATATACTCTTGTCCGCTTTAACGATTTCCTCCCCGATTTGGAGATCTTGAAGCCCCCTGAAGAGCCCGCCCATAAGGTCGGGCTCTTTTTTTTGGCGCGAACTTCGAGAATCAGCGGCCAGCTCGTTGGGCTTGCGTTGCGCCGATCGCGATGCACCGAGCGACCTCGAAGCGAGTGTTGCGCAAACCGCGCTGCAGAATCGGATGCAGCGAGCCGGATGCTGCGATCGCGGAATCGAGCCGCTGTAGGTAGCCCGCGTCGCAGAACGAGCCCAGGAAGCCGTTCGCGTACGACGAAAAGTAGCCTTGCACTCGGTTGCGGTTGAGTACGTCGAGCCCGTGCAGAATCTCCTCGCTGAGCTCCGCATGCAAACGATGTTGACTCGCCGGGAACACCGCGGCCGCGGCGGCGCGCGCATCCGCGAGCGTCAAGTCGGGATCCTCGAGCACGCGTTGGAGCCAGGCGCGTTTCACGGCGAGGCTCGGGCGCGTCGCTTGCACCGCGAGCGACCGCAGCCGTCCTTGATCGGACGCGTCGCGGGATCGTTCCGCCGCGAGCAGCCCGTCCAGGCGCGGATGATCAGCTTCGCTCAACCCCTGCAGCACATTCCAGCGTCTGTCCTGGTCGAGCTTGATGCCGCTCGGTGGTTCCGTCGTCTCGGTGAGCAACGCGGCCAACCGCTGCACACCCGCCGCGCTTGCGGCCGTATTCACGTAGGCGTCGAACATCTGGATCTGGCGGTCGCTCCCTGCAACGCTCGCGTGCGTTTGCTCCCAGAGAAACGCCTCGACGCGCGGCCCGACTTCGGTATGAGCATCCAGCAGTTGCAAATAGCGCAAGGCCATCTGCAACGTGCCAAGCACCTGCGGCACGATCCCTTCGTTGCGCTCGGCCGCTAGATTCGTCAATGCGAAGTCGACGAACTCGGTCACCGACAGGCGCGCGGTCAGGACCAGATCCCAAACCCCTTGCCACAGCATCGACCTTGCTAGCGCGTCGTCGAAGTGCTGCAGCCGACCGCTTAGAGCAGTTACCGTTTTGAGATCGAGCGCGACCCGCACGTAATCCCAGTCGCCGTGGTTCGCGTAGACCAGGTCGGGACAGCGTGTGCCGTTCATGCCCGCGACTTCCGTGCGCGCTCCGGCGTAGGTGACGGGCAGCGTGCGCACCGCTACGCTCGCGCCGTCAAAGTCATAAAGTCCGAGCTGACTGCGATGCGTCCGCAGCGTGGGCCAACCGGTCGGGGCTGTTTGCAGGACGGCGAGCCCTGCGATCGCGCCTCGTTCGCAGCGTAGGTCGACCTCGATCGAGTTTGCGCCCGCCTCGTTGAGCCATTCGCGCGCCCACCCCTGCAGATCGCGTTCGGCTGCCCGCGCGATGGCGCCCAAGAAATCCTCGATACCGGTGTTGCCGTAGGCGTGCTGCTTCAAGTACGCGGACACTCCGCGCCGAAAGGCCTCCGGGCCCACGAGGTGATTGAGCTGCTTGAGAGTCGCGGAGCCTTTCTCGTACGTAATTGCGTCGAAGTTCGAGAAGGCGCTGTCCGTGTTCGGCACCGGCAGCTCGATGGGGTGCGTCGTGTCGCGCTCATCCGCGCGGTATGCGCCCACCGTGCTGCGATACGCATTTTCGAGCTCGTCGGAGAACTCGGTCGCCTCGGTCATTGCGAGCGTCGCCATGAACGTCGCAAAAGACTCGTTGAGCCACAGCCCGTTCCACCAATCCATCGTGACGAGATCGCCGAACCACATGTGCGCCATCTCGTGCAGCAAGACACTCGCGAGACCGCGGCGCTGCTGCCGCGTCACGGCGCCGCCGGTGCACGAATCGCTCGGTGAAGGTCACGGCACCGACGTTCTCCATCGCGCCGAAGTTGAAATGCGGAACGATGAGCTGATCGTACTTTCGAAACGGATACGGCACGTCGAAATAGCGCTGGAAAAACTCGAAACCTTGCCGAGTGACCGAGAACCACTCGGAGGGATTGACGTAGCGCGCCAAGGACTCCCGCGCAAACAGCCGCAGCGGGATACCGCCCGCCTCGGATTCCCAAACGTGATACTGGCCCGCGTGCAGCGCAAAGACATACGTGCTGATCGGCGGTGAGGCCGGGAACGTCCACACTTTGCGGCCATCCACCGCGACGGCGCTCTCCGCCGGTACGACCGACACGACCTGCCAATCGCTCGGGACGGTGACGCGGCTCGAAAACCTCGCCTTCAAGTTAGGTTGATCGAACGACGGAAACAGCCGGTTCTGGTTATAGGGCTCGAAATCCGTGAACAGGTACGCGCGGCCATCCTCGGGATCGACGAAGCGGTACAGGCCGCTGCCGTCCGAGCTGTACGGATGCGAGAAACCGATCGTCACACGGTTGGCGCCGACTCTGAGCGCCGCAGCGGGCAGCAAGAGGAAATAGCCGTTGTATGCCGGCTCGCTCGCCGCGCCGTTGATCTCGAGGGTGGCGATGCTGCCTCCCACGAAATCTATGGTGAGGTCAGCGCCAGCGTCCGCGAGCTCGAACCCGACGCTGACGACGCCCGTGTAGTCGCGTCCGCCGCCGTCAAGCTCAATAGAGAGGTCATAGGTGACGCCGCTGACGCGGGCAGCGCGCTCCCGCGCGTGCTCCAACGTTAGAACGGCATCAAGCGTCCGCTGTGCGGCGAATGCACTGCCTAGCGACAACAAAACTCCACCGATGAGGCCTCCTCACCGTTGTGCCCGGCGAGGGCCGAATGGTTCATGGGTGACTTGCGAAAGCGTCGAGTCCTGCCCGTATACGCTGTGCGCGTAAGAGGGTCAACACTCGACGTGCTCATTTCGGGAACCTCTTGGCGGCACCTATTTCATCTCGGTCACATGCCATTTCAAAACTCCACCGAAGTGCCCAAGGTGGAACCTGCATGAGTCCGAGCAGGTCGGAATCGACGGCTTTCAATCCCAGCGCGGCCCGAACATCGATACAGCACCGCGCCACTGAAAGCCTTGTGGTCGCATGCCAAAGGCGGCTTCCATCACGACGGCCGGGTCGAAAAAGCCCTGCAGAATCATACACTAGCCCGCATAGTTCAACCATGCGGTGACAAAGGATGCCCACTGCCGACAAGTGGATTCGGTCGATCAAGGAGAACCCGGCAGGCAAGGTCGTCGAAGAGCCGAACGGCACGCGCTGGGAATGGGACAGCAGCGACAGCGACAAGACTTCGCGCCTCCTACAGAAACTGTAGAACGACGAGCTCGCGATCGAGCAAGCTGACTCGTGCCGACCGGCGGCCGATCGAAAGCCGGTAAATCGATGGCCCGAGACACCCAGGGGCGGCCGCTCAAGCGCAAGAAATCCGGCCGCGACACCGGGGGTGGCTTCAACCCTTACGACAATTCCGGCAAACCGTCCCGGCGCTGATCGCCCGTCGCGTATTCCTCTCTAACTCGGCGGGACGGAACGGCGAGCTCATTGCGCTGATGCGCTCGGCGTCGTCGCCCGTGCATCAGCCTCGCGCTGCAGCTCCTCGAGGTGCTCCTCCCACGTGGGCTCCGTGCACTCGTACAGCAGCATCCGTCCGCCTTCCATCGCTGACCACGTCTTCGTCACCGAAACGGGCGCCGTGTAGAAGCGCGGATCGACGAGCGTGAGCTCCGCGGTGAGCATCTTCTTGCCGGCGTCGTCGACACCGAGCCGATAGCGTTCCGTGATCGTCGCCTCCTCGCTATGGGGAGATGCCTGATCCACGGCCTCCTTGAGGAACGCCGTCTCTACAACCAGCACATCTCCTTCCCAACGCCCCGTCGAGTGGCCATTGCGAGTCGCGAAGAGATCGCGCGGGTCTACCGGAGGACCTTCGAGGTACACCCGCCGCACTTCCGTGTAGAGCTCGTAGATGATCGTAATCTGCTCGGGGCGCTGGATGATCTCCATCGGATAGCCGCCCGACGACAACATCGATGCGGGCATGCCTCGGCCGACGCAAAACTCTCCGGGGATCTCCCCACGTGGCTCGACGAGAGCTTTGTAAGCTGCGACTTTCGCGCGCGCTTCCTCGGTGTATGGCGCGTCCGCGGGCCAGTTGGGCGCGCGCCCGCCGGCCTCGGCGCGGTACGTGGTCCAGATGCCGGTAAGGTCGGGCGGCGAGCTTCCGTCCTGGGCCCAGGCGCCCGCGAAGACGAGTACACCGACCGCGAGCACGCCACTGCGCGCGGCGGGCAGCGGGTGCATACGCTGTGCGGCCATCAGGCTAGAACTCTTTGCCGTCCTTCAACACGAAGGTCTTGACATAGCCGCCGTCCTCGCCTGATCGGGCCGGCGCGATGTCGATGTTGATCGTGTCGCCGACATTGACCATCTCGGGGCGCCACCCGCGTCGATAGACGTTGTTGCGGCTGTGGCCCTCGAACTCGATCACGCGCTTACCTTTGTCGTCGGCCACTTCGAGAAACAGTGCGATGTGCGGATTGGCCACGCGCATCTCTTTCACGACGCCCGTGACGCGGACCGTCTGGGCAAAGTCGAACTGCGCCGCGGAGTGATGCGCCCAGGAGGCCGGCACAAACCAAAAAACGCACGCCCCGAGCGCTAGCGCACGCGACAGCATTCTTACCATTTCGGATTCCTCAATTGCATCGTAGACCCGGCGCTGGCCATCTAGCCAGCGCCGGTGCGCTCCCCCAAAAATGAACGATTGAGTCTGCCTAGAAGTCCGCCTGGATACCCACGCGGTACGCGCGCCCGATCTGATCGTAGAACGCGGCGTTCGTCGGATACGCGCCGTCCGGAGCGAGCGGCGGATCCTCGTCGAACACGTTGTTCACCGTCACGAACAACTCCCACGAGCGGTCGCTGCTCATCGGCAATCGATAGCGGCCCGACAACGTCGCCCACGTCCAGCTGTCGATCGTGTTGTCGTTCACGCTCAACGGGCTAGCGGGGTTGTAGCCCGGCTGCGTGGGATCGCTCCAGGTGGAGTTGTAGATGCCGCTGTCGATGTAGCGCGTCTGCAGCGAGACTCCCCAGCGGTCGCGGTCGTAGCTCACCGTGCCGTTCAGCGCCAATTCGGGCTGGCCGAACGCATTGGGGCCCGTCACGCCCGCCTGATCCGTCCTTACTCCGGCGAGGGTCGTAATCACCTCGTCCGTGCGAGTCGCGAAGAAGCGGAAGCCCAGAGTGGCGCCGCCGTCCAAGTCGAACTGATACAGAGCCTCGAGGTCGACACCTTTCGTCGAGTAAACGTCGAGGTTCAGGAACGTGTTGCGGATGTTCGTGATCACGCCGCCCGGCCCCTCGCCGTCGATGAAGGTGCAAAGCAGCGCGTTGCCGAGGAAGCACTGGTCGACGATGCCCGTTCCCGGGTTGGTCCCCACGCGCGCGATCGCGTCATGAATCTCGATGGTCCAATAGTCGAGCGACAGCCTGAAGCCCTCGCCCCAGCTCCAGTTCGGCGAGAACACGATGCCGAAGGTTTCCGTGTCGCCCTCCTCCTCCTTCACGTCCACGTTACCCGTGTTCGCGACGAGCGGCAGATCGGTCGCACCGGTCCACGGGTTCACCTGGCCCGCAAAGCCGACGCTCTCGGTTCGCTCGTAAAGCTCGGAGAAGTTCGGCGCACGAATGTCGCGCGACTGAGTCGCGCGGAACCGGAGCCACTCGGTGGGATCGTACATGGCGCTGAACTTGTACGTCGTCGCATCGATAGTGCTCGAGCGATCGCCGACGTAGGCGATCGTGCCGTTGTTGTAGTACTCGTAATGTCCGGGTTGGTCGTTCCGGTAGTGGGTCTGCCGGAGCGCCACGTCGAGCTCGAGGAGCTCGGCGCCGCGCCTGTCCCTGATGAACGGGATGGCGGCTTCGCCGTAGGCTTCCATCACCTTGAGCTTGCCGCGAAAGTCGTCGCCGAAGTTCTGCCAATAGCAGGAGCTGCGCGAGCACTCGTCGTGGGTGACCGCGCCGTTGTCGCGCCGAGTCTCGATGCCGGCTGCGACCCCGATCGGTCCACCGCCGACCTCGAAAACCTCGCCCTGCACGTTCGCGGCGAGCACGTACTCGTTCATCTTGTACCACTCGTGCAGCGTGCCGAGCACGTAGTCGCGCGCGGCCGGGTCCCAGCGGTTCAGCCCGAAAGGATTGATCGCGACGCAGCCCGCAGCGGCGTTTTGGACCGTCGGATTCGTGCTCAGCAGATCCGCGCAGACCGGCTGACCGTTCGCGGGATTCGTAACGGCGTTCAGCGCGCGATTGAAGTTGGCGTTGATGGGCTGGCGCAGCAGGAATTGATGGCGGCTGTCGTAGGCGAGCTGATAGTAGGCGTCCCAGCTCCAATTGTCATCGATGTCGCCTTCCGCACCGACCACGAGGCGATAAATCTCGTTGTCGGAGTGACTCTCGACGCGTCCCCAATCGTCCCAGTGCTTGCCAAGCCGGAACGAGGTGATGTCGTCCGCCGCGCCGGCCGCCCCATCCATGAGCGTGACGATCGGCGCCGGAATGAACGGATTCGTTCGATTGATCGTGATCGCCTGGGCGCCGTTGAACCAGCGTGCCGCCCCGAGATTGTGACCCTCCGCCATGCCGAACGACGTCTCGAAGAACAGAGTCGTCGCGTCGGTCACGTCGAACCTCAGATGCGTGTAGAGGCTGGCGCGCTCGACCGGCGTTCGCGGATTGGTCGTCTCGTAGCGCGAGAAGCCGTCGCCGCCGATTACGAACTGCGCTTCGCGCGGCGAACCGTACGTGAATGGAATCGGATTCCCGCCGGCATCGAATTGGAGGCCGTACAGCCGGCTCGTGGGCGCCAACGCCGCGGCGCCGCCAACGATCATGCCGGCCGACGTCATGTTTCCGAGCACGACATCCTCGGTGATGATGTTGCGCGGCGCGCCGGGAATCGCAGTGGCCCCGGGCGTGTTCGTGACGATGCCGGGCAGGTTGCGGCACCAATCGCGCGTCAGAACGCACGAATCCACGCCCTCGGCATCCTCGTACTCGCCGCCGATGATCAAGTGCCCGCGGCCGCCGAACAGGGAAGTACCGCCGCCCGCGGAGACGTGCCGCGACGTGCCGTCGCCTTCCGCGGACTGATACATGTCGGCTTGCCAGCGCACGCCCTCGAGGTCCTTGTCGAGGATCACGTTGATCACGCCGGCGACGGCATCCGAGCCGTAGGCGGCCGACGCGCCGCCCGTGACGATCTCCGTTCGATCGAGCAGCAGCGGCGGAATCAGATTCAAGTCGACGTTGCCGGTGTCGGTGCTTGCGATGTGGCGGCGGCCATCGACGAGCGTCAACGTGCGAGCCGCGCCGAGCGGCCCGCAGATTCGCAATCTGCGCGCCGACGTTGAAGCTGCCGAACCCGTTCGTCTCGGGAGTCAGGGTCGCCTTGTTCGTCGGCAGTTGCTGCACGGCAGCACCGACGTTGACGAAACCGAGATCCATGAGGTAGTCGTTGTCGATCGACGTGACGGGCGTCGGCGCATCGAAGCCTTGGCGGCTGATGCGCGAGCCGGTGACGAAGATTTCCTCTAGCGCGCTGTCTTGAGCCTGCGCGCCGGCCGCGCAGACGGCCGCGACGAGGCCGCTCGCGAAGCTCAAAGAAGCTTTCAGATCTATTCGATGCGCCATGGTCCCCCCTAGGCTAAACGCGCTGGTCAACGATCGGCTTTTGTCGTGTTGTCGTCAATCCGCTACAGCGGAGCGTACTGTTCGGCTCGCGGGTCCACTCCCTCGAGTGTCAACACCGCCACGACTCCAACGCCATGCGGTGCGGAACGATTCTGACCCTGCGGCGCCTCTGGATGCAAGTCGAGCCGGGTGCCCGAGCAAGGTTGGGGCCCCGCGCTCGGAACCGATGGATCCCATTGCTTGGCTGCCGGTTTCGACCGGCTACAATCGCGCGTTGCGAGGTAGCACGTGGCAAGAACCACCAAGATCGACACCGTGACCTTCGCCGGACAGTCCGGCCAGGCGTATGAGCTTCGGGTCTACGTCTGGGACACCAAGTTCAAACCGCTGCCCGGTGTCTACGTGGTTGCGTCGCGCTCGATCGAGCCTGGCGCGCCGCCGATCTACGAGCCCTTGTTCGTCGGCGCAGCCGAGGACTTGTCGAAGGCGTTCAAGCAGCACCCGCGCAACGACTGCTTTCAAATGCACTACGCGAACACCATCGGCGTGTTGAAAGAGGCCGACGCCGCGCAGCGCGAACGCATCGCGCGGGATCTCCTCGAAGGCTTGAGCCCGCCCTGCAACGCGCCCGACGCCGACTAGATGACGCGCCGCAGACGTGAAAGTCAGTCACGAGCCTGAGAACAGTCGCTTCGTCGTCGCGCTCGCCGACGGACTCGCCGTACTCGAGTACGCGCGCGTCGACGCTGCGACACTCGACTACCATCACACCTTCGTGCCGCCGCCTCTGCGGGGTCAGGGCATCGCGTCGCGGCTCGCGGAGCACGCGCTGCAGTACGCGCTCGACGAGGACTTGGCCGTGGTGCCAAGCTGCCCGTTCGTCGCCGCCTACATCCGCAGCAATCCTAGATTCAAAAAGCTCGTCCGCTAGCGCGGCTATTCGCCCGTTGCGATGCCTTCGGCTTCGAGCTGAGCGATCAGCGGTCGAAGCTTGTCGGCATAGCGCCGCCAGCGCCCGATCGAGGTGTCATACAAGCGTTCGCGAACTTGGACGGCGCTCGCGGTGGCGACGGGTGCGGCGTTGTCTTGAAAATCGAGGCAGCGCGGCTCCCAATCCAGACCGCAGAACTGAAGCAGCCGCCGCGTCTGCGCTTCCTGATCGCGAACCAAGTCCTCGTAGGCGACCTGCAGCACCTTGCCGGGCAAGACGTCGGCCCAATGGCTCATCAATCGATCGAACATCGCGTAGTAGCGCCCGATGTCTTCGAGGTCGTACGCATAGTTGTAGTACGAGAAGCCCACCGCGAACATCTGGCGAAAGTTGCTGAGACAAGTGTCCAGCGGGCCGCGCCGCAGACAGATGATCTTCGCCTTCGGAAGCGCGAAGTGAATGAATCCGATGTAGAAAAAATTCAGCGGCATCTTGTCGACGAACCGCGGCGTGCTGCCCGTCAACGGTCGAGTGCTCGCGACGTACTCGGCACCGAGCGCGGCGAAGTCGACCTCCACGCCGCGTTCCAAGGTGTGCTCGTCGAGGACACGCTTCGACGGCGTTCCTGCCAAGCGTTTCAGAGAGATCCCGAAATTCTGCAGCTCTCCTGCGGACAACACCATCGAATGGCTGGACAGAATTCGCTCGACGAGCGTCGTGCCGGTTCGCGGCATGCCGACGACGAAGATCGGCTCCGAGCTCGAATAACCGTCCGCGCCTCGCGCGATTCGCGCCCGATCGAACAGTGCCTGCACCTTCTCGAACAACGCTCGATCATCCTCGATCGAGTAGCGCAATTGCGCGCGTTTCTTCGCCTTGCCGGCCGCAAGATGCTCGAACGCCGCGTCGCAGTCGCCGAGGTCTTCGTATTCCTTGGCGAGCGCATGGCGAAGGTGCAGCTCGGCGTCCGTGTTGGTCCCCACTTTCTCCAGCGCCGCGAGTAGCCGCGCCACGTGATTGCTTTCCGGCGTCTGCCTGCGCAGCTCCGAAAGCGCCGACTGAGCGCGAAAGAATGTCGGATCGAGCACGATGACGTTTTCATAGGCTTGCTCGGCTTCTGTGAAGCGGCCGAGAAAGCGCAGCGACGCCGCGAGGTTGAACTGGAAGCTTGGATCGCGCGGTGCCGCGAGAACGGCGCGGCGAAACACCTCGACCGCGCGCTCGTGCGCTCCCAAGCGCGAGAGGACCACCCCGATCGTATCGAGCGTGAGCGCGTCGCGCGGCTCGAGGGCGAGCGCGCGTTCTGCTGCGACGCGCGCCTCGGGCTCCCGCTTGAGACGAGCCAAGCAGCGCGCGTGCTGTGCGTGGTATTCGGCGCGGTCCGGTGCGAGCGCGAGCGCTCGACCGACGAGCTCGGCGGCCTTGCCGAGCTCTTCGCCGGCGACAGCGACCATGCCGAGCAGGAACAACGCGTCGGCATGCGCCGGCTCGCGCGCGAGCACCTCGAGACAAGCGATCTCGGCCCCCCGGTAGTCGCGGCGACTCAACCGCCGCTCCGCCTCGCGATGCCAGCGCTCGACTTCTTCTCTCGTTGCGCTTGCGATCGGAGTCTCTGCCTATTCCCCCAAGCGGTAGCGGAATTCTATACCGAGGCTGCGGGGCCGGATCACGTGCCGGTAGTAGCGCCGGAGCTCGAAGTTGGCGATATCGCGAACGTAGCTCGGATCCAGGCGCACCGAGGTCTCCGCGAACTTGTCGGTGAGATTGTCGGCGTAGAGCGTCGCCGACCAGCGGTCGTTGCTGACCCCGACGGAGGCGCTGTGAATGGTGAAGCCCCCGAGCGTCTCACCGTTGTTGCGCAAGCCAACTTTCGTCAAGACGTTGCTCGAAAACGTAAACCCGTACGCAGCATCGAGGTCCCAGCCATTCGATAAGCCGCGGACGTAGTTCGCGAAGAAGCTCCCTTGATGCTGCGGCGTCCCCGACAATCGATCGCCCGAGAATGCGTCTTCCCCGTCCACGAGACCGGGCGCATCCGTCGTCAGCTCGGCCTCGTTGTAGGCGTAGGCGCCACTGAGCGTCCAGTGCTCCATGCCTCTCGACTGAATGCCAAGCTCGACACCGCGGCTGCGTGCGCTGCCGCCGTTCACGGTGATCGGAATCGCGCCGTTTTGCGTGATGCTTAGCGTTTGAATGTCGTCCCAGTCGATCGTGTAGATCGAGCCGTTGACGAGCAAGCTGCCGTCGCGCAGCGTGCTGTGGACGCCGACCTCGAAATTCGTCGTTCGATCGGGTTCGATCAGCACTTCGTCAGGCAGCGCGCAGATGTTCTGCCCAGGAGGCAGCGGCAATATGCAAGGCGCCACCGAGTTCACGCCGCCGAGACGGTACCCTTCGCTGAGCGTCACGTAGCCCATGACGTCGTCGCTGAAGTCGTAGGCGAGATTGACCTTGCCGAGGAAGCCATCGTCACCGGCGCCGTTGCCCTGAGAGTTCGAGAGTCCGACGAGCGGGATCTCGAAACTGATCACTTGATCTTCGTCGTAATCGAATTGGCGGCCGCCGATCGTGACGCCAAGGCGTTCGTTGATCTGATAGCTGACTTCGCCGAACAGCGCTTGCTCGGTCAGCTCGTCGAACGTCAGCTGCCGATACTCGAGATCGCCGGTGGGGACCGAGATACCCGCGAAAGCCGGATAACCCGGAGTGAACTCCTCACTGCTCGCGTTGAGCTCGAGCTTGTTGTAGTACACGCCGACGATCCAGTTCCACGCCCCAGTGCCGGTCGAAACGAGGCGCACCTCCTGGTTCACGCGCTCCTCCCGCGATACCTCACGCGTGTAAGCGGCGAACGACGGAAAATTCTCGTAGCCGTACTCGAAGTCGAGCAGCAAGTCAGTTTGATCGCGCTGCCCGACCTGGTTGTACTCCGACACGCCCGTGGCCGAAGTCAGCGCTGCGAAACCGAGGTCGGCGATGACCTCGACGCTCAAGAGCTCGTTCTCGCGGTCGTTCGGCTCGAGAAAGCGGGAGCCCGACTCATAGTTGCCGGTTTGGAACGCTTCGCGATGATTCACGGTCCGGCCGCCGACGTCCTGGTCCTGGAAATAGTAATTGAGCGTCACGTCCACGGCGTCTGAAGCGGTCCATAGCAATGCCAATCGTCCGGCGGTCGTCTGTTCCCAATCGGCGTCCTCCTCCCGGCGCAGGTTCGCCGCCACGGCGGAGGCGTCGGTCAAGTCCGGTTGCGGATTGGACACGCCGGGTTGACGAACGACGTACGGATAGTCGATGAATCCGGGGTCATCGAAATAGCCCACCGTTCCGCGAAACGCCAAGCGCTCGCCGATTGGCACGTTGACGGTCGCGTCAGCCGTGTAGCCCAAATCGCTGCCCTGCGACAGGCTGTACAGGTCGCCATGGACATCGAAGGAGAACGCTTGCGTATCGGGCGCCGTGGGAATGTACCGCACTGCGCCGCCGAGAGTGCCGGCGCCATACAGCGTACCTTGAGGGCCAATTAGGACCTCGACGCGATCGAGATCCATCATCTTGAAGTCCAAATACAGCGGCGTCTCGCCGAGATACGTCGCTACGGTGTCTCCGCTGCTGTTGTCCAAGAACTCGCTGGCGTTCAAAGACAGCACGTTGAGGCCGCGCACCGTCATGAGATTAGAGGCGCGCGGCCCGGAGTCCACCACGGCCAGGCCGGGGACTGTCCGGGAAAACTCCGTGAGATCCGTGAGGCGCTGCTGCTCGAGCGTGTCGCCGCTCACTGCCGCGATATTGAACGGCAGCTCCTGCACCGTCGTTTGGCGCCGCGACGCCGTCACGACCATCTCCTCGATGTTGACCTGGACTTGGGCCATCAATGGCCCGGTCGAGTAGGTCGAGCCGAGCACGGCCGCCACGGCCGCGGTGAGCGGTTTTACGGTCGGTCTCGGACTGGCCGGAGCATGGCTGCGCGTCATAAGAAATACCTTGGCAGACAATGTCTTGAAAAAAACGACTGAAGTGTTCTCTGAGGTGGCGAATTATGTAGCACAGGGCCCCGGCGCCAGCAAGCAATGGCGTCACTGATGAGCCGATGCACGCTCTTTCGCCGGCCGGTCCCTCGCCTTGCTAGACTCGAGCCGTCATCCGACGACGTTTCAAATCTTGAGCCAGTTTGCATCGCTCGGCGCGACCCAGGAGCGCAGCCCCGAGCCGGCATCGTTGGCGCGCCGGTTGGCGGCCCTCGTCTACGACGGGTTGGTGCTTGCGGGGGTTCTGCTCGCCTTCACACTGATCGTGGTGCTCTCGCGCGGCGCGCGGGCAGTCGATCCGCAGACCTGGTGGTTCGAAGCGAGCCTGCTCGTTTTGGTCGCGCTCTTTTATCTCGGGTTCTGGACGCACGGTGGTCAAACCTTGGGCATGCGCGCGTGGCGCATTCGCGTGGTCAGCAACGATGGCGGGCCGGTCTCAGCTGCGCGGGCAACGGCGCGGTTCTTTGCCGCGTGGCTCGCCGCCTTGCCGGTTGGACTTGGTTACTGGTGGAGTCTGTGGGACGCCCAAGGGCTTTGTTGGCACGATCGGCTGTCGCGCACACGCGTGATTCGCGAGCAAACGAATCTAGCGAACCCGGAGCAGCGCGATCGCCGTAATCAGCAATAAGACCGCACTCGGAGCGAAGGCGACGATGCGGGGATCGAGAGCGAAGACCTCACCGCTCTGCGCGAGCACATCCCCGATCACGTAGTAGCTCAGACCGATGACGAGTCCCACCAATAGCCGCGCTCCCGTACCGGCGGAGCGCAGGCCGCCGAACACGAACGGCAGCGCGAGAACCGTCATGAGCACCACGGAGACGACTTTCGCCATCCGCGACCAGTACGCGATCTGATAGCCGCGCGCATCGAGGCCGTTGTCCTGCAAGTAGCGGATATAGCGCTGCAGTCCCGGGGTATCGAGCAGGTCCTCGCGCACGACCGACAAAGCGAGAATCTCGGGATTCAAGCCGTAGTCTTGCGCAGATTCCCGCTCCGTGCGAGCACGGATCTCCGTCGGCGCGAACGACGTCTCGCCGTAGTTCGAGAGCACCCATTGGTTGGCCGAATCGACCTCGGCAGAGTCGGCGCGCGCGACCTTCGTGAGCGCGTGCTCCGGACCGAGCTCGAACAGCAGCACACCGCCGCCGTACCCGAAGTCGCCGGCCTGGCGCCGCAGGCTCAAGATGCGGTCGCCTTCCTTGCAGCCACGTCGACTGGTCATCGGCGATGTCCACGTCTTGCAACGCTTCGGTGCGCACCTCGTTCGCGTAGGCGCCGAGCGACGGCGCGAGCGACTCGCCGAGCAGCGCCATCAGCACCGCGAGGCCGAACCCGGCGAAGCCTACGGCCGAAAGCAGCTGCAGCGACGAAATGCCGCTCGCTCGCATGACGATGAGCTCGCGATGAACGGCGAGGTTGCCCAGGCTCAACAGCGAGCCGATGAGCGCGGCCGCGGGCAAGGTCCGGAACACGGCGCGGGGAATCCGCAAGGCGACGTAGGTCAGCGCCTCCCGCATGCCGTAGTCGCCCGTGCCGACGTCGTTGAGCTGGCCGACGAACTCGATGCACGCGGTGATGGCGACGAGCGCGACGAGGGTCGCGCCACGCCGCGAAACAGGGACGCAAAGAATGTAACCGCGCAGCAGCGTCACGGCGTCGCTCCGGCCGGCGCGAGCGGCGCGCGCGCAAACCAACCGGCTGCCCGCCCGAGAAGCTAGAGGGCGATCAGGGCGAACACCGCGTGCACCCACCACATGCCGACCCAATCGGCAACACGCTCGCGCTCGACCCAGACGCGACCGATCGCGAGCAGGTTCCCGTATATCAAGTAGATGAGAAGCCCCGCGCCGACGCGTCCAAATCGTCCCTCGCGCGGCGCGGATCGGATAGCGGCACGGCGAGCAGCGCCAGTACGAACAGCGAAAGCGGCGCGGACAATCGCCACTGCAACTCCGCGCGGTCCTGCGGTTCTGCCGACCTCAAAAGCGCGGCGGTGCTCTTGCCGCCGACGGCCTCGACGAACTTCTCTTCCGCCTTGGTGCGCATCGGAATGCCGTGCTCCTCGAACTCGACGACGAAGAAGCCGCTCTCGCCGGGCACGCCTTCGTAACGGCGCCCGTCGTACAACACGAAGGATAGCTGGCCCGTCGAGGGGTCCTGCGGTGCGAATGCCGCGATCGGCGACGATGGCGATCACGCGGTCGCCGTCCTGACGCTGCAGGAACACGTCACGAATCTCGTCGCCCACTACCTCCTGCGCGTAGAGCACGGTCTCCCCGGAGTCCGGCGTCGTGAAACGCCCGGGCTCGAGCACGGCGAGCTCGAGCGCTCTCCTCGGCCTGAAACTTGATCTCCTCTATCCGCCGCCTGGCGTCCGGGGTCTCGCTGAAGGCGAGCCAGCTCAACCCGCGGCGAGCACGATCGTCAGCGTGCCGATCGGCACGAGCAACTGAGCCGGGCCGATGCCGCAGGCGGACAGCGCCGCCATCTCGCCGTCGCGGTTGAGCCGCGCGAGCGCCAGCATCACGCCCAAGAACAACGCGATCGGCATCAGCAGCGTGAGATAGCGCAGGGACGTGAAACCGAAGATCGCGAACACGGCGTCTCGCGGCACCTGGTTGGCTGCGGCGTCGCCGAGAATCTCGGCGAACTGGTTGGTCATGAAGATGAGGAACAGAACCGCGATGACGATCAACCACGCACCGAAGGCTTCGCGGAAGATGTAGCGGCTGATCAGACTCACTCAAGCGACATCCGTTCCCAGTACCTTCAGCGAATCGAATACACTAAGCTGCACTTTTTCCCGGCACTACAACACGATAGCACTTCGCGCAGCGGTTCTTGAAGCGAGATTTGAGGATGGAGTTTCCCGTCAAGACGGGGGCGCCTGCCAGTCAACGAACCGAATGCGCGATTTTGCCGGTATTCGACGACGGCGCGTTGCGCGGCGCGACCAAGGAAGTCGACGTCGCGGCGCGCGGCATGGTCAAGCAGCTCGTGCGCAACGGCGACGTGACGAGCCGATTCGGCGGCGCCGCGCTGGTTCACCGCACGCAAGGCACCGCCGCCGAACGCTGGTTGCTCGTCGGCTGCGGCAACGCAGCGGAGTTCACGCGCAAAACGCTTTGCAGGAGCGCTTGCGTCGGCCGTGCAGGCGCTGCGCGGCGGCGGCGTCAAGGAAGCGATGAGCTATCTCGCGTACGACCCTCCCGTGTCACTCCCGGCGCAGGCTGCGGCGCGTGCCACGGTCGAGGCGGCGCGTGCGACGGCCTATCGGTTCGACGAGCTCAAGAGTCGAAAGGACCCCGCAGGCCGGTTGACGCGACTCGGCATCGGCCTGCCATCAGGCTCAGCCGGCGACGCGCGGCGCGGCATCAAGGTCGGCACCGCCGTCGCGAACGGCGCGGACCTCGCGCG
This sequence comes from uncultured Gammaproteobacteria bacterium, assembly GCA_963744305.1. GTDB lineage: Bacteria > Pseudomonadota > Gammaproteobacteria > Steroidobacterales > Rariloculaceae > FEN-1219. The sequence goes on from CAVUTF010000009.1 coordinate 485,028, forward strand.
CGATCTCGGCAACCGGCCGCCGAACGTCTGCACGCCATCCCATCTCGCGAGCTGTCGCGAAGGACATCGCAAAACGCCACAAGCGCATGGAGGCCAAGGTGCTCGACGAGCGCGAGATGGAGCGTCTCGGCATGGGCGCGCTGCTGTCGGTTACTCAAGGCGCCGACGAGCCCGCGCGGCTGATCGTGCTCGAGTATCGCGGCGGGCCGCAACGCGCCGCGCCAGTCGCTCTCTGCGGCAAAGGCGTCACGTTCGATACCGGCGGCATCTCGATCAAGCCGGCGCCGAAGATGGACGAGATGAAGTTCGACATGTGCGGCGCGGCCAGCGTGCTCGGCGCGATGGCCGCGCTCGGCGAGCTGCAGCCGGCCTGCAACGTAGTCGCAATCGTTCCGAGCTGCGAGAACATGCCCGGCGGCCAGGCCACGCGTCCGGGCGACATCGTCAAGAGCATGTCGGGACAAACCGTCGAAATCCTGAACACGGATGCGGAAGGCCGGCTGATTCTCTGCGACGCGATCACATATGCGCGCCGTTACAAGCCGCGCTATTTCATCGACGTCGCGACGCTGACCGGCGCCTGCGTCGTGGCACTCGGCCACGTCTATGCGGGTTTGTTCAGCAACGACGAGGATCTCGCGCAGGCGCTGCTCGCGGCGGGCGAGCGCTCACTCGATCTCGCGTGGCACATGCCGGTGAACGAGGAGTACGGCGAATCGCTGCGCAGCAATTTCGCCGATTTCGCGAATTCGGGCACGCGCGAGGGAGGCGCGAGCGTCGGCCGCGAACTTCCTGTCGCGCTTCGTCGACGGCTTGCGCTGGGCGCATCTGGATATCGCCGGCGTCGCGTGGCGGTCCAACTCGAACAAAGGCGCCACCGGCCGGCCGGTGCCGCTGCTCGTCGATTTTCTACTCGATCTCGCGGACCGTGACTCAGGTCGATTTCTACATCATCGAGAGCGACTCGGACGATGCGCGGCTCAAGATGGCGTGCAGAATCGCCGACAAGGCGATGCAGCAGAGCCAGCACGTCTTCATCAACACGCCCTCGGACGTCGAGGCCCGCAAGCTCGACGAGCTGCTCTGGACGTTCTTGCAGGGCAGCTTCATTCCGCATCGGATCGTGCAGCATGAGCTGCCCGCGCCGCCGCAGGAGCCCGTAATCATCGGCTTGCGGCAAGCGCCCGTCGGCGAGCGCTGGGACGTGTTGATCAATCTCGCCGCCGACGTCCCGGAGTTCTTCAGCCGCTATCAGCGCGTCGCAGAGGTCGTCGACGGCGACGCCGCCCGCCGCGAGCAGAGCCGCGAGCGTTATCGCTTCTACCGCGACCGGGGCTACAAGCTCAATACCATGAAGGTGTGATCACGATGTCCCAACTCGATGTCCCCGTGCTCACCGAGATCGTCGTCGCGCCAGGCGCAGCTCCCACCGACGGAGCAGGACACGCTGCTCGCGGAGCTCATCGACGCAACCCTGCGCGAGCACTTAAGCAACCACAGCCAGCACGAGGTGCCGTGAACAAGGAGTACCGGCCGGCAGAGATCGAGTCTCGGCACTACGCCCGCTGGGAACAAGCCGGCTACTTCGCGCCGTCCGGGCGCGGCGCGCCCTATTGCATCGTGATTCCGCCGCCGAACGTGACCGGCACGCTGCACATGGGTCATGCGCTGCAGGACACGATCATGGACGCGCTGACCCGCTATCACCGAATGCGCGGCCGCAATACTTTGTGGCAACCCGGCACGGATCACGCCGGCATCGCGACGCAAATGGTCGTCGAGCGCATGCTCAATCGCGAAGGCACGACCAGACGAGAGCTCGGCCGCGAGCGTTTCCTCGAGCGCGTTTGGCAATGGAAAGAGCGCTCGGGGAACACGATCTCGCAGCAGTTGCGGCGCCTCGGCGCATCGGTGGATTGGTCGCGCGAACGGTTCACGATGGATCCGGAGCTGTCGCGCGCCGTGATCGAGGTGTTCGTGCGCCTGTACGACGAGGGGCTGATCTATCGCGGCAAACGCCTCGTCAACTGGGATCCCGTGCTGCACACCGCGTTGTCGGATCTCGAGGTGCTGAGCACCGAGGAGCGCGGCAAGCTCTGGCGGCTCCGCTATCCGCTCGTGAGCGGCGACGGCGCACGTCGTCGTCGCGACGACCCGTCCTGAAACGATGCTCGGCGACACGGCCGTGGCCGTGCACCCCGAGGACGAGCGCTACCGTCACCTGGTCGGCAGCGAGGTCCACCTGCCGCTCACGGGCCGCACGATTCCCGATCATCGCCGACGAGTACGTCGACCCGGAGTTCGGCACGGGCTGCGTGAAGATCACGCCGGCGCACGATTTCAACGACTACGAGGTCGGCCAGCGGCATGGCTTGCCGCTGCTCGAGATCTTCGACGAGAGCGCGCAGCTCAACGACAACGTTCCGCCTGTGTACCGCGGGCTGGACCGCTTCGTTGCGCGCGAGCGCGTCGTAGCCGACCTTGCGGCCGCGGGCTTGCTCGATGGCACTCGTCGATCACGTGTCGATGATTCCGCGAGGCGATCGCAGCGGCGTCGTCGTCGAGCCGATGCTCACGGACCAGTGGTACGTGCGAGACTAAGCCGCTTGCCGAGCCGGCTATCGCGGCCGTCGAGGAAGGTCGCGTGCGGTTCGTGCCCGAAAACTGGTCGAAGACGTACTTCGAGTGGATGCACAACATCCAAGACTGGTGCATCTCGCGGCAGCTGTGGTGGGGCCACCGCATTCCCGCGTGGTACGACGAGGCAGGCAACGTCTACGTCGCGCGCGACGAGGAGGAAGTGCGATCGCAAGTACGCCTTGAGTGCCGACTGCCGCGCTGCGCCAGGACGAGGACGTGCTCGATACGTGGTTCTCCTCCGCGCTGTGGCCGTTCTCGACGCTCGGCTGGCCGGAGCGCACACCGGAGCTTGCAACGTTCTATCCGACGAGCGTGCTCGTCACGAGCTTCGACATCATCTTCTTCTGGGTCGCCCGAATGATCATGATGGGCCTGAAGTTCGTCGGCGACGTTCCGTTCCGCGACGTCTATATCCATGCGCTGGTCCGCGATCACGAAGGCCAGAAGATGTCGAAGTCCAAGGGCAACATCCTGGACCCGCTCGATCTCATCGACGGCGTCGACCTGGCGACGCTGCTGCAAGAAGCGCACCGAAGGGCTGATGCAGGACGCACCTGCGGGCCGGGATCGAGCGCGCGACGCGCAAGGAGTTCCCGGACGGCATTCCAGCCTTCGGCGCGGATGCGCTGCGTTTCACGTTCGCCGTCACTCGCCACGACCGGCCGCGACGCACGCTTCGACCTCGGCCGCGCCGACGGCTATCACCGCTTCTGCAACAAGCTGTGGAACGCCTCGGCGTACGTGCTCTCGCAATTCGACGGTGCACCGCACGGCGAGCAGCGAGCTCGGCATCGCGGACCGCTGGATACGGTCGCGGCTGCATCACGCGGTGCGCGAAGTGCACGACGGCTTTGCGACGTATCGCCTCGATCTCGTCGCACAGACGCTCTACGAGTTCGCTTGGCATGAATTCTGCGACTGGTATCTCGAGCTCACGAAGGCGGTGCTCACGGATCCCGATGCCGACGCGGCCGCGCTCAATGCCGCCCGCGCTACGCTCGTCGAGACGCTCGGCGGCGCTGCTGAAGCTGCTGCATCCGTTGATACCGTTCGTTACGGAGGAGCTGTGGCTTGCCCTTTGTGAAAGGACCGGAGCCGCGAGCGCTACGGTGATGCTCGAACCGTACCCCGAGGAAGGCAGCTTCGCCCTCGACCGCGACGCCGAGGAAGAGATTGCCTGGCTCAAGGGTTTCGTCGTCGGCGTCCGGCAAATTCGCGGCGAGATGAACATCAGCCGCTCGACGGCGCTCGCCGTCAGGCTAGCGGACGCGACGGATTCCGATCGCGCCCGCGTCGAAACCCACGGCGCCTACTTGAAAAAGCTCGCCGGCCTGAGCGGAATCGAGTTGCTGCCGCCGAACGGTTCGGATCGCGGCGCGGCCACGGCGCTCCTCGGCACAATGCGCATCCTCGTGCCGCTCGCCGGCTTGATCGACGTCGCAAGCCGAGCGCGACCGTCTCGGTAAGCAGCTCAAGCGCACGCAGGACGACCTCGCGAAAAGCCGCGGGAAGCTGGAGAATCAGAGTTTCGTCGCGAATGCGCCCGAAGAGATCGTTGCGAAGGAGAACGCGCGCGTCGCAGAGCTCGCGCAGCGGGCCCAGCAGCTCGAGCAGCAGCTAGGGAAGCTCGCGGAGCTCGAGTAGCTGCGCGGCGCACAGTGCGTCGATGTGCGCACTGGTTCACAATTGATTCGGAGCGAGGTGTCGCGACCAGCATTTTTAGGCGACCATTCGATCATGGCAAGTCCAACGCTCCGCGCTGCCCGTGCGACGCCGACCGCCCATACGGCGTTGATCGAGCCCGTCCTCGAGGCGCTCGAAGCGGATCATCATCGGCAAGAGCCGGCACCTGCAGCCTGGGCGTCGCCTGCTTGCTCGCCCGCGGCCATCTGCTGATCGAGGACGTGCCCGGAGTCGGCAAGACCACGCTCGCGCACGCGCTCGCGAAAGCGTTGGGCTTGAGCTACCAGCGCATTCAGTTCACGAGCGACTCTGCTGCCGGCGGACGTTCTCGGCGTCTCGGTTTTCCATCGCGACAGCAGCCGCTTCGAGTTCCACAAAGGTCCGGTGTTCTCGCAGCTCGTGCTTGCCGACGAGATCAACCGCGCCACGCCGAAAGCGCAGAGCGCTCTGCTCGAGGCGATGGAGGAACGCCAGGTGACGGCCGACGGCACGACGTACGCCCTGCCGTCGCCGTTCTTCGTGGTCGCGACGCGCAATCCGGCGCATCAGATCGGCACGTTTCCGCTGCCCGAATCGCAGCTCGACCGATTTCTCATGCAGATCGAGCTCGGTTATCCCGCGCCGAGCGAAGAGCGCCAGCTGCTCGCGAACGGGGAGCGCCGCGTCCTCGTCGAGCAGCTGCAGCCCGTGTTGTCGCTCGAGGCGCTGCTGCGGCTTCAAGAGCAGGTGGCGCAAGTGCACGTCTCCGAAGCGCTGCTCGACTACGTGCAGGCGCTGATCGCGTACACGCGCGAGTCCGGCGAATTCGCGGCCGGATTGTCGCCGCGCGCCGGCATCGCGCTCGTGCGCGCGGCCCAAGCGTGGGCGTTGATCGGCCGGGCACGGCGGCGTCCATCCCGAGGACATCCAAGCGGTACTCGGTAGCATCGCGGCTCATCGCCTACAAATCGCCCACGGCAGCTCGCTCGAGTCGGACCGCGATGTCGGCAGCGGCCGTGTCCGTAGCCAACGTCCCCGTACCTTGAGCTCACGTCGCGCCTGCGAACGCCGGGCGGCCAATTGGGCGCGACGGCGCCAAGGCGCCTGATCCGCTCGCGGTTCACGCTGCGACGCCGCCGGATCTACATCCTGCCGACGCGTTTCGGCGCGATCTTCGGCGCGATGGTGTTTGCGATGCTGCTCGGCTCGTTGAACTACGGCGCGAGCCTCGGCTTCGTGCTCACATTCCTGTTGGGCTCGCTCGCGCTCGTGGTCATGCATCACTGCCACAACAATTTGCTCGGGACGCACGTCAAGTTCTCGGGTGCGCGGCCTGTGTTCGCCGGCGAACGCGCGGAGTTTCGGATTGCGGTCGGCAACGAAGCGGACGTCGCCGCGCTACGAGATCGAGCTTGCACGATCCGGCCACACGGCGGGCCCGGTCGATATCGGCCGCGGCGAAAGCAAGACGCTGCGTCTCGCGGTGCCGACCGCACGGCGCGGATTGGTCGCCCTCGAGCGCTTTGCGATGAGCCACGCTACACCCGGGCCGCTTGTTTCGGGCCTGGACGTGGGTGCACATGGACGCTCGCTGCCTCGTGTATCCGCGACCGGCGCCGGCCGGCCGGCCGTTGCCGCCGAGCTGGGAAGGCGGCGGATTACGCGGTCCGCCGACTCGCGGCGATGCCGACTTCGCCGGCCTGCGCACCGCGCAACCCGGCGATCCGCCGCAGCGCATCGCCTGGAAAGCGTATGCGCGCAGCGATCAGCTGCTGCTCAAGCAGTTTTCGAGCGGCGACGGGCGAGCCGCAGTGTGCTCGAGTGGGACGTGCTTGCCGGAACTCGACGTCGAAGCGAGGCTCTCGCAACTCGCGCGCTGGTGCCTCGACGCCGACGCCAGCAAGAGCGCAGCTTCGGTCTGCGCGTGCCCGGCACGACCATCCCGCTCGGCAGCTGGTCGACGTCATCTCGCCGAGTGCCTCGCGGCGCTGGCGTTGTTCGAGCAGCGCCGCAGATGAGTGCCACGCCGCCACGACGCTCCGCCATCGCCGCGTCGAGACCAAGCGCTCCTCTGGACCGCGGGCATCGTCATCGGCGCGAGCCTGCCGCACTGGTTGGCGCTTGCCGCCTGGATTTCCGCGCTGCTCATCACGCATCGCGTGGCGCTTGCCGCTGCATTCGACGGTGGCCGCCTGCCGCCGCGCTCGCTGCGCCTGCTGCTCGCGTTCGTCGCGTTCTTCGCCGTGCTGCTGCAGATACCGGACGCTGAACGGCGTCGAGGCCGGCAGCGCGCTGCTCGTCGTCATGGTCGCGCTGAAGTTCCTCGAGTCGCAGCAACCATCGCGACCAGCTCGTGCTGATCATGATCTCGTATTTCTTGATGTTCGCGAGCCTGCTCGGCGAGCGCGGGCCGCTCGACGGCCGCCTATTTGTTCGCTGCTGGTGTGGCTCACGACCGTCGGCGTTGCTGCAGATCGGCCGGCGCGGCGAGCTGCTGCCGTATCGCACGCCCGGCGCGCTCGAGCGGCGGCTGCTTGCTGCACGCGTGCCGGTCATGGTCGTGCTGTTCATGCTGTTCCCGCGCCTGCCGGGCCCGCTGTGGGCGATTCCCGGCAGCACGAGCAGCGGCGCGCACAGGCTTGAACGACACGATGAGCCCCGGCGACATCACCGAACCTCGGGCTCTCGGACGAGGTCGCGTTTCGCGTCGAGTTCGACGCGGCCGCCGCCGCGCGCCAACGAGCTTTACTGGCGCGGCCCGTCGCTGACGCAATTTCAACGGCCGAACGTGGTCGATGCGCCAGGGAATGCGCGCGGCGAGCGCGTCGCCGACACGATCGAGTATCGCGGCGAGCCGACGAGCTACCGCGTCATGCTCGAGCCGAACGGCCGCAACTGGGCTGTTCGCGCTCGACATGCCGCAGCGTTGGACGACCGGCGACAACTCGCTGCGCATGGGCAGCGACTATCAGCTCGGCACGTTCTTCGGCGGCCCGCGGGCGCGCCGGCTCGATTACCGCGTCACGTCGCACGTCGGACTACAGCGCGCGCGAGCCGCTGACCGAGCGCGAGCGCGACGTGTTCCGCGCGCTTACCGGACGGAGAGCAGCCCGCGCGCGCGCGCGCTCGGCGCGAGCTGGCTTGACCGATCAGTCCGAGCGGCGCCGACGATCATCGAGCGCGCGATGGACTTACCTGCGCGTCGCAGCCGTTTCAGTACACGCTGACGCCGCCCGCGCTCGGCGCGCAGCCCGTCGACGAGTTCTTGTTCGAGACGCGCGAGGGCTTTTGCGAGCACTACGCGTCGGCGTTGACCGTGCATGTTGCGCGCCGCCGGCTTGCCGGCGCGCGTCGTCATGGGTTACCAAGGCGGCGAGCTCAACGCTCTCGGCGGCTACTACATCGTCCGCCAATCCGACGCGCACGCGTGGACCGAGGTGTGGCTCGCGGACGAAGGCTGGGTCCGCGTCGACGCCGTCGCCGCCGTGGCACCCGAGCGCGTCGCGCTCGGCTCTCGACGCGGCTCGCCGCGCGGCGCCGCCGCCGCAGGCCGGCGTTGGCGCGAACGCCTGGGTGCCGCCAGGCGCTGCTCTTTTGGGACGCCGTCGAAGACGCGCTGGCAAGCTGGGTCATCGGCTACGGGCCCGAGCTGCAGCGCGCCCTGCTCGAGTCGCTCGGTTTCGACGAACCTGCGCCGCGCGCAACGCTCGGCCGTGCTTGCTCGGCCTGACCGTCGTCGCGACCGTCGTCGCTGCTGCTCGGCTCTGAGCCTGTATCTAGTCGTGGCGACATCGGCGCCGCACGCCGTCGATCGCGGCAGCGCTCTGCTTCGCGCGCTTTCGTGCGCCACTCTGCAGCCGTCTCGCGGTTGCGCCGCGCGCGCCGAGCGAAGGCCCGCGAGGCCTATGCGCGCGCGCGCCGCAGACGCGCTGCCGCACGTGCCGCGGACGCGATCGCAGCGGTCGTCGACCGCGTATCTGCGCGCGCGCTACGAGCCCGACGCGGACGGCGCGGCGTTGGCGGCGCTCGCGCCGACGGTCGCGGCGTTTCGCGCCGCTGCCGCAGCTCCGAGCGGCATGCCAGCCGTCAGGCCGCCGCGCGACTCGATCTCGCGCGTGCGTGAAGAACTCGGATCTTCGGCCAGCGCTCTTGCGTCAGACGTCAGGCTCACGGTGCTCGGCGCCAGATAGACGAGCTGCCCGCATGGTCGCGTCGCGACGTTCACGGCGAGCTTCTTGGCGAACTCGTCCAAATGCGCGCGGTCAGCCGCACCGCACCCAGCGCGCCGCCGACGACGCCGACGCTCTCGAACACGGCGTCGACGCCGTACTCGTCGCGCAACCGATACGCCGCGACCTCGAACTGCAGCGGGCCCGACGGCACCGAGAATCAGGTCGTTGCCGATGCGAGCGGGCGAAAGAGCTGCGTCGCGCCTTCCTCGCACAGCTGCGCCAGGCCCTTCTGCAGCGCTTTCAGCTTCAGCGGATCGCGCAGCACGGCGCGTCGGAACAGCTCGGGCGCGAAGCTCGGGATGCCCGTGAACACGAGCGGCTCGCCCTGCGTGAAGCTGTCGCCGATGTTGATCGTGCCGTGGTTGTGCAGGCCGATGATGTCGCCCGCGTACGCCTCGCTCGACGTGCTGGCGGTCGGCCGCCATGAACGTGATCGCATCGCCGACGCGGACCTCGCGCTCCAAGCGCGTGTGATACATGCGCATGCCGGGCTCGTAGGCGCCCGAGCAGACGCGCAAGAACGCGATTCGGTCGCGGTGCGCGGGATCCATGTTCGCTTGAATCTTGAACACGAAGCCGCTGAACGCGGCCTCGTCGGGCGCGACGATCCGCGTGCTAGTCGCACGCGGTTGCGGCGGCGGCGCGAGCGTCGACGAACGCGTCGAGCAGCTCGCGGACGCCGTAGTTGTGGATCGCGGCGCCGAAGAACACCGGCGTCTGCTCGCCCGGCGAGATAGGCCGCATGGTCGAACTCGGGCGTCGCGCCGCGGACGAGCTCGACCTCCTCGCGCAGCTCCGCCGCCTGCCGCTCGCCGATCGCGCTCGCGAGCTCGGCGCTCGCGAGCCCCGCGACGCTGCCTGACCTCCGGCAGCCGGCTGCCGTCGCGGTTCTGATAGAGGTGCGCGCAGTCGTCGCGCAGATCGTAGATGCCGCGAAACTCGCGCCCCATGCCGATCGGCCACGTGAGCGGCGCGCAGGCGATGTCGAGCACGCGTCTCGATGTCGTCGAGCAGCTCGATCGGCGGACGGCCGTCGCGATCGAGCTTGTTGATGAAGCTGATGATCGGCGTCGTGCGCAGCCGGCATACTTCCATGAGCTTGATCGTGCGCGCCTCGACGCCTTTCGCCGCGTCGATGACCATCAGCGCGCTGTCGACGGCCGTCAGCGTGCGATAGGTGTCCTCGGAGAAGTCCTCGTGACCCGGCGTGTCGAGCAGGTTGATCAGCGCGTCGCCGTACGGAAACTGCATGACGGACGACGTGATCGAGATGCCGCGCTCCTGCTCGAGGCGCATCCAATCCGACGTCGCGTGCCGGGTCGCTTTGCGTCCCTTGACGGTGCCCGCCATCTGGATCGCGCCGCCGAACAGCAGCAGCTTCTCGGTCAGCGTGGTCTTGCCCGCGTCGGGGTGCGAAATGATCGCGAACGTTCGCCTTTTCAGGTGCTCGTGCATGGCGGGAAGCGTTTGTGGAAGTCAGCGGGCGGGCTGCAGAGTCGCGGCCAGAATCACGGCGTCTTCGCGGCCGTTCTCGGCCTGATAGTAGGCCGGCCGAACGCCGATCTGCTCGAACCCGACGGAAGCGTAGAGACGCAACGCGACGCTGATTCGACGGCCGCACCTCGAGAAAGATCTTGTCCGCGCCCGCGTCCGTGGCCTTGCAGCATCAGCGCGCTCAAGCAGGCGCCGGCCGTAGCCCAAACGCTGCGCGTTCGGATGCACGCAAAGATTCAAGAGATGCGCCTCGCCGGCGGCGACCGACATGATGCCGTAGCCCGTCACGCTGCCGCCGACGTCGAGCACCAGGCAGTAATAGCCGGCCAGCAGGCAGTCGCGAAAGATGCCGAGGCTCCAGGGGTACTGATACGCCGCGCGCTCGACGGCCGCCACCGGCTTCAAGTCGGCGGGCTGCATCAAGCGTATCTCCGTACGCGGATGGACGGCGGCGCTCATGGCGATTGGCTCAACAGTTCTTTGACCAGGCAGAGATCGGTCCACGCCTTCGCTTTGTCGAGCGGGCTGCGAAGAAGATACGCCGGGTGATACGTGACTGACCAGCGGCGTGTTGCGCGCGCCGTAGCTCAAAACGCGGCCCCGCAGCCTACCGATCGGGTGCATCGGTCTGCAACAACCATTGCGCCGCGATGCGGCCCACGGCGAGCAAGCACGCGCGGCTGCGACGAGCGCAATCTGCTGCGACAGGTACGGCGTGCAGCACGAAGCCTCCTCGGGCTGCGGATCGCGATTGTTCGGCGGCCGGCATTTCAGGATGTTGGCGATGTAGACCTCCGCGCGCGGCAAGCCGATCGCGCGCAGCATCGCATTCAAGCAGCTGGCCGGCGCGCCCGACGAACGGCTCGCCCTGCCGATCCTCGTCGGCGCCCGGCGCTTCGCCGATCACGAACAAGCGCGCGTCTCGCCGCCCGACGCCGAACACCGTCTGCGTGCGGCTCGCGTGCAGCGCGACACAGCGTGCAGCGCGCGAACTTTCGCCGCAAGCGCGGACCACACGTCGTCGTCGGCGCGGCCCGCCGGAATTGCGCGTCGCGCCGGTCCGCTACGCGGCGCGACCGACGCCGCGACCGGCGTGGGCGCGTCGGCCGCGGCGGCGGCGCAGACGCCAGACGGGAATGCCGATCTCCGCGAGATAGCGATCGCGCAGCCGCGTCATGGCGTCACCGCGTCGTGCCGCTTGCCGCGGCGGCTGCCACAACCACGCGGCGGGCCCCGATGCGGCGTAGACGAGGAACAAGCGCGAAGATCGTCACTGGCGGCTCGATGCGCGATGACGATGATCACGAGCGGGATCAGCAGCAGATTGCGCGAATCGCACGCGCTTGCCCGGATTCACGTCCTTGAAGCTCACGTAGGCGAACCGCGACATCATCAGCAAGCCCGTGACGGCCGTGATCGTGACGCCGGCGACGAGCGCCGCGAGCCCCTCGAACCCTGATAGGCCGTCGCGAGCCAGATCATCGACGCGACACCGGCGGCGGCCGCGGGGCTCGCGAGGCCCTGGAAGAAACGCCGATCCTGCGCGACGTTGCTGTTGAAGCGCGCCAAGCGGAAACGCCGCCGCCGCGACGTACAGGAACGCCGCGAGCCAGCCGAGCCGGCCCCAGATGGCGCCGTACTCGGCGAGCCGCTCGACGCCCCATTGATACGACGACGATGGCGGGCGCCAAGCCGAACGACACCATGTCGGCGAGGCTGTCGAACTCCTTGCCGAACTCGCTCGCCGTGCTCGTGAGCCGCGCCACACGGCCGTCGAGGCCGTCGAGCAACATCGCGCGCGAAGATCGCCCACGCGGCCGGCCAGAAAGTTGCCGTCGATCGACGCCACGATCGAATAGAAACCCGCGAACAACCCGCCCGTCGTGACGAGGTTCGGGAGCAGATAGATCCCTTTGCGACGCGTATTGACGTGGCCGGCCGTCCACTGCGTTCCGAGCTTCCAGAGGCTCGGGCATGCTGATCGAATCGGTTGCGCCGCGCAACTGCGGGACGCCCACTGGCTCCGGCGCGAGCTACGCCGCTACAATCCCGTGCCCAATCGCCGGACGCCGCGTCGTTGTGATCCGCGTCGCGGGCAAGCACAATTCGCGGCGCGCATGATTCGCCCGTGGATACCGCGTTGCCGCTGCTAATCACGATGCTGCCGCGTTCTGACTGCTGCATCCTGCTGCGCTGCTCGCTGCGCTCGGCTCGCGGCCGCCGTGCGCGCAGCAGCGCACGCCGAGCGACGCGCGCTCGGGGCCCGATCCGCGAGCTGCGCGAGATTCTCGTCGCGCGCCATCGCCGATGCCGACAGCTTCGGCGACCGAGTTCGACGCCGAGGTTTGGCTGACGGACATGTCGCGCCGGCTCGCGCGCCAAGTGCCGGACGCCGAGGAGCGGCTCGCACATCCTGAAGACCGTGCACAGCAAGCCACGCGCGCCGGCGTCGAGCCCGAGCTCGTGCTCGCCGTCATCGACGTCGAAAGCAACTTCGATCGCTTCGCGATCTCGTCCGCGACGGCGCTCGGCCTCATGCAGGTGATGCCGTTCTGGGTGCCGGAGCTCGGCTACAAGGACAAGAACCAGCTCTTCGACATCGAGATCAACGTGCTGCTCGGCTGCCGCATCCTGAAGTACTACCTCGACATGGAACGCGGCGACCGCGTCGGGGCTCGCCCGCTACAACGGCAGCGTCGGCAAGCGCTGGTACTCCGACCGCGTGATCGAGCGGCTGCGGACGAAGTGGTTTCGAGCCTGAGAGCCGCACGCGCGTCTCGCGACGCCGAACCCGTCGGGCACGTCGCCGTCCACTCTCGACGTGCACGCTTCGACGCGCGCCGCAGGCGGCCCCTGCCAGAGCCAGCGCGGCGAACGCGGCGAGCGCTCCGTGGTGCCCGGCGGCGACGACTTCGACGCGCCCATCGGCGAGGTTCTTGACCCAACCGTCGGAGCTGCGAGCGCTCGGCCTGCGCGGCGCGCCGTCGCGGCGCGGTAGTAGACGCCTTGCACGCGGCCGGCGACGACGTACCGGATCGACGTTAGTAGCGGCCGGCTCAGGCTGATCAATTGCGTGTCCGGATCGGACGCGGTCTTGACGTCGAGCGCAGCGCCTGCACAGCGCGGTTCTTCGCGCGCACGGCATTCATGCGCGCCGGGCCGTAGGCTTCTTCCTAGCATCTGCTGCTCGGCTTCCTCGAGAAACCGCCGGGCGTCGCCAAGCGGATTCCGGCGCCAACCGAGCCGCGTCGGCTTGCTCGGCCGCGCTGATCGCCTGCCGCGCGTCGCTCATTTCCTGAACCGGCGGAGCGGTAACGCACGAGACAACCGCCCCGCACAACACGCCGAGCAATAGCGAGCCGCCTATCCTCATGCGGAACATCGAGGTTGTTCTTTTGTTGTTGTTCGAGGGTCGAGCTTGCCGCAGACCGTAACAAGGCCAATCCCGAGGCGTCAAGCGAGCACGTTATGGCGCGCAACCCCTGGCAACGGCACGACCAGGTTCCTACACTGCGTTTCGAGCTGGTAACGCTGGCGCTCCACAAGTGGCTCCAGTGCCTGTATGAATTCCAGTATAAATATGGAGTTATCCGTGAAACTAAAATTTACCACAATCCTCATTGCAGCAAGTCGCGCGCCGCGCTCGCGCTGCTCGAGCGAGCGCGGCGTCGAGTTCGAGGTCGTCGAGTATCTGCGCGATCCGCCGGCCAAAGCTACGCTGCGCGCACTGCTCGCGAAGCTGCACGTCCGCCCGCTCGACCTCGTGCGCACGAACGAGCCCGAGTACGAGGCGCTCGCCGCCGCAGGCGGGCGACGCGGAGAAGTCCTGGATCTGCTCGTGCGGCAACCGCGCGCGCTGCAGCGGCCGATCGTCGAGAGCGCGGACGGTGCCGTGATCGGTCGGCCGCCCGAGCGCGTGCTCGAGCTGCTTCGAGTGAGCGCGACGGTCTTGGTCTTGTATTACTCGCGCGGCGGCCGCACCGCGGCGCTCGCGCGGCAAGCCGCGCGCGGCGTCGAGAGCGCCGGCGCGATGGCGCGCCTGCGCACGGTGCCGCCGGTCTCCGCGACCAGCGACGGCCGTCGACCCGTCCGTTCCCGCCGATGGCCCGCCGTACGCGCAGCTCGACGATCTCACCGAGGCCGACGGCTTGTTGCTCGGCAGCCCCACGCGCTTCGGCAACATGGCGGCGCCGCTCAAGTATTTTCTCGACTCGACGAGCGAGCTGTGGCTGTCGGGAGCCCTCGTCGACAAGCCCGCCGGCGTGTTCACCGCGACCTCGTCCGCGCACGGCGGCCAGGAGAGCACGCTGCTCAGCATGCAGCTGCCGCTGCTGCATCACGGCATGCTGATCGTCGGCGTGCCGTACACAGAGACGCGCGTTGTTCGAGACGCGCACGGGCGGCTCGCCGTACGGCGCGACGCACCTCGCGACGCCCTGGAACACCGCGCTCTCCAAAGACGAGAGCGACGTCGCGCGAGCGCTCGGCGCGCGCGTCGCACGAGTCGCTGAGCGCATGCGCACTGCGCAACGCTAGGCGCAATTTGCTCCTGCAATTGCGCCATGCCGGCCGTCCATGGCCGTCAGCGTTGCTCGTGCTCAGCCTGCGGCTCGACTGCCAGAAGCTCGCGAATGAACGGAATCGTGAGCCTGCGTTGGGCGACCAGCGAGGCACGATCGAGACGCTCTAGCCACTCAGTGAGTCCGCTCATGTCGCGCGCAACACGATGCAGGAGGTACTCCGCCGCTGCGCGGTCGAGCTCGAGCCCGCGCGCGTGCGCATGGCCGATGAGCGCGGCGATCTGGTCGTCGTCCTGAAGGGGCTCGAGCCGGTATACGACCGCTGCCGGCCGCTCGCGACGCCAGGTCCGGCAGCACCCAACCGACGGTCGCGCGGCGGCTGCCGCCCGGCCAATAACAAGCCACCTTGGCGAGCGAGAACGCGTTCAGCAGCACGAACAGCTCCCTCTCCCATTCGAGATCTCCGGCCCCTCGTTCGAACTGATCGACGGCGAGCAGATCGAGCGCTCGAGCCCCCGCAAAAACTGCGGGCTAAGCGCCGCGGCGGGATCGAGTGCGACGTACATCGCGCGCTCGCCGTCGAGATCCGCGGCGCGGCACGCCGCCTGCAGCAGGTGCGTCTTTCCGGATCCCGGTGCGCCCCAAAGCCACAATGTCTCGCGCGCGCCTTCGGCGACCGCCGTCACGTGCTTGGCTGCGACGACGTTGCGGCCGGCGACGAACGTGTCGAGCCGCGCATGCGGGGAGCGCGGCAATTCCAACGCAAGCTGCACCATCGCGGCGGCTCGCTCAGGCGGTCGCGCGGCGCGCTGCCCAAGCGCGCGTGCTCCACCGCAGCACGTAGTTCAACCCACTGACAATGCTCGTGAACACCACGGCAGCGCCGAGCAGCAGCAGCGAGATTCGCGGCGGCCAACCGAACGCGGCGCTGGCGATGGTGAAGAACACGAAGGACGAGCTGGCAGGCCGTGTTGAGCTTGCTGATAGCGGTAGGCTCGCCTTCGACGGGCGCGATCAGGAGCTGATAGGTCACGGCGCCGAGCACGATGACGACGTCGCGGCCGACGACGATGGCGGTCACCGGCAGCGGGACGAGGCCCGCATAAGTCAGGGCCAGGAACACGCTGACCAGTAGGAGCTTGTCGGCCAGCGGATCCAACAATCCGCCGAGCCGAGAGCGCCAATCGAATGTCTTCGCAAGGTAGCCGTCGAGCGCATCCGACACGCCGGCGACGACGATCAGAGCGAGAGCGCCCGCGTACTGCTGCTCGACGAGCAGCAGAACCACCGGCACCACGAGCAGAAGGCGCAGAATGCAGATCGCGTTTGGCAGCCACCGCAACGTCATCGGACGTCGGGACGAGCCACGCGAAATACCAAACCGCCCGGCGGCTGGACGCCGCTGCTGCCCCCGGCCGGGGCGAGCACCCCGCCCAACGCGAGCACGCGCTCGAGCACCTGCGCATCACCGCGGGCAGCTACCCGCAAGGTCAATACGCCGCGCTCGAGGCTTTCAACGTCGACGCTCTGCAAAACGCTCAACGTTTCCAAGTAGCTCACGACGCGGCCGTAGTCCGCCGAGCGTTGCCACGTCCAACACCGTGAGCTGGGCGGCACCCGACGCGCCGATGACGCTGTATTCAGTCGCGTACAGATCCGCGACGCCGTCCAAGCACTGCTGCAGGGAGACTCCGGCGAGAGTGTTCCGCCCGCCGTCCTTGAGCAGCAGGCATTGAACTTCGTTACCGAATGCGCCCGGGCGCACCCGCACGATCAGCGTGGCATCCGCGCGGTACCGCGTCGAGGCGCGCTGCACAGGCTCGTCGAAACCTCCCCACACATCGGCAAAGGTCACCGCGGTCATGTCCTCGAGGTCGAGCAGCGGCAACGCGATCGGCAGCCCGCGTTCGTCCGTCACCGCGAGCACTTGAGCTTGCACGTCCTCGAGCAGCATCACCATTCCGCTCGATAGACCGCTCGTGAACTCGTTCGCGGACAACATTGCCCGCTCGCCCTGGCCGTTGTCGACGGCGACCCACAGCAAGGTGAGCGGGCGCTCCGGTCCCCAGACCGGCCAATTCAGCGACCTCAGCGCCTGCTCGACGAGGCTCGCGTTGAAGCGCACGACGACGCTGCCCTCGCGATCGAGCCCAGAAGCATTCAGGTACGGCGCAGGTTCTTGAACCAGCGGCTGCAGTGTCGGATCGAAGCTCGATTCGCGTTTGCCCGTGACGCGCATCAGCAATTTCGTCATCGCGAGCTTCACCGCGTCGCCGCGCGGGTCCGGAACCGTGGGATCCGGCGCGACCGTCACCTCATAAAGATTCGGGAACCTGGCCGCCGCGGCCTCGTGCAGCGGCAGGGCTGCCAAGAGCGCGACGAGCAATGCACCAGAAAAGCGCCGCACGCGCACAACAACGAAACGTCCCATGAGAGTCATTCCTGTCCACGATCGACGTAGCTCGCTTATTATAGCCGTCAACCAACCCACACTTCGCTTTCGGCACCGCTATGTCCGCGAATCCGGAGCTCACGTACAAGGCCGCGGGTGTCGATATCGACGCCGGCGACGAGCTCGTCGAGCGCATCAAGCCTGCGGTGCGCCGCACGCATCGGGCGCGAGGTCATCGGTGGACTCGGCGGCTTCGGCGGACTATTCAGAGTTCCACAAGGATTCCGCG
Source organism: uncultured Gammaproteobacteria bacterium (assembly GCA_963744305.1). GTDB lineage: Bacteria > Pseudomonadota > Gammaproteobacteria > Steroidobacterales > Rariloculaceae > FEN-1219. Next base: position 502,257 of record CAVUTF010000009.1, read on the forward strand.
AACCGGTTCTAGTCTCCGGAACCGACGGCGTCGGCACGAAGCTGAAGCTTGCTATCGACTACGACGCGCACGACGAGGTGGGCATCGACCTGGTCGCGATGTGCGCCAACGACGTCGTCGTCCTGGGCGCCGAGCCGTTGTTTTTTCTGGATTACTTCTGCACGCCGCGGCTCGACGTGGACGTCGCGGCTCGCGTCATGGCGGGCATTGCTTACGGCTGCGAGCTCGCGGGGGCGGCGCTGATCGGCGGAGAGACGGCCGAGCATCCGGGCATGCACGCGCCTGACGAATACGATCTCGCGGGGTTCTGCGTCGGCATCGTCGAGAAAGACGCGATCATCGACGGCCGCGATATCGTCGCCGGCGACGCGCTTATCGGCATAGCGTCCTCGGGGCTGCACTCGAACGGCTTCTCGCTCGTGCGCCGCATTCTCGCGGCGACTCCGGACGCGCCACGCCGCATTCTCGACGACAAACCGCTGATCGAGCATCTTTTGACCCCCACTCGGATCTACGTGCGCACCGTGCTCGCGCTGCTGAAAAAAGCGCGCATCAAGGGAATCGCGCACATCACCGGCGGCGGTCTTACCGAGAACATACCTCGCGTCCTGCCGCGCGGGCTCGGCGTGGCCCTCGACGCGCGCTCGTGGAGCTGTCCGCCGATCTTTGAGTGGCTCGCGTCGGTCGGTGTAGCGCCCGCGGAAATGCGGCGCACGTTCAATTGTGGGATCGGCATGGTCCTGATCGTGAGCCAAGAGAGCGTCGCGCCGCTGCTCGCCGAGCTTGCGGCCTGCGGGGAACGAGCCTTCGCAATCGGCGAGGTCGTGCCGGATGCGGAAGGCCAGGTGACGTTTCTATGAAACGTGACGAGAGGATGCGATCTCGCTGTGCCTTTGACGGTGCTTCTCGTCGCCGCCGGTGAGGGCGCCGACGCTCAAGCGGCCGACGCGGGCATAACGACGTATCGAGCTGTCTACGACGTCGAATACAAAGGTAAGTCTCTCGGCACGGCGGAATTCAGCGTGAGCTACGACGCGAAGCGCGAGATCTATCGCTTCGAGTCGACTGCGCATGCGAAAGGGTTTCTGAAGCTCGTGAGGCCGAACCCGGTGATCGAGCGCAGCGAGTTCCGTGTCGCCGACGGCGCGATTCGGCCGCTCGAATTCTGGTACGAGGACGGCAGCCGCTACGGCGAAGACAATGCTGCACATCGTGTTCGACTGGGACCGCCGCGTCGCCGTCAGCGAGCACCGAGGGCGCGCGCCGCGAGATGAGCATCGCCGGCGGGCGCGCTCGATCGCGGCAGCCTGCAAGTGGCGCTGATGCGCGATCTCGCGCGCGACAGGGCGCGCCGCGCACGTACGTCCTCGCGGACGAGGACTCGGTCGAAGACCTACGAGTACACGGACAACGGCGACGCGACCGATGCCGACGGGACTCGGGCTCGGTCGCCAAGCGCATTGCTTCGTGCAGCAGCGATGCCGGCTCGTCGCGCACGACGTGGCTGTGGGTCGCGCCGGAGCTGCGCTTCCTGCCGGTGCGCATCGAGCAGCGCCGCGACGGCGAGGTGCAAACGGCGTTCAAGCTCGTCAGCGTCAGCGACTTGACCGCCGAGCCCTGAGCCGCGACCCGCGCGACTCAAGTGCGCGGCAACGTGACGCCGCGCTGCCCTTGGTACTTGCCGCCGCGGTCGGCGTAGCTCGTCTCGCAAACTTCGTCCGACTCGAAGAAGATCATTTGCGCGACGCCTTCGTTCGCATAGATCTTCGCGGGCAGCGTCGTGGTGTTCGAGAACTCGAGCGTCACGTGCCCTTCCCACTCCGGCTCGAGCGGCGTGACGTTGACGATGATGCCGCAGCGCGCGTACGTCGATTTGCCGAGACAGATCGTCAGCACGTTGCGCGGAATGCGAAAATACTCGACGGTGCGCGCGAGCGCGAACGAGTTCGGCGGAATGATGCAAACGTCGCCCGACATGTCGACGAAGCTCGACTCGTCGAACTGCTTCGGGTCGACGATCGCGGAGTTGATGTTCGTGAAGATCTTGAACTCCGGCGCGCAGCGCACGTCGTAGCCGTAGCTCGACGTGCCGAACGAGATGACGCGGCTGCCGTCGACGTGTCGCACCTGCTTCGGCCTCGAACGGCTCGATCATCTTGTGCTCCGCCGCCATGCGCCGGATCCAGCGATCGGACTTCACGCTCATCAATTGTCCTCGACGGTGATGTTCGGAAACAGGCGGCTGTAGTCCTTGGCGCGCGCGGCGAGCTCGCCCGCCGCGCGCAGCGCCGCTTCGTGAAAGCGACGTGCGAGCGGGCCTTCGGGATCGGCCGCCACCGTCGGCTTACCGTCGTCGGTTTCCTCGCGGATGCGGCGGTCGAGCGGCAGCGAGCCGAGCAGCGGCACACCGTACTTGCTCGCTCAAGTTGCGCCCGCCGTGCTCGCCGAAGATATGCTCTTCGTGCCCGCAATTCGGCTGCAGATGTGCAGGCTCATGTTCTCGACGACGCCGAGCACCGGGCACGTGGACCTTCTGGAACATCTCGAGCCCTTTGCGCGCATCCGCGAGCGCGATGTCTTGCGGCGTCGTGACGATCACGGCGCCGCTGACCGGCACGCGCTGCGCGAGCGTGAGCTGGATGTCGCCCGTGCCCGGGCGGCATGTCGACGATCAGATAGTCGAGATCGCCCCAGCGCGTCTGCGTCAGCAGCTGATTCAGCGCCGAGGTCACCATCGGCCCGCGCCACGCCATCGGCTGCTGCTCGTCGACGAGGAAGCCGATCGACATCGCCTCGATGCCCATGCGCCACGAGCGGCTCGAGAGTCTTGCCGTCCTCGCGTCTCCGGCCGCCGCCCTATCGAGCCCAACATCCGCGGCTGGCTCGGGCCGTAGATGTCGGCGTCGAGCAAGCCCGACGCGCGCGCCTTCGTGCGCAAGCGCGAGCGCGAAGTTCACGGCGACCGTCGACTTGCCGACACCGCCTTTGCCGGAGGCGACCGCGATCAGGTTGTCGCGCGCCCGGCAGCGGCTTCAGGCCGTGCTGCACGGCGTGCGCGACGATCGTGCTCGTCGATCGAGAACTCGATGGCGGCGCCGCGCGAGCGACCGGCGCGCAATGCACGCGCAGCGCCTCGATGAGCGCGTCGCCGCTGGCGTCCGAGCGGGAAGCCGCACTCGGATCGCCACGTGCCAGCCGTCGGGCCGCCGCTCGATCGTCGAACGCCGTACCGCCGGCCGCCGAGCGGCCGGCCAGTCTGCGGCACGACGAAGGCGCTCGAGGTGTTGCGTCAGATTCGAGCTGAGCGAGAATCCGTCATGGCGTGGCGACTCGACGAAAGGCCGCGATTGTAACCTAATGCGCTCGGCGACTCGGTCGCGAGAAACGACCGAACGTAAGCGCCAAACCTGTGATACGCGTTACATTTCGGCCAAAACCGTGTGGCATAATTGCCGCCGTCGGATAGACCATTATGTTCATTGCCGGCCGTGCCGCGGACGGCCGGTCGCTGTTTGCTGGTTCGTTGGGTGACTCTTACAGCTAGGACCGTGCATCTCCTGGATCGAGTCTGCGAGGCCGATGAACTTTCTTACCTCCCTACAGGCTGATCGGCTCATCGCGCAGATTCGTGAGGAGGCCGACCCGACTTCCTCCGCCAACGGCAAGAAGCTGTTGGCCAAGCTCGGCAAGCTCGGCAACGGGCGCCGTTCCGAAGATCCTCGAAGCGCTTGCCTCGGCCGACAAGCGGCAGACAGTCGAGTACGTGGAGCTCCTGAGCAGCCTCATCAGCGACAAGACCCTGCCGCTGGTCACTCGCGGCCTCGCCGACGGCGATCCCACGACCGTGTCCGGCACGGCCTGGGCGCTATCGAGCAACAAGCGGTACAACGTCAATCGCCTCGTCGACCTGCTCGGCGAGGACGAGTACTCGAAGGCCGCGATCGTCGAGGTGCTCCAGGCGCACAAGGACCGGCTCAACGTCCGGCAGCTGCTCGGCCAGATCTACTTCCTGCAGCCGAGCGAGAAGGCCGCCGTCTTCAAGCTCATCGACGAGGTCACGACCGAAGAGCATGGTCCCGGACCTGCTGGCGCGCATGGACGGCAAGGATCCGCTCGTCAAGACGCATCTGATCAACGTCCTCGCCCGATTCGACCGCCCCGACGTGAACAAGGCCCTGCAGGAAGCGCTGCGCGACACCAACAAGCTCGTGCGCGGCGCCGCGCTCGCCGGCATCGCCACGCTCGAAGACGGCCGTCGACGTCGAGCTCGATCGCCGGCATTGCTGCTCGACCCCGACCTCGACGTCATGAACAAGGCCGTCGACGTCATCATCCAGTTGAACCACCCCGAGACCGCCAAGTACCTCATCGAGGCGCTGAAAGCCGAGAACGAGTTCAGCCGCCGCTCGGCCGTCGAGATCCTGAACGCGATCGGCACGACGCACAGCGTCAAGTATCTGCTCGAAGCCGTCGCCGACGAGGACTGGTGGGTGCGGTCGCGCGCCTCCGACGCGCTTGGCGCGAATCGGCGGCCCGCGAGTCGTCGACGCCGTGCTCGAGCTCATCAAGGACAAGGACGAGAACATCCGCCGCGCCGCGATCGAGATCCTGAATACCTGCCGCGACAAGCGCGCCGTCGACAAGCTCATCGAGGCGACGCGCGACAAGGACTGGTGGGTCAGCGAGCGAGCCGCGGACGCGTTGGCGGAGATCGGCGACGCGAAGGCGCTGCCGGCGCTGCTCGAGATGATGGCGCAGCAACAATCGCTCGCTGCCCGTCGCCCTCGCGGCCGTCGGCAAGCTCGGCACCACAAGATCCTCGACAAGATGCTGCCGTACCTGCAGCGGCCGGAGAAAGAGGTCCGCGTCGCGGCGATCGGCGCCGTCGCGCAGCTCGCGGGCGAGCAACAGGCAGAGGCCGTGCGGCCGTATATCCAGCAGAGCGCGCAAGGCGCCGACGAGACCGTCGCGCGCGCCGTCAGCAAAGCGCTGCAGAAGCTCGACGGACGGCTGTCGCCGAGCGGGCGGTTCACCGCGTCGACGAGCTTGGCCGGCACGGCCGCGAGCGCCGCGGCACCGCGCCGAGCTGACGGCCGCGTCGCGCGCGCCGGCGGCTGCCGCGCAACCGCCCCGACGGCTGCGACGCGCGCGCCGGCGCAGCCGCCCGCGTCTGCGACGTCGACGGCGACCGCACGCTGCTCGTCGACGGACCCGACGAGCGGTCGCGGAGCGCGCCGCCGGCCGAAGCGCCCTCGTTCGATCTGACCGCGTTGCAGCCCGGCGACATGATCGAGGGCCGCTACAAATTCATCCAGAAGATCGGCAAAGGCGCGTTCGGCACCGTCGTGCTCGTCGAGGACACGGTCGTCGAGGAGCGGTTGATCCTGAAGTTCTTGAACGCCAACGTCGTCGTCCGACGAGGAGATGCTGAAGCGCTTCGTGCACGAGCTGCGCTACTCGCGGCGCATCACGCACAAGAACGTCATCCGCATCTACGACTTCCTGTACGTCGGCGGCGGCTACGCGATCTCGATGGAGTATTTCCCGTCGCATACGCTCGGCGCTGAGATCGCGAATGAGAAGCCGATGCGCGCCGAAGAAGGCCGTCGCCTACGGCGACGGACATCTGCATCGGCATGAACGTCGCCCACCAGCAGGGCATCATCCACCGCGACTTGAAGCCGGCGAACATCCTGATCAACGACACGGGCCTGCTCAAGATCGTGGACTTCGGCGTCGCCGCAGCCGCGAAGAGCGGCGACACGCAGCTCACGAAGACCGGTTACGTGATCGGCTCGCCGAAGTACATGGCGCCCGAGCAGATTCTCGGCAAGAAGGTCGACGAGCGCGCCGACATCTACAGTCTCGGCGTCATCATGTACGAGATGCTGGCGGGCAACGCCGCCTTACAGCCGCGGGGATCACATGTCGGTCATGTACCAGCACGTGCAGGGCAAGGCGCAGCCGCTGCAACGAAGCGAATCCGAACGTGCCGCGCGAGCTCGCCGACGTCGTAACGAAGACCATGCAGGTCGACAAGCTCAAGCGCTACGCCTCGATGGAAGAGCTGCGCGTCGCGCTCGAAGCCGCCGCGCCGTCGGCTCAGGTGAACGACCATGGCGCGTATCGACGCGTTCCTGAAGCTCGGCCTTGCGCAGGGCTGCTCGGACATCCATCTCGCCGTCGGCATTCCGCCGATGCTGCGGCTTGCACGGCGACCTCATGCCGATCAAGTTCCGCGACCTCGGCGACACCGAGCTCGAAGGCTACGTCGACGAGATCCTGAGCGACTCGCAGACGCGAGCGGTTCCGCAGCAGGCAACGACATCGACTTCTCGTACGTCAGCGGCGACGGCGGGCGCTTTCGCGTCAACGTCTTCCACAAGGCGACGGGCGTCGGCGCGACGTTCCGCAACATCCCGAGCGTCGTCCCGAGCCTCGACAGCCTCGGTCTGCCGCCGGTCCTGCACGAAGTTCTGCGACCTGCATCAAGGCATGGTGCTCGTCACGGGCTCGACGGGCACGGGCAAGTCGACGACGCTCGCGGCGATGATCGATCACATCAACACGACCAGCAACTCGAACATCATCAGCCTCGAGGACCCGATCGAGTTCGTGCACAGCAGCAAGCGCAGCCAGATCATCCAGCGCGAGCTCGGCACGCACATCCCGAGCTTCGCCGAGGGCGTGCGCGCCGCGCTGCGCGAGGACCCCGACGTCATCCTCGTCGGCGAGCTGCGCGACGGCGAGACGATCAGCATGGCGATGACGGCCGCGGAAACGGGCCACCTCGTGCTCGGCACGCTGCACACGACGAGCGCCGTGAAGTCGATCGACCGCATCATCGACGCCCTGCCCGGCGACCAGCGCGAGCAGACGAAGAGCTTCCTCGCGCAACAGCCTGCACGCCGTCGTCACGCAGAATCTCATCAAGACGCCCGACGGCCGCGGCCGCCGCGCGGTCGTCGAGATCATGGTCATGAATCGCGCGATCGCGAAGCTGATTCAGACCGAGCAGACGCACCAGATCCCGGCGCAGCTGCAGACCGGCAAGGACAGGGCATGCAGCTCATGGATCAGGCGCTGCTTGCACGCGCTCAGCGCCAAGCTCGTGGATCCCGACGACGCCTATCGCTACGCGACGGACCGCAAGAAGTTCGAGCGGTTCGTCACCGATACCACCGTGCTGCCGAGCGCAACGACGTCGTGCGGGTAATCGCCATCGGAAGCTCGCTCGATGTCACTGATCGATGACTTTCTGCGCAGCATGCACATGCGCAAAGGCTCCGACCTGCACGTGATCGCGGGCGACCCGCCGCGCATGCGCGTGCACGGCGACCTGATCACGCTCGACAATCAGCGCGCTCGATCCCGAGGAGCTCAAGGCGGAGCTGTTCGGCATCATGTCGCGAGCAGTCGATCGAGCAGTTCAACAAGCACGACTCGGCCGACTTCGCGCACGCGATCCCCGACGTCGCGCGATTCCGCGTCAACGTGTTTCGGCACTTGAACGGCATCGGCGCCGTGTTCCGAGGCATTCCGTCGAAGGCGCTGACGCTCGACGAGCTCAAGATGCCGAAGGCGCTTCACGAGCTCGCGACGGCCACGCGCGGCCTGATTCTCGTCACCGGCAAGACGGGCTCGGGCAAATCGACGACGCTCGCGGCCGTCATCGACGCGATCAACAGCCGCTCAAAGGGCCACATCCTCACGATCGAGGACCCGATCGAGTTCGTGCACCAGCGCAAGCTCGTGCCTGATGAGCCAGCGCGAGGTCGGCGTTCACAGCCCGAGCTTCGCGAACGCCTTGCACTCGGCCTTGCGCGAGGATCCCGACGCGATCCTCGTCGGCGAGCTCCGCGACCTCGAGACGATGAGCATCGCGATGACGGCCGCGGAGATGGGCGTGCTCGTCATGGGCACGCTGCACACGAACGGTGCGGCCGCCGACGATCGACCGCGTCGTCAACATCTTTCCCTCCGACAAGCAGGACCACGTCCGCAACATGCTGTCGACGTCGCTGCGCGGCATCGTCTCGCAGCAGCTGTTGAAGAAGAAGGACGGCACCGGCCGCGCGGTCGCGCTCGAGATCCTCATCAACACATCGGCCGCGGCCAACCTGATTCGCCAGGGCAAGCTCGAGCAGCTCGAGAACGTCATGCAGTCGAGCGGCCGCGAAGGCATGTGCACGATGGACGGCTCGCATCAAGAGACTCTACGACGACGGCGTGATCACGGGCGAAGAGGCCTACCTGCAACGCCTACGACAAAGTCGAAGTTCGAGCAATCAAAGAACGCCTGACCGTCGTCCGGCACGCCCCTAAGCCCAGTGGCATAATGCCGCGGCATTGCGCGCGGCAGCAACGGACGCTGCCGAATCCAACGTTGCGGAGCCCTTCAGTTTGAGCGTCAAGCGCACCATTCTCGTTACGAGCGCCCTGCCCTACGCGAACAACTCGCTGCACTTGGGCCACGTCGCTCGAGTACGTCCAGACCGACATCTGGGTGCGCTTCCAGCGTCTGCGCGGCCACCGCTGTCTGTACGTCTGCGCGAGCGACGCGCACGGCACGCCGACGATGCTGCGCGCCGAGCAGGAAGGCATCGCGCCGGAGAGCTCTGATCGAGCGCGTCAGCGCCGAGCACGCGCGCGACTTCGCGACCTACCGCATCAGCGTCGACAACTATCTGACGACGCATGCGCCGGAGAACGAGGAGCTCACCGACGGAGCTCTATCGGCGGCTCGCGGCCGGCGGCTTCATCGACCGCAAAACGATCAAGCAAGCGTACGACGAGCAGCGGCAGATGTTCCTGCCGGACCGCTACGTCCGCGGAACCTGCCCGGTCTGCAACACGCCCGATCAGTACGGCGACTCCTGCGAGAGCTGCGGCGCGACGTATTCGCCGCTCGAGCTCAAGGACGCCGTCTCGACGGTCTCCGGCACGACGCCGACAGTGCGCGAGTCCGAGCACCTGTTCTTGAAGCTCGAGCGCTTTCGAGGGCGAGCTGCGCGACTGGGTGCCCGAGCACGTCGACGCGGCGCTGGCGCGCAAGCTCGACGAGTGGTTCAAGGCGGGGCTCGAAGGACTGGGACATCTCGCGCGACCCGCCCTACTTCGGCTTCCGGATTCCCGGCGAGCGCGACAAGTACTTCTACGTCTGGTTCGACGCGCCGATCGGCTACATGGCGAGCTTCCTGAATCTGTGCCGCCGGAAGGGCTCGACTTCGACGAGTTCTGGGGCGCCGACAGCCCGCACGAGCTCTATCATTTCATCGGCAAGGACATCCCGTACTTCCACGCGCTGTTCTGGCCCGCGATGCTCTCGCGGCGCGCGGCTACCGCAAGCCGAGCGGCATGTTCGTGCACGGCCATGTGACGGTCGACGGCCAGAAGATCTCGAAACGCCGCGGCAACGTTCATCACGGCCGGCGAGTTCGCGAAGCAAGCTCGATCCCGACTATCTGCGCTACTACTACGCCGTCGAAGCTCGGCCCGACGATCGACGACCTCGATCTGAACCTTCGCCGACTTCGTCGCGAAGGTGAACGCCGACCTCGTCGGCAAGCTCGTGAACATCGCGAGCCGCTGCGCCGGCTTCGTCCACAAGCTTGAACGGCGGGCGGCTCGCGCCGACGGCTGCCGGACGCCCGCGCTCTACGCGGAGTTCGCGGCCGCGGCCGAGCGATCTCGCCGCCGACTTCGAGCGGCGCGAGTACGCGCGCGCCGTGCGCAAGATCATGGCGCTCGCCGATCGCGCGAATCAGTACATCGACGAGCGCAAGCCGTGGATCACTCGCGAAGGATCCGGCCGCCGCGGCCGAGGTCGTCGCCGTGTGCACGCTGGGCTTGAATCTGTTCCGCGCGCTGATCGTGTATTTGAAGCCGGTCGTGCCGGCGCTGGCGGAGCGCGCCGAGAAGCTTTGCTGGCGGCCGGCGAGCTCGCGTTGGCGCGACGCCGCCGAACCGCTGCTCGGCACGCCGGATCGCAACGTTCGAGGCGCTGCTGACGCGCGTCGAGCACGAGACGACCGTCGAAGCATCCTGGCGAAGCCGGCAGCGCGGCGAGCACCGGCCGCCGCGAACCGCCGGCAACGGCGACGCGCCACAGGAGAGCGGCGACATCGATCTCGCCGAGTTCCAGAAAACGGAGCTGCGCGTCGCGCGCGTCATCGAGGCGTCGTACGTCGAAGGCGCCGACAAGCTGCTGCAGCTCAAGCTCGACGTCGGCGGCGAGGAACGCACGGTGTTCTCGGGATCCGCAGCTCTTATGAGCCGGCGCGCTCGACGAATAGGCTCGTCGTCCTCGTCGCGAACTTGGCGCCGCGCAAGATGCGCTTCGGCGTATCGCAAGGCATGGTGCTCGCCGCGAGCGGCAACGACGCCGGCATCTTCCTCTTGAGCCCCGATCGCGGCGCGAAGCCCGGCATGAAGGTCAGCTAGCACATGAGCGAGCTCCTGCTCATCGCGCTCGGCGCCGCGCTCGTCAACAACTTCGTGCTCGTGCAGTTCCTCGGCGTGTGCCCGTTCATGGGTGGCTCGCGGCGCATCGAGGGCGCGATCGGCATGGGGCTCGCCAAGGGCTCGTGCTGACCACTGCGTCGGGCCTGAGCAGCTCGTCGACCGCTACCTGCTGCGGCCGTTCGACCTGCGAGTATCTGCGACTGCTCGTCGTTCATCTTCGTGATCGGCGCGAGCGTGCAGCTCACGGAGATCGTGATTCGCCGCTTCTCGCCGCTGCTGCACCGCGTGCTCGGCCTGTACATTCCGCTGATCGCGAGCAACTGCGCCGTGCTCGGCGTCGCCTTGCTCAATTCGACCGCGAGCCGCAGCTTCGATCGCCGCGCTGTTCTATGGCGCCGGCGCGGCGCTCGGCTTCGCGCTCGCGCTGGCGCTGCTTGCCGGCTTGCGCGAGCGCCTGCAGCAGAGCGACGTGCCGGCGCCGCTGCAAGGCGCCGCGATCGCGTTCGTGACCGCTGGCATCTTGTCGCTGGCGTTCCTCGGCTTCACGGGCTTCGCCCGGCTCTGATGCTCTCCGCAGTCGTCATCCTCGGCGGGTTGGCATTGTTGCTGACGGCGGTGCTCGTCGCAGCTGCTCGACTGCTCCCCGATTCGGACGACGGAGTGGTCGGGGAGATCGAGCGGCTGCTGCCGCGCATTCAGTGCGGGCAGTGCGGCTACCCGGGCTGCCGGCCGTACGCAGCCGCCATTGCCGCGGGTTCCGCACCGATCAATCGGTGCCCGCCAGGCGGCGAACGTACCGTGCAGCGTCTAGCCGAGTTGCTGGGCCGCGAACCGCTTGCGCTCGATGCCACGCTCGGCACCGCGAGCATCTCGCGCGTCGCGCGCATCGACGAGGCCGCCTGCATCGGCTGCAACCTCTGCGCCCGCGCGTGCCCGGTGGACGCAATCGTCGGCGTGCCGCAAACAATGCACACGGTGGTGACGGCTTATTGCACGGGCTGCGAGCTGTGCGTGAAGCCGTGTCCGGTCGATTGCATCAGCATGGTGCCGCGCAATGCTTGAGTACGTGCCCGAGCGCCACCTCACCGGCGGCCTTCGCTTGGAGGCCCACAAGAGCGCGGCCGTCGCCGTGCCGATCCGCCGTGGGCTGCTGCCCCGGCAACTGATCCTCCCGATGCACCAGCATCGCGGCGCTCCCGCAGCCCCGAAAGTGGCGATCGGCCAACGTGTGTTGAAAGGCGAAATGATCGGCGCGCCGGGCTCCGACGTCTCGGCCGCCGTGCATGCGTCCTCATCGGGCTGGGTACGCGCGATCGAGCAGCGCCCCGCGCTCGCCGGCAACGGCGTGGAATCGTCCCAGTGCGTCGTCATCGAAACGGACGGTCGGGACGAAGCCTTGAGCACTACCGACACCCATTGGCCGAGCGATCGCGCTTCGCAACTCGAAGCAATCCGTGCGGGAGGGATTGTCGGGCTCGGCGGCGCGGTGTTCCCCACGGCCGCGAAGCTCGCGGCGTCCACGGCGTGCAAGATCCTGATCGTCAACGGCGCCGAATGCGAGCCATACATTAGCTGCGACGACGTGCTCATGCGGGAAGCGGCGCGAGAGATCGTCGATGGCGCGTTGCTGATGACGGACCTGCTTGCCGCACCGCTTTGTGTGATCGCCGTCGAACGCGACAAGCAGGCCGCACACGACGCGATCGGCGCCGCCGCAAGAGCAATCGCCGATCCGCGTCTGAAGCTCGCCGAGGTGCCGACGATCTATCCGGCCGGCGGCGAGCGGCAGCTGATCGAGCTTCTGACCGGCGACGAAGTCCCGAGCGCGCAATTCCCGAGCGAGATCGGCTACGTGTGCCAAAACGTCGGTACCGTCTATGCGCTGCAGCGTCTCGCGCGCCATGGCGAACCCCTCATCAGCAGAGTGGTCACCGTGACGGGACGCGGCGTGCGTACGCCGCAGAATGTCGAAACACCGATCGGGACGCCGATCGCCGAACTCATCGAGTATTGCGGCGGTTATACCGGCGACGCGATCCGATTGATCGGCGGCGGCTCGATGATGGGGTACGCATTGCCGAGCGACGAGCTGCCGATCGCCAAAGCGAGCAATTGCATCATTGCAGCGGCGGCGATCGAGGTCCGCACTGATCCGACCGAGTGGCCGTGCATCCGCTGCGGCGAATGTGCGGAGGCGTGCCCGGCGCGCTTGTTGCCGCAAGAGCTGCTCGTCGCTGCACAGACCCACGACTACGACGCGCTCGCGACCCTTGGTTTGCGCGACTGCATCGAGTGCGGCTGCTGCGACGTGATCTGCCCGAGCCACATTGCACTCACGGAGCGATTTCGCGGCGCCAAGGTCGACCTCGCGTTACATGAGAACGGAGTCGCGTTGTCGGCCGAAGCGGACGAGCGTTTCCGTCGCCGTGAGCAGCGTTTGCACGCTGACGAAGAAAAAGAGGCCGACTTGCGAGACTCGTTGAAGCACGCGGTCCGCGACACCGAATCGCGACGCCAAGCAATCGAGGCCGCTGTCGAGCGCTCCGGTCAACGCCGCACGGATCGCGACGGACAGTAGCATGCGCTTCACGACAGCGCCGGCCCCGCATGCTGCAGCGACGGTCAGCGTGCCACTCGTCATGCGCCGCGTCTTGTACGCGCTGGCTCCGGCAGCTGCTGGTCTACACATGGTTCTTCGGCTATGGCTTGCTGATCAACTGCGCCATTGCGGCCGCGGCCGCGCTGCTCGCCGAAGGTGCGGTGCTGCGACTGCGCGGTCGGGGCACGCGGCACGCGCTGCGCGACGGCAGCGCCCTCGTGACGGCTGCGCTGCTGTCGTTCGCCATTCCGCCGCTCGCGCCGTGGTGGGTGCCGGCGCTCGGCAGCGTCGTTGCGGTCGCTATGGCGAAGCAGCTTTACGGCGGCCTCGGCACGAACCTGTTCAATCCGGCGATGGTCGGGTACGTGTTCCTGCTGATTTCCTTTCCCGCGGAGATGACGCAGTGGCTGCCGCCGCGCATGGGCGACCTCGACTATCAACACTTGAGCCTTCCGGCGAGCCTGACGTTTTCGCTGACGGGACGCCTCCCTGCAGCGCTAGACGATTGACGGGCTTACGCGGGCAACGCCGCTCGACCTCGTGAAAGAAGGGCTGCGCGCCGGGCGATCCGTTCGCGGAGATGCGCGCGGGCTCGCTGTTCGGCGACTTCGGCGGCCGCGGCTGGGAGTGGGTCGAACAATCTGATCGCGTCGGCGGCTTGTACCTGCTCTACACGCGGCACGATCCGCTGGCATATTCCGGTCGCGCTGCTCGGCGGATTGCTCGTGCCCGCCACGGTCCTCTATTTGCTCGACCCAAGCGGCTACGCCGCGCCGGGATTTCACCTGTTCAGCGGCGCGACGCATGCTCGGCGCATTCTTCATCGCGACGGATCCTGTTTCGGCCGCGACGACCGAGCCGCGGCCGCTTGATCTTCGGGGCAGGAATCGGGCTCCTCACGTATGCGATACGCACTTGGGGCGGCTACCCCGACGGCGTGGCGTTCGCCGTGCTGCTGATGAACGCTCCGTGCCGCTGATCGACCGCTACACGCGGCCGCGAATTTATGGCCGAGCGTGACGGCAATCCGTTCCTCACGGTGCTCTTCGTCGGCGCCGTCGGCGCCGCCGCCGCGTTCGTCGTGAGCACGAGCTACGATTTCAGCAAGGATCGTATCGCCGCCAACGAGCGCGCGCGCGTTGCTCGCGAGCTTGAACAGCGTGCTCGATCCGACTCTGCGAGAGCACGATCTCACCACCGTCCGGCTCAGCGTGACCGACGAGGAGCTTCTCGGCGACGACGATCCGGTCGACGTATTCGTCGCCCTAGAAAACGGCGCAACCCACCGCGGCCGTGTTCGCGAGCGTGGCGCCGCACGGCTACAACGCGGAGATTCGCCTACTGATCGGGATCAGCCCCTCGGGCACCGTTACCGGCGTGCGCGCAGTGAGCCATCGCGAAACACCGGGCTTGGGCGACGCGATCGAAGTGGACAAATCCGATTGGATACGGCAGTTCGACGGCACCAGCTTGCAGATGCCGCCGCCCGCGGCGTGGGCCGTGAGGAAAGACGAGGGCGGCCAGTTCGATTCGATCACGGGCGCCACGGTCACGTCGCGGGCCGTAGTCAACGCCGTGAAAAACACGCTGTTATACTTCGATCGGCACCGCGACGAGATCTACGCGGCCGCTCTGCTCCCAGCCGAGCGATGCACCCGCAGAATAACGACTATCGAACACTCGTGGCCGACGGCCTCTGGCGCAACAACCTCGCGCTCGTGCAGCTGCTCGGCCTTTGCCCGTTGCTCGCGGTCACGACAACGCTCGTGAACGGTCTCGCGCTCGGGCTCGCAACGACCGCCGTCTTGACGATGACCAACGCCGTGATCTCCACGATGCGCAAGACCCTCGTGCCGATCGTGCGAATACCGCTGTTCGTCCTGATCATCGCGTCGCTCGTCACGTGCATCGATCTTCTGACCAATGCGTTGCTCGACGATCTGCATGTCGTGCTCGGCCTGTTCATTCCGTTGATCGTGACCAACTGCGCAGTGCTTGCCCAAGCGGAGACGGTCGCGAGCCGCAAGCCTGTCGGCGCGGCCACGCTCTCAGGCTTCGCCACAGGTCTCGGCTTCCTGGGGGCATTGACGGCGCTCGGGGCGCTGCGCGAGCTCTTCGGACAAGGCACGATTGTTCGCGAACTTCCCGCTGCTCTTCGGCGAGCGCGCGGCCGGCCTGCGCATCGAGCTGCCGTTCGACGGGATGCTGGTGGCCGTGCTGCCGCCGGGCGCGTTTTTCGGCATGGCCGTCTTGCTTGCGCTGCGCGAGCTCTTGACCCGCAAGCCCAAGCAGGTTGCCGCGCCTAGCGAGGGCGCCGGCGCCCTGGAACTTCAGCAGTGAAACCCGAGAAACGCCGGCAAATCTACGAACGACTTGCCCAAGCCAACCCGAACCCGACCACCGAGCTCACGTTCGGGTCGCCGTTTCAGCTGCTCGTCGCCGTGGTGTTGTCTGCGCAGGCGACGGACACGAGCGTCAACAAGGCGACGGTCGAAGCTTTTCAGCGCTGCCCCAACGCCGCAGGCGATGCTGGCTCTCGGCGAGACGGGCTTGAAGCCGTACATAAAGACGATCGGCCTATTCAACAGCAAGGCCAAGAACCTGATCGCCGCATGCCGCATCCTCGTCGAGCAGCATGCCGGCGAGGTGCCGCGCAATCGCGAGGCGCTCGAAGCGTTGCCCGGCGTCGGCCGCAAAACCGCGAATGTCATCCTGAACAGCGCCTTCGGCGAGCCGACGATCGCGGTGGACACACACATCTTTCGCGTCGCGAATCGTACGGGGCTCGCACCCGGAGGGACAGTGCGCGCCGTCGAGGACGAGCTCGTGAAGGTACACCGCGACGAGTTCAAGCGCAACGCCCACCATTGGCTGATCCTGCACGGCCGCTACGTCTGCAAGGCCCGCAAGCCGAACTGCCCGGCGTGTGTGATCGAGGATCTCTGCGAGTACACGCCGAAAACACCGCCCGCGGCCGCCTAGTGGCGCTAATCAAGCGCCGCGTCGCGCAGCTGGCCCACTATGTCGTCAAAGTCCGGGTCGTTCTTGTCGCCAGTCTCGACGATACCCCGTGGCTGTGGGTAGACATCCGGCAGAGCGCCGTCTCCGGCGCTGCGCACTTGCACTCGCAGCGATTCAAACGAATCTCGATAGGGGCCCTTCTCCCAGTACGGCGCAAATCCGAAGCCTCGACCCGTTGCTGCAAAACTCTTGAGCCGATGCCACTCCTGCTCAGCCACGTGTCTGTTTGCTGGCGGTAGCGTGAAGTACAGATAGCCGCGCTGCGGCGGTAGGTAATCGCCACTGGACAACGGGACGGGCACCACGAAGACCCCATGGATCAGGATCCGTTCAGGCGATTCGTCATTCGGTTGCAACTCGACTTCGTCGACGATCGCATAGATTCCGATGGAGCCGCGCTTCGCCAGTACGACTGTGCTGCTCAGCGCAAGAATCGCACAGACGGTTAGAACGAGTTTTACAGGCTTCACTTTGCTACCCTTTTTTTGGCTAGAAACCGCTGCAGCCTGGGCGGCATCCTCTAACGCTACGTCGGCGGACACCGTTTCCACAACGAAGGTCAACGTCTGACCCAAATATTCTCCAGTAATCTCCCAACATCCGGGATCTGGAAAATCGACACCGACCAGCATTCTCCATTTATTGAGTGAGCCATCGGACTCGTAGAGCGTCGCCTCGAGCTGCGCCTCGGTCAGCCCTTGCACCTCGCCCAGGTACATGTTTGTGGGCTCGTCCGCCCTGGCTGTCATGGGGCCGCCACCTAGATTCTTGATGTCAACGTTTAGCTTTGATTCTGTTCCAGGGCGGTACGCCGAACTCCACCAAGCCAGCTTCACCGCAATGCGCGCGCGAGGGCCGGTGGTATGCCAAACGGCATCGCGAATGAGCTCGACCGCCAGCCCGTCGCTGCCATACCAACCTGGAAGCCAGGCTCCGAAGAAAGGATCTTGCTCGGTGGTTCTCGGACAAACGTCGTGACCTTGCCCGAACGCTTGGAGAGAGCCCAAGCAAGCGACGATCGACAAGGTAATGGCCCGCACAATGTTCATGTCGAGCATGGCGAATGTTCTGATGCCTGGAATAGTACTCCTGGAGCCCGTGGTAAAGGAGTCTGATCCCGCGCAGCGTGTCTCAGCGCTTCGGTATGTAGAGGTCGGTGATCGTGCCTTCGGCCGCTTCGGCCGCGAACGCGAGCGTCTCCGACAGTGTCGGATGCGGGTGCACCGTGAGCCCGACGATCGGCCGCATCGGCAGCCCATCTCGATCGCGAGCGCGGCCTCGGCGATCAGGTCGCCGGCGTTGATGCCGACGATGCCGGCGCCGAGCACGCGCTTGCGTGCCGGCGTCGAACAGCAGCTTCGTGAGGCCATCGCCGCGGCCGAGCGTCAGCGAGCGCGCGCTCGCGGCCCACGGGAAACGTGCCCTTCTCGTACGCGACGCCGCGCGCCTTCGCCTCGTCCTCCGTGAGCCCGACCCATGCGACCTCGGGGTCCGTGTAGGCGACCGCCGGCACGACGCGCGCGTCGAAGAAACTCTTCATCGCCCGCCGCGGCCTCGGCCGCGACTTTGCCTTCGTGACTCGCCTTGTGCGCGAGCATCGGCTGGCCGACGATGTCGCCGATCGCGAAGATGTGCGGCACGTTCGTGCGCATGCTGCTTGTCGACCTGGATCAAGCCGCGCTCGTTGACCTCGACGCCGGCCTTCTCGCGCGCGATCTTGCGGCCGTTCGCGCTGCGCCCGACGGCGACGAGCACGAGGCCGTAGGTCTGCGGCTCGCGCCGGCGCCTGATCGCCTTCGAAGTGCACCGTGATGCCGCGCGCGCCCGGCTTCCATCTTCACGACGCGCGTGCCGAGCATGATGGCCTCGTAGCGCGCAGCAATCCGCTTCTCGAGCGGCTTCACGAGATCGCGATCGCAGCCCGGGATCAGCGTCTTCGTGAGCTCGACGACCGACACCTTCACGCCGAGCGCGTCGTACACGGTCGCCATCTCGAGGCCGATGATGCCGCCGCCGACGACGAGCATGCCGCTGCGGCAGCACGTCGAGCTCGAGCGCGCCCGTCGAATCGATGATGCGCGGATCGCTCGGCAAGCCCGGCAACATCGCCGGCTCGCTGCCGGCGGCAATGATGCACTGATCGAAGTCGACGAGCTCGCGCTCGCCGTCGCGCTCGATCTGCGAGCTGGTGCGGCGACGCGAAGCGCGCCGTGCCGCGCACGACGCGCACCTTGCGCTGCTTCGCGAGCGCGTCGAGACCGTTCGTGAGCTGGCGGACGACACCTTGCTCTTCCAGCCGACGAGCTTCGCGGTATCGATCTGTCGGCTTGCCGAACGCGATGCCGTGCGCGCCCATCTCGTGCGCTTCCTCGATGACGCGCGCCGCATGCAGCAACGCTTTCGACGGAATGCAGCCGACGTTCAAGCACACGCCGCCGAGCGTGGGCCAGCGCTCGACGAGCGTGACCTCGAGACCCGAGATCGGCCGCGCGAAACGCAGCCGTGTAGCCGCCGGGGCCGGCGCCGATCACGGCGAGGCGCTTGCCGCGCGGTCGGCGCAGCCGCCGCTGCGCGGCCGGCCGGCTGCGCTCGTGCGCGCGGACGGCGTGCGGCGCTGGCGCGCGGTCGAGCGCGCGGCGCAGCGGCGGCGGCTTGCGCCGCGACTCGGTGCCGTCTTGCTGCAGGCTCGTCGGCCGCGCTCGAGCGTCAAGCACGAGATCGCCGGCCGCAACCTTGGCGCCGTTCTTGATCGCCACCGACACGACCGTGCCGGCGCGCGGCGCCGGGCACGTCCATCGTCGCTTTGTCGGTTTCGAGCGTGAGAGCGGATCCTCGGCGCGCGATCTGGTCGCCGGGCTTCACGTGCACCTCGATGACGTCGACGGCGGGGAAGTCCCCGAGCTCGGGGATCCGCACTTCGACCCGCTCACGGAATCGCCTCCACGAGCTGGCCCGGATTCGCGAGGATCTCGCCGAGCCGCGTCGTGAAGCGCACGGCCTTCGCGCCGTCGATGACGCGATGATCGTAGGACAGCGACAACGGCAACATCAGCCGCGGCACGAACGCGAGATCGCGATAGACGGGCTGCCACGCGCTGCGCGACACGCCGAGGATCGCGACCTCGGGCGCGTTGATGATCGGCGTGAAGAAGCGCCCGCCGATGCCGCCCAAGCTCGAGACCGTGAACACGCCGCCCTGCATGTCGTCGGACTTGCAGCTTGCCCGTCGCGCGCGCGCTCGCTCAGCTCGCCAACGCTTTCGCGATCTCGTAGAGATCCTTCTTGTCGGCATCGCGAATCACGGGCACGACAAGCCCTTCGGCGTGTCGGCCGCGAAACCGATGTGCGTGTAGTGCTTGATGACGAGGCTCTCGCCGTCGGCGCGCGAGCGACGACTTGAACAGCGGCATCTCGGCGAGCGCGAGCGCGCACGCGCGAACGATGAACGCGAGCGGCGTCAGCCTTGATGCCGCGCTCCTGCGCCTGCTCCTTGAGCGCCGCGCGCTTCTCCTCGAGCTCCGTGATGTCGGCCTCGTCGTGCTGCGTGACGTGCGGCACGTTGACCCAGCTCGCGTGCAGCCGCGGGCCCGAGATCTTCTGGATGCGCGACAGCGGCTCGGTCTCGACGCGGCCGTATTTCGCGAAGTCGACGGCCGGCACCGCGGGCAGCGCGCTGGCGCGCCGGACCGCCGCCCTGCATGATCTCCTTGACGAACGCTTTGACGTCGTCCGCCGTCACGCGGCCCTTCGCGCCTGAGCCTCGCACGCGGCCGAGATCGACGCCGAGCTCGCGCGCGAGCTTGCGCACCGACGGGCTCGCGTGCGCTTCGCCGAACGACGTCGGCGCATCCGCAGCGGCGCTCGCGGCGCGCGGTCGCCGCGGCCGCGCGGACGCGGCGCGCGCGGTTGCGGGTGGCGACGGCTCGGCGGCGCGGCAGGCCGCTCTGCCGGTGCGGCGGCTCGCGGCGCGCTCGCGGGCGCAGTCGACCGGCTCGGCTGCAGCACGAGCACGGCGTCGCCCGCGGACACCTTGCTCGCCGACTGTCACCTTGAGCTCGAGGACCTCGCCTGCGTCCGGCGCGGGCACGTCCATGCTGGCCTTCTCGGTCTCGAGCGTCACGAGCCCCTGCTCGGCCGCGACCTCGTCGCCCGGAGCTTGACGAGACACCTCGATGATCTCGACGTCCGCGAAGTCGCCGAGATCGGGCACGGTCGACGGTTCGCGCCGACGGCGCCGGTCGGCGGACCGTGCGCTCGTCCTGCTCGCGCGCGTTCTGCAGCTTTCGGCTGGCGGACCGTGCGGTCGTCCTCGGGCCGCGCGTCGACGTCGGCTGCAGCGCGCGGCGCGCTCGCCGTTCTGCCGCAAGCGACGCGATCACGCTGCCCGTCGAGACGCGATCGCCGACCTTGACCTTGACGTCGATGATCTTGCCCCGCGGCCGGCGACGGGATGTCCATCGTGGCCTTCTCGGTCTCGAGCGTGATCGAGGCCCTGCTCGGCCGTCACGACATCGCCGGGCTTGACGAGAACGTCGATGACCTCGACGTCGGCAAAGTCACCAAGATCCGGTACGACGACTTCCACGGCGTGAGGTGCTAGAGGCGCTAGACGGTGACGGGATTCGGCTTGTCCGGATCGACGCCGAGCTTCGCTCATGGCCTCGCCGACGGTGTTGCGGTCGATGCTGCCCTCGTCGGCGAGCGCGTTCAGCGCGGCGAGGGCGATCGATTTGCGATCGACCTCGAAGATGGTCCCGCAGCGCTGCGCGGCCGTCGCTGCGCCCGAAGCCGTCCGTGCCGAGCACGACGTAGCGGCCGGGAACCCACTGGCGAATCTGGTCCGGGACGAGTCTTCATGTAGTCCGTGGCAGCGACGAACGGGCCGCTGCAGCGTCCGCGAAGCACGCTCGCGCACGATAGCTCGCGCGCGGCTCGTCTCGGATGGCGCGCGTTCCAGCGCTCCACGTCGAGCGCGTCGCGGCGCAGCTCGCTGAAGCTCGTGACGCTCCAGACGTCGGCGGGAATGCCGAAGCGTCTCCTCGAGCAGCGCCGCAGCCGCGAGCACCTCGCGCAGAATCGTGCCGGAGCCGAGGAGCTGCACGCGCACTTTGCCCTTGCCGCCCGTCTGCGAGCCGATACATGCCGCGCAAGATGCCGCCTTCCGCCCCCGCGGGCATCGCCGGGTGCACGTAGTTCTCGTTCATGCACGGTGATGTAGTAGAAGACGCTCTCCTGCTCCTTGCACATGCGCCGCAGGCCGTCTTGGATGATCACGGCGAGCTCGTAGTTGAAGCACGGATCGTAGGCGCGGCAGTTCGGAATCGTCGTCGCGACGAGCTGGCTGTGGCCGTCCTGATGCTGCAAGCCCCTCTCCGGCCAGCGTCGTGCGGCCGGCCGTCCCGCCGAGCAGGAAACCCCGCGCGCGCATGTCGCCGCCGGCCCAGGCGAAGTCGCCGATGCGCTGGAAGCCGAACATCGAGTAGTAGATATAGAAAGGAATCATCTGCACGCCGTGATTCGAATACGACGTCGCGGCGGCGATCCACGAGCAGTACGACCCGCCCTCGTTGATGCCTTCCTCGAGAATCTGGCCTTGCTTGTCTTCGCTGGTAATAGGAGAGCTGATCGGCGTCCTGCGGCGTGTAGAGCTGGCCGACGGAGGAATAGATGCCGACCTGGCGGAACATGCCTTCCATGCCGAACGTCCGCGCCTCGTCGGGAACGATCGGCACGATGCGCGGGCCGATGTCCTTGTCGCGCAGGAGGGCGCGTCAGGATTCGGACGAACGCCATCGTCGTCGAGAACTCGCGATCGCCGCTGCCCTCGAGCTGGCTCTTGAAGAACTCGAGATCGGGAACCGGCAGCGGCATCGCCCTTGGTGCGGCGAACCGGATAGGAGCCGCCGAGCTGCGTGCGCCGGCTCCTTGCAGATACTGCATCTCCTCGCTGTCGTCGGCGGGCTTGTAGTACGTCGAGCTTCGCAAGCTCCTCGTCGGAGATCGGCACGTGCGAAGCGATCGCGAAACATCTTCAAGTCGTCGTCGTCGAGCTTCTTCTTCTGATGCGTGATGTTCTGGCCTTCGCCGGCCTCGCCCATGCCGAAGCCCTTGACGGTCTTCGCGAGAATCACGGTCGGGCCGGCCTTTGTGATTGCACGGCCGCGTGGTACGCGGCATAGACCTTGACGGGATCGTGGCCGCCGCGATTCAAATGCCAGATGTCCTCGTCCGACAGGTGCGCGACCATCGCCTTGAGCTCGGGATAGCGGCCGAAGAAGTGCTCGCGCGTGTACGCGCCGCCTTTCGCCTTGAACGCCTGGTACTCGCCGTCGACGCACTCTTCCATCGTCTTGCGCAGCAACCCGTGCTGATCGCGCGCGAGCAGCGGATCCCAGCGCGAGCCCCAGACGACCTTGATGACGTTCCAGCCGGCGCCCTGATAGGCGGCTTCGAGCTCTTGAATGATCTTGCCGTTGCCGCGCACGGGCCCGTCGAGGCGCTGTAGATTGCAGTTGATGACGAAGATCAAATTGTCGAGCCGCTCGCGCACCGGCATCGTGATCGCGCCCATCGACTCGGGCTCGTCGGTCTCGCCGTCGCCGAGGAAGCACCACACCTTGCGATCCTGCGGCGGCAGGATGCCGCGGTGCTCGAGGTAGCGCATGAAGCGCGCCTGGTAGATCGCCATCATCGGGCCCAAGCCCATCGACACCGTCGGGAACTGCCAGAACTCCGGCATCAGCCACGGATGCGGATACGACGAGAGCCCGACACCTCGGCCCAGCGACTTCCTGCCGGAAGTGGTTCAAGTTGCTCTTCGCTGAGCCGCCCTTCGAGAAACGCGCGCGCGTAGATGCCGGGCGACGAGTGTCCCTGGAAATAGACGAGATCGCCGCCGTGCTCCGCCGTCGGCGCGCGCCAGAAATGATTGAATCCCACTTCGTACAGCGTGGCCGACGACGCGTAGCTCGCGATGTGGCCGCCGTACTCCGAGCTCATGCGGTTCGCGTGCACGACCATCGCCATCGCATTCCAGCGGATGTATGCCTCGATGCGCCGCTCGATCGCGCGATCACCGGGATATTCTGGCTGCTGGCCGACGGGAATCGTGTTCAGATAGGCGGTGTTCGGGCTATACGGCAGATACGCGCCCGAGCGGCGTGCGTGATCGATCATGCATTCGAGCAGGAAGTGAGCGCGCTCCGCGCCGTGCACCCGCAGCACCGAATCGATCGACTCGAGCCACTCCTGCGTTTCCTCCGGGTCGGGATCGTCGCCTCGGAGTGCGAACAGTGGCAGGGGTCGTGCGCTCGCCATAAGACACTGTACTCCTTTGTGCTAGGATGCTCGCTCCAAACGCTCGACGAATCGCTGAACAGCCCCGCTAGCCTGACCCCCGCTCAGCGGCGCTATGATCGGGTTTTGCGGAAAAGCGGTCAAGGCAACCGCGCCCGCACTTGGCCTGTGAGAGCCGATGCTCGAATTTCCGGATTTTCAACCGCTCAATGTTGTGCATGGCGTCGCTTCCCGCAGCGCATTCGACGCGCTCGATCACGTTGCTCATTCTCGTGTCGCCCGATTCCCCATCGATCCGTCTGCGCGAGCTTCCCGATCGGCGCGAGCTCGAACGGGTTTTCACGCTCGCGCGCAAACGCGGCGCGAAGAAAATCACGTCGCGGTTGCACAATGCTCGAACCACCGGCGTCACGATCGCCACGTTCGAGGTTGGCGCAGCGTTCGCGGCATTGAGCTCGGCGCGCGAGCTCGTGGCGGAGTGTCTGAGGGATCGCCCGCGAAGTCTCGGTCTCGCAGCCGTGGGGCTTGCGCCCGACGCCATGCGCACTGCCGTCAGGGGCGTCGTTGCGGCCGCGTCGGCGGCCGCATTCGAGCTGCCGAGTTTCAAGAACGCGCCGGAGACGCCGCACGCGCTTGCGGTCGCTGAAACTCTTCGGCGTCCGGCCTCGCGTCGAGATCGCCGACGTTCGGGCCGAGGCGATAGGCAACAACATCGCGCGCTGGTTCACCGCCTTGCCGCCGAACATGCTGTCGGCGACGGCGTACCGGCGCATGGTCGAACGTTTGATCGCGACCTATCCGATTCGCAGTAGATTCTTGGGCGAGCGCGAGCTCAAGCGGCTCAAGGCCGGTGCATTCCTCGCCGTGGCCCAAGGCAACGCGACCCGCGATGCGGGCATTCTGCATCTTCGTTATCGTCCGAAGCCCGCGCGCCGACCCGGGATAGCGCTAGTCGGGAAGGGTGTTGTGTTCGACACCGGCGGCACGAACATCAAGACGTTCAGAGGCATGCTCGACATGCACACGGACATGCAGGGCAGCGCGGTCGCTCTCGGCACCTGTGTTGCGCTCGCCGAGCTGCAGGTGCCGTATGCCGTCGATGCATGGCTCGCGATCACCGAGAACCGCTTGTCGCCGGAGGCCTACAAATCGCAAGACGTCGTGACGCGCAGTCGAACGGAACCAGCGTTCAAGTGATTCATACCGACGCGGAGGGGCGGATGGTGCTCGCGGACACGCTGGCACTCGCTGCACGTGAGCAGCCCGCACCTCGTGATCGACTACGCGACGTTGACGGGGAGCTGCGTGGCCGCGCTCACGGACCGCTATTCCGGAGTGTTCTGCGAACCGCGCGGGAGCAAACGAGCTGCTGATCCGGGCCGGAGTTGCGAGCGGCGAGCGCGTTTGGCCGTTTCCGATGGACGAGGATTTCGACGACCTTTTGAAGAGCGAGACGGCCGACATCAAACAGTGCGCCGTGGAGAACGCAGGCGATCACATCTTGGGCGCGAGGTTCCTGAATCGCTTCGTCCCGCAGAACATTCCATGGATCCACGTCGACCTGGCGCCGGACAGCACAAAGGCGGGCTGGCACACGTGCCGACGGACATCACGGGATTCGGCGTTCGCTTCACGCTCGAGTTGTTGACGCGGTCAGGCGGCTTCCGCGGAAGACCTCGCGGGCAGACTCTCCGCGTGAGCCGAGCCCGAGCGACACGGCCGAGCAGCAAGTCGCGCGTGCGGAGAGCGCGATCGCGCGCCGCTTTCGCGGCTTTCTGCCCGTGATCGTCGACGTAGAGACGGGAGGCTTCAACTGCGAGCACGGACGCGTTGCTCGAGATCGCGGCCGTGTTCGCTGCAGTTCAACGCGGCCGGCGAGCTCGAGCTCGGCGAGAGCTACCGCTACATCGTCAAGCCGTTCGCGGGCTCGCGGCTCGATCCGGCGTCGCTCGCAAGTGACGGGCATCGATCCGTTTCATCCGCTGCGGCCCGCGCTCGACGAGGCCGAGGCGCTGCGCGCGTTGTTTCAAGAAGTCCGCAAGGAGCTGAAGCAACAGACCTGCAACGCGCGCGATTTTCGTTGGCCACAACTCGTTCTTCGATCTGCAGTTCCTGAACGCCGCCGTCGAGCGAACCGGCATCAAGCGCAACCCGTTCCATCCGTTCTCGAGCTTCGACACGGCGACGCTCGCCGGAGTCGCGTTCGGCCAAACGGTGCTTGGCCGCGCCGTCACGGCCGCGGGCTTCGAGTGGCAAGACGAACCGCGCGCACTCGGCGCTCTACGACGCCGAGATGACGGCGCGGCTGTTTTGCGCGGTGGTCAACCGCTTTCGGCAGCGATCTACGAAGGTGCGTGATCGTCTCCGCGGCTGCGCGGCGTCATTGCGCCGCTGTCTCCGGCTGAGGCGCGCCGTCGATGATCTGTCTGCAGCTCGCCGGATTCGTAGAGCTCCACGGCGATATCGCAACCGCCGATGAGCTCGCCGTTGACGTACAGCTGCGGGAACGTCGGCCAGTTCGAGTACTGCCTTCAACCCTTCGCGAATCTCGGGGTCCTCGAAGATGTTGATGTAGGCGAACTTGGCGCCGGCGGCGCGCAGCACGCTCGACCGTCTTTGCCGAAAATCCGCACTGCGGAAAGTCGGGCGTGCCCTTCATGTAGAGCAGCACGGGATAGCTCTCGAGTTGCTGCTTGATTCGTTCGTTGACGTCCATGTCTCGATAGCCTCCGTTGCGTCGACACCCGGCCAAGCCTACGCGAATGTCAAGCGCGATTTCCCTGAGGAATCGTTGAACTGCGTCGGTGTCTTCACCTATTCTTCTCAAGTCTTGGGGACGGGGCAAGCCCCAACGCAGCAGTACCTAGCACTTCAGCGAAAACGAAGTACCTCGACAACTCGAAAACAAGCCGAACATCGGCAAAAGGGAGGTCCAATGAACCCACTGAATACCATCAAAGGCACGATCGCCGCCGGTGTCGTGCTCGCGATCGTGATCGGCGTTCTGTACGATGGGCATTTCGCTCAACGAGATCGAGCCTGCATCATCTGGTTGCACGTGCTCGCCGGCATTGTCTGGATCGGCTTGCTCTACTACTTCAATTTCGTGCAAGTGCCGGCGCTTGCCGCCGCTGCCGCGGATCAGGGCGGCCCCGGCGGCGCCGGCATCAGCAAATACGTCGCGCCGCGCGCGCTGCTCTGGTTCCGCTGGGGTGCCGTCGTTCACCTGGCGTCACTGGGCGCAATCCTACTTGATGCGCATCGGATCTGTTCGTCGACGCGTTCACGCTCGGCATGCGGGAGCCGCCGCCGGAAACGCTTTTCTGATCGGCGTCGGCGCCTGGCTCGGCACGATCATGCTGTTCAACGTCTGGGGGCTGATCTGGCCGAACCAGAAGAAGGTGCTCGGGCTCGTCGAAGCTACCGCCGAGGAAATCGCCAAAGCGCGCCGCGTCGCCTTTCTCGCGTCGCGTACCAACACGATGCTCTCGATCCCGATGCTGATGAGCATGGTCGGCTTCGGTCACGGCGCGTTTCTTCGTCTGACTCGTTCCCACCGCTCACTCCGAGGACCCGGCAAAGGCCGAGCCTTTCCGGGTCCTCTGCCTTTTCCGAGCGCACCATGGACGAGCCCTCGCCTGCCTTCCGCGACATCTCGACCGTCGTCGCGCGAGCGATCGCCGAGGACGTCGGGACGGCGATCTCACCGCGACTCTGATCGCAGCCACACGCGGTCGCTCGCGCACGGTCGTGGCCACGCGAGCCCGCGACGCTGTGCGGCACGCGCCTGGTTCGACGAGACGTTTCGGCAACTCGACGGCGCGGTCAGCGTGCGACTGGCGCGCAGACGGACGGCGGCGAGCTCGCGGCGACACCGTCGTCTGCGAGCTCAACGGGCCCGCTCGCAGCATCGTCACGGGCGAGCGCACTGCGCTGAATTTCCTCCAGACACTGTCCGGAACTGCGACCGCGACGCGCCGCTTCGTAGCGGCGTCTCGCGGGCACGCGCACGCGCCTGCTCGATACGCGCAAAACGCTGCCGGGCTTGCGGCTCGCACAGAAGTACGCCGTGCGCTGCGGCGGCGGCGAGAAATCACCGCATCGGGCTTGTATCGACGCGGTGCTGATCAAAGAGAACCACATCGCCGCCGTCGGCGGTGTAGGCGACAGCGGTTCGCAATGGCGAAGCGCGATGCGCCGAATGTCTTGATCGAAGTCGAGGTCGAGACGCTCGCAGAGCTCAAAGAGGCGCTCGCAACAGCCGCCGATCGAATCATGCTCGACGACTTGCCCATCGCTGCGCTGCGCGATGCGGTCGCGACTGCGCGATGGGCACGCGGGCAAGCGCAAGGAGCTCGAGGTCTCCGGCGGCGTCGAGCCTCGACAATATTGCCGCCATAGCGGCGACCGGAGTGGACTTCGTCTCGATCGGCGCGATCACGAAACACGTTCGCGCGATCGATTTTTCGATGCGCTTCGTCTAGGCGACGGCTTGCAGGAGGTGCTTCGGCTCGGAGACGCCGTACCCTTGCGCGTAGTCGATGCCCATGCCGCGCAGCATCGTGATGATCTCGGCGTTCTCCGCAAACTCGGCGATCGTCTGCTTGCCCGTCAGATGCCCGATCTCGTTGATCGAGCGCACCATTTCCCGGTCGATCGGATCGTGCAGGATCTCTTTCACGAAGCTGCCGTCGATCTTCAGAAAGTCGACCGGGAAGTGCTTCAGATAGCCGAACGAGGAGAGCCCGTGCCGAAGTCGTCGAGCGCGAACCGGCAACCGATCTCTTTCAAGCGCGTGGATGAAGCGGTTCGCTTGCTGAATAGCTCGCGATGGCCGCGGTCTCGGTGATCTCGAAGCAGATGCACGAGCCCGATAGTCCGCTCTGTCTGGAACTGCTCGATCACGAACGGCAAGAACTTCTCGTCGGCAAGGCTCTGGCCCGAAAGATTGATCGAGCAGAGCGACAGTCGCTCGCGCTCGTCGGCCTCCGATACGAGCCAACGTGAACGCTTGCGCAATGACCCACCGATCGATCGCCGTCATGAGACCGTAGCGCTCCGCGGCCGCGATGAACAGCCCGGGCGCGATGAGCTGCGCCCTGCTCGTCGCGCATCCGGATCAGCAGCTCGTAGTGCGCGCCTTGATCGAGTGCCCGGCTGCAGCGGCTGAATCGTCTGACGGAACAGCTCGAAGCGATTCTCGTCGAGCGCGTTGCTGATGCGCGCGGCCCATTGCATCTCTTTGCGCCGCTTCATCAGGTCGATGTCGTTTTCCTGATAGTTGTAGACGCGGTTGCGGCCGGCGTCCTTCGCGGCCGCGCATGCGCTGTCGGCCGCCGACAGCAAGGACGCCACATCGTCGGTTGCCGGGCGTGATCGGGACGACGCCGATGCTCGACGCCCAAGCGGAACGTGCGCTCGTCCCAGACGAAGCGAAACTCGTCGATATTCTCGCGCAGCGTCTCGGCCGTGCGCAAGCGCCTCATCCATCGTGCAGCTCTCCAGCAGCACGCCGAACTCGTCGCCGCCGAGCCGCGCCAACGTGTCGCGCCAGCGGATCTTCGACTTCAGCAGCGACCCGATCTGCTTCAGCAGGGCATCGCCGGCGTTGTGGCCGCAGGCGTCATTGACGATCTTGAACTGATCGAGATCGAGGTAGAGCACCGCGTAGGAGGTCTCGCGCGCCTTCGCGCTCTTCAGCGCACGCTCGAGACGCTGCTCGAACTCGCGGCGATTGACGAGCTCGGTGAGCATGTCGTGGCTCGCCGCATAGCTCAAGCGCCGATTGAGCTCGCGCGATTCGCTGACGTCGTGGAACACCAGCACCCCGCCCGTCACATTGCCGACCGGATCGCGGATCGGCGCCGCGGTGCTCTCGATGTAAAGCTCGTTGCCGTCGCGGCGAATCAGAAGCGCGGGCCGCACGGACTTGATCGAACGATTGCGCCGCATCGCGACGGCCGACGGGGTTCTCGATCGGCTCGCAGGTTTCCTCGTGGAAGCCGCGGAAGATCTCGTCGATGGTCCGGCCCACTGCGTCGTCGAGCTTCCAGCCCGTGAGCTCCGACGCCACCGGATTCAGATATTGCACGCGGCTGTCCGCATCCGTCGTGACGACGCCGTCGCCGATCGACTGCAGCGTGATCTGCGCGCTTTCCTTCTCGCGGAACAGCGCTTCCTCGTAGAGCTTGCGCTCGGTGATGTCGGTTTCTACACCGACTAGGCGCTTCAGCCGGCCGTTGTCGTCGAGCCGGCCTTGCACGCGGCTCTGGATCCATCGCCACTCGCCGCTCGCGTGCTGCATGCGATGCACGCTTTCGAAAAGATCGTTCTTGCCCTCCAAGATGCTCGCGGAGCGCGCGCCTGGACGTGCGCCATGTCGTCGGGATGCACGAGCAGCCGCCATTCGGGCACTTCTTGCGAATCCGTGTAACCGAACATCGCGCGCCAGCGCGGCGAGAAGTACATCGAGTTCTCGCGGACGTCGTAATCCCAGAGCCCATCGTTTGCCGTGTTCGTGACGAGGCGGTCGCGCTCCTGCACCGTGAACAAATCTTCCTGCAGCTGAATGCGCTCGAGGCCGCTCGCGCAGCTGACGCTCACGAGCTTCAGCGCGAGATGCAAGTCGGCGGTCCACTCCGGATTCGGTGTCGAGCTGCAGACGCCGAGCAGGCCGCCGAGACGTTCGCGAATGTTGAAGCCCACGACCAACAACGCCCCGACATTCAAGCTCGCGAGGCGCTCAGCGTCACGGCTCTGCGCCAACGGCGGCTTCGACGTATCGCGGATCTCGAGCAGGCGCAGGTGCTCGAGCCTGCTCTTGATCCACGGAAAATCGCCGAGCGGGGTGCCGGTGAGCACTTCCGGGTTGCAAGCGGAGAACGTCGAGCGTCCGGCGTACACCTTGCCGATCATGCCGTCGTCGGGATCGAGCATCGCAACGAACACCGAGTCGGCGCCGCAAACGTCGGTCAAGGACTGCAGTCCCGCGACAATGCGCTCATCGGCGGTGTTCAGCGGAGATACTCTGGAAATCGACGGCGACTTTGGTGCAGGTGAGATCGAGCCCGGGCTCGCGCAGACCCCTAACGACACGCCGCGTCGTGCGATCTTTCGGTTTCCGTTTCGGCGATTTCCAAACGCTTGCCCCCTGCGGCGAACCTAGAGCCGGTGCGCGATTACTCGCGCAACATGTTGATCGCTTTACTTATCCATGCCCAGCCCAGGTCATTTTGACAGTAATGCCCAAGAATACAAGCGAGCTTTCACTTCAAATCCCTTGGGATCGCAAGACATCGGGCTCTCGTCAACCGCCATCATCGTCGCGCGTTGCACGCATCGATGACAGGTGTTTCGTCACGAAATCGGTGCCGGGCACCGGATTTCACAGTGCAGATCAAGGAGAGAGCCATGCAAGTACGACATTGGATACGGCCGCTCGCCGACGGCGCACGAGCGCTCGCGGCCGCGGCGCTCACGCTGCTGCTCATCGGTTGCGGCGGCTCCGGCGGCTCGAGCACGCCTTCGGGCGACGCGATGTTGCCGGCACCCGGCTGCGCCGATTGCGGCACCGTGTTGCTTGCCGTAACCGATGCGGACGGCGACTTCGTCAGCTATTCGGTCGACGTGCTGTCGGTGACACTCGAGCGCGCCAACGGCGCCACCGTCGAGATACTGCCCGGCGACGACGCGAATCGACTTCGCGCAGCTGACTGATCTTCGGATCTACTGAGCCGTCGCGACGCTGGCGCCGGGCGAGATCGTCGGCGGCAAGATCCGTCTCGACTATGGCAGCGCGGAAGTGTTCGTCGAGGCCGGAGGCGAAATCGTTCCGCGCGCAGGTCGTCGGTGCCGAACGGTGCAACCGCTCGGAGTGACGGAGCTCGAGATTCGCCTCGCGGATCGGAATCACCTCCTCGTGACCCGCGCCCGCGCGGCACTGCTGTCGTTGGACTTCGATCTGCATGCCTCGCACGACGGTCGACACCACGCAGATCGCCGGCCGTAGTCACGGCGCGACCCTATATCGTCGCCGAGGTCGATGCCCGTCGACGGAGAAGGAGCTGCGGCTGCGCGGCGCTCTCGTTCGACGTGGATGTCGCCGCCGGCACGTACCGCGTCGACCTGCGACCCTGGCATCCGACGCGACGGCAACCACGGCCGCATCACCGTGCATACGACGGCGCCAGACGACGTTCGAGATCGACGGCTGAGACCTACACGGGTGCAGCGGGCTCGCGAGCGCTGAGCGCGCAAGCCGGCCGGCACACTGACGGTCGCGTTCGGCACGCTAGCCGTGCTGAACCGCGAATTCACGGCCGCAGATCGTGCATGCCGGCGAGAGCGTCGGCGGAGAGCGGATCGATGCCGTGCACGGCAACATCGTCGCGCGCAACGGCGACCAGTTGACAGTCAAAGGCGCGTTCGCGGTGCGCCGCGATCGCGTCGCGCGCTTGCATCGGACGGTGCTCGTGCAACGTCGGCCCCAAGACGAAGGTTCTGAAGATGGGTGTGCCCGGCGCCGTACTGGACAAGCGAACGCGCTGTCGGTCGGCCAGAGCATCGTCGCGTTCGGCACGTTCAACGAGCCCGCGGCCGCTGATCGGCCGCCGCGATGTTGGATGCGACGAACGAGCCGCGTGCGCATGCTCGTCACACACTTGCACGGCATGGTCACGGGCGTGCTGCCCGGGCAGATCAACTTGCGACTTGCGCGCGATCGACCGGCTCGGCATCGAG
The DNA here is from genome assembly GCA_963744305.1 of uncultured Gammaproteobacteria bacterium. GTDB lineage: Bacteria > Pseudomonadota > Gammaproteobacteria > Steroidobacterales > Rariloculaceae > FEN-1219. The sequence goes on from CAVUTF010000009.1 coordinate 534,376, forward strand.
ATGTTCGACTTCAGCGGCACCGGTGTGACGCCGGCGCTCGACGCCGAATCCGCTCGACTACGAGGTTGCAACGGCGCACTCTGGCGCTCAACGCGCTCGAGCAGGACGCGCCGGCCAAGGTGCTCGGCTTCGTGAGGCCGTTCGGCGCCGCGCCGGCGGACTTCGAGGGCCGCACCGTCATCGATCGCCGCGATCTGCTTTCCGCTTTGGGCATCGGTTGGGGCCTGGAGGGAACCACCGCGCCCTTCTTGAGCATGGGTGCGACCGGGCTCGTGCTCGATCTCGCGAACCCGAGCATCGGCTCTCGGCACCATCTTCTGATCGGTGGACGCATCATCGACTTGCTCGATCTGCCCGCGTCCCCGACCATCGCTCCGCCGGCACAAGGCCGGATGATCTTCGGTCTCGTCGAGCGCGGTCGCGTCGAGCTCTTCGCGGACTTCAACGAGTTCGTGCGAGCGCTGGCGCAGCAGCTGGGCGGCGGGAACCCGGCGCAGGCGCTCGCCGCGTACGGCAGCTATGACGAAGCGAGCAACACACTCATCGCGAATCGCATCGTCGTGCACTTGGCCGCGGCCGATTAATCGTCAGCGGCGTGCAAGAGCCCCCCGCAACGCCGGGGGCTCTTTTTTTTACCTATCTTTTACGCTCGCGTGAACGCTTTCGCGGCAAACTTGCCGTATCGACGAGCAGGAAAACTCCGAAGGACCGGTTCATGAGCATTCGATCGCAGCATTCGATAACGATTCTGTCCGCCGGCGTCCTCGCGACGAGCCTGATCGGCGCCATGAACGTCGTCGCGCAGGAGCCGATCGGTGAGACCGCCCTAACGATTTACTCCACGACGCGGCCGGGCGCAGTTCCACCTGATCTCTATCGGCCGGTGCCTGGTCAGGGCGTCTACACAGGCGACTCGGTGCCGGGCTACGCAATGATCCGTCAGGTGCGCAGCGTCGATCTCAAGCAGGGGACCAATCGCCTGGATTTCCGCGACGTCGCGGCCTACATCGATCCGACAACCGTCGCGTTCGAGTCGCTCACATCGCCCGAAGGCACGCGCGTGATCGAGCAGAGCTTCCAATTCGACCTCGTGAGCGCCGAGAAGCTCATGGAGCGCTACATCGATCAGGTCATCACGGTTGATCAACTGACGGGCGATCGTATCGAGCCGATTCGCGGTCGGCTGTTGAGCACGCAAGGTGGTTTGGTCTTGAGCTCGGACGACGGGCAGATCCACTCGATTCGCAGTTACGAGAACATTCATTTCCCGACGTTGCCGGGTGGGCTCATGACGCGCCCGACGCTCATCTGGGACGTCGCTGCCGAGCGCGCGGGCGTCGAGGAAACGCGAATCACGTATCAGACTGCCGGCATCACCTGGTGGGCGGACTACAACTTGGTGTTCAAAGAAGGCGCCGACTCCAACAACGGCTTCCTAGACGTCGGCGCGTGGGTCAGCATCCTGAATCGCTCGGGCGCGGATTATCCCGAGGCTCGGCTCAAGCTCATTGCCGGCGACGTCAACCGCGCACAGCCGGTGCCGCAGCAGATTCGCATGCGCACACTCGAAGCAGCGGCGGCAGCAGACGTAGCCGGATTCGCCGAGCAGAGTTTCTTCGAGTTTCATCTCTATACGCTCGGCCGCCCGACGACGATACCGGACAACTCCACCAAGCAAATCGAGCTCTTTCCGAAGGTCCGCGAAGTGGCGGCGAAGAAACTGCTCGTCTATTACGGCTTCCAGCCCGGCTTCGGCTTCTTCGCCGATCCGATCACGGACCGCGACTTCGGCCTGCCGATGAATACCAAGGTCGACGTCTACCTCGAGTTCGAAAATTCGGAAAGCCTCGGCCTCGGCATTCCGCTGCCGGCGGGCAGAATGCGCGTGTCGCAGCTCGACGCGCAGGACGACACGCTCGAATTCATCGGCGAAGACATCATCGATCACACGCCGAAGGACGAATCGGTTTCGATCATGCTCGGCTCGGCATTCGACGTCGTCGGAGAACGCCGGCAGGTGGACTTCCAGGTGGATCACGACGGGCGGCGCATGGAGGAAACGATCGAGATCAAAGTCCGCAACCACAAGCAGGAGCCCGTCGAAGTCGTGATCAAAGAGACGCTGTTCCGCTGGTCCGGGAGCGAGATCGTCGACGCGACGTCACCGCTACGAGCGCGCGGACGCACGCACGGTGCATTTTCCAGTCGACATTCCGCGCGACGGCGAGACGGTCGTGCGTTATCGCGTCCGCTATAGGTGGTGAGCTATCGTTTACGCCGGCTTGCGCAGCATCAGCACGGCGCGCCGGCAGGTTGCGATCAGCACGTCCTGCTGGTTGTAGCCGCGATGCTCGAGCGTGAGGATGCCGTTCGTCGGCCGAGAGCGGCTCGGCCGCAGCGCGATCACTTCCGTTTCCGACGTGCACCGTATCGCCGACGAACAGCGGATTCGGGAAACGCGCTTCCTCGATTCCGAGATTGGCGACCGTCGTCCCGAGCGTCGTCTCGTTGATCGAGATTCCGACGATCAGGCCGAGCGTGAAAAAGCTGTTCACGAGCGGCCGGCCGAACTCGGATTGCGTGCGCATGTACTCGTAGTCGATGTGCAGCGGCGCGGGATTGTGCGTCATCGTGCTGAACAGCACGTTGTCGGTCTCTGTCACCGTGCGACGGATCGCGTGCTTGAACACGCGGCCGACCTCGAACTCGTCGAAGTAATATCCCATCACTCTGTCTCCACTCTTTCCGGCCTCAGGCGGCCGACAGCTCGCGGCTGCGCGCGCTCGCAGCAGCGCACCGCACGCGCTGATCAACTGCGCCATGCCGCGCGTCGCCATCGAGCACAGCGAGCGCCGCGGCCGTCGTCCCTCCTGGGCTCGTGACTCGTTGGCGCAACTCCGCCGCACTCTCCTCGGCCGCGCGTGCGTAGGCACTCGCCCCGGCCGCGGTTTGCGTCGCGAGCTGTCTTGCGAGCGCCGGCGCGAGCCCGAGCTCTCGCCCCGCTCGCTCGAGACACTCGATCAGCAGGAAGACGTACGCGGGACCGCTGCCCGACACCGCCGTGACCGCATCCATCTGCGCTTCGTCCTCAGTCCACGCAATCGCGCCGACAGCGGCCAAGAGCTCCGCCGCACAGGCTGCGTTGCGCGCTCGTGACCGCCTTGCTCGCGGTCAAGAGCCGTCATGCCCTTCGCCGATCGCGGCGGGCGTGTTCGGCATCGCGCGCACGATGGCCGCGTTTGGTCCGAGCACGCGCAGCGATCCCGTCGATCGTCTTGCCGGCCGCGATCGAGAGCACGACGCACTCATTCCTGCGTGCGAGCGTGCCGCATTGCGGCAACACCGCGGCGAGTTGATTCGGCTTGACGGCGAGCACGACGACTGCGAACGCTTCCGAGCGCTCCGGAAGCGCGACGCTCGCGGCCACGACCCAGCCGCGCGGCCGCCTCGCGCGCGCGCGGCTCCGGATCGACACGTGAATCGCTCGCGCGTCGTGCCCCTTCGCGAGCCAGCCGCGCACGAGCGCCTGTCCCATGTTGCCGAAACCGATCAGCAGGACTGCCGTGTGTCATGCCTGCTCCCTTCGCATGCTGCCGCATCAGAGCCGATAGCGATCGCCGCTCGCGCTAGTCAGCTCGCGGATGGCATACGGCGCGTGCGTTTGCCATCATGCGCGCCTGCATGCGACGGGCGTGCCGGAGGGCGAGCTTGAGGGACGTGTTCATCGTCGGCGTGGGCAGACAGCCGGTCACAAGGACGGCGACGTTCGCGGCCGCTATCTCGGCGCGCAGCCGTCACGCGACGCGCTTGCCGATGCCGGCATCTGCCCGCAGCCGAGTCGGCGCGCTTTGTACGTCGGCAACATGCTCTCCGGCATGCTCGCGCACCAGCAGCAGCTCGGCGGCCTGATCGCCGACTACGCCGGGCCTCGCCGGCATCGAAGCGGTGACGATCGAAGCCGCGTGTGCCTCGGGGGGCGCGGCGGTCGCGCATCGCCTATCAGGCCGTCGCCGGCGGCATTCACGACGCCGTCGTCGTCTGCGGCGTCGAGCGCATGACGCACGTCGAGCGCGATACGGTCACCCGCGCGCTCGCCACGGCCGCCGACTGGGAGCTCGAAGGCGTCTGCGGCGAGTCGTTCCTGTCGCTGAATGCGAAGCTGATGCGCGCGTACATGCAAAAGTACGGCGTCGCGCGCCGAGCGACTTCGCGCCGTTCGCGATCACGGCGCATCAGCAACGCGCTCACGAATCCGAATGCGCTGCTGCACAAAGCCGCTCGACCTCGAAACGTACATCGAGTCGCGCATCGTCACGGACCCGATCCGGTTGTTCGACGTCTCGCCCGATTTGCAACGGCGCGGCGGCGCTCGTCCTCGCCGCACCGCACGTGGCCGCGACGCTTGCAACCCGGCGACCGCGCGTGCGAATCGCCGGGCTCCGCGCTCGCGACGGCGCCGCTCGCGCTCGCGCGCCGGCCGGATCCGCTGCACCTGCACAGCGGTGAGAGCTCGACACAGCCGGCGATCGAAGCAAGCGGGCGTCGTCGCATCGACGACATCGATCTATTCGAGCTCCACGATGCCTACACGATCATGACGGCATTGACGCTCGAGGCCGCGGGCTTCGCGCGCGCCCGGCGCCGGCCTCGAGCTCGCCGACGAGCGCGGATCGGCCTGCAACGGCGAGCTGCCGCTCGCAACCTTCGGCGGCCTCAAGGCGCGCGGCCATCCGGTCGGCGCGAGCGGCTGCTACCAGATCGTCGAAGCGTATCCTGCAGCTCACGGAGCCGGGCCGGCGCGAATCAAGTGCGCCGACGCGGGCGTCGCGTTGGTGCAGAACATCGGCGGCACCGGCGCCACCGTCGTGAGCCACGTGCTGACGCGCGAACGACTAGCCGCGCTCAGCTGCCGAACCTGCGGCTCGCGCGTCCGTCGGCTCGATCGCGACGACGCTCGGCCGCGGCGCCGCACTGCCGCCGTCGGGCCAATGGCTCATGCGGAGCTGGTCGCCGTAGCCGCCGTCGCCCGGGATGCTGCAACGTGAGGAACAGCGCGCGCCGTCCGCCGTGAACTCGCAGCCGCAAATCTCGGCGCCGACGGGGCCGCTCATGAACTGGCGCACCTGGCCGCGCTCGGGGCCGTCCGTCGGGCAGACGAAGCAGCCGTCGTTGGTGTCGTCCGGCTGCATTGCCGTCCGTGACGATCCACAGATTGCCGGCGGCGTCGAACCGAGATTGTCGGGATTCGCGAACGCGCTGAGCTCGCTCGACATCGGCATCGCGCCGCCGAAATAGGTGAACGTCCGCGGCAAGCGAGCTCCGCATGCGTCGCGACGGTAGCGCCGCGAGCAAGCCGTTGCGTGCTCGGCGCGCCGGCGAGCAGGAAGATCTCCCAGCGGAACGACGTCGCGGCCGCATCGGCGCCGCTGCTCGGCGAGCTCCAGGATATGTCCGGCCGCGTTCGGCGCGCGCGGGCTCGCGCGATCCGTGCGCGTGTCGAGCGTGCCGCCCGGCGACCTCGACGACGCCCTCATCGCGACCGAGATTCTGCGTGCACGCGACGTAGACATTGCCGGTGCGCGGATTGACGGCGACGTCCTCGGGCCGATCGAGCGGCGTGGCACCGAGGCGATCCGCCGCCTCGCGGCAGCGCAGCACGACGTCGCCTTGCGACGCGAAGCCGCGTTCTCGGGCGTGAGCTCGCGGATGCGCGCCGTGCACGAGCGGCAGCCACTCGCCGCGGCCGTCGTCGAGAAACCGCGCGACGTACAACGTGCCGTCGTCGAGCAAGTCGCGGTTCGCCTCGCGGCCGTTCCGGATCGAAACGGCCGGCGGCTCACGAATTTGTAGAAATACTCGAACTGCTGATCGTCGCCCATGTAGACGACCGCGCGGCCGTCGCTCGCCAGGACGGTCGTCGCGCATTCGTGCTTGAACCGTCCGAGCGCCGTCCGTTTCTTCGGCGGCGCTAGCCGGCATCGAACGGATCGAGCTCGACGATCCAACCGAACTTCAGGCTCTCGGCAGGATTCACGGCAGAGTCGAAACGCGGGTCCGCATACTCCCAGCGATAGGCGCTGTCGCGCTGGCGAAAGCCGAAGCGCCGATGCGCGAGCTCGCCAGGGCCGCATCGAGCCTGCGCCGCGGCGCCGTTGCCGAAGTAGTCGTCGACGTTTTCCTCCGCCGTGAGATAGGTGCGCCACGGCGTCGTGCCGGCCGCGCAATTGCCGAACGTGCCGAACGCGAGCGGCGCGGCATCGCCGCGCGGATTCAGGAGCGGATGATCGCGCGCGGGGCCGGCGATCTCGATTGGCGTGTGCGCCGTGATGCGCCGGTTGTAGCGCGAGCCGCGCGCGATAGCCCCACGTCGATCGCGCCGCGCTCGAGCTCGACGACGCTCAAGCCGACGGCCGCCTGCATGTACGCGACGACGTGCGGATGCGCTCGCGAACGAACGCGCCGAGTGGCGCGAGCGGCTCGCGCGCCTCGACCCAGCCGGGAAACAGCAAGCGCGGGCATCGGAAACTCGTGGTTGACGCACAGACGAGCCGGCGCGTCGTCGAGCGGAAACAGCCCGATGCCGTCGCAGTTGTAGCCGAACTGCCGCGCTTGCGCGGCCGCGGCCTTCGGGCTCGAGCAGTGCGCCGGCCGCGACCGCGCCCGCGTCGAGCGCGGCGGCGCTCGGCGAACAGCGGATCGCCCCAGCGCAGCACGAGTCTGCGCGGATAGCCGTCGGGCACGAGGACGGCGTCGCGATCGCGACGCCGCGACTCGCGGAAACGTGAGACTGCTCGGCGCCGCCGACTGCGCCAGGCACGCCGCGCACCATGACGCGACAACGCCGCGAGCTCGGCGCCGCCCGCCGAGCAGGCGGCGCCGATCGAGCCGCCGCGCGAAGCAGCATCGCAGCGTATGCGGAAGCACTCGAAGTCCATCGGAACCTCCGATCAGCTAGTCGGCGAATATGGCAGCTCGTTCGACACACGCGCCAGACGCGCTCGCCGTCGTGCCAGCCGCACCGCGCTGCGACGCGGTCGCCGCAGAGAAGTGCTAGCCTATGCGGCCTGCCGCCATGGGGCGGCGTTGCTCGAAGAGGATTCGCTCATGGCAGACGAGTCAGCGATGCCGACATCGCAATGGACACGCGCAAGCCTCTATCAAGAGGAGACCTTCACGGACCGGCGCGTCGGGCACGCTGCAGCGCCTGACGCCGGTACACGGCCGCGGGCGCGCGGACACTGCCCGCCCGTGCTCTACGTCGGCCAAACACAGGTGCTGACGCCTGCCGGCGCACTGCCGCTGAGCTTCGAGGTCCCGCCACGTCGCTCGACGATGCCGTCGCGAAGTTCGGCGAGGCGCGCCAAGCAAGCCCTCGCGCGCACGATGCGGCGGCTCGAGGAGCTGCGGCGCGAGCAAGCGTCGTCGATCATCGTGCCGGGCTCCGGCGCCGTTCCGGGCGTGCCGGGAGGTCGCGGCCTCCGCTAATCCCCCCTCTCGCGATCACTCGAAGCATCGGGCACTCTTTCGCGGATCTTGATATTAATTATTTGACTAATTAATATTAGAGGGTGACGCAGCGAAAACGCAGTCCGCGGAAGCCCGGCCGACCTAGCGCAGGCCACGCGCCGAATTCTCGCGCCGCTCTGATCGACGCCGCGCGCGAGCTCTTCGCCCAGCACGCGTTCCAACAGATCTCGACGAAAGAAATCGCGATGCGCGCCGGCGTCAATCCGGCAATGATTCACTACCACTTCAACGACAAGGCCGGATTGCTCGAGGCGGCGTTCCGCGAAGCGGTGGCACCCGTGCTCGCCGAAGTCAGTCGCCTGCTGTCCGCGGACCGTTCGAGCCCTACTCCACCATTGCGGCGCTTTTTCGAGATCTACATCCGCACGCTGGCCGCGAATCCGTGGTTGCCGCAAATCATCGCGCGCCACGTGCTGCCCGAAGGCGGACATCTGCAACAGCTCGTCGCCACCGAGCTCGCGGCGCGCATGGGTCCAGCTTTGAGAAGCCTGATCGGAGCGGGCCAGGCGCAGAGTGCGTTGCGCGCAGATCTCGATCCGGTCCTCACGACATTGTCCGTCGTCAGCCTCGCGATCTTCCCTTTCTTGAGCTTTCCGATCACGCGCCGCGTGTTCGATCTGCAATTGGACGACTCGTTCGTGGAACGCCTGATCGAGCACAACGCAGCACTGTTCTACCACGGAGCTGCGGCTCCGGTCGTAGGAGGCCGCAAGGATGCGTGAGCTGCGCCGTCTTGCCGCACCATTCTCGCTGCTCATCCTCGTGGCCGGCTGCGCGCGCGACACAGGACCGCTGCCTGCCGTGGGCACGCTCGAGCGTGACCGGATCGAGCTCGTTGCGGAATCCAACGAGCCGATCGTCGAGATCGCGGTCACGGAAGGCGAAGCGGTCGCTGAGGGGCAGCTTCTCGTGCGACTCGATGCGTCGGTTTTCGACGCGCAGCTCGCGCAAGCGCGCGCAGCGCGCGCCCGGGCGGAGCAGCGTTTCGCGGAGCTCGTCCGCGGTCCGCGGCGCGAGCGCATTCTCGAAGCACGGGCGCGCGCCGAGGGTGCGCGGGAGAATCTCGCTGCTCAACAGCGCGAGTACGACCGCGCGCAGGCCCTGCTCGGACGGCAGCTCGTGAGCCCTTCGCAACTCGATCAGGCTTATGCGCGGCGCGAGCTCGCCGCCGCGGAATCCAAGGAAGCCGAAGCGCTCCTGACGGAGCTTCTCGAAGGCACGACTTCGGAGGAGCTCGGACAAGCTCGCGCAGCCGTCGACGAGAGCGCCGGCGCACTCCGGGCTCTGGAGATCGCGGCGGGGAGGCTCGAGGTACGCGCGCCGCGTCCGGGCCGCATCGAGGTGCTGCCCTATGAGCTCGGCGAGCGCCCGCCACCGAACGCGACCGTGGCCGTGATGCTTGCGGACGGTGCGCCGTATGCGCGGATCTACGTGCCCGAAGCGATTCGCACCCGGGTTACACCGGGTCTCGAGGCCGCGGTTCGCATCGACGGCATCGATCGAGCCTACGCGGGCGAGGTTCGCTTCGTCGCGGCGGACGCCGCGTTCACGCCGTACTTCGCGCTGACGGAGCGAGATCGCGGCCGCTTGAGCTACCTCGCGGAGGTCACGCTGACTGACGCGGCGGCCGGCGAGCTTCCGACGGGAGTTCCCGTGGAAGTGGACTTCCCAACCTTGCGGCCCGGCGATCGGTAGCACGAGCGTGGACGCTGCGATCATTGCTCAGGGCCTCACGCGGAGTTTCGGCTCGGTGGTCGCTGTCGACCACCTCGATCTCTCGATTCCGAAAGCGCAGATCTACGGCTTTCTCGGTCCGAACGGCTCGGGGAAATCCACGACATTTCGGATGCTGTGCGGCCTTCTGCGTCCAACCGCCGGCGACGTCAACGTGCTCGGGCATCGCGTGCCGCAGGAGGCGGAGAGAGTCCGTCGCCTGATCGGTTACATGACCCAGCAGTTTTCTCTCTATCGCGATCTATCGGTCAGAGAGAACCTCGATTTCATCGGCCGCATCCAGGGACTCTCAAGCCGTGAGCGGCGGGAGCGCATCGACGAGGTGCTCGAGACTTACGACCTCGCCGATTTGGCGCGGCGCCGGCCCGAGAACATGAGCGGCGGCGAGCGCCAAAGGCTCGCGCTCGCGGCCGCCGTGCTGCATCGCCCGCCGATCCTCCTTCTCGACGAGCCGACGAGCGCCGTGGATCCGCAGACTCGTCGCGATTTCTGGGACAACTTGTTTGCGCTGATAGATCAGGGGACGACGATACTAGTGTCGACGCACTACATGGACGAAGCCGAGCGCTGCCACCGGCTCGCGATCCTCGATCGCGGGCGTGTCGTGGCCGAGGGGGAACCGCTCGCGCTGATGCGCAAGATCGGCCACACGGTGATCGAGGTCAGCGGTGAGGATCTTCGTCCGATCCGCAAGGCGCTGGCCGCGCTACCGGTGATCCGCAGCATCGCTCAGCTCGGCAATCGCCTGCATCTGCTGATCCGCCCGGTGCATGAGGTGCAGGCAGAAGACTCGGCGCTCGGGCTGATCCGGCGGACGCTGGCGGACGCAGGAATCGACGCGAAGGCCGAGGAAACGGGCGCGGGGCTCGAGGACGTGTTCGTAGCGGCAACGGGGAACGACTGATGTTCATTCAACGCGTCTTCGCGGTCGCTCGGAAGGAGGTCCTGCAGCTCGCGCGCGACCGGCTCACGTTCGCCATGATCGTCGGCATTCCGATCATCCAAATCCTGCTGTTCGGCTACGCGATCAATCTCGACGTGCGGCACCTGCGCGCGGGCGTCGTCGACGAAGCGGGGACGCAGGCATCACGGTGGCTGATCGAAGACATAGCGGCGACCCAAACCGTGGATATCGTCGCGAGCTTGACGTCTCCGCAGGAGCTGCAGGAGGCGATTCGCACTAACGAGATCGTCGTCGGCATCCACATTCCGCGCGACTTCGAACGGCGGCTCGCCGATCCTAACCGTCGCGGCCGCGCAGTTGCTCGTCGACGGCACCGACCCAAGTGTGGCCAGCGTCGTCGAGCCGCTCGTCTCGATGCCGTTTCGGATTCGGCCCGGCGCGCCTGTCGCCGGCGAAGACTCGTTGTTCGCCGTCCGAACGTTCTTCAACCCGGAGCGGCGCTCCGCCGTCATGATCGTGCCGGCTCTAATCGGCGTGATCTTGAGCTTCACGATGGTGCTGTTCACGGCGGTCGCGATCGTGCGCGAGCGCGAGCGCGGCAATCTCGAGCTGTTGATCACGACTCCGGTGCGCACGATCGAGCTCATGATCGGCAAGATCCTGCCGTACATTGCAATCGGGCTGGTACAGGTCACGTTGATTCTCACGGTCGGTGCGTGGCTGTTCGATGTGCCGGTGCGCGGCAGCCTCGTCGATCTGTACCTTGCATCCGTCGTCTACATCGCGGCGACACTCAGCATGGGCCTGGTGATCTCGACCGTGGCAAAGATTCAGTTTCAAGCGTTCCAGCTCACGTTCTTCGTGATGCTTCCGTCGATTCTGCTCTCCGGTTTCATGTTCCCGTTCGATGGCATGCCAAGGTTTGCGCAGATCCTCGGACAAGCGCTGCCGTTGACCCACTTCGTCGTGCTCGTGCGAGGCATCGTGCTCAAGGGCGCCGAGCTCGGCGAGCTCATGGCGCCGCTGCGCAACCTCGGAATCGTGTTCGTGGTGGCGATGGCGCTCGCCGTCGCGCGGTTCCGCAAGCGGCTCGACTGAGGAACCGCGCTCGCGCATGATTGCCGCGGCATTGACACGCGCGAACAAGTCAATCTGGAGCAGCGATGAACGACACGGCCGCCGACAAACGCGCGATCGAGGAGATCGTCAACAACTGGGTGATCTGGAGCGACTCCGGCGACTGGGATCGATTTGCGACGGTGTGGCACGACGACGGCTGGATGACCGCGACATGGTTTCAAGGACCGGCGAAGGACTTTGCGCGCGCGCGCCGCGCCGGGTTTGAGCGTGGCGTGAGCATCATTCACTTTCTCGGTGCCGTGACGTGCGACGTCGCGGGCGCGCGCGCCATTGCGCAGTCGAAAATGACTATCAACCAGCGGGCGAGCGTCGACGGCGTGCTCGTCGATGTCGCATGCATGGGGCGCTTTTACGACTTCTTCGCCAAGCGCGCGGGCCGCTGGGCGATCGTACGGCGGCAGCCGATCTACGAAAAGGATCGGCTAGATCCCGTGGATCCGAGCGCAAAGCTCGTGCTGGATCCTACGTTGCTCGCCCGGTTCCCGGAGGGCTATCGCCATCTCGGCTACTTGCAGACGAAGGCGGGGTTCGAGGTGAAGCTCGGCCTGCCCGGCGTGCGCGGACCGGAGGTCGCAAAGCTCTATGCCGAAGGCAAAGCGTGGCTCGAGGGGTCCGAGCACGCGGGCGAGCCGTAGGGGGTCGTTGTACGCGAGCCCGATTTCGCCGCTATGGCAAAACGGTGACGATGTCCGCGACGCCGCGGCGTTTTTGCTCCGGGACGACCTTCGGGAATCCATAAAAGAAAAAGCCGACGACGATCTCTTGCGTCTCCGCAATCGACAGCAGCTCGTAGAAACGCGGATGCCGCGTAACACCACCGGTGGTCCACTTGACGCCGATGCCGCAGCGCCACAGATACAGCATCAGATTCTGCGCGGCGCAACAGCAGGCGGCGTAGTTCTCTTTGTCGGTGAGCGGATCCGCGCTACGCGCACTCGTCAGCACGAAGAACCCCGGAATCCCTTGCAGGCGCGCCCGGCGCTTCGCGCCGACGGCCTCGCCCTTCGCCGCGGTATCGAGCTCAGCTGCGAGCTCGATGATGGCTGCAGCGGTCGCCCTGCCAACCAGATAGAAACGCCACGGCTCGGTCAAGCGGTGATTCGGGGCCCAACGCGCGACATCGATCGCCTCGAGCAACTCCTCCGTGCCGATCGGCTCGGGCGCAAAGAGGTCGATCGAGCGGCGTCCGCGCAGCACAGCGGCGAACGCCTCACGAGCTTCCTGCGCATCTGCGGGTTCCAGCATCGGTGCTCTCAAGCTTTCTGCTAATCGTGTGCAACCATACACGATGCAGACGCTGAACGCCTGTAAGATGGCGCGGCCGTAAAGGCTTCACGCTCGATCATGACGCACACGGTCGACACCATCGTCATCGGCGCCGGCATCGTCGGTCTGGCCGTAGCACGCGCGCTCGCGATGAGCGGCCGCGAAGTCGTCGTTCTCGAGAAAAACCGGGGGATCGGCGAGGAAATCTCGGCTCGCAATTCCGAGGTCATTCACGCAGGACTCTACTATGCGCCCGGATCGTTGAAGGCGCGGCTCTGCGTTGCGGGCAAGCAGCTGCTCTATGAGTACTGCGCGAAAAAGGGCGTTGCGCATCGACGTTGCGGCAAAGTCATCGTCGCGATCCACGACGAGCAGAGCGGCAAGCTCGCAGCGCTGCAGAAAACTGCGCTGGCCAATGGCGTCGACGATCTCGAATGGCTCGCCGCCGCGCAAGTGCGAGCGCTCGAGCCTGCCGTCCGGGGCGCCGCCGGACTGTGGTCGCCTTCGACCGGCATCGTCGATAGCCATTCCCTGATGCTGGCATTGCGCGGCGACTTGGAGCAGGCCGGAGGATCGCTCGCCGTGGTGGCGCGATTCACGAGCGGTCGCCGCGTCGGCACGCGGCTGCTGCTCGCCGTCGACGTTGACGGCGGCGCGATCGAGCTTGCGGCGAACGTCGTGATCAATGCCGCGGGGTTGCATGCGAGCCGCGTGGCCCGCGCTCTGCGCGAGCCAACGGCGCCCGAGCTTCCCACGACGCGCTACGCGAAAGGCAACTACTTCGTCTACAACGGCAAGAGCCCGTTCACGCATCTCGTGTATCCGCTACCCGAAGACGGCGGATTAGGCGTGCATGCGACGCTCGACCTCGCGGGCCGGACGCGTTTCGGGCCTGACGTCGAATGGCTGCGCGTCGATGAGGCAGACGCGCTCGACTACGCCGTCGACGGAAGCCGCGCCGCCGCCTTCTATGCCGCCATTCGCACCTATTGGCCGGGGCTTCCGGACGGCGCGCTAACGCCGGGCTACGCTGGCGTACGGCCCAAGCTAACCGGTCCGGGTGAGGCGGCGGCGGACTTCCTCATCGTGCACGAGCACGAGGCCGGGGGGCCGCAAGTCGTCCACTTGCTGGGCATCGAGTCGCCCGGACTGACGGCGTCTCTCGCGATCGCGGAAGAAGTGCGCGTGCTGCTCCGTTGACGCTAAGCTCAGTTGACGGCGGAATCCGCGAACTGGCGCGCGAAGAACTCATGCGCCGAGCTGCGCAACTTCGGGAAGTAGACGATCGACGTGCGATGTCCGGTCGGCAGGTAGAGCGCTTCGGGAGAGCCCATGCTGCTCAAGAGCTCCTGCTGCGCTTCGAACGGCACGATCGCATCCCGACGCGTCATGATCATGAGCACCCGCTCAGCGTCAACGTACGGGCTCAGGCTGAGCGGATCCGTCGTGATGCTCGAATCGAGTGCCTCCAACAAAGCGTCTCGGCTCAAGCCGGTTTCCTCCAGCATGCCGTGAACGGTGCGAGACACAGGCCGGTAGTTCGTGTTCATTAGCAAATAGGCGAGATCGCCGCCGGCCATCGCGGCGACGAGCGCATCAATGCGCGAATCCAGCGCCGTCAACATCACTGCGTCCATCGCGCCGAAGCTGATGCCGAACATCCCGATGTCGCCGGAGTCGAGCTCCGGTTGCTGGTCCACCCAATCGAGCACGCGGCGATACTCGAGGAGGTTATCGCGGATGGCATCGTCCGGGTGGCTCAAGTCTTCCAGCGGGTCGCGGTCTCGATCGACGGCGATCGCGGCCCAGCCCTGACTGGCGAAGTAGCGCGCGAAGTAGCGCGTGACGATCGGCTGACCGTTGAATATCGGCAGCACGATGACGACCGGCGTCGACTGCGTGCCGTCGACGTCGTAGTACTCGAACTCGATGGATCTTCCGTCCTGCACGTTGGACGGCAACGTGACTCGTCGCACGGTGAAGCCCAGGCGCCGATTGGTGCGTTCGAAGACCTCCGGCGCGGCGCCGCCGGCACGGATCTCTTCGGGCGGATCGAAACGATCCACGATCGCGATCGGCAACTCTTCCGGACCGCGATACAACTCGGACAGCGGCGCATGTGCCACGCAGCCAGCGCGGTGCCCGCGAGCACGGCAATCAGAAAAGTGAAACGCATCCTACAGCGCAGCGAGAGCGGTCTTAACCTCGTCTTCCGATTCTGCGCCAGGCTCGGTCCATGCGACAACCACCCCGTTCCCGCTCTTGACCATTTGCGGAAAATCGACGGGCCGGCTCGCTTGGCTCTTGGCGACGTGCTGAATTGCGCCGAGCGCGCCATCTGCGGCGACGCGCCGCACGCTGAGCTCACTCCCGCCGCTCGCGTTTCGCCGCCACCAACTGACGATTGCCGCGCCGTCATCCGCCAGAACCACGTCGACATGCCCGAAGGCTCCTTCCGTATCGACCTCGACCGGCGCGCTAAAGTTCGCACCCGCATCGTGCGAACGCGCAACCAGGACCCGCCCGCGATCGGCCGCAGCCGTGAACCATGCTGCAACGATCTCCTGCCCCTGACTTGCAAGAGCCGGACCATTCACGGGACATCCCTCGATCTGCCAGTTGTCGGACCCCAGCCGCACGGGTTCCGTCCAGCCGCCGTCGGCATGCGTGCGAACGGCGATGTCGCGAATCTCGCCGTCCGTGCGGTCGCGATACGCGACGAGCGGGCCGCGCTCGGTGACCACGACCGCGGTTTGACAACAGTCGCACGCGAGCCGATCGACCACGCCTTGCTCGATGACAGTGGCGTCGGCGTCCAATCGCGCAAAACGCAGACTCGTCCCGACCGGCGTCGTCTCGAGCTCGGGTGCAGTCGGATCCTGATCGTGAAACTCCGCGAGCTCGCGGCCGTCGAGCCAAACCGCGCCGACGTCCCCATCCCACGCAAACAGCGTCACGAAGCCGTGCTCGGCGTCGGTACCGTCGTCGTTCAAGAGCCGCGGCTCGCCCCAGTGGCGACCGCCGTCACGCGACGTCGCGATCGCGATGTCGTAGGCGAAAGGGCTCGTGAGCGAGGAGACGAGCCAATGCGCGGCCCAAAGCTCCTCGGTGATGGGTTGCACCGAGGGAAAATCGGCGGGGTTGACGACGAAGTTCGCACCGCGCGCGACCGTCGTAGCGGGGCCCCACCCCCCGGTCCCTAGCAGCGAATACTTCAGCTCGTAGTCCTCGGCGTTGGGCTCGAGCCAACTCAATACCACCTCGCCGTCCGGACTCGCGGTGAGGCGCGGCTCGCCGCTGCCGGGCGCCGCGGGGGTTTTCAGCGCGCTCCACGCGAGCGGCGCGGCCGGCGCCGATCGCTCGGACTCGCAACCGGCGAGCACCGCGGCCGCCAGCAATACAGCCGGCATCCACCCGCTGATTCGCAGCAGGCTCGTTGCACGGTTAGGCGCGGCCAAAGCGGTACACGAACGCCGGAGGTAGGTTGAAAGGCGCGAACCCGATCAAGGAGCTCTCGAGCTGCAATCTCGCGCGTAGATCGCGCCCGACCGGACAGCGGCCGGCGTAGGTGAACTGCCGCAATACTCCGCTGGGACGCAGCACATGAAACGTTTGCGACAACAACTTGATCTTTTGCTCCGCCGAGAACAGCAACAGCGGCAAACCGCTGATGACGAAGTCAACGGACCCCGCTACGCCGCGCAGATGTTCGGCCATCATCATCGCATCGGCCTCGATCACCGGCGATGAGCGGAACCGGTTTTTCAGGACTTTCACGAACTCCTCGTTCTGCTCGACGACGTACAGGTCCTTTGGATGAACGCCGGTGTCCAAAATCGCTTGGGTGACGGTCCCGGTACCCGCCCCAAGCTCTATGACGCGAGCTCCGGCCCCTAAGTTCATCGCCATCATTTTCGCGAGGAGCCGGCTACTGGGGGCGACGGCCCCGATCGCGAGCGGGTTCTGCATCCAGCTTCGAAAGAAACTTTTGAAATGGTCGACGCGACGTGCGCGCAGCTCTACGCCAGGCATCCGGCCGCCTTTTTCTGCAAACCGCTACAAAAATGGAAAAATCTGATGCAAAACACGCCGCCCGGTGCGCCCGCTACTCGCGGATCCGCACGTTGCGGAACATCACGGTGCCCGCACCCCGCTGCAGTGCGATCGGCCCCGATGCCAACTTGCTGTCCTCGACGTCCACGGTTTGCTGCCCGTTCAACGTCACGATGAGCCGTGGCCCGCGGGCGGAGATCGCGTAGCTGTTCCAGCGGCCGCCGGTATCGAGCATGACTTTCGGCTCGGCGACGTCGACGATGGCTCCCGTGCGGTACTTGGGATCGGGTCGCTGATCGAAGATGTTCACCTCGTAGCACGTCGCGGCCCCGATCTCGGTCGGATTGGCGCAGCGAATGAACGCGCCGCTGTTGGCGTCCGCGGTGACCCAGAACTCGAACTCGAGGTCGAAGTCCGTGTAGAACGCATTCGTGACCAGAAAACCATTGCCTGCGTCGGAGCGCACGGTGCCGCCGTCGGCGAGCTGCCAATTGGCGTCGCCGACAGGCTTCCAGCCATCGAGACTGCTGCCGTCGAACAGAGTGATCCAGCCGGAAGCGGCCGCGGCAGCGGATTCCGCGGGCGACTCGACCTGCGAGCACGCGGCGAGGCACGCGCAAGCAGTCAAACCGATGCTCAGTCTGAACGACATGCAATTCCCCCTCTGAAAAAGAAACGTTCTTCAACGACCGGTCTTGGGCTGGCCAAAACGGCCGCTCGCGCCGGCTTGCGAACCGGCGGAGCTTAACAGTCCCCGCTCGCGAACTCTATCACCGGTCATCGCGCGAGGCGGAGACGGAGACAAGCTGCGCGTATCAACCGGTTGCGCCTGGCTGCCAGCCGAGAATCAGCAGCAGCGCCGCAAACCCAACCACGTACGCGACGGCGACATGCCAACCTTCGCGTAACCAGCGTCCCGTGGACTTCGCCTCCGGGTAGAGCGACGCCAGCGCGACGCCGGCCGAGGAGCCGAACCAGATCATCGAGCCACCGAACCCGACGGCGTAGGCCAAGACACCCCAGTCGTAGCCGCCTTGCCGAAGCGCAAGAGCGGTGAGCGGAATGTTGTCGAAGACGGCCGAAACGAATCCCAGTCCGAGGGCGCTCTGCCACGTAGGCCGCGGCAGCTCTTCCACGGGCATCAGCGACGCGGACGCCACGAGGGAGAGAAGAAACAGGCTGCCCTTGAGCGCCGCAGGCAAAACCGGCCAATCCGGTCGGCGTAACGGGATGCTCACGACCAACGCCAAGAGCACGGCCGCTCCGATCACGGGGAAACCGTCCGCGATCTCCGGAAACCGCGTGTTCACTACGACGTTCGCGGCGACTGCGCAAGCCAGCACCCACGCGACGACGGCGAGCCGCCCCCAATCCGCATGCGCGTGCGGCGAAGGATTCTTCAGGATCGGTGAATACCGCTGCTGCTGCAGGGAGGCCGGAATGCCGAACACCAGCAACGCCGCGACTGCGGCTACGTACGCATGGAATACTTCGGACGGCGCTACTCCCGAAATCCACATCATCGTTGTCGTGGTGTCGCCGACGACGCTGCCCGAGCCGCCGCCATTCGACGCCGCGACCAGAGCGGCCAGGTAGCCGACGTGAACGCGCGCACGGAACAGCGAGTGAGCCATCGCTCCACCGATCAGGGCCGCGGCGATGTTGTCGAGAAAGCTCGACATGACGAACACCATCGCCAACAAGGACAGCGCGCCCTTCCAGTCATCGGGCAGAAACCGCGGAAGCAGCACGGGCAAGCGGCTCTCTTCGAAATGCCGCGCGATCAGCGCAAACCCGAGCAGCAGGCAAAGCAGGTTCGCGAGGATCGCCCACTCGTGCCTGAAGTGTCCGACCAAGCCGTTCAAGCCGGGTCCGTCCGCAAAACCCGGACCCGTTATCTTATAGAGCACGATCGCCGCAAGCCCGACGGCGGCGATCGGCAAAGTGTGCCGGTGGAACAGCGCGACACCGAGCAGCGTCAGCCCAAACAGCAAGAACTCCGGAGGAACGCCGGACAGCGTCATCGAGTACGACCTGGATACGGCTCGTGCCGCAATGCTCTAGAAGTCCGCCGCGGAGGACTGGTGCCGGCGGAGGGACTTGTATGAAACCTTGGAAGCCGCGCCGGTATTGGGTTTCGCGCCATAGGGGTGTGCCAGTTACCCGGAAATGTAGCCGGCGCTCGTCGTCCTGCCGCTGCGCGGTGTCTCAGATTACGCTATGGCGATGCTTACGGTGGTCAGAGTTTGAGCGATGGCCGGCGGCTCGTGGCCGATGCGCCCAAAGTGACCGCTTTATCCGCCGATCGACGTATCACAACGTTCGGGAATATTCCAGCGACCTTGCCCGGCTGTTCATAGGCCCAAAGTCCGACATGCGGAGGCCGGCACGCGACTACTACACTTGGCCGCATGCAACTTACTCCCGAGGATCTCGCTGTGGCCGCAGCCGGGTGTCGGGCGCTTGCCTACCGCTACCGTGAGGAAGCAAAGCGACACAAGAACCCGCAACTCGTCGAGGACGCTTTGAAACGCGCAGAACATGCCATGCACCTAGCGGCGCGTTTCGACTTCGAACTTATCGTCTTAGCGCCTGCTGCCTGATCGGACGCTGCGCCGGCCGATGCGCCCAAAGTGACCGCGTTAAACGTCGCGTGAGCCGCCATCGCGATCGACGGATGGTGCTGGAAGTAGGACTGGTGCCGGCGGAGGGACTTGAACCCCCGACCCCCCGCTTACGAAGCGGATGCTCTACCAACTGAGCTACGCCGGCCGACCACGTTGGACGAAGCCGTGTATTCTGCCTGAGCTTTTGCGTGGCCGCAGCGGGGGAACTCCCCTCTTTTTCAGCGACGCGCCGCTTCGCCGCGCACGCGGATGACGATCTCGACGCCGGCCTGCTCAGTGCCGGGCGGGAGTGCGGTGCTCACCTTCAAGGTCACCGCGTCGGCGGGGATGTCGATCAGCTCGCCGGTGTCGACATTATAGAAGTGATGGTGCGACTCGATCGATGAATCGTAGTACTGGCGGCTCGGATCCACGTCCACCGTGCGCAACAAGCCGCGCTCACAAAAGAGGTTCAGGGTGTTGTAGACGGTTGCCTTGGAAACGCGCGATCCCATTGCGCGAATCCCCGAGATGATTTGCTCAGCCGACAGGTGCTGAGGCTTGGCCAGAATCAGCAGCGCGACGTCGAGCCGCTGGGCCGTGGGAAACACGCCGCGGCTGACTAGAAGCTCGGCCATCTCATCTCGTGCGGTCATACACGGACCTTAGAAAAATCAGGTACTTGAGGAGTATATCCGCGACGCGTCCAAAATTCCAAGACTAGGTCCAAGCGCGGAGTATCGCTCGAACTTCGCCAGTTTCGAAAGTCGCAGCCGGCTCCAGCCGCTCATAACGTGGAGCCTCCAGCCGCTAACGGAAAAGCGCCGTGGCAAGGAACGCCGGATTCACGCTCTGGGAGCTTCTGTGGACCTTCGCGATCGTTGGTATCGGGCTCGGTTTGGCCGTTCCGAGCTTCGAGGAAGTTGTGCTCGATGCCCGCCGAACGGCGGACATCAATGCATTCGTGCTCGCGGTGCAGCTCGCGCGCAGCGAGGCCGCGAAGCGCGGCCGACCGGTCGTGCTTTGCCAGTCCGCGGATTTGCAAACCTGCGGCAACCAAGAGCTCCAGTACAGGTTGGGCTGGATCGTCTTTGCCAACGAGGACGAGCTGCGGCCGCCGCAAAGGGCCGGCCAGGAGCCCCTCCTCTACGCGCACGCCCCCGCCCTCGTGGGCTCGATCACGGCGAACCGCGAGCTGTTCGAGTTTCGACCCTACTTGAAGAGAAGCGTCAACGGCACCGTCACCTTTTGCGACCGGCGCGCTCCGCAGGCAGCCCGCGCCGTGATCGTGAGCTACACGGGCCGCCCCCGTGTGGATTCCGTGGGGCCCGGCGGCGAGCCGCTCGTTTGCGCAGGCTTTCCATAATGCGGCTCCCGGAAGCGCCGTTCATCATCGCGCTCCGACCGGTTGTCGGCGTTTCCGAGGTCGGCACGGCGGCGGCCCATATAGTCCGCGGCCATGAACGCAAACGTCCACCGAGGATTCACGCTCTGGGAGCTGCTGATAACGCTGCTCGTCGCAGGCGTCGTGTTCGGCCTGGGTGTGCCGAACTTCATGGAATTCCAGCGCAACAACGCCATCATCGCCGCCGCCAATTCGCTCGTCACCGCAATACTCACGGCTCGTTCCGAGGCGATGAAGCGGCAGGTTCCGGTCACGTTGTGCGCGAGTCCGGACCCCATCGCCGCGAATCCTGTCTGCAGCCCGAACGGCGCCGGCTCGAACGGCGGTTTCATCGTCTGGGTGGACGAGAATGGCAACGTCGACGCAAACGGCGTTCCGATCCTGACGGACGCCACGGACGGCAATGCCGTCGTGAACAACAATGAGCAGATCCTGACGCGCACGGCCGCGCCGGGTGGCACGATCAACGTTTGGGCCGATTCCGGCTACATCGCTTATGGCCCGAACGGCGTGCCCCGTCAGGCCACGGGCGTCGCGCTGATCTCCGCAACGCGTGTCCTCTACTGCGACGAACGCGGCAATCGTGAGAACGGCGGGCCCGACCTGTCGACCGCGCGCGCCGTTCGCGTCGAGGTAACGGGTCGCGGACAGGTGCAACAAGCAACTGGCGACGTCACCTTGGCTTTGGCAACCATCACCGCCGCCGGTATTCCGGCGCTTTGTCCTCCTTGAGATCAACGGGTCTGACCATGACGGATAGATCTTCACAGCTTGCGGGGTTCAGCTTGATCGAGGTGATGGTCTCGCTCGTCGTCCTGTCGGTCGGCATGATCGGCATCGCCGCCCTTCACACGCAGGGCCTCGGCTCCGCACGAACGGCTGTGTACCGAACGCAGGCCATCAATCTTGCCGCCGACATGGGCGATCGCATCCGGACGAACCGCCTCGGTGCGGCCGCCTACGGCGGCGGGGCCGCGGACAACGACTGCGATGCAGGCGTGGACTGCACACCGGCGCAGATGGCGGCGCACGACTTGTTCCTCTGGGTGCCCCAGGTGGCGGCGCTGCTTCCTAACGGTGTCGGCGCCGTGCAGTACGCGGGCGGCGTGCCGCCGACGTACACGATCCAGGTGACTTGGCAGGACGTCGGCTTGCCCCCCCTGACCTATCAAACCGTCATTCAGGTTCCGGACCTATGAGCTGGGGCAGCCACGAGCGACGCAGTCCTATGAACGCAGCAACCTTCCATCGACAGCACTCCGGCTTGACGTTGATCGAGCTCATGGTCGCGCTCGCGATCGGAGCGTTCCTGATGCTCGGCGCCATCACCGTTTTCATGCAGGGCCGCACGACGTTCCGGGTCACCGAATCGGTCGCACGGCTCCAGGAAAACGGCCGTTTTGCGATCGATCGGCTCGAGGGCGACGCCCGAATGACCCACTACTGGGGCCTTACGACCCGCACCTATCGGATCCGCGGTTTTGCAGGACCCGCCGATCCGAACGGCCCCGGGCCCGACACCTGCGGCAACAACTGGACGATCGATCTAGAGAATTTAGTCGGCCCCAACAACGCCTCGAACAACGGCTATGGCTTTGCGTGCGCGGGTTTCCCGCCCGTCGAGGTCAACGCGGACACGCTGATGGTGCGCCGCGTGATGGAAGACCCCATTGCGCCGGCCGCTCTGACCGCGAACACCGTGTACCTGCAGAGCAATCGAGGCGGCGGCCTCCTCCCGATGATTTTCACGGGCACGGTCATCCCCGCCGAGTTCGACGACCCGACGACGAGCTCGACGTTTCAGCTCGTCGCGAACGGCTACTACGTGAGCCGCAGCTCGACGCTCGGAGCCAACATTCCTTCGCTTCGCGTCAAGACGTTGGTCCAGGGCGGCCAGATACAGGACCAGGAAGTGCTGCCCGGTGTCGAGGACATGCAGGTCCAATTCGGCGTCGACACCAATTTGGAAGGGGATCCGAACCGCGGCTCGATCGATCGCTACGTGAACGCCGACGATCCGATCCTCGACCCGATGAGCCCGGCATTCATCGACGATGCGGAAATCCTCGCGATTCGAATCTGGCTGCGGATCCGGGCGGAGCGCTATCGAGAACGGCTTCACCGACACGACCAACTACGTCTACGCCGACCAGAACGTCGGCCCGTTCAACGACGCGTTCCGCCGCATCGTCGTGTCGAAAACCATATACCTGCGCAACGCGCGCCCGTCTTCCTGAGGATAGAACGATGAATCGCTCACTGCCGATGATGGATCCCCAGCCCACCCTGCGCGCCCGACAGGCCGGCGCGACGCTGGTCGTAGGCCTCGTGCTGTTGCTCGTGCTGACCGTGCTCGGCGTGTCAGGTATGAACACAGCGACCATGGAAGTGACGATGGCCGGCAATCTGCAATTCCAGCAGGACGCTTTTCAAATGGCCGAAGATGCGATCGATATCGCGCTCGCGCAGCGCAACTACACGACGGATGCGATCCGCACGGTCGATTGGCTCGGCGATCCGAACCGCGACCGCCGCTCGGTTACGACCTATATCGGCAATACGTCCGTCCCCGACGCGGCTTTCAGCGCCGAGCTCTACGATGCGTTTCACTTCGACGTCACGTCGGTCGGCCGTGGCCCGCGCAACGCAACGGCCACGCACACCCAGAGTTTTTACGTAGTGGGCCAAAGCCTGTGATGGCTCACCCGAGGAGATTAGTCATGATCCGCACGATACTCACCGCCGCGATTCTCATGGCCTCGTTCAGTACCGCGCACGCGCTTCGCGTGCTCGAGGCCGTCGAGAACGGCGTCGAGCTCGCGCTGAGCGAGCTTAGGCTGCCGACGAGCGAGACGGGCAACGTCTCGTACACCGCGTGCGCCACGTGCCGGATCAGCGTCCACCGCGTGACGCCGGAAACGCAGTACTTCGTCAACGGCGCCGCGCTGTCACTCGCCGATTTTCTGCGTGTCGCAGACGAGATCGACGCGATCCGCAACGGCAGCGAGACCACGCTCGCGGGCGTGTTTGTCGACCTCCAGTCGGGGCGCGTAACGCGTATCACTCTACACCGGCGCTCTCTGTAAGCGCCTCGCGAATGCCAGGACGGCAGACCTTTAATTGAGGGACCTAGCTATGACTCCTATCAACAAGCAGCTCAGTTGGCTCGCGGCCGGTGCAATTTGGGCCGCCCTATCGGGCGCCCCCGCGCTCGCCGATGACACGGAGCTTTTCGTCGGGAACAACCTGACGTCGCCGGGGCAGCCGAACATTCTGTTCATCGTCGACAACTCGGGCAGCATGGGCTCGCTCGTGCGGACGCAGGAGAGCTACAACAGCGCCGTCGTCTATCCGAGCCAAGGTTGCGACGTGAATCGCGTGTATTGGCGCTCGGGCACCGGTAACCCGCCACTCTGCACGAGCAACAACTATTTCAACGCCGCGCAGCTCCAGTGCAGTTTCGCGTTGACGGCATTCACGACCGGCGGCTTTTACACCGACAACATGGCGCAGTACGACCCGACCAACGGGGAACGCCGTTGGGAGACGATCGCGGCCAGCCAGAAAACACGCGCAGTGGAGTGCCAGGACGACCACGGAACCCATGGCAACGGAGGTGCGGAACGCTACGCGCGCAACGGCGCCAACACCAACGGTTATTGGGGCAACGTCGGCGACACGCAACTCGTCAGTTGGGGTCAAAATCCGGCAGCCAACACCTACACGCTGTACAGCGGCAACTACCTGAACTGGTACTACGGCCCGACGGCTTTCCAGACGCGGTTGCAGGTCGTGCAGGACGTCGCGACGGACCTGCTGGATTCCGTGAACGGCGTGAACGTCGGCCTGATCTACTTCAATGACGACTTCGACGCCACGTTGCGCAGCGAAGGCGGCCGCAGTGCGACATGCGATGGAGAGCATCGAGCACGGCGCGCGCGCCGATGCAGGCCACGATCAACGCGCTGACGCCGGAAACCTACACGCCGCTCTCCGAGACGCTGTACGAAGCGGCGCTCTACTACTCCGGCGGCGCGGTGCGTTTCGGCAATCCCGACAGCGTGGCGGCCTCGCGCGAGCCCGGCGATCCGGCGCTCTACAACTCGCCGATCGAATACAGCTGCCCGAAGAACTTCGTCGTGTTCCTGACCGACGGCGAGCCGACCGGCGACGTCGAGCGCCGACGCCGACATCGTCGCGATGCAAGACCAC
Organism: uncultured Gammaproteobacteria bacterium; assembly: GCA_963744305.1. Lineage (GTDB taxonomy): Bacteria > Pseudomonadota > Gammaproteobacteria > Steroidobacterales > Rariloculaceae > FEN-1219. Next base: position 559,223 of record CAVUTF010000009.1, read on the forward strand.
GGCGGCGACAGCTTCGGCAGCCTGGTCGGGGCGTCGTGCGACGTCGAGACTTACCCGGCCGGCTTCAATCCGTCGGGCGGCGATTGCCTCGACGATCTCGCCGAGTTCCTGTACGAGGGCGACTTCTCGACGCTGACCGGGGCAGCAGAACGTCACGACTTACACCATCGGCTTCACGGTCGACTTGCCGATCCTCGCCGACGCGGCCGCGCGCGGCGGCGGTGCGTACTACACCGCGAACGACACCGCAACGCTCGCGACCGCCATGCAGAAAATCGTGCAGGCCATTCTGACCAATGACACGACCTTCACGGCGCCCACCGTGGCCGTGAACGCGTTCAACCGCACGCAGAACTTGAGCGATCTGTTCGTCAGCGTGTTCAAGCCCGTCTGCTGAATTGCACTGGCCGGGCAACTTAAAGAAGTATCGGCTGCGCGAAACCGACGGCCTCATCGTCGACTCGAACGACGCTCCCGCCGTCGATACCGCGACAGGATTCTTCCAGACGGACGCGCAAAGCTATTGGTCGGCTAGCACCGACGGCGCGGTCGTCACGGCCGGCGGCGCCGCTAACCGGATTCCCGATCCGCCGAGTCGTCAAGTCTTTACGTACTTGGGCACCGATGGCGATCTTTCGGCCGCCGGCAACCGCGTCGCCAAAGCCAACGCGGCGCTCACCGATGCGCTGCTCGCTACCGGCATCCCGGGCGATCCGACGCGAGATGAAGTCATCGACTTCATCAACAACGTCGACTTGCCGAACAGCACCAACCCCCGCAGGCAGATGGGCGACCCGCTGCACTCGCAGCCGGTATCCGTGATCTACGGTCCTGGTCTGCGCGACGGCTTGGTGTTCTTGGCAACCAACGACGGCCTCCTGCACGCGGTCGATCTTCAGACCGGCATCGAGCAGTGGGCGTTCGTTCCGCCCGAGTTCCTCGACGATCAGGTTGCGCTCTACCAGAACGAGTCTGCCGCGAACAAGCACTACGGCATCGACGGCAACCTCAAGACGCACATGATCGCTGACAACGACGGCATCATCGAAACCGCCGACGGCGAGAAGGTGTACCTGTTCTTCGGCATGCGCCGCGGCGGCAACTTCTACTACGGCCTCGACATCACGAACCGCGGGGCGCCGGAGCTGCTCTTTTCGCTCGACGGCACGGACCTGCCGGGCGTGGGCCAGAGTTGGTCGACGCCCGTGCCGACGCGCATGAACATTGGGGGCTCGATCAAGCAGGTTCTCGTCATCGGCGGCGGCTACGAGCCTGACCAGGACGATGTCGCGACCAGCACCGACGCGACCGGCAACTCGATCTACATCGTCGACGCGATCGATGGCTCTTTGCTCTGGCACGGCAGCAGAGATGGCCTGCACAAGGATTTCAACGCGGCAGGCAGAGCGATGGATTACTCGATCCCCGGCGACATCCGTGTGATCGACCTGGACGGCAACGGCATCGCGGACCGCATGTACGCCGCCGACATGGGCGGCCAGGTCTGGCGCTTCGACATCACGAACGGTCAGGCGGCAGCGAACTTGGTCGCGGGCGGCGTGATCGCGCAGCTCGGCGCGGCAGGTACGGCAGCGCCTGCGGTCGCCGACGTGCGCCGCTTCTACTACGCGCCCGACGTCGCGTTCGTGAACAACGACGACTGACAACTTCATCCACGTCGGCATCGGCTCGGGTCACCGCGAGCACCCGTTAGGCCTCGGTAACCGGGACCGGTTCTACGCGTTGCGCGACTATGGCCTCGGCCGACTCGATCAAGCGCAGTTCAACGCGTTGACGCCGATCAGGGACGGCGACTTGACTCCAATCGTCACGGTCGACACGAACGTGCCGCAGGGCAGCCCCGGCTGGCGGCTAGACTTGGACGACGGCGGCTGGATCGGCGAGAAGGTGCTCGCCGAAGCCCGAACCTTCAACAACGAAGTGATATTCACGACGTTCCGTCCGGACAGCTCGGCGAGCAACTGCACGCCGCAACTCGGCAGGAATCGTGTCTATCGCATGAGCCTGTTCAACGGCAGCCCCGTTGCCAACATGGACGGCTCCGCCGATCCGGACAACCTCACGATGTCGGACTTGTTCGACGAAAACCAGGGCGGCATCCTGCCGACGGCCCAAGCGTTCTTCATCTCGGCGCGATACGGACGGCGACGGCATTCCGAATTCCGAAGACGACGATGACGACGGCGACGGCGTGCCGGACACGGCCGACAACGATAGCGACGGCGACGGCGTTCCGGACGATTCGGACACTGACGACGACAACGACGGCATCAGCGACGCGCAAGACGACGACGACGACGGCGACGGCGTGAAGGACGAGGACGAGGCCGACGAGGATGACGGCGATCCGCTGCTCTGCGTCGGCTTGATCTGCTTCCCGCCGGGCTTCGAAAACACGCCCGTGCGCACCTTCTGGTCGCAGGAGAGCATCGAGTAGTCCGTGATCTACTCCCTCGTACACACGAGGGAGTAGGTCACACTATCGACGGGTAGCAGGGAACTGCAACCAGGAAGACTGCGATGGAAACTGCAACGAGAACTTCCAAGCCTGCCGCATTTCGTAACGGCAACGCGTCGGCGCCGCGGCGCGCGAGCGGTGTCACGCTGATCGAGCTCATGGTGGTGGTCATGGTGATCGGCGTGCTCGCCGTGATCGCAATGCCGAGCTACCGGCAATTCACGATACGCGCGCAACGCACGGAAGCGAAGAGCGCCCTGTTGCGGCTCGCGACGAATCAGGAACGCTTCTATCTGCAGAACCACACGTATGGAACCATCGCGCAGCTCGCCGCGACCGGGTTTCCGACGGCCTCAGAGCACGACACCTATACGCTGACGCTCGCCACGATCGACGGCTGGCAACGCGACTACACGGCGACGGCAACACCCACCGCGGGCGGCGGAACCACCGGCGTCGACATGACCAGCGACGCGGATTGCGCGACTTTCACGCTCACGTCCCAAGGCGTGCGCGCCGCAGCGCCGGATCCGAACCTAAACTGTTGGTAGCCTGCGCCGCTCAGGACTTTGCCCGCTGCAGCCGCGCCCGGCGGTAATCCAGCAGATTGTCGAGAATCAGCAGCGCCGCGCCGACCGTGATCGCGGAGTCCGCGACGTTGAACGCCGGGAAAGTACCATTGCTCGTAGTGCACGCGGATGAAGTCGATCACGTGCCCCCAGAGCACGCGGTCGATCACGTTGCCTAGCGCTCCCCCGAGCACGAGCGAGAGACCTGCCGCCAATAGGTGCTGCGCCGGACGCAGGCAGGCGCCGCAGCCACACCAAAATGCCCGCGCTCACGGCGATGCCGAGCGAAGTGAACACCCAACGCTGCCAGCCCGACGCGTCGCTCAGGAAACTGAAGGCGGCGCCCTCGTTGTGCAGCCGCATGAGATCGAGCACGGGCAACAGCACGATCTCCTCGAAACTCGTCGAGGTTGTCGACGACCAAGTATTTCGTCCACTGATCGAGCAGCAACGACCGCGACGCGCGAGCCACAGCCAGTTGCGACGCTCCCGCGCGCAAGCCGAACCAGCGCCGCTCGCTCATCGGCCGCCGCCTCCCGCGCGAGCGTAGATGACCCACTGCGCATCGCCGTGCGTCCTGCGCGGGCGACGAAGGCTGCGCCTTCCGGCGGCCGCTGCCACGAGCTCGCGAGCGTCTCGCTCATTAAGTAGTCGCGGTGCTCGCGCCAGCGCCGAGGCCACCCGCTCGTCGCCTTCGACCATCAGCACGATCCGATCCGGCGACCTCGAGCCCCGCCTGCTTGCGTGCGTCCTGAACGGCACGCACGAGCTCCCGCGCAATGCCCTCGCGGCTTGCAGCGCCTCGTTCGAGCGTCGTGTCGAGCCCGACCAGGTAGCCCCCCTCCTCCGCGCACGCAAATCCTTCCGCGGCGCTGCTTTCCACGAGCAGCTCCTCGGGCGCGATCGTCGAGTACGTTGCCGTCGATCTCCCAGCGCTGCGGTCTCACCACGGGCGACGGCGGCCGCGATCGCCGCGCCGTCGGCCTCTGCCAAGAATCGGCGCAGTGCCGGAATCAGCTTGCCGTAGCGCTTGCCGATGCAACGGGAGATTCGGCTTGATGCGGTAAGTCACGAGCGCCGCGTCGCGCGCGATGAGCTCTAGCGCGCTTCACGTTGAGCTCCTCGAGGACCTGGTCCTCGTGGCGCCGTACGGCGCGTGCCGCGGCATCATCCGGGACGCGCACCAGCAACCTCGACAACGGCTGACGCACCTTGAGGCGCGACGCGTTGCGCGCCGCTCGGCCGAGCCCTACGACGCGCTGCACGACGGCCGTTTCCTCGAGCAGCTCGCGATCGAGCCGCGCGCGTTCGGCGCCGGCCACGTCGCCATGTGCACGCTCGGCGGGCGCCCGCGCATCGACGCGCCGCACGAGGTTCTGGTGGACGGCCTCGCTCGATGAACGGCACGAACGGCGCCATCAAGCGATGCACGACTCGAGGCACTCGTAGAGGGTCACGTACGCGGACTGCTTGTCGTCGCCGCTCGCGGCCTTCCAGAAGCGGCGGCGGTTGCGCCGCACGTACCAGTTGCTGAGCTGGTCGACGAAGCTCTCGATCGCGGCGCCAGCTCGCAAGGCATCGTAGTCGTCGAGCGCCGCGCGTGGCCGTCGCGACGTGTCCTCGAGCAACGAGATGATCCAGCGGTCGATCTCGGGCCGCGCTGCATATGGGACGTCCGCGCGCGAGGTCGAATCTCGTCGAGCCGCGCATACATCACGAAGAACGCGTACGTGTTCCAAAACGTATTGATGAAGCTGCTCGCGACGTCGGCGATGATCTCGACCGACACCCGCTTCTGCACGTCCGGCGCGACGCGCGCCGTGAAGTGCCAGCGCAGCGCGTCCGCGCCGACGGCGTTGAAGACATCGTACGGATTGATGATGTTGCCGAGCGACTTCGACATCTTCTTGCCGTCTTGATCGACGATGTGGCTCAGGCAAATGACGTTGCTTGATACGCGGCCTGGTCGGACACCATCGTCGCGATCGCGTGCAGCGTGTAGAACCACCCGCGCGTCTGATCGATCGCCTCGCAGATGAAGTCCGCCGGGAAGCTCGTCGCGAAACGATCTGCTGATTCTCGAACGGGTAGTGCCATTGCGCGTACGGCATCGCGCCCGAGTCGAACCAGCAGTCGATGACCTCCGCTACGCGCCGGTACTCGCGGCCCTCGTGCACGAAGGTCACGTCGTCGACGGCAGGCCGGTGCAGGTCGAGCTCCCTGCAGCTTGCGGCCTGCACGCTGCTCGAGCTCGGCGACGGAGCCGATGCAGACGTAGCCTCCCTGCGCCGTCGGTCCACAGCGGCAACGGCGTGCCCCAGAAACGCTCGCGCGACAGCGCCCAGTCGATGTTGTTCTCGAGCCAATTGCCGAAGCGCCCGTCGCGGATGTGCTCGGGCACCCACTTGATGGTCTTGTTGAGCTCGACCATGCGTTCGCGAAACTCGGTCGTGCGGATGTACCACGCGTTCTTCGCGTAATAGATCAGCGGATCGCCGGTGCGCCACCCGAACGGGTAGTTGTGCAGGATACTTCTCCGCGCGAAACAGGAGGCCGCGCTCGCGCAGCGAACTCGATGATGACCGGATCGGCGTCCTTGAAAAACTTGCCCGCGACCGGCGTGCACGCTCGGCGAGGAAATAGCCGTCCTCGCCAACGCCGTGCAGCGACGGGCAAGCCGTGACGCTGGCCGAGCTTCGAGATCGTCCTCGCCGTAGGCCGGCGCGACGTGGACGATGCCGGTGCCGTCCTCGGTCGTCACGAACTCGGCGGTTCGCACGCGGCAGATATCGCCGCTCGCCGGCAGGTAGTCGAAGAGGCGCTCGTAACGCATGCCGTCGAGCTCGCGTGCCGAGCGCGCTGCGCACGATCTCATAGCTCTCGTCCGGGCAGCACTCGAGCGAGCAGGTTTCTCGCAAGAATCAGCGTCTCATCGCCACGCCGCACCCATGCGTACTCGACGTCCGGATGCACGGCGAGCAGCAGATTCGACGGCAGCGTCCATGGAGTCGTCGTCCAGACGAGGAAGAACGTGCGCGGCTCGCCGGCCACGGCGAACCGCACGAACACGGACGGGTCCTCGACCTCGCGGTAGCCGTGCGCGACCTCGTGCGACGACAGCGTCGCGCCGATCCGCGGATCGTACGGGACCACCTTGTAGCCTTGGTAGATGAGGCCCTTGTTCCAGATGTGCTTCAGGAGCTGCCAGACGCTCTCGATGTAGTCGTTGTGCAGCGTGAAATACGCGTCATCGAAGTCGACCCAGAAGCCCATGCGCTCGCGTCATGGCTTCCCATTCGCCGACGTGGCGCATCACGGACGCGCGGCACTGCGCCGTGAAGTTCGCGATGCCGACTTCTTGCTCGATCCGCTTCTTGTCGAAGATGCCGAGCTCTTTCTCGATCTCGTGCTCGACAGGCAGACCGTGCGTGTCCCAGCCCGCTTTGCGCGGGCAATGAAATCCGCGCATCGTCTTGTAGCGTGGGATACAGGTCCTTGAACGTGCGGGCGAGGACGTGGTGGATGCCCGGCCGACCATTGGCCGTCGGCGGCCCTTCGTAGAACACGAATTTCGGGCGCGCCGCACCCTCGTCCAAGATGCGTTTGAAAACGTTTTCGCTGCTGCCAAAACTGAGGATCCCCGTCTCCAGCTCCGGCCCATCGTAGCGTGCGCCAACTGGTTCAAACATAATCCGTCTTGCGGGAATCAGGGAGGCGCTGAAGTGTACGCGATTCAAGCGGTTAGCGCAGCCCGCGCGGCCGCGACATCCTCATGCATCTGCCGCTGCATCGACTGCGAGATCTGCGAAATGTCGTTCCTCGCGCAATCGCTTGACGAAGTGCACGGTGATGTAGCTGACCGTAGATGTCGCGGTCGAAATCGAAGATCAGCACTTCGAGCAGCGCGGTGCCGCCGCCGATCGTCGGCCGCGTTCCGACGCTCGCGACGCCGTCGAGCAGTGCGCAGCACCGAGCCCGCTCACGCGCGCAGCGAAGATGCCGTCGATCGGCGCGTGCAGCCGTCTTCAGATTCACGTTGGCCGTCGGGAAACCGAGCTGCTTGCCGAGCCCGAGTCCGCGCACGACGCGGCCCGATATCGAGTAGTCGCGGCCGAGCATGCCGCGCGCCGTCGCAAGGTCGCCGCGTTGCAGCGCTTCGCGAATCGCCGTGCTGCTGACGCGCTCGCCCCTGCCAAAAAACCGGCGGCACTTCCGTCACGGCGAAGCCGTGCCGATTGCCCGCGTCGCGCAATTCCTCGAGCGTGCCGCGCCGATCGGCGCCGAACCGAAAATCGTCGCCGACGACCACGTGACCTCGCGTTGAGCCCCGCGACTAGGAGCTCGTCGATGAAAGCGTCGGAGGTCAATTCGCGCATTGCACCGAAATGCGCGACAGAAAAGCTCATCGATGCCGAGCGCATCGAGCCGCTCGAAGCGCTCGCGAAAGCGCGTGAGCCGCGGCGGCGCGATTGGTCGGCGCAGAAGAATTCCTTCGGCGTCGGCTCGAACGTGAACACGAGCGACGAGCTACCGCCGCGTTCGGCTGCGGCTTGGGCGCGCGTCGAGGATCGCCCGATGGCCGATGTGCAGGCCGTCGAACACGCCGATGGCCACGGCGCGCTGCTGGCTGGTTGCCGGTCTCGAGCGAAGCGAATGTTCGATAGAGCCGCATACGATCTCACGCCGAGGGTCGCATGCGCAACTCGCCCGCGCGCAGCCCGAACGAGATAGCAGGCCGCGAAATACACAAGCGCGGCGCCGCACGACGAGCGCGAGCAGAGCCGCGATTCGCGTTGAGCGGGCTCATGAGCAGCCAGTCGCCTGAAGCGTTGAAGAGCCATGAGCAGAGCGCCAGCCCATCACGATGCTCGGCACCGACAACTTGCACGAACAGGGCGCGCCATCGCGAGCCGCGCGCTGGTACACGCCCTGATCGTCAGCAAACCCGCAAGAGCAGACCGCGGAATTGAACAGCGCCGAGCACGACGTGGCCGCGGCGATGCCGACATGCGCAGGCGCCCACGCGGTCCGCACGAGCAACACCACGAACAGCACGTTCAGCGCCATGCTGAGCGCGAGCGCTTGCAATGCCGATCCGTACCGGCGTCCGCGTATCTTGGCGGGCGAAATACCCCGGCGCGAGCACCTTCACGAGAATGAAGCCGAGCAACCCCGGCGCGTAGGCGCGCAGGCTCGCGGCGGCCATCTCGACGTCGCGCTGCGTGAAGTCGCCGCGCAGAGAACAGCGTCGCTAGCAGCGGCTCGGCGAGCAATGCGAGGCCGACGGCTGCGGGCACGCCGATGAGGAGCACAAGCCGCAGCGCCCAATCGAGCGTCGCGGTGAACGTGGCCGTGCGACGCGCGCGCGTGATGCTCCGACAGCCGCGGCAGGATCACCGTCGCGAGCGCGATCCCGAACACACCGAGCGGAAACTCGACGAGGCGATCCGAGTAGTACAGCCACGACTGATGCTGCCCGCGACGAGGAACGACGCAATCAGCGTATCGAGCAGAGATGCTGATCTGCGCGACCGACGAGCCGAACATCACCGGCACCATGAGCCTCAAGATCCGCCGCACGCCTTCATGCGCCCATCCCCAGCGCGGCCGCGGCAACAGATCGAGGCGCAGCAGAAACGGCACTTGAAACGCGAGCTGGACGATGCCCCGCGACGAACACTCCAAGCGCGAGCCCAAGCCTGGCCGCTCAAGCCACGGCTCAACCCAGCCCGCGAAGACGATCATCACGACGTTCAACCACACGGGCGTGAACGCCGCCACCGCGAAACGCCGATAGCGAGTTCAGGATCGCTGCCGGCCAACGCCGTCAACGAGATGAACAGCAAGTAGGGGAACGTGAGCCGCAGCATGTCCGCGGCGAGCGCGAAAGCGACCGTCGTCGTCGACGAAAGCCCGGCGCAAAGAGCAGAATCAGGAGCGGCGCGGCGACTACGCCGACGGCCGTGATCGCGAACAGGATCGACCCCCAACGTACCCGCGACCTGGCTCGATCAGCTCGCGCGTCTCAGCGTGGCTCCGGTGCGTGCGGTACTCGGAGATCACGGGCACGAACGCCTGCCGAGAAAGCGCCTTCGGCAAAGAAGCGCCGCAGCAGATTCGGAATCTTGAAAGCGACGGCGAACGCGTCCATGACGAGGCCTGCGCCGAACCAAGTCCGAGAACGCGATGTCGCGCGCGAGTCCCGTGATGCGCGACAGCAGCGTCATGCCGCCGACGACCGAAGTGGCCTTGAGCAGGCGGTCTTGGCGATGGTCGGTGCGAAGCTCAGCCATCGATTCGGGCGGACGACAAGGTGGGTCATGCAGTCGGCGAGCTATGTGCTTGACTTGCCGGGGTCGCTCCGAATAATAGCCGCCCTTTTCCGGGCTTGACGCGGAACTGCCTCAGCGGATACCCCACTTGGCCAACATCAAATCAGCCAAAAAGCGCGCTCGCCAGGCGATGAAACGCCGCGCCCACAAGTCAGACGTTGCGATCAGGCGTGCGCACGGCCATCCGCAAGGTGATGAAAGCCGTCGGCCGCGGCGACAAGGAAGCCGCCAAGGCGAGCTTCGACGCCGTCGTGCCGCAGATCGATCGAATGGCCACGAAGGGCATCTTGCGCAAGAATCGCGCCGCGCATTACAAGAGCCAGCTCAACGCCCGGCTACGCGCCATGCCCTGACGGCTGCCGCCGTCCCTCGGGCTCGCGCAGCTGCTTCCGAGATGACGTCATCACGTCTTGCGCGAGGCGCTTCGTGCCGTCGGCCGTCAACGCACTGATGCCGTAGACGGGCCCGCTTCCAATTCAGCTCGTGACGATCGCTGCGATCCGCGCCTTGCGCTGCTCCGCAGGCAGCAAGTCGAGCTTGTTCAAGCACGAGCCAGCGCGGCTTGTCGGCCAACGCCTGCGGAGTACTGCCCGAGCTCTCCCTCGACGGCGCGCTACGTCTCCGCCGACGTCGCCGCCGGAAAGATCCGCGCACGCGTCGACGATGTGCAGCAACAGGCGCGTTCGCTCGAGATGCTTCAAGAATTGCGATGCCCAAGCCCAGCGCCCTGCGCGCGCGCCCTCGATCAGGCCCGGGATGTCCGCCATGACGAAGCTGCGATCGGTCTCGACGCGCACGACGCCGAGCTGCGGATGCAGCGTCGTGAACGGATAGTCGGCCACCTTCGGCCGCGCGGCCGACAGCGCTCTCGTCAGCGTCGACTTGCCGGCATTCGGCGCACCGAGCAAGCCGACGTCCGCGAGCAGCTTGAGCGCGAGCTTGAGATGGCGGCTCTCGCCGGGCTCGCCGAGTCGAATTGCCGCGGCGCGCGATTCACGCTCGTCTTGAACCGCGTGTTGCCGCGGCCGCCCTGACCGCCTTTGGCGACGAGCAGCATGTCGCCGTCGCGCGTCAAGATCGCCGAGCTTCTCGCCCGTGTCGAGGTCGTGCGACCTCGCGTGCCTTTCGCGACCTCGATCGTCAGAGTCCGCACCGGCCTGCACCGGTCATGTTCTTGCCCGAGCCGCCGCGGCCGCTCTCGGCGCGAAACCGCCGCTTACGCGAAAGTCGGCGAGCGTGTTGATCGCCTTCGCGGGCGACGAGATAGACGCTGCCGCCGTCGCCGCCGTCGCCGCCATCCGGCCCGCCGCGCGGGACGAACTTCTCGCGTCGAAAGCTCGACGCAGCCGCGGCCGCCGGACCGGCCTCGACGCGAACGTCTGCTTCATCGACGAATTTCATCTCGTTAAGCTACTCGACGATCCGGCTTCCCAAACGAAAAAGCCCCGCACTGCGGGGCTCTCGTGCACGATCCGACGCGCGCAGAAGCTCAGTCGCGCGACGACGCTCACAAACGCGGCGGCTCTTCGGTCCTTTGACCGCAAAATGCGACGCGGCCCGCCGCTGTCCGCGTACAGCGTGTGGTCGCGCCCGATACGCGACGTTCGGAGCCGGCGTGATATTGCGTACCGCGTTGGCGAACGATGATGTTGCCCGCGAGCACTTGCTCGCCGCCGAACCGCTTGACGCCGAGCCGTTTCGATTCCGAATCGCGGCCGTTCCTCGTGCTGCCGCCTGCTTTCTTATGTGCCATGTCGCTGCTCCTTCGCCTTACGCGCCGCTGATCGCCGTGATCTCGACTTCCGTGAAGCGCTGCCGATGTCCCCTGAATGCGTTTGTAGTGCTTCCGTCGCCTGAACTTGATGATCGTGATCTTGTCGTCGCGGCCCTTGCGCGACTACTTTGGCCTCGACCTTGCCGCCGGCCAGGAGCGGCGCGCCGACCTTGACGTCGGCGCCTTCGCCGACGAGCAGCACTTGGTCGAACGAGACGGCGTCGCCGACGGCGGCGTCGAGACGTTCCACGCGCAGGCGATCGCCCTGGCGCTGGCCCGGTATTGCTTACCGCCAGTTCGGAAAACGGCATACACGTCGATGGTACTCCTGGGCGATTTGTCGTGAGATTGGCGGGACCGCGGAAAGGCCGCAGATTCTAGAGATTTGACCCGCGCTGGGTCAACGCGTTGCGTGATCGCGGCAATGTCCTCATTCGGCACGTCCTTTGCGCCGCGTTCGGCCAAGTCCCGCGGCCTCGCCAACCGGGGTGGTATAGGGCATAATGCATTCGATGCATCTTGCTGAAACCCGCCCGACCGGTTCCTTCTCTGGATGCTCTTCGGGCGCTGCGTCGGCTGAGGATTGGGCCGACGTCAATCGGGTGATCGTCCGCCGGCTTGGGCAGCGACGTCGCTCTGGTCAATCAGGTCGCCCACCACATCATCCATAACGGCGGCAAGCGGCTTCGGCCGCTGGCCGTGCTGCTCGCGGCGCGCGCCTGCGGCTGCGAGCAGCCAGAAAGCCATGTCGCCGCGGCGGCGATCATCGAGTTCATTCACACCGCCACGCTGCTGCACGACGACGTGGTCGACAGCTCGGCCTGCGGCGCGGCCGGCAAACGGCGAACGCCGTGTTCGGCAATCAGGCGAGCGTGCTCGTCGGTGATTTTCTCTATTCGCGCGCGTTTCAGATGATGGTCGAGCTCAAGGAGCTCGAAGTCCTGGACGTTCTCGCGAACGCGACGAACACGATCGCCGAAGGCGAGGTGCTGCAGCTCATGAACTGCAACAACCCCGACATCAGCGAAGCGGACTACATGGAAGTGATCTACCGCAAGACCGCAAAGCTTTTCGAGGCCGGCACGCGGATCGGCGCGATCTCGTCGGGGCAGGACGAAGCGATCGAGCAGGCGCTCGTGAGCTATGGGCGGCATCTGGGCCAGGCGTTCCAGCTCGTCGACGATGCGCTCGACTACGACGCGACGCCCGAGGAATTCGGCAAGAACATCGGCGACGATCTCGCCGAGGGCAAGCCCACGCTGCCGCTGATCTACGCGATGGCGCACGGCAGCGCAGCCGAGCGGCACATGATTCGCGAGGCCATCGAGACGGGCGGCACGCGCAACCTCACGTCGATCCAGCTCGCGATCGAGACGTCCGGCGGCCTGCGCTACACGGCGGAGCGAGCCCGCGAGGAAGTCGAGATCGCCATCAAGGCGCTCGCGCCGTTGCCGCCATCGAAATATCCGCGACGGGCTCGATCGAGCTCGCGCAGTTCGCGATCCACCGGCGTTTCTAAGCTGGGTCGGGTACCGATTTCGACCACCGCGTGTCTGGTGGCGAGGTCGTTGGTCGAAATCGGTACCCGACCCCGATTCATTTCTTCTTGCGCTCGGCAGCTTCGAGGCGCTCGAGCTGTTCCTCCGTCGCCGGCGGCTGATAGCGCGCCTTCCAATCGGCGTACGGCATGCCGTAGATCTTCTCGCGAGCCCTGTCGGCGTCGACCGCGAGGCCCTGCTCCGCCGCGGCCTCGACGAGCCACTTGCTAGGCAATTGCGGCAGAAACCCGCGAGCGTCATGAGCTCGATGTTCTGCACGTCCTTGTGCTCGTCGAAGTGCTTGCAGCAGGCGGCGCAACACGGCGGCTTCGAGCTCGATCTCGCCTCGCGCATCCAGGCCCGATTTCGTTTTCGTCATGGCTTCTACCCTCTCATGCGGCCGACGCGAGCGTGTCGCGGCCAACAACTGCTCGGACCACAAGGTCTCCGCTCTCGTTCCTCGCGGTGCGCTGCGCGAAACTTCGCGGCGAGCCGCCGCGCTTGCGCCGGCGGAGAAATGACTGCGCCAGTCGCCGACGATGCCCTTCCGCACGAATGCTGGCATATCGGCGGGCCGCTCGCTCGACCAGCGATGTTGGTCGCGCGCATGTTGCCGAAAGCTGCTCTCTCCGACGGAATCGCTCGCGAAGCGCAGCGTCGCGCGCAAGCGCGCGCGCCGCGGCCGCCAAGAAACGTGGCCACGCCCACGATCGCCGTTAGACGGATCGGCGAGCATGTGCTCGTAGGTCAGTAAACAGCACGTTGGCGGTCTGCTCGCCGCGGCCACCACGACACAAGATGGTCGAAGTAGTCGCCGAAATCGACTTCGCCGCGCATGAAGCACTCGAAAAACATCGTCGAAGGTGCCGTCAGCGAAGTCGTAGTGCCGCACGAAACCGCGCGTGTGGTGGTAGAACGACACCGCGCAGTCGAACGGATTGCGCGCGACGTACACGTACTTCGCCTGCGCGCTCCACGGCGTGCGCTCAAACGGCAAGTGCGTCTTGATCAGCCGCGGCTCCGGCAACGCTCGCACTGACTCCTCGCCGACTTCCTCGAGATGCGGAAACACGTCGTTGATGCTCTGCGCCGCCGCGAGCGCGCGGCCCTTCGTGCTCGAGCAGGTAGACGATGTACTGCACCCAGGTCGTGCCGCACTTCGGATAGAGTGCTCACGAAGATGTCGCCCGCTTGCGGGTCGGTAACGCTGGCCCGACTCGAATCCCTCGGCGGGGAAACCCATCGGCATCCTGAAGCCGTCGTGAACCGTCGTAGCTCGGGCTGTAGCGGCGTCGTGTTCACGGCGTGCACGCGGCTCCCGCCGCTACAGGTAGGCCATCCATCGGCCCGTCGTCACGACGCAGAGCCAGAACACGAAGCGACAGCGTCGCGAACGCCTTCACGATCGCCGGCGGGCGATCGGCGGCGACCCAGACGCCGCCCGAGCGGCGCACCGCCAGCTCGAACGCGAGCGCATTCAGGCCCGCGAGGACCATGAACGCCATCTTGAGCTGGAACGCGGCATTCGTGCCGAAGTTCGTCGCGCCGTAGATGAACAGCATCGAGCCCGTCAGCACGTTGATGATGAAGCCCGGCCCAGACGAACGGCAGGAGACCGATCATGCTCTTGAGCGGCAGCGCCCGCGCCATGCCGAGCACGCGCAGGTCGATCAGCATGATCCCGCCGACGAGCAGCGACAGCCCGATGTAGTGCCCGGTCTCGAACGCCGGATACAGCCACGCGGATGGTGCGGATCGCGTTCGCGATCGGCGTGCTTTCCAACCAGACGAGAAACTCCATGGAGCTAACCTCGGCGTCACGAGCGCCGCTGCCTACGGCGTGTAGGCGATCAGCCGCCCCGCGATCGACGGCGCCGAACCAGAACACGAGCGACGTTGCCGCGATCCATTTCGTGCCGGCCGTCGGCGGGATCGCCGTGCACGCCGGCCCGGCCTCGCGGAACACGCGCTGGCCGAGCAACGCCGCATTGATGCCGCCGAGCATGATCAGCACCATCTTGATGCGGAACGTGTAGCTCTCGAAGAAGTACACGGCGTCCGACGTGAACAGCAACGTGCCGCTGATCGCGTTCATCGTGAATCCGAGCCAGGCGAGCGGCAGCAGCTGCCGCGTGCCGAGCAGCGGGAGCTCGGCTTTGTAGCCGAGCACGCGCAGATTGATGAGGCCGAGCGAGCCGATCAGCATCGCCATGCCGATCGAGTGGATCGTCTCGAGCAGTCGGATAGCCCCACAGGGACTCGGCCACGAGCGTGCCGACCCAGGTGCCTTGCAGCCACTCCAAGAACGCCATGGACTCCCCCAGTGCACGGGCGGAGACCGCTGCGATTGTACCGAAGTGCGTTACGACTGGGGAATTGCGGGAACTCAGCGCTACCAGGCGATGCCGTAGTCCTCGCCGAAATCGCTGGAGCCGCCCCACAGCGAGCCGTTGCGCGCGATCGATGAAGATCGCGTTGATCGGGCCCGACGTGCGCTCCCAGCCTTCGATGCGATAGCCCATGCGCTCGAGCTCGGCGCGTACCCACGTCGGCGTGTCGTTGCGCACGATGAGACGGCCCGGCTGCGACGTGTGATCGCCGAACGAATTCGTGCATTTGATAGCTGTTGACGTTCGCCGCTTCGACGGCTTGCTGCACGCTCATCTCGAACTCGACCACGTTCAAGAAGAACTGCAGCAGATTCTGATCTTGCGCATCGCCGCCCTGCACCGCGAACGACAGGAACGGCTTGCCGTCGCGCAGCGCCATGCTCGGGCTCAACGTCGCGCGCGGCCGCTTGCCCGGGCGCCAGCACGTTGAAAGGGTTGATCTGCGCGTCCATCACGAAGCTCTGCATGCGCTGCGACAGGCCGAAGCCCGTGTTGACCCGGCAATGAACGCGGGCACCCAGCCGCCGCTCGGCGTGATCGAGACGACCCAACCGTCCGCGTCGGCGGCCTGAATGCGACGTCGTGCCCGACGAGGAACGCCTCGTCGTGCGTGACATCGGCCTCTCATCATTCGCGGCGTCACGATGCGGCTCCGCGATGCCGCGGCCGCCAGCGATCGAGCAGCGTCGCGATAAGGATTCGTCGCGCCTTGAAACGGATACGGATCGCCGGGGCGAACGCAACGGGTCGTTGCTGCTGCCAATCGATCTCGCCGAAGCCGCTCGCGTGCGTACTCCTTCGACAGCAGGCCCTTGATCGGCTCGACCGGCGGCACGTAGGGATCGCCGTAGTAGAAATCGCGATCGGCGAACGCCAGATTCATCGCCTGATACAGCGTGTGGATGTAGCGCGCGCTGTTGTAGCCCATCGAGCGCAGATCGACGTTCTCGAGCATGTTCAACGTCTGCAGCATCACCGGGCCTTGCACCCAGTGATTGAGCTTGTAGACGTCGATGCCTTTGTAGATGCGTGACGGCCGGGTCCTCGACGTAGACCTGCCAGCGGTCGAGATCCTCCATCGTGATCAGGCCGCCGGCGGCTTGCGTCGCGGCAACGACCTCGCGCGCCGATGTCGCCGCGATAAAACCGATCGTATGCGGCGAGGATCGCTTGCTTGCGGTTCTTGTCCGGCCGCGAGCGCCGCGCGCTCCGCCTCGACGAGCTTGTCAGCGTCGCGAGCAGCTCCGGCTGCTTGAAGATCTCGCCCGGCAACGGCGCGGCCCACTGCTTGCGGTCTGCTGCGGATCGTAGTTCGGCAGCAGCACGCGGCGCGACGAGTCCCACCGCGCGATGCAGCTCTTTGCTCGCCTCGATGTTCGCGCGTCTGCGTCTGCTCCATCGGGTAACCGGCCGCCATCTGCATGCGCCGGCTCCAGCACCTCGGCCAAGGCTCAGCGTGCCGAACTCGGCCAGCATGACGAGCAGCCCGCCCGGCGTGCCCGGCGTCACGGCGGCGAGCGGCCCGAACTCGGGCGGCGCGTGCAGGCCGCGCGAGCGGAAGAACTCCGGCGTCGCGCCGCGTCGGCGCGACGCCAAGCGCGTTGATCGCGCGCACCTTGCCGCTGCGAGGATCGAAGATCAGCGCTTGCGTCTCGCCACCCCAGTGAGAGCGTGTCCCACATCGTCGCGGCCGCGGCGAGCATCGCGCAGGCCGCGTCGACGGCATTGCCGCCGCGCGCGAAGATCAGCGCACCCGCCGTCGCGGCGAGCGGCTTGCCCGTGATCGCGACCCAATGCTTGCCGTGCAGAGCAGGCTTACGCGTTTCGCGCGCCTCCTGCGCCGCCGCCGGGCTGCGCGAGCGCGCAGACGCGACCGCAGGCGAGGACGACGATGAGGCTATGCCGTGCCGATCGTGACCATGGGCCGAGTGTAGCACCGGCGCAAGCGGCGCATGACCGGGAAGGCGTCACGCGCACGCAACCAGTAGAATGCGCGTGATGCCCAGTGAGCGCCCGACGAGCATCGAGCTCTTCCCCGTACCGAGCTGCCGCTGTTCGCGAGCGAGGCCGCGGCGCGCCGCTCGCCCATCGGCTGCGCCCCGAGTCGTTCGACGAGTTCCTAGGCCACGAGAAGCTGCTCGCGCCCGGCAAGCCGCTGCGCGAGGCGATCGAGCACGGCGCGATCTCGAGCATGGTGCTTTGGGGTCCGCCCGGCTGCGGCAAGACCACGCTCGCGCGCCTGCTCGCGCAATACACGGACAAAGCGTTCGTGAGCGTTCAGCGCCGTGACCGAGGGCGTGCCGCGCGTGCGCGAGATCATTCGCGAAGCCGAGCGGCGTCGCAGCGCCGAAGGACGCGGCACGATTCTGTTCTGCGACGAGATCCACCGCTTCAACAAGGCGCAGCAGGACGCGTTCCTGCCGTCGGTCGAGGCCGGCGTGATCACGCTGGTCGGCGCGACGACCGAGAATCCGTCGTTCGAGCTGAACTCGGCGCTGCTGTCGCGGCTGCGCGTCTTCGTGCTCGAGCCGCTCGAGCCGCGAGGCGATTCGCTGCGATCATCGCGCGCGCGCAGCGCGCAGCTCGCGGCGGACGCGCAACGCGCGGCGCGGCCCGAGCTCTCGCCGCGAAGCGCTCGACCTGCTCGTGCGCCACGCCGACGGCGATGCGCGCCGCGCGCTGAACGCGACCGAAGCCGTGCTCGGAGCACTTGCAACGCGGCGAACCGCGCGTTGCCGAACCCGATCAGCGCCGAAGTCGTCGCCGGCGTGCTCGAGCGGCGCATCGCGCTATACGACAAGAGCCGGCGAGCAGCACTACAACGTGATCTCGGCGCTGCACAAGGCCGTGCGCGGCAGCGACCTCGAAGGCGCGCTGTACTGGTTCGCGCGCATGGTCGAAGGCGGCGAGGACGTGCTGTACATCGCGCGACGCGTCGTGCGCATGGCGGTCGAGGACATCGGTCTCGCGGATCCGCGCGCGCTGTCCATCGCGCTCGCGGCGAAGGACGCGTACGACTTCTTGGGCTCGCCCGAAGGCGAGCTCGCGATCGCCGAGGCGATTGTCTATCTCGCGACGGCGCCGAAGATCGAACAGCGTCGTATGCCGCGTGGGGCGCGGCGCAGCGAGCGGCGCGCGAGCATCCGGCCGAGCCCGTGCCGCTGCACATCCGCAACGCGCCGACGGGTCTCATGAAGGACATCGGTTACGGACGACGGCTATCGCTACGATCACGCCGAAGGCGGGCATGCCGCGGGTCAGGAGTACTTGCCCGAAGCTTTGCGCGGCGCGAAGTGGTACGAGCCCGGCGAGGTGGGGCTACGAGAAGACGCTCGCGGAGCGCCTCGCTTGGTGGGAAAAGACGAAGAGCGAGTCAGCTGACGACGCGGATGCGGATGCGAGCAAATTGCGGCTAGCGACGTTCTGGACACAGCGCCGCCCGAAGGCGCAGGCTAGCCGTCGAATCGCGCCGGGACGTTTGAAGCATGACCGAGAACACCGTGCAAAGAGGGTTCTTCTTCGCGCTGCTGTTCGCGGTGACGCTCGCTTTCCTCTGGCTCATTCGCGGTTTTCTGCAGCCGATCTTCTGGGCGATTGCGCTCGGCATCGTCGTCTTCCCGATGCACGCTTGGGTGGAACGCCGCTTCGGAACCCGCCGCTCGCTCGCTGCTCTCACGAGCGTGCTCTTGGTCGTCGTGATCGTGATCCTGCCGCTAGTGGGCATCGCGGCGGCCGTGACGAACGAGGCAGCTGGGCTCGTTCAGCGCCTCAACGCAGGCGGGCTGGAGCTCGAGGGATTGGTGACGGCAGCGGAAGAGCGTCTCCCGCGAGTAGTCACTGCGCTCGAGAGACTCGGCATCGATCCAGCGCGCCTCGAAAGCCAACTCTCGGAGGCTGCGGTGACTGCGAGCCGTTTCGTCGCGTCGCGCGCGCTGTCGATCGGCCAAGACACGATCCGCATCACGCTGTTCTTCTTCCTGATGCTTTATCTGCTCTTCTTCTTCCTGCGCGACGGCACGCGGTTGCTGGACGGCCTCGTGCGTGCGTTGCCGCTCGGCGACGAGCGCGAGCGCCATTTGCTCGGGCGATTTGCGGAGGTCTCGCGAGCCACGATCAAAGGCACCGTCGTGGTCGGCATCGTGCAGGGCGCGATCGGCGGCGTCGCGTTTGCCGTGCTCGGCATCGGTGCTCCCGTGCTCTGGGGAGTCGTGATGGCCCTGCTCAGCATCCTGCCGGCCGTCGGACCGTCGCTCGTCTGGCTGCCGGCCGCAATCATCCTGCTCGTGAACGGCGAGACCGTCGGGGGCATCGCGCTCCTAGCCGTAGGCCTACTCGTGATCGGCTTCATCGACAATCTGCTGCGCCCGATCCTGGTCGGCCGCGACACACGAATGCCCGACTACTTGATATTGCTGTCCACGCTCGGCGGGCTCGCGGGGTTCGGGCTCGCGGGCATCATCATCGGCCCGATCATCGCTGCTTTTTTCCTGAGCATCTGGCAGATGGCGGAAGCGGAGCTCGGCCCCGCCGGCGACAAGCGGGCCGCAGCAGCGCCCATCGTTCCCACCGCCGAAACGCAGTCGGTCAAACGACCTTGAGTTTCCACGCGCCGCGGCGAAACACGAGGAATGCGACGACCGCGAGTGTGGACTCGGCGATCGCGGCCGCCCAGAAAACGCCGTGCGGGCCGAGTGCGAGCCACTTCGCAAGCGCATAAGCCAGCGGCAACTGCAGTAGCCAGAAGCACAGCAGGTTCATCCATGTCGGGGTATTCGTGTCGCCGGCGCCGTTGAACGCCTGCACGACGATCAAACCCACTGCGTAGAAGCCATAGCCGTAGCTGATGATCGTGAGACAGGCCGCGCCGTATGCGAGCACTTCGGGATCGGCAGTGAAGATGCCGACGATCCTGTCGGCGAGCGCGATGAAAACGATTGCGATCGACACGAGGAACAGCACGTTGTACTTCGCCGTCACCCACACGGAGCGCTCGGCGCGCTCCGGGCGCCCGGCGCCCAAGTTCTGACCGACGAGCGTGGCCGCCGCGTTGGAGAGGCCCCAGGCCGGCAAGAACGTGAACATGATGATGCGGATGCCGATCGTGTAGCCGGCGATCGCGGCGCTGCCGTACTCCGATACGACGCGCATCAGCACGATGTAGCTCGAGGTCGCGATCAGGAACTGCATGACGCCGCCGGCGGACACGCGCAACAAGCTCGAGAGCACTGGCAGCACGACGCGCAGGTGCGAAAGGCCGAGCGCGACGCGCCCGCGGCCACCCGTGAGGTAGTAGAGCGCGCACAGCACACCGACGCCGCGGCCGATGTTCGTGGCCACCGCCGCGCCCGTCACGCCGAGCTCCGGGAACGGTCCCACGCCGTAGATGAAACACGGGCACAGCACGATGTTGATGCCGTTCGCAAGCCACAACACGCGCATCGCGAGCGCCGCATTGCCCGCACCGCGCAGCACAGCGTTCAAGAGGAACAGCAGCAGGATCGTGATCGAGCCGCCGAGCATGAGTGTCGTGTAGCCGGTACCGGTGGCGATAACCTCCGGCGTCGCGCCCATGAGCCGCAGAAGGTCGTCGGCGAAGGCGATGCCGACGGCCGCGACGACGGCCGCCGTCGCGACGCCGAGCCAGATCGTCTGACCCGCGACGGTCGCGGCCGCATCCGAGTTGCCGGCGCCGATTCGGCGCGCGACGAGCGCGGTCACGGCCATGCTCAGCCCGACCGCAACGGCGTACAGCAAGGTGAGCACGGCCTCGGTGAGTCCGACGGCCGCCACGGCATCGGGCCCAGGCCCGCCACGAAGAAGATATCGACGACGGCGAACACGGATTCCATCGCCATCTCGAGCATCATCGGAATTGCGAGCAACAGGACGGCTCGGCCGATGCTGCCGCTCGTGTAATCCTGCTCGGCTCCCGACATCGATTGCCGCAGCAGGTGCAGCGCGTCGCGCCAACGGTTCGGCGTCGAGCCATCCAACGGAGTAGCGCTCATACGGGGTTGCAGGATTTTGCCGGCTGGCGAAAGGCCGTGCAGTTTAGACGAAAACGGGGTCGGGTACCGATTTCCGCCGCGACCGTGGTTGAACGATCGCGGGGGAGGAAATCGGTACCCGACCCGTTTTCTAGATGCTGCTAGGTCCGCTCGGGCACCGCGACCGCAGCGCTCTTGCGCGGCGCGGTCTCGCGCAGGAACAGCGTCACGAAGACTCCGAGGGCGACACCGATAAGTGCGACGTTGAGCACGCTCGGCAGTCCGAACGCATCGGCGACATTACCCGCGATGTAGGGCGCAACGCCGCCGCCGAAGATCTCCCCGGCGCCGACGACGATTCCGATAGCCGCGGAGATGAGCCCGGGCGGCGCCGATTCCGTGGCGATCGGACCGGTGATCAACGCGACATTGCCGAGACAGAAAAACGAGCAGACGAACAGCGCGACGAACAACGGCAGGACGGCGGACCCGTGTTCGCGAACCACCAGACGGCGAGCGTCGCTCCGATGAACCCAAGAATGGCGAGCGGCTTCCGGCCGAATCGGTCAGACAACCCTGGCCAGCCGAACTGGCCGAAAAAGCCGCCGAATCCGAGGGCCGACGTGACGACGCCCATTTGCCCCGGCGTGAGCTGCAGCGCGTTGAGTAGGTACACCGGCACCATCGCCCCGAGCACGAACACGCAAGACATCGCGCAGAGCAGCGCCGCCATGCACACGAGGATGTTCGGCGCCTTCAGCACGTCGAGCCATGCACCGCTCGTCTGCGTTGCGCCGATCAGCTTGCCCGCCTGCGTGTCTTTCGGCTCGCGCAAGCACGAAGAACAACAGCACGCCGATGATGAAACCAGGGATTGCGACGATCCAGAACACCCAGCGCCATGACGGCACGACGTTCAGCAGCTGCGTCGCGATGATCGGACCGAGCCCGAATCCGAGCAGTGCAAAACCGCTCTGCTGCAGACCTTGATTGAACCCGCGGCGCTCCGGCTTCGAGGCGGCGGCCACCGCGGTGAAGCTCGTCGGGCAATACGTCCCCTCCATCGCGCCCATGAGCGCGCGAATCAGAATCAGAGCCGTTAGGCCCGGAAACCATGCCGGAGAGGCCGGACATCAGCGAAAACAGCAGGATCGCCGGGATCAGGACCTTGCGATGACCGATCTTGTCGGACAATCGGCCAGAGAAGATCGCGAATACTCCCCAGAGCACTCCGAGAGTGCCCGATAGTCTGCCGATTTCGCCTTCCGCTAAACCTAGGTCTTGCGCGATGAACGGAAAGAGCGGCGCGATGATCCACCGATCGAGCCCGACGAGGCCGAAGCCAACTCCTAAAAGCGCGACAGCCTTCCACTCGTAGGACGTATCCCAGGTATTGTTCTTATTCATTGCTGATGTCCCCCCAACATCCGACGCACCTATATACGGGAGCGGCTCGCCTTTCTGCAACCCCGCGCAAGCGGGTATGCTTGCAAACTGCAAGCTGCGGTCGACTCGAGCGTACGAAAACAACAACGATGCCATCCGAAACGCGCAACGAATTCTTGGCCCGACAGTTCTTCGAGACATTGAGCAGCCGGCGATCTCGAAGCTCTACGTCCACTGCTGCACGTCGACGGTAGTTGGGAAGCCACGGGCCGCTCGATCCCGGGCGCTGGAATCACGAAGCGGCCGCGACAAGATCATCGACGAATTCTTGACGCCGGTGCGCGGGCTCTTCGAGCCGGGTGATCCGAAGATCAACGTGCTGCTCGTCTTCGGGAAAGACCAGTGGATCGCGGCCGAGACGGAAGCCATCGGCATGCTCAGCAACGGCCGCGAATATCACAATCGCTATGCCTGGTTCTTCGAGATTCGCGACGACAAGATCTATAAAGTGCGGGAATACATGGACACCGGCTACATACTCGAGCAGCTGCGCTGACGGAAGATACGATGCCGAGCACCTACGACATCGTCACCGTGGGCTCCGGGCACAACGGCTTGGTGGCGGCGGCCTATCTCGCCGCGGCCGGCAAGAAGGTGCTCGTGCTCGAGCGCAACGCGTGGTTCGGCGGCGGCGTCGTCACGCGCGAGCTGACCGTGCCGGGCTATCTGCACGATCAGCACTCGATGGCGCACATCTTCATTCAAGGCAATCCGCTGCTTGAAGAACGACGAGCTCAAGCTCAAGGCGAAGCACGGGCTGAGGTACGTCTTCCCCGAGCTGCCGATGATGTCGGTGTTCGAGGACGGCACGACGCTCGGGCTGTATCGCGACCGCGAGCAGAGCTGCGCGGAGATCGCGAAGTTCTCGCAAGAAGGACGCGGACACCTATCGCTGGCTCGGCCGACGAAGGCGGCCGGCTATCTGCCGATGATCGCGGCGTCGCTTGTATGCGCCGCCGCGCTCCGCTCGGCGCGACCTACGCGTTGATGGACCAGAGCCGCGAAGGCCGCGAGCTCTGGCGCTACATGCAGATGAGCTCGCACGATCTTCTCTGCAGCTTGTTCGAGCACGACAAGGTCCGCATGCACTTCGCGCGCGTCGCCGGCGAGAACCTCGTGTCGCCCGACGAGAAAGCGACGGGCTTCGGCGTGTTCGTGTTCGTCGGGTTCCTCGAGGCCTACGGCATCGGCGTGCCGATCGGCGGCTCGGGCAAGCTCACGGACGCGCTTGATCGCGAGCATCCGCGAGCACGGCGGCGAGGTGCTCGCCGACGCCGACGTCGCGCGCATCAAGCCGTGAAGAACGGCCGCGCGGCCGGCGTCGAGACCGCAGGACGGCCGCTCGTTCGCTGCGAAGGACGGCGTCATCGCCGCGCTGCACCCGCACGATCTTGGGCAGCGATGGTCGACGGCGTCGCACCCGAGGTCGTGAAGCGGCCGCCGACACGCAGATCTCCGAGATCGGCTGCATCACGCGTGCACGCCGCGCTGCAACGGCCCGCTGAAGTTCCGCGCCGGCGCGCACGTGCGCGCCGTCATGATCGAGCTCTTGCCGAACAAGTACGACACGATTCGCAAGTCGTTCGATTGCTTGCGCTACGGCGAGTTCTCGACGCTATCCGCTCGTCGGCCTCGGCTCGCTGACGATGTTCGATCCGTCGCGCGCGCCGCCCGGCAAGGCGACGATGCACGTCTGGGACTACGTGCCTTATCAGCGCGCCGACGGCCGCAGCTGGGACGACACGAAGCATCACTACGTGAAGCGCATGCTGAGCCACATGGAGAACTTCGTCGACAACGTCGCCGGCAATGTCGATCGCCTACCACAGCGACAGCCCCGTCGACATGGAGCGCACGTCGTCGAGCTTCCGCCGCGGCGATCTGCACGGCATCGCCGCCGACGACGTATCAATACGGCGCGCACCGCCCGACGCCCGATCTCGGCGGCAACGTCGTGCCGGGCTGCGAGCGGCTGTATCTCGTCGGCCCGTTCCAGCATCCCGGGCGGCGGCGTGTTCGGCGCCGGGCCGCGCGGCCGCGATGCGCGCGTTCGAGGACTTGAAGCTCGACTTCGCGAAAGTCGGAGCGCGCGCTGATGCTGACGCTCTACTCGCCCGACAACAGCAAGCTCATGGAAATCGAGGCGCTCGAGCGCAGCGGCAACGAGCTGCTGATCAAGGGCAAGGTGTTCGGCGCGATGCCGATGACGGCGCGGCTTGACGCCCGCCGAGGCGCGCAAGGGCCTCAGGCTCGTTGAACTTCAAGCTCGCGCTGTTCTTGCTGACGTTCTCTGCTGCGCTAATCAGCCTTCAGAAATATCAAGTCTTGGCGCGTCGGCGATAGCAGGTATCATCGATTGACGATGCGCACGCGCGACACAAGAGACGGGTTACGGCTGGATCTCGATCGCTCTGCATTGGCTCACGGCGATTGTGGTTCTCACGATCTGGTTCATCGGCAGCTCGATTCAGTCCGACCTCGCGGCCGGCTCGCAGCGACACGCTGCGGCTGCACACCTCGATCGCGATCACGCGCGTACGTGTTGCTCTGGGCGCGCATCGTCTGGCGCTTCAAGCAGGGCCATCCCGGCGCCGATGCCGGAGCAGACGGGGCGTCTTCTACGAGATCGGCAAGTACACGCACTACGCGATGCTCACCGCCGATCGTCTGCGATGCTGATCTCCGGGCCGCTGATGGTCTGGGCGCGCGGCGCGCCAATCCACGTATTCGACTGGTTCACGATCCCGGCGCCGTTCGGCATGAACATGGAGCTGTACGACGTTCTTGCACGCGCATCCACGTCTGGTGCTCGCGCATCATCATCGTCGGCACGGTGCTGCACCTCGGCGGCGTCTACAAGCACGCCGCGTTCAACCAGGACGGCACGTTCGGCAAGATGCTCGTCGCCGCGCGCAAGGACTAAAAGCGAACGCGGCTTGCGCGCCGAGTGGCCGGGGGTGGACACTTCCCATGACGGCCGTGGCCGCAAAGGGGACTTCATGGTTGATCGACGAGAAATCATCGGCGGCATGGCGGTGGTCGCCGCCGCCGCGCTCGCCGCCGGCGAAGCGAACGACGCACGCGCGCAGAACCGCGCCCGCGGACCGCGCGTGAAGAAGATCGCCACCGAAGAGGCGTGCTGTATCCCGGAAATTGCCGAGCGCTATGCGCAGCTCACTCGCAGCACGTGGAACAACCTCGACATGAAGCTGCTGAAGCAGGTTTACGACGCACCTGCCGACGCGCCGAACGCATGGCTGCCGCAGCTCTTGGACTTCGATGCGGGGCGCCTCAAAGTCATGGACGAGAACGACGTCGACATGCACTTGCTGTCGCAGACCGCGCCCGGAGTGCAGGTATTCGATGCCGACACGGCGGTCGGTCTCGCGGAGCTCGCGAACGATCGGATCGCCGAAGCCGTACGCAAGCATCCGACGCGCTTTACGGCGCTCGCCACCGTCGCGCCCCAGGACCCAAAGCGCGCCGTGCTCGAGATGGAACGCGCGATCAACCGACTCGGCTTCAAAGGCTTCATGATCAACTCGCACACGAATAACGAATACCTCGATCAAGAAAAGTACTGGCCGATCCTAGAAGCCGCCGCGGCTCTCGACGTGCCGATCTACATTCACCCCCGCGCACCGTCGGACGGCATGGCCGAGCCGTTTCGCGACTATCGACTCGAGGCCGCCGTCTGGGGCTACGGCCTCGAGGTCGGCACGCACGCGGTGCGCCTCATGATGAGCGGAGTGTTCGATCGATTCGAGAACTTGAAGATCGTGATCGGTCACATGGGCGAGGCCGTGCCGTTTTGGCTGTGGCGGCTCAATTACATGGGCAATCCGGCGCGCGGCCGCAGCCCGCAGAAACTGCTGCCGGGCGAGTACTTCCAGAAGAACTTCGCGATCACGACGAGCGGCGTCGAGGATTCGCTCGCGCTGCGTTACTGCATCGACAAGATCGGCATCGACAACGTGATGTGGGCGATCGACTATCCGTATCAACCGACCACGCCGGCTGTCACGTGGATCGACTCGGCACCGTTCACGGAAGAGGAGCGCGCGAAGCTGTGCCACCGCAACGCCGAGCGCATCTTCAAGATCAGCGCTTGAGCTTCGGGTCGATCTCCTTGCGCGCTCGCAGCCCGCGTTGGATCGATTTCCAGCGCTGCTTCGTGCGCCCCGCGAGAATCGGATCGCGGCTGCGCTCGGCTGCAGCGATCTCGCGCAGCAGCTTGCGATAGCTCGCGAGCCGCTCGGCCGGCAGCGTGCGCGCGTCCACCGCGGCTTCCACTGCGCAGCCGGGCTCACCGGCGTGCGCGCAGTCGCGAAACTTGCAGCCTTCGGCGAGCGCCGTGACGTCCGCAAAGCTCACGTCCACGCCTCCGGCATCATCGAGCAGACCGAGCTCGCGCATCCCGGGCGTATCGATCATCAAGCCGCCACCCGGCAGCTCGACGAGGTGCCGCGCCGTCGTCGTATGACGGCCGCGCTCGTCGTTGCGCAGTCCGCTGACCGCTTGAGCTTCGCGGCCGAGGAGCCGATTCATCAGCGACGACTTGCCGACGCCGGAGGAACCGATGAAGCCGATCGTGCGTCCCGCGCCGATGTGCGCGCGCAGCTCGTCGACACCGTCGCCGGACACTGCGCTCACGCGCATAACAGGCACGCCTAGCGCGACCCGCTCGATCGCCTCAAGAAGGTCCGACAGATCCTCCTGCAAGTCGATCTTGTTGAGCACGATCGCGGGCTCGGCGCCACTGTTCCAGACGGCCGCGACATAGCGCTCGAGCCGGCGCTCATTGAACTCGCGATTCGCGGACGTAACCACGAAGAACGTGTCGACGTTCGCCGCAAGGATCTGCGCCTCGGCCGTCGTCCCCGCCGCGCGCCGCACCAGCGCCGTGCGCCGCTCGAGCACTTTATGAATCACGGCGCGCTCGCCGTCGGCGACCGCGACCCAATCGCCGACGACTGGCCGCTCGATCCGCGTGCGGTTGCTCAACAGCTTGCCGCTCAAGTCGCCGAGCGCGGCGCGGCAGCCGAGCAAGTGAAAGCTGCTCTGCCCTTCCGACGCGATTCGCGCGGGAACCCAGCCCACCGCCGCGAGGTCCTCGAGCTGACTCGCGAAGTACGCATCGAATCCGAGCGCTTGCAGGGTCCTCACCGGGAGCTCCGCCGAAAAACTCGCGCGATTATGCCTGACCGGGTCGGTCACGAGGTTGCTCGGCTGCAAGCACCGGCGTATAAGGGCGCACTGCTCGACGCCGGCTCGCGCGTCGCGCAGAATTCACGCTAACGGCATCGGGGTGTAGCTCAGCCTGGTAGAGCACTACGTTCGGGACGTAGGGGCCGTAGGTTCAAATCCTATCACCCCGACCAATTAAATTAACCGCTTAGCGACGTTCCCTGAAGCAATTTCTCGGTCGTACGAACGCGGTGCGCGGATTGAGCGTACACCTGGTGGCTATCGGCCCGCCGCCGCACTGTGCGTTGGCGACGTCCTGACGATCGCGACGCTCGCCGGCAAGCACGACGCTCGATGTGTGGACCGAAAGGTCAACCTCGGACTGCGTTCGCCGCTTCGACCGTCATGATGTGTTCTAGCGAGCTTGATCTTCCCTATCGACGAAACTCTGTACCTCAGAGGTAATTCTTCTCGCGATGTTGAAGTTCGACTTCGCGTTGAAGGGTCGGCCAGGTACCTTGAGGCCCCGCGGGCTTCCACCCAAGTGGATTGCGACTAGCGCGCCGCCCGCGTCAAGAAACGGGGCGCCCGAGGCATTGCCTTCGGAGTCACAGTCGTGAACGAGGACATCCGCCGAGGGCGGATAGGAGCCCGCCCTTTCGCGGAAGCTGCATTCCTGCACGCTTCTTCGTCAGACCGGCGTACGCGACGAGCGTTACGTGATCAAGCTCCTGGCCATCCTCCTCGGGACCCAATGCCCGGAGCGAAAGAGGCTCCACGCCCACGACCGGCTTCTCAAGCGTCAGCACGGCGAGATCGTTTTCGTCCGGCAGGACAAAACCGTAGTCCCGTTTGAACGGACGGATGCTCTTGATTCGGTAGTGCGTCAATCGATCTCCGACTACGAAATGCATCATTCGCATCGGCGCCTTCACTTGGCCAATCGGGCCCGTCTTCCCGTCGTGGAAGACATTGTGGAATACCGTTAGAACGGTGAACTGGTCGTTGATCAGAGTGCCGGTTCCTCCGTACGCCCGTTTTCCGACACTGACCACCACGATCCCTATGGCCAAGTAGCTCTGACGCTCTTCTTGGCTCACAGTTCGCCGACCGTCCTCGCCGATAATACGGGCGGCAGTCGAGGAAGCCGACGCTATTGCAATGGCGCACGCGACTGCGACCAAGACTCTCTTTTTTCTTTTTCGATACATCCTTCCCCCGTTGGCAATCGCGCGTCCTCGTTATTCATTTGCCCGCGATCGAGCCAGCTCTGGCGTGTTCTTTTGATGGGAACGCGAAGCGGTAGTTGTTTGTCTGCAAGATCTACCGCGATCTCGTCACGCCGGCCATTCCTGTTCTTCTTCTCCGGGCTGCAAGACTTCGATGTACGACATTCAACGATACGGCCGTTCCTGAGCGATTTGCGAAGAAGTAACGATAATCGCGCCCGGGAAACACCGCAGCGAATCGACAGGATTCTGTAAAAAGAGCTACGGCGTCTGGCAATCGTCCAGTAGTCTTTTATTTAACAAGAAACGACCATGTGAGCTCATCTACTCCGAAAACACCTGAGGGTGACGCGACGTCAACCCGTAACCAGGGGAAAACAAAAAGTGAAACACCTACTTCTCCTTACTTGTCTGGCTTTGTTCTCCTACACCTCTGCGGCAAACGCAGCCGGGCCGCTGCGCTGCAACGGAAGAATAATCAGAGTCGGCGTTCCAGCTGCCTACGTCCTTTACGAATGCGGTGCACCTGAGAACCAAGTGATTCAGGAATCAGTGGCAAGGGCCGGGACGTTGACCGGATCTTCCCGCCTCGTCGGGATCTCTCTATCCGAGCAATGGATTTACGAGAGAGGCTGGGGCAGGTTCCCCGCCGTTTTGGTCTTCGTCGACGGCACGCTGAAGCGGATCGATTTCCTACCGCACCGTTCCGACAGAGCCACACGCGTCTATTGACGCGCGCGCATAGACGTTAGCAACGGCCATCGAGGTCAGGACGAGCTCGACCCGACCAAGAACCTATCTTGCTCGAGTGACGGCGGCCTGAGTCGGGACGTCGGGGTAGTCGAATTGAAAACACTCCTGCATTTGTGTGCCATGTTGATTGGTCGCTTCGGCCCATGCGGCGCCGACCGAGTGGCTGGAGGGAACTGTCCTAGCAGACTGCGAGTACTGTAAGACCGATGCATTCAGAACCGAGCGCAGGAGAATCGCCAACCAGGTCGGCTCTAGGCACGATCCCGCGTCCGGGATGGGCTACGTCGTCACCATGGACCCGGATGGTCCTCTCGTGTGGGGTCGAGCAGCGCTGATCGGAACGGGCAATCTGATCCGAACCGATGCGCACGTGCTTTTCGCAGACACGTTACAGTTCAAGACGGCTGACGGCAAAGCCTACTTCGAGCCAATGCATCACGGCGGCGTGAGCAACTTGATCGAAATCGATCTGTCCTCTGTTCAGCGCGGTGGAGCGGTCGGCCCTCTCGAGACCGATGTCAAGAACGATTGGGCAATCGCGCGCTTGCGAGAAGACGCAATCGAGAAGTTCAATGGGGATCGCGTGTTCGCCTTTCTCTGGGATTTCCGAATAACACACGACGAAATCGTAAAGCAGGGCTTCACGAGGACGTCAGCCCTGGTGCTGAGCCCTGAGCACGCGTTCGAAATCCACCAGTCGTGCCAGACCGTGACCGATGACCATCCGTCCCACTACGCGTTCGGCGTCGAGGAGGTCTTTTTCATTCGGTGTCCGTCCGAATACGTGCAAGTAGGCTCCTCGGGGAGCGCGCTTGCGATCTTGTCACCGGATGACACTTGGAACCTCGGCGGCCAGATCATTGGCCGGGGGATGAGCGAGCGGGTGCGGGAAGGACTGAGCGGAGGCACGGCCGACGCCTCTCGGGCAGCAGTTACTGCTTGGCAATGTGCCGATGCTCAGGCAGACGCTGACCATCGTCTATCTGCAAGAGCTGATCCGTCGCGGGATAGACCCACGCGACCGTTAGCGCGTGGCTAATAGGAGCGGGCGACGCTCTGTTGAGTCCAGAGTTGCGGGTCGACACTCGCCTCCTTTCCATTCATGGATCGGGCCCACTGGCGGCCACTGCCCCGACATTCGGCGTCATCGACACCGCAAGCGAGCCACCAGTACAGCGTATTACGAGGCCGTGCCACGAAGAGATTTTCGGCGTACCTGAACGTCCTCATGCCTTCCGGAATCTCGACCATTGCCACGTCACCAGCGAGCCGGTCGCCCGGCCGTACGAGGATGCTCTGTGCATTCTCGGTGCTCTGGCAAACCCAACGGCGTTGATATCGACCCATACCTTCGGCGCAGCTATATACCATCAGCGGCTCACCGCAGGTATTCATGAGGTCGGCTTCGACCATCTCGCCAAAGTCGTAAGACACCTGTTCTCGAATGCAGTGATTGCGAACGACAGAATTGGGCTCGCTAGCGGCAACTTCCGTTTCTGCGCCTTCGCGGCGTGTAGCGAGACGAGCGAAGAGCGAATCGATTACCGTTTCTGCGGGGGCACGGCTTGGAGCAGACGGAGCAATGATCGCATCCTCCGATTTGAAATCGAATCGATGACCTAAAGTTACAGCCTGCCGGCCCTCGTCGGAGGCGTAGCGCCATCGGGATATCGCCGATAGGGCCGCCTGGTCGAACACTTTCGGCGGCTCGGCTGCCGTGACCATCGCATTCTCGACTCGGCCGAGAGCCGTGACTGTGAAGCTGACCTCGACGAAGCCCTCGATGCCACCCGAGGCGGCAGACGACGGATACTGCGGGTTGACGGTGACCAACGGCGAAAGCTCGGCCTCGCGGGAGAGCTCGCGCTCGACCGTGAGCCTACCAGGCGTAGCGTCCGGCACACGACCATCGGCGTTGTCGAGGCAGACCTTGCAGCTCTGCATGAGGACTCGCGGGTTATCGCTCCGGCTCAGCCAACTCTGCCGTTCGCGGCCTTCCACGACGAGCGCCACGAATGGCATGCCATCGATCAGGTAGTCGACGCGTGCGCACTGGCGGTGGTCGCTCTCGATCGATACCGAGTCGTTCTCTACCGTGACCGTAGCACTGCACGTGTCGAGAATTGTCGTGCAGTCGCAGCGCCACTCCGCCTGTGCGCTCATGCAAAAAAAGCTTAGCGCCAAAAGGGGCGTCCGAAGGATTGGTGACGTGTTCATTTGTCCGCTTCCCTGCTGTCTTCTTGAACGAGACATTCGCGGCTATTTTAGCCGACCTGCGCTGCGAACCCTCGCTGACGACAATATGTCAACTCACGTCAGATGTTCCGGTGACGAGCCGTTTGTCGGCTGGAGATCGCCGCGGCACTCGCGCGCCGCTTGGGCGAGGGCCCCTTCTCAGACGAGTCGCGTGACGCGCCATCGCTGCGCTTGAAGCCGATCTCGTCAGCATGCTGGTTGTCGACTTGACGTCCGGGATTGTGGTGGGCGCGCAGACATTGATCCGGCGTCATGCTTTGCGCACGGGAGACGCCGTCCAGCTCGCGAGCTGCCTCTATGTTCAGAGGAAACCAACGAGAGAATTTTCGTTCATTGCATTCGACGACCGTTTTGACTCGCGGCTCGAAGCGAGAGTCTTGCGATCGAGTGACGGGAGCGGCTGCCTGCGGCTTTCGTTCCGGCATGGCGAGCCTGCCGGTTGAGCCCGATGACGGCACTGCGTTACGAGGAGTAGCCGCCATCGCACTCTATACGCCGGAGATGCCGTGGCGCAGAATCCGAACCCTCAATCCGAAGGGATGACGACAGTCATGCGGCTTACGAGAGGGTTAGTGTTGGCGTGCGCGTTCGCGGTGAGCGCCGCGGGGGCTCAAGATCTCACGGGGAAGTGGACCGCGACGGCAGTCAGCAACAACGTAGCAGTCACGCTCGACCTCAAGGTCGCCGGCAACGTCGTGACAGGGGCTATCTTGAATCCGCAATCCGGTCCCGCCGAAATCAGGGACGGCAAGATCGAGGGTAACAGCATCTCTTTTCACGTCGTGCGCACGGCAAACAACGCGACCAACAAGATCCTGTGGCAAGGAACGATCGAAGGCGAAGAGATCCACTTCACGCGCAGCGCCGAAGGTGCGCCGGGACCCGGCATGGAAATCATCGCGAAGCGAGCGAAATAGGCGTCGTGATCAACCGATGTTGTTCTCACCATTTACTTGAGGCGGACGCGCTGCGGCAGTGTAGGGATTGAGCAAATCGCATCACCCCGACCAACAAATCCAGATAAACCAATATATTACGATCTGATCCTCTAGCACTTTCAAGGGCGCGCGCTGTCATATCGCGAGTGCGCTCCGCTGCCGATCATGAAGAGTCCCACTAACATCACGGTCAGGACCATCCAGCGCGTCCTCGAGCGATCGGCTCGTATCATGGTGGCTGCCCAGCTCGTGTAGGACCACACCGGCAGGATCGCTACGAGCATCACGAGCGTCTCGGCGGCACCGCGCCACGAGAATCCATGCAGCAGATGATGCGAGAGCTGCGAGACGCCGAACACGAACACGAGGTCGAAGAACAGCTCGAGCGGAGTGACCTCGTACTTGTGCTCGGGCACGCGGAGACTGGAGGCGTAGTCATCGCCCCTCAGATGCGTTACGTGCAAGGTCTTGCGCCAACATCTCGATGCCCCTCAACAAAACCGTTCGAACCCGCTTCGTCAATTGTGGACCACCACTTCGGCCGTAATGCGATCGCTGGGTTAGCGGCCGACCCGTTCCGCGAGTTACGGTGGATATGGTGGGCGGAAACCCAGCCCGAAACGAGGAGCCCGAACGCAATCGAAAGGAAACCGACGCGTGAGCGCATTGCACAGTCCTTTGACGACGACCTTCGAAGCGCTTAACTCGAATGTCGAGATGCCGGACCGCGTGCTCAGTCGTCACTGGTGCTCGCAGAGAGGCTGTATTAGTCGTGCCCGGTGGATGATACGACGCGCGCTCGCGCAAGTCGCTGGGACGATCGAGCTCGATCACCGTGCGCAGGTCTCAACCTCGATCGCGAACACGCGTTCAAGCGCGCGCAGCTCTCGCGTCAGCGAGTACCATTGGTATTCTTCGGTATAGGCCGCTGGAAGCATGCTAAAGCGAATCGCACCAATCTGTCTCTCCGTAACACTCGCGACGTGGGGCCATGCGCAGGATGCGGACCCGGCGGCGGCCGAGCCGCAGATCACGTCACGCGCCGTCATGACGGGCGAACAGGTCGTCCGCATTCTCGACGAGACGGTGGACTGGTACCGCATGCTCGGCATTCAGCAGCAGTCCGCCACGCAGCCGAGCGACTTGCTCATCCTCTACGCCAACCGGCAGGCTGCGGACCGCGTCGTCGCGCTCGCGTTCGAGGTTGCACGCGCGAACGCCGAGCTTCTGAGCAGCCAAGCCGAGATGGAGCAAGCCGACGCGCCCGACCAGTCGACCTCACCGCAGGCGCTGCTGAAGAGCCAGCGAGATCTAGATGCTCGT
This sequence comes from uncultured Gammaproteobacteria bacterium, assembly GCA_963744305.1. Classification (GTDB taxonomy): domain Bacteria; phylum Pseudomonadota; class Gammaproteobacteria; order Steroidobacterales; family Rariloculaceae; genus FEN-1219. The sequence continues at coordinate 593,424 of CAVUTF010000009.1, forward strand.
GGGACCACGATTCAGACCGAGCTCGCAGCCACGCAACGACAGTTCGCCGCAGCGGAAACCGCCGAGCGCGCCGCGCTGCAAGCGAAGCTCGCGGAACTGCAAAGCGAGCTCGATCTCGTTAACGCGCGTCGGAATCTCATGAATTCAATGGTCGAGTTCGCGCATGAAACGGATGCGAACGGCTCTGGAGTAAGCGTCCTCAAGGAGCACATCAACGCCATTGCGGCATCCATCCCCGCGGCCTCCGGCGCAATGCCGGAGGTTGGCACGGCCGAAACCCAAACAGGCGCGGCTGGGGTCAGCAACACTGCGCTGCCCACCACCGAGCAAGTCGGCGCTCGCAGGTTCGGCATCTGGGACCTCGGCAGCAATGTGCTCAGGCTCACGAACAAGCTCTCGACGATCGACGACATCGACCGCCGTACGGAAGCGCTTCAGCAGACCTTCACCCAGGCTCGCACGGCCCCCGAACAGCAGATCTCGGTGCTGTCCGCTCGCGGCGATGCGCTCGGAGCGCGGTCGGCCACGAGCGCCACAGCTGAGCTCAAGACTGCGCGTGACGAGTACGACACGATCGCGTGGCTCTTTCAGCAAACGTCCTCGATTCTCGTGCCCATGACCAAAGCCGGGGTGCTGCTGGATCAGTACCGAAACAATCTCGACAGCTGGCGCGACGCTACGCGGGCGCAATATCGATCCGCTCTGAAGACGCTCGCAGCTCGCGTGGGGCTGCTGATCCTGCTGCTGGCCTTCGTGTTCGGTGCCGGCGAGCTGTGGCGGCGCGCCGCATTCAACTATGTGCAAGACACCCGGCGACGACACCAACTGCTGCTAGTGCGCCGAATCGTGGTGTGGGCGGTCGCGCTCGCGATCATCGGAATCTCGTTCGCCACGGAAGCGAGCTCCTTCGCGACGTTCGCCGGCCTGCTCACCGCTGGCGTCGCCGTTGCGATGCAGAGCGTGCTGGTGTCGATCGTCGGTTACTTCTTCCTAATCGGCAAATACGGCCTACGCGTCGGCGATCGCGTTCAGCTTGGGAACGTGGCTGGCGAAGTGATCGACTTGGGCCTAGTACGCCTGCATCTGATCGAGCTCGGCCCGCAGTACGGCGCGACCGGACGCGTCGTAGCGTTCGCCAACTCGGTGGTGTTCCAAGCAGGTGGCATCTTCAAGCAGATCCCCGGCGTAGACCTCGGGTGGCGCGAGGTCAGCCTGACGATACCGGGCGACGGCGACTACACCGCCATCAAAAAGCGGTTGTTAGAGGCTGCCCAGCGCGTCCTGGAAGACTATCGGGACGAGCTCGAGCGGCAGACACGCGCGCTGCAGCGAGCATCGTTGTCGAGCACCGCCGAGAAGGCGCAGGCTCACGTGCAGTTGCGGTTCTCGTCCGGCTCGATTGATGCGATCGTGCGTTATCCCGTGCCGGTGCAGCGTGCGCCCGAGGTAGATGAGCGCATGTCGCACGCGCTGTTCGACGCGATCCGCGAAAGCGCGTCCGAGCCCGCGATGCTCACGGCACAACCCACTTAGCGCCGGTTTCCGGGTTCGCGAACAGGTAGTGAGCGCGGGGGTCAGCGGCCGACCCGTTCCGCGAGTTGCGGTGGATAGCGGTCTCCTTGCACGGTTACAGTGGAGAGCACTCGATCAATGTCGCGCAGATCCTCTGGCGTCAGCTCGACATCCGCCGCGCCGAGATTCTCCTCGAGTCGGTGGAGCTTGGTTGTCCCGGGAATCGGCACGATCCAGGGTTTCTGCGCCAGCACCCAAGCGATGGCGATTTGCGCGCGCGTGGCCTGCTTGCGGAGGGCGATGTCGCCAATGACGTCCACCACGGCTTGATTCGCCCCGCCACCGTGCCACGCGCGGTTCTCACAACATCCTGGCTAGCGCGGCCGCGGCCTTACGCCACACTCGATGTGGGGATGTCGGCGGCGGGTACCTACGCGCTCAAGGGCTCCTTGGGAACGCCGATCACGATCAGCACTTGGTAGTCTTGCTTCGCGCAGTCGGCGACCGGCGGCATCGCCGCGCCGGGAGACACGGGGAAGTCGTCTTCGCGCGCCGCCATTGGTGAGCACGAACCGCCCGCCTTCGCCGGCGTATAGAGTGCCGAGCGGCAGCGCAGATGCGTGACATCGTAGAGCGTGGCGCCGTCCGAAAGCTCCCAGCGTTGCTGGCCGTCCGCGCTCGCCGGATGGACCGTGAGCACACTCGTGACCTCGCGATCGCCGGTTACCAGGTACTGTCCAGCAGGCATCGGGAAGGTGGGCGCTTCCATGAGCAACCCGTGCTCCTCGAGCCACCAGGCGTTGTTGTCGAGATGCCAACCGGCCGGCGCAACACCGTTCTCGAGGCGGTCGTAGTACTTGAGCCGCACGCCGCGCGGCCCGGGATCTTGGCGCCACAGGCCCCAGGTCTCGGCATTGTTGCCCGAGGTTGCTTCCGGCGGGGCGAGCGCGGCGACGTACTGCGTCGGCACACGTCTAAACTGGCTGCGATCGACGTCAGCGAATGCGGCCGCCGGGAGCGCGGCTGCAGCGGCGGCGGCCGTGCCGTGGGCGATGAACGAGCGGCGGCTCAGGCCGTCGCTAGGCCTAATGTCCGGTCGACGAAAGGCGTCGAGTTTGCGGTCGCGCTGCATCGCAAGGCCTCCCCTGCTTTCGGGTTGATCGACGCCTCATCATACGCTTGCCGTCCCGGAGCGCGCAGCGTCCGCAGGCGGTGCGATCGCCGCGTGTACCATGGCGCTATGGAAACGCCGTCGACGCAGGGCGGCCGCCGCGCCGCCTGCTGCGTGGTGCTGATGATGAAATCGGCCGCGCGCTCGAAACGGCGCTTGGCGGTGCACATCGGGGCGCAGCGAGCCACGCTGGCCGCGCAGCGCTTGCTGGACTGCGCCTGCGAGGACCTCGAGGCTTGGCCGGGTCCCGTGTGCGCCGCGCCGTCGGCAGCCGACGAGTTGATCGACGCACCGCCGGCGGACGCCTTAGTGGTGCAGAGCGGCGGCAATCTGGGCGCGCGCATCAATCACGTCAACGCGAAGCTGATCCGGCTCGGCTTCGAGCGGCAGCTCTACATCGGCATCGATTGCCCGAGCCTCGATGTCGCCTACCTCGAGCGCGCGGCGGCCGCGCTCGGCGACCACGACACGGTGCTCGGCCCGAGCGCCGACGGCGGCGTCGTGCTGATGGGTGTGCGCGGACGTTGGCCGCCGCTCGCCGAGTTGCCCTGGAGCACGACCGCGTTGTTCGAGTCGCTGCGAGCGGCCTGCGTTGCGGCCGGCTCGAGCGCCGCGACGCTTCCGCGCCTTAAGGACGTCGACACGCTCGACGATCTGGTCGCGCTACGCACCGAGCTTCTCGGCGATGCGCGGCCGGCGCGCCGTGCGCTCGTGCGCTGGCTCACGGCGCAAACGGATCTCGACCGATGATCGCGCTGCGCGCCGCGGTTGTCGCGCTGCTGCTGGCGGCGATCGTCGCAGTCGCCGTCGGTTGGCCTCTTGGGTCCTGGATCATCGGGGCCACAGCTTGGGCGGAGCGCCATCGCGAGGCTGCGGGCACGCTGTTCGTTGCCGTCTACGTACTGGCCGCCGTGCTCGTCGTGCCGGGCTCGATTCTGACGTTGGCGGCAGGATATCTCTTCGGCTTGCCGCTCGGCGTGGCGCTCACGTCGGCCGGCAGCGTGCTCGGCGCGGCTGCCGCCTTCGGCGTCGGGCGATTCGTTGCGCGCGATTGGGTTGCGCAGCGCGTCGCCGCGTGGCCCCGCTTCGGCGCGCTCGACGCGGCGATGCGCCATGACGGCTTCCCGATCGTGCTATTGGCGAGGCTGTCGCCGCTAATTCCTTACAACCTCCTGAACTACGGCTTGAGCATCACGGCGGCGCGATTTCGGGATTACCTGCTGGCAACGTGGATCGGCATGCTGCCGGTCACTGTGCTCTACGTTTACACGGGCTCGCTAGCGAAAAGCCTTGCGACACTGACGAGCGGCGGCGCCCCCCCTAGCTGGGCCGCGCACTCGCTGCTCGCGATCGGTTTTGCGGCGACCGCCGCGCTCACGGTGCTAATCACGCGCCGTGCCACGCGCATTTTGCGCGAGCGCCTGGCAGCCGAGTCGCAGCCGCCGCTGCCGGACCGCGCGAAATGAGCTCGGCGAGCGGCATCGCCGTCGTGATCCCCGTGCTCGGTGATGCAGCCGAGCTTGCAGCACTGCTCGCACAGCTCGAGGCACAGAAACCCCAGGAGATCATCGTGGTTTCAGGAAGCGCAGACGCGGCTGTTGCGGCCGTCTGCGACGGGCATGCCTGCGAGTACGTCGAAGCGCCAGCCAATCGCGGTGCGCAGCTCCACGCGGGCGCTCGACGAGCAAGCGGCGCGGTGCTGTGGTTCGTGCACGCCGATGCGCAGTTGCCGCACGACGCGCTGGCGGTCATCGCCGCGGCCGTTCGCGGCGGCGCCGAGAGCGGCTGTTTTCGGTTTGCTTTCCAAGGGCCGACGACGTCGTACAAGCGCCTGCTCGCGCAGCTCGTCGCGCTGCGAATTCGCTGCGGCGGCATGGTTTATGGCGATCAGGGCATCTTCGCGCGCCGCGATGTTTACCATGAGCTGGGCGGATTTGCCGAGTGGCCGCTGTTCGAGGAAGTGGGGCTCGTGCGGCGACTGCGCGCGCGCGGCACGTTCCGCGTGCTACCTCGCGCGCTCGCGGTTGCCACGCGGCGCTGGGAACGGGACGGCTGGTTAGGGCGGACACTGCACAATCGCTGGCTCGCGCTCCGCTTCGCGCTCGGCGCCCGGCCCGAGGCGCTGGCCGCAAGCTATCGGGCGCTGCTACCCTCGGACGGGGAGCACGAGCGATGAACGCGGCGCCAAGATCGCTGCATTTCACCGCCGCCGGCGAGCCACGCGGATATATCGAGCCGCACGCGCTGCGCGAGCTCTGGTTTCACACGGGCACGGCCTGCAACTTAGCGTGCCCGTTTTGCCTCGAGGGATCGAAGCCCGGCGACGGGCGGCTCGGCCGCATCACGCTCGCGGACGCCAAGCCGTTCATCGACGAGGGCGTCGCGCTCAACGTCGAGCAGCTCTCGTTCACCGGCGGTGAGCCGTTCATCGTCAAAGACTTCGTCCACATCCTGCGCTACGCATCGCAATTTCGACCGTGCTTGGTGCTGACGAACGGCACGGCTCCGATGCTGAAGCGCCTGCATCAGATCCGTGCGCTACGCGCGCAACCGCAACCGATCGCGTTTCGCGTCAGCGTCGATTATCCGGACCGCGAACGGCATGACGCGGGCCGCGGCGCCGGCACGTTCGAGCAATCGTGGGCGGCGCTTGAGAAGCTGCACGCGCTCGGTTTCAAGGTGTCGATCGCAAGACAGATCGAGAAGGGCGAGAACGCCGCCGCCGTTGCCGAGGCCTACGCCGGTTTGCTTGCGGAGCACGGGCTGCCGAGGAACACGACGCTCGTGGGATTTCCCGATTTCCTGCTTCCGGGGGCGCACCCGGAAGTTCCAGCTATTACCGAGCACTGCATGACGACCTATCAATCCGCGGACACGCGCCGCGCGTTCATGTGCGCGTTCTCGAAGATGGTCGTCAAAAAGGACGGCCGCATGCGCGTCTTCGCCTGCACGCTCGTCGACGACGACCCCGCGTACGACTTGGGCGGCACGCTGACGGAGAGCTTGGGCAAGCGCATCACGTTGCAGCACCACCGCTGCTACAGCTGTTTCGCCTACGGCTCTTCGTGCAGCGAAATCGATCGCTGACTTGAACGCTTCGTCAGGGCTGGCGATTCAGGGTCCAATCGTAGGTAATGAACTTCACGACGAAGCTGGGATCGATGCGCTCGTCCCGATAGCGGTTCACGTACTCGATCAAGCTCTCGCGCTTGCCGTCGGCGGCGAAATCTTCCGTGTAGAAATCGAGAATGGCCGACAGCCAAACTTCGCGCGCCGGGGCGTCAACGCGAACGTTGCGCGGGTCGTTGAGAAATTCCCGCGCCGCGGCTTCGAGTTGCGCTTCGAGCTCCTCGGCGCTAAAAGCCGTTTGGGGCAGGCGCGGACAGCTGCGCACCATGCAATTGAGCGCGAAGTGCACACGGGGCTCGCCGAGCGGCCGAATGACGTCATTCTCGTAAGCCGATAGCGACATCGACCGGCCGCCGACGGTGACCTTGCGAAACCTGAAGAACAGCTGGCGCTTGAAAAAGCTCGTGAATCCGTCGGTGATGCCTTCGTCGATGACGCCCCGCATGGCCAGTGCGTTGTAGGCGTTCAAGTGGTAGGCGAGCACGTCGGCGCGGCGCGGGAACAGCTCCGGCGCCGTCGCCGGGCTCACGCGCTCCACGTAGGCCACGAACTGGTCGAGGGCGTTGCGGTCCGCCGCGAGGGCGTCGAAGTCGGTGCGACCTTGTTCGTCGACGAAACGGGTCAACACGTTACTCCAAAGCTCGAGGGCCTCGGCGAGCGTAGCGGGCGCCGCGGGCACGGGCTGCGCAGCGATCAGCGCGCCGACCGCGACGCAGGCCGTTAACCGGTTCAGCATCGGCGTCACTCGTGCTGGTGATCGATGTCGAGACCCTACTCCCAGCCGCCCGACCTGATCTCCACGGGCAGGATCTTCATGAACGCTTCGACGGCGTGGATCTGACCGTCGTAGACCTTGAAGCTCTCCCATACGGTGAGCTGTTCTCCGCCCTCCTGGCGCACGCCCCACGCCATGCGTAGCCAGACGATCCCCAAGCGCTCGTCGACGCCGATCACGCGCGTCGAAACGTCACCTAGGCGCTCGAAAATGGCCAGCGACTGCGTAGCGATGTTTTCGCAGCCGGGGGCGAACTTGCAGTCCGGCCCGGCCATCACCTGGCCGTTCTCGTAACGGTAGGCGTTCGGCGCGAACGGCGCGTTCACGGCGGCGAAGGTCTTCGCGGCATTGAGGCCGGTTGGATAGTGCATCGCCGCCTTGATCGCGTCCTCGCGCGAAGCGAGCTGCTCCGGTCGCGGCGCGTAGTTCATCTCCTCGCTCGGCGCGCTCAGGCCGTCGATGTTGAAGATGAGCCCGTCGCTGCGGCTTCGCGTCGCGACGGTCTCGATCTCGGTGATCTTGCCGTCCACCACCTTGAGGCGCACGACCAGCATCACCGGTGCTCCCTGCTCTTCCACGACGACGTCCGCACCGGCCATCCCGGCGCGCTCGTCGAGGATGTCCTGGCGGTAGCCGCGCAGCCGTGTGACGGTGTTCAGGAGGCCGACCTTCGCGAGCGGCTTCTCGATGCCGTCCTCCGTCACGCGCACGGCGTCGGCGACCGGCACCTTGCTCGCATCGTGCTTGAGCAGCGCATAGAGGAATGTGGTCATCGTGCCGCGCAGACACTCGCGGTCGCAGGTAATGGCGGCGGCCGATGCGGACCGATCGGCCGTCGCGGCCACACCCGCTAGCGCCGCCAGGACCAACAAGGTTGTCGTCTTCATCTTCTCCCTCTTTCGGCAGGGGCGCCGCGACGCCCCGAGCCGGTTAGTCTAGACCTTCCGCTTCGTGTGGCGGTCGATACAACGCGTACGCCAGCCGCTCGGCATCGCCGCGATCCAGATACGAAAGTGCGAACCGGTGACTCGAGGAGGTCGCGCCCGCGTTGTCGACGTGCAGCTGCGTCATTCGATAACGTCGATCGAACGGCGATTCGCGCAAACGCACGCTCTGAATGCGATCGCGGCGAACCACCGCCAGCTTCCGCGTCAACCAACCGCGCTTCAACACGAAGAAGTCGTGGTGCAGTGCCCAGCCGGTGTGCTTCACATAGAGGTGCGCGTGCAGCCAGATCAGCGGCAGTGCCGCCGGTAGAATCGCCGCCGCCCACCAGCCGCTGAACCAAACGGTGGGCACGGATGCCGCGACGAGCCACCACAACGACAGCATGCGGAAGATGCGCCACCGAGCACGCGGTGCGAGCGTATGCCAAAGGAGGCCCGAAAGGCGGACCTGCGGCAGCGCCACTCGGATTAGTCTCTCCGCGTCGTCGCGCGAGCAGAGCGGCGTGAGCCAAAGGTCGCGCCAGCGGTTGCGGTCGTCCTGCTGCGAAGCCTCGGTGCCGGGACCGCCCGCGAGATCGACGCGCAACGACATGCGTTCGAACAGGCGGTGCAGCAACGTTTCGGTCTGGTGCACCGCCTGAATGCGAGGTTGGCGCAAAGTCCGCGAGATGCGTGTGAGGAGGCCGTAACGCGTGTGCAGATCGGTCGCCGTTCGTGTCAATCTGAAGTCGAACAACATGACGAAGGCCAGAACGATCGACAGCGCGCGCATCCCGGCGATCAGCACCATTGCAGTTACGCCACCGAGCAACACGCGTGCCGCCGGACCGAAGCTCGTGAAGTCGCTCCAAGGCAGCCAGCCGAGCAAAGGTCCCGCCCATGCGCCCAGGTTCTCGAAGAAGCCCCCTTGGCCTAGCAGACCGAGCGCCGCGGCCACGACGATCATTCCCCGGTTGTCGATCAGGCCGAAGCGAACGATCTCACCCGGTCCGAGCACGAGCAGCGTCTCCTCCTGCTCGGCAGCGAAGGAGGACGGATTCGTCTCGACGGCATCCGCGTGCTGCGCGCCGCGCGCGAAGACTTTGGCGCGCATGTCTTCGACGGCATCGAGGCCCAGCACGCGGATGCGCGCCTCGGCGCCGCCCCCGGTCGAAGTCTCTACCCGCACGTCGGCGACGTTGAGCAAGCGATGCAGGAGGCCTCTTTCCGTGTCGACGTTTTCGATTCGGGCGTAGTCGATCTTGCGCACGTTGCGGAAGATCAGACCCTCGTGAATGACGAGTCCGTCCGGCGAGAAGCCGTAGCGGTAGATCCACTGCTGCCACAGCGCCGCGCCGATCATTGGCACGAGCAAGCCCGCCGGAACCCATGGCGAAAAATCCCGGCTCGAGCCGACGATCGTGGCGATGATCAGCGGCACCACGAACGCTTTCAGATAGCCCACGGCTTTGAACAGCCAGGAGCAGGGGTGCAATCTCAGGTCGGGCGTGAAGTCGTCGCTGCCGGTCGTCGCGCGGTCGTCAGACTGCATCGTCGCTGGCCTGCCGCTGCAGCCGGTCGCCCAACTCCACGGCCACGGCGTGCTCGAGGCCGGGCAGCTCGATCCGCGTGAAACGGCTGCCCGCCGTATACAGTTTCAACGTCGCAACGCCGTAGCGGCGCTGAAGCGGCCCCTGAGACACGTCCGTGTGCTGTATCCGCATCCGCGGCAAAACCGATCGCGTGCGCCAGAATACGCCGTCCCGAATCGTGATCCCGGCATCGTCGATGCGATAGCTGAGATGGCGGTAGCGTGCCGGCGGATACCGCCACACGGCGACAAACGCCACACCGAGCAGGAGCGGCCATGCGATCCAAAAGGCGATCGCAACCGGCAACCGCGCGACGGTCGTTGCGATCGCGACGATCGACACGGCGGCAAAAGGCGGAACAAAGGCAAGGGCGGTCGTAAAGCGCCACACGGCGATGGCACGTGGATCGACGGGTTGGTCGATCTCGACACCGGTGCCGCTCTCTATGTCGGTGTCCGCGGCCGCCATGGCTCGCGATCAGACCATCATCGACCGACAAAGACAAGGTTCGAACGAAAGCGCATCGGATAGCGAGGCGGGCGATGCCCTGCCCGGCTCGCGCCGCGGCGTGTTAACTGAAACGAGCGACTGAGCCCGATGCGTCCGCGCGGCGCGGTTCGACGCGATCGAGCGCGCTCTGGATCTGAATGCGCGGGTCGCGACGCTCCCGTTGATTCGATACCTGATCGAATGCCCCAGCACATCGTTCAGCGTCGACTCAGTGTCGGGTTCGAGCTCGAGGTAGCTTCGCCGCCTCCGCCGCTATTTCAGCCGCACGCACCGGGGAATCGTAGGGATTGAGCAAATCGCCTCACCGAGACCAGTCAAATCATCAGGTTAGACGAATCTCTTAAAGTATATCGGCTCATCGCTCGGCGAGGCCGAGTCGGCACGTCTCAACAACGCGCGCGCTCCGGGCTATAGTGCGCCCCGCTCTTCTCGCGCACGGGGTGCGGCGAATGACTCGGACTGGACTTGCTGGCGGCGTCGCGGCGATTTGTTTTCTCGCGGCAGCCATTCCAGCGTCGTCACAATCGCGCCCACCCGCGCCGCCGAAACGCGGCCCCGATGTCCTTCTGCAGCTTTCGATCGCCGCGGCAACCGCCGGCCTCGCGGAGCCTTTCAAAGGCGTCACCACGAACGGCAAGGTCGAGCCCGGGCTGTTCCCAATCACATCTTCCGGTGTGTCCACCGAGCCCGTGCGGGTCGCGGCGGAGAGGTTCCTCGCGGCGCTCACTCCGCAGCAGCGCTGGAAGACGTTGTTCGCGGTGAACGACGACGAATGGCGCAAGTGGATGAACCAGAGCTTCTACGTGCGCGCAGGCATGAGCTTTCTCGAGATGACGGACGGGCAGCGCGAAGCCGCGTTCGGCCTGCTGCGCGCCGCGCTGAGCGCCAAGGGGTTCCAACAAACGCGCGACATCATGCACTTGAACACCACGCTCGCAGAGCTCACCGACGACAACTTCGACGAGTACGGCGAGTGGCAGTACTGGATCTCGGTAATGGGCACGCCGAGCGCGACCGAGCCGTGGGGCTTTCAGCTCGACGGTCATCACGCGATCGTCAACTACTTCGTGCTCGGCGACCAAGTCGTGGCGACGCCGTTCTTCGCGGGCTCCGAGCCCGTGAAGGCGACGTTCGGCAAGTACAAGGGCACGTCGATTCTGGAGAAAGAAGCGGCGCAGGCGCTCGAGCTCGTGAACGCGCTCGATCAGAAACAGCGCGGCAAGGCCGTGCTGGAGTTCTCGAAGACCGGCGACGAGAACCTCACCGAGGCGTGGAAGGACAACGTCATGATCGACTATGCCGGGATTCCGGCGATGGAGTTGCGCGACGCGCAGCTCCAGAAGCTCGTGTCGCTCATCGAGCTATACGTCGGCAACATGGACGACGGCCACGCGCGCGTGAAGATGAAAGAGGTCCTCGCGCACATGGACAAGACGTACTTCGCGTGGATCGGCAAGACGGAGCCCGGTAGCGTGTTCTACTACCGGATTCAGAGCCCGGTGATCATCATCGAGTTCGATCATCAGCGGCCGGTCGGAATGCGGCACCTGCTCGACCCCACCGTGCCGACCACCGAGCACGTACATATCGTCGTGCGAACGCCCAACGGCAACGACTATGGCAAGGATCTGCTGCGGCAGCACTACGAGCGGCAGCATTCGGGCGCGGGCACGCTGTAGCGCAAGACGCGGACCGCAGGGCGACGCCAGCCGATGTGCCTACTCCTCTGTCGCCGCGGAGTCGCGAATGCTTATCGCAGTTGGAGCGCGCGTCAGTACGTGTCGTCGTCGGACGGCTGAGC
>CAVUTF010000010.1:0-19692 GCA_963744305.1 uncultured Gammaproteobacteria bacterium
GTGGCGGTGCTTTAGCTTCGCCGCACCGTCTTGCGGGCCTTCTTGGCGCCAGCCGCCACCTTCCGCAGCGCTTCCGGCAGCTCCTCGCGAATTACCTCGCGCAGCTCTTCCTTGGTCAACGGCTGTCCAGACTGCTGCAAATAATCGCGCAGAGCTTCATTCATCATCGTCTGATAGCCGATGCCTTTTCTTTCGGCGAGAGCACGGAATGCCTCGAGCACCGTGTTGTCAAGAGTGAATCGAAATGCGCGTCTTGCCGCGCTGCGCCGCCAGCGCTCCTCGCTTACCTTTCGAAAAATCGTATTCCGGCCTCATAGATTAGTCGCTCCTAGAGCGACGCACGTCGTGCCGGAGGTCGCAGACGCCGTGCTTTCGGTCGTTATACCGCTGATTTCCGCGGGTCGTACCCGTACATCGACTACGGTATATACGTTGTATGTATAGGTCAAGATATCCAGCGGATGTGACGCCGAAAGGCGATTCCTCGATCCGACCGCCTGAAAAAGGCGAATCGATATAGCGTCGCCTGGAGTTGGCGCGCTGCCAATCGTGGCGGATGATGTGATTTAGTTGTGTCATGCGGGATCCGGGCCGTGCGCTGGAATCACCGTATGCGCAACGAGTTCACAGCTGTAGTGCAGCGCGACGGTCATTGGTGGATTGGCTGGATTGAGGAGATCCCGGGCGTCAATTCGCAGGGTGAGTCGCGTGAAGAGCTTATGGAAAATCTTCAGTCGGCCCTGCGCGAGGCGCTCGACTCAAACCGCGCTGAGGCGCGTAAAGCCGCCGGGGACAGTTTCGAGGAAGTCCGGATCTCGGCGTGAAGCGCCGGGAGTTCCTATCCCATCTTGCCCACAACGGCTGCGGAGCTCGTACGAGGGCGCGCGGCACTCCTGGTGGGGCAATCCCGCGACTCGGTACCGATCGGCCGTTCCCACGCCATACAGAGCTCAGCGACCTGCTGTGTAAGAAAATCTGTAGAGGATTTGGGCATTCCACCGCCTCGAGCAGCCGGCGCGGCTTGGTTCGCGGCGATATGCCCGAACTCCGTCGCCGAACCGCTCCGCGCGGCGTCTTACTCTGTACCGTAACGCCGCCGCGGGCGGCATGTGCGCCGCGCGCCAGGCCTGCACGGCCACGGCAACCCAAGCCGAGGACCGTGACGACGAGGCTTGCTGCGAACGGCAGCGGCGTGGCGGACGCGGTGGATGAAGATCTCAAGGTACGCCTTGGCCGCGAGATAGGCGAACGGCCACGCGATCAAGTTCGCTACGACCACGGGCCGCGAGAAGGCCGCGAGCAGCAGGCCGAGCACGCTGCGCGACGTGGCGCCGAGGGTCTTGCGCACGCCGATCTCGCGGCGTCGCCGGCCCGCCATGTGTCCCGCCATGCCGACGAGCCCGATCACGCAGATCGCATACGACAGTGCCGCGAGCCAGCTGAACGCGTCGCTAACGCGTCCGTAAACGGCATAGCCCTGGGCGAACAGCTGGTCCTCGAATTCGTATTCGAACGCCAGGTTCGGCACGCGCTGCTCCCACACGCGCCGCACGGCCGCGAGCGCGCCGGCCACATCTTCCTTCGCGAGGCGCACGAGGAGCTGCTGCGGCCATCGGTCGAGATGGTAGACGGTCGCGATCGTGCCTTGTCGGAAAACTGAGCGGCCGGTTTTCGACGACCCCGATGATGCGCGCGGGCTGGAACGTGTCCGCGACGGGCAGATAGACGAGCTCGTCGAGCGCACGGGCAGGCTCCGCGAAGCCGATCTCGCGCGCGAACGCGTCGTCGATGACGACGCTCGACGGGTCGTTCACGTCGAACTGGAATAGACCCCGCTCGGCGCGCGCCGGATCGAACACGCGGCCCGCGATGAGACGCACGTTCATCGTAGCGAAAAATTCGAAGTCCACTCCGTTCAGAACGACCGAGCGCAAGCTGCTCGGATCGCGGGAGTTCGTCATCAAGGTGACGGTGGGCGTATCGCCCCACGGCGGGCTCGACATGCCGGCGACGGCTTTCACGGAGGGCAGCGCGCGCAGCTCGAGCTCGAGGCTCGCGGATTCGACGCCGGTGAATGCGCTCGTGTTCGTGATCATGATGAGCGGGTCCGTCGCGGCCGCGAGGCCCGTGCGGCGCAGATCCGCGGCTTGCTGCTGCATCACGAAGATCGCGATCAGCAGGAAGCTCGCGACGGCGAATTGAACGCCCACGAGCAGCGCCGCCACGGAACGTCGGCCGCCGTGCGCGTCGTGCGCCTTGAGCGCGTACAGCGGCCGCGCGCGCGCGAGCACCAGCGCGGGATACGCTCCCGCCAGCAGCGCCGCCGCCGCGACTGCCACGCTCGTTACGAGCCAGAACATCGGCATGAAGAACACGAGCGCCACATCCACCTCGGCCACGGCGCGCAGCAGCGGTGCCGTCAACGCGACGACGACGAGGGCGGCGGCGAACGCGAGAGTCGTCACGAGCACGGCCTCGACGAGGTGCTGTGCGACGATTGCCGGTCTCGGCTCCGATCGCCTTGCGCGAGCCCGCTTCTTTCGCGCGCGTGATCGCCTCGGCGGTCGCCAGGTTCACGTAGTTCACGCACGCGACGGCGAGCACGAGCACGCCGAGCAGCAAGAGAAGCGTCGACACCGACACGGAACCGCGGTGCGCGAGAACAGAGCCGAATCGAGCTGCTTCGCGACGATGTTGCGGATCGGCAGCATGCCGATCGTGAAGCGCACGAGGTCGCGCTCGATTTCGAGCTCGCCGATCGGTGCGAGCCGCGCGGCCAGAGACTCGGGCGTGGATGCGCTGCCTTCGGGCAGCACCGCGTACGCGAGCTGCGGATAGCTCTGGCCGAAGCCCCCGTTGGCGGCTCGGCGAGCCGCCGTCACGCGTTCGAGCGCGTCCCAAGACGCGAGCACGTCGAAACGCAGCAGCGCGGAGCGCGACGGACCGAGGTGCGACGGCTGCGGATCGTTCCGATCACGCCCGTGACCGTCAGGTCGACGACGCCCGCGTAGTTGAACGTACGGCCGACGGCGTCCGTGGTGCGATACGGCGCAGCGCCGCGGCCTCGCTGAGCACGGCACTGCGCGGCTCCCGCAACGCCGTGCGCGCATTGCCCGCCGTGAACGGCAGCTCGAACACGTCGAGGAAGGCGGCGTCGGCATACGAAACGAACAGCCGCGCCTTTTCGGCGCCAGCCGTGACCGGCACAAGGCCCGCGGCGCGCGCACGCGCGAGCGTTTCGAAATCCGGGAACGCGGCGGCAACCTCTCGAAGAAGTTCTGATCGAGCCGCGGGATCGCGCCCGTGTCCGAGCCGTCGCTGAGCCGAATGCGCGTGGTCACGATGTACGTGCGATCGGCCTTGGCGAAGGCGCCTTCGGCGCTGCGCCAATACGTGAATAGCGAGTAGGCCATGACGAAGCAGCTCAAGCCGAGGCCGAGCACGAGCAGCTTGACGAGCGTGAGGAACGCGCGCGGCGGAACGCCCGCAGCGCGACCGTAAGGTAGTGGCGCAGCATAGAACCTATGGCAGCGGCGACCCCAGGTCGAGCCAGTACACCATGAGCACGAGCGACGTGCCATCGCTCGCGTGTAAAGGTTTCCAGTCGCGGCCCAGTATGTACTCGCCCTTCGGCGAGTCGCCGATCTCGATGCCCGGGTAGCGCGCCTCGAGGATCCGCGCACGCTCGCCGCAGTACTCTGGGGGGACCTGCGCACGCTCCCGATCGTTCTCCGGCTCCGGCTCGCGTCCCGCGGTCAGCAAGTCGCCGCTGCTGTCCATCAACGCCCAGATGCACTCGCGCGTGTCGCCGCCGCGTGACGTCGCGTTCTCATACAGCTCCGGAAAGTGCTGCGTGACGATCGCTCGAATGGCCTCGGCTTTGGACTCGCTGACAGGGCTGTCGGGAGTCATGCGCCGCGCCGGGTCGTAAACCGCGAAAATCAGCTCCGCTGGCGTGCTCGGCGCCGAGGCATACAAACGTCCGTTCGGCGGCCTCATCCCACCGAACCATGTCGATGCTCTCGCCTGCTCGAGTGGCACGCCGTGGCTCGCGAAGAACTCGTACGGGTGCTGATCGAAGAGGCGTCTTATTTCGACGTCCGCGGGGCCCGCAGACTGATGCGACGGCACGTTCACGAAGTCGCTTGCCGTCACGTGGCCTTCGTCGTCGAGCATGAGCGTAATCAGCGTCGTGCCGTCCAAGCTGCCCGCGACGATGTGCGGATACCGTTCGGCCGCGAGGTTCAGCAGCTGCGCATGTTGAGCTCTAAACTCTGCGCCGATGGCCAAATGCTGCTCGCTGGGCGGCGGGATTCGCGGCACCGCCGCCGTGCCCGAGGATTGGGGCTCCGCGGCACACGCCCAAACAAGCAACGCGGCGGCCGTCACGCGCACCCACGGCGCGAGCCGTGCGCGCTTGCCGGCGCCTACGGGGGCGAGACATCGCAGCGTCATGACATGGCTCCATTGCGCCTGCGGAATCGTTGCCGACTCTACAGCGGATCATGCAGAGCCGCACCGTCCGTCACGCCGCGCCGTCGGTTGGGCATCGACATCGCAGACTGCCAGGACGAACCCCTTACGTGCAGGGGTCGCAGAGATCGTAAACGTCGGCTACGAATCGCGCGGATTGTTACGCGGGGTGACAATCGCGCGCGAGACCAGTGCGTACGCGGAACCGGACGGAAGCTAGCCAGTAGTAGGTAACGCGCGATCACCGTGAGGCACGTTTTGGCAGGTTTTGAAACGTGCTCACGGCGTCGCGCGTGAGACATGACCAGGAGCCTTCGTTCTAGACGATCATTCCACCGCTCATCGCGATGCCGCGCTCCACAAGGGCGCTGACGACTGCGACCACGAGGGCCAGTTGATACACCCACTCTTCCAATAGGAACGAGAAGCGGCCGCTCTTGCGCTGGGTCGTTTGGCTGTTCGTCATCGGGTTCATGGTCGTGTCTCCTGGTTGAGTCGTTGCTGTTTCGCGTTTCGGCGGACATCCGCCTTGGGAAACAGTGTCGCCAAACAGGGGCTTGCGGACCTGACCGAATCAGAATCGATTCAGAATCTTTTTCTGCGGATTTCTGCGCAACGGGTCGGAACGGTCGGCTATTCCTTGTTCAGTTCGCGAGCTAAAGCCAGCCGAAGCCGTGCGCCAAGGTGCCAAATAGCGCCGCTGTCACCGCGAAAGCAATTCCGAGAATCCAGGTATTGAGTCTCGCGACGCGCAGCGCGTCGAGCTGGGCTTCGAGACGATCGATACGCTTGCGAAGTTCGACGCTCGCCGCATCCGTTTCGCGGCGAAGCGAGCGGATATCGGCGACGCTCGCGCGTAAGGACTCGACTTCGCATTCCAGACGGGAGACTCGATATTCCAACGGTGCTCCGACGATGCCGTTATGCAATCCAGGACAGTTGCTTCCTGGCTCGCGGGCATTCTCACATGACGCATCAAGTCGGAGTCAACGCCCGTAATCCCGTCGCGCCCTGCGAATCAGATCCAGCCGAAGCCGCGCGCCATCGTTCCGAACATACCCGCCGCGAGGGCGATGCAGAGAACGAGCGCCCAAACTTGCGCGGCCGCGATACTGTCTTTGAGCGCGTCCACCGTGTCGCGTAACGTTCGAACGTCGACTTTGATGTCAGCGACGTCCGTGCGCACGTGAGCAACGTCTGCCTCGAGTCGAGCGATACGCGCTTCCATGGGTTCCTCCATCGACGCCCGTCCTGCGGCCAATTCTATGTCCTCGACTTGTGCTGATGTCCAGTGCTGTCGACCGACAATTCAAGCTGTTGAGATTCGGGCGCGCAACGCGCGTTTCTGGGTGCCGTCGACCTAGCGTCGGCTAAGCGGCGCGCCGCCAATCGTGTGGGATGATGTGATTTAGTTGTGTCGAGTGGAACACAGGCGCGCGCTAGAATCAGCGTATGCAAAACGAGTTCACAGCTGTGGTGCAGCGCGACGGTCGCTGGTGGATCGGCTGGATCGAAGAGATTCCGGGCGTCAACTCGCAGGGCGGGTCGCGGGAAGAGCTTATGGAAAATCTTCAGTCGGCGCTGCGCGAGGCGCTCGACTCGAACCGTGCCGAAGCGCGTAAAGCCGCCGGGGACGATTTCGAGGAAGTCCGGATGTCGGCGTGAACGCCGGGAGTTCCTATCCCATCTCGCCCACAACGGCTGCGAGCTCATACGCCTCGTCCGCTAGTCGAACGGCAAACGCGAGAGCCTCGCGCCGGACGGCGTCAACACGGTGAACGATCGCTGCAGGTCGTTGTGAAAGGCGCGAACGACTTCGACAACCGCTTGCGGCAACAGCGACCGCACCGCCGGCGGGAAGCGTAGCAACATCACCGGTACGGCACGGGCCCGGTGAATACCAGCTCCCCAAAGTCTTTGTCCTTAGTTAGCAGCACACGTTGCTCGGCAAGCGCAGCTTCGAGAATTGCCAGATCGGTCGCTCCGCGTGAACTCTCTACGACAGCTCTGACGTCGTGACCGGCAGCACGCAACGCGCGTATTACGGCGGCGTCGCAGCTCTCGTCCGCCAGAAAAAGCACGGGTACGAAGTGGAGCTACGCGCGATTCTTCAACGGCGGCCGTTGCTCGCGAGCGACCGTATCGGCGGCATACA
Source organism: uncultured Gammaproteobacteria bacterium (assembly GCA_963744305.1). Taxonomy (GTDB): domain Bacteria; phylum Pseudomonadota; class Gammaproteobacteria; order Steroidobacterales; family Rariloculaceae; genus FEN-1219. The sequence goes on from CAVUTF010000010.1 coordinate 6,629, forward strand.
CGATTGCGGCCTTGATATCTGCGACGGTGAGATGCGGGTACTGGTCGAGAAGGTCTGCTTCAGTAGCGCCATCCGCGAGCTCTCGCAACAGGAGCTCGACAGTAATGCGCGTGCCGCGGATGACCGGCTTGCCGAGCATCACCTCTGGATTGATCTCGATTCGATCCGACGTCGGCATGGCAGTTCCTATGTGCATGGCAGTATACGCCTCGCGTTTCGCCCTGGAACGGCCAACGGTGCGACCTGTCGGGCATGTCGAGAACCCCCGAATCAAAGAGCTTTGTGAAGATTTGGACTATCAGAGTAGGCTCGGGACTTCTACCAATATCGCGACCGAGAAGTTCGTGCGAACATCCGCGACGTTCCACCGCGGAGAATAGACGTGCGCTTGTCATCCATCGTTGCGGTCGCGCTGGCGACCGTCGCCCTGTCGTCGAACGCGCTGGCTCAGACTTCGCCGGCCGTCACCTCCTGCGTCGCCTCGGCCGCACCGGGCGTTGCCGAGCAGCAGCTGTCGTCAGGCGGGCGACCGCGAACCTATCGGTTGTTCGTGCCTGAAAGCTATGACGGCCGCACGCCGCTGCCGCTGGTGCTGGACCTACATGGCAGCGGCGGCACGTCGGCAGGCCAGGCGAATACCAGCCGCTTCGAGGCGCTGGCTGCGCGGGAAGGCGTTCTCGTCGCTACGCTGCAAGCCGAAGGCAGCCGCTGGAACGTGCCGGTGTCCGACGGCCGGCCCGACGACGTGGCGTACGTCGCCGACGTCATCGATCACGTCGCGGCGCGCGTGTGCACGGACTCGACGCGCGTCTACGCGACGGGCTTTTCGGGCGGCGGGCGCATGACGTCGCTGCTCGGCTGCCGGCTGAACGAGCGCATCGCTGCGATCGCACCGATGGCCGGGCTGCGGTGGCCCGGTCCGTGCGACGGGCGGGCGATTCCGGTGCTCACCGTGCACGGCCTGGCGGACCCGCAGAATACCTACGCCGGGCACGCCGAAGGGCGCGGGGCCGAGTGGCTCGAAAGCGTGCCGGACGCGCTCGCAGCGTGGGCACGGCACAACGGCTGCGATGCCGACGTGCTACAGGAAGACGCGCCGGGGCCCTTATCGACGATGCACTACGAGGGTTGCGATGCTGGGGCCGAGGTGCGCCTGATTCGCGTCGACGGGCTCGAGCACACGTGGGCGCGCGAGCAAGTCGATGCGACGGCGGTGATGTGGGAGTTTTTCCGGTGACACGCGCTCCAGCGCTGAGTTTTTGCGCAGGATCGCGGCGGCGCGCTGACGACGTTAGTGCTCGTTGTCGACAGTCGACGCGGGTCCCTGTAACCGATCGCGCGTGGTGCGCCTCGCCCGAGAGTACCGGGTGTCAGTAGTCGGTACATTCGTAGTGGCCGACGCGGCCGTAGCACGGCCATCCCTCTTTGTTCTTGTGCGAACTTAGTGTCGCGTCGTACGACGATCGCCGGAATGTCTTGTTGCAGACGGGACAACGAAAAACATAGGCGAGATCGAGCAGCTCCTCGCGGGAGATCATTGCAGCGTCCAGTGCTCCGGCAGCCAGAGACGCCAGCCGGTGATCAATCGCGCCGACGGCAGCGCCGGTTCGAGCTTCGCGTACCCCTGCGTCATCGATGCCGCGCACGCTTCAATAGCAGTTTGCTCGTCGGGGGCGAGCTGCTCGAGCAGGTAACCCAGACGCTTAAACACCGCACCGACTCCAAGGGTCTTCGCATAAGAAAGGAGCTGCGGGACGTCCCGAAGCTCTTTCGACCTCAGGTACGTTCGAAACATGTCGACGGACGAGCGAAGGCCGCCGCCGAGCGATGGGTCCGCGAGTAAATCGATCATGGTTCGGGACGCGTCGCTAACTTGCGCCCGCGTCCTCCCTCGCCAAATAGTCGCGAGCCCGAAAAAGGATGTGCGAGGGACCGTCCGCAAACGAAATGTTGTGCCGCCGAGCGTGGGCTCACGATTGCGGACTCGCCGAGTCGTCGAGACCGCGAGCGTGCGAAAGATCTGTTCCGTCAGCCCCCAATGTTCAGCCGCGCTCCAGCCGCTGACGAAGCACGGGGCAAACGCCGCCGCCGCGATCACCCACGGGTCCTCCGGTGCCGAATCGGTCCGCTCGCTTTCCAGCGGCACGGGGATGTACAAGCCACGCTGGACACGCTGGAGCCAGCCTTGAGCTGCCCAGCGCGCAAGCAGTTTCGCGGCGTCGAGTTGGGGCATCGACAGCGTTTTCGCGGTCAATGCGGGAGTTATGGTTCCCGCGGAAGAGCGCAGAACGGCGGCGAGCTGTGGCCGGGACGCCTTGCCGAGGCCAGATTTACTATAGTTGGAGCGCTTGAATTCCATCAGAAATGGAATTTATGCTCCTCGGATATAGTTGGCAAGCACTCAGACTTCGCCGGCCGCCACCTCCTGCGGCGTCTCGGCCGCGCCGGGCGTCAGCGGCGGGCGGTCGGCGTGCGCGACAGTCGCGCGAGGTCGACGATCGTCGCGACCAGCTCGGTGGGCTCGACGGGCTTCGCGAGATGCGCCTGATAGCCTGCGCGGAACGCGAGCCGGCGGTCTTCGGTGCGCGCGTAGGCCGTGAGCGCGATCGCGGGGATGCCACCGGCGCCCACCTCCAATCGCCTGATCCGTTGGAGCAGCTCGTAGCCGTCGACGTCGGGCAGGCCGATGTCGCTGATCAAGACGTTGGCTCCGGCAGTCGAAACCAGCGCGATCGCCTCGGCGGCGGACGCGGCGGCGACCACCTCTGCGCCGTACGAGGCGAGGAAACGGCTGACGAAATCCAGAGTGTCCTTTTCGTCATCGACGATCAGGATACGCATCCCGTTCAGAGCGTCGGACGCCTGAGCCATGGAATCCGTGCGGGCGCCGGCGTTACCGGCAGGCGCGGAATCCGCGGCTGAACTTCCCCGCGGCAGCACGACGGTAAAGGTGGCGCCTTTTCCTTCACCCGGGCTTTCGGCCTTGATCGTTCCGCCGTGCAGGTCGACGAGGTACTTCACGATCGAGAGCCCGAGGCCTAGACCGCCGAAGCGCCGCGAGATCGACGATCCGCCTGCCGGAATCGCTCGAAGATAAGCGGCAAGAAGTCGCCGGATCCCGACGCCGGTGTCTGTCACCGCGATCTCGATGTCGGCGCGTGTGGCGCCGACGCGCACGACGACGCGGCCGCCCTCCGGCGTGAACTTCACCGCGTTCGAAGGAGATTCCAGACCACCTGCTGAAGTCGTGCCGGGTCGCCAGCGATCGTCGCCGAGTGAGTCGAGATCCTGTGGACGGATCGCTTCGCTTCGGCGGCCGGGTAGCACCGTCTCGATCGCCTGCTACCACGAGTTCACGTCGACCTTCTCGATCTCGAGCCGCAACTTGCCCGATACGATCCTGCTCACGTCGAGCAGATCGGAGATCAGCTGTGCCTGGACGCGCGTGTTGCGCGCGATCACGTCGAGAGCCCGCGGCGGACGATGTCGTCGTCGCGAGCGCTCTGGGAACACTTGGGTCCAGCCGAGGATCGCATTGAGCGGTGTACGCAGCTCGTGCGACACCATCGCGACGAACTCGTCTTTCACGCGGTTCGCGCGCTCGGCGTCGGAGCGCGCGGCGCGTTCCGCCTCGAGCAAGCGCTCGCGATCGGCGGCGACCAGGCGCTTCTCCGACTCCGACCGCCGCCGCTCGGTCACGTCGCGGAACACGAGCACGACGCCGACGATCGGCCCCGCTCGCGGTCGCGGATCGGCGCGCCGCTGTCGTCGATCGGGCGCTCGGTGCCGTCGCCGCGATCAGCACGGTGTGGTTCGCGAGGCCCACGACCACGCCCTCCGCGAGCACGCGCGCCACCGGGCTCTCGACGGTCGTCGCGCGTGTTCTCGTTGACGATGCGGAACACATCGTCGCAGCGCGCGCCCGCGCGCGTCGTCGAGGCGCCAGCCGGTGAGGCGCTCCGCCACGGGATTCATGAACGCGACGCGCCCGTGCACGTCCGTCGCGATCACGGCGTCGCCGATGCTCTCGAGCGTGGTCTCGAACCACTCGCGCTGCTCCGCGATGCTTCTTCGGCGCGACGCTGCTCCGTGACGTCGCGAAACACGAGCACGACGCCGATCACTCTGCCCGCGTCGTCGACGATCGGCGCGGCGCTGTCGGCGATCGGGCGCTCGGTACCGTCGCGGTGGATCAGGCCCGTGTGGTTCGCGAGGCCCACGACCGCGCCGGAGCGCAGCACCTGTCCGACGGGTCTCGACCGGCTCGCGCGTCTTCTCGTTGATGATGTGGAAGACCTCCGCGAGCGCGGCCCGCAGCGTCGCGCGCCGTCCAGCCCGTAAGGCTTCGGCCGGAGGGTTCAGGAATGTCACGCGGCCGTCGCGTCGGACGCGATCACGGCGTCGCCGATGCTGCCGAGCGTGACGCGGAACCATTCTTGCTGCTGCGGCGAGCTCATGCGCGAGCCGCCTTCTGCTCCGTCATGTCGCGCGCGACCTTCGCGCGCCGACGATCGCGCCCGATCCGTCTCTGATCGGCGATACCGCCAGCGAGATGTCGAGCCGCCGGCCGTCCTTCGCAACTCGGACGGTCTCGAAGTGCTCGATGCGCTCGCCGCTGCGTACCTTGCCGAGGATCATGTCTTCTTCCGCGTGCCGCTCGGGCGGGATCAGACCAGAATCGAGCGTCCGATGAGCTCCGCCTCCGTATAGCCGAAGATTCGCTCGCAGCTCGCGTTGCAGGACTGGATGATGCCGTCCAGATCCTTCGTGATGATCGCGTCCGTGGAGGATGTGACGATCGCCGCGAGATGGGCCTCGGTCGCACGTGCGCGTTTTTGCTCCGTGATGTCGCGAGCGATCTTGGACGCCCCGATCACCGTGCCCGCAGCGTCGCGCAAGGGCGACACCGTCAACGACACGTCGATGGCGCGCCCGTCCTTGCGGATTCGCACTGTCTCGAAATGCTCGACGCGCTCTCCGCTGACCGATACGGCGCAGGATCTCGTCTTCCTCGGCTTGCCGCTCCGCTGGTATCAGAATCCGAACGGGCTTGCCGATTAGCTCGGAGGCCTGATAGCCGAAGATGCGCTCAGCGGCGGCGTTGCAGGATTGAATGATGCCGTTCGTATCCTTCGCCAAGATCGCGTCGTCGGAGGACTCGACGATGGCGGCAAGATAAGACTGCTGTGTCGCCGACAGATCGTTTTGCATTACCGCAGCCGGGAGCGGCCGCCCCTACCTCAAGACGGTCGTGTTCGCATGCAATTCATGGGCCCGCAGGCGTTTGCGCACGGGGCCGCGCGCGATTTAGTGGACGGCCGGCGTCTATGCTGTATTTTTTCCAGGGATTGATGGCGAATTTGCGAGAGAGCGCCGGCCGCCGCGCCGCCAGCGTCCTCCGGGCCTGCATTGACGCGCCCTTAGTTGGCGGGAGAGGAATAGCCACGGCCGGCGCGTACGTGCCCGCGCCGGCCGGCCATCGGCAGGCTTTGCGATTCGCCTAGTGCTTCTGCGACTTCTTGTCCTCGGCAGACTGCTCCGGCGAGGTTGACGAGCCGCCGCCCGTTGCACCGGAGGCCGTCGGGCCCGTGGAAGCCGTCGACGACGCCGAGCTCGTCGACGCCTGCGACTCTACGACTCCCCTGCGAGCGTTGCGATGCACGGGAGCTTTGCGAGCTCGAGCCGGTTTCCTCGCCCTGCTTGGACACGCGCAGCTCGTTCATCACGTCGGTCGCGCCGTAGATTGACTCCACGCACTCCTCGGCACGCCGCTTCATCGAGCGTTCCGGCACCGTGCCGCGCAGCTTGATGACGCCGTCGTCGGAGGTGACTTCGATCTCGGTCGCGTCGATCTGGCCGTCGCGCTCGAGGCGTTGGCACGCCTCTTCGATGATCTGCTGATCGGAACGCTTGTAGCCCTTCGGCCCTCGGCCTGAGTACGGCCCCGAGAGCGTCCACGACTCCATATATAGAGCGCCGCTGCCGCCGGGATACGAGAACGGACGCACCTCACGGCTGTAATAGCCGCGGTAGTGGCTCTCTTGCTCGTCGTCGCGGTGGCGTTCCGTCTCCCGGCCCGAGCGTTGCTGGCCGCTGAAACGTTCGCCCTGCTCGCGGTCGCCCCATTGCTCGCGAGGCGTGAAGCCGCGAGCGCGTTGTTCCGCCGTGGTCGTGCGGTTCTCGTCGCCGCGCCATTCGCCCGATGCGCCGCGCGCATACTCGTTCGAGCGCTGCCCATAGCCGCGATTGCGCGCGTAGTACCGGTCTTCCGAATACCGCGGCTCGGCGCCCTGTTGCGACCAGTCAGGCGAGTAACTCGAGCGCTCGTCCGCGCCGCCTCGGCCGTAGCGCTCGCCTTCGCGGTCGCGACGGTATTCTTCGTCGGACCCGCCCTGACCGCGCGACCCATAATCGCGGTCGCGCAAACCGTAATCGGACGATCCGAACTCTTTGGAGCCTTCGCGGCGATGCTCGGGCTCAATGTCCGGGCGATCGCGCCACGACTCGCGGCCGCGGCCGGATTCGCCGTAGCGCTCGCGCGACCCGTGCTCGTCGCGCTGGCGGTCGTTGCCGAACTGGTCGCGATCAAGGTCTTCACTGCTTCCCTCGTAGCCGCGACCGGATCGATCGCGCTGCGACCGATCTTCGCGCCTGTGGCCTCTACGTGGGTCCTGTCGTTCCATGGCTGAGTCTCCTTATTTGTAATCTATCTGGTGGTGTTTGGATGCCGGCAGCGGCGGAGTCGCGGGTGGCGCCGCCCCGGGTTGTCGGCGGGAAGAGGCAGCAAGGTTCGTGCCACGACGTCCCACGATGACGATGACGTTCGTCAGCACGCACTGCGAGATGGCGCCGTCGCGTTCTTGGTGAAACCGTTCGATGGTGGCGAACTGTTGGCACACGTCGCTCGGGCGACGAAGGACCCGTGACATCACCCGAGCGGCAACTCATCGCCGAGCTCGAGCGGCGAGGTGTGATCTCGGTGCAGCAGACCAAGATCACGTACGCCGCGTTTTAGGGCCGCGGGGAGAGCGCCACCAGGCCGTCGAGCAGCTGGGGCAGCAGCACGCTCGCCGGTCCAACGAGCTCGATGTGCTCGGCGCCGAAGGAGCCTGACGGCTCCGTGTTGATCGAGATGACCTTGCTGCCGGCCGCCGCCGCAATCTCGATGAGGCCTGCGGCCGGATACACCGTCGCGCTCGTGCCGACGACGATCAAACAATCGACCTCCGCGCAGATGCGCTGTGCGTCGTTCCACACGCGCTGCGGCAGCGCCTCGCCGAACCAAACGACGGCCGGGCGCAGGTACGTGCCGCAGCGCGGGCACGCGCGAAGCGGCGGCGGGCGGGCGAGGTCGATCGCTTCTTCGTACCCGCAGCCGGCGTTGCACCGGTCTTTGCCGATCGTGCCGTGGAGATGGAGGACGGAGCCTGCCGGGACGCCGGCGCGCTCGAGGAGATCGTCGACGTTTTGCGTGATCTGCGCGAGGCGCGGGTGCTTTGCCAGGCCTAAGTGCGCTGCGTTAGGTTGCGCGTCGGCGAGCTGCGTGCGGCGCCAGTTGTACCACTCGATGACGCGCTCGGGATTGGCTGCGAAGCCTTCGGGCGACGCGAGCTCGAGCGGGTTGAACTGCGACCAGAGTGCGTGGCCGTCGTTGCTGCGGAAAGTGGCGATGCCGGATTCGGCGCTTAGGCCGGCGCCGGAGAAGACGGCGGTGCGGCGCGAGGTCGAAAGAACCTTTTGTGCTTCGATCTGCGTGGTGTTAGCGCCGAGTCAGATCCAGCCGAAGCCGCGCGCCATCACGCCGAGCATCGTGCCCGCGAGTGCGAAGTAGAGCAGCAGTCCCGAGATCTTCGCGGTCGAGATCCCGTCGTTGAGCCGATCGAGCTTGGTGGCCAGCGCGTCGAACCTCCCGTCGAACTTGGACTCGAGGCGATCGATTCGTTCGTCCATCCGCGCGCGTAGGCCGCGGACGTCCGCTTTGATCTCGGCGACGTCGGTGCACAAATGCGCGACGTCCGATTCGAGTCGCGCGATTCGGACCTCCATCTCCACGGACTTCTCCTGCTGTGTCGATCCGACGGCCAATTCAGTGCAACTACGCCCTGGATTCTCACATGACGCCTCAATTCTGTCAAGCCGCGCCATCGCATGGCCGTTCGTCACTCCCAGCGGAGCGCCTCCGCCGGTTCGACGGCGAAGCGCGCCGGCGTCAACGCGCGGATTCGCATCAACGAGTCAAGCCCGCGACTCTCGTCGTCATAGGCGCGACGACGTTCACTGGCAGCTCCTCGTCCTCCGACTGGACTGTAAGCGGCGCGTGCGTCTATAAAGGAGAAGCCCGATGACAGCAAGGGGCGGGTATGAACACGGCCGACGCGTCTCCCACCACCATCGTGCTGATCCACGGCTTCTGGGTCACGCCCAGGAGCTGGGAGCACTGGAAGGACCACTACGAGGCAAAGGGCTTCACGGTCCTCACACCCGCGTATCCGGGGTTCGAGGTCGAGGTCGAGGCGCTCCGCGCCGACCCCACACCGATTGAGCAACTCCGGGTGCCAGCGATCATCGACATGCTCGAAAACGTGATCCGCAAGCTCGACCGTCCTCCGATCATCATGGGCCATTCGGCTGGCGGGGTGTTCACTCAGATTTTGCTCGACCATGGATTCGGCGCGGTGGGGGTGGCGATCAACTCGGCGCCGACCGAGGGCGTGAAGGTGGTCCCGCTCTCCCAGATCAAGTCCTCGTTCCCGATCCTGAAGAACCCTGCGAACCGACATCGAGCGGTTGGCTTGACCCCGGAGCAGTGGTACTACGTGTTCGGGAACACCTTCGGCGAGGAAAAGTCGCTGGCGCTCTACGAGCGGTACCACATCCCTGCCTCCGGCAGGATCTTCTGGGCGAGCGCGCTCGCCAACATCCACCCTGGGAAGGACGACACCTACGTCGACTACCACAACGACGCTCGGGCGCCTTTGCTGTTCATCTCCGGGAAGCAGGATCCTCTGTTCCCGCCGAAGGTGGGCCATTCGAACGTCAAGCACTACAAGTCGAACACCGTGACTGAGATAGTGGAGTTCGACGGTCCGCATCTGCTTCCCGCGGTCGATGGATGGGAACGGATCGCCGACTTCGCGCTCGATTGGGCGTTGAAGCATGCCGCAACGACGTCAAAAGAGAAATCGTGAGCGAGGCGCATTATCACGTGAGCGCATGTACTACGATGGTCGGGCAATCGACGCGTACCAGGACGCGCCGTTCAACGCTCTGTCTCTAGCGGAAAACGAAGAGACGGCCTACCGCGAAAAACTCAGCTTGCCGAAAGACTTCGATATGCGCGTCGCGATCGCTCCTTTGTCCGTCCATTTCGCCGCAGCGGTTTTGGCCGCGCGCGACTACGACTTGCAGGATCCACAGGCCGGCAAGATCGACGGCGCGGGGCGGCTCAGCTTCCCGAAAGCGTTGTTCCGCTTCTGAACGCCGCGAAGCTCCTCGACCTTTGGCGCCGCCTCGCGCCGCTGCCTTCCGGGCCGTGGCTCTTCTCCAAGCTCTTCGGTTTCGCGGTGCCTTACTCGGGCTCCGTCGGCCCGCGCATCCGCGTGCTCGAGCCGGGGTATGCCGAGGTCGAGATCCCCGACCGCCGCTCGAACCGTAACCACTTGGGCTCCGTGCACGCGATCGCGCTCATGAACTTGGCCGAGCTCACGAGCGGTCTCGCGATGATGGCCGGGCTGCCGCCGACGGTGCGCGGCATCGTCACGACGCTTTCGATGACGTACCACAAGAAGGCGCGCGGCACGATCCGCGGCGTCGCACGCGTCGTCGTGCCGACGGTCACCGAGGACCGCGACTTCGACGTCATGGCCGAATGCTTCGACCGCGAGGGCACTCTCGTCGCGACCGGCAACGTGCGCTGGCGGCTCGGTCCCGTCCGGCCCAAGGCCGGCTGACCGATGGAAACGGCGTTCACGCGGCATACCGGCGTGCAAGTCCCGCTGATCTGCGGGCCGATGTATCCCTGCTCCAACCCCGAGCTCGTCGCAGCGGTCAGTGAAGCGGGCGGGCTAGGCGTGGTGCAGCCGATCTCGCTGACCTACGTGCATGGCCACGAATTCCGCGCCGGGCTGCGTTACATCCGCTCGCTGACGGGGAAACCGATCGGTTTCAACGCGCTCATCGAGGGGGGCAACAAGGCCTACCTCGACCGGATGCGCCGGTGGATCGACGTCGCGCTCGAGGAAGAGCGTGCGCTTCTTCATCACCTCGCTCGGGAACCCGAAGTGGGTTTGCGAGCGCGTGCACGCGGTGGGCGGCGTGGTCTACCACGACGTGACCGAGCGGAAGTGGGCGCAGAAAGGCGTCGACGGCGGCGTCGACGGTCTCATCGCCGTCAACGCGCGCGCCGGCGGCCACGCGGGGCCCCGCTCACCCGAAGCGCTCTTCGAGGAGCTCGCGCACTTCGGCAAGCCCATCGTGAGCGCGGGCGGCGTCGGCACGCCGCAAGAGTTCGCGCGGCACCTGCGCCTGGGTTATGCCGCGGTGCAGCTCGGCACGCGCTTCATTGCGACGCACGAGTGCAAGGCGAGCGACGCGTACAAGCAGGCGATCGTGGATTCGGGCGAGGACGACATCGTCCTCACCGAGCGCCTCACGGGCGTTCCGGTCGCCGTCATTCGCAACGCCTATGTCGAGCGGCTCGGCACGAAGGCGGGCGCGTTCGCGCGCTGGATGCTCAAAGGCCGCAAGACGAAGCACTGGATGCGCACGTGGTATGCGCTGAACTCGATCCGGCGACTCAAGAAGTCGCTCATGACCGAAGACACGAGCAGCGAGTATTGGCAGGCGGGCAAGTCGGTCGCGGGGATTCACGAGGTCAAGCCGGCCGCGCAGATCGTGCGGGAGTTCGCCTCGGCGCTGGACTGACCTTCGTCGGCGCCATCTGAATCTTTCCCGAGAACACCGGTTGTCGATTTCGGGAAAGTGCGATAAAGCTTCCCCACAGCGAGGGGCCGACTTGTCTCCTTGTCCCGGACCGGCGTTAGGTAAGGCGACCCCCCAGCCCGCGCGGGAAATTCGTGCGAACATCCGCGACGTTCCACGCGGAGAATAGACGTGCGCTTGTCATCCATCGTTGCGGTCGCGCTCGCGACCGTCGCCCTGTCGTCGAACGCGCTGGCTCAGACTTCGCCGGCCGCCACCTCCTGCGGCGTCTCGGCCGCACCGGGCGTTGCCGAGCAGCAGCTGTCGTCAGGCGGGCGACCGCGAACCTATCGGCTGTTCGTGCCTGAAAGCTATGACGGCCGCACGCCGCTGCCGCTGGTGCTTGACCTACATGGCAGCGGCGGCACGTCGGCAGACCAGGCGAATACCAGCCGCTTCGAAGCGCTGGCTGCGCGGGAAGGCGTTGTCGTCGCCACGCTGCAAGCCGAAGGCAGCCGCTGGAACGTGCCGGTGTCCGACGGCCGGCCCGACGACGTGGCGTACGTCGCCGACGTCATCGATCACGTCGCAGCGCGCGTGTGCACGGACTCGACGCGCGTCTACGCGACGGGCTTCTCCGGCGGCGGGCGCATGACGTCGCTGCTCGGCTGCCGGCTGAACGAGCGCATCGCTGCGATCGCACCGATGGCCGGGCTGCGGTGGCCCGGTCCGTGCGACGGGCGGGCAGTTCCGGTGCTCACGGTGCACGGCCTGGCGGACACGCAGAATACCTACGCCGGGCACGCCGAAGGGCGCGGGGCCGAGTGGCTCGAAAGCGTGCCGGACGCGCTCGCAGCTTGGGCACGGCACAACGGCTGCGATGCCGAGGTGCTACAGGAAGACCCGCCGGGGCCCTTATCGACGATGCACTACGAGGGTTGCGACCTGGGGCCGAGGTGCGTCTGATTCGCGTCGACGGGCTCGAGCACACGTGGGCGCGCGAGCAGGTCGATGCGACTGCGGTGATGTGGGAGTTTTTCCGGAGGCACACGCTCCAGCGCTGAGGTTTGCGCATGCGTTGCCGCAGTAGCTCAGCTTCGGGCACAGCCGAAGACGGGTCGCCAAACTTGGGGTCCCACCACGCTGCAGATGTCCGTCAACTTTCCGGGGAAGTCGTCGAGAGGATGCTCGGCATGTCGTTGACGTTTTCGGCAATGCCACGCCCACCATGGCGCGGCCAACTACGACGTCGCGAGGTCGTGATCGAGGGCGCGTCGCCAAGGTCGACTGGAGGAACCCGCACATCTCTCTCACGATCGAAATGCCGGGCGACCAAGGCGAGCCGTTCCTGCAAGAGGTCAAAGGCGGCTCGATTTCCCTGCTCTCCCCCCTCGGCCTCGCCGAAATTCGCTCGCGCTAGGAGAGCGAATCACGGTGCGTGCGCGGCCGCACCGGCGCGGTCCTGGCTACGCCGCGCTCGGGATCGATGCAACCACGGCCGACGGCTCGGTCGTGCCGCTCAACGTCTCCGCCGCTCGCGAGCGTGCGCCGAGCGCGGCCGTCGCTTCGAGCATCGCGGGCCGCTGGCTCGGCTCTCGGCAGGCGTTCCTCGATTTGGATGCTGCCGCCCCGAGCTGGCCGATGACCGAGAAGGGCCGCGCGTCGTTCACGGGAAACAGCTGGGGCGCCGACTGCGTTGCGTCCGGTGCGCCGGAGGTCATGTTCCGTCCGGTGCTGATCGACGTCGCCCTCGACGAGAAGATAGCCGTCTTCGCGCTCGACTGGATGGGCGTACGCCGCGTCGTCCATCTCGACGTCGCGGAGCATCCCGCGGACCTCGAGCCGTCACCATTCGGCCACTCAGTCGGCCGCTTCGAGGATGGCGTACTCGTCATCGACACAGTCGGCTTCGCCGAGCACCGCAAGGCATCGGCTTCGGCCTGCCGTCCGGTCTCGGAAAGCACACGGTCGAGCGGCTCTCGCTCGCGGCGGATCGCCGCCACCTCGACTACGAGATCACGACCGAGGATCCCGAGTATCTGACTGCGCCCATCCACAACGCGGCACAATGGGAATACCGGCCCGACCTCGAACCGTCGGGCGCCGAGTGCGACCTTGAGTCGGCGCAGCGGTTTCTGCAGGAG
>CAVUTF010000011.1:0-64671 GCA_963744305.1 uncultured Gammaproteobacteria bacterium
AGCACCGTTCGAGATACAGGAAATCTCCCGCGGAACATTTCCATACCAGATGAGCAGAAACTGCGAGAACGACACATAGGTCCAGAAGACGACGAAGGCGAGGAGCAAGTTACCGAGATCGTGGAAGGGCTTTGGCGTTGAGCCTCCCAGCCGGCAGCGCACAAAAATCAGAAACGCCAGCGCCGAAAGAAATTGTCCGGTCATGAGAAGGGTCGGAAACAGCGTGGAATACCACTGCGGCGTGAGTGACATCACCCAGTCCGTCGCAGCGAACGTCATGAGTATGAAATACAGAATCAATCCGATGCAGCTCGCCGCACGCAAGTGGCGCGTTTGCGCCTTCTCGTCAGCCGGCTCGGACCAGCGGCGAAGCAGGACGCTTAGCGTCGCGAAGGCGGCTAACGTAATGATCGCACGACCGGTGAAGAAAGGCAACGTGAGCCAGAGTTCCTTGTGCGGCCAATGGTGCTGCGTGAAGATCTCCCGGTTTGTCCACGGATAGATCCATCCGGCTCCGAGAAGCACGGGTACGAAGAGAACCGCCGCAGCGGGCACAGTTCCGACCAGCGCCAGGCACGGAGATCGCACTGCCTGCGCCCAGGCGCCGCCGGTCAAGGGCTGGAGCATGAGGAGAATCAAGCCTCCGAACGACAGTCCGCTCCAAAAAATCCACGCCACGAGCCAGACTTCAAAAAACGCCTTCGGAGCGAACCACGCGCCTATCGCGCACGCTGCGATGAGTCCGGCGGTCGCCCATATCGCCATGCGCGGGAGTCTTGTGCTTTCCCAATTCATGGCGACTGCTTCGTTTCCAGCTGGCTCCGCTCGGCGGCGGGGACATCCGCCAACGTAGCATTCTGGCTGAGTTGAACTGCCCGCACGTAGGCCACGATGGCCCAGCGGTAGCCCGGCGTGACCCGCGAGGCGTAGGGGTACATCACGCCGTATCCACGGGTCATCACGTCGAAGAAGTGGCCGGCCGGCGCGGCGCGCAGGCGGTCGCTGTGAAAGGAGGGCGGCGTGGGAAAACCGCGCTGCACGATCATTCCGTCTCCGGCGCCGGAGGAGCCGTGGCAGACAGCGCAGTGGATATTGAAGCGTTCGCGGCCCCGCTCGATCATCGCCGTCGTGATTTGGCCGGGAATCTCTGCTACCAGCTTTCCGTTGCGCATGCCCGTGAAGAAAATCTCGTCGGCCTGCAATTGACCCCGCGCGACCGTGTGGGCAGGGAGTGGACGCATGGCGGCCCCGTCCGGGAAGAAGTCGCTCGCTTCATAGGCTTCGTATCTCGGCTGGTCGCCCATTTGCGGTCTGCAGCCGGCACAGGTCACCCATGCCGCAACGACGCAAAGCCACCCGCGCCTGAGTCGAGAGTTCAGAGAGGGACCATGTCCGCATCGCCGGGATAGCATTTGGAGGGGGCAGCCCTTGGAGATTGTCCTCCGGCCTGGAAGACTCTCTGCATTTCACTGCTCAACTTCCCAGACATTTTTTGCGCCGAGACTTCGCAGGAGCTCACTGCGTGGCGCTCAGGTTATAAAGGGAATCAGACGTTTTGACGCAGACATAGAAATGGGAGCTGCTGCGCTCGGCGTAGTGCGGGGTATTGAAGATCGGGTGATGCGGCCGCGGCAGGCCGTTGAGGATCAACATCCCGATCGCGGTTCCCAAAGCGGCAAAAAGAATGGTCAACTCGAAGGTAATGGGAATGAAGGCGGGCCAGCTATGAAAGGGGCGGCCGCCAATATTCATCGGATAGCCTACGACCGAGGTGTACCACATCATGGAATACGCCAAGCGGCCGCCGAGAATTCCGCAGAGCAGGGTTACCAACGGGAGGCGGGTCCTTTCGAAGCCGATGGCTTATCCCAAGCCCTCAACCGCGAATGGCGTGAAAGCATCGAGATCGCGATATCCCATTTCGTAGACACGCTTTGCGGCGGCAAGCGCCTGTTCGGGACTCTCGAATTCGGCGACAATTCCGTAGGCCGCGTTCATGGCCTTTTTTCCGTGGCGGCTCGGCGCACCTCCGAAATCGAAATCATCGGAAGCAGGCGGATAAAGAGAGATATCAACGTGAAAAACAGACCGAGGGATCCATTTCGGGTCGCCCAATCCCAAATGGTTGGGCGGAATATTCCCCAGGAGGAGGGCAGAAAATCCCGATGCAGACTGGTGACGATGATGACGAAGCGCTCCGCCCACATTCCCAGATTGATCAGCAGCGAAATGACAAAGAGGCACGCCGGGTTGCGGCGGAGGTTTCGAAACCACAGGAGCTGGGGGACGCCAACATTGCAGGCCATCATGAGCCAATACACCCACGCGTAGTAACCTAGCATCCGGTTCAGTGTGAGGTAGGCGTCGAATTCCTCATCACTATACCACGCGGTGAAGATCTCGTTCAGGTAGCCGAATGCCACCAACAGTCCGCTTGCCAACATGACTTTGGCTGAGTTGTCGAGATGCCTGTCGGTGATAAGATTCTCGAGACGGTAAAACTTGCGCACGGGGATTACGAGCGTCAGCACCATGGCAAACCCCGAGAAAATGGCGCCGGCGACGAAATAGGGCGGGAAGATTGTCGAATGCCAACCGGGAATGAGGCTGACCGCAAAGTCGAAACTCACCACGCTGTGAACCGAGATCACCAGGGGGGTCGCCAAGGCGGCCAGGAGCAAATAAGCCGTCTCATAGCGCTTCCAATGTTTGATCGAGTTCCTCCAACCCAGGGCGAACACGCCGAAGAGTCTACGCAGCCACAACGGCCCGGCGCAATCGCGCAGGGTGGCGAGATCGGGAATCAGGCCCAAATACCAAAAGACGATGGATACCGTGAGATAGGTGAAAACGGCGAAGACGTCCCACACCAACGGGCTGCGCCATTGCGGCCAGAGATTCATGGTCTCGGGTAGGGGAGGATCCGGTCGAAAACTTGGGGACGTCCAGATGGATGAGCGGAAACATGCCCGCACAGGCCACCGCAAAGATCGTCATTGCCTCAGCAAAACGGTTGATCAAGGTACGCCAGTCCTGATGGAGCAGGAGCAGGATTGCGAATAAAGGTACCGGCATGGCCGATGCCGATCCACCAGACGAAATTCGTGATGTCGAAGGCCCACCCCACCGGAATGTTGATGCCCCAGATGCCGACGCCCCTGAGAAACAGGCATCCAATGGCGAGGTTCAATACCATAAGAAGGCAAAACGAAATGCCGAAGCCGAATAGCCACCCACGACGCGGTGGCCTTTCAGGACGATCGCGCTGATCTGCTCGTTCACGCGCTCGCATTCTTTGACGGCCGAGTTCATGCGTTTTTCAGCTCGGGATTGGGATTGAAAACCTTCGCGAGGTAGGTGGTGCGGGGGCGTGTGTTGAGCTCGGCGAGCAGCCATAATTGCGCGGATCGGCCCTGATTTGGAGACACGGCTGCCCGGATCGTTGATGTTTCCGAAGACGATGGCCTCCGCCGGACAAGCTTGGGCACAGGCTGGAACAATCTCGCCGTCCCGGATGGGCCGGTTTTCGTTTCGTGCGTTCATGCGCGCGGAATTGATGCGCTGGATGCAATACGTGCATTTCTCCATCACGCCGCGGCTGCGCACCGTCACGTTGGGATTCCGTTGGAGCTTGAGCGTGGGAGTCGAGGTATCGACGTAGGAGAGGAAGTTGAAGCGGCGGACCTTATAGGGGCAGTTATTCGAACAATATCGGTGCCAATAGAGCGGTTATAGACCATCGCATTCAGGCCCTCGTGGTCGTGCAGCGTGGCGGCGACGGGACAGACCGTCTCGCAGGGAGCATTCTCGCAGTGCATGCACGGCACCGGCTGGTGCAGGATGTCTGGCTGATCGACCGTTCCTCTGAAATAGCGGTCCACACGAATTCGATGCTCTCGCGGCCCCTTTGCACCTGATCGCGCCCGACGACCGGGATGTTGTTTTCCGCCTGGCAGGCGATCGTGCAGACGGAGCAGCCAATGCACGCGTCGAGGACGATCGCCATACCCCAAGCATTTCCCTCGTAGGCATACGGGGGATAGAGCGTTTCGTCCGGAGCAGGCGTGTGTCCCTCCTCTTGGGCAAAATGCGGCGTTTCCCGATATGTCGCAAGATCCGCGAAGCGCACGAGATCCCGCCCGGCCATCGTGCTATGTTCCTGGGTGGTCGCAAAGCGATGCAGGCGCCCCGCCGCGCGCACTTCCAGTCCAGGGCCGCCCCAAGGTGCATCTGCTGTGCGAAGCTGGTAGGATTGAAGCCTAGCCCGTTTCCGACCTTTCCCGCGCGTGTGCGGCCGTAGCCGAGCGTGACCTGGACGCAGTTCTCCGCCATGCCCGGCAAGACCCACAAGGGCGCGCGGATGCCGCGTCCGCGATAGATGAGATCGATCTCCTCGGCGTGATGGAGGCCCAGCCTTTCAGCCGTCGCCGGCGCGATTGTGCTGCGTTTTCCCAGACGATTTTTGTCATCGGCTTGGGAAGTTCCTGCAGCCACGCGTTGTTGGCGAATCGCCCGTCATAGACGTGCGGATCGGGCCGGATGAGCAATTCGAGGCCCGAGCCGACGTTCGGATTAGGGGCGGCGGGTGGTGCGGGCAGTGGTGGTGTCGGCAGTGCTGCAGCCGCTGAAATCATTGGAGTGCGTGCCATCACGCCGTCATGCAGTGCCCGGCGCCATAGGGATTCGAAGCCGTCAGCGGGCAATATTCCGCGCCAGTAGCTGCGGACGATGTCGTAATCCATAGCCGGCCACTCCATGAGCAGCGCGGCGGCGAGCACGTGCGGGGAAATACCATCGTATAGTGGCTGGATGAGCGGCTGAATGATGCTTGCCGTTCCGTCGAGAGCGAGCGCGTCGCCCCAGCTCTCGAGTGCATGCAGGTCCGGCAGGTGCCAGCGGCAAACCGCTGCGGTTTCGTCCGCATAGAGTCCGTGGTGCACTGAAAACGAAACTTTGCGGAGCGCCTCCGCGAAAGGAACGTCCACCGGTGCGGTATAGACGGGATTACAGTCTAGCAGGAACACGGCGTCGATGCCTCCCGAGAGCATTTCATTCGCGAGTTGGGCGAGAGTGTGCGTGCCTGAGGGGATGAGAGCCTCCGCGGGATAGGTCACCGTCCGTCCCACGTTGCCAAGCTCCTCGTTCAGCAGACGCGCGCCCTGCCGCACCGAATCCGGCAGGAACTCTCCAGCCAGAACTAGGCTGCGGCCGGCGTGATTCCGAAGGTCCCGGACCAACGGCGGGAGCCACGGCGGGGCGGCGGGATCGGGCGTGCCGCGCATTTCCGCGCGGATTTGCTCGGGCAGCCGAACGATGCTCGACGGCGTCATCGGGAGCCGATGATCCGCCATCGCGCCGGTGAGGCTCGGAACACTTTCTACGACATAGAGCCGGTTCATGGCGTTTCCTGGCTCGCGCCGCCTGGCGAACGTGCGGGCGTTTGTCAGCATTCCTGGCCCCCAGGCGAGGAAATCGGCATCGAGCGAGAGAATGACGTCGGCACGCTCCAGCGAAGGAAGCACGCGGGGGCTTTCCAACTCGCAGGCGGGCTCGTGAGCGATCCAGCGCGCGTTCGGGTAACGGTCTGAGATTCGCCGGAACTGGTGCCGCAGGCTGGGTGAGGTCACGCCGCCGGTGACGAAAGCGAGGCGCATGCCGCCGTTTCGCGCCCATTCGTTCCCTTCCTGGAGGAGAGCGCCAAGAAAGGCATCCCACGTGTTTGCGAATCCCCGATGAAGCACGGTCTGGGAGCGATCGGGATCGTAGAGCTGGAGGATGGCGGCCTGCATGAAGACATCAGTCGCACCGAGACTGGCGGGATGGCTGTGATTGCCCTCGATTTTGGTGGGCCGCCCCCGTGGCTCTCCACCAGCACGCCGCGGGCGAAGCCGCCGAGGACATGTGAGCTCGCGAAGTGGAGCGGCTTGCCGGGAATGAGATCCTCCGGCTGTTTGACATAGGGGACAAGCCTTTCGATCGGCTGTCTGCTGCATGACGTCAACCCGGCGGCCGCCAGCGAAGCTCCCATCAGGGTTAGAATCGCCGGCGGCTGAGAGTGTCCGGCCACTCGGCCGCTGCGATGGGAAACTCGCGCTCGATGGCTTCCCGGAACTCCGGCGTGTCCGCGAGTTGATCCAGACTTTTCCACAGCTGGGTGCCCCGAACACGGAGATTCGCTCTTGGAGATCGGTGAGAGAACGTAGGTCATCGATGACATGTCGTGCAATCGGTCAGGCGCTGGGTTGTTACGGATGGAAGCCGTTCCATTTCGCGGGATGGGGGTCGACCTGCGTGTGTTTGCAGCCAGAAACGGATTTCGTTCTGATCCGGGGGGCGCGGTTAAACACAGCTCGGCGCGGACCGAGCGCTTCGTCTGGGTGGCGGTGGCACGCAAGGCACCAGCCCATGAAGAGGGTTTCCTGTCGGGAAATGAGCGGCATTTGATCGACCCGGCCGTGGCACTCGCGGCAGGCGACGCCTTTGTTCCACATGGGCGCTGTGATCGAAATAGACAAAGTCCGGCAGGTCATGGACGCGGTTCCACGCGATGGGCTTTCCGCTGAGAAAGCTGTCCCGGACGGGCTGGAGCACGGGCGCGTCCTTCCAGACCTGCGAGTGGCACGTCATGCACGTCTCGGTTGAGGGCACGCCGGGGAAGGGCGAAATTTCGGAAGTGGTGTGGCAATAGCGGCAATCGATTCCCATCCCCCCGACGTGATGTTCGTGGCTGAAGGGAACGGGCTGCTCGAGCGGCATGTCTACGCGGGTGAGATACGGTGAGCGCGTGACCACAGCAAGCAGGCCGATCTATCGTGCCACCCATGAGAACAAGACTGGCGATGCCCCCCCAGGCGAGCGTATTGGACCAACGCGGAAAAATCTGGCTTTCATTTTTCATCCGGCCTGGCCTCGGAGCGCACGCCTAGCGGAAGCGGAGAACGCTGCCCGCTCTGCCATCTGACATTTATGCTTTGGGGTTTCATAACGCGCTTCGGAGAGGCACTTTGCTCCATTTTCTCTCGAGGCACCAGACTGCCTGCGCGATCCTTGAATATCAAGGTTCCCGAGCCGTTCCGCTATTTCGCATCTTGTCATCATTCTGTGCCTTCTGGCAAGCAAGAGCGCCACATCGTAGGCCCAGTCTCTGAAGATTTAATAAAATCCTCCTTAACCCTCGTGCTTGAACTCGTGCGGCTCAAAAGGGAGCAATCGGCTCAAGGCTGCGCGGGCTGGGCCGGACTGCTGTGGAAAGGCGAAGCGGACCGCTCTTCGAAGGTATGGATGGTTGAACAAATTCGAAATCGACCAGCAGCGGGACACCTCCCAAAGCCGCTGTGAGGCAATAGGTATAGTCGTAGGGGGGGGGGGGGGGGGGGGGCTGACGGGAATCTTGAAGAAAAGAGTTTGAAGACTCCGTAGCAAATGGCGGCATATTTGAGGATGGATGCGGCGATCAACACCCCGCCCGGCTCGCGGACGAGCCAATCCAGTGGCTCCCAGCCTACTCATGAAATCGGCAGCCGGAAAAAAAGAGCGCGGTCGCGAGGTGATACGGAGTGCCTTTCGCTGCCCGGTTCGCCACGGCGAAAACCGAGCTCGGGTACCCAAGAATGGAGAAGACATGCGATGCGAAGGCGGCGTAGCCGCGGGTTTTTCCCGGCCCCCAATTTCGGCACGGTAGACGCTATCAGGGTGCGCGATGAGCAGCAGCTTGCCGAAGTGCGCGAGAAACTCACGAATAACAACTTCCGATGAGCGTTTGCAGCAGGTCAAACCACATCCGCCTACTAAAAACGTAGCGAACAGTGATTTTTCGGCAAAGTGAGGACGCTCTGGATGCTGAATCGAGGTACGGTATGCCGCTCAGCAGAAACTCGACGAAGGCGAAGGTGATGCCTTTTTCAAGCTGCGGCATAGGATTTTATCAAGGCCCACACCGCCCGGATCAAGCTGCGCAAAGAGCTCAGCGCCGCCCGAGCATACTTCGCGGAGCAGCTCGCCCGGCCGCAACCGCAGCTGCGCGACGCCTGGTATCCGTACCTGATCGCGTTCGGGCTCGACAAGCAGATGGACCGATGGTTTCGCGCCTTCGGCGCAGACAGTGCATCGCCTTCGGCGTGGCAACCCGGGCCGGCGTCCTCGCATCGCGACGGCGGCCACTCGCATTCTGGATGGAGCGGCGGCGGGGGCGGGTTCGGCGGCGGCGGAGCGTCGGGCGCCTGGTCTAGCGCGGCGGGTGCGATGGCGGCCGGCGTGGCTGCGCCTTCGTCGTCGTCGGGCGGCGGGGGAAGCGGTGGCGGTGGTGGCGGCAGCTCCGGGGGCGGCGGCGGTGGCGGGTGGTGATGGGTCAGTCGAGCGGCAGCTTGATCCGTGCGATACAGCCATGCGCGCCGCAGCGATTCTCGAGGGTGATGCTGCCGCCGTGGTTCTCGACGATCTCGCGCGACAGCACGAGGCCAATGCCCGTGCCACCGGGTTTGGTCGTGAAGAACGGCACCCATAGATTATCGGTTCGCGCGAGACCCGGCCCGTCGTCCTCGACTTCGACGAGCAAACGGCCTACGCCTCGTCGTCCAGCGGACGCGCACGCCGCCGTCTTCGCCCGCGGCTTCGACCGCATTTCTGATCAGGTTGATGAGAACCTGCTCGATCTGATCGGCGTCGAGCATGACCTGCGCGGCGGGGCTCGGCTCGATCGGCGACGCGCTCGCCGTGCAGCGACGCGATACGCCGCACGAGCGCCGCGAAATCGGCGTTGCGGCGCGTCGGCGGCGGCAAGCCGTGCGAGCCGCGCGTACGCGCCCATGAAGCGCTCGAGCGACTCGGCGCGATCGTGAATGATCGTGAGCCCCGCGTGCGCGTCGTCACGCCAGTCGGCGGGCGGCGGATCGCGCTGCAGCGAGCTTGCGCACGGTGCCCGCCATCGACTTGATCGGCGCGAGCGAGCTGTTGAGCTCGTGGCCGATGACGCGCACGATGCGCTGCCACGCTTGGCGCTCTTCTTCGCGCAGCGCGCGGCGTCAGCTCCGAGATCACGAGCAGCTCGTGCGGCTTGCCGCCTTCGCGGAAGCTGCGGCGGCGAATTTCCCACCGGCCGCCGCCGCCAGGAAAGACGTGCGCAACGATGCGGCCCGACGGCTCGGCGAGCATCGCGGGAGCCCGAGCTCTGCCGCGCTGCGGCCTTGCAGAGCTCTCGATCGTCCCGCCGAGCAACGCCTCGCCGGCGCGGTTTGTCACGATGCGCAGGCGCAGCGCCCGTCGAACGCGAACACCGCGATGTCGACGTCGGCGATGATTTTCTGCAGCAGCGCGCCGGCCTCGAGCGCCTCGAGCCGCTGGTCGTACAGCGTGCGGCTCAGCGTGTTGACCTCGACCATGACTTCGCCGAACGCGTCTTCCGGGTCGACGTTGCGGCCGCGCATCGAGTAGTCGCCTTCGCGCAGCGCCTCGAGCATGTTCGCGAGCGTTTGCAGCGGCCGCACGACGTGCCGCCGCACCGCCACGAGGCCGATCAGCACGAAGAACGTCACGAAAGCCGATGAAACGTCCAGCGCAGCGCCGGCGCTGGCGCTCGACAGATAGCAGCAGGACGACCGTCCCCGCGACCAGCCGGGCACTACGGCCAGCAAACGAGCGAGCAGGACTCGGTTTTGGAAACGCAGGCGCTTGCGGCCGCGGGTCACAAGCCGAATTTTTCCATGCGCCGATACAGCGCCGAGCGGCTCATGCCGAGCTCGTCGGCCGCGGCGACGACGTTGCCGTCGTGGCGCGCGAGCGCCGCGCGAATCGCGTCCTGCTCGATCGCCTCGAGCGTCATCGGCCGCCGGTCGGCCGGGCGCCGTCGCCGGCGATCGAGGCGCAGGTCCGCGGGCTCGATCGACGCGCCGCGCGCCATCAGCACGGCGCGCTCGATGACGTGATTGAGCTCGCGCACGTTGCCCGGCCACGCGTAACGGCGCAGCGCCGACAGCGCGGCTTCCGCGAATCGCCGTCAACGGGTCGGCGATGGCGCTGCGCGTGCTGCTCGAGGAAACGCTGCGCGAGCCGCACGATGTCGTCGCCGCGCTCGCGCAGCGGCGGCAGATGGATGTGGATCGTGTTCAGCCGATAGAGCAGGTCGCTGCGAAAGCGGCCCGCGTCGATCTCTGCCGTCGATGTCGGCGTTCGTCGCCGCGAGCACGCGCACGTCGACGCGCTGCGTGCGCGACGAGCCGAGCCGCTCGAACTCGCCGTCCTCGAGCACGCGCAGCAGCCGCGCCTGCTGCGCGACCGGAATGTTCGCGATCTCGTCGAGGAACAGCGTGCCGCCGTCGGCGAGCTCGAAGCGGCCGACGCGATCGTTCTTCGCGTCCGTGAACGCGCCCTTCACGTGGCCGAACATCTCGCTCTCGAACACCGTCTCCGGCAAGGCTGCCGATGTTGACGGTGACGAGGCTGCGCTCGCGCCGCGGCGAGCCGTCGTGAATCAGCCGCGCGACGAGGCCCTTGCCGCAGCCGCTCTCGCCCGTGATCAGCACGTTCGCATCGGTCGGCGCGACGCGCTCGATCGTCTCGAGCACGGGCTGCATGGCCGGCGACTCGGCGATGAGCTCGCCGTCCGACGGCCTTGAGCTGGCGGTTCTCGGCCTCGAGCGCGCGCGTGCGGCTGCAACGCCCGGCCGAGCGCGACTTGCGTGCGCAGCACCGTCAGCAGCCGCTCGTTGTCCCACGGCTTCTCGATGAAGTCCTGCGCGCCGCGGCGCATGCCTTCGACGGCGAGCCCGATCGCTGCCCCAGGCCGTCATGAGCGACGATCGGCGTGTGGGCGTCGAACGCGCGGATACGCGCGACGTATCGAGGCCTTCGTCGCCCGACGTCGTGTCGCGCGTGTAGTTCAGGTCCATGAGCACGGCGTCGGCCGTGCGCTCGCGCAGGGCGGCGATCAGCGCCTCCGGGTGCTCGAACGTTTCGGCGGCGTAGCCCTCGCCTTTGAGCAGCAGGCGCAGCGACTCGACGACGTCGCGCTGGTCGTCGGCTACGAAGATGCGGGGGGTTCGCGTAGGCATCGGCTATTCATAGTCGGCGCATGGCTGCGGCGCAACTGGATTCGTCATGAAGGGCGCGGACCCCCGGCGGATACTCCGAGTTTTGCCTTGGGGAGGTGAAACTCAAAAGTTTGCCTCGCCGAGGGCCCGCAAACACGTTCACTCCTGCCGCAGCGCGATCATCGGATCCACACGGGCTGCGCGCAGCGCCGGGAGCCACGACGCCACAGCCGCAGCGAGCAGCAGCATCATGGCCGCCGCGAAGTAAGCGACCGGATCGCGAGGCGACACGTCGTACAGCAGTGCGGCAATGAGCTGCGACGCGCCGAGAGCGACGGCAAGCCCGACCACGATTCCCGCGCTCGCCAAAACCAAGCTGCGGCGCACGACCATTCCGATGACGCCGGCGCCGAGCGCGCCGAGCGCGAGCCGCACGCCGATCTCCTTCGTGCGCTGCGCGACGTTGAAAGCGATCGCTCCGTAGATTCCGGCGAGCGCGAGCAACAGGGCGGCGCCCCCGAATACGCCGAGCATCACGAGATTGAAGCGGCGCGGCGCGACTGCGGTCGACAACAGCTGCTCCGAGGACCGAAAGTCGGGCGACAGGTTCGGATTGATGCTTTGGACGATCTGCCGCGCCGCCGGCACGAGCAGCTCAGCGTTGGGTGCACGGATGACTGTCCAAAACTGCGACAGTACGCGCGTCCGTTGGCGGTAGTAGGCGTAAAACGTTGGACGGGGCTCGGAGTCGAGCCCGAACTCGCGAACGTCGCCGACGATGCCGACGATCGTAAACGGCGTGACGTCGCCGTCCATGCCGCCGAACTGGATGAGCTTGCCGATCGGATCCTCGCCCGGCCATTCGTTTTCGGCGAGCGATCGGCTGACGACGGCGACGTGCTCTGCAGTTGGTGCATCGCCGCGCTCGAACAGGCGGCCGCGCAGCAATGGGATGTTGGCTGCGGCGAAGTATTCCTCGCTCGCGACGCGGAATTCGGCATATCCGGAGCGCGCTGGATCGACCGCAGCGGCGACAAATTCGTCCAGCGTCGGTGATTTCGTCACGCTGGGTCAGATTTACGAACGTCCCGCTCGAGGTGGGATCGCCCGCGAGCGGCGCAAACGTGACTCCGCCGGCCGCTTCGACACCCGGCAGCGCTCGCAGCCGTTCGATCACCTCTTCGTGAAAGCGCGCGAGCGGCGTCGTATCTTCTCCGTCGCGCGCACGCGGCAGAGCGACGCTCATGAGCATCAGGCCGTCGGTCTCGAAGCCGGGATCCACGCCGATGAGATGCTGGAAGCTGCGTCCGAGCAGGATGCCGCCGACCACCAAGACGAGAGCCATGGCGACTTGCGCCGCAACGAGACCTTCGCGCAGCCATGAGCGGCGGCCTCCCGTGAACCCTCTGCGGTTCATGCTCAAGGCGGCATCCGCGCCGCCGGCGCGCCATGCGAGCAGCGCGCTCAGTGCTGCCGCGGCCGCGAGCGAAAGACCGGCAGCAAACGCGACCGTGGTCCAGTCGAGCCCGATCTCCTCGGCCCGCGGCAAGGCGCCGGCGTGCAGCGCTCCAAGCAGCTGCAGACCGCCCGTCGCCACCGCGATGCCGATCGCGCCTCCCGCCGCGCACAGCACTGCGGCCTCGGCGAGAAACTGGCGCGCGAGGCGCAAGCGTCCTGCGCCGAGCGCGACGCGCACCGCGAGCTCTTGCTCGCGTCCGACGGCACGTGCGAGCAGCATGCTGACGACGTTTGCGCACGCCACGAAGAAGAGCAGCGTCACGGCTGCTGCGAGCACGTAGAGCGCGCTGCGCACGGTGCCAACGACGCTGTCGTGCAACGAGATAACTGCGGCGTCGGTCATCCAATGTTAGCGCCATGCTCGACCTTGAGTCGCCGCGCAATGGCGCCGAGGTCCTCGCGCGCCTGCGCCATCGTCACGCCGGGTGCGAGCCGGGCCAGAGCCTCCCAATTGTGCGACGACGCTGGGGGATCGGCGGCACGAGCTCGCGCGGCGCCCAAAGCTGCGCGCCGGCCGGAAAATCGAACCCCGGCGGCATCACGCCGACGATGGCATGCGAACGATCGCCGATCGTGAGGGAGCGCGATGCGAAGTCTGCGGCGCCGCCGAGATAGCGCTGCCAATAGCCGTGGCTAATCAGCACCGCGGGCGCGGCGCCGGGGCTGAGCTCCTCGGCCGTGAACGCGCGACCCTGCGCCGGCTGCACACCTATCGCGTCGTAGAACTCCCGCGATACGTATGCCACCAAGCTGCGCGTCGGCTCGCTGCCGCCGGAGATCGGACTGGTTCAGCGCGCCGAACTGCGCGAACGCCGCAAACGACCTGTTTTGCTCCTTGAGGTCCGTGAAATTCGGGTCGGAAAAACGCCCGCGGCTGCTCCGCCCCTCGTTCACTTGGTATACCCGCACGATGCGATCGGACTGCGGGTACGGCAGCGGTTCGAGCAATACGCCTTCGATCACGCTGAAGATCAGCGTGGTCGCGCCGATGCCAAGCGCAAGCGTGAGCACCACGATTGCGTTGAACCCCGGGTTTCGGACGAATTGCCTCGTCGCATAGCGAAGCGCGTTCACGTTCTTGCTCCGATCACTCGATCCGAATGCCGCCCGACCCGGTGCGCACGCGCAGCAACGGGCCTCCGCCGCGGACTTCGCCGCTCAAGCGGTTACGCTGAACCTGTCCCTGCACGGCGACCGGATGATCCGTGTACACGCCGCCGGAGCCGGCTTGAGCGTCGAGCTCGAAAGCGGCCTCGTCGGGTAGCCGAATTGCGATGGAGCCGGAACCTGCTTCAGATCCCAAGGTCCCTGTTGCGCCCCTTCGACCGTGACGCTGCCGCTGCCGGAGCGAACACGCAGCGCTCCCTCGACTCCACTCATACCGGCTGCTGCCGGAGCCCGTGGAAATCACGACGTCGCCGGGCGCGCTTTGCTCGAGCGTGACCGAGCCGCTTCCGGTCTGCGCCGTAAATGCACCCGCGATGCCTTCTCCGCGGATCGAGCCGCTGCCCGCACTGGCGTCGACGGCGCCGCCGATGTTCGTGAGCCTGAGCGTGCCCGATCCCGAGCGCGCCTCCACGGGGCCGGTCACGCCCGACAGCGTTTGCGAGCCCGAGCCGCTGCGCGAGCGCACACGCGTATCGGCCGGAACCTCGATCTCATAGCTGATCGAGACGTGTCCGCGAGAATCCCGCTCCTCGAGGTAGCCGACTCGCAAATTCGTACCGTTGAGCTCGATGGGCGGGTCCGCTTCGATGCGCCGAACCAATTCCTCGGCGTCATCCTCGTCGCGCAGCCATTCGTCGCGCGCGACGATGCGCCCGCGAATCGCGACTTGGCCGGCGCGGCCGTCGCGCACCGTGATCGCGCCCGATCCCGTCGCGACGTCGAGCTCGATCGAGTCGCCGACGTCGAGATTTCGCTCGAACGAGCCAGTGATGTCTTGCGCGATCGCATTTGCGCCTGCGCCCAGTGTTATCGCCAGCACGAGCGTCGCGTTGAATGCCGCGTTTCTCACTGCGTTTATGTCTGCAATTCGTAGTAGTTTCATGTGCTGCTCCTAACGTCTCTCGCCGCTGATCCAACCGTCCTCGAGCTTGATGACGCGCCGACCGAAGCCGGCGACGCGCTCGTCGTGAGAAACTTGAATGATCGTCGTGCCCTCCTCGTTGAGCTTGCGCAAGAGCTGCATGATCTGCTCGCCTTGGCCCCAGTGCAGGCTGCCGGTGGGCTCGTCCGCGAGCACGACGCGTGGGTTCGCGATCACCGCCCGTGCCACCGCGACTTGCTGCTGTTGCCCGCCCGAGAGCTGCGGCGGGTAGAGGTCCTTCTTGCCGACGATCTGGAAGCGATCGAGCACTTCCGCAACGCGCGCCTCGCGTTCCTTGCGGGCGACGTTGCGGTACGAAAGTGGGATGTCGAGGTTCTCGTACACGGTCAGGTCGTCGAGCAAATGAAATTGCTGAAACACGAAGCCGACATTGTCCTTGTGGAGGACGTTGCGTTGCTTCGGGCTCGAGCCGTGCACGGCTTCGTCGTCGAACCAGTACTCGCCGTCGAACTCCCCGTCGAGCATTCCGATGATCGCAAGCAACGTCGACTTGCCGGACCCCGAGGGGCCCATGATCGTCACGAACTCGCCTTCGCCGATCTCGAGGGCGATTTGCCGCAGGACCCACGTGCGTCCGCCCTTATACGGATACGACTTCTCGACCCCCTGCATGCGAATCATCGGCACTCCACTTCGTTTTCCGTTGTTGTTGGGCACACGCCCCTACGTCCGGCTAATGCCACGACCGTGCCAATCGACGCATAACGCGCAAGTCTCTGTATCACTTGAAGAAAGCCGAATGCCACGACAGACGCGACGCAGGCCGCCGTCCCGCAATCGACTCTCCCGCGTCCCGGTTTCGGGATCCGTTCCGGCCCCACGAGAACGACAGCGCATAACGCTTTGATGCGCGAACCTCGGAAAGGGTTTGCAGCCGGATCGACCGGCGCAAACAGCACCGCATCCAGCTGCTACTCGTGCCGCAGCGCGCGCGTCGGCTCGATGCGCGCTGCTCGGCGAGCGGGCAGATAGGCCGCCAAACCGGTGACGGCCAACATCGCCGCGATCACGCGCACGTATTCGATAAGGTCTCGTCCGGCACCGGCGTTACCCCCGGGAAAGGCGGCCCGCAACGCCTGGTCGGCGCCGAACGTCAGCAGCGAGCCCAAGGCCTACGCCAATCACGGTCACACGGAGGCCCTGGCCGAGCACCATCCTGAGAACTCTTCTCTGGTCTGCGCCGACGGCCATCCGGATGCCGATCTCGCGGGTGCGCTGGCTGACGCTCGAGGCCACGAGGCCATAGAGGCCGACGAAGGCGAGCGTCACGCTCATTACGCCCATTGCCGCAACGGCGTACATGAACACCAAGAAGCTGCGGACGGCCGAGTCGTAGTACAGCGAGTCCATCGTGCGGACGGCCGCCACCGCGAGATTCGGGTCGAGGTCGCGCACCAGAGCGCGGAGCGGCTCCGCGAAGGTGAGCGGATCGCCCGTCGAGCGCACTACGAGCGTCATTTGGCTCTGCGGCACCTGTGCGTACGGCAGATACATGAAGCTCCGCGGCGGGTCCGAGATGGTGAAGTAGCGCGCCGTTGGGACAACTCCGACGATCTCGACCCACGGTCCGTCAGCGCCGTTCGCACGGAAGCGTTGCCCGACAGGACTCCGACCCGGCCAGAATTGATCCGCAAGCGTCTGGTTGACGACGGCGACACGCGGTGCGTCCGCTGTATCGGTCGTGCCGAACCCATGTCCCTGAATGACGGGAATCTCCATGAGCTCGAAGAAACCGGCGTCCACGTAGCTCGTCAACACGGTCTCGCTGTCGATCCCGGCTGGAAACTCGTGCCCCTCGGGCACGATGGATGTTTGACCCACCGAAAGTCCCGACGTGGGGATGAACGACGCGATCGACACCGCCTCGATGCCGGCGACCTCGCGCGCGCGGTCGGCGAGCCGTTCGTAGAATCGCTGCGCCTCGTCCGAGCTGTAGCGCGAAAGCTCGGTGTTGAAGCTCATGGTCAACACACCGGTGGTCCGCATGCCGGGGCCGGCGGCGAGCTCCCTGAGGAAGCTCGCATAGATGAACGCCGTGATGGCAATGAAGACCACCGACAGCGCCACTTGCACCACGACCAGGGTGCCGCGTCCCCAACCCGCCCGCGCGGCCCGTCCGCTTCCCGTCGTGCGGAGCACGCCCGTCAGGCTCGCGCGCGAAGCGCGAAGCGCCGGCATCAAGCCGAACACGAGGATGCTCGCCGCCGCGACGGCCAAATTGACGAATAGGACTCGTCGATCCATTTGAAACAGGAGCTCAATGGTCAGATCGTCTTCCATGGGGATCTGTTTCCAGAGCTGGATGCCGAGATACCCGACGGCCACGCCGGCCAATGCGCCGCACAACGCGAGCAGCGCGCTCTCCGTGAGCAACTGCCGGACTATCCGCGCGCGCCCGGCACCGATCGACAGCCGCACGGCAATCTCATTGTCTCTCGTGGGGGCACGGCTCGTGAGCAAGCCTGCGACGTTGACACACGCCACGAGCAAAACGACAGCGCCGAGCAGCACCAACAGCGCGATCGCCGTCAGCAGGAATTCATTTTCCGAAAAACGATTTTGCAACTCGGTGCGCACACGTGTCTCGTAGCTCCGATTCGTCGCGGGATACTCCTGCGCGAGCGCGACGCCGATCCGGGCCACGTCCGCGCGCGCTTGCTCCAAAGTGACGCCGTCGCGCAGGCGTCCCTTGAGCTCGAGGACTCGCCGCTCGCGCTGCTCCAGCGGACTCGGCTGATCGTCGCCTACCAGGGCGGGCCACATCATCATCGGTACATAGAGGTCAGGCCGCACAAACAGGTCGACGCCAATGAACCGTTCGGGTGCGACACCGATGACGGTGAGCTCGATCCCGTTCAGGCGCACCCGACGACCGAGCACCTCGGGATCGGCCGCGAGCTCGCGCTCCCAGAAGCGGTAACTTAGAACGGCAACCGCGTCGCGGCCCGGGACTTCGTCTTCGTCGGGCCGAAACGCGCGCCCGAGCGCCGGCTGCACGCCCATGACGCTGAAGAAGTTGCCGGACACGAGCGTCGCCGTCCGAATCTCCGGTGCCGCTTCGGGAGCAGCAAGGAACTGCACTGCAATGTCCTCGAACGCTGCCAGGCCGCCGGCGAAGCTGGCACTGGCGTCTCGGAGGTCGACGTAGTCGCGGTAGGATGCCCGCAGCAGATCGGTGCCCCCGGTCGCTACGTTCATCGAGCCGACGGTAACGACCTCGTTTGGCTGAGAGACGGGCAAGGGCCGCAGCAGCAACGCGTCGGCGAAGCTGAACGTCGCCGTGTTCGCTCCGATGCCGACGGCGAGTGAGATGACGGCGATCAAGGTAAAGCCCGGATTGCGCGCGAGGAGGCGCGCGCCGCTGCGGAGATCCTGCAATAGACCGGTCAGCATCACTCGTACCTCAGCGCGTCCATCGGAGCGACGTTCGCGGGTCGGTGCGCCGGCAGCCAGCTCGCGGCGAGCACGACGACCGTGAGCGCGCCAACGCCGTGACGAGCACGAAGGGATCGTATCCATTCAAGCGGAATGCACATTTAGAGTGACTCATCGTCGGTCCCTCCCTCCCCCGCAGTTCGTACCGCACTTCCGCGGAGGTGTTTCTTGAACGAGAGTTGTTCGCGTTGCCAAGCGATCGCCCTCACTCCTCCCGCAGCGCCTGCATCGGATCCATCCGCGATGCGCGGATCGCAGGTAGAAGTGCAGCGAGCGCGGCGACGGCGGTGACGATGACTATCACGCCGGACAATGTCGGCGGGTCAAACGGCGTGACGCCGTAAAGCATTCCGGATAGCGCGCGCGTGAATGCGAAGGACAATACGAGACCGGTGACACACGCGATGCCAACGACGCGCAGCGCTTTCAGCAGAAACTCCGACACGATGTTGATTTGCAGCGCGCCGAGCGCGACGCGCAGACCGACCTCCCGCCGGCGCAGACTCACGACGTAGCTCAAGGTGCCGTACACGCCGAGGCAGGCGAGCGACAGAGCCGTTCCGGCGAACAGCGCGAGCGCGACCGTGCGGAGCCGATCTTGCGCATACTCGTCGCCGATCCGGTCCTCGAGCGTCGCGACGTCGAAGACGGCACGGAGCGGCTCGAGGTCCTTGATCTTCGCGCGCACGGTTTCGGCGAGCGCGGTCGGCTCGCCGCGCGTCCGGACGAGAAAGGCAAGCGCGGGATTCGCGTACTCGGTGCGGCACGCATACACGGTGGGAACGGGCTCGCGGTCCAACGCGTACTCGCGAGCATCCCCAACGACGCCGACGATGCTGCGAACCAATCCGCCGCCTGCCGTCATGCGCAGCCCGATGGCGGACGCACCGGCGAGATAACGTGCAGTGAACGCCGCGTTCACCATGACGTCTTCAACGGAAGCATCGGAAGGCTGTGCTCTGCACAACTCGCCAGCCACGAGCGGAATTTGCATCGTCGCGAAGTAGCTCGGGGAGACGACGCGGAACTCCGACAGCACGCGCTGCTCCGCCCCCGCTCGGCCATCGAGCAACTCGTACTCGGTCAGCCCGAACTGGAAACCGGAACCGTCGTCGACGACGCCGGGCACTGGCGCCGACGTGGCCGTCGCCTCGACGCCCGGCAGCGCCCGCAGCTCATCGAGAATGCCCGCGACGTGCGCGGCGAGGCCGTCAAAGTCCTCGTACGCACCGCTGACGCGGAAGCTCAGCACGCGACGTGGCTCAAAACCAGGGTCGACTCGCGAGATCTCGTGAAAGCTGCGGATCAGCAACCCTGCGCCGGCAAGCAGCACGACCGACAGCGCCACCTGCACGCCGACGAACAACCACTGCAGCGAATGGCGCGTCGACACCTGCGTGCGGCGGGCCTCGGGCATCGTCGCCGCCGACACCGCGGCGCGCACTCCGGATCGCAGGCAGCAAGCCGCAGAGAATCGTGACGGTCATGATCGCGAGCAACGTGTAAAGCAGGACCCGGCCGTCGAGCGCGATCTCGTCGATACGCGGGAACTCCGGGACGAACCCGCGAACCGCTGCCGACGCCGCCCCTGCGACCAGCAGACCGAGCACGGCGCCGACCACCGCGAGCAGGGCCGTCTCGGTCAGAGTCTGGGCAGCTACGGTCCACCTTGATGCCCCGAGCGAGAGGCGTACCGACAGCTCTTGCTCACGCCGAGCCGCGCGCGATAGAAGCAAGGCCGCGATGTTGGTACAAGCGATCAACAACAGGACCGACACCGCACCGAACAACAACCACAACGAGCCGCGGACGCTGCTCACGGTCGTCTCTTTGAGCGGCTCGATGAGCACTCCGACGTCGCGGTCCGTTTCGGGATACTGCTCGGCGAGCCGCGCCTGAACCAGGCCAAGATCGGCGCGCGCCTGCTCGAGCGACACTCCCGCTTTGAGACGGCCGAACGCGCTATACCAAAGGTTGTTTCTGTTCTGCAGCATCCAGGGGAGATAAATTCTTGGGGCCCAGAGGTCGACGTCGCGGTCCGAGAACCGGAACGACGCGGGCATCACACCGACGATCGAAAACTCCTGATCGCCGAGGCGAAGCTGTCTCTCGAGAACGTTCGGATCGGTGTCGAGATGCGTTCGCCAATAGCGGTCGCTGATCACGACGACGGACTCTGCGCCTTCCTGACTCTCGGCACGGGTAAACCCTCGCCCCATGGCGGGGGCAACGCCCCAGACATCGAAGAAACGGGGCGCCACGCGCGCCAAGCGGAACTTCTCCGGTAGATCCCCGGAAGTCTCCGACACGTCCTCGGTGTAGTACCCGGTAATCGCATCGAACGTGGTGCCGAGCTCGTTCCATTCTTCGATACGGACCGGAGCCGTATTGCTGATCGGCGTCCCCTCGCGCGTTTCGCTCACGAGGACCAGGCGGTCGGCTTCCGGGAAGGTGAGCGGCTGCAGCAGAATCTTATCGATGGCGGAGAACACGGCACTGTTCGCGCCGATGCCTAGAGCGAGCGTCAATACTACGGTGATCGTGAAGCCGGGCGTCCGAGCCAGTGTTCGGAAGGCATAGCGAACGTTGCGTAGCAATGCTTCCATCGCCCCTACTCCTCGCGATCTGGCGCGTTACTCGTAGCGCAGCGCCTCGAGCGGATCGACGCGGCTCGCTTGCCGCGCCGCGATTGTGACCGCCGCGAGCGCTATCAGCGTTAGCACGACGGGGACTGTGACGAACACACCGGCATCGCGCGGTTGAACTCCGAACAGAATGTTCGCGAGCACATCGGCGAGATAGAACGCTACGACGAGCCCGGCGGCGACGCCGATCGCCGTCAGCAACATGCCCTGCCGTACCACCATGTTGTGCACTTGCCGCGGCTCGGCCCCGAGCGCGATCCGAATGCCGAGCTCTTGCGTGCGCTGCTGCACCGAGTAGGCCATGAGGCCGTAGATCCCGATCGCGGCCAGCAGCAACGCGACGCCGCCGAAAATGCTCATCAGGAGCATGTTGAGCCGCGCGCGTGACGTCGAGATCGCCATCACCTCCTCCATCGACTGCACCGCGGTGACGGGAAGGCCCGTCGCTTCCCGCAGTTCCTCCTGGATTGCCTCCGAGACGGAAGCCGGGTCTGCCTGTGTGCGTACTACCCATACCAATGGAGTGGTGTTGACGAAGAAGGCGTTGAACGCGTCTGGCATCTGGGCGTGCGGCACGTACGTCGTGGGTACCGGGTCTTCGCCAAGATTGTTGCTGCGCACGTCACCGACTATGCCGACGATCTGGCGCACGGGTTCTTCGGCGAAGGCTTGCATGAGGCCGCCGCCGATCAAGATGCGGTCGTCGAGCGGATCGGCGCCGCCACTCCAGTACCGATTCGCGAACGCCTGGTTGATGACGGCAACGGCCGGCGCGGCGCCGTTATCGCTCTGATCGAAGCCGCGGCCGCGCAACACGGGAATCTGGAAGGTCTCGAAGTAACCGGAGCCGCCGATCACGAAGTCGCTCCCGCCGGTGAACGGTCCTTGCTCGTTGGCACGCCCGAGGATGTTGAACGGCAGATCTGGGCTGCCTTGCAACGGTACGCAGCATGTCGCGGCAGCCGCGGTGACACCGGGTAGCGCGCGCACGCGCTCGAGTGCGCCGCGCAAGTCGCATCGACGCTGTCCGTCGTCACGAATCTCGGCCCGGACAGCGACGTTTTCAGCGTGAGGACGTTCGCGGCATTGAATCCAGGGTCGACCTGAGCGAGCGCGAGCGACGTACGAATCAGCAGCGCGGCGCCGATCACCAGCACCACGCCCAGGCCGATCTCCAGCGTCACGAGCACGGAGCGGGTTTTGTTCTGTTGGAAACCGCTCCCGGAGCGGCTGCTCGAGTCTTTGATCACCGCATTCAAGTCCGCGCGCGAGCCTACGAACGCAGGAACGAGGCCGAACAGCAGCCCGGTCGCGAGCGACAACGCCACGGTGAACGTCACGATGCGCCAGTCCATTCCCAGCAAGGAGCCCGCGTCGCCGAGGCGCGGGAGTCCGGCGGTGTTCACGGTGAGCAGCGCGCGCATGCTGACGAAGCCCGCGACGAGACCCAACGCGCCTCCTGCCACGGACAACAACGCGCTCTCGGCGAGCAGTTGCCGCACGATGCGCCCGCGGCCGGCGCCGAGCGCAGCGCGAATCGCGATTTCGCGGCGCCGTCCGGTCGCTCGAATCAGCAACAGGTTCGCGACGTTAGCGCATGCGATCAGCAGTACTAATGTCACGGCGCCGAGCAACACCCAGAGCGTGTTGCGCGCGTCGGGGCCGACGAGCGCCTGCTGCAGGCTGACGACCCCGAAGCTCTCGCCTTCCCGCAACGCGGTCGGAAACCGTTCGCGATACGGAGCGGCGGCCGCTGCAAGACGCGCCTGCGCCTCAGCGACGGTTACGCCTGCCTTCAGCCGGGCCGCCACGCGAAAGAAGTGCGCCTGATCGGTCGCATTCGGGTCGAGTTGCAGCGGCACCCAAAGCTTGGGGTCGCCGAACTCGCGTAGGTCGAAGCCCCGACCGACGATGCCGATCACGGTGTGCGCGTCGCCGCTCAGCGAAATGCTCTTGCCGACGATATCCGGATCGCCGCCGAGCCGTTGCGTCCAGAAGTCGTGGCTGAGAACCACGGTAAGCGCCGCTCCCGGCAGATCTTCGTCGGGCGCGAAGGTGCGGCCCTCGGCGATCGGCGCGCCGAACACGCGGAAGTACGCTTCGGAAACATGAGTCGCCGTGAGAACTTCCGGTATGTCGCCGTTCGTGTAGTTCAGCGATGTGTTGTCGTAGCCCGCGACGTCCTCGAAGATGTCGCTCTGCGCGCGCCAGTGCATGAACTTGGCCGGCGACGTGTTGGGGCCGAACGGCGCGCCGTCCAGGGTATTCACCGGTTGGACGAGGTTGTCGGGCTCGGGGAAGGGCACCGGCTTCAGCAGCACGGCGTTCACGACTGAGAAAATCGCCGTGTTCACGCCGATCCCGAGTGCGAGCGCCGCGATCGCCGTTGCTGTGAACCCGGGATTCTCGCGGAACATCCGCAAGGCGTGCTTCAGGTCCTGCTGGAAAGTTTGCATTGGCTACCCCGCGCGCGACGCGCGCCTCTCGAAACCCGCCCGCGGAGGGATTTCCTGAACGAGAATCGTTCGCGTGTAGTAACCGCTCAGCAGTGTTTCCATCGCGTCTACTCTTTTCGCCGTAATCTGCTCGCCAACTGTCAAATCCCTGGTCGCGGCCCTCGTTACTCCGCTCGCACGGACACCATCGGATTCACTCGCGCCGCCCGAAACGCGGGCAGGTAGCTCGCAACGGTCGTGGCCGCGAGCAGCAGCAGCGCGATGCCGACGAAAGTCAGCGGGTCGAAAGCGCTGACCCCGAAGAGGTAGCTCGCGAGGTAGCGAGTCACGCCAAAGGCGAGAACGGCGCCGATCCCGATGCCGATTGCGGCGAGGCGCAGACCCTTCGCCGACGACGAGCCGCACGACTCCAGCCGGCTGCGCGCCGAGCGCCATACGCACGCCGATCTCGTGCGAGCGCCGCGTCGATTCGTAGCTCAGCACGCCGTACGTGCCGATTACGGCGAGCGCGAGCGCCGTAGCCGCAAATACTCCCAACAGAAGCAGCGTCAACCGCCGCCCGCCGAGCGAAGTCTCGAGTAAGTCGTCGAGCGTGGTCACGCCCGCAAAAGGCATCGCCGGGTTCATGACCCAAATCTCTTCTTGGATCGCTCGGACGAGGGGCGCCGGATCGCCCACCGTGCGGACGGTGAAGTGCAGCGCTCCGGTGGGAAACTGCGCGTGCGCAACAAAGACGCTTGGGTGCGGCCCCTCGTCGAGGCCGCCGTGCCGAACGTCCGCGACGACGCCGATCACCTCCGCGGGCGCGGGCTCCGGGCCGCCAAACCCGAGCATGATGGTTGTGCCGATGGGATCTGCGTCGGGCCAATACCGGCGTGCGCTCGCCTCGTTGATGACCACCACGCGCGGCGCATCTTCATCGTCAGTGGCCTCGAGCAGCCGGCCATCTCGCAACGGAATGCCGAGGGCGTCGAAGTAGTCGCCCGCGACGATCGCGGCATGGGCGGCCAATAGTTCACCGCCGGCTCGGGGCTGACCGACGATCGTGAAGAGCGCCTGCTCCGTGCCGATCGCTTCGGCAAGCGGCAGCGACGAGGTGGCGCCCGCCGCGAGCACGCCGGGCAGCGTCGCTACGCGTTCGACCGTCTGCTCGACGAACTGCGCACGTTGTACGGCGTCCGGATAATGGCGCCAGGCCTGCACCGTGAGAGCGAGCACGTTCTCGGTTCGATAACCGCGCTCGACGTCGAGAAGCGCAACGAAGCTGCGGACGAGCAACCCCGCGGTGATCAGCAACACCATCGCGAGCGCGAGCTCGGAAACGACGAGTGCGCCGCGAAAATTTCGCGCCGCGGGCCCTGCGAAAGCGCCGGCATGCAGCCGCTCTCTGAGATCCGGACGCGCCGCCTGTAGCGCCGGCACGAGGCCGAACAGAAATGCGCTGCCGAGCGCGAGCGCGCAGGTGAAAAGCACGACACCGCCGTCGATGCCGGGGATGGCGCCGCGCGGCAGCGTCGTCAGTTGCAGAGACTGGAAAGCGACGAGGCCCGCTTTGGCGAGCCCCAGCCCCAGTAATCCCCCGAGACCTGCGAGCACGAGGCTCTCGGTCACGAGCTGCCGTATCATGCGACGCCGGCCGGCTCCGAGGACGCTCCGGATCGCGAATTCGCGTTTCCTGGCGGCCGCGCGCGCGAGCAGCAGGTTCGCGACGTTCACGCAAGCGATCAGCAGCACCAACCCGACCGCGCCGAGAAACATGAGCAGCGCCGGACGCACGCGCCCGACCAGGTAGTCGCGCAGTGGCACCGCTGCGATGCCGCTGTCGGCATTCGTCGCGGCGTACTCCGTCGCGAGCTGCGCCGCGATGGCGTCGAGCTCCGCTTGCGCGGCCTCGCGGCTGACGCCCGCGTCGAGCTTGGCGGCTACCCACCAGAACGTGGCAGCGCGGTTCTGCGGTTCCCAGCCCTGCGGCGTGCGCGGCAACCACAGGTCTCGCGCCCGGTGGGTACGCGAACCCCGGCGGCATGATTCCAATCACGGTCGTCGGCTGGCCGTCGATATTCAGACGCGCGGCCGACCACGGTCCGATCGCCGCCGAAGCGGCTACTGCCAGACGTCGTAACCGAGCACGACGACGCGCGGCGCGCCGGTCACGTGATCGGCCGGCTCAAACGTTCGGCCCGCCAGCGGCGCCACGCCGAAGACGGCGAAGAAATCCTCGGTAGCGAGCCAAGAACGGAATCGCTCCGGACCGTCGGGGCCGAGATAGTCGTTCGAGAAGGGCTCTGCCGCCGCCATCGCCTCGAACGAGCGGCTGCGTTCTCGCCAATCCAGGAAATTTGCAGGAGCCGCAGGGTCACGGTCTGCCGTCTGCAGATCGCGCTGCCACAGATGCAGGATTCGTTCTGCGTCGCCGTACGGCAGCGGCTCGAGCAGCACGGCGCTGACCGCGCTGAAAATGGCGGTGTTTGCGCCGATGCCGAGGGCGAGCGTGAGCACGGCGACCGCAGCAAACCCCGGAGCCCGCGCTAGTTGACGAATGCCATAATGTAAATCTTGAAGAATATTGTCTATCATATTGATTTATATTCTTCTATCTAGAGACTCTTACGCGACTTTTTTCTGGAGCGGTGCTGCTCCCCTATTCTTCTCGGAGCGCCCTCATCGGATCGATGCCGGCCGCGCGCCGCGCCGGCAGCCAGCTCGCGAGCAGCGCCACGGCCGAGAGCCAGCTACGGCGATCGCGAGCACCGTCGGATCCAACGCGCTGACGTTAGGGATCTGCGCGGCGAGCACGCGGCCGAGCACGGCGCGCCTGCGATGCCGATCAGCGAGCCCGATCGCGATGAGCCGGCCGCCCTGCTTCAAGATCATCCGGACGATGTCCGCGGCATCGTGCGCCGAGCGCGACGCGCACGCCGATCTCGCCGATGCGCTGCGTCACTGCCCACGTCAGCACGCCGTAGATGCCGATCACGGCGAGCGTGAACGCGACGGCCGCGAACACGAGCGTCAGCACCATCGGCGTGCGTTGCGGGCCGAGCGAGCGCGACACGCGCGAGGTCATCGGCTGCGCGTCGAAGAGCGCGATCTCCGGATCGAGCTCCGCGATCGCGGCGTTAGCGGCGCGCGTGAGCTGCTCCGGCGGCACGCTCGTGCGCAGCGTGAACACGCCGGCGAACGCCGGCCGTTGCTCGTAGTGCCAATAAATCGTTTCTTTGGTCGGCGACTCGGCGAGGCTCCCCTGCTTGATCGCCGGCACGACGCCAATGATCGTGGACCAGCGGTCCTCCGGATCGACGTTGTGGCGCAGCCGCTGGCCCAAGGCGTCGCCGCCCGGCCAATATTTCGCCGCCAGGTTCTGATCGACGATCACGACGCGGTCGGGCTCGGTCGCCGCGAAGTTGCGGCCCGCGATCACCGGAATTCCGAGGGCCGGCAGATACCCCTCGTTGATGCTGCGATGCTGCGCATGCGGAGGTCGAGCCGCCTTCAGGCAGCACGTAGCCGTCGATGACCGTCGAGCCTTGGTCGTTGTTGCCGGAGAACGGCAATATCGACGTGAAACCCGCGGCCGTGACGCCGGGCAGCGCGCGCAATTCGGCGAGCGCCTGCTGCTGGAATCGCGGCCAGGATTCGCGCTCGGGATACCGCGTCCGCGGCAATGCGATTTGAGCCGTCCAGACACTGTCCGCAGTGAATCCCGGTCCCTCCGTCTGCAGCGCATAGAAGCTCTTCGTGAGCAACCCCGCGCCCACGAGCAATGCGACGCTAACGCCGATTTGCGCCACGACGAGCGCGTTGCGCAGCGCATGCGTGCGTGCGTCCGCCGCCGCTCTGGCGGCCGGCCTCGTGAACCGCGCGCGTGAGATCGTCACGCAGCAGAGCGAGCATCGGCGGCAACGCGGCGATTACTGCCGCAATCAGCGCGGCGCCGAACGTGTAGCCGAGCACGTGCGGTATCGAGCGCGAACTCGAAGCCTTCGTTCGCGCGATCGAGGCCGAGCGCGCGCACGAGCTCGAGGCCGCCGAGCGCGAGCAGCAGGCCGACTGCCGCGCCGGTGAGCGCGATCGCGAAGCTCTCGACCAGCACGAGCCGCGCGAGGCGGCGGCCGTCCGCGCCGAGCGCCGCGCGCACCGCGAGCTCCTTGCGCCGCGCTGCGATGCGAGCGAGCTGGAAATTCGCGACGTTCGCGCACGCGATCAGCAGCACGGCGAGCACGATGGCCTGCAGCATCAGCAGCATCGCTTCGCAGGTCGCCGACCGTGTAGCTCCCGCAACGACTGCGCCCGTCCGCTGAAGCCGGCCACCTCGACGTCGTCGGCGGTCCAAGCGCCCATCGGCGACGTTGCGCCGAACGATCGCGTCGAGCTCCGCGTTCAAGCGTCTCGACGGTCGCGCCGGCCGCAATCGCCCGACGCTGATCGAGAACTGATTGCCGCGCGCGGCGTCGCTCGTTTGCTGCTCCGTGAACGCGAACGGCACATAGACGTCGACGTGCGGCGGCCAGGGAAGCCGAACCCCTCAGGCAGCACGCCGATGACGCGGAGCGGCTCGCCGTCGAGCCGGATGTCGCTGCCGACGATGTCCGGCTGCGCGCCGAAGCGCGTGCTCCACAGCCGGTGGCTCACCAATGCGACGCGGTCGTTGCCGAGCGTCGCCTCGTCGTCCGTGAAGGCGCGGCCGATGACCGGCGCCACGCGCAGCACGTTGAACAGCGACGGCGACGCGCGCGCTGACGAGGATCAGCTCGCGGCGGTCCGTCGCCGCCGAGTGTGCGCGCGCCCTCGGTGACGGATCCGAGGTCCTCGAGCGAAGCTGCTTGCGCGCGCCGCTCGAGGTAGTCGGGAATTGCGGTGCCGGCGTCCTCGAGTCCGATTTTCGGATAGGAGTCGTAGACCATCACGAGCCGGTCGCCGTCGGGATACGGCAGCGGCCGCAGAAAAAGGCCATTGAAGACGCTGAAAACCGTGGAGTTCGCGCCGATCGCGATCGCGAACACGAGCACGGTCACGATCGCGTAGAGCGGCCGGCGTGCGAGCGCGCGCAGCGCGTAGCGTGTGTCTTCCAGTAGCGTGCTCATCGTGGGCTATTCCTCTCTAAGCGCTTGCATCGGATCGATTCGCGCCGCGCGAAGCGCGGGCACCAGGGCGGCTGCAAACGCGACAGCGATTACGATTGCGACGACGCTCGATAGCGTGATGGGATCCGACGGCGCCACGCCGTAGAGCATCCCAGACAGCGCACGCGCCAACGCGAACGACAACGCAAGGCCTATGACGCACGCAATGCCGGCGACACGCAGCGCCTTCCACAGAAATTGCGAGACGATGTTGCCCGGGAGTGCTCCGAGCGCAACGCGCAGACCGACTTCGCGTCGGCGCAGGCTCACGATATAGCTCAGCGTTCCGTACACGCCGAGGCACGTCAGCGTGAGAGACGCCGCCGCGAACAGCGTCAGCAAGAACGTGCGCAGGCGATTGTCGGAATAGACGTCGCCGATACGGCGATCGAGCGGCGCGATATCGTAGACGGACCGGAGCGGCTCGAGCTCGTTGAGTCTCGCTCGGACCGTTTCGGTGACGCTCACCGGCTCGCCAGAGGTTCGGACGAAGAACCACGGAAACGGAGTCGGAGCACTGTTGCAGTAGTACGCCATCGGCACAGCTTCTCGGTTCGTACCGAGCTCGCGAGCATCGCCGACGATGCCGACGATTCTGTCGGGCAGATTCCCGGCGAGATGGAGCCCGATCACAGATCGTTGCGGAAAGTAGCGCTCCGCGAAGCTGCGGTTCACGACGACCTGCGTCAGGTCACCTTCGGTCTGACGACACAACTCACCCGCCAATAGCGGAATCTGTAACGTCGCGAAATAGCTCGGCGACACTGTTCGAATCTCGGCGATGAGACGAGACCCTGGAGCGGCCTCCGCTTCGACGAGCTCGAGTTCCTGCTGAGCACGTTCTGTGGGCACTCCGGGCACGGCGAACGAGGTTCCGGCCGCCTCGATGCCCGGGAGGGCGGTCAGCTCGTCGAGCGTGCGATCGATACGCTGGAGCACCGCGGCAAAGTCGTTGGTCTCGGCAAAGCTGCCGCTCAGACGAAAGGTCAGCACACGCTCGGCGTCGAATCCGGGATCGATACGCGTCAATGCGTCGAAGCTGCGCAGCAACAGCCCCGCCCCGGCCAGTAGCGTTACGGACAAGGCTACCTGTACGCCGACGAGCGCCCAGTTCGACGATTGCCCGGACGACACTTGGGTGCGGCTGCCCTGTGTCGCGGAGCCGGCATCGCGCGTGTTCTTCAAGGCCGGAAAGAGGCCGCACAGAAGTGTCACGATGACGGCCGAAGCAATCGTGTAGAGCAACGTGCGCTCGTCGATCGATATCTCGTCGAAGCGCGGCAAGTCGGCCGCCAACAGGGTCATCGCCTCGACGGCACCGAATGCCACGCCGAGGCCTGCAACCATTCCCGCAAGCACGAGCACCGCTGTCTCTGTTAGGAGCTGCAACGTTACCGTTGCGCGCGACGCGCCCAACGAATAGCGGATCGCGACGTCGCGCTCGCGTTGCGTCGCGCGGGCAAGCAACAGGGCCGCGATATTGGTGCACGCGATCAGCAACAGCGCTAGCACCGCGCCGAACAGCAACCAAAGCGAGCTGCTCACTGCGCCGACCACCGTTGTCTTGTGTGGGATGGCCTGAACCGCGAGCTCGTCGTCCGTTTCCGGATACTCGGCCGCGAGCTCGGACTGAACTCGATTCAGATCCGCGACGTGCTTGATCGAGCGTAACCCCGGGCTTGAGTCGACCTCTAACTCCGTCGAACCAGCCGAACTGCCGCGCCACCGCCCAAGGCGCGTTCACGGGGTGAGGCATCCAAAGATCCACGAGCCGATCAACGGACGCGAACGCCGGCGGCATGACGCCGACGATCGAAACGGATTGACCGTCGATCTTGACAATCGCGCCGACGACGTTCGGATCGGCGTTCAAACGGTTGCGCCAATACGCATCACTGACGACCGCTACGAGGTGGGCGCCGAAGCGATGCTCGTTGTCGGTGAAGCTGCGTCCAAGCGCGGGCTCGATGCGCCACAGCTCGAAGAAACCGGGAGTGGCCGTCGCCCTTCGAACGTTTTCCGGCCGATCACCCGTGGTGTCGGTGACGTCCTCCGTGTAGTACGCGGCGATCGCCTCGAAAGTGGAGTTTCGCTCGGCCCAGTCGAGGAGCCGGACCGGTGGAATGGCGACTTCGACCGACGTCGTTTCCTGAACGTGACTGATATAAGCGAGCCTGTCGGCCTCGGGGAACGGCAGCGGCCGCAGCAACACTGTATCGATCGCGGAGAACACCGCGCCGTTGGCGCCGATCGCGACGGCCAACGTGACAATGACCGTGAGCGCGAATCCGGGCGACCGGCCAGGACACGGATGGCATAGCGCACGTTCTGAAGAAGCATTCCCTACTCGCTCGCAAGCGCTTCGACTGGATCGACGGCGGAAGCGCGCCGCGCCGGCAGGTAGCTCGCGAGCGCAGCGACGATCGCGAGCAGCAGCGCGACGGCCGCGTAGGTCAGGCACATCGACGGCCGCACTTCGTACAGCAGCGACGACATCAGCCGAGTGACGCCTGCCGCGGCGACGAGCCCGATCACGACGCCGATGCAGGCGAGCCCGAGCCTTGGCGAACGAAGCTGCGCCGCACGTCGCGTTGCTGCGCGCCGAGCGCGAAGCGAATCGCGATCTCGCGCCGGCGTTGCGAGACGGCGTAAGACAGCACGCCGTAGAGGCCGACGACGCCGAGCACGAGCGCGACGGCGCCCGCGATCGCGAGCATCACGAGCGTGAACGACGTGCGCGCGAGCGACGCGTCGTAGAACGTCCTGCATCGTGCGCACCGACGGCGACCGGCAGATTCGGGTTCACGGACCAGACGGCTTGCTGAACCTGGCGCGAGGAACGCCTTCGGTGCCCGCCAGCGGGCTGCGGACGCGAACGTCACTGGCGCGAGAACGCCGCCGGGGTCGGTGCGGTAGATCC
The DNA here is from genome assembly GCA_963744305.1 of uncultured Gammaproteobacteria bacterium. Taxonomy (GTDB): domain Bacteria; phylum Pseudomonadota; class Gammaproteobacteria; order Steroidobacterales; family Rariloculaceae; genus FEN-1219. The sequence goes on from CAVUTF010000011.1 coordinate 31,232, forward strand.
GGCCATGAACGTCGGCCAATACACGATCGCCGGCGACGGCGCGTTCAGGCCGTTGTCGCGCACGTCCTGCACGACGCCGATCGACCTCGCGCCAGCGGCGCGGCCGAGGCCGCGAATGCGCTTGCCGAGCGCCGCGTCCGGCGTGCCCCAAAGCTCGCGCGCGAGATTCTCGGAGACCATCGCAACGGGCCGGCGCTCGTGGATCGTCGGTCCACGTGAGGTCGCGGCCGGCGACGAGCCGCGTCCCGGCGTCTCGAAGAGCCGGGCGAGATGAATTTGAAGCTGCGCATCGGCCGTCGGCTCTCCGCGACGCTCGGGTTGATCCTCGACCTCGATGCCGTTCCAATCGGCGTTGAAGCCGTCCATCGGCAGCGCAGTTCGAGAACCCCACCGAGCTCACGCCCGGAATCGCCTCGAGCGCGTCGACGATGTCGTTCTGCATCCGCGCGACGCGCCGCGGCCTCCGGCACGAGCTGCTGGGGAATCGACAAGCCGCAGCGTTTGAAGCTGCGCGGGCGTCCGTGAACCCGGGCTCGACGGCACGCAGCGCTTCGAACGTGCGAATCATCAGACCGGAGCTCACGAGCAGCACGAGCGCGAGCGCGACCTGCGCGACGACGAGCGCGTTCTGCGCGCGATGCTGCGCGCGGCCGTGCGCTTGCGCCGCGCGCTCCGCCGCCGAGCCCGGCGACGATCGCGCGAGCCCGCGTGCTTCAGCGCCGGCGCGAGCGCCGAGCAGCGAAGCCGGCGAGCAGCGACACGGCGAACGCGAAGCGCGACGGCATCGCGCGTCGAGCGCGATCTCGTGCGAGCCGCGGCAGCGTTCGCGGCGCCGAATCGCGAGCAGCACCTTCAGCGCCGCTTGCGCGAGCCCCAACCGAGCACGCCGCCGAGCAGCGCGAGCATCACGCTCTCCAGCAGCAACGCGCGCGCGATGCGCCACGAGCCCGCGCCGAGCGCGGCGCGCACGGCGAGCTCGCGCTCGCGGCCCGCGCCCGCACGAGCAGCAGGTTCGTGACGTTCGCGCACGCGATCACGAGCACGACTGCCGATCATGGCCATCACGACCCAAAGCACATCGCCGACACCGCCGACGACGTCGTCCTTGAGCGGCCGCAGCGCCGGCGCGATTCGCCAGACGTCGGCGTAGAAGCTTGCGTCGCCCGCCTGGAAACGGCGGCCATGAGTCGATCCAGATCGGCAGCATGCGCTCGATGTCGGCATTCGCCTGCGCGAGCGTCACGCCGGGCTTCAGGCGTGCGACTGCCGAAGAAGCAGAACGGCGGCGAGCAACAAGCGGCTGCGATCGAAGCGCAACGGCTGGATCAGGTCGGCGTCCGTGTCGACGACGCGGAACCCGCGCGGCATGACGCCGACGATCTCACGGGTAGCGCGTTGATCGAGATCGCTGCGGCCGATCGCCGACTCGAGTCGCCGCCGAAACGTCCTGCCAATAGCCGTACGTGAGCATCACGTCGGCGCGGCGTCCGGTTTCACGTCGTCGTCGGACGATCCAACGGCCGAGCAGCGGCGGCACGCCGAGCGCCTCGAGCAAGCCCGCCGCTCACGGACACGCTGCCGAACTTGCTCGGGCTCCGCGAGTCCCGTGACGTTCGCGGTGCCCGGCACCCAGAGCCCGACGCTCTCGAAAGCGTGCGGTTCTCCTCGGATACGTGAAGTACATCGAAGGCGACGAGCGCAGGCCGCCCGCGACGTCCGTGAGCCCGGCGCGCCCGGCGCGTCGTGCCACACGGCGACGAGCTCGTCCGGCGTCGCGGATACGGCAGCGGCTTCAGCAGCACGCCGTTGACGACGCTGAACACGGCAGTGGTCGCGCCGATGCCGATCGCGAGCGTCAAGCACCGCGACGGCGGCGAAAGTCGGGCTAGCGAAGCAGCGCGCGGTGCCGCATAGCGCACGTCGCCGCCGAGCAGTCGTCGAGCGGCTCACGCCTGCGGCCGTCCGCGCCGCGCCTGCTCGGCGATGCGCCGGTCCTCCTCTTCGCGCAGCCGGTGCAGCGTTTCCTCGTCGACGACGCGGCCGTCGAACATGTGGATCTTGCGATCCGCGTAGTCCGCGTAGCGCGGGTCGTGCGTGACGATGCAGATCGTCGCGCCTTCGGCGTGCAGCTCGGCGAGCAGCGCCATCACCGGCCTCGCCGTTCTTCGAGTCCAGGTTACCCGTCGGCTCGTCGGCGAGCAGGATCGACGGGCTGCCGACGAGCGCGCGCGCGACGGCGACGCGCTGCTGCTGACCGCCCGAGAGCTGCGACGGATAGTGGTTCAAGCCGGTGCGCCATGCGCACGCGCTCGAGCGCCTCGAGCACGCGCTTCTTGCGCTCCTGCGGCTTTCATGCCGGCGCGATACGTCAGCGGCAGCTCGACGTTCTCGAACACCGTGAGATCGCCGATCAGGTTGAACGCCTGGAAGATGAAGCCGATCTCCTTGTTGCGGATGTGCGCGCGCTGCGACGCGTCGAGGTTCTCGACCGGCGTGCCGTTCAGCACGTAGCGGCCGCCGCTCGGCGTATCGAGCAGGCCCAAGATCGACAGCAGCGTCGACTTGCCGCAGCCCGAGGGCCCGGCGATCGACAGGTAGTCGCCTTTGTTGATCTCGAAGTGCACGCCCGACAGCGCGTGCGTCTCGACCTCGTCGGTGTAGAACACCTTCTTCAAGTCATCGAGCTTGATCAAGACGCCGTTGGTTTCGCTCATGAATGCTGTTCCCCTAACGCCGCATAGCGGCTTGTCAATTCTTGGTTGTGGTCTCAATTCGCAACGCGTGTCACGAGTTGGTCATATCAGTTGAGGCGTATTCGATCGTGATCGTCCCAAGCCGACGTGTCGGAAAGAATCACCTGGTCCCCCGGCGTCAAGCCCTGAACGATCTCCACCGCGCTCACCGACGTGCGGCCGAGCTCGACCGGCACACGCACCGCGTACGCCGTCCTCGACGAGCTTGAACAATCCGATCGTCGTGTTCGGCTGGCCGTACGCCGGGCCGGCCGGTGTATACGACCTGCGGCAATCGCTCGATCTCGATCGTGCCGTCCACGGACAGATCCGGGCGCGCGCCGCGCGGCAGCTTGCCGACGAGCTCGACGTCCACAGCACAGTGCCGGCCTGCACCGCCGGATCGATGCGCACGACTTTGCCTTCGACGAGACCGTTGCGCGTGTCGACGCTCACAACCTGGCCGATCTGCACGTCTCGCGCTTGGGTTTCCGGCACGCGCAGCTCTGCCTGCAAGTCGTCGGGCCGGCGACGCGCGCGATGTTCGCGCCCGGCGCGAGGCGCTGCCCTTCCTCGACGAGCATTTCCTGCAGCACGCCGGCGAAGCCCGCGCGCACGCGTAGCGACTCGACTTCCTCGAGGCGGCGCTCGATAGGCGTTGCGTGACCGACGCGACGCGCGCCTCGCGCGCGGAGACCTGGGCCCGCATCGACTCGCGCGAACTGGTTCAGACGCTCGATGCTCGATGTCCATCCGGCATCTTGAGCTGCTCGGCGAGCAGCTGTGACTGGCGGGACTGGATCGCCGGCACGATGCCTGCCGCCGTCATTTTCGTTTCGGCGTCCGCTCTCAACCGGGCGCTTTCGTACTCTGCGCGTGCGACGGCGAGCGCGGCCTTCTGATCGAGCAGCTCGCCCGCAAGCTCAAGCTCCATCTCGGCGAGCTCCGCTTCGGCCGCCTCGAGCGCGTAGCGTGCCTCGTCTGTTTTCTCCATGAGCTCCGGGTTCGACATCTCGACGAGCACGGTATCGGCCTCGACGATGGCGCCGGGCCGCACGACGACGACCTCGACGCGCCCGTCCGTCTGCGCCCCGATCCAGCGTATGTTGCGCGGCACGAGCGTGCCCGGACCGCGCACTTGCCGAAGCATCTCGCCTTCCTGCACGGTGTCGATCCATACCGACGCGCGCGGCACGCTCGGCGCGGCGGGCTCGAGACGCGCGAGCCCGACGGTCACGAGAACCAACACGAGCAAAACACCGCCGGCGATTGCCGCTTGGCGGATGCGTTTTTGCCGTTTGCGTTCCGGGCGTGGAATGTCCATGCGGCCGTAGACGCAACGACCGTGCCAGGCTCTTCATAGCACCGTAACTTGCTGACCCAGAAGGGATCTCGACGGTCCTGAGCCGTCGTGTGCGACCCTCGATCCGTCCCACAAACGCGTCGTTTGTCGCGCGAGTGGGACGGCGCCCGCCGCGTCGTATCTCGAGCAGGTCGCTCGAGTCGCAAAGCGCTGCATCGATCGCGCCGATGCTTGCGTCTGCGCGTGCGCTCACCGCATGATCATTTCGTGTCAGCAAACGGAGTCATGCACGAGTCGCGCGTTGCGCATTGCGTTGCGGCTTGCTGCTCGATCGCGGGCGGCGCATACGCAGACCATCCGCCATATCATTCGAGCCGCGGCGGACTACGTGGGCAGCGACGTGCCGCGGGGCCGGGCGGAACGAGGTGCTCGGCCACCGTGCCGCCGCGCTGAACGGCCGAAATCGTACCCGACCCGGCGCGGTCAGCGCTTGCGGATCGTGATGTCGCCGTTGAACGTCTTGAACTGAATCTCGGGCCCGCCCCCGCCGATCCTCGCGCGCGTCTCGCGCTCCATGCGCACTTGGTTACGGCCGTCGCCGCCGCCGCGCTCGACGACAGTTTGCTGCGGTTGCACTTCGACGTCGAAGTCGGTCAGCACGTCGCCGCGGCCGCCGTTGATCCGCAGCTCGGCCTTCAAGCTCGCCGGAAACGAGACTTCCATATCGCCATTGAACGACGAGAACGACATCGGTTTGGCGGGCGTCACTTCCGTAAAAGAGACCTCTACGTCGCCGTTCGTGGTATTCGCCACGATCGATCCCGCAATGTCGCTGGCGAATATGCCGCCGTTGACGTTCGAGATTTCATGCTCTCCGGTCACTCCTACGATCGTCACGTCCCCGCCGTTGACGGTCTGCGCACGGACTGACGTGCGCCGCGGCACGGAGATTTCGAGATCGGTGCTGCGTGGCCGCCAATCCATTTGAATCGAGACCGTATTGTCCCGCTCCTCGGCCGTGAGCCCGATGCCGGTGTTCGGAATCCGGCGTAGACCGTCCGTCCGGGCCTGCTCGGGATCATCGTCATCGTCATCGTCGTCGTCGTCGTCGTCCTCATCCCTGCCGTCGCGCACGACGATGATGATCTCGTTGCCTTCGTACGCGCTCACCGAGATTCCGCCCATGATCAGGGAAACATTGAGGGTTGCCGGTCGAGCCGGATCGCTGAGCGGCACCGCGATGCGTTGCTCGGACTGGGCCGCGGCGCCGACGCTCGCGAGCATGAGCGCGAGCGCCGACGTCAGCAGTGAGGTCGTTCTCATCGGCTGGCCTCCCGAACGTAGACGTCGCCGTTCAACGTCTCGAAAGTATGGGTTGGACCGCCCGCCCCTACGCGCACGGCCGACGGCCGCTGCGCGCGAATCACGACGGCAGCGCCGTCGCGCGTGCGTTCTCCGACGGGATCGCGCGCCAGCGGCTCGACGTCGAAGTCCGTGTAAATCTCGCCGTGCATCGTCTGGAACTCGAGGTCCGCGGCAAGATCCGCGGGAAATGTGACCTCGACCTCGCCATTGATCGTCTTGAACGAGGTCGCTGCCGTCGGCGCGCGCTCGAACGAGGCTTCGAGCGGACCGTTCACCGTCGTCGCGCGACCGGCCCCGCGCAGGCCCGAGAGCCGCACGGCCCCGTTTACGTTGCGGACATCGAAGTCACCGCGCACGCCGTCGACGACGATCTCCCCGTCGTTGACGGTCTTGAGCTCGACCGCGGCGTTGCGGGGTACGAACACCTCGATGTCGTACTCCGCTACGTAGCCGTCCCAATGGTTGCAGCCGCAATTGCAGTCGGCCCCGCAAGTGTCGTTCGGCCGCCGCACTTGAAACGCGACGCGGCCGTCCTCGCGCACGGTGCGCAGCTCGACCTCGGCGCGTGCCCGATCGAGATCCGCCTGCGTGTCGCCGCGCAGCGTCTCGGTGGCCCGCATGTCGACCGTGTTTCGGTCGTGCGCGGTAACGCGCACCGAACCGAAGACGTTGGCGACGATGACGGTCAAGCCGGTCGAGCTATCGATCGGAACGCTGTCCTCGAGCATCCGAGTGGCCGTCACTTCGGCGTGCGCCGCGCTTGCCGCCAGCGCCGCAACTGCGAGCATCACCGCGCTGATGGGTACCAAACATTGTGCTGTGCTTCTGCATCCGAATCTCTCCTCAAACACCGGGCGGCGAAGGCTCGCCGCCGGCTTCGACCAAGGCCATGCGCACGTATTCGCGCACCGCGGGGTCGAGCTCCTCGCGGCCGAGCATGCGCCGAACCGCCGCTATGGCGTCGCTGCCGCCCGTTTCGAGCAACGCATCCGCCATCGTGACTTGCAGCAACGGCGCATCCTGGCGCTCCAGCGCGGCCGCGAGTCCCGCGCCGACCGCAGGCTGGTCGAGCCGCGCGCGCAGCGCCTCGACGGCCGCAAGGCGCACGTTCAAATTCTCGTCGTACTGCACCCGATCGAGCAGAGCGTCCACCACCTGGCCTGACTCCGCGCGCTGCGACCATGCGACACCGAGCAGGCGCTCGGAGGCGGATTGATGATCGAGCAGCGCGAGCCCGACCGTGCGCACGTCGGCACGCAGCTCCGCAAGCTCGGCATCCGTTGATGAGGGTAAGCGGTGCCCGATCAGCACGCCGGCGACTGCGAGCGCTGCGGCCAACGCCACCTGCACGACCGGCCGCTGCGGCCAGAAGCGCTCGAGCATCTGCTCGACGACGCTGCTTCGCGCCCGCGCCTCGTAGGCCGCGAGGGCTGCATGGAAGCGCGCGCGCATGCGCTCATGCGGCACGTCGACGTCGACGTCGCGCATGTCGCTCCAAAGCGCGGTCAGCGCGTCCGCTTCGGCGCGGCAGGCAGGACAAACGGACAGGTGAGCCTCGAGCAGTTGCTCGTCATCCGCCGACAACAAGCCCTTGAGGCGCTCGGACACCCATTCGGTCGTATTCGCGCAACTCATGTCGGTACTTCTCCCGCCATATCCAAATAGATCTCTCTAAGCTGCTTGATCGCGCGGTGCGCACGCACCTTGACGGCGCCGACGGAGCAGCCGAGCGCCCGCTGCGATCTCCTCGTAGGTCTTGAACTCGTAGCGGCTGAGCAGCAGCACCTCGCGCCGCTCGACGGGCAATGCAAGCAACGCGCGGCGGATCAGATCGGCCTGCTCCTCGCCGTGGGGGTCCGCGTCCGTCGCGGCCTCGGCCGGCCGCTGCTCGAGATCCTCGTCTGCAACGGTCTCAACGGAGATGCGCCTCGTCAGATGCGCAACGCAAGCGTTGCGTGCGATACCGAACATCCACGGCATGAGCTCGCTGTCGTCTTTGAAAGTAGCTCTGTACTTCAACATCCGCATGAACACGTCCTGTACGAGATCCTCGGAAGTCTGCCGGTTGCCGGTCATCCGCAGGCAAAACCGGTAGACCCGCGCGTGATGCCGCTCGAATAGCGTCGCAAGGGCGCCCGTGCGCCCATCCCGCACCTGGCGCATCAAATGCGAATCGCCGGTTTCCGCCACGTCTTCTGGTCGCCTTTAGCGCCGTCTGTCCACTGATACTCGCGCCGCGCCCCAAAGGTTACAAACCGGCCGCGAAACTCGACTGCCCTACGGGTGTCGATTCGGGTAGGGCCCGTTCGACTAGCCTACGAGGGCCCGCGAGCGGTCCGGTACTGGCAAGCAACGAAGGAGAGACCATGAGCAAGTATGTCGATGGCTATGTGTTGCCCGTTCCGAAAAAGAACGTGGACGCCTACCGCCGGATGGCGGAGCAAGCCGGCCATGTTTGGCGCGAGCACGGTGCGCTCGAGTACACGGAGTGCATCGCGGAGGACGTCAAGCCCGGGGAAGTGACGTCGTTCCCCCAAGCCGTGAAGCTCAAGGACGACGAGACCGTGGTGTTCGCCTGGATCGTCTACGAGTCGCGCGAGCAGCGGGACACGGTCAATGCCGCGGTTATGAAGGATCCGCGGATCGCGAACATGGATCCGAAGTCCCTGCCTTTCGACGGCAAACGCATGTTCTGGGGTGGTTTCGAGTTATTGGTCAGCGCCTAGTCCCGCGCTTCAGGCTGCCGGCGCCTTCGCCCGCCGGCAGCCTCGTCAGTCATCGTTCTGTATAATTCCGCGCCGACACTGATTCCACGAATCGGACCACGGGCGCTTCACCATGGCGAACACGTCGTCGCTAGCGATTGCCGCGAACATTTTCACGTCGCCGAACGAAGCGTTCGGCGCGCTAAGGGAGCGCCCGCGCGCACTATTTCCGATCCTCGTACTGCTTGCGGGCTACAGCGCCGTCTCGTTCGCCTACATGAACGCTGTCGATCTCCCATGGTTCATGGAGAATCAGATGCAGGCCGCCGCGCAGCTCACCGAGGCGCAACGCGAGCAAGCAGCCGAACGGGCGAGCAGCGTCTCTCCCGCCGTCTACGGTGCCATTGGCGCAGTCACGACATCGGCGTTCGTGCTCCTCGTGATGTTCTTGACGGCGCTGTACTACACGGGCGTGTCGTTCGTGACGCACGATGGCATCAAGCTCAAACAATGGTTCGCGCTCGTCGCCTGGTGCACGCTGCCGACCGTGCTCGGCATCGTGGCGCAGCTCGTCAACATCATGGTGACCGACGCGCGCTTCATGCTGCAGGACGCGATCAACCCCTTGTCGTTCGGCAACCTGCTCTCGATCGACCGCACCGGCGCGAGCATCATGCAGCGCATTCTGCTCGGCATCGACGTCACGACTATCTGGAGTGTCGTGCTCACGGTTCTGGGCTACCAGGCGTGGACGAAGAGCTCGCTGGTCAAGACCGTGGCCGTCGTGCTCGGCCCCCTTGCGCTGATCATCGCGATCAGCACTCTGTTGACGTTGACCTAAAGGCGCCGCGATGACCAAGAAACTCCTGCTCATCCTGGGTATCGTCGCACTCGTCGTGGCGGTGCCGCTGCTGCAGGCGCGCCTCGGCGGGGGCGCGGCGGTCGAGGTGCAGGTCGAGAATCTCGAGCCGCGTACCATTCGCTCCTCGGTGCTTGCGTCGGGGCGCCTCGTGCACGAGGAAGAGGTCAAGCTCACGACCGAGGAAATCGGTAGGGTGACCGCGATCTACGTGGAGGAAGGCGATCAGGTGACTCGCGGCCAACTCGTGTTGCAGATCGACGATCAGCGGCACCGCGCGGCCGTAGAGCAGAACGAAGCCGCAGCACGAGTGCAGGAAATCGCGATCACGCGGCAACAGATGCAGGTCGAGAACTTGCGGACGCAGTGGGAACGCCAGCGCGCCATGCACGAGCGCAACCTGATCGACGAGGACACGTTCGTGACCGCGACGAACAACTTGGACATCGCGCAGGTCGATCTCGACTCCAGCCGCGAGTCGCTCACCCAAGTGCGCGCGCAGCTCGAGCAGGCGGAGGATCGGTTGGCCAAGACACGCGTGTATTCGCCGCTCGATGGCCGGGTGACGTCGCTCGACATCGAGGTTGGCGAGACGGCGATCTCGAGCACGACGAACATCGCGGGCTCGAGCCTCATGACCATCGCGAATCCGGCGAGCATTCTCACCGAGGTCAACGTGGACGAGGCGGACATCGCGAAGGTCGATGTCGGTCAAGCGCGCGCGCGTCTATGCGATCGCCTACCCCGATCAGCCCGTGGAAGGCGTCGTCGACTCGATCGCCGTGTCCGCGAAGGTCGCCGAGGGGCAGCAAGGCCTGAGCTTCGCCGTGAAGATTCGCCTGGTGCACGCCGACAAGATCACGTTGCGGCCCGGCATGTCGTGCCGCGCCGAGATTTTCTCCGCGACTCGCGACAACGTGCTCGCGGCGCCGATCCAAGCGATCCTCGTGGAGGAAGATCTCACGCGCGACGAGACGCGGCGTCACGCGTTCGTCAATCGCAACGGCGTTGCGCAGCGGGTCGCCGTCGAGGTCGGCTTGTCCGACGACACGTACCAGGAGATCACGAGCGGTCTTGCGGCAGGCGACGTCGTCATCACCGGTCCGGATCGAGTGCTGCGTGCGCTAGAGGACGGAGATCGCGTCGTCGTCGCGGACCGAGAGTGAGCCAAGCATGTCCGTCATCGAGCTTTCGGCGATCAGCAAGCACTATGTGATGGGTCAGCAGCTGATCAAGGCCGTCGACGACCTCGATCTCACGCTCGATCACAACGAATACGTGGTGTTCATCGGCTCGTCGGGCTCCGGAAAGTCGACGTTGATGAACATCATCGGGTGCCTCGACACGCCGACGCGGCGGACGGTACGTGCTGAACGGCCATGACGTGGGCGGCCTCGACGAGGATCAGCTGGCCGACATTCGCAATCAGGAGATCGGCTTCATCTTTCAGAACTTCAATTTGCTGCCGCGCGCGTCTGCGCTGAAGAACGTGATGCAGCCGTTGATCTATCGCGGCTTGAGCCTCGCGGACCGCCGCGCCGAGGCGGAGCGCGTGCTCGAGCGCGTCGGGCTTGCCGATCGCGGCCACCACTTGCCGAACCAGCTCTCGGGCGGACAGCGGCAGCGCGTGGCGATCGCCCGCGCGCTCGTCACGCATCCGTCGATCCTGCTCGCGGACGAGCCCACCGGCAATCTCGACTCGCAGACCTCCGTGGAGATTCTCGCGCTGTTCGATGAGCTGCACGCGGACGGGCAAACTATCGTGCTCGTCACGCACGAGCCCGACGTGGCGCAGCACGGGGGCCGCGTGATTCGGCTCAAGGACGGCAAGATCGTGGAAGACTATGCCCAGTCCCCCAAGCGCTCCCGGCACTGAGCGGCGCGGCCGCCGGCCGGTCGCGAGCGCGCGGTTTCCGGTGTGGTTTGCCGCGACCGAAGGCGCACGTGCGGCGCTCGGCTCGATACGCGCGCACGGGTTCCGTAGCTTTCTGACCACGCTCGGCATCGTGATCGGCGTCGCCTCCGTGATCGCGATGGTGTCGATCATCCAGGGCTTGAGCTTCACGATCGGTCAGCAGTTCCAAGGACTCGGCAGCAACAGCGTGACCGTGCAGTCGTACACTTCGCTCGAGGACGCCCTACAGGGCCGCCGGTCGCGCCTGACGGACGAGGATCTCGAGCTCATCCGCTATCGCGTACCCGGCATCGCATCGATCACGCCTGTCATGTATTCGCCGTCGGGTCAGGCCCAGATCCGCTACAGCTCGCAAACGACGACCTCGCAGGTGATCGGCACGACATACTCCTACCAGCACGTCGGCCAGTACTTCTCCGCGCGTGGGCGCTTTCTGTCCGACAGCGACAACGACACGCGCCGTCGCGTGGCCGTGATCGGCGAGCAAGTGCGCGAGGATCTGTCGCTGCCCGAGAACCCCGTCGGCGAGTTCGTGCAGTGCACGGCGAGTGGCTCAAGATCATCGGGCTGCTCGAGCCCAAGGGTGAGATCTTCGGCCAGAGCCAGGACAACCGCGTGATGATCCCGTACACGACGATGGCGGGCCTGCAGGGCAACCAGCGCCAGCGTGACATCGCCATTCAGCTCACGATCACGGACCTCGACGAGCTACCGAACATTTCGCAAACGCATCACGCGGCTTCTGCGTTACGCGCACGATCTCGACAACGAGGACGAGGATGATTTTCGAATTCAAACCGCCGAGCAGCTGCAGGAAACCTTCGATTCGATTCTGAACACCGTGACGATCGTCATGACCGGCATCGTCGGGATTTCGCTGCTCGTGGGCGGCATCGGCATCATGAACATCATGCTGGTTTCGGTGACGGAGCGGACGCGCGAGATCGGCATCTGCAAAGCGATCGGCGCGAAGCGCCATCACATCCTGCTGCAGTTCCTGCTCGAGGCGCTCGTGCTGTGCCTGCTCGGCGGCCTCGTAGGGCTCGTGATCGGTTACGGGCTCGGCGCGTTGGCCGCGTCGTTCATTCCGGGCTTCCCCGCGGCGCACACGCCATGGTGGGCCGTCGCGCTCGCGCTCGGCTTCTCCGCGGGCGTCGGCGTCGCGTTCGGCATTCTGCCCGCGGCGAAGGCCGCGAACCTGGATCCGATCAGCTCGCTGCGCTACGAGTAACCGCTTTACGGCTGCGCGCTTCTTTGCGGGAGCGCGAGCAGCAACAAGCCCGGCCAGAATCAGCACCATGCCGAGCCCCTCGGCGGCGCTCGGCCGCTCGCCGAGCTGCAACCAAGCGGCAAGCACGCCGACGATCGGCACGATCAGCGAGCTCAGGCTGCTGATCGTCGCGGGCAGCCGATGCAGGATGTAGAGCCAGAGCAGCGATGCGACCGCCATGCCGCCGAAGATGTTGTAGAGCAGCGCGGCGACGAAGGGGCCCGTCCACTGAATTGGCGGTTCCGGAACGATGAGCGCAACCGCGATCAACGGAATCACGCCGTATAGCATCTGCCAAGTCGTCAGCGACAACAGCTCGTCGCGGCCTTCGACGGGGATCCTCTTGAAGATGATCACGCTCACGCCCCAGGACGCGCCTGCGCCGAGGGCGAGCACGCTGCTCAGTAGATCGCCGGCGCTTTCCCAGATCTCGAGCACGAGCACGAGGCCCGCGAACGCGAGCCCGACGGCGGGCCATTGCCAACCGCGCAGACGCTCATCGAGGAACGGCCAACCGAAGAGCAGCATCCAAAACGGCATCGTGTACGCGAGCACGGCGCTCTTCCCGGCCGCGCCGGACACGAGCGCCCACGAGATGAGCCCGACGAATCCCGCCGTCTGGAACACGCCGAGCCAGAACGTCTTTGCGACGTGCCGCGGCTTCAGCGGCACGCGCAGCACCACGAGCACGCCGAACAGCAGAAGCACGCCGAATCCCGTGCGCAACGCTGCGAAATCGAAAGCGCCGACGTAGCGTAGCCCGATTTTCATCACGACCCAGTTGTAGCCCCATAGCAGCCCGAGCAGCGCAAACGCGGCAAGCGGGCCGGCGTTGGAGGTCTGCCGGTCAACGGCAGTGGCGGATTCGCTCATTTGGACGATTAGTCGATGACGTTGCCGGTTCCGATGAGCTGCTGGAACGACATCTCCTCGGCCGGAATGCAGTAGATTTGCTCGTCCCAGCCCCGCGCTTTGTCGCGATTCAAGCTAAAACGCTTGGCTTCGCCGCGCCACGGCTCGCTGTAGATCTCGGGATCGGTGAGCGTGACGACGAGCTCCAACGTATCATCGGCCACGCGCCGATAGCGCTCCTCGACGCGCATCTGCTCGGAATGCGGATAGCCGAGCTTGTCGAGCCAGCTGCGGTCGTCGAAGCCGACGGATTCGACGATGAGCGTGTCGCCTTCGATTCGGCCTACGGAGTAGCCGTTCCACTTCGGATAGATGGCGGAAGGCTCGGGCAGCGCGCGGCCGTCCATCCAAATCTCGCGCCAATCGTGGCGGTACTCGAAGATCTGGAGCAGCCGTCCGGGTGTTGCAACGATTTCGAAGGTCGAGTGCGGCGGGATGATCTCCACGTTCAAGTTCCGCACGAGACCGAGCGGCTCGCAGCGTCCCATCGGGTCGTTCCGCTCCATTTGTCGGCGTGGTCCATACCCGGGCTTGTTCGCCTCGAAGCGCGCTCGCCCGGCCTCCGTAAAAGGCGCCTCGCGGCTGCCTGCGTACTCGACGTCGCGTGTGCCGCCGGGCGTGTTGCCGAACGACTCGATTTGCGATTCGCGATCCCAATGCCCGGAAAAATCGACGGTGTCGGACTGTGCCCACACCGTCGTCGCTGCGATCCCAGCGCTCGCCGCGACGAGACCGCGCGCGGCGAGACTAGAAAGCGATTTCCAGCGCATGGCCATTCACTTCGATGCTGACGATGGAGCCGACTCGCTGAGTCGCGATGTGTGGCAAGTAAGTCACCTTCACCGTGTCGCCTGGTTTGACGGAGTCCCTGCTCCAACCGTGCTCCCGCAAGATCGTCGGCGTCCATCGGCTCACGAGCGTCCAGGGTGAAACCGCGCCGTTTTCCGTGACGTCGAGTGTGATGTACACATGAGGAAACTGGAATGCGAATTTGGTTGCGATGCCCGTGATCGGACCGAGCTGCTCTTCGCCCCATTCGACCGCTCCACCGTGGTGTGCAGAGGAACTGGTGGGCACTAGAAGGTATCCGGCCACAGCCAGAGCCGCACAGATGCTCGTCTCGCGCCTTCGGTCATGCTTCGCTCCGCGACATTGCTGCGTCCACGTTAGCACTTCACGAAAAGACCGGCGACTCTCCTCAATGCAGCGGCCAGCGGTGGCATACCGGCGCGGCTGGTGCACACTAGAGTCGTGAAGACAGTCCGCGGCTTCATACTGCAGGCGACCTATCGCGTTTCCGCGCCCGAGCAGGGCCGCGTACCCGTCGTGCATCTGTACGGCCGCCTCGAAGATGGCAGCACTTTTCGAGTCCGCGACGATCGTCAGCGGCCCCACTTCTACGTTCGCGCGGCGGACGCGGAGCGGGCGAGCGCTCTCGGCATCGATATCGGCCCGGCCGACAGGCGGACGTTCGACAGCGCGCCGGCATGCCGTCTGCAAGTCGGACGTGCCCGCGGACGTGCCGCCGCTGCGCGATCGACTCCATTCGATCGGCATCGACACATTCGAAGCGGACGTACGCTTTGCGCTGCGCTACCTCATCGAGCGCGGCATCAAGGGCGGCTGCGAGATCGTCGGCGAGGCAGCACCCGGCACCGGCATCAGCTGGCTCTTCGACAATCCGCTGCTGCGGCCGGCCACGGTCAAGATCGAGCCGCGTGTCTTGTCGTTCGACATCGAGATGGATCCACACACCGAGCGGCTACTCGCCATCTCGCTGTACGCGCCGGGCGTTGACGAGGTACTGATCGTCGAAGGCGGCACGCGCGCCATGCCGGAACGCGCTGTTCGCTGCGCGGACGAGGCAGCTGCGCTCGCTGCGTTCTGCGAGCGCATTCGGACCTTTGATCCGGACGTCCTCACCGGCTGGAACATCGTGGACTTCGACCTCACGGCGCTTCTCAAGGTCGCCATGCGGTTGCGCCACCCGTTCAACCTCGGACGCGACGCGGGCGCACTGCGGCTGCGCAAGGCCGAAGGGTACTTCGGCAGCGGACAAGCCTCGATTCCGGGCCGGTTGGTGCTCGACGGCATCGATCTCCTGCGCGGCGCCTTCGTGCGCATGGACGACTACTCGCTCGATGCCGTTGCGCGCGAGGTGCTCGGTGAAGGCAAAGCGGTTGCGGGCGACGTGCGCGATCGTCTCGCCGAGATCTTGCACAACTACGCGCAGGACCTCCCCGCCTTTGCGCTGTATGCGCGAACCGACGCGAGGCTCGCCTACCAGATCGTGGAGAAACTGAACCTCGTCCCGCTCGCGTTCGCGCGCAGCGAGCTGACGGGAATGACACCCGACCGCGTCGCGGCGAGCATTGCGTCGTTCGACTTTCTTTACCTCTCCGAGCTCGAGCGGCGGCGCATCGTGGCGCCGACGGTTCGCGGCGACGACGCGCGCGTGTCGGCCGCGCAGCAGGGCGGCCACGTGCTCGAGCCCACGACCGGTCTGCATGCGAACGTTTGGGTGTTCGACTTCAAGAGCCTTTACCCGAGCATCATCCGCACGTTCAACATCGATCCTTTGGCGTACGTTCCGGCGCCGGCCCGGGACCTCGACCTCATCGAAACGCCCGGCGGCGCGTTTCGCCGCGAGCCAGCGATCCTGCCGGGGCTGCTCGACGAGCTCTTCCCGCGCCGCGACGCCGCGAAGCAAAGGGACGATCGAGTCGCGTCGCAAGCGATCAAGATTCTGATGAACTCGTTCTATGGCGTGCTCGGGACGCCGGCGTGCCGCTTCTTCAATCCCGCGCTCGCCAACTCGATCACGGGCATGGGGCGGGAGATTCTACTGTGGTCGAAACGCTGGTTCGAATCGGCGGGTTACGAGGTGCTGTACGGCGACACGGACAGCTTGTTCGTGCGCTCAGGGTTGGACGACCCGGACGGCGCGCTCACGCGAGCGCGTCAGCTCGCCGCCGCGCTGAACGGTGATCTCGAGCGGGACATCGACGCCCGCTGGCGTGTTCCCAGCCGTCTCGAGCTCAAGTTCGAGAAGCTCTACTTGAAGCTGTTCCTGCCGCGGGCGAGGCACAGCGCACGCGGCGCGAGCAAACGATACGCCGGCCTCGTGCACGGCCGCGGGCAAGACGACGTCGAGTTCGTCGGCATGGAAGTGGTGCGCCGCGACTGGACCGCACTTGCGAAACAAGTGCAGCGCGAGCTGTATCGACGCCTTTTCTCGAATCAGCCGGTCGACGTGTATCTCGCCGAAATCGTGCAGCAGCTGCGAAGCGGCGCCCTCGATGCCGATCTCGTGTACCGCAAGAACTTGCGAAAAGCGGCCGATGACTACACCGCGAGCACGCCGCCGCACGTCGCGGCGGCGCGCAAGTCGACGCAGCCGCAAGGGCGTCTCATCAGCTACGTCGTCACGACGGCCGGAGCCGAGCCGCTCGACAACCAATTACACCCGCTCGATCGCGGGCACTACGTCGAGAAGCAGGTGAGACCGGTCGCGGAGCCGGTTCTCGAAATCCTCGGGTTGGACTTCGAGCGCGTGATCGGCGACCAGCGGCAGGCCGAGCTCTTCTGAGCGGCGGTTACAACGGGGCGTCCGGATTCGCGATCGTCCGCCACATGTGCGCGACCGGACTGCCGTCGTTGCCGAGCCCTTCCTTCGGCTGTTTGAAGTGCCGTCCGATCAGGTCGACGAACGGGTCGATGTCGACGACGGCCTTCGGATCGAACGCATACAGGTCACTGACGGTGACCTCGCGCGGCGCGTCGTACCAGCGGTGCTCACGCGCGAGCTTGTAGGCCGCTTGCACGTACGGAGCCGGGACGTAGTCCTCGCCGAAGACCGTCTTGTATAGATCCGGATACTCGTAGCCCGCCTCGGTGTCGGCGTAGAAGCGCAGGGCTTGATGGTATTTGATCGCGAAGCTCGTGCGCTCCGGGATGTACGGCTCGAACAGCTGAGCGCCCCAGTAACCGTGATCGCTGCGGATGAGCTCTTGCACGACGTCGTGCAGCAGGCATGCGAGCACGATCTCCTCGTCGGCGCCGCGTTGCCGCGCCTTGTTCGCGCTCTGGAAGCAATGATTGCGCGTGCGGACGAAGCGCAACTCGTAGAAATCGAGCAAAGTCGGCGCTGCCGGCATCGCCGCAAGGTGCTCGACCTTCCCGTCGGGTACCGTGTTCAGAAACAGTTGACCGACGCCGCGCCGGTAGTTGCGGGTGGGGATCTGCCCGTAGATCTCAGAGGCGGTCGGGAAGCTTGGCGGCCCAGACTCCGGCGGGGGCACGGGCTCCAGCGCCCCGCCGCTGCCGCCGCGTTGATTGGTGTTCAGCTGAGCGAGCAGCACTTCTTCGAGCGCATCGGCGCGCGCCTCGTGGCTCATGAGGCCGACTGTCGCCGCGCCGCCCAAACTGGCAATGAAATTCCGTCGATCGATTGCGAGCATTACTTCTCTCCGAATCTGCGTCGGCTCCGGGAACAATGCTCCGGAACGTTGCGCAAGGCAACTTGCCCGGAGCCACTCTTGGGCGTCACATCGCGCGGCGTGTGCCTACTCGGCCACCGCAGCCAGCCGGCACTTGACGGTGGGGAACTCTCGGGAACGTTCGGCGGCGAGCGCGGGTTGCTCGGGGACACTTTCGGCGCAGATCGGGCGCATCGTGAGATAACCGGGCTTGATGTCCGCGAACAGGTCGCCGCGCGCCTCGCGTACGCAGCGGCCGATCATCATCATCGCAAATCGCTGGAGCCGGCCGCTGACGATCGCGCAGGGGTTCTCGACCGCCTCGGCGATCGCGGTTGGCGGGCTGCGCTCCTCCACCCCATGGTCGTCTTCGGGTATGTCGTCGAGCGAGAACGTGCGATAGCTCTCCTCGAGAGAGCGCTCTTCGAGCACCCTCGAAGCCGCACTGCGGCGCTCTTTCTCCCAGTCGATGATAGGGGCCGAAGGGCTGGACCGAGGCTCGATCGTGGCCGGGATCACGGGCTCCGCGCGGGCTTCGGCGGGCCGCGTCGGAGGTTGCGGCTCGACCAGCGGCGACGGTAAAGACGGCGACTCGGCCGTCGGTTGATCGCTCGGCGCAGTCCGTGCCTCGGGCTCTGGCACGATGGGCTCGACCGGCACGATCGTCTCTGGCACCGGCGGCGGCTCCACCGGCCGCCAATCTGTGATCCATACGACGGCCGGAGACGCGGAAACTCGATGTTCGGATGCGACCCAGTCCATGCGACTCACCGAGTAGATGAATGCCGCGTGCAGCAAAAGCGACAACGGCAACGCGGGCCGGGCTCGCGCGAAGGCGCGCTGCCAAGCGGGAGCAGGGAAGCTTGCGGAAGCGGTTGCGGCCATGCAGATCCGAGTGTGCGAGAGGACGCCAGGCATTTCCACCCCTGGCCGCTGGCCTCGTCTAACCGGGCATGCTCGTCGATAATGCGGCGAACGCCCCGGGGAGGCTACGCATGGACTTCATAGGAGCGCGCCCGTCGCGGCGCCGATGGCTCGTGCTTGCGGCCTTAGGCGTTGCACTTGGCGTCGTCGAGCCGCTCGACGCGCAGCGGCCCGCGCGCCCACCGGTTGCGCCGGCCTTCACGCCCGAGCAGCTAACCGCGCCGCCAACCGCCGGCTGGGTCACAAACGGCGGCAACCTCTACAACCAACGCTACTCGCCGTTGAGCAGGATCAACCGCGACAACGTCGCGCAGCTCAAGCCGAAGTGGCGGACGAGCCTGAACGGCTCCGGTAGCGGCAGTAAGTACTCCGGCCAGGGTCAGCCGCTCATCTATGAAGGGGTGATCTATATTGTCACCGGCGCCGATGACGTGTTCGCGGTGGACGTCAAAACTGGTGAAATACTATGGGTTTACGAAGCGCACCTCGATGAGAACATTAATACTGTTTGTTGTGGCTGGTCGAGCCGCGGTGTCGCAATGGGGGACGGCAAGATCTTCGTCGGGCAGCTCGACGGCAAGCTCGTAGCGCTCGATCAGCAGACCGGCGCAGTGGCCTGGTCGACGCAGGCCGAGCGCTGGCAGGACGGCCTTCCGATCACGGGGGCACCGCTGTATTACGACGGGCTCGTAGTGACGGGCTTTGCGGGCGGGGATCGCGCCACACGCGGGCGACTGAAGGCCTTCGACGCGAGCAGCGGTAAGCTCGAGTGGACCTTCTATACGATCCCGGGGCCCGGAGATCTCGGCCACGACACTTGGCCTCAGTACAACGATTCGTGGAAGTACGGTGGCGCCTCGATCTGGCAGACACCGGCCCTGGACCCCGAGCTCGGCCTCATTTACTTTTCTACGAGCAACCCCGGTCCCGACCTGAACGGCGGCGTGCGCGCCGGCGACAACCTGTTTAGCGCGTCGATCGTCGCGCTCGACGCGGCCACGGGTCGATATCGCTGGCATTTCCAAGAGGTGCATCACGACATTTGGGACTACGATGCGCCGAATCCCGTGGTGCTCTTCGACGCTGCCGTCGGCGGCCGGATGCGCAAGGGTCTCGCGCAAGTCGGCAAGACGGGCTTTACCTACCTGCTCGATCGCGCAACCGGCGAGCCGCTGATCGGCATCGAGGAGCGGCCCGTGCCGCAGGAGCCCCGCCAGGCGACGGCGGCCACCCAGCCCTACCCGATCGGTGACCCGCTCGTCCCGCACGAGATCGACATCGTTCCGGAGGGCTTCAAGCTCGTGAACGGCGGGCGGATCTTCACGCCGTTTTGGGACGAGCCGGTGATTGTGAAGCCGCAGGCGACCGGCGGCGCCAACTGGCCGCCGAGCTCCTACGATCCCACGACGCATACGCTCTACGTGTGTGCGCATGACGGTATCAGCGCGTTCAGCAGCGACGGCCAGATCGACTTCATGGAACCGACCCCCGGAACGCGCTACGCGAACGGCACATTCGGCCGCGCCGGCGTGCGCGTGCGCGGGATATTCGCGGCCGTCGACGTCACGACGAATCGCTTGGTATGGCGACAACAGTGGTCCGAGATGTGCTACAGCGGCTCGATTGTCACCGCGGGCGGCCTGATTTTCGTCGGCCGCAACGACCAACGCTTCACGGCGCTCGACAAAGCCAACGGCGATTTACTGTGGGAGATAGAGACCGACGCTGCCGTCAATGCAACCGCGAGTACCTTCGAGCACGAGGGCGAACAGTACGTCGTCGTCCTTGCGGCGGGCTCGTTCTTCCCGGGCACGAAGCGCGGCGATAGCCTCTGGATGTTTTCGCTCGAAGGCGGTTTGAACGTGGAGACGTCGGGAGTGGACGCAGCCGCGAGCTCCCCGGACTAGCGGACTTCACTCGGACGGTTCGGCCGGTGCGAGCGCGGGGATTCTGCCTACGGCCTTCATCCATTCATAGAGATAATCGCCCGCCTCCTTCTCGACGGCCGCGTAGTCTTGCAGGTATCGCGTCGCGAAACCCGGCACTCCCCAGTCGGAATACTGAATGACGTGCCTGAGCTCGTGGACCCAGAGCACACGATCGTTCGCGTCTGCCGCGCTCTGGAAAATCACCACGTAGTCGAGCGTGACCGCGGGCGTGTAACCGAACCGAAACAGATTCTCCTGCAGCGAGATGTCGCCAGCGCCGCCGATTTGCCAGCGCACGCGGTCGAGAACGTCCTGCGGAACGTAGCCCTCGATGTCCGCGCGCACATCCGCGGGCACGGGCTCGACCCCCTTGGCCAAGGCGGCGTCGCGGGACTGGATGATCCACTCGGCTAGCAGCGGTACGAGCGCTTGCGCAACGAGCGGGCTCAGTGCGTCGCCGGGCGGCGGCACGCTCGGAGGCTCGTCGCCCCTCGCCCACGCAGCCAACGCTGCGGCGGCTAGAGCCGCGAGCGCGGCGCGGCGCCTCGTACCCGTTAGCACGCGCCGACCAGTTCCGGGTTCCGAATGATCGTCAATGAAGCGTCGGTGAGCACGGCACGAGTGCCAGCAATTGCTTCAGAGAGGGCTCGGCGTCTTCACTGTGGAGCCATGCGGCGACCTGCGGCTTCCAGGACGCCATGTTGAGCTCGATGAGGCGCAGATAGGCGTTGATCGCCGCGTCCGGCAGGTCGACTCCGTCCGGTAGGTCAGTGGTGTCCATCGTGTCTCCAGATCGAGCCCTGGATGCTTTGACCTGCGGAGGGCTCGGAATGCTCCCCGACGTGGGGGCTCGGCCTCGCGGATCAAGCCCGGCGTACCGGCTATGCCTCGGCGATAAAAGCATCGGCTTCGATCTCGACCAATATTTCGGGGGAAATCAACCGGCTGACCTCGACCATTGAC
Source organism: uncultured Gammaproteobacteria bacterium (assembly GCA_963744305.1). Lineage (GTDB taxonomy): Bacteria > Pseudomonadota > Gammaproteobacteria > Steroidobacterales > Rariloculaceae > FEN-1219. Next base: position 52,586 of record CAVUTF010000011.1, read on the forward strand.
GTCGCCGGGCGAATGATCGCGAAGAACTCCCCGTGGACCGCCCCGATACGCTGCCAATCGTCGATGTCGACCACATACATGCGCGTACGAACCACGTCGCCGAGCTTTGCACCGGCGCGCGCGAGCGCGGTCTCGATGTTGCGGAGGCATTGACGCGTCTGCGCGGCCGCGTCGCCGACACCCACGATTTGGCCGTCTGGCCCGGTCGCCGTCGTGCCGGACACGTGCACGTGCTGGCCCACGCGCACGGCGCGTGAATAGCCGACGATCGGCTCCCACGGTGTCCCTGTGGCGAAATTCTGGCGTCCCACGCGGCGCATTCTATACGTGCGGGGCCGCCTCCTGCACGAGACCGATGGCTTTCGCGATCGGCGTGCACCACTCTGCGCGCGCCCCGGGAGAAGGTCACGAGGCTCAGCTCGCGAGCAGCGTCAGGGCGCCGACCACCATCGCCTCGGCGCCGGGCCTGATCGCCGGCTCCGGCTCGATCTTGAAAAGCGGCGAATGGTGCGAGGGCGCCTTGCTGATTTCTCCGATCGGCGTGCCGCCGACCTTGAAATACGCGCCTTTGACGCCGAGCTCCGGCGTGACGAAGTAGGCGAAGTCTTCGGCTCCCATACCCTCGCGTGGCTGATCGATCACGATCGTTTCGCCGAAATGGCTCAGGAATGCCTGCTTGATGCGCTGCGCCGTCGGCGTGTCATTGATCGTCGGCGGCGTAGTCTCGGTTCGAGCGGATCACTTCGGGCAGAAGCTCCTCGGGCACACCGAGCGACCGCGCAACGCCCTCCGCTACGCGATCGATGCTATCGAGCAGCAGCCGGCGCGTGGCGATGCTGTTCGAGCGCACCGTCAATTGCACATCAACGCGGTCACCGATGATGTTGTGCTTGGTCCCTCCGTGAATGGAACCGATGGTGATGACGCCGGGCTCAAGCGGGTCCAAGTTGCGGCTCACCACTGACTGAAGCGTTACGACGATCTGCGAAGCTACGAGGACGGCGCCTTTAGCGGCCGCAAGCTGCTTCGCCGCGCCGATGAGTGCGGTGATATGCACGTCTTGACCGCAAGCATGCATGACGGGCTGCTCCGCACCGGCAATATCTGCTTGCCGCACGGTGGACGCGTAGGGCAACCCCGACTGCTCAGCAATGTTCGAACATGGCCCGGAGCTTTGCGGAGTAGTCCCGCCGCGATCGCCGCGCGCAGTGCCGCCACCTCGGCGGCGTTGCCCGTACCATTCCACGCGATGAACATCGCGCCCGTCGTTGCGAGGATTCTGCTGCGCATCGCTGCTCTGGCCGTTGCTTGTTCATTGTTTCGTCGTTCTCGCCGAGCGGCGGTGCCGCGGTTCAGCCACGAGGGCGTAGAGCGAGTCGATCTCCACACGATCCAGTAGGCGGTGGTTGCCGCGGTGCAGCTCGCCGAGCTTTATCGGACCGTAGCGGACGCGAATGATACGACTCACGGCAAGACCGACGGCGTCGAACAACTCCCGCAGCTCGCGGCTCCCGCCCTCGCGCAGGACGCAGTGGTACCAGACATTGCTGCCAGCGCCGCCCGCGGCCTTCACCAACTCGACGTTTCGAAACCCGCTATCGAGCTCGACGCCCTCGCTGAGTTGCCGCAGCTGTCCTGGCGTGGGATCGCCCAGCAGTCGCGCGGCGTATTCCCGCTCGATCCGCGATCCGGAACGCATGAGCCGATGGGCGAGGCCCCCGTCGGTGGTGAGCAACACCAGTCCGGCGGCATGAGTATCGAGCGCGGCCACGTTGATCCAACGCCCATGCTTCGGCGGCGGAAGGTCGCCGCGCCGGTGCTCTTCGGCCTCGCGCTGCGCGGGCTCGCCGCTCGGCTTGTAATAAATGAGGAAACTATGGCGCGCGTGGCTGCGCCGCTGCGGAACCTTGATCGCGTGGCCGTCCACGCAAACGCGCTCACGGCCGCTCAACTGATCGCCCGGTTTCGCGCGGCGCCCGTCAATCGTGATCCGGCCCTCGACGACCCAGCGATCTATCTGGCGCCTTGACCCTAGACCAAAATCGGCCAAGACTTTTTGGATGCGCTCGGTCAGAGGCGCGCCCTCGAGCTACTCGACGGCGTCGCCGCGTTGAGCTGCCCGCAGGGGAATAACGGAACCGCGCTCGTCGTCCGAGTCGCCATCCGCCTCTGAGTCTGTGCTGGCCTCTGCATCAGCGTCGTCGAATTCGGCAAGCGGCGCCAAGTTCGTCAGGGCGTTGCCGCCATCGTCATCGATGCCCCCTTCCAACAGCCGCGCCTCGGCCTCGAGCGACTGGATGAGGTCGGCCTGTGGGCCGAGCTCCGGCAGACCGTCTTTGATCTCCGACAGCGGTGGTAGATCTTCGAGCTTCTTCAAGCCGAAATAGTCCAAGAACTCGCGGGTCGTACCGAACATCGCGGGTTTGCCGGGCACGTCACGATAACCCACAACCCTAACCCAGTTGCGCTCGAGCAAGGTGCGGATGATATTCGTGCTCACGACAACGCCGCGTACCTCTTCGATTTCGCCACGCGTGATCGGTTGGCGGTACGCGATCAAAGCCAGGGTCTCGAGCAGTGCGCGCGTATAGCGGGGCGCCCGCTCTTCCCACAACGGCATAAGCCAGTCGCTCATCGATCGCTTGATTTGGACGCGATAGCCGCTTGCGACTTCTCTGAGCTCGATGCCCCGGCCTTCATAGTCCGACGCGAGTGCGTCGAGTGCCCTTTTGACGGTCGCCCGGTCCACTGCCGTTCCCTTCGCGGTGAATAGCTCCGCGAGCCGTTCGAGCGTCAACGGGCGACCGGCCGCGAGTAGTGCAGCTTCCAGTACGTGTTTGATCTGAGTTTCGTCCATTTCTTGAATCTCTGCGCAGGCTCAGGCTCGTCCCGAGCTTTCGTCGCCGGCCACGGATTGCGCCCCGCGCACGTGAATCGGCCCGTACGGCTCGGCCTGTACGACGTCCACCAAGGACTCCTTCAGCAACTCGAGGATCGCTAGAAACGTCACCGTGACGCCCATTTTCCCCTCCGTGGGATCGAAGAGCCGAACGAAATCCACGTAACGCTCGGCCTGCAGCGTCAGCAGAATATTCGACATCCTCTCGCGCACGGACAGCGGCTCCCGCTGCACGTGATGGTGAGCAAACATCGATGACCGTTCGAGGGCCTCTTTGAACACGAACAGAAGCTCTTTGAGCGTGATGTCGGGCAGCTTCGTAGTGATCGGCTTCTCCACGACCTCCGCCACGCCCTGGAGGACATCCCTCTCGAGCCGCTCGAGCAAGTCGATGTCCGATGCGGCCCTCTTGAAGCGCTCGTATTCCTGCAAGCGGCGGACGAGCTCCGCCCTCGGGTCTTCTTCGTCGTCCTCGCCGTCCGCCGAGCGCGGCAACAACATGCGCGACTTGATCTCCGCGAGCGTAGCGGCCATGACGAGATACTCGCCCGCGAGCTCGAACTGCATTTCCTTCATGAGCTCGATGTACCGAACGTACTGCCTCGAGATCTCTGCGAGCGGAATGTCGAGGATGTCGAGATTTTGACGGCGGATTAGATAGAGCAGCAGATCGAGCGGACCTTCGAACGCTTCGAGGAAAACCTCCAGCGCGTGCGGCGGGATGTACAGGTCCCGAGGTAGCTCCGTTACGGGCTCACCCTCGACCACCGCGAAGGGCATCTCTCCTTGCGCGGGAGCCGTGTCCGCGCTGACCGGAGGCGGAACCTGCGGCACGAGACGCAATATCGGCTTGGTCGGCTCTTTGGCCTGGTCCGTCAAGTTATGCGAGCCCCGCAATCGAGAAGTAGAAGTCGAGGAAGAATCGTCTGAAGGGATCCAATAGCGTCCACAATAACGGCTGACCAGACGGCAGGATCATCAACAGGATTACGATCATAAAGCCAAAGGGCTCGATCCGTTCCAGCAGATTCGCTCCGCTGCGCGGCAACAGCCCGGCGAGCACTCTTCCGCCGTCGAGCGGCGGTATCGGAAGCAGATTAAATACTGCCAATATCACATTGATTTGCATGCCAAAGATACACATGTTCAGAAGCCATTGCGCAATCGTTCCCTCGAGCTGCAGAACACTCAGCAGAAGCGCTGCAAGCGCGTGCCCAGAGCGCCGCCATCGCGAAGTTCGCGCCGGGACCCGCCGCGGCCACGAGCACCATGTCGCGCTTCGGATTGCGGAGATTGCGGAAAGCGACCGGCACGGGTTTCGCCCACCCAAACGCCATAGCGCCGCCGCTCAATAAGAGCATGACGAGCGGCACGGCCACGGTGCCGACCGGGTCGACATGCTTGATTGGATTCAAGGTGAGTCTGCCGAGCATGTAGGCCGTCGGATCGCCGAGCTGTCGTGCGGCCCAGCCGTGGGCAACCTCGTGCAAGGTAATCGCGAATATTCCCGGGATCAGCGCAACGGAAAGGACGCGAAGGATCTCGGACGGATCGAACATCGGGGCATTATACGTGCTTACGGCAGCGCGTAGGCGTCACGCGGCAAACGCGGAGACGTCGCCCTTGCCTTTGCGTAGAACGGTAACTTCGTCGCGGCTCAAGTCGATAACGGAAGTCGGTTCGACGCCGCATGCTCCTCCATCGATGATCGCGTCGACGAGGTCTTGCACGCGCGCTTGGATGTCTTCGGGCTCCGTGAGCGGCAATGCGTCACCGGGCAGCAGCAACGTTGAGCTCATGAGCGGTTCGCCGAGCTCGTCCAACAGATTCCTGAACGATCGTGTGCTTCGGGACTCGAATGCCGATGGAGCGGCGCTTCGGGTCTTGAAGGCGTTTGGGGACCTCGTGCGTCGCGCGCAGGATGAAGGTGTAAGGGCCTGGAGTGAGTGAGCGCAATAGCCGGTACGCCCAGTTCTCTACGCGCGCATAGGTAGCGATGTCGGACAAGTCGCGACATACCAGCGTGAAATCGTGATCACGCTGGGTCTGCCTGATCCTGCGCACCCGCTCGAGCGCCTGCTTGTCCCCAATGAGCCAGCCGAACGCGTAACATGAGTCGGTTGGATAAACGATGACTCCGCCGGCGCGCATGATCTCGACGGCTCGGCGCAATAGGCGCCGCTGCGGATTTACCGGGTGAACTTTGAAAAACTGGCTCACGACCTAGTCCAAAAGCCCTCGGTTTCACACGTATGGAGCGTTAATATGCTCCATTAATACAGGAGATAGACATCCCTCATGCAGCTGTTCATCGACTTCTTCCCGGTCATCGTTTTCTTCGTGGTATACAAGCTCTACGGCATATATGCTGCCACGCTCGCGATCATTGTGGCTATGGCGGCGCAGATCGCCTACCAGTGGATAGCTCACCGCAAGGTGAACAAGATGCTGCTCGTCTCGGGCGCCTTGGTCGCGGTGCTTGGCGGGATCACCTTGGCGCTACGCAACCCAGTCTTTGTGCAATGGAAACCAACGATCGTGAACTGGCTGTTCGCAGCGGCGTTTCTGGGTAGCCAGTTCATCGGACGCCAGACTTTGATCGAGCGAGTTATCGGACACGCCATCCAGCTCGACGCTACGACGTGGCGTCAGCTAAACATGATTTGGGTGGTGAATTTTCTCGTTCTTGGGGCGGCGAATCTCTACGTCGTCTACAATTTCGACGAAGACACGTGGGTCAATTTCAAACTCTTTGGGATGTTTGGCCTCACGATTCTTACCGCTGTCGGCCAGGCGTTGTGGATAGCATCGCGAGCGCCCCAACAAGGGCAAAACGAAAACTAGCCCACATGCTCTGCTCGATCTTGGCGCGCGATGTTCATTGCGACGCCGACAAGCGACATGAGTTGGTGTGACTGTTTCAAAGGCTTCGCCTATCGATTTCGATGAGCAACGATCGCGTGAGTATTATCAGAGTCAGGTTGGAGGCCGCGTTTGCTCCACAAACCCTCGAGATCATCGACGATAGTCATAGGCATGCAGGGCACGCCGGAGCGGCCGACGGCAGAGGTCACTTCAAAGTTCGCATCGTGTCCGAACGGTTCCACAAACTCGATCGCCTGCAACGACACCGCATGGTCTATGAGGCGCTCGGCAATCTGATGAAGACGGACATTCACGCGGTCCAGGTGACGGCGCTAACCCCCGATCAAACAGAGGCGAAGTGACAAGGTGAAGATCATGACGACGTTCCGGAGCGCCTGGTTGCCTCTCTTTCTCGTGGCCCTCTTGAGCGCCTGTAGCCAAGAACAATCGCCAGCAACCAGCACAGCTCTTGGTCCCGGACAAGTAGCAACTGTCAACGGTGAACCGATCGCAGAGTCACTATTCCGGCTGTACGCGATGAACGCATCAAAGAAGGATCCTGACGAGCTGACAGCCGAGCAACGCGATGCGGTGATCGAAGATCTGGTCCGACTGAAGCTGCTGGCGGACGCTGCAGAAGAGCGAGAGTTACCCAATGAGCGCACAATCGCAGCGGAACTCGAGCTGCAGCGATTGCAGCTCATCGCCCGTTCGATGGCTTTGCGCTATCTCGAAGAGAACCCCGCCACCGATGCGGAAATACAGAAGATGTATGACGACAACCTCCCTCGGCTTGCCGGGACCGAGTACAAGGCGCGGCACATATTGGTCGAGTCCTCCGAGGAGGCGACGGCAGTCATAGAGCAGCTACGGCAAGGCAAAGAGTTTGCTGCGTTAGCCCAGGAACGCTCAGGTGGCCCTACGGGTCCTAACGGCGGTGACCTTGGCTGGTTTTCGGCGGAGTCCATGGTGCAACCGGTATCGCAGGCGGTTCAGGCGATGCAAGTCGGATCCTACTCGACGGAGCCGGTGCAAACGGACTTCGGGTTTCACGTCCTCCTGCTGGAAGACACGCGTACGCGCGAGGCGCCCTCACTCGACAGCGTTCGCGAGGAACTCAAAAACGCAGTCGATCGCGACAAACTCCAGCAGCTAGTCACGTCGTTGCGCGACGCGGCGGAAGTGACGGTGAACCAATAGTTACTCTTGTTCCTCATCATTCACAAAGTGGTAGATCCCTACCCCCGTATTAATTCGCTTCGATCCTTTGTCTTTCGCTGTCGGCGTGAGTTCCTGCGCCGAGAGCCAATTGTCGAGCTCAACAAGCAGATTGTGGCCCTTCGCCCTGATCAACGTATCGAAGGCCGACATGAGTTCTTCTCTCAAGCCGTCATCGGCGAACACAATTCGTTCGAATCTACCAGGTCGCTTTTTTTCCATGTTGTGAGCCACGGTGGCGATGAAGTCCCGAACGACCTCTCCAAAGCGCTGAAGGGAATCCGGGTGCAGGCTTTCTGGAATATAAGCGCGCATGAGCACCTTGAACGACCCCGTCTGAGTCTGCTCGACTGCGCGCACACGAAGCAGCTCGTCGAGCATCGCCCGTGGTGCCATGTCTCCACTGTGCCGGCGGACTAGTCCTGAGAAGCTCGGCGCATTTGGTGACTCGAAGGGTAACTCGAGAGGCATTCCATAAGGTCCCGTGTAGTCTGCATCCGTGTGCCACCCAACAAGTACACGTATGACGCGGTTCAGACTGGTCACAACATTTAGTGCTTCGCCGCTATCCAGGATACGTTTCTGTTTCGCAACCTCTTTTCTGGTGAGCCCCGTGAGAATTGCGATTCTCGACTGGGATATCTTTCGTCCAGGTAACATGAAGTCGCGCTCAGCGACCTGCACGAAAACGTTCTTGAGTATTTCGCTCAACTCGCTGTAAGAGACACCGTTTCTCACCAGTATCCGAACGAGCGGTTGCATAAGCTTCCGATACGCGGAAAGTAGCCCGATGCGAACGGTATCCGTCATGAAGTGAGAAGAACTAACAGACCTGCCGCCAGTGGATTTGGCAGGAGCCAATAACCGTCAAAGAATAGCGGCTATAGGTAAGATTCTGCTAGTAGACGCCACCGATTTAAACGAACGCGGAGCGTGAATTCTGCAGGCTTTCAGTGCGGGTCAGTCGCTATTATTGGAGCCCGACTATGACTTTCCCGCCGGGAATCGGTTGTATTCCTCTTATCTCGATAATCTCGCCGGCTTCCAGCTTGAAACCTGGTTCAGATGCTAGGTGGGCGGAGTAGTCGAAAACGGTCACGCCGATTGACAAGCTAGCGGTAGATGAATCGTCCTTTGTTATCGCTCCAAGTGCGTACACCGGTGAGGCGCCCGGCACGTATTGCGTGCCAACTGGATAGAGCACGTGCAGATCGCCGGAATCACTTCCCGCCGCGACAACGTAATCGCCGACGTTGATGGACTCGGCGACCGTGCGACTCGTCCCATAGGCCTGGCCGAGCACTGTGACTCTCGCAGAGTCACCCGACAATTCCACTGCTTCTACTGGCCCCATTGCAGCCGATTCGAACGATGCACTGGAGACCTTAACCGCTGACGCATTCCTCGACGCGCGGCGAGTGCTGCTAGCTGTCATCCTTCGGACGGCGTTGCCGCTCCGTCCCAGGAGGCTGCTGCCACTCTGACCTTGGAGGCTGCTGCCACTCTGACCTTGGAGGCTGCTGCCGCTTTGACCTTGGAGGCTGCTGCCACTCTGACCTTGGAGGCTGCTGCCGCTTTGACCTTGGAGGCTGCTGCCGCTTTGACCTTGGAGGCTGCTGCCGCTTTGACCTTGAAGGCTGCTGCCGCTTTGACCTTGGAGGCTGCTGCCGCTTTGACCTTGGAGGCTGCTGCCGCTTTGACCTTGAAGGCTGCTGCCGCTTTGACCTTGAAGGCTGCTGCCGCTTTGACCTTGAAGGCTGCTGCCACTCTGACCTTGGAGGCTGCTGCCGCTTTGACCTTGGAGGCTGCTGCCGCTCTGACCTTGGAGGCTGCTGCCGCTTTGACCTTGAAGGCTGCTGCCGCTTTGGCCCTAGTGGCTACCGCTGCCGCTTTGACCTTGGAGGCTGCTGCCGCTTTGGCCGCGTAGTTGGCTACCGCTGCCGCTTTGACCTTGGAGGCTGCTGCCGCTTTGACCGCGTAGCTGGCTACCGCTGCCGCTTTGACCTTGGAGGCTGCTGCCGCTTTGGCCGCGTAGCTGGCTACCGCTGCCGCTCTGACCTTGGAGGCTGCTGCCGCTTTGACCGCGTAGCTGGCTACCGCTGCCGCTTTGACCTTGGAGGCTGCTGCCGCTTTGGCCGCGTAGCTGGCTACCGCTGCCGCTTTGACCTTGGAGGCTGCTGCCGCTTTGGCCGCGTAGCTGGCTACCGCTGCCGCTTTGACCTTGGAGGCTGCTGCCGCTTTGGCCGCGTAGCTGGCTACCGCTGCCGCTTTGACCTTGGAGGCTGCTGCCGCTTTGGCCGCGTAGCTGGCTACCGCTGCCGCTTTGACCTTGGAGGCTGCTGCCGCTTTGGCCGCGTAGCTGGCTACCGCTGCCGCTTTGACCTTGGAGGCTGCTGCCGCTTTGGCCGCGTAGTTGGCTACCGCTGCCGCTTTGACCTTGGAGGCTGCTGCCGCTTTGGCCGCGTAGCTGGCTACCGCTGCCGCTCTGACCTTGGAGGCTGCTGCCGCTTTGGCCGCGTAGCTGGCTACCGCTGCCGCTCTGACCTTGGAGGCTGCTGCCGCTTTGGCCGCGTAGTTGGCTACCGCTGCCGCTTTGACCCTGGAGGCTGCTGCCGCTTTGGCCCAAGGTTGCGCTGGTGGAGAGGCTCTTCAGCTGATCCTGGACGACGTCGCCAAGTGCCACCAAAGGAGCGATGGAAAGGCCAAAGGCGCACGCGACCAATCTCGTCGCGCGCGGTGGTGGACAAAAACGTACTGGCTTACTCAACGTTCAAGCTCCAACTGTGATGTACAACACAGAAACGGGTCTTGAGTTCTGGCAGGAAAATCGGGCCCCTTCTCGCTATCGAGTTTATTAATATTTTCAGGGACTTACAGAAAGCAGTTCTCCCCTTAGAGCATCTCGAGTAGCGCCGCGAATTTCACAAAATGCGTCGACGCTCTACATAATTCTTGTTGGCCGGGATTTTGTTCCCATTCTCCAGCTACGTCAATGACTAACGATCGTTAATCAAACGGCAGGGAAACCCCTAACGGGGCGAAAACGCCTCTTCTCGAAGGCCGATTAGTTGGGGGGCGTGGGACTCGGGGCCGGCGGAACCGACGCGAGACTAACTAGCTACCTGAGATAGTCGCCACAAACGTAGCTCAGTCAGAATCCTCATAGTAATAGATGCCGACTCCAATTCGATGAGTCCGGTTGATGTGTCTGGCTTTTGTCCGCGGAAAGAGGTTGTCGATTTCCTCAGAAAACGTCACGACTCGTGCGCGAATGACTTCTCTCAGGGCGCGCCGTTCCTCTTCGGTAGTGTCCTCGCTCTCTGCAATCCTCTGGACTCGTGGTTCAGTCGTTGCAGGATTGCTGTTGTGCGCTATTGTCGAAGCCAACCCTCTCAAGGCAAAGGAGAGACTGTTGATTAGCTTTTCATCGACGTTCTCCGGCATGACGTATCGCCGTTCAGCCTTGAGTCGTCCATCCTGAAGCTGCTTAACTGCTCCACAACGCATTAGTTCCGTCTTGATAGCGCCGACCGGTCGGTCGCCCGCACACTCCTTCACGAGCTGCGCGAAGCACTCTCCCGTACCGCGCAGCTCGAGAGTCTTGGGTTTGCCGCTGTTATCGATGAACTTTGGATCCGTAAACCAGTGGTGCAATACGTCCGTCAATGGACTAACTTCGACCCTGGGATCGTCGTCATAGTGCGCTTTCAACTTCCGAACTCGACTTACTTCCTTCGCCCTATTCCTGTCATTGCCGACACTCGTGAGATGTTTGTCGGTCGCCCACGTATGCCATAGTCTTTGCCTGCAACGTTCACAAACGCGACGCGACTAATCTCCGAGAACTCCCGAAAACTGATTCCACTTCGGAGTAGGAACCGCGCAACGGGAACCAAGAAAGAGTAGCAGGCACGAAGTATGCGCGTGCGCGCGGTAGAGGTGGGCATCCTTTACCTCGTGATCAACGCAAGCAAATCAGGCTCACGAATCGAAGGGACGCCAAGCGCCTTGGCCTTCTCTGCTTTTGAACCGGGGTTTTCTCCTACAACGACGAGATCAGTTTTCTGAGTTACGCCGCTAGTGACTTTGGCACCGAGGGCCGTAAGGTCGGTCGTAACCGCGTGCCTCGACATGGTAGCGAGCGTGCCAGTGACTACCAGACGTTTCCCGTTGAGAGGTGACGACAAGGCTGTAGCTTTAACTGTGCGCAGCGTGCCACACAACTTCGCGCTCGACGAGTTTTTCGATGACGTCTAAGTTGCGCCGCTCGCGAAAGAATGGGCGTATGCGTGATGCAACGACTGGGCCTATTTCAGGGAGCCCTTGGAGACGCTCTTCGCTTGCATCGACTAACTCGCTCAGAGATTCAAAGTGTTTGAATAATTCCCATGCTGTGCTTCCGCCTACGTCTCTTATGCCAAGCGCATACAAGAAACGCGGGAACGTCGTCTGGTTGCTGGACTGGAGGGCGGCCAGCAGCTTAGTCGCTGACTTTTGTCCCATTCAGTTCAAGCCGAATGAGATCTTCAAGCGCTAGTGAATAGATGTCCGCAAGCGTCTTGATCGGACCATCATCGAACAGTCGATTAATCAGCTTCGTGCCAAAGCCGTCGATGTTCATAGCGCGGCGGGGAACGAAATGTCTAAGTGCTTCGTTCCGCTGCGCGGAGCACACGACCCCGCCTATGCAGCGTGCTACCGCTTCGCCCTCGACGCGCTCTACGTCCGAGCCGCAAACCGGGCAGCGACGCGGAAGGTGAACAAGGCGCGCCTCTTTGAGTCGCTTTTCTACGACTACCTTGACGATCTCTGGGATCACATCGCCCGCGCGGCGAACGATTACCGTGTCGCTGACGCGGACGTCTTTGCGCCACTCGAGGTTATTGACTTTGTACACTACCCCATCGATCTCATAGGGTAATTTCGGTCGCTGCTGCCCGATATTCGAGTAATAGGCCAAACAACGTGGAATTGCGACTACCAATTCTGCGGTTCGGACAGGTTTTGAGTCCATTGGCCTGAAGCGCCTCGAGAATTGCGCTGTGCATCGTCGAGTACCCCGGCTGAGGCTTCGCGGATGCCATAGAAGAAAACGTCTAGCGAG
>CAVUTF010000012.1:0-39855 GCA_963744305.1 uncultured Gammaproteobacteria bacterium
CCGATCGGCGCCGGCACGCGTGTAGGCGCGATTCAGCATCAGATTGAAAACCGCGGCCGCGAGCGCGGCGAACATCAGATAGGACGGCCAGCCCAAATACCCGCCGCCGCCGCGCAGAATCAGCAGCGATACGAGCACGTACGCTGCGTAGATGCCGAGCATCCAGAAGAAATGCGTGCGCGGCGACGTAACGTTGTGCTGCAGCGTGTAGCCGAGGACGAGCAGCACGGCGCCAAAAGCCACCGTCGCGAAACCGATCAAGACGGACTGCAACGCGAACGCGCCGGTGAAGCCGCCGCGCGCTTCGAGCGCCGCGCTCAAGCCAAACGCCACGACCGCGGCGAGCGCGAGCAGGAGGCTCAGCTTCCAACCACCCGCGAGCGCCAACCGGTTCTCTTCCGTCGTGCGGCTGTGATCCGGCAAGTAGCGCCGCAGGGTCGCCGCCGGATCGAACCCTGCACTGCGCTTGCGGTAGTAGTTGCGAATCCGCGCGGTGTCGGTCGTATCTTCGCCGATGAACAACGCGGCGATGAGCGCCGATTCGTACGCATTGAAGTCCGGCCGTGGACTCGGGATTTGCAGATGCAGAATCTCTTCGTTGTGCAGAACGCCGCGGCGAATCTCGATGCGGCTCGTAAGCCTACCTTCTTGCACGAGGCGCGCGAGAATCGCCGCGACCTCGGGCGCGCCGGTCCGATTGTCCCAGAGGTTCCCGACCTTCTCGGGCGGGTACTTGAAGACATGCTCGGCAAGCCACGCGTCGTCGATGGCAGCGAGCGGTGGCAGCGGCTCGAAGCGGCCGTTGCGCCGCTCGTGCGCGAGATACAGCGTGAGGCGCCAGCTGACGAACGGGAACAGCGCGAGGAGCGGCAGAGCAAGCCAAAGCGGCGACGTCGGCGCGCGCACGGCGGCCGGAGCTCCGCCCGCCGCGTACCGCAGCGGCAAGGTCACGACGACCGAGTCACCGGGCGGCAGGTTCGCGCGTTGCACGGAGACGGGCGACGCCGCGTCTGCGGCTGCCGCCCACGCCGGATCGATCTCGAGCGTGAGCGAGAACTGCGCTATCGCGCCGTCGCGGTCCGGGAATGCGAAGTCGTGATCGAGCCAATAGGTGTCGCCGTCGCGGCGCAACACGTTGGCGAGCACGTACTCGAGCTCGTAAACGAGCCTCGTCGATCGAAACGGCGGATCGCTAGGGTTGCGGCTGCGCCACCGCAACGTCGTGCGATCGGTGAACGCGTAGCGATCAACCCGGTCGAGATCTCCAGCGACGAGCGGCAGCGCCGTACCGTTGCCCTCGTCGACGCGGCGCACGCCGAGGAGCTCGAAACGCTGCCCCGGTTCCACGCGAAAGCGGCGCGAGCCGCCGTTCCAATCCCCGTCGAACACGAGCGCGTGGCGCTCGATGACGCGCAGACGCCCTTCGGCATCGAGCTCCGCCGCAACGGTTAGCGCGTCCCAGTGAAGCGTGCGTTGCGCGAGAGCGGCCGTGCTGCAGCAGAGCAGCACGAGACAAGCGCGCACGATCGTCGTGCGAGTACGGCGCGCGGATCTCAGTCTGTTGGCTCGCATCGGAGCGCGGCCGGGACGATCAGACGAGCGGCTCGTGCCGCCGCTCGCGCGTCGTGAGCGCGAGCACCAGCGAAACCGTAGTCAGCGCCATGAGGTACCACGCGAACGCCAAGTCGTTGCCGGTGCGGCTGATCAGCCACACCGCGACGGCGGGCGCGGTGCCGCCGAAGATCGCGTAAGCGAGCCCGTATCCCACGCTCACCGCGCTCACTCGCACGGCGTGCGGGAACGTCTCGCACATCAGCGCCGGTATCGGCGCCATGTAGATCGCGAGCAGCCCCGAAAAGATCATTTGCGCGGCCGCGATCGAAGCAGCTTCCCCCTGATTCATGAGCCACACGAGCGGGTAGGCGAGCACGAGGCAAGCGCCCATGCCGACGATCATCAGCGGCTTGCGCCCGAAACGGTCCGAGGCCCAGGCCGCAATCAGCACGACTGCGAGGAACGTGAGGATCGACAGTGTGGTGAAGTCCAGCGCCGTGGCGCGCTGCGACCGCCGTCGACTCCGCGATCCAAGTGGCGGCATAAACGAACAAGGTGTAGTACGTTGCGGCCGGTGCGACGTTGAGGCCGAACACGCGCAACATCTCCGAGCGATGGCGCTGCACGGCGAGCTTGAGCGGCGCCACCTCGGGAACCGTGGTCGGCGTGTCGAACAGGTTGCGGCGAATGATGATCGCGACGACCGCCACCACGATTCCCGACAGGAACGCCGCGCGCCAACCCCAGGACACCAGCGCCTCCGGCGGAGAGCGCTCTGGAGAGCGCGGCGCCGACCGCGGCGCCGAGAAGCGTCCCCGTCGTCGCGCCGAACATCGACATGCTGGCGAAAAAACCCCGGCGACTCGGCGGCGCACGCTCCGCGAGAAACACGATCGAGCTCGTGAACTCGCCCCCGACGGCCATGCCCTGGAACATCCGCAGCAGGACGATCAGGAACGATGCGGCGATGCCGATCGTCGCGTACGTCGGCAACAGCCCCATGAGCACGGTCGGAATGGCCATCATCGCGACGGAAAGGAGGAGGGCACGTGCGCGGCCGTAGCGGTCGCCGATGTGGCCGAACACCGCCGCACCCACCGGCCGCATGAGAAACCCGACGGCGAAAGCGCCGAACGCGGCGAGCAGCGACACCATGCGGTTGCCCGACGGAAAGAACTGCGCGGCCAGAATCGGAGCGAAGAAGCCGTAGATGGCGAAGTCGTACCACTCGAGCACGTTGCCGACGAGCCCGGCCGTGACGACGCGGCGCAGCGTCCACGCCTTGTGGGGAACGGCGCTCGATGTCACTTCGACTGCAACGCTCATTCGGCGCAGTGTACAGTGACGGCGCTGGAGGCAACGAATGGATCTGCAACTGCATGGCAGGAGCTGTCTCGTGACCGGCGCGAGCCGCGGCATCGGCCGCGGCGCAGCCAAAGTGCTCGCCGCCGAAGGGTGCCGCGTTGCGGTGGTCGCGCGGCGCGAGAATCTTCTCGAGGAGCTGTCCGACGAGATCGAGGCTGACGGATTCGGAGCGCCGGTCATCATTGCGGAAGATCTCACGAGCGCCGGTGCACCCGAGCGCATTCATGCGCGGATTGTTGCCGAGCTCGGCGGGCTCGACATCCTCGTGAACAACGCCGGCGGGTCGCGTCCCGTGAAGTGGGATGCGCCGCACGCGGAATGGCACGAAGGGATGACCCTGAACTTCGAGCTCGTGCGGCAGCTGACGAATCAGTTCATCCCGACGCATGCGCGAGCGAAAGTGGGGCCGCATCATCAATATCACGGGCGCGAACGAGCCGCCCGGCGTGAACATCGCTTCCGTCGCCAAAGCAGCGCTGCACAATTGGGCCAAAGGCCTGTCGCGCGAGCTTGCGCCCGACGGTATCACCGTGAATTGCCTGCCACCGGGCCGGATCAACAGCGAGCAAATCCTGAATCGCCTGCATCCGACGGACGAGAACCGCAAGGCCTTCATCGCCGCCAACATCCCGATCGGGTTCTTCGGCGAGCCCGAGGACATGGCGTATCTGATCGCCTTCCTCGCGTCGCCGTTGGCCCGCTACATCACGGGCGAGGTGATCCACGTCGACGGCGGCATGCACCGCTTCGCGGGATGATCCGTTACTGGATGATCTTGCGCGTCCGAATCTGCCATTAGTCATTGCGTGATACATCTTCGGCGCATCGGCGGGTTGTGCCGCACGTTGCTCCTGCAAGCGCGCGATGATGCCGCGGATCTCTGCGCGGCCTTGTAGGTATTGCCGCCGAACGTGAACTCGGCGTCGTCGGCGAAAACGCCGGCGTACATTAGCGTGTCGAGCGCAATCGTGTAGCGCACGACCAAGTTTTGGATCGCCGCACGTTCCTGGAACTCGTCGACCGGGATCGCCTCGGCGGCGTATGCCACGGGCGGTGCCGTTGAAGTTGGTCGATTGTTATAGACCAATGGGCCGCGCAGCGGCTAGTTGCGAGCCGCTATGCAGGCACGACGACGCGGCGGCGCTTGGCCGCTCGCGTCGAATGCTCGTTCCGTGGTTTGGGGTAAGTAGGCGTTGGCGAGTGCGGATCGCTTACCAGCGATTGCCGCCGCCGCCACCACCGCCGTAGCCGCCGCGGCCGCCGCCACCGCCGCCGCCGCCGCCCGGTCCCGTGCGCTTCTTCTGCGGACGCGCTTCGTTGACCGTCATCGGCCGACCGCCGTAATCCTGTCCGTTGAACTTGTCGATCGCCGCTTGCGCTTCGGCATCGCTGCTCATCTCGACGAATCCGAAGCCTTTGCTTCGGCCCGTATCGCGATCGGTGATGAGCTTCGCGGACTCGACGGTGCCGCATGTCGCGAACTTCGTCGAGATGTCTTCTTCAGTCGCGGAGAACGGCAAATTGCCGACGTAAAGTTTCCTGCCCACGAGACCTCCCAATGAGTTGGATCAGAACCGTTTAAGGAGGAATCTGGGCACTATGCCCTCAGGCTCGATGAACGGTTGCTAGGCGACGGTAGTATATATCGCGAATTTAAGTTCCGACTAGCCATCCCAACGCAGCGGATGCGTCCGCCGGCAGCCCGTGATCCATAAACCGAACGGTAAGTTAACGATGATTATTAGCCCACGCCCTGCGCGGCTGCCCGTCTTGTGGATAACTTGCGGGCTAATACTATTAGTCGCTATCGAGGCCTTCGGGCAGGCGGGCACGGCGCGCGCCGCTCGAGAGCCGGAGCTGCTGAACAGCCAGCGCATCGAGCGCACATTCGGCAGTTACGGCATCGAGGTCCTCGAGAGCGACACGAGGATCCGCGTATCGAACCTCTTCAGCACGGAAGGCGGGACCGCGTCTGCCGCACGTTCGCGGTGGTCCGCTATCCGCGATTCGATCGCACCGGCGTGCGCGGCCGAGCATGCTGCGATCGTCGCGCGGCGGCTCGATCGGCGCCGTGTTCGCGGCGAGCGGCTGGACCGTCGAGAAGTTCCACCGGCATTACGGACGCGTTCTCGCAACGAGCAGGGTCGCGACGCTGATGCATGTCGCGCCGGAAACCGCGCTTGCGATGCACGTCTATGCGCTCGACATCGTGAAGGACGGCGTGCGCTTTCGAGTACGCCACGATCGTCGAGATGCATCATCCCGCTTATCTCGACAACCGCCGATCTGCCCGTCATCTACGGCCCGCTGCCTCAAGGCGATGTCGACGCGGACACGACGAGCATGCTCGACATCGCGGCTGCGAAGATGCGCGGGGATCGCTGAACGTCGAGCGACTAGCCTGCGCGGCTCGGAGCGCTTGCCCGCTGGCACTCGATGAGCTGTCCCTTCACGCCTTTACCCGCGGGACCCAGCAGATACAGGTAGTAGGCCGTGAGGCTTTCCGGCGCAGCGAGCGCCGCGGCATTCTCGGCCGGATACGCGCGCGCCCGCATCTTGGTGCGCGTCGCGCCCGGATTGATCGATGTTGACGCGAATCGCTGTCCCGTCGAGCTCGTCCGCGAGCACCTGGGCCAGTCCTTCGACCCCGACTTTGCCACCGCGTACGCACCCCAGAACGCGCGACCTTGTGGCCGACGCTGCTCGTCGTGAACAGAATCGAGGCGTCGGCGGAGCCGCGCAACAGCGGCAGCAGGCAGCGGGTCAGAATGAACGGCGCCGTCAAGTTGACGAGCAGCACCCGCTGCCACAAGCCGATGTCGTAGTGCTCGATCGGGCTCAAGTCGCCCAAGATGCCCGCGTTGTGCAGCAGGCCGTCGAGCCGGCCGTAACGCTCCTCGATCTGCGCGGTCAGCGCCTGATACTGGGGCCCTTGTGCGCGCTCGAAATCGAGCTGCGCGACCGCAGGCTCGGGACCGAGCTGCTTGAGCTCTTGATACAGCGCCTCGAGCGCCGTTTCGTTGCGGCCGTGCAGCAGCACGGTTGCGCCGTGCCGCACGAGGTCGCGTCGCAACTGCGCGGCCGATACCGCCGTGGCGCCGGTGACCATGATGACGCGGCCCGCGAGAGCGTTCGGCTCCGGTCGATAGCTGCGCCAAGCGCTCCGCGCATCTGCGTTGGATGACGGTCAGTTGCGGCCCGTCGGCCGCGCGCGGAGACTCCTGCGGCTCTGCGACGTCGGTTGCCGCGGATTCGCGCGGCGTTTCCTCGACGCCCTTCGACGGCGTCAAGCGCTGCCGCGGCTGAACGCCGAGCTCGGTGAACCGCCGCGCGCTCGGCAGCACCATGCGTTCGAGTGAGCCGACGCTGCTGTTGAAGGCCTTGACGCTGTCGCCGAGCGATTTGCCGAGCACGGCCAGGTGGCCTGCGAAGGTCGTCAAGCGCTCGTAGAGCTGCACCGCGAGACTGCGAATCTCCGCCGCGTTCTGGGCGAGCGTCACTTGTTGCCAGCCGTACGCGACGGCCTTCAGCAGCGCGACGAAGCTCGTCGGCGTCGCGAGTATCATGTTCTGCCGCAGCGCCTCGTCGAGCAGGGCGGGGCGCTCGGCCAGCGCCGCGCTCAGAAATTGATCGCCCGGAATGAACAGGATCACGAACTCGGGCGATCTTCGAACTGGCTCCAGTAGGCTTTGCTTGCAAGCTCGCGGATCCGGCCGGCCACGATCGTCGCGTGCCGTTCGAGCGCGGTGCGCCGCGCGGCGTCGCTCGTGGCCTCGGTGGCTTCGAGATAGGCGTCGAGCGGCGTCTTGACGTCGACGACGAGGTCAGCGCTTCCTTCGGGCAAGTGGATCAGCATGTCCGGACGAATGGCGCCGGTCTCCGTGGCTGATGACTCTGGGTCACGAAGTCGCAGTGCTCGACCATGCCGGCGAGCTCCACGAGCCGGCGCAAGCTGATCTCGCCCCATTGGCCGCGTACCTCGGGACGGCGCAGCGCGCTCACGAGGTTGCGGGTCTCGGCGCTAAAGCGCGTGCTGACTCGCTGCCATCGCCTCGAGCTGCGCCGCTGATGCTGCCGTGCGTCTCGCGGCGCGGCTTTGTCGAGCTCTTGGAGCTGGCGACTCGGTGCGCGCTAGCGCGTCGCGGATCGGACGCACGAGGCCGTCGATTGCCTGCTCGCGCGCGAAGAGGTCGCCCTTCGCCCGCTCCGTTTGCACGCTCAGGGTTTCGCGCGCGAGCTTCAAGAACGTTTCCGAGTGGCTTTGGAACTGCCGGCTCGCGAGCTCGCCGAACACGGAGCTCAGCCGTTCGGTCGCGAGTGCGAGCGCATACTCGCGCTCGCGCTCGAGATTCGCGCGGCCGTCGAGCTCGCGCCGCAACCGGTTCCGCGCGAGCCGCCCGATACCGAGCCCGATCAACAAGCCGGCGATAGCGGCTGCGCCGATATAAAGGAGCGGCCATCCCGAGCAGCGCGGTCATGGCGCGGCTCGCACGCTCAAGGCACGCAGCGCGTCCGCAAGCTCTCGCGGCCGCCGGATGCACGAGGTCCGCTCCCCAGGACCGCGGATCTTGCCTCGGCCGAATGTAGCCATACGCCGCTGCGATCGTGGCCATGCCAGCGGCGCGGCCGGCCTCGATGTCGCGCGGCGCGTCGCCGACATAGACGCAGCGGGCGGGCGCAACCTCGAGCTGCGCGGCCGCAAGGCGCAGCGGCGCCGGATGCGGCTTGCGCTGCGGCAGGCGGTCGCCGCTGATGATGCAGCCCGGCAGGTCGTGGATGCCGAGCTGCAAGAGCAACGGCAGCGTCAGCGCTTCCGGCTTATTCGTCACGATGCCCCAACGAATATCGTCTTCTTGATGAGAAATAGAGTCTATATCTATGAAAAGCCGAGATTCTACGCAGATATTTTCGGCGTAGTCGGCCAGAAATCGGGCGCGCCGCGTCTCGAGCTCGGCTTCCGTCTGCTGCTCGCCGAACCCGAGCCG
This sequence comes from uncultured Gammaproteobacteria bacterium, assembly GCA_963744305.1. Classification (GTDB taxonomy): domain Bacteria; phylum Pseudomonadota; class Gammaproteobacteria; order Steroidobacterales; family Rariloculaceae; genus FEN-1219. The sequence goes on from CAVUTF010000012.1 coordinate 7,905, forward strand.
CAGTAGCCCAGACGCACCGTTCGAGACCTCATTGCGAGCGATCGCGTACGGCATGCGTGGCAGCCCCTCGGCGATCAGCAGGTGATTCAGCACACGCGACGAGATCGGGCGCAGTATCGGCCAGGGTCCCGTCGAGGTCGAGCAGTACCGCATCGACGCTCACGCGTCGCTCACCCTCGTCGCAAAGGCGAGGTAGTTCACGTCGACGTTGCCTCCCAACACGTAGCCGCGCAGCGGATTGAAAATGCAGCCCGGTCAGATCGCAAATCCGCAAGCGCGCGTGCCTGCACCAGCTCGCAAGCTCCGCGGGCCGGATGAGCTTCGGGTACTCGTGCGTGCCGCGCGGCACCAAGCCGAGCACGTACTCGGCGCCGACGATCGCGAGCGCGAAGCTCTTCAGATTGCGGTTGATCGTCGAAAAGAACACTGCACCGCCGGGCCGCACTGCGGCCGCGCAGGCGGCGACGATCGCGCTCGGGCTCCGGCACGTGCTCCAGCATCTCGAGGCACGTGACGACGTCGAAGCTACCCGGCCGCTCTGCGGCGATCTGCTCGACCGCGACGCAGCGGTAGTCGATCGCAAGCTCGCCGCCGCCGCGTGCTCTCGGGCGCCGCAACGATGTTCTCGGGCGCCAGGTCGATGGCCACGACGCTGCGCCCCGCGCCCCGCCAGCGCCTCGGCGAGCAGGCCGCCGCCGCAGCCGACGTCGAGCACGTCGCGCGCCGTGCAAGCGGGCGCGCGCCGCGATGTAATCGAGGCGCAGCGCGTTGATGTCGTGCAGGGTCCGGAACGGCCCCGCGCGGATCCCACCATTCGGCGGCGCGGCGACGCGAATTTCGCGAGCTCGCCGGCATCTACGTTGCGCCATCGTCACTTCATGCGCTCCGGAGGCGCGTTGCCCCAACGGTCGGCGGCCGCGCAAATCTCCGCGACGTCGAGCCGCACGACCGCCCGGTCGCGACAGCAGATGCTCGCCGGCGACCCAAACGTCGGTGACGTCGTGCCGTGAGGCAGCGTAAACCAGCTGCGAGACGCGGATCGAGCAACGGCTGATGCTCGACGCCCGTCGAGCTCCACGCAGATCACGTCGGCGGCTTTGCCGGGCACGAGCGAGCCGATCTCGCCGGCGAGACCCGAGCGCGCGCGCGCCGTTGATCGTCGCCATGCTCATCGCCGCCGCCGCGGGCACCGCAGCGGCGTCTGCCGGCGACGTGGTTGCCGAGCAGCGCCGCGGTCTGCATCTCGGACCAGGAGGTCGAGCCGGTTGTTGCTCGCCGCGCCGTCGGTTCCGAGCGCGACGTTGACGCCGGCGTCGACGCAGTTGCGCGACGGGGCAGACGCCGCTCGCGAGCTTCAGGTTCGAGCGCGGGCAATGCACGACGCTCGCGCCGGCTGTCTGCCAGCAGCGTCGATCTCGCCGGGCGTCGAGCTGCCGTCGCGTGCACGCCGATCAAGCTGGGCGTCACGAGGCCGAGGGACTCCGCGAGCCGCGCGAGCGGCCGCCGACCCGTCGCGGCGACCGCGCTCGTCGACCTCGGCGCGCCGTCTCGTGCACGTGCATGTGCACCGGCACGTCGAGCTCGTCGGCGAGGCTGGCGAATGTGCGCGAGCGTCGCATCGCCGACGCTGTAAGGCGCGTGCGGCGCGAACGCCGTCGTGATCAGCGGCTCGGCCTTTGAAGCGGTCGTGCACCTCGAGGCCTTTGCGCAGGTACTCGTCGGCGTCCTTCGCCCACGCCGTCGGGAACTCGAGCGCGATCATGCCGAGCGACGGCGCGCATGCCGGCCTCGGCCGCGACGCTCGCCGACGACGTCGGGGTAGTAGTACATGTCGGCGAAGCACGTGATGCCGCCGCGCAGCATCTCGGCGATGGCGAGCCGCGTGCCGTCCGCGACGAACTCCGGCCCGACCCAGCGCGCTTCTGCGGGCCAGATCCGCTCGCGCAGCCAGTCGATCGAGCGGCAGGTCATCGGCGAAGCCCGCGGAACAAGCCCATCGCGGCGTGGGTGTGGGCGTTGACGAGCCCCGGCAGCAGCACGTGCTCGGGCGCTCGTGCCGCGCACGCGGCGCATGAAGCGGCGGTCGGCTTCGCGCAACGCGGCAGCACGGCGACGATGCGCCCGGCGTCGATCGCGAGCGCGAGGCCTTCCTCGGCGACGACGTGCGGCTCGACGCGAACGGTCCATCGCGGACAGATCAGGGCGTCGATCGTTGCATCGGCAAGGGCTGCTTGCGAGCGCTCGCAAAAAGGCGAGCAAGTATAGCCGTCTCGAGCACGCGCCGGCGCTACGGGCGGCAGCCTCGATGTGCTAGACTTCCGCCTTGTTTTTTGGGCACTTGGATGCTGTCGTTGGGGTGATGCAAGAGCCGCCTGAATACGGTCGTCGGCATTGCCCGGAAAACCTAACACCTCGTCGACTTTCGGTCCGCCTCCGCGCCGTCGCGGGCGGGTGGAGGGCGGGGCCGTATTTTATTGAGCGAAAGCTGATGGCCGTAGGTAAGGAAGTCCTCCCAGTCAATCTCGAAGACGAGATGCGGCAGTCGTACCTCGATTACGCGATGAGCGTGATCGTGGGCCGCGCGCTGCCCGACGTCCGCGACGGGTTGAAGCCCGTGCATCGGCGCGTGCTGCACGCGATGCGCGAGCTCGGCAACGACTACAACCGCGCCTACAAGAAGTCCGCGCGCGTCGTCGGCGACGTCATCGGCAAATACCATCCGCACGGCGACGTCGCGGTCTACGACACGATCGTCCGCCTGGCGCAGCCGTTCTCGATGCGCTATCTGCTCGATCGACGGGCAGGGCAACTTCGGCTCCGTCGACGGCGACGCTCCGGCAGCCATGCGCTACACCGAAGTGCGCATGGCGCAAGCATCACGCAGGAGCTCCTGGCCGACATCGACAAGGAGACCGTCGATTTCGTCCCGAACTACGACGAGAGCGAGCGCGAGCCGTCGGTGCTGCCGACGCGCATTCCGAACCTGCTCGTCAACGGCTCGTCCGGCATCGCCGTCGGCATGGCGACGAACATTCCGCCGCACAATCTCGGCGAGGTCGTCGACGCCTGCCTCGCGTTGCTCGCGAATCCCGAGCTCACGATCGCCGAGCTCATCAAGCTCATTCCCGGCCCGGACTTTCCGACGGCCGGGCCTGATCCACGGCATCCAGGGCGTCGTGAGCGCGTACACGACCGGGCGCGGCCGCATCTACGTGCGCGGCCGCACGCACATCGAGCCGATCGACGACCGCGGCCGCGAAGCGATCATCATCACGGAGCTGCCGTACCAGGTTAACAAGGCGCGGCTCATCGAGCAGCATCGCCGAGCTCGTGCGCGAGAAGAAGCTCGAAGGCATCAGCGAGCTGCGCGACGAGTCCGACAAGGACGGCATGCGCGTCGTCATCGAGCTCAAGCGCGGCGAGCTCTCGGACGTCGTGCTCGAACAACCTCTTCAAGCAGACGCCGCTGCAGAGCGTCTTCGGCATCAACATGGTCGGCCTCGTCGACGGCCAGCCGAAGCTGTTGTCGCTGAAGGAGCTGCTCGAGGCGTTCCTGCGCCACCGGCGCGAGGTCGTCACGCGCCGCACGCTGTTCGACCTGCGCAAGGCACGCGAGCGCGCTCACATCCTCGAAGGCTTGATGGTCGCGCTCGCGAACATCGACGAGATCATCGAGCTCGATCAAGGCGTTCGCCGTCGCCGGCCGAGGCGCGCGTCGCGCTGTGCGCGAAGCTGCTGGCAGCCGGGCGCCGTCACGGCGATGCTCGAGCGCGCCGGCGCCGCGCGCGACGCGGCCCGAGGATCTCGCCGAGGAGTCGGGGTTGGCGCGAAGGCCGGTATCGCCTGTCGACGGCCCAGGCGCAGGCGATCCTCGATCTGCGCCTGCACCGTCTGACGGGCCTGGAGCAGGATAAGATATCCAGTGAATACAGCGAGTTGATCGATAGTATTCAGACATTCCTAGAGATTCTCGCGAACCCCGACAAGCTGCAAGAAGTCATCCGCACCGAGCTCACCGAGGTGCGGCGCTTCGTATGCCGACAAGCGCCGGACCGAGATCGTCGAGAACTACGAGCGACCTCACGATCGAGGACCTGATCCCCGAGGAGACCGTCGTCGTGACGTTGTCGCACGCGGGCTATGCGAAATCGCAGCCGGCCGAGGTCTATCAGGCGCAGCGTCGCGGTGGTCGCGGCCGGACGGCGGCACGCGTCAAGGACGAGGACTTCATCGATCAGCTGTTCGTCGCGAACTCGCACGACACGGTGCTGTGCTTCTCGAGCCGCGGCAAGGCGTACTGGCTCAAGGTCTACCAGGTCCCGCAAGCCGCGCCCGGCGCGCGCGGCCGGCCGATCGTCAACCTATTGCCGCTCGAAGAAGGCGAGCGCATCAACGCCGTGCTGCCGGTGCAAGGCGTTCGAGGAAGACAAGTTCGTGTTCCTGGTGACCAAGCACGGCACGGTCAAGAAGACGCCGCTGGCGGCGTTCGCGCGGCCAGCGCACGAGCGGCATCATCGCCGTCGAGCTGCGCGACGACGATCGGCTGATCGGCGCCGGCATCACGAACGGCAACCAGGACATCATGCTGTTCGCAAGCTCCGGCAAGGCGATTCGCTTCTCGGAGCAACGACGTTCGCCCGATGGGCCGAACGGCCGCCGGCGTCCGCGGCCTCAAGCTTGGCGGCCCGACCGACGAGGTCATCGCGCTCAGCATCATCGGCGCAGGCCCGATCGTGACCGCCACCGAGAACGGCTACGGCAAGCTGACGCCGATCGAGGAGCATCCGGTGCAGGGCCGCGGCGGCCAGGGCGTCATCTGCATCCAAACATCGGAGCGCAACGGCCGCGCTCGTCGGCGCGCTGCAGGTCTCGCCGGAGGACGAGCTCATGCTGATCACCTCGACGGGCACGATGATTCGCACGCCGGTCGCCGACATCTCGACGATGAGCCGCAACACGCAAGGCGTGCGGTTGATTCGCTTGGACGAAAGCGATCGGCTCGTCGGCATCTCGCGCGTCGAGGCGATGCAGGACGACGATCCGCGGCGACGCCCGAGTAGGGTACGGAGACCCTTCGCCATGAAGCGCGTCTACAACTTCAGCCCGGGGCCGGCGATGTTGCCGGAGCCGGTACTGCGCCGCGCGCAGGCAGAGCTGCTCGACTGGCAAGGCAGCGGCATGTCCGTGATGGAGGTCAGCCATCGCGGCACGGACTTCATCGAGTTCGCCGCGCGCTCGGAGCGCGATCTGCGCGAGCTGCTCGGCGTCCCCGCCGATTACAAAGTGCTGTTCCTGCAAGGCGGCGCCACGCTGCAGTTCGCCGCCGTGCCGCTGAACATCGCGCCCGACAGGCTCCGTCGCCGACTACGTCGTCACCGGCAACTGGGGCGAGAAGGCCGTGCAGCGAGGCTGAGCGCTACGTGCGCGTCAACGTCGCGGCCGACAGCTAAGGCGAGCGAAGTTCACGAGCGATTCCCGACCGGCGCACGTGGCAGGTGTCGAGCTCGATGCGGCGTATCTGCACTACACGCCGAACGAGACCGTGTTCGGCGTCGAGTTCCACAGCGTGCCGGAGGTCTCGGACGCGCCGCTCGTGGCCGACATGTCCTCGACACTGCTGTCGCGGCCAATCGACGTGAGCCGGTTCGGCATCATTTACGCGGGCGCGCAAAAGAACATCGGCCCCGTCGGGCCTCGCCGATCGTGATCGTGCGCGACGACCTGCTCGGGCGAGCGCGCCGCGAGACGCCCGGCGTCGTCGACTACAAGACGATGGCCGAGAACGACTCGATGTGGAACACGCCGTCCACGCTCTCCTGGTATTTCGCCGGCCTCGTGTTCGAGTGGCTCAAGGAGCAGGGCGGCCTCGCCGCGATGGGGAAGATCAACGAGCGCAAGGCGCGCGAAGCTCTACGCCGCGATCGACGAGTCGGGCTTCTACAAGAACCCCGTCGACAAGGCGTACCGCTCGTGGATGAACATGCCGTTCACGCTGGCCGATCCGGCGCTCGACAAGCCGTTCCTGCAGGAAGCGAAGGCCGCCGGCCTCACGAACTTGAAAGGCCATCGCGTCGTCGGCGGCATGCGCGCGAGCCTGTACAACGCGATGCCGGAAGCGGGCGTCGACGCGCTGATCGACTTCATGGCCGACTTCGCCAAGCGGCACGGGTGAGCGCGATGGCGACCTTCAAGATCCGCACGCTGAACAGCATCGCCGTGGCTGGGCCTCGACCGGCTACCGCGCGATCGCTACGAGGTGGCATCGGAGATCGGCGCGGCCCGACGCGATCCTGCTGCGCTCGTTCAAGATGCACGACATGACGATGCCCGACTCGCTGCTCGCCGTCGGCCGCGCGGGCGCCGGCACCAACAACATCCCGGTGGTCAAGCTCAGCAAGCGCGGCATGCCGGTGTTCAACACGCCGGGCGCGAACGCGAACGCCGTCAAGGAGCTCGTGATCGCGGGCCTGCTCGATGGCCGCGCGCAATCTGCCGCAAGCGCTCGACTACGTGCGCACGCTGAAGGGCTCCGGCGAAGAGCTCGACGAAGGCCGTCGAGTCCGGCAAGAAGCAGTTCGTCGGGTTCGAGCTGCCGAAGCGCACGCTCGGCGTGGTCGGCCTCGGCGCGATCGGCGTCGAGGTCGCGAACGCGGCGCTCAAGCTCGGCATGCAACGTGCTCGGCTACGACCCGGCGATCACCGTGCAGCACGCGTGGCAGCTGTCTTCTGGCGTGCAGAAAGGCCGTGAACCTCGACGATCTGTTCGCGCGCGCCGACGTCGTCACGGTGCACGTGCCGCTGACGAAGGCCACGGACAAGCTCGTCAACCGCGTCGCGCTGCGAAGCGATGCGGCGCGGCTGCCGTGCTCCTGAATTTCTCGCGCGACGCCATCGTCGACGTCGAGCGCCGTCGTCGAGGCGCTCGATGCGCGGCAAGCTGCGCAGCTACGTCACCGATTTCCCGACGCGCGCGCTGCTCGATCATCCGAAGGTGATCTGCTTGCCGCACCTCGGCGCGTCGACCGTCGAGGCCGAGGAGAACTGCGCCGTCATGGTCGTCGACAACGTGCGCGAGTTCCTCGAGAACGGCAACGTCACGCGCTCCGTGAACTTCCCCGAGACCGTGCTGCAGCGCACGCGGCCGCATCGCGTCGCGATTCCGCACAAGAACGTGCCGAACATGGTCGCGCAGATCCTGACGGCGCTCGCGGCGCAGAACATCAACATCGCCGACATGCTGAATCACTCGCGCGACGAGCTCTCCTACACGCTCGTCGATCTCGACGCGCCGCCGAGCGAGCGCGACGCTGGCGCGCATCCGCGGCATCGACGGCATACTGTCGGCGCGCGTGCTGCCGATCATCGACGCTTAGTCGGATCGCCTGTGGAGGCGCGCGCATGAGCAAGAGCGAAGCCGAGCCGAAGAGCAAGAGGGCGCGCACGCGCCGAGCCGGCGTCGGGCGACGACGCAGCTTGCGTGCGCTGCGCGGCAAGATCGACTCGTCGACGAGCAGATTCAAGCGCTGATCGCCGAACGCGCGCGCTGCGCGAAAGAGATCGGCGTCGTGAAAGGTCTCACGAAGACGGCCGAGTTCTACCGCCCAGAGCGCGAGGCGCAAGTGCTGCGCAAAGTCGTCGAGCGCAACGAGGGTCCGCTGCGCGACGAGGAGATGGTGCGGTTGTTTCGCGAGCTCATGTCGGCCTGCCTCGCGCAGGAGGAGCCGCTGAAGGTCGCGTATCTCGGGCCCGAGGGTACGTTCACGCAGTCGGCGGTGCTCAAGCACTTCGGCCATTCCGTGCATGCGCTTTGCCGTGCCGACGATCGACGAAGTCTTCCACGAGGTCGAAGCGGGCACGGCCGACTTCGGCGTGGCGCCGATCGAGAACTCGAGCGAGGGCACGGTCAACATCCACACGCTCGACATGTTCCTGACGTCGCCGCTGAAGATGTGCGGCGAGATCGAGCTGCGCATCCATCAGCACTTGATGGGGCGCATGCAGGAGATCAAGGAAATCAAGCGCATCTGCTCGCATCCGCAATCGCTCGCGCAATGCCGCGGCTGGCTCGCGCAGCACTTGCCGGACGTCGAAAAAATACCGGTTGCGAGCAACGCGGAAGCGGCTCGCCGTGCGCGCGACGAGGACGGCACGGCCGCTCTGGCCGGCGAAGCCGCCGCGAAGGTCTACGGTCTGCGGATACTGTTCAGCACCGTCGAGGATCAGCGACGACAACACCACGCGATTCGTCGTGATCGGCCGCAAGCTGTTCCCGCGCGAGCGGCAAGCGACAAGACGTCGGTGCTCGTGTCGGCTAGCGGAGACGGAAGGCACCCGGCGTGCTGCTGCACTTGCTCGGGCCGCTCGTCGCGCCACGGTGTCAACATGACGCGAATCGAATCGCGGCCCTCGCGCAAGCGGAAGTGGGACTACGTGTTCTTCCTCGATCTCGACGGCCATGCCGAGGATGAGCACGTCCGCAAGGCGCTCGACGAGATGAAGGCGAAGGCGTCGCTGTTCAAAGTGCTGGGCTCGTTCCCGAAAGCGATCCTTAGACCTGACGCGCCGTGTCACAGCATCCGCAACCGCATTTCGTGCGTGCCGCCGGCGCACATCTGGCCGGCCGAATCACCGTTCCCGGCGACAAGTCGATCTCGCATCGCGCGCTGATGCTCGGCGCGATCGCCGAAGGCACGACGGTCGTGCACGGATTTCTCGCGAGCGAGGATTGCTCGCAACGCAGGCCGCGCTCGAGGCCATGGGCGTCGCTATCGAGCGATCTGCCGCACGGCGGGCTCGTGCGAATCGAAGGCGTCGGGCTGCACGGGACTGCGCGCACCGACGCAAGGTGCTCGACCTCGGCAACTCCGGCACCGCGATTCGCTCTGATGGGTCTGCTCGCGGGACAAGCCGTTCGACAGCGAGCTCACGGGGGACGCCTCGCTGCGGCAACGGCCGATGGAGCGAGTCGCTGCGCCGCTGCGGCGCGATGGGCGCACGCATCACGACTCGGACGGCGGCCGGCCGCCGGTCGCCGTCGGCGGCGGCAGCGCGTCTGCACGGCATCGACTACGCGCTGCCGATGGCGAGCGCGCAGGTGAAATCGGCGCTGCTGCTCGCGGCGCTCTCGCGCCAGCGGCACGACGACGGTCCGCTCGCCGGGCCCGAGCCGCGACCACACCGAGCGCATGCTGCAGAGCATGGGCGTGCGGCTCGTGCGCTGTCGACCGCACGGCGCAGGGCACACGGTCTCGCTGACCGGCCCGGCCACGCTGCGCGGCTTCGAAGTGCGACGTGCCGGCGGATTTCAGCTCGGCGGCATTCTTCATCGTCGCCGGTTGCCTCGGCGCGCGCGACGGGCTTGCTGATCGAGAACGTCGGCATCAATCCGACGCGCATCGGGTCTGCTCGCGATCCTGCGCGAGATGGGCGCCGCGATCGAGCTGCGCAACGAGCGCTGCGTCGGCGCAGAGCCCGTTGCCGATCTCTGGGTGCATGCAAAGCGAGCTCACGCGGGATCGCCGGTGCCGGCCGAGCTCGTGCCGCTCGCGATCGACGAGTTCCCGATCTTGTTCATCGCCGCCGCGGCGGCGAGCGGCGACAACGATCGTCAGCGGCGCGGAGGAGCTGCGCAAGAAGGAGACCGATCGAATCGCCGTGATGGCGCACGGGCGCTCGAAGACCGTCGGCATCGAGGTCGAGGAGCGGCCCGACGGCGCGCGAATCGATCGGCGGGCCGTCTGCGCGGCGGCACGCGTCGACAGCCGCGGCGACCACCGCATCGCGATGTCGTTCGCGGTCGCGAGCCTGCTGCGCGAGCGCGCCCATCGAGATCCTGAACACGGCCGAGGTCGCGACATCCTTTCCGAACTTTCTCGACGTCGCACGAGCCGTCGGCCTGCAGATATCGAGCCGGCGGTGACGGCGCGTGAGCCGACGACCGCGCCCGTCGTCACGATCGACGGCCCGAGCGGGTCGGGGAAAGGGACGATCGGCCGGCTGCTGGCGGCCAGAAGCTCGGCTGGCATCTACCTCGACAGCGGCGCCCTCTATCGGCTCGTGGCGCTGGCGGCGTTGCGCCGCGGCGTCGATTTCGGCGATGCCGGCGGCGCTCGCCGCGGTCGGCCGCACGCCATGGACGTGCGCTTCACGGCGGCTCCAGGGCGGCGAGCGCGTCTCCTCGACGGCGTCGACGTCAGCGGACGAGCTGCGCACCGAAGGGGCCGGGCGACGCCGCGCTCGAGGTCGCCGTGGTTCCGGAGGTTCGCAGAGGCATTACTGTCAGCGGCAGCGCGCATTTGCGCGGTCCCCGGGCCTGGTCGCCGACGGCCGCGACATGGGCACCGTGGTTTTCCCGAGCGCCATCTTGAAGGTGGTTTCTGACGGCCAGCGCCGAGAGCGCGCGCGATGAGACGTCATAAGCAGTTGAAAGAAAAGGGGATTGATGTTAGCCTGCCCGACCTTTCCTGGGACATAGCGCAACGGGACGCGCGCGACGCGAACCGCACGGTGGCGCCGCTTCAAGCCGGCACCGGACGCGCAGATCATCGACTCCACGAGTCTGACTCCCGAGGAAGTGGTTGCCCACATTTTGACATTGGCTCGAACGTGCGGGCGTCGTAGCAGAAGCGAGCCAAAGGGTAAGCGGCGGCAGGATGCCGCCGTTCGTTGCAATCAACCCGCCGACTGCAGGATGCGAAGGGCGGTCTGTGGATGGAATCATGAGCGAATCGTTTGCGGAGCTGTTAGAAGAGAGTTTTGCCAATCAGAAGATCAAGACCGGTGTCGATCCTCACCGGCACGGTCGTCGGCGTCAACGCCGACATGGTGATCGTCAACGCCGGGCTCAAGTCCGAGGCGGTCATCCCAGCCGATCAGTTTTTCAACGAGCGCGGCGAGCTCGAAGTCCAAGTCGGCGACCAGGTCGAAGTGGCGCTCGATACCGTCGAGGACGGCTTCGGCGAGACGCGCTTGTCGCGCGAGAAAGCCAAGCGCACGCGCACCTGGACGCGTCTCGAGGAGTCCTTCCAGAAGGGCGAGATCGTCACGGGCATCGATCAGCGGCCGCGTCCGCGGCGGCTTCACGGTCGACATCGACCTCGTGCGCGCGTTCCTGCCGGGCTCGCTCGTCGACGTGCGGCCGATCCGCGATCCGGCGGCACTCGAAGGGTCAGCACGCTCGAGTTCAAGGTCATCAAGCTCGATCAGAAGCGCAACAACGTCGTCGTGTCGCGGCGCGCGGTCGTCGAGGCGGAGTACAGCGCCGAGCGCGAGTCGCTGCTGAAGAACCTCCAGGAAGGCACGGTGCTCAAGGGCGTCGTCAAGAATCTCACCGACTACGGCGCGTTCGTCGACTTGGGCGGCATCGACGGCTTGCTGCACATCACCGACATGGCGTGGAAACGCGTCAAGCATCCGTCCGAGGTCGTCAGCGTCGGCCAGGAGCTCGAAGTCAAGGTGCTCGAAGTTCGATCGCGAGCGCAACCGCGTCTCGCTCGGCTTGAAGCAGCTCGGCGCCGATCCTTGGGCCGATCTCGCGCGCCGCTATCCGCCCGAATACGCGGCTGTTCGGCAAGGTCACGAACATTGCCGACTACGGCTGTTTCGCGGAGATCGAAGAAGGCGTCGAAGGCCTCGTCCACGTCTCGGAGATGGACTGGACCAACAAGAACGTCAACCCGCACAAGGTCGTGCAGATCGGCGACGAAGTCGAAGTCATGGTGCTCGACATCGACGAGGAGCGCCGCCGCATCTCGCTCGGGCTGAAGCAGTGCAAGCCGAATCCCTGGGTCGAGTTCGGCGAGAACTACAAGAAGGGCGACAAAGTCTCCGGCCAGATCAAGTCGATCACGGACTTCGGCGTGTTCATCGGCTTGCCGGGGGGCATCGACGGCCTCGTGCACCTCTCGGACCTTTCCTGGGACGTGCCGGGCGAAGAAGCCGTGCGCAACTACAAGAAGGGCGAGGAGCTCGAGACGACGGTGCTCGCGATCGATCCCGAGCGCGAGCGCATCTCGCTCGGCGTGAAGCAGCTCGACAAGGATCCGCTGTCACTGTTCTTGGCGGAGCATCCGAAGGGCAGCATCGTCACCGGGTGTCGTGCAGGAGCTCGACGCGAAGATGGCGACGGTGCCCTCGACGGCGGCATCATCGGCCAATCTGCGTGCGTCGGAAATCGCGCGCGATCGCGTCGAGGACGCGCGCACGGTGCTCAAGGTCGGGCGAGACAGTCGAGGCGAAGATCACGGGCGTCGATCGCAAGACCGCATCATCTCGCTGTCGATCAAGGCCAAGGAAGTCGCATGAAGAGGCAGCAGGCGCTCCAGAACTACAAGACGTGACTCCGGCCAGCATCGACGACCGGAACGACGCTCGGCGACTTGCTGAAAGAGCAGATGACTCCGGAGGAATCCCCGAGAGTAGCCTGCGCTCGCTCCCGAAGCGCGAGGCGTGCCGTGGTCGAGAGAAGGTCCGTATCTGATGACAAAATCCGAGCTGATCGAGTCAATCGCCCGCAGTCAGAAACATTTGCCTGCGAAGGACGTCGAGCTGGCCGTCAAGCACATCCTCGAGCTCATGAGCGAAGCGTTGGCGAACGGCGAGCGAATCGAGATACGCGGGTTCGGCAGCTTCTCGCTGCACTATCGCCCGCCGCGAATGGGCCGCAATCCCAAAACCGGCGAAGCGGTAGCGCTCGCCGGCAAGAACGTCCCGCACTTCAAACCCGGCAAGGACTTGCGCGAACGGGTCAACGAATCCCGGCACTTGCCGGTGCGCGACTAGGAGCGGACCGCGCGAATCCTTTACAATCGAGGCATCCGCTGGTCTCACGGGATGCACCTTTGGCTACGCTGCGCCGGTTGGTATTGTAGCCTTCTGCTGCTGTTCTTCATGCTGTTGGCGGCGTTTTCGCCTACAGCAATCCGCAACCGATCGATGTCGACATCGGGTTGATGAGGATCACGCAGGTCTCGATGTCGATAGCGTTTGCCGTCGTTTTCGGACTTGGATGGGTCTTCGGCCTCGTTTCTGCCGGCGCGGCCCTGTTGCAGCGCGGCCGGTGAGAAACGGCGGCTGCGCAAAGATCTGAAGTACGCCGAAGCGGAGCTCAGCACGCTGCGCGGGGTCCCGCTGCAAGATGCCAACTGAAGCCACTTTTCTGCTAGCCGCGCTATTCATCATCATGGCGGCCATCGGCTTTTTCTTCAAAGTTTACAGCGACCGGGATCGCGATTTGCCGCCGCGCATCAGCGCCGACTACATCCGGGGCCTGAACCTCGTCCTGAACCGGCGCACCGACGAAGCACTCGAACTGTTCGTGCAGATGGCGAAGGTCGACGACGACACGCTCGAGACGCATTTCGCGCTCGGGCATCTGTTCCGGAGGCGCGGCGAGATCGAGCGCGCGATCCGCGTCCATCAGAACCTCCTAGCGCGGCCAACGCTCAACGACGCGCAGCGGCACCAGGCGGTGTTCTCGTTGGCCGAGGACTATCTCGGCGCCGGACTGTTTGACAGAGCCGAGCTGCTCTTTGCCGAGATCATCGACAGTCCCACCGTCGGTCAGGCCGCGCTCGAGAAGCTCGTTTACATCTATGAGCGCGAGCGCGAATGGGCTAAAGCGATCGAGGCGCAGCGAAAAATCGAGATGCTGACGGGCGAGAAATCGGCGCAGGTCGCTCACTACCATTGCGAGCTCGCCGAGGCTGCACGGCTGGAAGGCAATCTCGACCTCGCCCGAACGCACCTGAAGAGCACGATCCGCAGCGAAACCGGAGCGCTGCGCGGCACCTTGATTCGTGCCGCGATCGCAAAGGCCGAAGGCGATCATTCGCAGGCGGTCGACTTGTACGAGCAGGTGTTGAGCAACAATCGGTATTTGATCGCTGACGTGCTGCCCGCGCTGCTCGACAGCTACCGGCAGATCGACCAGCTACCGCAGTTCGAGGAGTATCTCGAGCGTTGGATTGCGCGCGAGCCGAGTGTGAGCCGCGACATTGCTTATGCAGCGATCATCGGCAATCTGAGCGGTTCCGCCGTGCTCGAGCGCTGCGTCGAGAGCTTCGTGCTGGAGCACGAGATACTCGCAAGCTTGGTGAATGCGCCCGAGCTGCAAGTCGCTGCCGACGGAACGCCGCCGCGAGGCCATCAACCGCATCGCGGCCGGCCTGCGTCAGATTGCGCTGTCGAGCGCCCGTTATCGGTGCTCGAACTGCGGCTACAGTACTCAACGCTTTATCTGGTATTGCCCGAGCTGCAAGCTTTGGGAAACGATGCGGCCGATTCAAAGCGTGCAGCTCGAGACCGTACTCTCCTAAACCCACGAATCTGCTTCAAGCCGCAAGATTGCGCTGCTGCGCTACGTCAGCCGCATTCCTAGCATTGCCACTCGTTCATCGTAAGGAGGATGGCAATGAAAGGACTGCGGATTTCGCTCGGATTGGCTGCTCTCTCGGCGTTCTGCTCGTTCCCCGCGCTCGCCGGGCCCGTGAACATCAACACCGCCGACGCGGCCACGCTCGCCGCGGAGCTTACGGGCGTAGGACCGGCCCTGGCGGAGGAGATCGTCGCGACCGCGCCCAGAACGGCAACTTCGACTCGCCCGAGGCGTTGACTCGCGTCAAGGGGATCGGCGAGCGCATCATCGAGATGAACCGCGAGAACATTCGCGTCAGCGACTGATCGCACCTCAAGCGGTTGCGGAAGGGCTAAGCCGCTCGCGGTCGGGTACCGATTTCCGGCGCTGCGCGCGACGTTGCGCGCGCAATGGGGAAATCGGTACCTGACCCGCTTTTTCGCACGCTCACTCCATTATCATTGGCTGCAAGAGAATGGAGATAGGCGATGCCCACGATCCGCACTGCAGTATTTCCCGTTGCTGGCCGCGGCACGCGTTTTCTTCCGGCGACGAAAGCTTCGCCGAAAGAGATGCTGCCCATCGTCGACAAGCCGTTGATTCAGTACGCGGTGGAGGAGGCATTGGCCGCCGGCGCCGAGCGCTTGGTATTCGTGACTGGCGCCTCGAAACGCGCGATCGAGGACCACTTCGATACGGATGCCGAGCTCGAGCGTCAGCTCGCAGAGTCAGGCAAGGACGACTTCCTTGCGCTCGTCGAAACACATTCCGGCCGGCGTGAGCTGCATGTATCGTGCGGCAAGGCGTGCCGCTCGGCTTGGGCCACGCTGTGTTGTGCGCCCGCATACGCGGTCGGCGACGAGCCGTTCTTCGTCCACCTCGCCGACGACCTGATCTACAGCGCCGTGCCGTGCTTGAAGCAGATGAGCGAGCATTTCGAGAAGCACGGGACGAGCGTGCTCGGCGTCGAGAACGTGCCGCGCGATCAGACCGGCAGCTACGGGATCGTCGCCGTCGCAGAACGAGCGTTCGGCGCGCAGCGCGTGACGCGGATCGTAGAGAAACCGAAGGCCCGAGGACGCGCCGTCGAACGCTGGCGGTCGTCGGCCGCTACATTCTGACGCCGGCGATCTTCGAGAAGCTCGAGAGCACGCAGCGCGGCGCAGGTGGTGAGATCCAGCTGACCGACGGCATCGCGAGCCTGCTCGCCGACGAGCCCGTGCACGTGTTGCCGTTCACCGGTATCCGCTACGACTGCGGCAGCAAGATCGGCTATCTGCGCGCGACCGTCGAGTACGCTCTTCGCCACGAGGAGCTCGGCCCGGGATTCCGGGCGTACCTCCAAGGCGTCTGGGAGCGCTAGACGACGCATCACCAGGTCTCGGCCGCGCTGCGGATCTCCTCGTTGTGCTCGCCGAGCCGTGGGGGATAGCGGCGATACGTGGGACCGGTCGACTGCGAACTGCATCGGCACGCCGATCGATCTCACGACGCCGATCAGCGGATGCTCGAGCTCGACAATCATGCTTGCGTGCGACGATGTGCTGGTCGGTCAGCGTCTCGTCCGGGAAGTTGATTGGGCCCGCCGGGATTCCTTCCGCGATCAGATGCGTCGACCCAATGCTCCGCTTCGCGCTGGCGCAGGATGTTTTCGAGCAAAGGGATCAGCTCGTCGCGATGCACGCTGCGCTCGAGCATTCGTGGCAAACCGGGGGTCCGTCATCAAGGTGTGCTCCACGCCCAGAACCTTGCAAAACTTGGTCCAGAGCCGCTCGTTGCCGACTGCGATGATAATCGTCTTGTCGCGGGCGCGCATCGGCTGATACGGCGTGACGTTCGGATGCGCGTTGCCGAGCCGGCGAGGCCGCTTGCCGGTGGCGAAGTAGCTAGCACCGATGTTGGCGAGCCAAGTGGTCTGCGCGTCGACGAGCGCGACGTCGACGAATTGCCCGCGACCGCTGCCGGCCGCCGCTTCGGTCCCGAGCGTAAAGCGCGGCGAGGACGCCCAAGAGTCGATAGATGCCGCCGGAGATGTCCGCCATCGGCGTAGGGAACCGGCTCGGCCCGCCGTCGACGGGACCCGTCAGCGCCATAAGTCCGGCTTCGCCCTGCGCGATGATGTCGTAGCCGCTGCGATTCGCTTTCGGCCCCGTGTGACCGTAGCCGCTGATCGCGCCGTAGACGAGAGCGGATGCCGGGCACGCAACGTCGTCCGGGTCGAAGCCCGAGCGCGTCGCAACGACTCGAGACGAGGATTGTTCGTGAGAAACACGTCTGCTCGGCCGATCAGCGTCAGCAAGACGGCAGGTCGTCGGCCACCTTGGTGTCGAGCTCGACGCTGCGCTTGTTGCGATTGACGGATAGAAAGTAAGCGCTTTCCCCCTCGAGAAACGGCGGACCCCACCCGCGTGCCTGATCGCCGTCGCCGGGCGCTCGACCTTGATGACGTCCGCGCCGAGATCGCCGAGCAACATCGCGCAGTACGGACCCGCGAACGCCTCCGTCATGTCGACGACTTTGATTCCACTGAGCGGCGATGCGTCAGCCACGCTCGTCTCCGGTTTTTGTGATCCTAAGATCGGCGGCTAGTATAAGCGCTCGCATTTCTTGGCGGTTCGGGAGGTTCGAGTGAAGCAACGTTGCCGTGCGCAACATCGAGCGCGCGGACGACGTGCGGTGGTCACCTCCCTCGGCGAGCTCGGTGTCGCGACCGTGCACGAAGCGCAGGGCCGCACGGGCCTCATGCAGCCGTATGTCCGGCCGATCTACGCGGGCGCGCGCGTCGGTGCGAGTGCGATTACCGTGCTCCTGCATCCCGGCGACAACTGGATGCTGCACGTTGCGGCGGAGCTGTGCCGCCCCGGGCGACATCATGGTGGTCGCGGTCAGCGCCCGAACTCGGATGGCATGTTCGGCGAGCTGCTTGGCGACGTCGTTTCGCGCTCGAGGCGCCGTTGGGCTCGTCATCGACGCAGGCTGTCCGCGACGTCAAGGAGCTCACGGAGATGCGGTTTCCGGTGTGGAGCCGAGCCGTGTCGGCGAAGGGCACGGTCAAGGCGACCGTAGGATCGGTCAACGTGCCCGTCGTGTGCGCCGGAATGCTCGTCAACCCGGGCGACGTGATCGTCGCCGACGACGACGGCGTCGTCGTCGTGGCGCGCCGGGATGCGGAAACCGTGCTCGACGCGAGCCGCAAGCGGGTCGCGAACGAGGAGGAGAAACGCAAGCGAAGCTCGCGCGCCGGCGAGCTCGGCCTCGACATCTACAAGATGCGGGAGCCGCTGCAGAAGGCAGGGCTCGCCTACGTGGATCGCCTCGGCGAGCTCGACAAGAGCTGAGAGACTCGGCTAGCCCTCGTCGTTGCTGAGCAACATGCGCGCCAAGGCCCGAGCCTGCAACTCAGGGGCGTCCTGCGAGCGCTGAGTTTTCGTCCCGTGAAGCGGATGACTCACGGTGACGCGCGCCGGTTGGCCGTCGGTGACCCACCAAAGGAACTTCACTCCTTCGAGTATCAAGTGTCCGTTGAGCACGACGGTGGTACTGACCATGCGATCTCCGGGAACTTCGCCCCTACACGTATAGTACTTGCAACGGCTAACTAGGACCGTGAGAGGTTTCACGCTATCGAGCGCGTCAGCCGCTGTCCTCGGCAAAGCGCGAAGCGAATACGCCGCGAATCCACTGGCTTCCGGGCTCGCGGTGAAACCGCTCATGCCAGTACTGCGACACCTCGATCCGCGGCAGTTTGAGCGGCGGCGGGAATGAACGCAGATTCAATGGTGCTGCTAGCGTCGCGGCCATGCCCTGCGGCACGGTGACCACCGCGTCGGTCTGACTCGCTAGAAAGGCCGCGGTTACGAATGTGGGAACCCGGCACGTGATGTGCTCTGCGGGCAGCGCTTTTTCCAACGCGCGTTCCGCGAGTTGGTGCGCATGCCCGGTGCCGCCGGCCGAAACCAAGATGTGATTTTCCGCCGCGAATGCCTTGAGCGTCGGCTTTCCGGACAATCGCGGATGATCCCTTCGAGTCATGCTCACGTAACTGACGGACCAAAGAAACTGGCGCCGAATACGCTTGGTCAATGACGGGAACGAGCCCATCGCGAAGTCCAAGTAGCCGGACTCGAGCGAAGCTTCGAGCCGGTCGAGCCCGTGGGGCACGACTCGCAGCAGCACTTTCGGCGCTTCGTCGTGCAGCATCCGGATCAGCGGCGGCAGCAATCGCACCATCCCGGCGTCGACCACGCTGAAAGTGAACGTTCGCGAGGAGGTGCGTGGGTCGAACGGCCGGTGTCCCGCGCGCAACGTGGTGACTGCGTCGAGCAGTGCGCGAATCGAGGACTCGAGCTCCAACGCCTTCGCGGTCGGCTCCATGCGATGGCCGACGCGGATGAACAACGGATCCGCGAAGTATAGCGCGCAAGCTCGCAAGCGTCTTGCTGAGCGCAGGTTGGCTCACGTTCAGGCCACCGGCCGCGCGCGTCAGGTTGCGCTCTCGCAGCAGCACTTCGAAAACGCGCAAGTGGCGAAGATCGAGATCCATTCCATTCCCCGGAGGAATGCGTTGTATAGCGCGGCATTTATAGTGTACCGAGCAGCGTGGGAGTTACGCTAGACTTGGCAATTCGCGGCTCGTTGACACTGCGCGGCGACCGCAAGCAAAGGGGAGACTCATCGTGCACAAACCGATTCGCAAGTGCCTATTCATCGCGGCTCCATTGCTGTTCGCGATGCCTCTCGCGGCACATCACTCGTTTGCGATCTTCGATCACTCGCAGACTTACACACTCAAAGGCACAGTGCTGACGTTCCAATGGACCAATCCTCATGGCTACATGGAGCTCGATCTCAGCGAGGGTCCGAAGAACGTCGACCACTTCACGGTGGAGCTCACGAGCATCAACATGCTGCGGCGCGCCGGTTGGAAATCGTCGCGACGTGAAGGCGGGCGATGAGGTGACGGCCATCGTCGCGCCGCTGCTGAACGGCGACCCGGGCGGGTTGCTGCTCGAGCTGAAGTTCCCGGATGGGCGCACGCTCGTGCCGCCGGTACCGGCGATCAACACCTTCCAGCGGAGTCCGTGATGCGCGAGGAGCGCACGGCGTGCCGTCCGGCTCGCGGCGCTGACGGCGCTGATCGCTATGGCGAGCGCCGCAGCGCGTGCGCAGAACGCCGGGACCGACAAGCCCGACTTCAGCGGACTCCTGGGAACGCCATCGAGCCCCTGCCGGAGATCCGACGAATCCGCCGCCGGAGGCCACGCCGCCGCTGAAAGGCGCAGTATTTGAAGGAATGGGAAGCCCGACGCGAGCTCGCCCGCGCCGCCGACGCGCGCGGCGAGCCGATCGCCAGCGGCTACGTTCACTGCCTACCCGATGGCGTTCCATCGATGATGTCGGGGCCGTTCCCGCTCGAGATCGTCCAAGGGCGCGAACAGATGAACATCACCCAAGAGGCGTACAGCCAAACGCGCCGTATCTACTTGGACGAGCCGCAGGTCACGCTCGATGACATCGAGCTCGGTTTCTACGGCCGTTCCGCGGCGCATTGGGAAGGCGGCACGTTGGTCGTCGACACGATCGGCATCAAGGACTACGTGCGTTTTCGGGACGTGCCGCATACGAAAGAGATGCGGATCACCGAACGCATGCGCTTCGTGACTCCCGATATGTTCTGGGACGAGATTACGATCGAGGATCCGGCAGATACTCGAGAAACCGTGGACGGTGACGTTCGCCTATCGGCGAATGCCGGAGTACGAGCTGATCGAATACGTCTGCGAGGACAACCGCGAGTACGCGGACGAAGAAGGTGTAACGCGGCTGCGCGTCGGCGGCGAGGCAGACGAAGCCCGCTGAACCCGCACGTAGAGGGCTCGGGCCGGCGCCGAACGACATCAGCCGCGGACTCGAAGAGGTCTTAACCATGGTCGCACAGCCACGCTTCTTGTTGCCGCTGGCGCTTGCAGCGGCTGCCTGCGCCTGTAGCAACGATCCGCAACCGCCGACCGAACCCGCTGCGTCTTCGGCACCTGCAGCAGCACCGGAAACTCCCAGCGAAGGTCTCGAGCGCATCGTCTATTCCTCCCTTCGTCCTGGGAACTGGGACATTTTTTACTTCCCCGCGCCGGGCGAGCCGCCGAGGCGCCTCACTTCCCACCCCGGGCTGGACTACGACGCCGCGCTTTCGCCGGACGGCCGCTGGGTCGTATTCACCTCGGAACGGCGCGGGAATCCGGACCTCTACGTCATGGAGTTGCAAGGCGGCGCGCAACCGCGGTTATTGATCGACAGCCCTGCGATGGAGGATCAAGCCGCGTTCTCGCCGGATGGCGCAAGCCTCGCCTTCGTGAGCACGCAGAGCGGCAATGCCGACATCTACGTTCTGCCGTTTCGGCCGGACACGACGCAGAGCATGGCCGCAGCCACGAATCTGACGAACGACCCGGGCGGCGATTTTCGTCCCGATTTCTCGCCCGACGGCTCTCTGCTCGCGTTCTCGACGGATCGCGACACGCCCGTTTACGGTCACCCGATTTTCAGCTTCACGCGCCAGCGCGAAGGCGAGATCTACGTGATGGATCGCTCCGGCGGCAATGTCCGGCGGCTCACGAACGCGGCGGATTGGGACGGCTCGCCGGAGTGGTCCGCTGACGGCCGCACGATCTATTTCTATTCGGCGCGGCCGCGCGAGCTGCCGGGACCACCGACGAGCCCGATTCTGGGCCAAGAAGGGGGCTTCAGGATCTGGGCGATGGACGCCGACGGCGGAAACCGCGCGCGCGCTCACGCCTGAAGGCACCGAGGCGCTGGCGCCCGCCGTGTCGAGCGCGGGCCGCATCGCCTATCAAACCCGCGAGGGCTTCGCGCGCTGGAGCATCAAATCCGTGGCGGCGGACGGCACGGACGAGCGCACCGAGAGCGATGGCGCCACCGACTACTGGCTGCCCGACTATCACTCGGCCAGCGGCGCGATGGTATGCCACGGCGTCGGACCCGCTGACGTCGAAACGCAGGCGGTGGAAGAGATTCTCGGCGCCGGTGCGTTGCTCGCCGCGGACTATCCGGCGGACGTGCCATTGCCCGATCGCTCCCTCACGCTTTACCCGATGCGGCACACCACCGGCCTCGCGCCGCATCCTGACCGCAACGAAGCAGCGGTGACGATCGAGAACGACGCGGGAACCCGACTCGTGCTCGCCAACTTCGACGGCGGCAGCCAACACGAGTTGTTCACGGTCGCCGGAGTGGGCATCGTGAGCGGCACTCCGAACCGCCTGTTCGACATCAAGTGGTCCGACGACGGCGAGTGGATCACCTACACGCAGGGTTTCTTCTTCGGCCAGGGAACCGACGAGGCCGACGTTTGGGTCATGCGCGCAGACGGCAGCGAACGGCGCAACTTGAGCGAGGGCGTCGCGGCCAACGAGGGAGTTGCGGCATTCGCGCCCGACGCCAGCAAGCTCGTATTTCGGAGCTCGCGCGACGGCAACTTCGACCTGTATTTGATGAATCGCGACGGCGCGCGAATTGCGACGCATCACGAACGATGAGTCGCGAGAAAACTTTCCGGTATTCTCGCCGGCCGGCGACGCGATCGCGTTCTCCTCGAATCGCGACGGTACGCGCGATCGCTTCGGCAATCTCACATTCGACAACTACGTGATGGCGCTCGCGGACGACGGGACTCCCGGCGCGACGCGACGCATCTCCGATCATCCGGGCCAGGACTCGCATCCGTGGTTCTCACCCGACGGAGCCTGGATCGTCTACACGTCGGAGCGCGGCGGCGTCAGCGACGAGGAGCCGATGGTGCAAGAGGTGGTCTTCGGACCGCAGATGTACGGCGAGCTGTTCGCGCATCGATTGAGCGACGGGCTCGAGGTTCGGCTCACGCACAACAAGTGGGAAGAGGGCAATCCGTTCTGGATGCGGCCAGCCCGCGCCGATCGCTGACCTTGGCTACGGTTCGACGGAAGGCAGGAACCGTGGCGCCGGAAAGTCTCCGCGCGCCCGTTCGAAGACGGCCGCAAGCTCGAGGAGCAGCTGTTCCTCGAACGGCTTGCCGACGAACACGATTCCGAGCGGCACCTCGCCCGCGAGCTGCGCCGGCACGGCGATGCTCGGATAACCCGAAATCGCCGCGATGCCGGAGCTACTGACGTCGAACCGGTCGCCGGCCGCCAAGTCCGTGCGCCAAGCAGGTCCGTTCGCCGGCGCGACCAAAGCGTCGAGGCGGCCCTCCGCGAACGTGCGCGCGAGCAACCCGCGCACGTGCTCCGTGCTGTCGCGAACGGCTGCCCGATACCCTGCGTCGTCCAAATCGGCGCGCTCCTCGGCTGCGACCAGCAGGTCTTGGCCGAAATACGGCATCACGGCGGCAGCGTTGCGGGAGTTGAAGTCGATGAGCTCCGCCAGCGAGCGAGGCGCGTCCGCCTCCACCGCCTGCAAGTAGGTATTCATGCCCGCCTTGAACTCGTAGAGCAGCAGCTCGAACTGGGCTTCTGCCATGCGGTCGCCGAGGTCGAGATTGAGCGGATCGACGAGGTCGCCCCCCGCGGCGCGCAGCGTCTCGAGCGCGCGCGAATAGGCTTCCTCAACGGCGCCGTAGCTCCCGGCGCCGGTGTAGTCGCGCACGACGCCGAGCCGCAGCCCGCGAAGATCTCGTCGCTCCGTGGCGTATTCTCGGCGCTTCTCCGGATCGCTGATGACCGCGAGCAGCAGCGCCGCATCGCCGACGGTGCGAGCGAACGGGCCTGCCGTGTCCTGGCTCTTCGCGATCGGGATGATCCCGCGTTGGCTCACTAACCCGATCGTCGGCTTGATCCCGACGACGCCGTTCGCGCCGGCGGGGCAGACGATCGAGCCGTTCGTCTCCGTGCCGATCGCAAGCGGCACGAGCCGCGCCGCGACCGCGACGGCCGAGCCGCTCGACGAGCCGCACGGATTGCGGTCCAGCACATACGGGTTGCGCGTCTGGCCTCCAAGACTGCTCCAACCGCTCGTCGCGACTCGCGCGCGGAATCTCGCCCATTCGCTCAAGTTAGCTTTCGCGAGCAGAACGGCGCCGGCAGCGCGCAGCCGCTCCACCACGGGCGCGTCTACGGTCGCATGGTGATTCGCAAGCGCGAGCGAGCCGGCGCTCGTCGCCATGCGGTCCGCCGTATCCACGTTCGCTTTGACCGCGACTGGGACACCGTGCAGCGGTCCGACAGCGCCCGAACGCGCGAACCGCTGATCGAGCTCTCGAGCGATAGCGAGGGCGTCGGGATTGATCTCGATGAGCGCGTGCAATTGCGGACCTTCATCGTCGAGGCGCTCGATGCGTTCCAGAAACGCGCGCGTCACGCGCTCGGCCGACAGGCTGCCGTCGCTAAGGCGCTGCCGGAGCTCGACGAGCGGCAGCGCCGCTATCGAATCCGAAGTGAGATCCTCCTGCGCGAGCAGCGCACAAGGCGCCGAGCAGACGAGCAGCGTCAGCGCACGCAGCTGCATCGCATGGCGCTTACGCGGCAAGCTCACCGGTACGCAGCCAGTGCGCGCAGTCGGCGCTGAGGTTGCGGGCCGCGACGTCGTCGCATTTCTTGATGTCGGCGGCGCTAAGCACGTCCTTCCACCGGCCGTTCGTGCCCTTATTGATGAACGTGGCGCCGCCGCCTATGAAGATCATGTTCAAGAAATCCGTGCTCGCAGCTTGGCGGCGCATGTAGTCGATCGAGCAATGCTCGAGAATCTTCGGCAAGAGGGACTTCGGCACTTCGATGTCGAGAAAGCCGGCGATGCGCATGATCTCGGCAGCAAGATCGCGTTTCAGGTTCGCGAAGTGCACGAGTAGGACGTTCGGCAATTCGCGTGCGTCCCACCAGCTCTGCACGTGCGCCCAGAAAGGCCAGAACGGATGACCATCCCTGTCGAGCCACTCATGGTAGTACGCGCGTATGTCCTGATTCGGCGGCTCCATCGGCGGGCCGACGCGCCCGGGAATGCTGTTGAAAGCGGAATAGGCCTCGGCCGTGAAGCTCGCGTGGTGATGATGGATGCTCCATAGGACGTCGCGCGCATCGCGGCCGATGTAGATGTACTTCGCTTTCGGGCTGAAGACGAGGGCGTCCAGGGGCAAGTGAGTCTTCAGGATCCGCCGGTGCGTCAGGCCCTCGGCCACATTTACGGCATCGGGCATCAACCGAAACTCTATCCATGGCGACACCGCCGCACCCATCACGTCCGCGGGGGCCTCGAATACGAGCTGCGTGATGATCTGCTGCGTGAGCGTCGTGCCGGTTTTCGACCAGGTTGCGACGATGATGTCATCGTCACGGAAGCGAAAACCGTTCCACCTCGTCGAATCCATGGCGACGTTCTGCAGCTCCCTGGCTTTCTGAGGCCAGCGCGGTTGGCTCGCGTGCATGCGGAACTCCGGAAAAGAATGGCCGCCATACTACGCCCGCGCTGGGGGAGGGAAAACCGCGGGTGCAACCGGTTACGATGCCCGCATGCGTGGCAGGGGCAAGCGCGGCCGACCGCAACACGACGACGTGCTGACGCCGGCCGAATGGCGCGTCGTGAACGCGGTGCGTCACGGCATGAGCAACGGTCAGATCGCGAAGCGCCGCCGCATCAGTCTCGATGCCGTCAAGTTTCACGTCGCGAACTCGATCGCGAAGCTCGGTCTCGAGAATCGGCAGCAGCTCAAGCATTGGCACGGCGCACCGAAAGACAGCGTCCTGAAGAAACGGGAGAAACAAGTGAAATCATTGCAGCTAGGTCCGATCGGCCAAATCTCGCGAACGGTGGGGGACATCGGGCAGGCGGAGGAATGGTACGGAAAGGTCCTGGGGCTCAAGCACCTGTACACGTTCGGCAAGCTCGCATTCTTCGACTGCGGCGGAACGCGCTTGTATCTGTCGCAGGAGAGCGGGGCGCCCGGGCCCGAATCGTGCCTCTATTTGCGGGTCGAGGACATCGAGGCGGCCCACGAGCAGCTCAAGGCACGCGGGGTGGAGTTCTCTTCCGCGCCGCACATGATCTTTCGGCATGCTGACGGGATGGAGGAGTGGATGGCGTTCTTCAAAGATCCCGACGGCCGACCGCTCGCGATCATGGCGCAGATGAAGCCGTAGCTCGAGTCGGCTCGTAAGGCCGCGACGAGCTCGCGCGCGGCGCGCAACACTCTCTCCCGCAGCTCCGGCGGGTCCACGATCTCCACCGCCGCGCCGAAACCGAGCGCGAACATCACAGCTTCGTCCTCGACGTCGAAGCGCACGCGGATGCGGACGCGGTCGCCTTCGGGCCGCTCTTCCTGCAAGCGCCAACCCCGATACCAGCGCATCCACGGCATGACCGACGGCGTGGCCAGGTAGGTCGCATAAAAGCGTCGGCAGCTTGCTGCGAAACGCCGACGACGCGCTTTCCCAGTGCGCGGCGAGATCAAAATCGCTCGGGTCGCGGCTCGGCTCGTCGAGCACGACCGCCTCGCGGATCTTCGACACGCGGTACGTTCGCAACTCGCTCTCTCTCGCGGCGACGAGATACCAGTGGCTGCCTCGCGCGACGAGGCCGAGCGGATTCACGCTGCGCTCACCGCTCGTATCGGGCGTGTGCATATAGAGGAAACGTACACGCTGCCGCCGCCACAACGCTTCGAGCAACGCGGGTAGGGCAGCGATCGATTCGGCGGCCTCGCGCCACCCGCGCGGATCGATCAGGATCCGCTGACGAACGAACGCGGCCTGTTGCCGCGCCTCGGTCGGCAGCGCCGCCTGCAGCTTGAGCCAGGCGCCTTCGGCCGCGTCCTTCAAGCCGAGATCCGCGAGCACTTTCGGCGGTCTACCGAGAAACAACGTCCGAATCTCCGCGGACGTGAGGCCCGTGAGCTTGGTCTGATACCCGTCGATCAACCGCCAGCCGCCGCCCGCGCCGCGTTCCGCGACGACGGGAACGCCGGCGCCGCTCAGCGCGTCCATGTCGCGCAGGATCGTGCGCTCCGACACCTCGAGTCGTTGCGCGAGGTTCTGCGCCGTCATCCTGCCCTTCGTCTGCAGAAGCAAAACAATCGACAGCAATCGATCGGCGCGCATGGGCTACACGCTAGCAGAAAAACATGACACCGGATGTCATGAAAGGACGCTAGGATGATCAGCCCGAGCAGGCGACAGGAGATTTCGCATGGCCATCACACCTTATCTCTTATACGAGGATGTCGGCGCTGCGCTCCAGTGGCTCGCCAAAGCATTCGGCCTGCGTAAGCTCGGGCGGGCGATTTCGGGGCCCGACGGCAAGATCAACCACGCGGCGATGCGTCTAGGCGATGCGAACGTGATGATGGGCTACCCCGGGCCCACGTACAAAAACCCGAAACGGCTCGGCCAGGCGACACAGAACCTGTACGTGGACGTGGTCGACGTCGACAAGCACTTCAAGCGCGCAGTGAAGGCCGGCGCGAAGATCATCGAAGAACCCGCCGACACGTTCTACGGCGCTCGACGGTATGGCGCGGAGGATCCCGAGGGACATCAGTGGTATTTCGCGCAGGAGATTGCGGCTAAGCCAAAGACACGCTCAGTGCGTCGCCGCGCAAGGCCGAAATCACGGCGCGGCAGCGCCCGCAAGTAGATAGCGCACGCGGGCGGCAGCGAATCGCGCGCGTTCTAGGCTCTCGAACCTCTGCTCTTTGGTACCGAGTGCTTGGTGTTGTAAGCCACCGCCTCGCGCAGCAACGCCTTGAGCGCGGTCTTATCTATCTTGTCTCCCTCGCGAAAGTCGATCGCCCGCCACTTGTTCCCGCCCAGGCCCGCGTTGAAGAGCTTCTTCGGGTCAGGGAGCTGGGCTCCATGATGGAACGTGAGCTTCACCTTGTCCTTGTGGGCGTTGGCGAGGGCGTACATCCCCTCGTGCGACCAGACGGGGGTCCCCATCCACTTCCAATCTTCGACCACTTCGGGGTCGACCTCGTGGATGAGCTTGCGGATTTCGTCTAACTTCTCGCCTCTCCAATCGCCCAAGCTCGCGATCTTCTCCTCGATCCGCTTGGATGCGCTCATCGGGTCTGATGACTTGGCGATCGCCTTGCGCGGTTTGGCTGCCTTCGCAGCGACCCGCTTGGCGGCGGCCTTCTTTGCGACCTTCGCCGACTTCTTCGCGGTCTTTTGCTCTTCTTCGCCGCGACCTTCTTCGCTGACTTGCCGGCCATTGTGTTCACTCCGGGACTGCGGTGACCTCGACGCCGGCGCTACGGGACCCAGCCGGGCAGGGCGGCCGCCTGCCGGATCCACGTCGCCAACTGCGCCTCGTCGAGGTGGTCGTCCTCGTGGATGTCGAGGTAGCGCATTTCCTTGTCCTTGGACTCGCCGGCGGGGGACAGGACGCAGCGACGTGCCGCGGAAGAAAGTCACCTTGACGTACTTCGTGAAGCAATGAAAGCCGAGGAACCAGCCCTGGCCCTCGACTCCGTAGAAGGGCGAGTTCCATTTGACCGCTTTGCGCACGTCGGGGACGGTGCGCACGATGAGCGCGTCGAGGCGGCGCCCGACGTCGCTTTTCCAGCCCGGCATGGCCGCGATGTAGGCCTGCACGGGGGCGTCGCCGTCGGCCTTCGCGATCTGAGGGTTGCCGCCTGCGAGGAGGGTCGGCTTCGAAGCGACCCGCTTGGCGGCGGCCTTCTTTGCGACCTTCGCCGACTTCTTCGCGGTCTTCTTCTTGCTCTCCATCGCTCTCAGGACTGCGCGCCCTTGGGTGGCCCCTACATCCCGAACCAGCGCGCACGGCGGGACGAGCCAAACTCCTCCTTGTCCTCACGCAGCGCGGTCGAGGGCTCGTGGTAGGTTCCGGTCGGCTTCGGGCCGGAGAAGAAATCGACTTCGACCTTGCCGATGCGCCCACCGCCGAACTCGATGTAGCAGGTCCCGAAGCCGTCGTACTCGGTGGCCGCGCCGCCCTTGACCTTGGCGATCAAGGCGCTCGCGACCGCCTTCGCGGCGCGCTCGGCGAACACGCCGGCCTTCGGCGTGCCCGTGTTGGCGGCGTCGCCTACGGCGTAGACGGCTTCGTACCGGGTCTCGAGCGTGCGCGGCTTCACCGGAATCCAGCCCTCCTGCGCCAACCCGCTATCCAGCACGACTTGCGGCACGCGATGCTTCGGCACGCCGAGGAAGAGGTCGAACGGCATCTCGGCGCCGTCGTCGAGCGTAGCGACGCCGCGCTTCGCGTCGACCGCCGCGATGCGCTTGCCGGCGTAGAAGGCGATGTCGCGCTCGGCGAATGCCGCGATGAGCGCTTTCGAGGTTTCCGGCGACGGCGGCACCGGCGACGAGAGCGGCAGCACCATGCTGATCTCGCACGCCTGCCGCACGCCCCGTCGCTCGAGATAGTCGTGCAGCATGAGCGCGCACTCGCTCGGCGCCGGGGGACACTTGAATGGCGCGCCGCACACGCCGATCAGCGCTCGGCCGCGCTTGAAGCGAGGCAGGATGTCGCGCAGCTTCTCCGCACCGGCCACCGTATAGAACTCGTTGACGTCGAAAAGGCCCGGCGTTGCCGCGAAGTCGTACTCGGCGCCGAGCGCCACGACGAGATGATCCGCGTCGTACGCGCCCATGTCGGTCGTCACGCGCCGGGCCGCGGGGTCGATCGCGGTGATCGTCTCGCGCCGAAAACGGACGCCTGGCTTCACGAACTTCTCGTAGGGCATGCGCACAGATTCCGCGTCCGCATGGCCGAACATCACGTCGAGCTTGGAGAAGCCGAACATGAAGCCGTCGCTCTTGTCGATCAGCGTGACGTCGGCCGACTCGCCCAACGCTTCCGATAGCTGCGTCGAGAGCTCCAGCCCGCCGAATCCTGCGCCGAGAATGAGAATCCTAGTTTTCACGCGAGCTCCAACCGGAAGGGGATAGCGGCCGAACGCGGCAACCCACGAGCGCCGCAAAGCGGCGAGTATGGTGACCCAAGAGGCGCTCGTTGTGAAAGACGTATGCCCCTGCGACGGCTGTCACGCTCGTCGAGCTTCCGTCAGGCTGCCGAGCTCGCCGCAGTTCGGGAGACCGGTTTGATGTGGGCGAAGGCGCTGCGGGCGTTCCAGGTAGGGAAGGCTCGTACGAGCCCCGAGGGGCCGTGGAGTTGGATGCGGCGGTCGCGGGTGGCTTCGCGCCCAGGTGAGCTGCCCGGCGTGCCATTTGACGAAGGCTTCGGATTCCGCCGTGATGTAGAGGTCCTCGTCGAGGCCAGGGTATGTCTTGCAGATCTCGGTGTCTCCGTGCTCGATCAGCAGCCAGTACCGCTCGCGGCGTTGGCGGCCGGTGAAGTCGAAGCGGATGACGACGCGTCGATCCGGGAGCCGGTCTCGGCGGAGCATGTTGCACATCGACCATAGAGCCACAAAGGGATCGAGGTGCTCGGGGGCGATCTCGAGCCAGGCGGCACCCCACTCGCCGAGCGACACGCAGACCTTGAAGAGGTCGTGACCCGCGGGCGTGAGCTCGTAGTGGCGTCCGCGCCCGTCGGGCTTGGGTGCCGACTCGACGATGCCGAGCCGTTCGAGCTGCTTGAGCCGCTGCGAGAGCAGGGTGCGGGAGAGCCCGGGCGCGCCCTCCAGGATCTCACTGAAGCTTCCGCAGCCCAGGTACAGGTTGCGGATGATCAGTGGCGTCCAGCGCTCAGCGAAGATCTCGGCGCCGCGGGCGATGGGGCAGTACTGGCCGTAGGTCCGCACGACGCCAGTGTCGCAGCCCTGCCTTCGGGTGTGAAGTCCAGATTGTTGACTTCACGGCCGGGGTCCACGGTGGTGCGATGGGGCCGTCGAGAGCGAAGGGCCGATGACGAGCCGACCACCGAAGCAAGTCGGCCACCTGAGCGAGGAGGTAACTGCCATGGAGATCGACGGGTTCCGGGGCCAGCTGATCACCGCTGACCACGCCGACTACGACACCGCCCGAGCCGTGTGGAACGGCGCCGTCGACCGGCGCCCCCGGCTGATCGCCCGATGCAGCGGGACCGCCGACGTGGCCGCGGCCGTGCGCTTCGCCCGCGACCACGACCTGGAGATCGCCGTACGGGGCGGGGGCCACAACGTGGCCGGCACCGCGGTGTGCGACGACGGGATCGTCATCGACCTCTCGGCGATGCGGGCCGTGTGGGTCGACCCCGCCGGCCGCACGGCCCGGGTGCAGGGTGGTGCGCTGTGGGGCGACGTCGACCACGAGACGCAGGCCCACGGTCTGGCCACCACCGGCGGCATCGTGGGCCACACCGGCGTCGCCGGGCTCACCCTCGGCGGTGGCATCGGCTTCCTCATGCGCAAACACGGGCTCGCCGTCGACAACCTGCTGGCCGCCGAGGTGGTCACCGCCGAGGGCAGCATCGTCCGGGCGTCCGCCGACGAACACCCCGATCTGTTCTGGGCGCTGCGAGGCGGCGGCGGCAACTTCGGCGTCGTCACCTCGTTCCGGTTCGCGCTGCACCCCGTCGGCCCGACCGTGATGGCCGGACCCGTCTTCTGGGCGGCCGACGACACCACCGACGTGCTGCGCTTCTACCGGGACTTCGCCGCCGAAGCGCCCGACGAGCTCGGCACCGTCGTCAGGCTCGGCACCGTCCCCCCACTGCCGGTCATCCCCGAGGACCTGCACTGGCGGCCGGCCATCGCCGTCGCCTGCTGCTACGCCGGCGCCGTCGAAGACGGCGAGCGGGCGGTGCGGGCCCTCCGCCGGTTCGGGACGCCGCTCGTGGACCTGCTCGCACCCACGCCGTACGCCGCCTTCCAGGGCGGCTTCGACGACACCGTCCTCCACGGGTGGCACTACTACTGGAAGTCCACCAACCTCGCCGGCCTCTCCGACGACGCCATCGCCGTCATCGCCGATCACGCCTACAGCGCCAGCTCGCCCCGGTCGTACGCGGCGATGTTCCACATGGGTGGCGCCGTCGCCCGAGTCCCCCACGACGCCACCGCCTACGCCGGTCGCGACGTGGCCCACAACATCATCATCGACGCCGTGTGGCTCCCTGACGAGTCCGGCGAGCACGCCGCGGCCGAGACCGCTTGGGCGCGGCGGTTCCTCCAAGCCCTCCAACCGCACCGCGCCGGCAGCGTCTACGTCAACTTCCTTGATGCCGACGACGACACCAGCCGCGTTCGAGAGGCCTACGGCGATCACATCTACCGGCGACTCGCCGAGGTCAAGGCCAAGTACGACCCCGACAACGCCTTCCACCACAACAAGAACATCCGCCCTAGTTGAGCGGGGGCTGGCGGGAAAACTAGTTCCCGTTGCGCTACTGGCGGCTCAGTGCCGCAACGTCATCGAGAAGGCTGGGTTGCGGCATTGCGCTCGCTCGCGAGCTGCTCGCGGTAGCGTGCTTCGAGCCGCTCGACCGCGGCACGATAACCCTGCGGATCGACGAAGCGATTCGGGTCGTACGGAGCGCCGGGCTGGTACTTGTCGTGCAGGCCGAACTGGCCGGCATGCGACGATAGGAAAACGTCGATCTCGAGCGTCTTCTGCGCGGCGAACGTACGTGCGTAGTCCTCCGCGATGCTCGGATACTTCGGCATACCGCTCACGGTGACGCCGCCGTTGATGCCGCCCATGTTGGCGACAATAG
>CAVUTF010000013.1:0-108899 GCA_963744305.1 uncultured Gammaproteobacteria bacterium
AAGCGCCGATCATCGGAATGCCGCTAGACGGATCGGTGGCCATCTGCGCCGCGGCCGCCGCCAGACCGCAGAGAAAGTAGAACACCGCGTAGCGGACGTGGCCGAGCGTGTCCTCGACGTTGTTGCCGAACACCCAGAGGAACCACATGTTGCCGATGATGTGCATCCAGCCGCCGTGCATGAACATCGACGTGAACAGGCTCACCCAGTTCGACTGCCCGATCTGGCAGGCGACGTCGCCGCCGACCTCGATCGACGTGCCGGGCCTGAGTCGCCCGAGCAGCTCGCCGGGAATCAGCCCCAGCTCGCACACCGATCGACTGAGCGCCGGTTCCGCGCCCAGGCCCTCCACGAACACCCACATAGGACATTCAGGGCGATGATCACGTACGTCGCATATGGGCGTCAGGAAACTCGGATTGTCGTCGCGGATCGGAAACATCCGCGTAAGCGTACACGCTCAGCCGAGTTTGGCTAGTCGGTGCGACAATACGCCGTCGACGTGCTGCCGCCCGGTATACATACGAGCCGCAATTGCCGCTGGGCCTCATTGCGGGAACACCATGGGGCCGATGAAACTTTTTCAGGATAGGGCACTTCCCGCGGCCCGATGATCGGGGAATGGACGCACTGACTGCAGTCGCATGAGACGGTCGCAGCGCGCCGTTTTCGCCGCCATCGCGCTGCTCGCAGCCGGGTTCGTCGCATGGACCTACGCTGCTTATCGCGGAGATATGCAGCGCGCGCGAGCGCGTGTCTCAGTCGAAAGCGAAGCTGCCTAGTACCCGTCGCGGGCCGATCGAGTACGCGGTCGCGGGCGACGGCCCTCCGATCTTGTTCGTTCACGGCGCCGGCGGCGGCTTCGATCAAGGATTGGATTTTGGTGGGCCCCTCGCGGGCGATTTCCGCGTCGTCGCGATGTCGCGCTTCGGTTATTTGCGCACGCCGCTTCCTTTGGACGCTTCGCCGGCCGCGCAGGCCGAAGCGCATGTCTGCTTGCTCGACGCGCTGGGCATGGAGCGGGCCGCCGTCATCGGTGGCTCCGCCGGCGCCCCTTCATCGCTGGAGCTTGCTGTACGTTACCCCGAGCGAGTCTCTTCCCTAGTTCTCATTGTGCCCGCGACTTACGCGCCGCGCGCAAGTGGCACTGTGTCGTTGCCGGCGCCGCCCGGGACGGAACGCGTTTTCGATACGGCGCTGCGATCGGACTTTCTGTTCTGGGTGGCGACTCGAATCGCGAAGCGCATTCTCATTCGAACGATTCTCGCAACACCGACCGAGGTCATCGACGACGCTAGCCCGGACGAGCGTGCGCGCGTGGACGCGATACTCGAGCACATTCTGCCCGTGAGCACGCGGCGCTTGGGACTGTTGAACGATGCGGCCGTGACCTCGAGGTTGGAGCGCGTGGATCTCGAGCGAATCGCGGTGCCGACGCTCGTGATTAGCGCGGCCGACGATCTATTTGGAACGTTCGACGCGGGGCGCTATGCGGCCGATCACATCCACGGAGCGCGGTTCGTCGGCTATTCGTCGGGCGGCCACGTCTGGGTCGGGCATCAGCAGCAACTGATAGCTGAGATCGAGGCGTTCTTGCGTAAGGGCGAGGCGTAGCGCGGCGCTCACCTGCCGGTCAGCCGCGACTAACAGAAGCCGATCCAGTAAGCAATAGGCGTTAGCGCCACTGATGCGCCAGGCTCGGCAGGACTACGTTACGTGAACTACTTCAGCAGAGGAGCAACGCCATGTTTGCACGACGATGGATTCTCACAGCGGCTACTGCGGCTATTTTGATTTCAGGCGCCGCTTTCGGACAAAGCAAAGAGGACAAGGATCGGGCCGAGTTGAAGGCGCGCTCCGACGAGACGCTCCAGGCGCTGTTCACGCAGGTCGAGGGCTCGAAAGCGCTCTACGACAAGGCGAAAGGCTACGCGGTGTTCGCCACAACCAAGGCGGGGTTCATCGTGACGGGAGGCGGCGGCTCGGGCCTCGCCGTCGATAAAGCCACGAACACCCCCTCCTACATGAAGATGGGCATGGGCGGCGTTGGCTTTGGTATCGGCGCTCGAGAATACGACCTGGTGATCCTGTTCGAGACGAAGGAACGGCTCGACAACTTCATCAAGGGCGGATGGGACAGCGCGGCCGCTGCCAAGGCCGTCGCCGGCAAAGAAGGCGCCGGCGTCGGGACAGGCTTCGTCAACGGCGAGGTCATCTATACGATCGGCGAGAAAGGCTTGATGGCCTCGGCCGACGTGTCGGGCACGAAGTATTCTGGCTCGACGAGGATCTGAACAAGAAGTAATCGGGCGGTAGTTCCCCGATCGCAAGCCGCTCGACCTCGACCCGGCGGCTTCGGGCTTTGCGGGGCCGAACGACCCGCGTCCCGAAACCGTTCGCGGAGGCGAGGGTACCGGATGGCTCACGTACCGTTGCGCGTGATCCTTTTACTCGTCGGTGTGCTCGCGCTCTGCGGCTGCGAGGGACTCGTCGTGCACGACGTGACGAGCTTGCTGATCCCGCGCTTCCAGCGCTCGGAGGTGCTCGGCTTTGTTGCGGGCTTCGGCACCACGTTCGCGGCCGTTCCGGACCTGATCGCGATGCTGCGCCGACGCTCGAGCGTGGGCATGAATCCTCGCATGGCGGCGATCATGGGCGTCTTCCAGATCCTCTGGGTCTACTACGGGCTGTTGATCCTGTCGCGCCCCGTGATCGCGTGGAACGTCGTGGCCGTGCTGATCAACTTCCTCAGCGTCGGGGCATACCTCTACTTCCGCGGCAAAGAGCGCAACAGAGCGTCCGCTACGGCATAGGTGACAAGAAGGAAAAAACACATGACCGCAGAAAGCTCGCGTCTCGAGGATGCACGCACCGCAAGGTTCCGTGGCGGAAATGGGGGCCGTACCTGAGCGAACGCCAGTGGGGCACGGTGCGCGAGGACTACGGCGACGACGGGCGATGCGTGGAACTACTTCAGCCACGATCAGGCGCGCTCGCGTGCCTACCGCTGGGGCGAGGACGGCATCGCCGGCATCTCCGACGACCAGCAGAGCCTGTGCTTCGCCGCTCGCGCTGTGGAACGGCAAGGATCCGATCCTCAAGGAGCGCCTGTTCGGCCTCACCAACAGCGAAGGCAATCACGGCGAGGACGTGAAGGAGTACTACTTCTATCTCGACAGCGACGCCGACGCATTCGTACATGAGGTACCTGTACAAGTACCCGCAGCGCGCGTACCCCTACAAGGAGCTCGTCGAGACAAACCAGGCGCGAGGCCGCACCGACCTGGAGTACGAGCTGATCGACACGGGCGTCTTCGACGACAATCGCTACTTCGACGTGTTCGTCGAATACGCGAAGGCAGCGCCCGAGGACATGTTGATCGAGATCACCGTATCACAACCGCGGCCCGGAGCCGGCGACGCTGCAGTGCTGCCGACGTTGTGGTTCCGCAACACCTGGTCATGGCCGGCGAGATCGCGCAAGCCGGCCGTCTGCAGCGGTGCCGATGGCAAGCGTGGCGCGGCGATCGTCAGGCGAGCCACCCGGATCTCGGCGAGCGTATCTTCTGCTGCGACGGCGGCGCGGAGCTGCTGTTCACCGAGAACGAAACCAATCACGCGCGCGTCTTCGGCACGCCGCGAACCGCACTCCGTACTTCAAGGACGGCATCAACGACTACGTCGTGAACGGCCGACAGGACGCCGTCAATCCGGAGCAAGCGCGGGACGAAGGCGGCCGCCCACTATCACGGTCAGATCGGCGGCCGGAGCGATCGCACGCATCCGGCTGCGCCTGACGACATGCGCCCGGCCCGAGCGAAGGTCCGACAAGGCAACGCGAGCCGTTCGGCGACGTTTCGACGACGTGCTCGAACAGCGCCGCAGGAAGCGGACGAGTTCTACGCCGGCGTGATCACCGACGTCGCTTGAGCGACGATGCGGCCGGCGTGATGCGCCAGGCGCTCGGCGGGCATGCTGTGGAGCAAGCAGTTCTACTACTACGACGTCGACGCTGGCTCGCGGAGCGCGGCGCGACCCGTTTCAGCCGACCCGGCATGCGCCGCGCAACGACGACTGGCCTCACATGGTCAACGACGACGTCATCTCGATGCCCGACAAATGGGAGTACCCGTGGTACGCGGCCTGGGACCTCGCATTTCACGTTCTCCCGCTGGCGC
This sequence comes from uncultured Gammaproteobacteria bacterium, assembly GCA_963744305.1. Lineage (GTDB taxonomy): Bacteria > Pseudomonadota > Gammaproteobacteria > Steroidobacterales > Rariloculaceae > FEN-1219. Next base: position 4,179 of record CAVUTF010000013.1, read on the forward strand.
TCGTCGATCCCGACTTCGCCAAGCAGCAGCTCGAGCTGCTGCTGCGCGGAAAGTTATCTGCACCCGAACGGACAGGTCCCGGCGTACGAGTGGAACTTCGGCGACGTGAATCCGCCCGTTCACGCGTGGGCCGACGATCTTCCCGTACCAGCTTGAGACAGCGCAGCGCGGCCGCGGCGACATCGAGTTCCTCGAGAGCGTCTTTCCACAAGCTGCTGCTGAACTTCACCTGGTGGGTCAACCGCAAGGATCGCGACGGGCGCAACGTGTTCGAAGGCGGCTTTCTCGGGCTCGACAACATCGGCGTGTTCGATCGAAGCGCGCCGCTGCCGACCGGCGGGCATCTGGAGCAGGCGGACGGCACCGCGTGGATGGCGTTCTTCTGCCAGAACATGCTGCGAGATCGCGCTCGAGCTGGCGCTGCACGATCGCCGATACGATGATCATGGCGCTCAAGTTCTTCGAGCACTTCATCTGGATCGCGTCCGCGATGATCCACATCGGCGAGCAACGGCGAGCATGTGGGACGAGGAGGACGGTTTCTTCTACGACGTGCTGCGCCTGCCGGACGGCGCGCACAGCGTCTGAAGGTGCGCTCGATGGTGGGGTTGCTGCCGCTGTGCGCCGCGACCGTGTTCGAGGGCGAGGTGCTGCGCAGCGTATCCCGAGCTGCAGCGAGCGGCTCGAGTGGTTCCTCGAGACCGCCGCGAGCTCGTCGGCAATGATTCATGACCCGGCGAAGCCCGGCTACGCGGACCGACGGCTCGCTGCCGTGCTGAACGAGACCGACTGCGGCGCGTGCTTGAGAAGATGCTCGACGAGAACGAGTTCCTGAGCCCGCTACGGTATCCGCTCGCTGTCGCGCTACCACGTAGACGCACCCGTACGAGTTCACGCGTCGGCGACCAGCACTACACGCGTGCCGTACTTGCCGGCGGAGTCCGATAGCGGGATGTTCGGCGGCAACTCGAACTGGCGCGGACCGGTCTGGATGCCGGTCAACGGCCTGATCATCCGCGCATTGCTCCAGTACTACGCCTACTACGGCGACGACTTCACGGTCGAGTGCCCGACCGGCTCCGGACGCCAAATGACTCTGTACGAAGTCGCCGAGGAGATCGCGCGGCGCCTCGGCAACATTTTCCTACGCGACGAGCGGGGCGAGCGGCCGGTCTACGGCGGCGCGCGCAAGTTCCAGGACGATCCGCACTGGCGTGATCACATCTTGTTCTACGAATACTTCCACGGCGACAACGGCGCGGGCATGGGCGCGAGCCACCAGACCGGATGGACCGGAATCATCGCGCGGATGCAGCACTTGTTCGCGACTGCATCGGCGGAGGAATTGCTCGATATCGGCAAGGCTGCGGCAGTCAAGGGAACAGCTCGGACGCCGCGGCGATCGAAGAGGTCTGCGGCCCGCAGCTGAGCGCGACGCAAAGAACACGCCGTGAGTGCCTAAGCACATCGGCCGCGATAAGTTTGCGGTGGTCGACGGGTCGCGTGCCGGCTGGAGCGATCGCACGATTCGCGGCATGATGTTGTCTCACTCCTTTATCACATGCCTGGAGATCGGCGATGAGCTTAGCTGATCAGCATTGCATTCCCTGCCGCGGCGGCGTGCCGCCGCTCCCCCGCGAGCGCATCCAAGAGCTATTGGCGGAGCTGGGCGCCGGCTGGACCGTCACCGCCGCAGGCCATTTGCTGCGGCGTTACGAGTTTGCGGATTTCGCGAGCGCGATGGCGTTTGCCGTGAAGGTCGGGGACGTCGCGGAAGCCGAGCAGCACCATCCGGATCTGCATATCGGCTGGGGACGCTGCGACGTGGAGATCTGGACGCACAAGATCGACGGCCTCACGGACAGCGACTTCTTCCTCGCCGCGAAGACCGACCGCGTCTGGAAGCAAACGCGGAAGTAGCGCCCCCCTTGGTTTAGGCGTACGCGTATACCGTCGCGAGAATGCCGAGCAGGCTCGCGAGCAGCACGCTGTGCTTGAACGTGAAGCGGAACAGCTTGCCCTCCTCGGAGCGCGCCATGCCGGTCGCCGCGACGGCGACGGCCAAGCTCTGCAGGCTGATCATCTTGCCCATGACGCCGCCCGCGGAGTTCGACGCGGCCATGATCGCCGGATCGAAGCCTAGGGTATTCGCCGCGACGACCTGCAGGTTGCCGAACAGCGTGTTCGCCGACGTGTCGCTGCCGGTCAAGAACACGCCGAGCCAGCCGAGCAGCGCGCTGAAGAACGGAAACAGCGCGCCGGTTGCGGCGAAGGCGAGGCCGAGCGTGACGGTCGCGCCGCTGTAGTTCATGAGGAAAGCGAGGCCGAGCACGCAGGCGATCGTGAGCAGCGAGAATGCGAGCTGGTTCGCGACGGCTCCGAGAATCCGGAAGTACATGCCGACGGACACGCGCAGCACGATGGCCGAGGCGATGGTCGCGAGCGCACATGCCGTGCCGGCTGCCGCCAGCCAATTCAAGTTGAAGATCGCCGCATACGGTGCCGGCGCAGTCACGACCGGCGGCAGGCGTTGAATTTGGTTGTGCAGGCCGGGCCACTGGATCGGCTCGGACACCGTGTTCAAGATCGCGGCCGACCGCGGATAGCCCCAGATCAGCACGAACAGCACGAGGAAGAGATACGGCGACCAGGCGAGCGCGGTTCGGCCGAAGCCGTGCGATCTCGTGACTATTGCCGCTGCGGCGTTCGTGTCTCCCTCCATCACGAAGTGATCGGATGGCTGCCACACCTTGAACAGCACGACCAAGCCGAGAATCGCAGTGATCGCGGCCAGGATATCGACGAGCTGCGGGCCGACGAAGTTGGATACGAGGAACTGCACCGAGGCGAAGCAGACGCCGCAGACGATCGCCGCCGGCAAAACGCCCTTGAGGCCGCGGAAGCCGCCCATCACGAGAATCAGATACGCAGGGATCAGGATCGAGATCGGCGCGCAGAGGCGCCCGACCCACGCGGACAGCTCGGCTTCCGGCAGCCCCGTGATGATCGCGAGCGTGACGACCGGAATGCCGATCGAGCCGAACGCGACCGGCGCGGTATTGGCGAGCAGGCAAATGCCGGCCGCGAAGAACGGCGAAAAACCCAGCCCCGTCATCATCGCCGCCGCCACCGCGACAGGGGTGCCGAAACCCGCCGCTCCTTCGATGAACGCGCCGAACGCAAACGCGATCAGCATCGCTTGCAGCCGGCGGTCCGCGGTGAGCCCGCCGATCGAGTCCTTGATGATCTCGAAATTGCCGGTCTCGAGCGTGATGCGATAGAGCACCACCGCCCAATAGACGATCCAGCCGATCGGAAACAAACCGAACGCGGCGCCGAGCGTAGTGGAGCTCACGGCGAGCCCGACCGGCATGTCGTAGACACCGATCGCGATCACGGCGGCCGCGCCGAGCCCGGACAGCGCTGCAATCCACGCCGGCTTGCGGAGCACGCCGATCAGCAGTAGCAGCACGAAGATCGGTAGGGCTGCGGCTAGCGCAGAGAGGGCAAGGCTATCCGCTAGAGGCTCATAGTTTTGTGGCCACATGTTTTGTTCTTCTTAGAAGAGTCCGTAGTCTTTGATGTCGTCGTAGAAACCCGTGACCGTCAACGTGATCGTCACGGGAAAGTCGTTGTAGTTGAGCCAATACCAGCCGTGCTCGCCGTCGAACGGCGCGACGAGAGAGCCGTTCGCGCTCGCCCCTTCGTCCTGCTCGCGGTAGCGAACGAAAAAGTCGCCCCCCACGGCAGGGTCGTGGCCGTGATAGTCGCAGTACACCGTGCCGCGATCGACTTGCCAGGAGTACACGACGACCTTGCCTTTCCTGAGCACAGTCTTGATCTCCGTCTCCTGCTCGGGCGGGATCGTGATTTGCAGCGTTCGCGTCTGGGCCGGCTGTTCCTCTTCTTGGTGGATCGCGGGATTGGGCAACGGCACGGGCTCGCCGACATCTGGGATCTCGACCTCCTGGACGCGCTCGTTGCCGCCGAGCACATCGGTGATCTCGATCGTGCGGGCAGGCTCACTCATCGCGGTGAGACCGAGGGCGCGGCCGATCCCGGTGGGGTCCACGGCGTACTCGGCGGGCAGGACGACGGTGACCAGGAGCAAAGCGGCCACCACAACCGCAACGACTACGCTCGCGGCAATGCGTTTTCCGGACGGCGCCTGCCATCCCGGCGACGGATCCGAGGACACGGGTAACCCCCTCTAATTATTCTGTTGACAGTCTACACTGGGTCGGGCCGGATCGGCCCGCGCCCCTCACGGACTGGCCCCGGCGCGTTGATCGCGCCAGGACGGATCCGCGTAGTGGTCGCCCCGCCCAGACACGGGATTGCGATAGTGAAACGGCGGCACGAACGCGGCGGGATACGGGTCGTACTTGACCGATTGCGGTTGATCCGGCGGCAGCCGCTCGTACGGTGCGAAGATGCCGGACGAGCGCTTCGCCCAGCCATCCTCGTAGTTCGTATAGAACGTTTGATAGGCGTGCAGGTACTCGAGCTTCCAGACGCCGTCCTCTTTGACGAGCACGTTCTCGTAAACACCAGAGCCCCACTGCGCGTTCGTCTGATGGATGCCGAACATCACGAGCAGCCGCGAGCGCACGTGCGCGGTCTGGCCGTCGGGGGCCACGTCGATCACGGGCTGCAAGTGCATGTGGTTGAACAATGCTCCTTCGCGCCCACCGACGGGACCCAAGTTGTGCATGTACTGCCGCACGCGATCCTGCCCGATGAACACGCCGCGCCCGAGGATTTCGACCACGCCGTCGGGAGCGAACAAATCCGCGACATCGTCCTGTCGGGACTTGTCGACGTAGTGCCCGTAAGCACCCGCGATGTTCTCGAGCGCCTCGATGTCGCGCAGGCGCTGGAGCTCGTCCTTTGCGGCGGCGACGGCGTTCGTAAGTTCCGCGATCGCCCTAGTCAGATCGGCGTCGGCCGTCGCTGCGGAGGGTGACGAATCGCAGCCAGCGCACGTTGCAGCCGCGCCGACCAACAGCAACCGCACGAGTACTTTTGGAAGACGTTCAGCGGCTCGCATCGGCGCGTCCTACCGGCCGCTCACGGGGTTCTCGTAGTGGAACGGCGGAACGTAAGCTCCATCGGGATAAGGCGCGTAGCTCTCGCTCGGCGGTCGGTCGGGCTGCACCCCGCGGCCGAGCGCGTAGGCGTCCACCGCTTCTTTGCTCGTGTGGAGCCACCCACCTTCATATGGAGCGATGAAGGTCGCGTACCAGTGCAGCTTGCTGATTTTCCAGACACCGTCCTCCTTGACGTACTCGTTTTCGTACGGCCCCTCGCCCCAATTGCCGCCAGAGCCTGCGCCGTACGTGCCGGTCATGATGAACGCGCGCCAGCGCGCTTTTGCCGACATCCCATCCGGCGCTACGGTAACGATCGGCTGCAGCTGTAAGTGCTCGTAAAGCTCGCCTCGCAGCGGTCCTTGCTCGCCGCCGCTCAAGCTGTAGAGATAGCGCCGGATGCTGTCTTTGCCGACGTACACACCGCTCGGTCCGATCTCGAGTGTGCCACCTTCCGCGAACAGGTCGACCACTTCGTCCCACAGCATCTTGTCGGTGTAATAGCCGTAGCTGCCCTGGAGATTCTCGATCTCGTTGACGTCGTCGACGCGCGCTGCGCGTTCCGCGACGGCGTCAAGCCGGGCCCGCAACGAGGCGACGCGCGCGGCGGGATCTTGAGTGCCTTGAGCGAGCGCGCTGCCGGCGAACGCAGCACGCTGCAACAAGCGAAATCGGGTCAGGCACCGATTTTCGATCGGCGTCGATGGCCTACGCGTGCGGCGAAAATCGGTACCCGACCCCAGCGCCTATTCATTGCAGACTCCCGGCTCGCAGCGCCCGGACACGGGATTCTTGTAGTGATACGGCGGCTGATACACCGACGGATAGGACTGGTATTGCTCAGACGGCGGCCGATCGGGCGGAAAGTCCGCAAGCGGCGGATCGAGCGGTTGCGGTGCCTTGTGCCAGCCCGGCGAGTAGGGCGCCGAGAACGTCTGATACCAGTGCACCTTGCTGAACTTCCAAACGCCGTCCTCTTTCACGTACTCGTTCTCGTAGGGGCCTTCTGCCCAGACCGCGCTCTCGCCGTGCGTGCCGATCTGGATCAATGCTCGCCAACGTCCCTTTGCGGTGAGACCGTCATCGGCGACATGCACGATGCCTTGGAGAATCATGTGATTGAAGAGCTCGCCGGCCGGCAGACCCTCGCCGCCGATGATGCGATCGTAGAACTCGGCGATGCGCTCCTTGCCTACGTAGACCCCGGAGCCGCCGAGCTCGGCGCTCGTCGCCGGATCATTCGCAAACAACGCGCCGATCTCGCGGCTGAGTTTCTTGTCGACGTAGTAGCCGTACGCGCGTTGCAGGCGCTTGATCGATTTCGTGTCCTCGAGAATCTGGATGTCGTGCTCGAGCGTGGTGAGCTCGGTCTCCAACGCGCTCAAACGCGCGAGCGAGTCGCTTCCCTGAGCGCCGACTCTGCTCGTAGCGAGCATCGCGGCGGTCAGCGCGGCGACGCTCGCGACGCCGAAGATTTGGGTCAACGACATTGCCTTCCCCCGAGGTTGCGTTCTGATGCGCAACGATCGGCGCGGACGTCGCGTCCGCGCCGATCCACGACGTATTTAATCAGAGCTCGGTGGAAATCGGTACCCGACCGCGGATCACGCGGGCTGGGCGGTATAGGCCTGGAGCTGTAGCGCGAAGTCGCGCAGCACGCGAATTCCGCTCGCCTCGGCCTCGGTGCACCAGAGCTGCAAGCGCTTGAGCCGATCGGACTCGGTCTTGCCGGACTGTGTGCCCCAGAGCGCTTGAAGCCGCTGCTTGAAGTCGTAAACGGTGCGCAACGTCTGGTGGTGATGCAACGCCGTTTCGAGCAACTGGCGCGAGTTCGGGTCCGCAGTTTCATCATCGCGCAACATGAGCTTGCGAATCCGCGCGAGCTGCTTGTGCGGGAACTCGTGCGCGCCGCTTGCGAGATTGTGCACGGCGGGGGCGATGACGCGCCGGCCGTAAAGCTTCAGCACGTGGAACCGATTTGCGATGACGGCTCGCACGGTCTCGATGTCGATCGCATTCTTGTCCGTCGCGAACGAAGTCTTCGGCGCAATGCGCTTCACGCGCGCGAGCTTGAGCAGCTCGAGCATGCGAATGTAGACCCAGCCGATGTCGAATTCCCACCACTTGTTCCCGAGCTTCGCCGAGTACGCGTAGGCGTGATGGTTGTTGTGGAATTCCTCGCCGCCGATCAAGAAGCCGAGCGGTACGATGTTCCGCGATGCATCCTGCGTTTCGAAGTTGCGGTAGCCCCAATAATGGCCGACACCGTTGATGACGCCGGCGGCCCAAAATGGGATCCAGAGCATTTGCACGAGGAACACGGGTAAGGCCATCACGCCGAACAGCACGATGTCGATTGCGAGCATCGTGCCGATCCCGAGAAACCGGTAGCGGCCGTAGAGGTGCCGCTCGAGCCAGTCGTTGGGTGTGCCGCGGCCGTACGCCTCGACTGTGCCTTTCCGCATCGCTTCGTCGCGATACAACCCCACGCCGCCGAACAGCACGCGCCAGATGCCCCAGATCTGCGGACTGTGCGGATCGGCTTCGGTCTCGCACTTCGCGTGGTGCTTGCGGTGCACGGCGACCCACTCGCGCGTCACCATGCCGGTGGTGAGCCACAGCCAGAGCCGAAAGAAGTGGCTCGCGATCGGATGCAACGTCAGGGCGCGATGAGCCTGATGGCGATGCAGGAAGATCGTGACGCTTGCGATCGTGACGTGCGTGAAGAGAAACGTCACCGCGACGTACCCCCACACCGATAGGTCCAGCAGACCGTCAAATCCCATAGTGCGTTTTGCGCTCCGTAGGCTGCCCTAAGCTCTCGCGTTAAAGACGCCACCTGTGAAAGTTGCGGGCGTGAACCGTTCGCTTTTTGTTGTTCTTGCGGGCTTGGAAGCCCCGCCGCACAGCAATACCAGCCTCTCACTATGGGTTCGGCCTGAGGCTTTTGCAAGGACGCAGTCGACGCTGGCTGGAAAGCGCGCCGCCACTAGTTTTGCGGCCCGGAAGCCGGGGCGTCCTCACCCATGAGCTCGCGCAGCAATGCGGCCGTCGCCGGGCGCACGACACCTTCCCGGCCCGAGAAACCGAATCCCCCGGCGCGGCCGAGCGCCGTATCGAGCGCCGTGAAGCCTTTGGCGTCCTTTACATCGAGATCGGCGCCGCTCGCCACGAGGAACTTGATCACGTCGTCGTAGCCCTGCAACGCCGCACCGTGCAGCGCCGTGCGCCCGCTCGCGTCGGTCGCGTTGACCGGCAGGCCCTTCTCGAGCAGCAACTGGATGGCGGCGATGGCTTGCTCCTGCGTCTTGTAGCGGCCGGTGGTGTCTTCCTCGGTGGTCCCCAAACCCGCGGCCGCCATCAAGGCGTTGATTCCGCCGCGTGTGAACCGATCGTTGCCGGACACTGTCGTGCCGATCGTTGGATCGCCGCCGTGTGCTAGCAGTAGCCGCATCGCTGGCAGATCCGCCGCCTTCGCAGCGCGCAGGAACGGCGTGGTGCCGGCGCCGAGCATCGTGTCGTTGCCGCGATCGAGCTTGGCGCGATACGGCGGCAAGCGCTCGAGCTGCGCGTTCGGATCGGCGCCGCGCTCGAGCAGCATCCGAGCGACGTCGAGCGCGGTCAACGAGTCCTCGAGCACCTTCGGCGCCGGGCGGTTGGAGCTCGGCATCGTGTTGAAGTCGATCGCCGCATACAACCCGCCCCGCCCGGTGTAGTCGACGAGGTTCGGATCCGTTCCGGCTTGCACCAGCGCGCCGGCCACGTCGTAGTGGCCGTTGATCAACGCGAGCACCACCGGGCTGATGCCGTCCGGCGTGGTCATGTTCGCGTCGCCGCCAAGTGCTACGAGCGTGCCGATGCACTCGACGCAGCCTTCGCGCGCGGCGAACAACAGCGGCGTCATCCCGCCCGGTGGCAACCATTTGTCGCGGGGCTCCGCCGTCTCTTGACGCTCCCACTCCTCGACGTTCGAGCGCGCGTTCACGTCGGCGCCGCGCGCGACGAGCTCGCGAATCATCTCGGGATGGCCTTGTGCCGCGGCCCACATCAGGGCGGTCTGCCCGTGCCAAGGCTCACGCGCATCCACCGTCGCGCCGCGCTCGAGCAGCACCTTCGCCGCGTCGACGCTGCCGACGCGCGCTACGGTCATCAGGGCTGTTTCCCCGTCCTTGCTCACTTCGTTCGCGTCGGCGCCGGCCGCGAGCAGTCGCTCGATCATGGCCGCGCTGCCGTTGATCGCAGCGAGGTTGAGCGGCGTGACCCCATAGCGGTTGCGGGCGCTCGGATCCGCGCCGGAACGCAGCAAACGGTCCACGAGCTCGAGATCATTCTGGCGCACCGCCCAGTGCAGGGCCGTCGTGCCATCCGGTTCGACGGCGTTGAGATCGATCTTGCGGCGTGCGAGATCGAGAGCCGCGGCCCGGTCGCCGGACTTGATGGCCTGCAAGAGCGGCGGAGGGTCGCCGGCTGCGGCGTTTGCGACCAGCGCGACGACGGCGGCGAGCGAGCAGCGAATTATGCGGGGGTGGCGCATGCGCGTTCGTCGATCAGATCTCGGTGATCGTGCCGGTGCTGTCACCGAGGCTTTCGATCGGCACATCGACCTTCTGCAACATCGTGAGCAGCAAATTCGTCATCGGTGTGTGCTCGGCGCAGAGCACGTGCTGGCCGCCCGTGATCCGGCCGTTGCCCCCACCGACGACCACGTTCGGCAGCGGATAGTGATCATGGGCGTTGCTGTTGCTCATGTTGCTGCCGTAGAGAAGTATCGCATGGTCGAGCAGCGAGCCGTCGCCGTCGGGCGTGGCGTCGAGCTTCGCGAGGAACTTGCCGAACAGGCCAATGTGGTAGTTCTGGATCCGCGCGTTCATCTCGAGCTTCTCGGCTCGGTTCTGGTGATGCGAAACTGCGTGGTGTCCCTCCGTGACCCCGACCTGCGTGTAGGTGCGATTGCTGACCTCCCGCGCCATCATGAACGTGAAGACGCGCGTGATATCGGCTTGGTAGGCGAGCGCCAGCAAGTCGAACATCGTATCGACATGGTCCTCGTACTCGAACGGGATGCCCGCCGGTGCTTCCGGAATCGTGAGGTCGGGGTTCAGGGAGATCTGCGACTCCGCGCGGGTGAGCCGCCTCTCGATCTCGCGGACGCCTTCTAGATAGAGATCGAGCGTCTCGCGGTCGTGACCGCCGAGCTGGTGTTGCAACCCCGTGGCCTGTGCGGTCAGTGCATCGAGGATGCTGCGATCCTCGCGGCGACGTGCGAGTCGCGCTTCTTCGCTGCCGCCTTGACCAAACATCCGCTCGAACACCTTGCGCGGGTTGATCTCCATCGGCATCGGCGACGTTTCCGTGCGCCAGGAGAGCGTGTTCATGTAGATGCAGCCGTAGTCGCGGTCGCAGGCGCCGATCAAGCCCGAGTGGTCCTCGGTGGCTAGCTCCATCGACGGCAGCAGCGTGTCCTGGCCGATCGCGGCGGCCGCGATTTGATCGGCCGTTACGCCGGCATACGCATCCACGCCCTGAGTCGGCTTGGGGCGCACGCCGCTCAACCATGTGGTCGGGGAGAGCGAGTGCACGGCCGTCGAGTCCGCGGCGCGGTGATGCAACTGGCTCACGATGTTGAGCCGGTCGCGGTAGGGCTCGAGCGGCTTCAAGATCTGCTTGAACTCGAAGCCGCTCCCCACGGTGTCCGGCTTCCAGTGAGCCATCACGGCGCCGTGCGGGACGTACACGAATCCAAGGCGCGGCGCTTGCTTCGTGGTGGCCGCGAACGCGGGGACCATCGCGTCCAGCATCGGCAGCGCGAGCGTGGCTCCGACACCCTTCAAGAAAGTGCGGCGCGGCAGGTGTCTCTTCGTGATGAACATTGAGGTCTCCTGCTACTCGACCGAATCCTGCTCGAGAGAGGCCGTAGTCACCGCGGCCGGTTGTGCAACCTTCATCGTGAACGCAGGGCTGTTCGCGATCCCGAGGATCAACTCGGAAAAGCGATAATCGGCCGCCGCGGCTTGCCGCACGATGGCGCGCACGGTGGGCATGTCGAACGGTTCAAGGCCGCGACCGAGTGCATACGTCAACAGTTTCTCAGCGACGATGCCGACGAATTGCTCGGGCTCATCCGCCAACGCCTCGCGCAATGTGACGGGGCCGTTCACCGGCGTGCCGTTGGCCATCTGGCCGGACGAGTCGATCGTCCCGCCGGGTTCTTTGGTGCGCCAGGCTCCGACGGCGTCGAAGTTCTCGAGTGCGAACCCGATCGGATCCATGACGTTGTGGCACGTCGCACAGACGGGATTTGCGCGATGCGCCTCGAGACGCTCTCGGACCGAGCGAGCTTCCTTGCCCGGCGCATTCTCCTCGAGCGCCGGCACGTTCGGCGGGGGCGAGGGGGGCGGCGTGCCGAGAACGTTCGTCAGAATCCATTTGCCGCGCAATACGGGCGACGTTCGGTTCGGGTACGAAGTGACGGTCTGGATGCTGCCATGACCCAAGAGCCCGATTCGATTCGGATCCGTCACCGGGACGCGGCGGAAGTGACTGCCGTAGACGTTGGGGATGCCGTAGTGCTCGGCGAGCCGCTGATTGACGAAGGTGTAGTCGGCAGTCAGAAGCTCGAGCACGCTGCGATCCTCTCGCATGATGCTCTCGAAGAAGAGCTCCGTCTCGCGCCGCATCGCTTGCCGCAGATTTTCGTCGAAGTTCGGAAACTCCTCGACGTCCGGCCGCGTGCTCTGCAGATTGCGCAGATACAGCCATTGACCGGCGAAATTCTCCACCAGTGCGCTCGCGCGCGGATCGGCGAGCATGCGCCGGATCTGTTGCTCGTAGACCTTCGGCTCCGACAAGCGACCGCGCTCGGCAAGCTCGAGGAGCTCGTCGTCGGGGAGGCTGCTCCACAGGAAGAACGACAAACGCGACGCCAGCGCGATGTCGTCCACCGCATATAGCGCACCAGGCGCGACGTCTTCCGGATCCGGCTCGCTGCGGAACAGGAATGCGGGGCTCGTTAGGAGCACGCGCAGAGCGTTCTGAATGCCGGTCTCGAAAGTGCCGCGCTCGCGCCCGTCGCCGTAGAACTCGAGCAAAAGCTCGATGTCCTCGGTCGTCACGGGTCGCCGGTAAGCGCGATGTGCGAGCGATGTGAGAATCTCCTCGGCGCAGCGGCGCTCTTCGGCGGTGCGCGAAGGTGTGCACGTAAAAATGCGCCGCCGACTCGGCGTGTCGCCCGGTCCCTGCGCATTGAAAGGTCCAGTCACGTTGACATAGTCGACGACCGGCAGGCCGTTCATGTTCTGCAGATCGAGATCCCGCGTATGCAGCTCGAGCGGTTCATGGCTTTCGGCGCCGTTGCGCTGCACGAACGCGATGCCGACGTCATGCGGGCCGCCCGTGACGAACACGCGCTTGCGCAGCCGCTCGTCGATCGCGTTCGCGGCGGCGGAGAAATTCGCGTCCGACATCGCGTTGTCTTCTTCGCCGCCTACCTGCGCGGCGAAAACGCGCTCGCCGTCGATCGTGATCTCGATCTCGTGGGCCCACTCCAGCCCGGTCATGTAGCCAACGATGTTGCGTCGTAAAAACACGTTGAAGTCGTACTCGGCGTCGAGCGGGAAGTTGTGGCGGATCAACAGACCGCCGCGCGTGCCGATCGGCAGCCCCTCGATGTGCTCTCCCTGAGCAAGATCGGGCGGAGCTCGATAGACCGAAATGATCGGAGTCGTTTCGGGATCGCCGATCGCGAGGCTTGCGATCTTGGCGGACGCGGCGAGGTACTGCTCGAGCAAGGAGGGCGACACGCGCAGGATGTCCGCGATGTTGTCGAAGCCGTAGCCCTCGTCGTCGGCCGGCAGGAATTCCGCGGCGTCGATCTGCAGAGCGAGCAAATCGCGCACGGCATTGCCGTACTCGGCGCGGTTCAAGCGATGAATCGACGCGCGGCCCGGATTCGGATTGGCTAGCGCAGCGGCGTCGAGCGACGTCGTGAGCCAGTCCACCATTAGATGATAGGTGTCCCTATCGGGCCGAGGCATGCCCTGCGGCGGCATCGCGCCCGCGCGCAGCTTGCGGACGACCCGCTCCCAGATTTCGGCGTCGCCGGCCACGTGCTCGAAGTCGCGCGTGTCGAGCACGACGTCAGCAATCTTGGCGTACTGGTTGTGGCAGGCGAAACAGTACTGCGTGAAGAAGACTTTCGCGGATTCCGGTGAGAACGGTTGCGGCTCCTGGGAGGGTTGCGACGACGGCGCGGATGGCTGCGCAAGTTCCGGGCCCGTTTGCGCAATCGCCGCGGCGGCCGCGAGAAGCGCGGGCAAGCCCGGGATGGCGAAGCGCTGAAATGTCATGTCGCGAAGGCCTCTCCATCAAGACAAGTTATTGAAAATGCGCATGAATATTAGATCAAAACCGCGGCTGACCGACAACGCGAAAGGCCGGGCGATGGTCCGCGTGCGGCCAGGCCAACACCCGCACCGATTATGGTGACAGAAAAATTAGAGCCCGGGCCCGGGGGGCCAGTTCCTCACGCCAGTCTGGCGCGCCGTTGGCCGACGCATGGGAGCTTCCGAACCGGTCTGCGCCGCGCGCAGCGTGCCTCCTCAGGGCGCGGCGAGCAATATGCGAAGCGCCGTTGCGGCCAAATTTCAAGCTCGATTTTTCTCAAGGAGGCCGGCGTCCTACGCTCGGCGACGCCGCCGTCAGAGGCACGTGCGGAAGTCGAAGCAGTTGCAAAGGCGCCAGCAGACGAGCGGCGGCGGAGACTCGGGCTCCGGAATCAACTTCCGGTACTCGGGATACATCTTCTCCGCGCCGCCGCGCAGCACTTCGTGCGGCAAGCCATACCAACCGGCCATGTCAGATTGTCAAGTTCGGATTCGTGCCCGGCAGATGGTGTGGAACGCTGTCCTCGGTCACGGGCGGAAGCTCCGTCACGTACTCGCAGTAAACCCGGCACTTGTAGCCGATGAGAACCCAGCTCCGGCTGCGCACGAGCGTTTCCGTGAAAAAGACGGGATCTTCGACCACGGTGATGATCGTGAGGATGGCGCCGTATCGCGCCCAGTGCTCGGTCGACGTGCGCTGGTCGCTGCTCGGTACCTCGTTGCGGCGATGGTAGTTCGCCTTCAAGTGGGTGGTGGTGATCGTGAGCTGGTTGCCTTCCCAGACGCTGGTCGAGAAACCTTGGAACGTGTGCTCGGCGAGCGAGCCCGGCCGTCGAGCCAAATCGTGCGCGTGCTGCCTCATGCGGGCATGTAGGTCGTTGCAATCCGGAGAAATAGGCGCGTTTGCGCGCGCGGGCTAGGTTTGCATGCCCCAGCGTCGGATGGTGCGGTTCTCGATCAGACGGAAGATCACGTTTTCGACGAACAGACCGAAGATGATGACGGTCAGAAGTCCCGCGAAGACTTCGGGAATCAAGAGCTGATTCTTCTTCTCGAAGATGTACCAACCGAGGCCGCCGGACCCCGAGCTCACGCCGAACACGAGCTCCGCGGCGATCAGCGTGCGCCACGCGAACGCCCAGCCGACTTTCAGCCCCGTGAGGATGCTCGGAAAGGCGCCCGGAATCAGAATCCGCGCTATGTACGAGAGCGCCGAGAGGCCGTAATTCTGACCGACCATCTTGAGTGTGGGGCTGAGCGCGCGGAAGCCGGCGAACGTGTTCAGCGCAACCGCCCACAGCACCGCGTGCACGAGCACGAAGATCACGCTGTTGTCCCCGAGACCGAACCAGATCAACGCCAGCGGCAATAGCGCAATCGAGGGCAACGGGTTGAACATTGCGGTCAACGTCTCGAGCAGATCCGCGCCGATGCGCGCCACGCTCGCGAAGGCGGTGAGCACGGCGGCAACCGCGAGCCCGGCCGCGTAGCCTTTCAGCAATAGCGACAGCGTGTACACGCCCGCAGTAGGAATCTCCCCCGACAGGAGCGCGGACCAGAGCGCCGCCACGGTCGCGGTGAACGTCGGGAACAGCAGGGGGTTGTCGAGAATCCGCGCGTAGATTTCCCACACCAATGCGAGCAAGACGAGCAGAACTGTCTTGCGCAGCGCGCCGTTTGCGTACAGCTTCGTCCAGGTGCTCAAGGGTTGCGCGCTCACCTGGCTCGGGTCGAACGCGAGCTCGTGAAAGACCTCGGGCCGATCGACGCTTGAGTTAG
The DNA here is from genome assembly GCA_963744305.1 of uncultured Gammaproteobacteria bacterium. Taxonomy (GTDB): domain Bacteria; phylum Pseudomonadota; class Gammaproteobacteria; order Steroidobacterales; family Rariloculaceae; genus FEN-1219. The sequence continues at coordinate 19,429 of CAVUTF010000013.1, forward strand.
CCATCTGCAATGTTCTCCCTCACGGTGCGAACAGTATTCGCTGGATGCGTGCCGACAAGAGCTCGCCGACCTGATCCGCTCGGTCTAGCCCGGCGCAGCTGATCTCGGCCTTTGCCTGCCCCGGGTGCGGCGAGAGCAGCAAGATCCGGTTGCCGATCCGGATCGCCTCGGGGATGGAGTGCGTGACGAACAGCACGGTGAACTGCGTGTCTTCCCAAAGCTGCAGCAGCTCCTCTTGCATCTTCGCGCGCGTCAACGCGTCGAGCGCCGCGAACGGCTCGTCCATCAGCAGAATGGCGGGCTCCATGGCCATCGCTCGCGCGATCGCGACGCGCTGCTTCATGCCGCCCGACAACGTGTGCGGATAGCTCCCCGCGAACTTGCTCAAGCCAACCTTTTCGATGAAGTGCCGCGCGCGCTCCGCGGCCTCGCGGCCCTTGAGCTTGCCGCTCGCCGTGAGCGCGAACACGATGTTGTCGCGCACCGTTTTCCACGGCAGCAGCTGATCGAACTCCTGAAACACGAACGCGCGGTCCGGGCCGGGCCCTTCGATCTTGGCGCCGTTCAGCAGCATCTCGCCTTCGACCGGCCGTAGATAGCCGCCGACGGCCTTGAGCAAGCGTCGATTTGCCGCACCCCGACGGACCGAGCACGACGAAACGATCCGAGCGCAGGACGTCGAAGCTAACGCGATAAGTCGCCGTGACGAGCTGCTCGGTGCTGCGGTATTGCAGCGTGACCCCGCGAACGCGAAGCAGCGGTGCGGTAACGGTGGCGCTCATTTTCCGGCGAGCTGCGATGCTGCCCCGCGGGCTAGGTGCCGGGGGCGGCGTGCAGCTCGGGAAAGAACAAATCGCGCCACGAGGAGGGCTCCGTCTCGATCGAGCCGATCGCGTGCATGAACTGGGCGTATTTCTGGACGTTCTCGGGCGTAGTCGTGAAGCGGATGCTCGGGTCCTTCAGGACATCGACGAGCTCCGCGACGGAGAATCCGGCGCCCGATTCCGCGGCGAACAGGATCCGCGCCGCCTCTTCGGGTGCGTCGCGGATCAACTCGGCGGCCTCCTCGAGCGCCGCAAGCACCGCGGCATAGGTTTGCGGATTCTCCTCACGAAACCGCGCCGTCGTCGACAGCATCGTGAACGTCGTGGAACCGCCCAAAATGTCGTCGGTCGTGAGCACGGTGCGCACGTTGGGGTCTTTCAGCTCGCGTTGGTGCCACGGCGGCGAGGTGAAATGAGCGTTGATCTGGCTGGTGCCCGAGAGCAACGCGACGACGGCGTCCGGATGCGTCATCGTCACCGTGTAGCGATCGAAGCGGCCGGCGTCGGCCGCGCCGTAGCGTTCTGCCGCGTACATCTGCATCGCGATCGCCGGTATCGACACCTTGATGGCCGTAACGGCGATCTTGTCCTGCTCGGTCAGATCCTCGAGCGAGTTGAGATGCTTGGCTCGCGTGTTCAGGTACATCGGCAACGAAGACATCGCGGCGACGCCGCGCACGTCCACGGACTCCCGCGTGCGATCCCACAGCGTGATGAAGGCCGGCGGTCCGGCCGCGATGAAGTCCACCGATCCCGACAACAGCGCGTCGTTCATGACAGCGGGCCCGCCGAGATCGATCCAACGAACGGTCAAGCTCTCGATGCCGGCCGCTTTCGCGTGCTTCTCGATCAGCGCCTGCTCGCGCATCACATACAAGGGCAGGAAACCGACGCCGCCCGCGCCCAACGGAATTCGCACCTCGTTGCTCGGTGCGGATGGGCCGCCGCATGCGGCGACGGCAGCGGCCGCGATTGCGGCGAGGCGCGCGAGCCCTGACCCCACGGAGCGAGCCCGGAACGCGACGTTGCTCATTGCGCTGCAGCGGCGGAGCGCACAGCGCTTCTATCGCCGGACGGGACGGTGGCGCGGGCGACATCCCCGGCGTCACGCAGCTCATCGATGTTCCAACAGCGCTCGATCAGCTTTTCGACTGAAGCGCGAGGCAGCGCGAGCACGCCCTGATCGAGGAACTTCTCCTCGAGCTCTGCGTTGCTCAACGGCCGATGAACGTTGCCGAGCGACTGCTCCACGAACCGCGTGAGCTTGCGGCCGTCGCGCAAGGTGACCTCGATGTGCGCTTGATCCTCGGTCACCGCCGGATCGGCGACGGCGGACGTCACAGCCCGGACGCGCTCGAGGTCCGGATCATGGATCGCGGCGTCCGTAAATTCCTGGAGTCCACCTTTGCCGCGGATCAGGCCGATCGCGGCGGCGTGGTAGATCGAGTATTTGCTCTCGAGCGCGCGCGTGAGTTCGCTCTTGTTGCACAGATCGAGGACGAGCGGCGCGACCCGCACCCGAACGGAAGCGATCGAGGTCGCAGTGGGGTGGTATTCACGGTGTAGCTGGCTGCAGCCGTCGATCGTCGGATGCACGACGAGGCCGCACGCGTACGGCTTGTAGGCATTCGCGCGCAACTCGAAATCCGTTCCCAAGCCGGCCGTGATCTTGTCGAGGTCGAACTCGGCCGCGGTCACCGCCGCGAAGCCGCGCGGTCCTTCGAGCGCGCGCTCGCCGGCCGAGAAGTCGGCGCGGCCGAGGAGCGCGGCGGTATAGCCGTTCTGGGCGGCGCGACCTGGCTGGAACGACTTCGCCATCGAGCCGAACATCTCGCGGATGCCGGCGGCCTGCGTGGCGGCCAGGCCGAATGCCCAAACCATTTGCCGCGGGGAGAGCCGCAGCAGCTTGCCGATTGCCGCCGCGGCGCCGAACACGCCCGTCGTCGACGTGATGTGCCAACCGGCCTCGTAGTGCGCCGGATACACGGCATTGCCGATCCGCGATTCCACTTCGAACCCGAGAATGAAAGCGTGCACGAAGTCGCTGCCGGAGACGGTGTTCGCGCTCGCGTACGCGAACAATGCAGAGGCTACCGGGACGCTCGGATGAATGTAGTTCTTCGGCAGCGTGTCGTCGTACTCGTGCACGTGCGAGCCGATGCCGTTCAGGAGCGCCGCGTTGAGCGGATCGAACTTCTCGCGCCGGCCGATCACGACGGCCGATCGCTCACCCGAGAACGGCGCAAGCGTTGCGATCGCGATATCGAGAGCGGGCTCGATGCTGCCGCCGAGCGCACAGCCGAGGTAGTTCAGGATTGCGCGTCTCGCCTCGCTCCGCACGTCTTGCGGAATGGCGTCGAGATCGCTTTCGACCACGTAGGTGGCCAAGGCTTGCGTGGCGGACACTTTTTCCCCTTCGCTAGACGCTTCCGCTTTTTTTCGTTCTCAAGCCGCAAAGCGGACGCAGTTGATCGGCGGCAGGAAGGCAGAGAGCTGCTGCCAGCTATCGCCTTGGTTCTCGCTGAGCCACAGATTGCCGGTCGTGCTGCCGAAGGCGAGTGTATCGCCGCCGGCATCGATGTCGAGCCCGTGGCGATACACGACGTCGTACGAATGCTCGCCGGGCAAGCCGTTCTCAGAATGTCGAAGTCTTCGCCGCCGTCGCGGGTTCGCGTGACTACGAGCGCGCCGTCGACCGGATAACGTTTCTCGTCCTTGATGCCGGGCACGAACCACGCCGGCGCCTCCGGGTGCACGGCGACGCAAAGCCGACGGCAAAGCGGCAGCTCGCCAAAGGAACCAGCAGGGTTGTGACGAGCGCGTGTTGCCCGGTCAGCACGGAGTGGCTGATGCCGTCGGTGAATACCGATCCACGCAGACAGCGGCGGGAAATGGATCTGTTGATAGCCCGCGCGGCTATCGCGAAAGCCGGGGTCTTCTTTCATGTAGTTGTGGATGCGGCGCATCGAGCGATCGTACGGCGTGGAATCCGCGACGCGGGCGAGCGGGTACACCGCCGAAAGCGCCCGGATGAAGCCGCTGAACAGATGGTCGAGCGGCGACTTTTGCAGGGGTACTTGCTCTTGCCGCCCTTCGCCGCCGACCACAGCTCGGCGTGGCGGCCCATCAGGGCGTTGAAGCGCCTTTGGTTCCCCGGACGCGATCGCGGCTCGGATGGATGTTCACGGAGGAACCGCAAAATGCGCGCGCCGTTGGTTGCCCCATACGCGCCCGCGTCGATGTGCACGAGCTCGTTGCTCGAGCGGGGCCGAGATTGCGGCCCTGTTCCTCGATCGAGCGGAAGCTCGTGGTTCCCATCGTCCAATGGGCGGCATAGTCGGGCAGGGACGCTCGCAAGAAAGCCTCGACGCGTTGGCCGTGAGTGCGCAGCACGCGCTCGACCCTTTGCATCACTTCGGGGGCGGCCGCGAACCGCGGAATCGAATCGGATTCGGGGTGATAGCTGATGTTCTTGACCTGGAGCTCGCGAGGCAGACCGTCGCGCAGAAAAGTGAGATCCTCTGCGGTCGGCAGCTCGACGGGCGGGCGCGCAAAGTAAACCACCTCGGCGCGCTCGAGCGCTTCTTCGATCTCGAATCGGGCTCGCGCCCGTGAAGTCGCGTAGCGAGTATCGTTCGATGCCAGTGTCGTCCATCGTCAACTCCTTCGCTTTTTCAATGCCGAGGTGCGATGCCGCGCTGCGCGAAGGCGGCGTCCAGCTTCTCGACGACATCGGCGACGGTGATCAGGCTCATCGCGTCGGGGTCGCGCACGCGCCGGCCCCAGCGCAGCTCCTCGACCGGGCGGCCGAACTCTTTTGCGACCGCTTCCGGGTATTTGTCGACGACGAGGTGCTGACTCGAATACGGCCCGGTGCGAAACCGGTTCGACGTCGCGTATAGCCCGACGACCGGCGTCTTGACCGCCGTCGCCATGTGCGCGGGCCCGGAGTCGGGGCACAACACCACGCTTGCGCGAGCGAGCACGGCCAAAAGTTGTTTCAAGCTCGTCTGACCAATCAAATTCGTCGGTGGAGACTTGCTTAGGCGCTCGATGTCGCGGCCGTAGGCCTTCTCGATCGCCGTCGAGCCGCCCGTTAGCACGACGCGCGCGCCATAGCGCTCGCGGGCATAGTCGGCGACTTGAGCATAGCACTCCACGCGCCAGTTTCTATAGTTGCGGAAGCGCTGGCCCGTGCACGGACTGATGATCAACGACGGCTGCGCGCCGTCGAGCACGCGGTCGGCAAAATCGCGATCGGCCGCTTCGACGGGAATGTCCCAGCGGGGGCCCGTGCGCGGCACGCCCAAAGCTTCCGCGAACTCGAACAGCCCGTCCATCACGTGCTGGTGACGCGTCGGCGGAAGGCGCCGATTGCAGAACAGCCACTGGAAGTCACGCGCGCGCGCGCGGTCAAAGCCGATCTTGAGCGGCGCCCTCACCATCAAGCTCACGAGATTGGCGCGCGCGGACGCGTGCATGTGCAGCAGCACGGGAAACGTGCGCCCTGCGAGCTGACGGCGCAACGCGCGATATCCCTGCATGCCGCGCGCCTTGTCGAGCACTAGAAATTCGACTCCGCTCAAGCCGGAGAGCAGCGAGTGCTCGGTCTTCCCGACGATCCAGGTGATTCGCGTGCGAGGCCATGCTTGCTGAATCGCGCGGATGACCGGGACTGCATGACAAGTGTCGCCGATCGCCGAGAGGCGGATGACGCAGAGCTCCGACGGGGGGGAGGTCAGCGGCAGCGGCGATGCGATTGCCAAGCGGTCAGGCTCTAGAAGAAGGAGCGCCATCGTACACGATCGATCGATCTCGGCCGGCGAAGGGCGAAGATTATTCGTGCATGAGTATTGCTCGGATTTTGAACTTCGTTCAAACTACGTCAAAGGACCGGAATAACGAATGGGTACCAAAGAACGACGGCTGCGGGAGGTTGCGGAGCGAGAGCAGTTGTTCATCGACCGAGCCAGGGACTTGGTCTGCCAAGAAGGATTGCTGCAGTTGCAGATGGCGCGTCTCGCCGAAGACTGCGACTACGCCACCGGCACGCTCTATCAGCACTTCGCCTCCAAAGAGGACCTCGTCGTCGCTCTGCTGACGGATCGCGTCGGCGAGCGCATCGAGCTGTTTCGCCGCGCGGCGGCGTGGCCGGGGCGTCCTCGCGACCGGATGTTCGCGATCGCGGTGGCCGAGACGATCTTCGTGGAGCGCAACCCCGAGTATTTCCGCATCGAGCAGCTCGCGTTGACGGAAGTCATCTGGAGCGCCGCGTCGCTCGAGCGCCGCACCGCGTACCTGAAGCAGACGCGGCCGATCGGAGAGATCGTGCTCGACATCGTGCGCGACGCCGTGGCCGTCGGCGATCTCACGTTGCAGGGCGAAACCGTGGAAGAAACCGCGGTCGGAGTCTGGACGCTCGTCTGCGGCACGCACGATTTGGTGCATACGGAAGGGTTGCTCGAGTCTCTCGACGTGCGGGAGCCCTATCGGCTCATGGGCCGCAACATTCATCGGCTGCTGAACGGATTGGGATGGCAGCCGCTATTCGATCTCACGGATGAAGACGCGTACCGCGAGTATGTCGCGCGTTTGAACCGCGAGCTCAACGTCGCGTCATAACGAAAAAGGAGAGTGCAATGAACCGCCGCCTGCTGCTCATGCTGGTTGCATGCGCTTTGGTATTCGGCGCCGTGTTCGGCTTCAAGTGGTACGGCAACCGCATGATGAACCAGGCGTTCGACAACTTGCCGGTGCCGCCCGCGACGATCTCGACTACGAAAGCGTTCGAGGATACATGGCCCCTGACCTTGGCGGCCGTCGGCACGCTGCGCGCCGTGCGCGGCACGGACGTGACGACGGAGGCGTCGGGCATCGTCGACTCGATCGAGTTCGAGTCCGGAGATTCGGTCGACCACGGCGACGTGCTCGTCACCCTGGATCGGGCGACGGATTTTGCGCAGCTGGCGGCGCTCGAGGCGCAGGCTGCTCTGGGGGAGCAGGAGCTCTCGCGCGCGCAGAATCTCATCACCAGCGCGGCGATCTCGAAGGCGGAGGTCGATCATCGCGCCGCCGAGGCGCTCGCGGCGCGCGCCAACGTGGATGCACAGCGCGCGAGGATTGCGCAGAAGGTGATTCGGGCGCCGTTCGCAGGTGCGCTCGGCATCCGCCGGATCGATCTCGGGCAGTACATCGAGCCCGGGACGGCCATCGTGTCGCTCCAGTCGCTCGATCCGATCTACGTCAATTTCAAGTTGCCGCAGCAACTGCTTGCCAACGTGCGCGTCGACCTACCCGTGCAGATCGACATCGAGGCGTTCCAGCACCGCAAGTTCGGAGGCCGAATGACAGCGATCGAGCCGCGTGTCGATGAGTCCACCCGCAACTTCGAGGCGCAGGCGACGCTTGCGAACGAGGATCACAGCTTGAGGCCGGGCATGTTCGCGCAAGTGCAGGTCGATCTCGGATCGGACGAGAACCTCATCGTCGTGCCGCAGACGTCGATCAGCTACAACCCGTACGGCGACTCGGTGTGGGTCGTCGTCGCGGCGACGGGCGACGGGACCGGCGGCGGGCAAGGGCTCACCGTGGAGCGGCGCATCGTCAAGCTCGGCAGGCGCCGCGGGGACCTCGTTCAGGTCGTTTCGGGCGTCGTTGTCGGCGAGGAGATCGCAACGTCGGGGCTGCTCAAGCTGCGCAACGGCATAGGTGTCATCATCAACAACGACATTCAGCCCGGCGCCGAGACCGAGCCGCGGCCGCCGAACAGCTGAGCCATGAAGTTCACGGACATCTTCATTCGCAAGCCCGTGCTCGCGAGCGTCGTGAGCTTGCTGATCTTCTTGGTCGGCTTGCGGTCCGCTTTCGAGCTCAACGTGCGGCAGTATCCGGAGCTCGAGAACGCCGTCATCACGGTCACGACCGTCTACGTCGGCGCGGACGCAGACCTCGTTCAAGGATTCATCACGGCTCCGCTCGAGCGCGAGGTCGCTAGCGCGGAGGGCATCGACTACATCGTGTCGACGAGCTTAGCGGGTGCGTCGAGCATTCAGGCGTACGTGCGGCTCGGCGAGGACCCGGACGCGGTGTTGACGCAGGTGACCGCGAAGGTCAACAAGCTGCGCAACGAGCTGCCCGAGGAAAGCGAGGACCCGGCGGTCGAAATCTCGGTCGGCGAGACGACGGCTGCCATGTACATGTCGTTCTACAGCGAGCTGCTCGACAACGGCCAGATCACCGATTATCTGACCCGCGTCGTCGAGCCCAAGCTCGCGACAGTCGACGGCGTGCAGCGAGCGCCGATCATCGGCAATCGCACGTTTGCGATGCGCATCTGGCTCGATCCGGACCGCATGACGGCCCTCGGCGTCACGGCCGGCGACGCCTACGCCGCCCTGCAGCGCAACAACGTGCTGTCCGCCGTCGGCTCGACAAAGGGCTCGATGGTGAGCATCGATCTGACCGCTTCGACCGATATCACGACCGCGGAGGAGTTTCGTGCCCTCGTCGTGCGGTCCGAGAACGACGCGATCGTGCGGCTCGGCGACGTGGCCGACGTCGTGCTCGGAGCCGAAAACTACAACACGTCGGTGAGCTTCAACGGCCAAAACGCGACGTTCATGTCGATCGAGGTCGCGCCCGATGCGAACGCCCTCGACGTCATCGAGGCGGTTCGCCGGGTCTGGGACGCGGAAATCATTCCGCAGCTGCCCGAGGGCCTCGACGCGCGCATGGCGTACGACACTACGGAGTACATCCGCAACGCGATCGGCGACGTGCAGACCACTCTCATCGAGGCCGTGCTCATCGTGATCGTAGTGATCTTCCTGTTCTTGGGCTCGGTGCGCAGCGCGCTGATTCCGGCGGTCGCCGTGCCGTTGTCGCTCGTCGGTGCGCTGTTTCCGATGCTGCTCATGGGCTTCTCGATCAATCTCTTGACGCTGCTCGCCATGATCCTTGCGATCGGCATCGTCGTGGACGACGCGATCATCGTGCTCGAGAACATCCATCGGCACATCGAGGAGGGGATGACGCCGCAGGAAGCGGCATTGCAGGGCGCGCGCGAGCTCGCGTGGCCCGTGGTTGCGATGACCACGACGCTCGTTGCGGTTTATCTGCCGATCGGTTTCCTCGGGGGCCTTACCGGCACATTATTCATCGAGTTTGCGTTCACGCTCGCGGGGGCGGTGCTGCTCTCGGGCGTCATCGCGCTCACGCTTTCGCCGATGATGTGCGCGAAGCTGCTCACGCCCACGAGCGGCCAGGGCAGCCACAGGTTCGAGGCGTGGCTCGATCGGCAGTTCGATCGCCTCAAGCACGGCTACCAGCGCCGTTTGCACGGTGCGTTGAACCAACCTCTCGTGATCGCGCTGTTCGGCTTGATCGTGCTCGGCTCGTGCTACTTCCTGTTCGTGACGAGCCCATCGGAGCTCGCGCCGGAGGAAGATCAAGGTGCGTTCATCGCGCAATCGGAGTCCGACCCTTATACGACGCTGGACTACCTGGAGCGGTACACCGCCGAGGTGGAAAAGGTCGGTCTCGAGGTGCCCGAAATCAACAATGTGTTTTTGCTGAACGGCATAGGCGGCACTAGCTCGGCAACCACGACGAATACGGCGATCGCGTTCTTCGTGCTCGACCCTTGGAATCAACGCGAGCGGTCGACCGCCGAGGTGCTCGCGCAGGACGTCCAGCCCGAAGTAGCGAAGATCGCCGGCGTTCAAGTCAGCGCTTTCACGTTTCCGGCGCTACCAACCGCCGGCGGCTTCTTGCCAGTCGAGTTCGTGATCGGCACGGTGGATCCGATCGTGAATCTGGAGGAGGTCTCCCAGCGGGTGCTCGAGCGCGCGAACGCGAGCGGTCGCTTCATCTTCTTGAACACCGACCTCAAGATCGACAAGCCTCGGCAGGACCTCGTCATCGATCGCGACAAGGCAGCATTGCTCGGAATCGACATGCGCACGCTGAGCCAGGATTTGTCGGCGTCGCTGTCCTCGGGCTTCGTGAACCGCTTCGAGATTGCGGATCGCTCGTACAAGGTGATTCCGCAGGTGCGCCGGCTCGATCGGCTGAATCCCGAGCAGCTGGACGGCTACTACACGCGCACCGGCACGGGCGAGCTCATTCCGCTTTCGACCTTGCTGAAGCTCGAGGAGAGCGTGGAGCCGCAGCAACTGAAACGCTTCCAGCAGCTCAACAGCGTGACGATCACGGGCGTGCCGCGCCCGGGAGTGACGCTGGGCGAAGCGCTCGCGGTGCTCGACACGGCCGCGGCGGAGATTTTGCCGGCAGGGTATAGCGTGGATTACGCCGGCCAGTCGCGGCAGTTCAAGACGGAAGGCTCGCAGCTCGTACTCGCGTTCTTTTTTGCGTTGATCGTGATCTACCTCGTGCTGGCCGCCCAGTTCGAGAGCTTTCGCGATCCGATCATCATGCTCGTGACGGTGCCGATGTCGATTTGCGGCGCGATGCTCTTCGTGTCGCTCGGCCTCACGACGATCAACATCTATACGCAAGTCGGTTTGGTCACGCTGATCGGCGTGATCTCGAAGCACGGCATTCTGATCGTCGAGTTCGCGAACCGGCTGCGGGAGCAGGGCAGGAGCAAGCGCGAGGCGATCGAGGAGGCCGCGGCGATCCGGCTTCGCCCGGTGCTGATGACGACTGCGGCGCTCGTGATGGCGATGATTCCGCTCTTGATCGCGACCGGGCCCGGCGCCGCGGCGCGGTTCTCGATGGGTCTCGTGATCGCGACCGGCATGACGATCGGCACTGCGTTCACGCTGTTCGTCGTGCCCGGGATTTATCTTTATCTCGCGCACGGGGACGCGCCGCGGCGAGCTAACGCGACGCTTGGCGGAGTTGCTGAGTCGCACTGATCGGGCCGCGACTCCCTTGGCGAGCAGCCCGCTGTTGCGCGAACGGTGGTTCCAAGGTATCAGTGCCGCATGAGCGTGGAATTTGCCGAGATTCAAGATGCGGTCGCGCGGCTTTGCGCGGACTTTCCGGGCGAATACTGGCGCAAGCTCGATCGAGAGCGAGCGTATCCCACGGAGTTCGTGCGGGCGCTTACGGCCGCAGGCTACCTGTCCGTTTTGATTCCGGAGCGCTATGGCGGCGCCGGCCTCGGCGTCGCTGCGGCCTGTGCCGTCCTCGAGCAGATTCATCGCAGCGGCGGCAACGGCGCCGCGTGTCATGCGCAGATGTACACGATGGGGACGCTGCTCCGACACGGCAGCGACGCGCAGAAGGAGCGCTACCTTCCGGAGATTGCGGCGGGACGCTTGCGCTTGCAGGCGTTCGGCGTGACGGAGCCAACGAGCGGCACCGATACCACGCGCATCCGGACCATGGCCGTACGCGACGGCGCTCGCTATCGAGTCAACGGGCAGAAGGTATTCATCTCGCGAGCCGAGCATTCCGATCTGCTGCTGCTACTCGCGAGAACGACGCCGCGCGAGCAAGCCGCGAAACGCACCGACGGCCTATCGGTGCTGCTCGTGGATCTGCGGGGCGCGATCGGCAACGGCCTCACGATCAAGCCGCTCGCGACGATGATGAATCACGCTACCACGGAGCTCTTTTTTGACGATCTCGAGGTGCCCGCCGAGAATCTGATCGGCGAGGAGGGACGCGGTTTCGCGTACATCCTCGACGGGATGAACGCCGAGCGGATCTTGATCGCCGCCGAATGCATCGGCGATGCGCGCTGGTTCGTGGCGAAGGCTTCGGCCTACGCGTCGGATCGCCAAGTCTTCGGTCGCCCAATCGGGCAGAACCAGGGAATTCAGTTTCCGATCGCACGCGCGCACGTGCAAACGGAGGCGGCCGCGCTCATGGTGCAGAAGGCGGCCCGCCTGTTCGATGCAGGCGAGCCATGCGGGGCGGAGGCGAACATGGCGAAGCTTCTTGCGTCGGAAGCGTCAGCCGCGGCCGCGGACACCTGCATTCAGACGCACGGTGGCTACGGTTTCGCCGAGGAATACGACATCGAGAGGAAGTTTCGTGAGACGAGGCTCTACCAAGTGGCGCCGATCTCGACGAATTTGATCCTGTCGTACATCGGCACGCACGAGCTCAAGATGCCGAAGTCATTCTGACGTCGCTTGGTGAGTCCAGGTGCCTTCAGTGGCCGTGCACGGCGTGGGATTGCGTTTCGAGCCGTCCGGCTCCTTCTTGAACTGCAGCGTCCTCACGAAGTGCCTCGCTAGATAGACGGGGTCCTCGACGAACGTCTGGATCACGAGATACTGATTGCCATCGTCCTCGACGATGAGGTTGTAGTACTCCGTCATGAACGTCTCTTCGCTGAACGGCACGCCGTTCTTGCGGAGATAGCCTGCGCGGAGGTTGTCGGTGTCGACCTTCAGGCTACCGTTGCGCTGCACGTCGCCGAGCGAGGTTGGCGCGCCCTGGAACACCATCTGCCGGTTGGTGCCGCCGGAGACGTCCCACTCGGCGGACGACCAGCCTTGCCAGGTGCGCGTACCCTGCGCTTCCTTCTGCCCGAAGTGAAACAGTCGCGTCTGCATGCCGTTGTCGATATCGAGCTTCAGCGTATTCGAATCCTGCCAAGTGATCTGCACGCGGCTCGGCAGGCGCATGATCGCTGGCGCCGCATACGCTTTGCATTCCTCGCCCGCTGCGCGATCGCGCGCGGGGTCCCACGTGTCGGCGACACGCCGGCCTTCCGCGTTCAGCGGCACGTAGGAATAATCGCCTTTCGCTGGGGTAATCATCCGATAGACCCAGTCGTCGGTGATCAGCGAAACCCAGTGGCCCGTGATGTCGATCGGTGCCCCATCTCGCGCCGATGCGGGAGCTGCCGGCGCCGCGCCGCGGCCTTGCGCTTGCGCGGAACCGACGGTAACGAGGCTCAGCGCCGACGCCAGCGCGAGGGCGCCGCGAAGTCGGCGCGTGACGCGCAGCGGCTCGGCCAGATGCGTGATCGCGCATCAATCGAAAGTCTCGCCCTCGAAGCCCCAACCGAATCCGTCGGACGGCCGCCGCAGGCTGCGCATGCGAATGCGATGATCGATGGGATTGCGCCCGGGGTTGCCCGTGATGACGACGTGATCGCCCGGCTTCAACGACTCGCGGGTGACGCCTTGACCCGTCAACGCACCGGCGCCGCCCCACTCGACACCCCAGCGCTGCATCTCGCCGTTTTCGTCGGGAGCCATCACGTGGACCCAAGCATGAGGATTCCGGAACATGAACTGAACCGAGCTCGCCTTCGATCTCCACGGTCTTGTTTTCGTCGTATGTTGCCGTGAACGAGTGATGCGCATAGGCACTGAAGCCCGACATCAATGCTCCCGCGATGACGAAAACCAACGCTTTACCTTTCACGCTTACCTCCTGAGGCAGACCATTTTCTCCTGCCCAAAATCCTCTCTAACCTTCTTTGAGGCTCCGATACACGGCTTCGATGAACATCTCCGTCGTCCACCCCGTGTCGGAGCCGAACCGTCCTTCATAGCCGAATGTCGGCCGCTCCGCGATCACTTGCTGCAACGTCATTCCCTTGTCGATCAGGTCCTGCACCTGGTCGCGGATGATCGTCAGCATGTCGCGGTAATAACCGACGTCCGCCGAGTCGCCGAGCCGGCCGTGGCCGGGGACGATCATCGTGCCGCCTTCGGTTCTGAACTCGGGTATCGCGAGCTCCAAAATATAGTTTAGAGCCTGCAGAACGCCATTGATATGGCCGCCGCGGTCCACGTCGATGATCGGAAAGCTGTCCATGTTGAAGACGTCGCCTGCCGCGATGACGTCGGAGCGGCGAAAGTACACGAGGCTGTCGCCGTCCGTCGTGGCTTGCGGTATGTGCACGAGTCGGACGCCTTCGTCGTTGAAGAATGTGGAGAGCTTGTAGTCTTCGACAAAATACGTTTCGGTGGGCAGCGCGCCGAACGGCAAGTTTTCCCCAACCATCCAGTTCAGCACGTTTTCGTGCGCAAGCACCGCTGCGCCGACCGATGAATCGGCGATCGTTCCGGCAACGTTGCCACCGGTATAGGTGACGCCGCGAGCAGCAATTGCTTCATTGCCGCCGATGTTGTGCTCGAGGGAGCTCGTATTGACGATGTAGCGGATCGGCTTGGGCGGCGCATTCGTGTTGACCGGAAACCTCGAGCGCGTTTCGGCGCCGCCGTGCTCCGCCGTGCGCACGTCCAAGAAGTCGAAAGCATTGAGTTGTTGCTGCAGCTCTTGCACAGCCGTCAACACGCGCTCGCTCGCACGCGCTTCGCCGGTGTTGACGAGGAACACGCCGTCCGGGCCCACCGAGGCGGTGATGTTCGCGCCCGCGCCGACGAGGATCCAAATGTTCTCGCGTACCGGCCACCAGGAGAGCGCCGCGCCGAGCTCGCCCCGTTCCTTTCCGGTGCGCTGCGCCGAAGCCGGAGCGGCGCCGATCGCGGCGAGCACCGCGGCCGCAGCAATGACCATGCCGCGTTCGCGCAGCAACCTCCAATGTATCCGTGCAATCATCGATTTCGTGCGGCGGTCTCTCTCGCCCGCTGCAGCTTGGACTGATATTCCGGATACATGGTTTCCGCGCCGTCGAAATACAGACTGCGCGGAAGATTGTAGAAGTCCGAGAAGCTGTAGATTTGGTCGTTCGTGCCCGGCAACCAATGCGGCACGTAGCCGTCGGGCCGCACAACCTCGGTGACGATCGTGCAGGGGTAGGGCGGCACGCGTTGCTGCAGGTCGAGCTGATACTCCGTGCTGCGGATCAACGGCTCCGTCAGGTACACCGGGTCATACGCGACGAGCACCCACGTCAAGTAGTCTTCGTTCTGGAAGCGCCGCCGGATCAGATACTCACTCAAAGTCGCGAGATCGCTCTGCGGAACGCCATTGCGGCGGTAATAGTCCTCTTTTAAATGTGTGGTTCGGACCTTGAGCCGCTCACCTTCCCATTCGCCGGTCGAGAAACCGCCCCAAGTGTGCGCCGCATATTCCGGCGGATGAGGGCGACCGTCCATGTAGATCGGCGTGTTCACGGAACGCAGCCACTCGGCTTGGAACGCAACGATCGCGCGTGACGCCGGATCGACTTCCTTCCAGATCCTTAAGTTCGAAGGACCGCGCTTGATGTACACGCCCGAGTGCGGGCGGCACTGCCACTCCGGCAGCGATTGGATGGACGCATCCCAGATTTCGGCCCGGCGGATCGCTTCGGCGGACTGAGCGGAATGCCGACATATTCGCCGAGGTGCGGGTTGTCGGTGTTGTCCTGCGAGCGAACGGTCGGCCACTCGCCGCTGAAGTCGGTCTGACCAAACGCGTACGCGCCGCTGAGCGTGGCGGCAAGCAGCCCGACACGGATAACACGTCAGTCGATGGCGCTTGTGCATCATGGATCTCCATCCGACACGCGGAGACCCGGCGCACTGATGGCCGCGAGTCCCCTTTGTTTCCACCAGCGGCCGACGCCCACGAAAGCCGCGGTATTGCTGGACATTCATGGTATCTGGGCCTACTTGGGCCAGCAAGCAAACAAGTCTTAAGCTCAAGCGTCGCGCCAGATGGCTGCGGCGCTATCGACGACGAGCCGCAGTTTTTCCCACTGCTCGGCTTCGGTGAGCAAATTGCCTTCTTCCGTCGACGCAAAGCCGCACTGCGGACTCAAGCACAGCTGCTCGAGGTCAACGAACTTGCTCGCCTCCTCGACACGCCGCTCGATGACTTCGCGGTGCTCCAATTCCCCGCTCTTGCTGGTGACGAGCCCGAGCACGACGCGTTTGCGCCCCTTCGGCAGAAACCGCAGCGGCTCGAAACCACCAGCGCGCTCGGAGTCGTACTCGAGGAAGTAGCCGTCGTAATCGATTTCCCCGAGGAGGACCTCGGCGACCGGCTCGTAGCCCCCGGTCGAGATCCAACTCGAACGGAAATTGCCGCGGCACACGTGCGTCGTGATCGTCATGTCGGGCGGTTTGACGGCGAGCACTTGGTTGATCATTTCCGCGTAGATGCGCGGCAGCGAATCGGGGTCATCGCCGCGCTCGCGAGACAGCTGCCGCTCTTTCTCGGAGCAGAGGTACGCCCACACCGTGTCGTCGAATTGCAGATAGCGGCAGCCCGCCGCGTGGAAGCTTCGCAGGATCTTCTTGTAGGCGTCTGTCGTGTCCGCGAAGAACGCGTCGAGATCCGGATATGCGGAACGGCTGATCGACTCGCGTCCGCCGCGAAAATGCAGCACTGGCGGGCCCGGAATCGTGTATTTGGCGGTGACCGTCGCGGTGTTCTTTAGAAACGTGAAATCGTCGAGCATCGGTGTGCGCGTTACGCCGACGCGGCCGGTGACAGCGATGTTCTCGCTCCTGGTCTTGATGCCGTGAAACTCGATCTGCTTTTCGCCGATCGTGTACTCGACGCCGTCGAGCCCCGTCAGAAAATCGAAATGCCACCAGGCGCGCCGGTATTCACCATCGGTGACGACGCGTAGCCCCAGCGCTTGCTGGTCGCGTACGGCTGCGGCGATGCAGCGATCCTCGATCTGGCGCAATTGCGCATTGCCGATCTCGCCGGCCTGATGCGCTCGGCGCGCCTGCAAGAGCCCCGGCGGACGAAGCAGACTTCCGACGTGGTCGGCGCGGAAAGGGGAGGCAGCGCCCATTCAAGAGCTCCGCGGAAGAGATGTGGGCGTCGAATCGCGGCCGATTACTGCGGTTCGAAATGACTTAGAAGACTAGGCCAATTCCGGGCGGTGGGCAATTGCGCCCACGCGTTGGTTGACACGAACGTGTGCGTGCTGCGCTCGAAAGTGAGCGTAAGACCTGCATCGTCGAAAAGCTCGCAGCTCGCGACGCGATCGACGATTCACTGGTGCGAGACGACCGAGCACGCCGGCGACCTGATCGCGTTCGGCAAACTCGCAGAAAGCGATGCGAGCCGCATGTTGTCGCGCTGGCGAGGGTGGGCCGGCCGCTGAGCTCGGACGGGGTCCCGCCGGAGCGGGCAAACCGCTGATGGCATCCGACGATCACTGTGGCCGGGCCGATCAACGAGTCGGATGTGCGTCCTGCGGCGAGTGACGGCTGCAGAAGCGGAACCGCAAGCTCGCGCACGCGCGCCGCGCCGCGCCGCGCACCGAGCCGAACCGCTTGGTTCGTCGTGAATGTACAGCCGGCGCCGAGCGTGTTGCGAAAAACGGACGAATCGCCAAGACGGCCCACGAGAGAGCGGCTCCCAGCCGTTTGCTTCTTGCCAAGATTGCGCCATACTCCGCAGGCGACTTAAGAATTCTGAGGACTTCCTATCGATTCTCGGTTCTGGCGATTTCCAAAGTTAGGGGGGGAAACACGCATGAGCGCACGAAAGTTCTGCGCAATTCTATTGCCCGCGGTTGTCGGCGGCATTCCGATGGCTGCACAGGCTCAGCTCGAAGAAATACTCGTCACGGCGACGCGCCGCGAGACCAATCTTCAAAGCACGCCGCTTTCGATCCAGCGTTTACCGCCGAGCAGCTCGAGATCGGCGGCATCACGAACGGCCGCGACCTCGGCATCATGGTGCCGAACGTCGTGCTGAACCCGTCCACCGGCGGCGCTCAGGCGCATGTTCCGTGTTCGCGGCTTGCCCGGCGTCGGTCTTTACGTCGACGGCGTGTGGCAGGACGGCTTCGGGTTCCAGCAAATGAACTTCACCGAGTTCGAGCGAGTCGAGGTATTGCGCGGCCCGCAAGGGACCTTGTTCGGCCGCAATACCAACGGCGGTGCAGTCAACATGACGACGCGCAGGCCGGCCGACGAGTTCGGCGCGCGGGTCAAGGTCGACGTCGGCGACTACAACCGCCGCGACGTGCAGTTGGCAGTGGACTTCCCGATCACGGACACGCTTGAAGACGAAGTTCATAGGGGCCGCGTTCCAGAACGACGGCTTCCTCGAAGGGCTTGACCACGTCGTGGGATTTTGGCGCACAGGACGACACGATCATTCGACTCGACATGCTGTGGGAGCCGACGGACAGGTTCTCGGTGCGCGTCACGCACAACGAGGAGGACAAGCGCGGCACGGATCCGAAAATTCATCGAATGACACGCTACGATGACTCGAGCGTTTACGCCTACAACATCATGTTGGGCGCGTTTCCAGGACGAGGCGGATGCCGCCTGCGCGGCGGATCCGGCTCGCTGCCAGTCCGTGGGCGCCAGCGGCCACGATCCCGCTTGACCCCGTCACTCAGGGGGAGGCACGCAGTCGGCCAACTTCGCCGGCCCGGGCGGCACGTCTTGGCTTGCTCCGCCGAACATCGGTGTCGGCACGCGCTACACGGGCGTAGCGCCGGCCGACATACAACCCGGCGACCATACGACGAATTATCCGGAGAACTTCTACTACTCCCAAAGTAGCAACTACCGAACGCCGCTGATTCCGGACCACAACTTCGGGCCCGGTCAGGTCGGCAAGTGGCAGACGAAGGCCGACTCGATGGAAGACGGCATCACGGCGGATCTGCAGTACAGCACCATGACGGTGGATTGGGACATCACCGAGGCTATGCAGTTCGAGGCGATTCTCTCGACGTGGGAGCAATTTCAGCGCCAGGTCATCGACTTCGACGGCACCGAGTTCTTGGTCACCACCGATGACTTGAGCCAAAACCGCGAGAACGACACCATGGAGCTCCATCTGACGGGCACCGCGTGGAACGACCGCATCAACTGGATCGGCGGCTACTACTCGCTCGACGAAGAGCTCACGACCCGCACCGTGCGGCTGGGGTATGTACGAGTGGGCGATCCACGGTGGACCCACGGTCAACCCCACGACTGGCAATTCGATTGCGCCGAGCGATCAACGTTCAAGCCGCGGAATACGTCCGGCAGACCGCCGTGCTGCTCGGCCTGAACGGGCTCATTCAGCCGGGCTCGAACAACGTGCCGTCGGGCGGAACGATGCTGACAGCGCCGACGACGGTCGTCGGCGGCGGCGGCGCGACGAACCGCTACCCGTGGCTGTTCACGAGCATCAGCACCGACGGGTTGACGAGCAATTGGGACGAGGACAGGGCCATGTTCGGCGAGGCGACGATCGGGGTGACCGACAAGCTCGACCTGACTTTCGGTGCGCGTGTCAGCGACAAGAAAGGCGGCGATTTCACCTACGTACCGATCGATGCGTTCCGAACGCCGGATCCGGCGGTCAAGCCTCAGGGAGATCTGTTTGCCGGTTATCAGGTCTTGGCGCTCACCGATCCGGACACGCCCAACATCGAGACTTACAAGTTCTCGGCGGCGTACCAGTGGACGGACGACCTAATGCTCTACCTGACGTACGCAGAAGGGTTCACCGAAGCGGGAATGCCGTTGGTCACGATCGGTCCGAACTCCGTCGTGCCCCCCGGCGGCGAACGCGTCGACGCGCTCCGCGCGCGGATCCCGTTGCCGGAGGAAGTCATCGAAAACACCGAGATCGGGCTCCGTTCCGATTGGCTCGACGGGCGGCTGCGCTTCAACGCGACGTACTTCGACTCGGACTGGAACGGGATGCGTGTGACGTTGCTGCCGGTGGATGGCTTGGGCAACACACAGCCGTTCCCGTACAACTCGGGCGAAGGCGCCGGCGTCGCGAGTGGCTTTGAGTTCGAGGTCATCTATGCGCCCACCGACCGGATGACCTTGAACTTCGGGCTCGGCCTGATCGACACGGAATACATCCAGTCTGGTGAGTTCGACGGCGTCACCGGCAACTACCCGGGCGCGCCGTTCGCATATGCCGCGGAAGAGAGCGCCACCGTGGGCGTCCAGTACGACGTTCCAATGAGGAACGGCGGGCGCATCCTGCTTGCGGGCAACGTCGGCTATACCGGGGATTACTCCCGCGACGCCGCGTATCAACGCACGCAGCGCGACCCGGTCACGGGGCAGTCGATCCTCGAGCCCTCCTACACGATCTTGAACACGCGGTTCGTCTACGAGCCTGCCGACCAACGATACTCCGTCGAGCTCTGGGGCAAGAACCTGCTCGATGAGTTGTATATCAACGGCGGCTTCGACACGCGTGACACGTGGGGCTACGACTTCTCGGTCGTCGGTCGCGTCGCGCGAGGTTGGTGCTCGGCATAAGCTTCACGTTCTAGACGACTGCTCGTTTCGTTATGCTAAGGGCGCCCTTCGGGGCGCCCATCTTTTTGTGCGCCCGGCAGGGCGCACTCACTTGGAGGTGCAAGTCCTCTACACACCCGACACGGGGAAGTGTTAGCGGAAGGCAAGGGTTCTCTGGGCGACTGGAGGTCTGAAGGAAGCCTAAAGCAAAGCGCTGGCGCGACGAACAGGAAGCGGATAGAGGCGGCACCGCGGGGTGAGCAGGCAAAAAGATGCAAAGCCCGAAACGTGTCCGGAACGCGGTGACGTAGATCCGACGCGCATAAGCGTGAAGGTGAGTGTGCAATACCCGGGGAGATCTGACGGCGTGCCGCTGTGCTACAGAGATCAAGAGATCTTTGGAGGCGCTATCAGAAGTCAGCAGAGGCCGTAGTAGTTGCGCGAGCGACGAAGGGCTGAACGACGACACCGAGAGTAGGACGGATGATCTCGATGCGGACTGCGGAAGCAGAAGCGCCTGTGAGGGCGGCCGAGACGCGAGGCGTGGAGCGGAACTCCGACGCTGCGCCCCTCGGTGCTGAGGTCTGCACGGCGACATCTGGGCGAACGAAATCGGAAGAACCACGAGCGCTCATGGAGCGAGTGGTTGAACGCAGCAACATGAGGCTGGCGTATCAGCGAGTGGTTGAGAACAAGGGCGCGGCGGGTATCGATGAGATGCCGGTGTCTGAGCTCAAAGACTGGCTCGCAGTGCACTGGCCGAGCGTGAAGAAAGCACTGTTGGAAGGCCGATATTTACCGCAGCCGGTACGAAGAGTGGACATACCCAAGCCCACGGGCGGAGTGCGCACACTCGGAGTGCCGACGGTGGTGGATCGGCTGATCCAGCAGGCGCTGCATCTGGCTCTGCAACCGCTATTTGAACCGCAGTTCTCGGATCACAGCTACGGCTTTCGTCCGGGACGAGGGGCTCATCAAGCGGTGCGCACAGCGCAAGCGTACATCCGTGAAGGTAAGCGCTGGGTGGTGGACATCGATCTGGAGAAGTTCTTCGATCGGGTCGATCACGACGTGTTGATGGCGCGGGTGGCGCGGGGAGTCAGCGATGCACGCGTGCTGAAGCTGATCCGCCGGTTCCTGGAAGCCGGAATGATGCGAGCGGGAGTGATGGAGGGGCGAACGGAAGGCACGCCGCAAGGCGGGCCGTTGTCGCCGCTGCTGTCCAACATCTTGCTGAACGATCTGGACCGGGAGCTTGAGAGACGAAGTCTCGCGTTCTGCCGCTACGCTGATGACTGCAACATTTACTTGGGCAGTTGCGCGGCGGGTGAGCGAGTGATGAGCGGGATCAGGGTGTTCCTCAAGGATACCTTGCACCTGCGAGTCAACGCACACAAGAGCGCGGTGGCGCGGCCCTGGGAACGGAAGTTCTTGGGGTTCAGCGTCACCGCGCAGCGCGACAGTCGCCTGCGGATTGCCAAGCAAAGCGTGCAACGGCTGAGGCAGCGAGTACGTGAACTGCTGCGCGCAGGGCGCGGCCAGTCGTTGCGCCACACCATTGAGAGGCTCAACCGGTTGCTGCGGGGCTGGATCAATTACTTCCAGCTCACCCAGACTGGCGGTGTGTTGGTGGAACTGGATGGTTGGCTGCGGCGGCGGCTGCGCTGTGTGTTGTGGCGGCAGTGGAAACGCCGGTTCACTCGGGCGCGCAAACTACGTGCCCTGGGACTGGCGGAGGATCGTGTACGGCTGAGCATCGGGAACGGTCGAGGGCCTTGGTGGAACGCGGGAGCGTCGCATCTGCACTTGGCTTTGCCCGCTACTTACTTCACGTCCATGGGGCTGGTCTCGTTGTTGCGCGAGCAGCAGCGCCTTCAGTGTGTTCGTTGAACCGCCGTATGCGGAACCGCACGTACGGTGGTGTGAGAGGGCCGCGGGGGTAACCCCGCGCCCTACTCGATTTTGAGGGGGGTAGCCATGAGCAGCGTCGCGCGATGGCTCTTGATCTCGTCCGTGTGCGCCGCGGCCGCCTGCGAGCCAGCAACCGTCGCCGACGATCGCGACCGCCGTGCCGCCCGAAGCGAGCCTCGACGGGCGCAGTGCGAAGCGCTGACGGAGGTGCGCAATCTCACGATCACTTCGGCGCGGCTCGTTTCTGCGACGGCGTCGACTCCGGTGTACTGCTACGCAAAAGGCGCGATTCCGCCCGGCATCACGTACCACGTGCAGCTGCCGCTGCCGAGCGCGTGGAACGGCCGTTTTTTGAAATGGGGCGACGGCACGAAGGACGGAGACTTGGACTTCGCCGACCACCGACTCGCCCAAGGCTACGCGGTCGCGAACAGCAACATGGGCCACGATGCGGGTGCCGAGCCCGGCGCCTGGTTCGGCTACGACAATCGCCAGGCGGAGATCGATTTCGCGTATCGCGCGGTGCATCTGACGGCGAACGCCGCGAAGAGCGTGATCGAGGCTTACTACGATCGCAGGCCCGACCATTCGTACTTCGAAGGCTGCTCGACGGGCGGGCGAGAGGGCCTCATGGAAGCGCAGCGCTTCCCGGACGATTTCGACGGTATCGCGGCGGGCGCCCCCGTGATGTTCTACCAGGAGCTCAACGCCGCCCATACTTGGCTGCTGCAACGGGTATTTCGCGACGGCTTTGCCGGCAATCTTGCATACGACGCGGACGGCGACGGCAAACCGGAGAGCCTGCGCAAGCTCAAGATCCTGAACGACGCGGTGCTCGCGCAGTGCGACGCCAAGGACGGAATCAGGGACGGGGTAGTCGACTCGCCGCTCGCTTGCGGGTTCGATCCGGCTCGAGATCTCGCCGACAAGATGTGCGCGAGCGGCGTCGATGGGGACGATTGCTTCACGCCTGCGCAACTGCAAACGATCAAGGATTTCTACAGTGGGCCGTACGACAGCGCCGGCGCATCGGTGCTGAAGGGCAGGGCGCTCGGCTCGGAGCTCGGCTGGACCGAGTACGTGCCGCATGCGGGCAACGGCATGTTTCCCGGAGCATCTCTACAACGCGCGCGACCACACTGCCTTCCTGTTCTACGAGTCGGATCCCGGCGTTCCGGTGCCGCGCGCAAACGATTTGTCGTACACGCCGGACAAAGGCGCCTCGCCGCCCGAGTGGGCGTGGTGGGAGTTCGATATCGACGACGTCACTCACGGACGCGCGGACTTCATGCGGGAGCTCATGAACGCCGACGATCCGGATTTGACGCGCTACCTCGTCGGTCGCGGCGGGCGGTTGCTGCTGTGGCACGGCTGGAACGATGCCGGCGCTCCGCCCGAGCCGACACTCGACTACTACAACGCCTTGGTGCAGACGACGTTCCGCGGCGACCTCGGCGCGACCCGCGATCGAGCGCGGCTGTTCATGTTCCCGGGAATGGGGCATTGCAGCGGCGGGCCCGGCCCGAACGAATGGGATCCGCTCGCGCCGCTCGTGCGCTGGGTCGAAGAGGGCATCGCGCCGGACGACGTCACGGCGGTCCACCGCACGGACGGAACGGTCGACAACGAGCGCCGCGTGTGCGCCTATCCGCAGGCGGCTCGCTATTCGGGGCCGGCCGGCCGCGCCGACGATCGCGCGAATTGGGTGGCCGCTAATTTCACTTGCGAGTAGGGTCGACCGGAGCAGGAGGTTGCGAGCCGGGTACCCAGCCTAATGGGATACTGCCCACTTTTCGACCACCTCGAAAAGATGGGCAGGAAAAGTTGCATTCCGTTTTCCGCCGGCGTATCGTACGCCCCGCTCTAAGAACACGCGCAGTCATCTTTTCCTTGGGGGCCATCGTAGCTGCATGCAAAGCGCGGCCGACTTTTTGCTTCACGAAATCGAGGCGTTCTGTCGCCACAGCGGCATTGCCGAGTCCACCTTTGGAAGACAGGCCGTCAATGACGGCAAGCTTTGCGTGCGCTTACGCGACGGCAAGGACGTCACGCTGGAGACCGCGAACAGGATCAGGACTTTCATCAGGGAGCGCCAGGCAGCGCCATCCGGCAATGGCAACGATCGCACTGAACAGGTCACAGAGGGCAAAACAACAATGAGCGAAACGACCTCGAAGCGCAAAGCATCCAAGGTATCGAGTAAGAAGGCGGCAGCGTCGGCCACGAGTGCGGTCGCCGCCGCGGATCGGCCGTTCCGCTTCTACGACAACCGCCAGAAGTACCTGGCCTTCGTGAATACGACGAACGAGAAATGGAAGGTTGCCGAGCGCGCAACACGGGAGCTCGCGCATCTGAAGCCGAATCCGCCCGCGCTGCGGCTGTTCGACGCCGGCATGGGCGATGCGACCGTGCTGAGCCACTTGATGCGGGCGATGCATCGCCGCTATCCGACCATGCCGTTCCTCATCGTCGGCAAGGAAATCAGCCTCGAAGATGTGCGCTTGTCGCTCGAGAAGCTGCCGGACCGCTTCATCGAGCATCCGTCCAGCGTCATCGTGATTACCAATTTGTACTACGCCGAAGCTCCATGGCTGCGGCCGCGCGACGTTAAACATGCCGCGGCGCTGAATTGGCGCGAGGTCGCGCTCGAAGGCAGCTCCTCCTACGAATACGGCGAGCAGTTGCGTGGAATCGATCCGATTCTCGTCGAAGGGTGGCAGGTCAAGTCGAGCGAGAAGACCGGCAATCCGATGTATGTCCGGCCGTCCGTCGTCGTGATCTATCGCAAGGATCACTCGTTCTTGCTCGACAGCGTGATTCCGAAGCCAGGGCAAGTCGACGGCAACTACGATCTCGTGGTCGCCTCGCAGCCGTGGCGGGCCCGCATGAGCGCGCAATTCAAGGTCAGCAAAGTGCTGGCGCCGCTGGTCCGCAGCTTGGGTCCGGCCGGACGGCTGCTGGCCGTCCAATCGTGCGGCAAGGATCCGGCGCTCGAGATGGTGCACGAGGTTTGGCCCGACGAGGAGCCGTTCAAGGTGAATCGGCACGAGCTCATCAAAGTGCTGCGGCAGGAGCTCGGCCGCGACGCCCGCAACTTCAACTTCGTGTCGGGGTCCGACTCCAAAGCGATCTTCCGCTACGAGATGCACACGCTGCCGAGCGAAGTGCAGCAAAGCATCGGCACGTCGACGCTGTTCGCGGCGTGGAATGCATCGATCTATGTGAATCAAATCGAGGACGAGCGGCTCGAGCCGGTCATCACGTACGGGCGAGTATTTGCAATCGACGGCAAAGATACTGAAGAAGCACAGAGGGCTGTGGTTCAACGACGAAAGCTTCGTCATCTCCCGCAAGCAGTAACCGCGACCGCCGAACAAAGAAGACCAAACGCATGCTCTCGAACGACGAGTTGAAAAACCAGATCATCGCGTTCTTGCGCGACTTCTCGATCGAAGCCACGTCGCACGACGCTGACAAGCTCGATTCGTTCGAGGAGGTCGTCAAGCCCGGCACCTGTGTCTACGTGGCACATCTCCCGGGGGTTCCGCTGCAGGAAATCGTCGAGCTCGCGGGACGCATTCAGGAGCGAGGCTGGCGAGCGGTTCCGCACATCGTCGCTCGCAAGCTCGAGAGCCGAGCGCAGCTCGAGCAAGCATTGGCCGGCTTGAGAGAGCGGAAAGTGGACAACGCGCTCGTGATCGCGGGCGACCAGGCGATCGCGAAGCCCGCATTCAACAGCAGCCTCGAGGTGCTCGAGACGGACCTGTTCGGCAAGTATGGTTTCCGCGCCGTCGGTGTTGCCGGTCATCCGGAAGGCAGCGCGGCAATCGGCGAGGCGCGCGCGCAGAGCGCGCTGCTCGGCAAAGCGGCCTATGCGCGCACGAGCGGCTTGAATCTGTATTTCGCGACGCAGTTCGGATTTGATCCCGACGCGGTCGTGCGTTGGGAAGCCGAAACGTCCGCAGCCGGCGTTACCTTGCCGATCCATGTTGGTATGCCGGGACCCGCCTCGTTGCGCCAGCTCGTGAAGTTCGCAATGGTCTGCGGCATCGGTTCCTCGGCCCGCATGCTGACCTCGAGAACGGGCGCGATGGCAAACTTGCTTCGTACGCAAGCTCCGGACGAGCTGATCACTGCGCTCGCGAAGCATCGAGCAGCAAATCCGGCGTCGCGGCTCGTCAAGCCCCACTTCTTCGCTTTTGGTGGATTTCTCAAGACTGCGCGGTGGGTTACCGCCGCTATTTCCGGGCGGTTCGTCTTGAACGGCGACGGCACAGGCTTTCGAGTTGAAGACGTCAACTAATGGTCATTGGCCACGAATAGATCGACAACCAGGTAGGAAAAAATGAGCAAGTCATATTTGTTTACTTCAGAGTCAGTGTCTGAAGGACATCCGGACAAGATTGCGGATCAAGTCTCGGACGCGATCCTCGACGCGATCCTCGCTCAGGAGCCGCGCAGCCGCGTCGCTTGCGAGACGATGACGAAGACCGGCATGGTAATCGTCGCCGGCGAGATCACGACGAATGCCGTGATCGAGGTCGAGCACATCGTGCGCCAAACCGTGCTCGAGATCGGCTACGACCACTCGGACAAAGGCTTCGACGGCACCACTTGCGCGGTGTTGAACGGCCTCGGCAAGCAGTCTCAGGACATCGCTCAGGGTGTGGATCGCAAATCTCCGGAAGAGCAAGGCGCGGGTGACCAGGGCCTGATGTTCGGCTATGCGACGATCGAGACCGACAGCTTCATGCCGGCCCCGATCATTTACTCCCACCGTCTCGTGGAGAAGCAGGCCGAAGTCCGCAAGAACGGCAAGTTGCCGTGGCTGCGGCCGGACGCGAAGAGCCAGTGCACGTTTCGCTACGAGAACAACAAGCCGGTCGGCATCGACGCCGTCGTCCTCTCGACGCAGCACAGCCCGGACATCTCTCTGAAGGACCTCCAAGAGGCGGTCATGGAAGAGATCATCAAGCCGGTGCTCCCGACCAAGTGGCTCGACAAGAACACGCAGTACCACATCAACCCGACCGGCCGGTTCGTGATCGGCGGGCCGATGGGCGATTGTGGTCTCACAGGCCGCAAGATCATCGTCGACAGCTACGGCGGTTTCGCCCGCCACGGCGGCGGCGCGTTCTCGGGGAAAGATCCGTCGAAGGTCGATCGCTCCGCGGCGTACGCGGCGCGCTACGTCGCGAAGAACGTCGTGGCGGCGGGTCTCGCGGAACGTTGCGAGGTGCAAGTGTCGTATGCGATCGGCGTCGCAAAGCCCACGTCGGTGACGGTCGAAACCTTCGGCACGAACAAGGTGCCCGAGGAGAAGATCATCGCTGCAGTCAACAAGAACTTCGACCTGCGCCCGTACGGCATCATCAAGATGCTCGATCTTCTCAAGCCGATCTATAAGAAGACCGCGTCGTACGGCCACTTCGGCCGCGAGGGCTTCAGCTGGGAGAAGACCGACCGGGTTGCGGCGCTCAAGGCCGACGCGAAGTAGGCCTAGCGATCTTCACGTCGAAACGATGCAGCGGTTGTTATCGAGCATAGCGGTGCGAGGGTAGGAATGACGGCGTTAATTTGCGGGTCTGCGGCCTATGACAACATCATGGTGTTCGAGGACTCTTTCAAGAACCACATTCTTCCGGACAAGATCCACATCCTCAACGTGGCGTTTCTCGTGCCGAAGCTGCGCAGGGAGTTCGGCGGCTGCGCGACCAATATCGCTTACAACTTGAAGCTACTCGGTGAAAATCCGTTGCCGATGGCGACCGTCGGCCAGGATTTCGAGCCGTATCGGAAGTGGTTGAAGAAACACGGCATACGGCAGGACCACATCCGTGTTCTCGACAAAGTGTTCACCGCGCAGGCGTTCATTACGACGGACCTCTCCTCGAATCAGATCATCGCGTTCCATCCGGGCGCGATGAACTTCTCCGAGAAGAACAAGGTTTCGGACGCGAAGGGTGTGAAGATCGGCATGGTGTCGCCCGACGGCCGCACCGGCATGATCAAGCACGCGGAGCAGTTTGCGAAGAAGAAGATTCCTTTCATCTTCGATCCGGGCCAGGGCATGCCGATGTTCAACGGCGACGATCTGCGCAAGTTCATCGAACAGGCCACTTGGGTGACCGTCAACGATTACGAGTGGGAGCTCTTGAAGGATCGCACCGGTTGGGACGTGGCAGACATCACGTCGCGCGTCGATGCGTTGATCATCACGCTCGGCGGTAAGGGCTCGGAGATCCACACGAAGGGAAAGACCTACACGATTCCGGCCGTGACGCCGAAGTCGATCGAGGATCCGACCGGTTGCGGCGATGCGTATCGTGCCGGTTTGCTCTATGGATTGCTCAACGAGCTCGACTGGGAAACCACGGGCCGCGTGGCGAGCTTGCTGGGCTCGATCAAGATCGAGCACCAAGGCCCGCAGAATCACACGTTCACGCTCGACGGGTTCAAGAAACGTTTCAAGGCCGCATTCGGCCAAAAATTACCAAGCAACTAGGAGATAGAAATGGCTAAGCAGGCACGGGCGCTTCGCTCCGTAAAACAGGGAGACTACTTCGTCAAGGACATCGCGCTCGCGGACTATGGCCGCGCCGAAATCGAGCTCGCCGAGCACGAGATGCCGGGGCTCATGGCAATACGCGCCGAGTTCGGGCCGAAACAGCCGTTGAAGGGCGCGCGCATCACCGGCTCCCTGCACATGACGATCCAGACCGCGGTCCTGATCGAGACGCTGCAGACGCTTGGCGCGAAAGTGCGTTGGGCGAGCTGCAACGTGTTCTCGACCCAGGATCATGCGGCAGCGGCGATCGCCGCGCGCGGCACGGCGGTATTCGCTTACAAGGGCGAGTCGCTCGTCGAATACTGGGACTTCATCGACCGCACGCTCGACTGGGGCGACAGCAAGGGCCCGAACATGATCCTCGACGACGGCGGCGACGCGACACTGTTCGTGCATTTGGGCCACCAAGCGACCAAGGATCCGAAGGTCCTCGACAAAAAGCCCGAGAGCGAGGAAGAAGAGATCTTGCTCGCGCAGCTCAAGAAGTCGCTCAAGAAGGACCCGAAGCGGTTCAAGACCATGCCCGGCGAAATTAGGGGCGTGTCCGAGGAGACGACGACGGGCGTGCATCGGCTCTACCAGATGCACAAGAAGGGCAAGCTGCTGTTCCCCGCGATCAACGTCAACGACTCGGTCACGAAGTCGAAGTTCGACAACCTTTACGGCTGCAGGCACTCGCTCGTCGACGGCATCAACCGGGCGACCGATGTCATGTTGGCGGGCAAGATTGCCGTGGTCGCCGGCTACGGCGACGTGGGCAAGGGCTCGGCGCAGTCGCTGCGTGCTCAATCCGCGCGCGTGATGATCACGGAAGTGGACCCGATCTGCGCGCTGCAAGCTGCGATGGAAGGCTACACGGTGATGCGCATGGACGACGCCTGCAAGATCGGCGACGTGTTCGTCACGACGACGGGCTGCGTCGACGTGATCACGGAGAAGCACATCAAGCAGATGAAGAACAACGCGATCGTCTGCAACATCGGCCACTTCGACAACGAGATCCAAATAGCGAAGCTGAAGAAGTACAAGTGGCAGGAGATCAAGCCGCAGGTGCACAAGATCACCCTCGCGCCGGGCAAGAGCATCATCCTGCTCGCCGAAGGCCGGCTCGTGAACTTGGGCTGCGCGACCGGTCATCCGAGCTTCGTAATGTCGAGCAGCTTCACGAATCAGACCCTTGCGCAGATCGAGCTCTTCACGAACACCGAGAAGTACCCGCTCGGCGTGTACGTGCTGCCGAAACATCTAGACGAAAAGGTGGCGCGTCTGCATCTGGAGAAGCTTGGCGTGCAGCTCGAGACGCTGAGCAAGGCGCAGGCCGACTATCTCAGCGTGCCGGTGACCGGGCCGTACAAGTCCGATCACTACCGTTATTGATCGCGATATGCCCCGGCGGCCGCTTCGGCCGCCGGGGCCTTCGCTTGACTGCAACCGCGGTGACCTGAACAATGAAAGACGATTTGACGATTGCGCGCGGAGCGAAGCTCCGCAAAGTGGTGGAGCTTGCCAAGGAGCGACTCGGTATCGATCCCGACGATCTCGAGCCATACGGCCACTACAAGGCGAAGCTATCCTCGGCGCTGATCAAGCGCCTCGAAGGTCGCCCCGACGGCAAGCTGATCCTGGTCACCGCGATCACGCCGACGCCTGCCGGCGAGGGCAAGACCACCACGACCGTCGGCCTCGGCGACGCGCTCAACGCGATCGGCAAGAAGGCCATGGTCTGCGTGCGCGAGCCCTCGCTCGGACCGTGCTTCGGCGCGAAAGGCGGCGGGGCCGGGGGCGGCCACTCGCAAGTCGCTCCAATGGAGGACATCAATCTGCACTTCACGGGCGATTTCCACGCCGTGAGCATCACGCACAACCTGCTGGCCGCGCTCGTCGACAATCACATCTATTTCGGTAATCAGCTCGGGTTCGATGTGCGGCGCGTCAGTTGGCGGCGAGTCATTGACATGAACGACCGCAGCTTGCGCAACATCGTGAACGGCCTCGGCGGCACGGCGCACGGCGTTCCGCGAGAGACCGGCTACGACATCGTCGCGGCGTCCGAGATCATGGCGATCCTGTGCCTGTCGACGTCGTTGAACGACATGAAAGAGCGCTTCAGCCGCATCATCGTGGGCTATACGCGCGATCAGAAGCCGATCCGCGCGGGTGACTTGAAGGCGCAAGGGCCGATGGCCGTGCTGATGAAGGAGGCGATCAAACCGAATCTCGTGCAGACCCTCGAGAACACGCCCACGTTCGTGCACGGCGGCCCGTTCGCAAACATCGCACACGGTTGCAACTCGGCGCTGGCAACGCGGACCGCACTCAAGTTGGCTGACTACGTGGTCACGGAGGCCGGCTTCGGCGCGGATCTGGGCGCCGAGAAATTCGTCGACATCAAGTGCCGCAAGACTGGGCTGCGCCCGTCCCTCGCCGTGCTAGTCGGCACGGTGCGCGCGTTGAAGTACTCGGGAGGCGCCGAGCTCAAAGACCTGAATTCGGAAGACACGAAGTCTCTGATGCAAGGGCTTGCGAACCTCGATCGGCACGTGAGCAACATCCGCAACCACTACGGGTTGCCGGTGGTCGTTGCCCTGAACCGCTTCGGCAGCGACACGGACAAGGAGCTCAAGCTCGTACAGCAGCACATGGCCGAGCAAAACGTGCAGGCTATCGTCTGTGAGCACTTTGCAAAGGGCTCGGCGGGCGCCTTGGATCTCGCGCGCGCGGTTGCGAAGGTGGCAGACGGGCAGAAACCCGAGCTCAAGTTCGTCTACGACGACGAGGACACGCTCTGGAAGAAGATCGGCAAAGTCGCGAAAAGCATCTACGGCGCGAGCGAGGTGGTCGCCGACACCGCGGTGCGCAAGAAGATCGAGAAGTACCAAGAGGACGGCCACGGCCACATGCCGATCTGTATCGCGAAGACGCAGTACTCATTCTCCACCGATCCGCAGCTGCGCGGCGCGCCGAGCGGGCACGTGTTCAACGTGCGCGACGTGTATTTGTCGGCCGGCGCGGAATTCATGGTCGTCCTATCAGGCGACATCATGACGATGCCTGGATTGCCGAAGAAGCCGGCTGCCGACGGCATCGACATCGACGACAACGGTGAGATCGTCGGCCTTTCGTAGCCGCTGTTTCGGCCTACTCGCGGTTGCCGTTCTTGCGCAGCACGCGAGTGTCGCGCGGGCCGGCGACGATACGGAAAAAGTGGGCGACGTGCTGCGCGTCGCCATCCCGGCCGCGGCGTTCGCGCTCACGTTCAAGGAAGACGATCTGACGGGCCGGCGGCAGTTCTACAAGTCGTTCGGCGCGACCGTCGTCGGCACGTGGGTGCTGAAGGAGACCGTCGATAAGGAGCGCCCCGACGGCACGGGGACGGATGCCTTCCCGTCCGGCCACGCGGCCACGGCTTTTCAGGGGGCCGGATTCATTCATCGGCGATACGGCATTCGGCGCGCGTGGCCCGCCTACGTGCTCGCCACCGTGACCGCGTGGACGCGCGTCGATGCCGACGAGCACGACACAGCCGACGTGCTCGGCGGTGCGGCCCTCGGCGTCGCGAGCTCGTTCATCTTCGCGAAGCGGCGCGACGTGAGCGTCACGGCCGATCTTCGGCCCGATAGCTTCGGCATCAGCATCGCCGGCCGCTTCTGACCGGCAAACAAAAACGCGGACCGGTAGAGACACCGGCCCGCGTCGTTAGTTGCCGCGGCGCCCGCGTGCGCGCGCGAGTTAGCTGCGTCGCCGATCGACTAGTCGCCGCCGACCTCTTTGCGCACGATCGCGGCGCCTTCCGCCAGCGACTTGAGCTTGAGCTTCGCGACCATGCGCGACAGCGGCTTCATGCCGCAGTCCGTGCTGAGTGTGACCTGCTCGGGCGAGAGATACTTCAGCGTCGTGCGGATGCGGTCAGCGAGCGCCGCCGGCGTTTCGACCATGCTCGTGCGGATGTCGAGCACGCCGATCTGCACGCCCTTGTTCTTCGGGCAGTTCTTCAGGAAGTCGACGCCAGCCATGTGCCGATTCGCATAGTCGAGCACGAACTCGTCGACGCCCTCGGTGCCCCAGAAGTACGGCAGCACCGTCTGGTAGCCCTCCGGGAAGTTGCCGCTCAGAATGTCGTTGCCCCAGGCGTTACCGAAGCAGAAGTGCCAGCCGATCTTCGCGTCGACGCCGTCGCACATCATCTCGATGCTTTCACGGACCCACTTGTAGTCGTTCTTGTCGTTCGTGAACAGCGGCAACCACGCGCCGAGGTCCTCGATCTGGAGGTAGGTCGCGCCGGCCTTCACGAGATCCTTCATCTCTTTGTTGAAGATCGGGCAGAGCGCGAAGGTGAGCTCCTTCGCATTCTTGTAGTACGACTTGTCGTTGAAGTAGACGTGCCACGCGAGGTTCGCGGGGCCCGCGCCGATCGAGACCTTCACCGGCTTGCGCGCGTGCGCCGAGGCTATCCTGTAGAGGTCCACCCAGCGCAGCGCGTCCCCTTCTTGTCGACGGGGCCGTCGTTGACGACGCCGCCCCAGTCGTCCATGAACGTCTTACCGGTGCTCTGCCCTGCGCCGAGGTACAACGGATGCGGGTTGCGCGTCGGCTCGAAGCCCGGAATGCGCTCGTAGAGATACCAGCAGAACGAGCCGATCACGCCGACGTAATCGTCGTACCACATGTTGCCGTCGGTCACGATGTCGAGGCCAGCCTCCTCTTGATCGTCGATGACGGCCGCCACGGCATCGGTGTAGGCCTCTTCGTGCTCGACTTCCTTGAACGCGACTCGGATGTCCCGGCCGAGCAGCTGATGCTTGAACCAGTGCGGCCTCGGATAAGAACCGACCATGGTCGTGGGCAAGATCCGGTCGACGATTTTCTGGGCCATTGATTGTTCTCCTGAAGGATGACGGCGCGCTGTGTCGCACGCTTCGTAAGGGCCTGCGAGTATAGCCAAGGTTCGCGCGCTCGGGTAGCCGAGACAGTCTTGAGCGCGACGCCGCCGACGCGCTGTTGGAATGCGGCGAGTCCTTGAGTCGCCGGCTCCTTAGTGACCCGGGTTCATCAGGAAGGGCGGCGGGTAGTGGCGGCCGCCGCGCTCGAGCGTGATCCACCGCATCTCGGTGAATTGATCGATTCCGGCTCGGCCGCCGTGCCGGCCCAGGCCGCTCCAGCGCACTCCGCCGAACGGCACGTGCGGCTCGTCGTTCACCGAGCTGTCGTTGATGTGGGCCATGCCCGTCTTCAGGCGACGAGCAATTGCGAGACCGCGCTCTTCGTTGCGCGTCATGATGCCGGCCGATAGTCCGTACTCCGTGTCATTCGCGACCTCGACGGCTTCATCCACGGTTGCGACGGTGACGATCGGGGCGACCGGGCCAAACGTCTCCTCGCGCATGATTTTCATGTCGGACGTCACGTTCGTGAGGATGGTCGGCTGGAAGAAGAGGCCATCGTTCTTGCCGCCGCACAAAACTTTGGCGCCCTTGGCGATCGCGTCGTCTACTTGATCGCGAATCTTGTCGAGCTGCTTCTTGTTGATGATCGGACCGATGCAATTGCCCATCTCACGCGGATTGCCGACCTTTAGCTTCTTCGTATTCGCGACGAATTTTTCAGTGAACTCCGCAGCGACATCGCGGTGCACGATGATCCGCTCAACCGCCATGCAGATCTGACCCTGGTGCATGAACGAGCCGAATGTCGCGGCGTTGACGGCGTGCTCGATGTCCGCATCGTCGAGCACGATCAATGCATCCTTGCCGCCGAGCTCGACGCAGCACTTCTTCAACAGCGAACCTGCCTTCGCCGCAACCTGCGTGCCGACGGCCGTTGAACCCGTGAAGCTCACGCCCCGGACAGTAGGATTGGAGATCAGCTCATCGCCGACCTCGCCGACGTTGTCGCGCGAGCATGTCACCACGTTGAACACGCCCTTCGGGAAGCCCGCTTCCTCCAAGACCTCCGCAATCAACAGTCCGCCGGAGACCGGAGTTTCCTCCGACGGTTTCAGCACGATGCAATTGCCGACCGCGAGCGCGACTGCAAAGCCGCGCGAGGAGAGTATGAGCGGAAAATTCCACGGCGATATCACCGACACGACGCCGAGAGGCTCGCGAACGACGAGGCTCAGCTTGCCGTGATCGGACGGGAGAATCTCGCCGTTGACCTGATACGCCGCAGCCGCCGCGGCGCGGTACACGCCGACGCTGTAGCCCGTCTCGAACATCGTTTTGCCGATCCAGGCTCCGCCTTCGTCGATCAGCGCGTCCTGAAAATCCTTCTTGCGCGACTCGAGCACATCTGCCGCCTTCGACAGCAACCGCGCGCGTTCAGAGTGCGCCAGCGCGGCCCAAGCGGGCTGCGCTGCTTCGGCGGCTGCAATGGCAGCCGCGGCATCGGCGCGACTCGCATCCGCAACCTTGCTCCAGACCTCGCCGGTGGAGGGGTTGTACACCGGAAACTGCGCGCTCTTATTGGCGGCTACCCACTGACCATTGACGTAGAGGTTTCGGTTGTTGCTGCCCATGGTGTCTCCTTCATGAAGTCTCGCGCTGAGCTGAACTTTAGCCGCGAGGATGGCTTCGCCGTCTGGTTTTTGTCGCGCGTTGCTGTCCGAAGTCGCGTGCTCGAGCCGGGAAGCGAGCGCGTCGTCTTTTTCGTCGTGCCCGCCGGGTGCTACTCGCACGGGGTTGAGCCACGGTAGTATAAGGCAACGAACAGTGACGGGGGATCGTAATGGCAGTCGGGATTCGCAAGCGCGTTTTGCTCGGACTGGTTCTGGCGGCGACTGCGAGCGCGATCGCCGAACCGTTGTTCGCCGCGTCCATTGCGATCATCGGCACCGGTCGCGTAGCGGCCGCGCTCGGACCGAAGTTCGCCGGCCTCGGTCACGAGGTGATCTACGGATCGCGCGAGCCTACCCGCGAGGAAGTACGCGAGCTCGTCAAGGCCACCGGGGCCAACGCGTCCGCGGCAAGCCAGCAGGCGGCGGCTGGCCGCGCTTCGATAGTCGTGCTTGCGGTGCCCGGTACGGCTGTGGAGGCGGTCGTGAAAAGCCTCGGCGATCTCTCCGGCAAGATCATCATCGATCCCACCAACCCCACTCGCCAGGGTGAAGACGGCTTGGTCGAGCACGCCGTGCAGACGTCCAATGCCGAGATGATTCAGGCGCTTGCGCCGAGGGCACACGTCGTGAAGGCTTTCAACACGCTGAGTGCGCAGACGATGGCCGATCCAAAGAGCGCGGGCGGTCCGATCACGATTCCGCTGGTGGGGAACAACGCGGAAGCGAAGGCGACCGTGGCCGAGCTCGTGCGCGGCGTCGGCTTCGAGGCCGCGGATCTCGGACCCGTACGCTACGCGCACGTCGTCGAAGGCATGCTCGTCGTCTGGATCAACGCGCGTGTCGCCGGACGGCCATTCGATTACTACCTTCGCACGCCGCCTTGAGCGCAATTGAGGCCCGCCGCAGGACTGCCGTTCGCTGATCTCGCAACCGTCGCCCGCGCAAGCTGGTGATGGCCAGCGCCTTGCTCGCTGTTTGTGCACTGGCGCTTTGCGCTTGCGCGCGCCTCCAGGATCGGCCCGATTTGCCGCGTGAGCTCGCGCTCGAGGAAGCGCGGCACGGCGCGCTCCAGGAGCATGGCGAGCGTATCGAGGCGCAGCTTCCATCCGGCGAGTCGGCCTATTGGCTGCTGGACCGCAACGAGCTTGCGCTGAACGCGCGCTTGGCCTTGACGGACTCGGCGGCGGAATCCCTCGACGTGCAGTACTTCATTTGGCAGGAGGATGCGACCGGGAATCTCCTGGCGGGCCGTGTGCTCGACGCCGCTCAGCGCGGCGTAAAAGTCCGCCTGCTTCTGGACGACTTCGGGATCTCGACGGAGCGCAGCGAGATTCTCCAGCTCGATGCCCATCCGAACATCGAAGTGCGAGTTTTCAACCCCTGGGCAAATCGCTCGTGGGGGTTCACGAAAGCGATCGAGTTCCTCGTCCGCTGGAGCACGCTCAATCGGCGCATGCACAACAAGACCTACATCGCCGACAATCGCTTCGCGATCGTCGGCGGTCGCAACATCGGCGACCGCTACTTCGGAGTCTACGAGGTGTTCGTGCAAAATGACCTCGACGTGTTGGTCGCGGGTCCGATCGCGAGCGAGGTGTCGGCGAGCTTCGACGCTTATTGGAACGACCGGCGTGCGTATCCGATGAGCGTGTTCGCGGATTCGCCCGATGCGGTTGCACCGCCTCGAGCACACGGAAAGTGAGATCGCGCGCGCCGTCGCCGCCAGCGGCGAGGTGCTCCGAACGTTTCCGGTGGATTCCGATTGGCGGCCTTTCCTCGAAGAGCTTGCGGCGACGGCGGCACGCGGCCCCGGCAAGCTGATCTACGACTCGCCGGAGATTGGCGAGCCGACACAGGTTCGCCTCTATCCGCAATTCAAAGAGCTCGTCGCTTCCGCGCGCCGCGAGGTCCTGATCAGCTCGCCATACTTCATTCCGGATCGCGAGTTTCGCGACTTGTTGCGATCACTCGTGGGCCGCGGCGTAAGGGTGGCGATCGTGACGAATTCACTACAGTCGAACAATCACACCATTGCCCACACCGGTTATCGGCACTGGCGGCGGGAGGTGCTCGCGGCAGGCGTGGAGCTCTATGAGCTACGACCCGATGCCGCGGCCCTCGATCTCTACTTGACGCCACCTGTAACACCTGCGGCGCTCGGTCTGCATACGAAAGCGGTTGTCGTCGACGGCGTCAGCTGCTTCATCGGTTCGCCGAACGTCGATCCGCGCTCGATGTCCTTGAACACCGAGATCGGCGTGGTCGCGCACAGCGAGGAGCTCAGTCGGCGGCTGCATGCGCTGATCACACGCGATATGGCGCCGGAGAACGCCTGGCGGGTCGCGCTCGATGACGAGGGGTGGCTCTCATGGACGAGCGATAGGGAGACGCTCAAGCGCCAGCCTGCGCGCGGCTTCAAGCAGCGAGTGACCGAGTTTTTCCTGAACCTGCTTCCGTTGAAGAAGCAGGCGTAGGGTAGGGCACGGGCCACGGCTCAGCGCTCGAGATGCTTGAGCTTGTCCTTGACGTCCTTCCAGGCGTCCGCGTCGTCCGGCGCGCTCTTGGCTTTCGTGATCACGGGCCAGCTCTTCGCGAGCTCGGCGTTGAGCTGCAAGAACTGCTCCTGACCCGCGGGGATGTCGTCCTCGGCGCAGATGGCGTCCACGGGGCACTCAGGCTCGCAGAGCGTGCAGTCGATGCACTCCTCCGGATCGATCGTGAGCATGTTCGGGCCTTCGTGGAAGCAATCGACCGGGCACACTTCCACGCAGTCGGTGTACTTGCACTTGATGCAGGCCTCAGTGACGACAAAGGTCATTGCTTACCCCATTCGGGTCGCTTCGAAAGGTGCCGAATTCTGCTACAAAACCAGCGCGGGTCCAAGCCTAGCTCGATCGGGCTGGGCCGTCGCTCAAATCTGCTCGTCCGCAACGCGGACCACCAACCCGTCGAGCTCCTCCGTAAGCTTGATCTGGCAACTGAGCCGGCTGTTCGGGCGCCGGTCGAGGACGCAGTCGAGCATGCCGTCCTCCTGAGCGTGCGGCCGCGGTAGCCTCTCGATCCAAGGGGGCTCGACATACACGTGGCAGGTTGCGCACGAGCAGGCGCCGCCGCATTCGGCGACGATGCCCTCCACGCCGTTGTCCACGGCGGCTTCCATGGCGGTCGTCCCGACCGGGGCATCGATGGTGCGCGCCCTGCCAGAGGGCTCTATGTAAGTTACGCGCGGCACGGTACGTCCGGACCCTCGATCTGGAGTTGCGAAATATCCTTATGCACTTGAATTGTCTGCGGCTTCGGCCGGCTGGGTATAATACCCGCTCGTTTTAATCCTGGGCGTCTTGGCCATCGGTACTCGGATGCGGCCGACGGCGCTTGGGACGACGTGGCATCTTGAGTTTGAGACCCCGGCCAAAAGCGTGCTCCCGAAGCGATGATAGGCTCCACCTGCGCCCGCCTGCGCGGGCGGGCGATTAGCAACCGGACGAATTCGATCGAATGTGCCCATGAGTAACATGCAATCGCAGTCAGTCGTAGTGCGTTTCGCCGGCGACTCCGGCGACGGCGTGCAATTGATGGGCACGCAGTTCGTAGCAGCGACCGCACTCGTCGGCAACGACTTCGCGACGTTCCCAGATTATCCGGCCGAGATCAGGGCCCCGGCCGGGACCACATTTGGGGTGTCGGCCTACCAAATCAATCTGGGCGCGAGTCCAATCACGACGGCCGGCGACGCCCCGCACGTGCTGGTTGCGTTCAATCCGGCCGCGCTCAAGGTGAACTTGCCGCTGATTGCTGACGGCGCGCTGATCGTCCTCAATATCGACACATTCACGAGCCGCGGTCTCGCGAAGGCAGGCTACGAGAAGGACCCGCGGACGACCGGCGTGCTCGACAGCTACCAGGTCGTCGAGGTGGACATCTCGAAGCTCACGCTCGAGGCCGTCGCTTCATTCGGATTGAGCAAGAGCGATGCTGGCCGGTGCAAGAACTTTTGGGCGCTCGGGTTGGTTCAATGGATGTTCAACCGCGACGTCGCCTCGATCGAGGGCTGGATCACGAAGCGCTTCGCGAAGGAGCCCATCGTTCGCGATGCGAACGTCGCCGCGTTGCGCGCCGGCAACGCCTACGGCGAAACCGTGGAGCTCACGGCGGCGGTGCCGCACGTGGCGACGGGCACGGCGCGGTTTCCACCGGGCGAATATCGCGGCGTGCGCGGCAGCGAGGCGCTAGCTCTCGGCCTTGCCGCAGCGGCGGAGCTCGCGAACCGGCGAATGATTTTCTGCTCGTATCCGATCACGCCCGCCTCGCCGTTGCTGCACCAGCTCGCGCGCTACGGCAATCTGGGCGTCGGCGTCTTCCAGGCCGAGGACGAGATCGCGGCGGTGTGCGCCGCGATCGGCGCGTCTTACGGCGGAGCAATCGGCGTCACGTCGAGCTCCGGACCGGGCATCGCATTGAAGACGGAGGCGATTGGTCTCGCGATCAACACCGAGCTACCGTTGATCGTAGTGGATTCGCAGCGCGGCGGTCCCTCGACGGGGTTACCGACGAAGACCGAGCAATCGGACTTGTATCAAGCCGTGTACGGCCGGAACGCGGACGCTCCGATCCCCGTGATCGCTGCCCGGTCGCCGAGCGACTGCTTCGACGTTGCGATCGAAGCGGTGCGTATCGCGTTGCGGCACATGACACCGGTCATGTTGCTGTCCGACGGTTATCTCGCGAACGCGGCCGAGCCGTGGCGGCTGCCGAACATCGATGAGATTCCGAAGATCGAGACGAACGCGCCGGGTCCGCGGCAAGTCGGACAGGAGATCGGCGCAGTCATATTCAACCGCGATCCGGCAACGCTCGGCAGGCCTTGGGTCGCGCCCGGTACTCCCGATCTGATGCACAGGATCGGCGGCCTCGAGAAGGACATCCGCACCGGCAACATCTCATACGAGGCGGAGAATCATCAGGCAATGACGCAGCTGCGGGCCGACAAGGTTGCCGCGGTCGCGAAATACATTCCGGCGCAAGAGGTGGAGATAGGCCCGACGAGCGGCGCACTCGCCGTGGTGGGTTGGGGCTCCACTTACGGTGCGCTATATCAGGCCGTGCGCGCGATCGGCAGTCACGAGCGCGTGAGCCACATACATATAAGGTATCTCTCTCCGTTGCCCGAGAACCTCGGCGAGCTTCTGCGCGGCTTCGACCGCATCCTCGTGCCGGAGATGAACATGGGACAGCTCGCAAGCCTGCTGCGCGAGAAGCTCGGCATAGCAACGGTGCAATTCAACAAGGTGACCGGCCAGCCGTTTCTCGTTGGGGAGCTGATCGAGAAGATTCGCAGCCTGCTAACAGCGGCTCCCGTCTTGCGGGCGGCGCCGAAAGCGATTGGAGGAGAACGCGCATGAGCGCACAGTTGCAACCCAAGGACTTTGCTTCCTCACAAGAGGTGCGCTGGTGCCCGGGGTGCGGCGACTACGCGGTGCTGAAGTCGGTAACCCGCGCGCTCGCGGACGTCGGTGCGAGCCCGGAAAACACGGTGTTCGTATCCGGTATTGGCTGCGCGTCGCGTTTCCCGTACTACATAGAAAGCTACGGGTTCCACACGATTCACGGCCGCGCGCCGGCTGTCGCGACGGGGCTCAAGCTCGCGAATCCGGAGCTCGACGTATGGGTCGTTACCGGCGACGGCGATGGCTTGTCGATCGGCGGCAATCACCTGATGCATGCGCTGCGCCGCAACGTTGGCTTTCGCATACTGCTGTTCAACAACGAAGTCTACGGCCTCACCAAAGGGCAGTATTCCCCAACGTCGCGGCTCGGCACGCGCACGCCGTCGAGCCCGAACGGTTCGTTCGACTCGCCGATCTCGCCGGGTGCGTTTGCTTTGGGTGCGGGCGCGCGCTTCATCGCGCGCGCGATAGACGTCGACAAGGTCGGGCTAGGCTCGGTGCTCGAGGCGGCGCACGCGTTCTCGGGTGCCGCGTTCGTCGAGATCTTCCAAAACTGCATCGTCTATAACGACGGCGTTTACAGCTCGTTCACCGACAAAGAGAAGGCCGCCGACGCTCAGATTCACGTGAGGCACGGCGAGCCCCTGACGTTCGGCGAAGGCGGGAGCCGCGGCCTTTTCTTTGATGCGAAGACGCTGACGCTCCAAACCATCGACGCGCGAGCTCGGCCGACCGACGTGCTGGTTCATGACGAAACCAACCGCACGCTCGCACAGTTGCTGCTCGGGATGACGCCTCCAGAGTTCCCGGTTGCGCTTGGCGTGATCCTGCGCCAGCCCGGCGAAAGCTTCGAGAACGCCTACTACGCGAATCATCCGACGCGCTTGCAGCGCACGGCACGCGTCGCAGACGTGCTGCGTCAGACGAGCACGTGGCGGGTGCCCGCATCAGAGGGCGCGAAGTAGCGGATTATTGCGCCGTTTCGGCGGCGACGCGCTCGGCATCGCGCCACACGCGTAGCAAGTTGCCGCTCCACAGCTTACCGATATCGGTCTCTGTCGTAGCCGCGCGCAACGAGCTCGCGCGTGACGTTGATCGTTTCGCCGGCATCCGCCCAACCCACGATACCGCCGCCGCCGCCGAAGTCTGAGCTGATGCCGACGTGGTCAATGCCGATCAGGCGTACGGCGTAGTCGATGTGATCGACGAGGTCCACGACGGTCGCTCGTGGCCAGCGCGTCTCGATTTCCGTCATGCCGCGCTCGAATTCCGTGCGCTCGGCGGCGCTCATGTTCTGCAGCTCGAGCGCGCTGGGGAGGCCGCGGCCCTCCCGCAGCGCACGCACCGCGGCTGCTCGCTCCGCCGGTTGTGCTTTCAAATAGCCGTCGAATGCGACGATCTGGATTACGCCGCCGTCATCGCGGAGCGCAAGCAAAGTCTCGTCATCCATGTTGCGCGCATGATCGACCAAGCCTCTTACGCCTGAGTGCGACGCTATCACCGGCGCCGTCGATAGCCGCATCGCGTCGAGGGCCGTGCGTTTACTGCCATGCGACACGTCGACCATGATTCCCGCGCGGTTCAGGCGCGCGACCGCTTGCGCACCGAGCGGCGTCAGGCCCGAGACGTCATCCGTCGGCGGATCGCCGAGCTCGGGTTTGGGCTGCGCCGAACGTCCGAGATCGTTGTCGCCGTTGTGGACGAGCGTGAGATAACGCGCGCCGCGCGCGGCGTATTCGTCGATCAGCTCCAAGTCTTGGCCGATCACATAGCCGTTTTCGATGCCGATTGCGGCCACGAGCTTGCCGGCGCCTGCGATCCGCTCGACGTCGGCCGCCGCGTAGGCAATCTCGATGCGTTCCGGATACAGAACTTCGGCCATCCGGTGAATCGCTTCGAACTTGGTGAGCGCATCAGTGCGCGCCTGCGCGTAGTTCTGCTCCGTGCGCGCCGTTTGCGGTACGTAAACGATGAAGAACGCGGCGTCCAAGCCGCCGGTAGACATGTTCGTGAGATTGACCTGCAGCATTGCATCGAGGGGATCGACCGCGTCGGTGGCAAAGTCGAGCTCGATATCCACATGCGTGTCGAGCGCGACGACCGCCGCATGAATCGCGTCCGCTCGTGCGATCGGCGAAGCTAACGGCGCCGGCTCCGGCGCGTCGGGACCGCACGCGCAGAGGAAGCAAGAAGCTGCGGCGACAGCCGCGAGATTGGCATGGAGGTGCATCGCGGCCATTTTCCGTGCTGGCCACCGCCGCGTCAGCGCGCGCCGACGGTTTCCGCGTCCTTCATGTGATGCTTCGGATCCACGGGCCGCATCAAGGCGTTGGAGACGAGGGCAATTGCGAGCAGAGCGGCCATCAAATACATCGTGAGATTATACAGACTGGGTGTGGGATCAACGGTGCCGGGCGGTGCGATCTCCATGAGCTTGGCGATCGTGACCGTCTGCTGCGCGACGAGCGCGTCGAATTGTTCGATGCCAGCGCCGAACGTCTGACGGAAACGGTCAGGGTCCACCGTGGCGACGAGATCGCGGAGCGCGGTCGCGATCGAGCGCTCGCGCAGCATCGTGATCGCGACGGGGCCGAGAAAGCCCGCGAGGCTCCAAGCCGTGAGAAGGCGGCCGTGAATACCGCCGACGTAGCGCGTCCCGAACATGTCGGCCAAGTACGCCGGAATCGTAGCGAAGCCGCCTCCGTACATGGTGAAGATGATCATCGTTGCGGCATAGAAGTACACGAGCCAGACGACCGAGGGCGCGACGCTGACCTGCTGTGCGGCGAAGGGAATCGACAGGTACAACACGATCCCGAGCGCGAAGAAGATCCAGTACGTGTTGCGGCGGCCGAGATAGTCGGACGAGCTCGCCCAGATGATTCGACCGACCATGTTGAATAGGCTGATCATCATCACATAGGTTGCGGCGAATCCGGCGTCGACGATTCCCGGTAATGTCGTGCCGAAAATCTCGGTCATCATCGTCTGCGCGACGCTCAGCACGCCAATCCCTGCCGTCACGTTGAAGCAGAGGACAATCCACAGCTGATAGAACTGACGCGTTTTGAGAGCTTCGTCGATGTGCACGTTGTGCGTGCTGATCATGCGTTTCGCACGGTGTGCTTCGTCCGGCGGCGTCCAGCCGGCCGGACGCCAACCCTGCGCCGGCAGACGATACGAGAACGCGGCGATCAGCATTACGACGAAGTAGGCGAGACCGAGCGTCACGAAGGTCGCCACCACGCCCACGTTGCCCGTGCCCACGACGTAAACGCCTTCGGGTCCGGGGACGATCATGCCCACGAG
Source organism: uncultured Gammaproteobacteria bacterium (assembly GCA_963744305.1). GTDB lineage: Bacteria > Pseudomonadota > Gammaproteobacteria > Steroidobacterales > Rariloculaceae > FEN-1219. The sequence goes on from CAVUTF010000013.1 coordinate 63,099, forward strand.
GTCGTTGGCGCCAACCACCACGACTTCGCGCAGCTGCCCGGCGACTTCGGCGAACCTCCGGCCGGCCTCGGTCACGAGATTCACCTGGTCGACGGTGCCTAAGTAGTCGGGCTCCTCGTAGAACAGCCGAATCAAGTAGCGTTTCAACGGCGCGCCGATGATCGCTCCACCGCCGAAACCCATGATCGCCATGCCGGCTGCCATGCCGCGGCGGTCCGGAAACCAACGTATCAACGTGCTGACCGGAGAGACGTAGCCCAAGCCGAGGCCGCAGCCGCCGATCACGCCGTACCCCAAGTACACGAGCCAAAGCTGATGCATGAGGATTCCGAGAGCGCCGACCAAGTAGCCGCCGCCCCAGCAGAGCGCCGCCACGGTGCCGACCTTTCGGGGTCCGACGTCCTCGAGCCATTTGCCGGCCAGGGCCGCCGACAGCCCGAGGAAGATGATCGCGACCGTGAAAATCCAAATCACGTCGGACAGCAGCCAGTCGTCCGCGGCCGGTGTGACGACGCCGAACGCACGAATCAACGGCGGATTGTAGATGCTCCATGCGTACACGGAGCCGATGCACAAGTGAATGGCGACCGACGCCGGCGGCACGAGCCAGCGATTGAATCCCGAGTCCGCAATGATGCGTTCCTTCGATAGCAGGTTGGCCATGAACCCCCACGTTTCCTGGCGCTCTGATCGCAGTAACGACGACGGGTCGGCGCGACGTCACGCCGACCCGCCGAGCGATGCGGGTGCTAGTCTAAGTCAAGAACGCTGAAAATGGATTGCCGAGTATTTACTCGTTCGTTCTGCGGTCGAGCCGATTCGGCAAGTAGTAGCGGACGCCGACTTTCCAGAAGCGGTCCTCACCGGCGAAATTCACTCCGCCTTCGAACCGGAAGCGCTGCGTAATTCGGTATTGGAGGCTCATGCTGATCGAGGTGTCCGACGAGTCCGAATCGTCGAACTCGATGTGGTCGGCGCTGACCGCGAACTCGAGCCGGTCGTTGTTGTTCTCGCGGTACCCGATCGAGTAGAAGTAGCCTGTGTCATCCGCACCGATTCTGCCGCCACCGCTGACGAGGTCCGCTTGCGCCTCGACTCCTGCTAGGTTGAAGAACACGCTCTGGTGATCGGAGAAATCCCAGTTCACTCCTGCACCGGCCGTGAACAACTCCGTGTCGAGGCTGACGTCCTCGAGCTCGATCATCCGGTAGCTTCCGAAGACGTGCAGCCAGCGCAACAACTCATATGACGCGCTGACTTCGGGACCCGTACCGTCCTGATCGCCCAGAACCGTGCCGGCTTCCGTCCCCGTCCAAGCGCCCTGCAGATAGCTGTAGCTCACGTCGGCGTTCGCGTACGGCGCGGCCGCGAGCAAAATCGTAACCAGCAACGTCGAGGTCGAACGCTTCATTACCGCGTCTCCATGGGAGTCAACGGGCGGACGGTAGAGTATTCCCTGCACGGCGGCCGTGAAAGCCGCCACGATCCAGGGAGCGCTAGCGTCTGAGGCGGCCAAGCCAGATCAGCAGCGCGGCGAGCCCTAAGCCGATGAAGCCTGCGACGGGGTGGTCATTGTAGATTTGGTAGACGCCGTAGCCGGCGACAATCAAAGAAAACCCGTAGCGAACCGTCGGCGACATCACTTTGCATCCAAACAGGAGTGGCGCATTCTCCCATGACCGGAATAATTTAGCGATTCAAGAACGATCGGTCCGCACGATCGGTTAGCGAGCGAATGGACGATGCGGATTTCTCCGATGCGTTCTGGCGAATTTTTGCGGCGGTCGATCACCACGGTAAGCGCAGCCGTGCTCCTGTGGCTGTTGTACTGTGACGCTGATTCGCGTGATCTAAATCTCTGTTCTCTCTCGCAGCACTCACGAGCATCGGATGTATGTTCCTGCTGTTCCGGGGCTACGCGCGCAGCAGGGTTCGGCTGCTTTTCCTGAGCGCGCTCTTTTTTGTGTTTTCTTTCCGTCGACAACGTCTGGCTATTCGTCGATACGATGGTCTTGCCGACGGTCGAGCGGACCGTCTGTTCCTCACATTCGCCGCTGCCTTCGGCCTGCTGTCGCTGAACCAGCTGATGACGAACCTGCCTGGACACCGAGGGCATGGTCTATGCATATTCACTCTCGGGAGCTGGGGTTCGTTCTCATTCTCTGAGATCATCGATAAGAACCTAGCGTCGCCAGGCCATTAGCGGCGACAGTTTCGGTGACTTCTCAGGGGTTTCGACCTCCGGGCGGTGCCCATGCGACGCGATTCCAAATTTTGGAATCGTGAATTCGTATGACTGCAAATCGGGTATCTAGGGGTATCTAGAGGGGTTCAGGGCGATGAATCAGGCGGTAATCGAGCATATCCCCCTTCCGCTCTCGCACAACGAGGAGATGATGGCGATCCTCGCCGCTCTGTCCGCGCTCAAACGCGGCGACCCGACGGTGCGGCTGCCGCTGACTGGCATCGGCGCGTTCGGCAAGGTCGCCGACGTGTTCAATGAGTTGGTCGAGCAGAGCTCGACGATGGCCGACGAGGTTGAGCGGCTGTCGCAGGTTGTCGGCAAGGAAGGCAAGCTGAAGCGCCGCGCGTCCTTGCCGGGCGCGCGTGGCTTCTGGTCAGAGTCAGTCGACTGCATCAATTCGCTGATCGACGACCTCGTCCATCCGACGAGCGAAGTCGCGCGCGTGATCGGTGCGGTGGCGCAAGGCGATCTTTCAAAGAGCATGGCGCTCGAGCTCGATGGCCGTCCGCTCGAGGGAGAGTTCCTGCGCACGTCGAAAACCATCAACAAGATGGTGGATCAGCTCAGCAACTTCTCTGCGGAAGTCACGCGCGTCGCGCGCGAGGTGGGCACCGAAGGCAAGCTCGGCGGTCAGGCAAAGGTGAAGGGCGTCGCGGGCACGTGGAAGGACCTCACGGACTCCGTGAACTCGATGGCGGGCAACTTGACGGCCCAGGTCAGAAACATCGCGGACGTCACGACCGCGGTCGCGAAGGGCGATCTGTCGAAGAAGATCGAAGTCGACGTGAAAGGCGAGTTCCTCACCGTCAAGAGCACGATCAACACGATGGTCGACCAGCTGCGGTCGTTCGCATCCGAAGTGACGAGAGTCGCGCGAGAAGTCGGATCCGACGGCATTCTCGGCGGGCAGGCGCGCGTCGAGGGTGTGTCGGGCACGTGGAAGGACTTGACCGACTCCGTGAACTCGATGGCCGGCAACTTGACGTCGCAGGTGCGCAATATCGCGGACGTCACGAAGGCCGTGGCGGCGGGCGACTTGTCGAAGAAGATCACGGTCGACGTCAAGGGCGAAATCTTGGAGCTCAAGAACACCGTCAACACGATGGTGGACCAGCTGCGGTCGTTCGCGGCGGAGGTGACGCGCGTCGCGCGCGAGGTTGGCACCGAAGGCAAGCTCGGCGGTCAAGCGGACGTGCAGGGCGTCGCGGGCACCTGGAAGGACTTGACCGAGTCCGTGAACTTCATGGCCGGAAATCTCACGTCCCAAGTCCGCAACATCGCGGAGGTCACGAAGGCCGTCGCGGCGGGCGACCTTTCGAAGAAGATCACGGTCGACGTGAAGGGCGAGGTGCTCGAGCTCAAGAGCACGATCAACACGATGGTGGATCAGCTGCGTTCGTTCGCGGCGGAAGTCACGCGCGTCGCGCGCGAGGTCGGCACCGAAGGCAAGCTCGGCGGTCAGGCAGACGTGCAGGGCGTGGCTGGCACCTGGAAGGACTTGACGGAGTCCGTGAACGCAATGGCCGGCAACCTGACGTCGCAGGTGCGCAATATCGCCGAGGTCACGAAAGCCGTGCAGGCCGGCGATCTGTCGAGAAAGATCACCGTCGACGTGAAGGGCGAGATTCTGGAGCTGAAGAACACGATCAACACGATGGTGGATCAGCTGCGTTCGTTCGCGGCGGAAGTGACGCGCGTCGCGCGCGAAGTGGGCACCGAAGGCAAGCTCGGCGGCCAGGCCGACGTGCAAGGCGTCGCCGGAACGTGGCGCGACCTCACGGACTCCGTGAACTTCATGGCCGGTAACCTCACGTCCCAAGTCCGCAACATCGCGGACGTGACGAAGGCGGTGGCCGCCGGCAACCTGTCGCGCAAGATCACGGTCGACGTGAAGGGCGAGATCCTGGAGCTCAAGAACACGATCAACACGATGGTCGATCAGCTGTCATCGTTCGCATCGGAAGTCACGCGCGTCGCGCGCGAGGTCGGCACCGAAGGCCGGCTCGGTGGCCAGGCCGAGGTCGAGGGCGTGTCGGGCACGTGGAAGGACTTGACGGAGTCCGTGAACTCGATGGCCGGCAACTTGACGGCGCAGGTCCGCAACATCGCAGACGTCACGAAGGCCGTCGCGGCGGGCAACCTGTCGCGCAAGATCACGGTCGACGTGAAGGGCGAGATCCTCGAGCTCAAAGCCACGATCAACACGATGGTCGACCAGCTGTCGTCGTTCGCGTCGGAAGTCACGAGAGTCGCGCGAGAGGTGGGATCGGAAGGCATTCTCGGCGGCCAGGCGCGCGTCGAGGGCGTGTCGGGCACGTGGAAAGACCTGACCGAGTCCGTGAACTTCATGGCCGGCAATCTCACGTCCCAAGTCCGCAACATCGCCGAGGTCACGACGGCCGTCGCGGCCGGCGACCTGTCGAAGAAGATCACGGTCGACGTAAAGGGCGAGATCCTCGAGCTCAAGAACACGATCAACACGATGGTCGATCAGCTGCGGTCGTTCGCGTCCGAGGTTACGCGCGTCGCGCGCGAGGTCGGCACCGACGGCAGCTTGGGCGGCCAGGCGGACGTGCAGGGCGTGGCCGGCACCTGGAAGGACTTGACCGAGTCCGTGAACTTCATGGCCGGCAACCTCACGTCCCAGGTCCGCAACATCGCCGAGGTCACGACGGCCGTCGCGGCGGGCGACCTGTCGAAGAAGATCACCGTCGACGTGAAGGGCGAGATCCTCGAGCTGAAGAACACGATCAACACGATGGTGGACCAGCTGCGGTCGTTCGCGGCGGAGGTCACGCGCGTCGCGCGCGAGGTCGGCACCGAAGGCAAGCTCGGCGGCCAGGCCGACGTGCAGGGCGTCGCGGGAACGTGGCGCGACCTCACGGACTCCGTGAACTTCATGGCCGGCAACCTCACGTCCCAGGTCCGCAACATCGCGGACGTGACGAAGGCCGTGCAAGCCGGCGACTTGTCGAGAAAGATCACCGTCGACGTGAAGGGCGAGATTCTCGAGCTCAAGAACACGATCAACACGATGGTCGATCAGCTCTCGTCGTTCGCGTCGGAAGTTACGCGCGTCGCGCGCGAGGTCGGCACCGAAGGCCGGCTCGGCGGCCAAGCCGACGTGCAAGGCGTCTCGGGCGTCTGGGAGGACCTCACGGACAACGTGAACTTCATGGCGGGCAACCTGACGTCGCAGGTGCGCGGCATCGCGAAGGTGGTTACCGCGGTCGCGAACGGCGATCTCAAGCAGAAGCTCACCGTCGAAGCGAAGGGCGAGATCGCGGCGCTCGCCGAGACGATCAACAGCATGACGGAAACGCTCGCTACCTTCGCCGACCAGGTGACGACCGTGGCGCGCGAGGTCGGCGTGGAGGGCAAGCTCGGCGGGCAGGCAAAGGTGCCGGGAGCCGCGGGCATCTGGAAGGGCCTCACGGAGAACGTGAACGAGCTCGCGGCGAATCTCACGACGCAGGTGCGCGCGATCGCGAACGTCGCAACCGCCGTGACGCAAGGCGACTTGACGCGCTCGATCACCGTCGACACGCAGGGCGAGGTGGCGGCGCTCAAGGACACGATCAACGAGATGATCCGCAACCTGAAGGACACGACGCAGAAGAACACGGAGCAGGACTGGCTCAAGACGAACCTCGCGAAGTTCAGCCGCATGCTCCAAGGCCAGCGCGACCTCATGGCCGTCGGCGAGATGATTCTCTCGGAGCTCGCGCCGGTCGTGCGCGCCCAGCAGGCGGAGTTCTACGTGTTGACCGGCGAAAAGGAGCAATCCGCGCTTGCGGCTGCTCGCGAGCTACGCGTCGAAAGGCCGGGGCTCGCACGGCAAGGAGCTCGACCTCGGCGAAGGGCGTCGTCGGTCAATGCGCGATCGAGAAGCGCAAGATGCTGCTCGACAACGTCGTCTCCGACACATTCAGCATCACGACCGGGCTCTCCGAGTCCGCGGCGCTCGACGTGCTCGTGATGCCCGTCGTGTTCGAAGGCGAGCTGCGCGGCGTCATCGAGCTTGCGTCGCTCGAGCAGTTCAGCCCGTCGCATCAGGCGTTCCTCGATCAGCTCACGGAGTCGATCGGCATCGTCATCAACACGATCGAGGCGAACACGAGAACCGAGGATCTGCTGAAGCAATCGCAATCGCTCGCCGAGGAGCTGCAACAGACGAACCAGGAGCTCGAGGAGAAGGCCCGGCAGCTCGCGCATCAGAACCAGGAGGTCGAGCGCAAGAACCGCGAGGTCGAGCAGGCTCGTCAGGCGCTCGAGGAAAAGGCGAAGCAGCTCGCGCTGACGTCGAAGTACAAGTCCGAGTTCCTTGCGAACATGTCGCACGAGCTGCGCACGCCGCTGAACAGCTTGCTGCTCTTGTCCGACAAGCTCACGAAGAACGCGGAAGGCAACCTGAGCATCCGCCAGGTCGAGTCCGCGAAGACGATCCACGCCTCGGGCAACGATCTGCTCGCGCTGATCAACGACATCCTCGATCTATCGAAGATCGAGTCCGGAACCGTGATGGCGGACATCAGCGAGCTGCGCTTGCTCGACTTGCAGCGCTACGTGGAGCGCACGTTCCGCCATGTCGCCGAATCGAAGCAGGTGGCGTTCGACGATCCATTTCGATGCCGGCGCTGCCGCGAGACGATGTTCACTGACATCAAACGCATGCAGCAGATCATCAAGAACCTGCTGTCGAACGCGTTCAAATTCACCCACGAAGGCACGGTATCGTTCGCGGTCGGCGCCCGCGTTGTCCGGCTGGTCAGCCGAGAACGAGGACCTCGACGAATGCCGAGCACGTCATCGCGTTCTCCGTGGCCGATACAGGCATCGGCATCTCGCCGGACAAGCAGCAGATCATTTTCGAGGCGTTCCAGCAGGCCGACGGCTCCACTCGCGCAAATACGGGGGCACGGGCCTCGGACTCGCGATTAGCCGCGAGCTTTCGAAGCTGCTGCGTGGCGAGATCCGCCTGATCAGCGTGCCCGGGAAGCGGCAGCACGTTCACACTGTACTTGCCGGCGACGCATTCGCAGCGCGCCTCGCGCGCGGCGCGTTCGAACGTCGTCGAGCTGCGCGCGGCAGTCGCGGAGGGCCCGCAGAAGGTCGAAGTCGACCCGATCTATCACGACGAGATAGCGTTGCCGACCGCTAACGACGCCGGCGACGATCGCGCGGACGTGAAACCGGGCGACCGCACGCTCTTGATCGTCGAGAATGATCTTTCGTTTGCGAAGGTGCTGCTCGATGCTGCGCGTCGGCACGGCTTCAAGGGCCTGGTTAGCGTTAGCGCGGCCGGCGCGATCTCGTTAATCAAGGAGTACCAGCCCTCGATCATCACGCTCGACATCTTCCTGCCCGACATGCCGGGCTGGCGCATCCTCGATCGGCTGAAGGCGGATCTTTCGACGCGCAACATCCCGGTCTGCGTCGTGTCAACGGACGATTCGCGCGATCGCGCACTGAACTCGGGCGCGATCGGCTTCATTACCAAGCCCGTGGCGTCGGCGGAGGTCATCGATCGGGCGATCGCTCAGCTCAACGACTACATCGGACGCGCGCGCAAGAGGCTCGTGCTGTCGATGCGTACGGGCGATGAGCTGGACACTGTCCTTGGCCGCCTCCGCGACGAGGAAATCGACGTGGTCACGTCGACGGACAGCGCCGAGATCTGCGAATTGCTTGCGTAACGGAGCAAGTCGACTGCCTCGTCGTCGAAGTCCGGCGCGACGGACTTGCAGCCGGCGCGATCTCATCGAGGTCTCGAGCAGAACGCGAGCTGGCGCGCCAGCTGCCGATCGTCGTGTACGGGTCGAACGGCGGCGATACGTTGTCGCGTTGGCGGCGCCGCGACGGCGTGTTCGCGTTGCGCGAGGCACGCTCGCTCGAGCGGCTGATGGACGCGGTCTACTTCTTGCTGCACCGTCGGCCTCGCGAGCTGTCCGAGGCCGAACGCGCAGATATCGAGGAGCTTGCACCGCGACAGCCGCGTGCTCGAAGGCAAGAAGGCGCTCATCGTCGACGACGACATGCGCAACATCTTCGCGCTCTCGACGGTGCTGCACGACCATGGGATGCACATCATCTCGGCCAACAACGGCCGCGAAGCGATTCGCTTCGTGCAGGAGGACCCGTCGATCGACATCGTGCTGATGGACATCATGATGCCGGAGATGGACGGCATGACGACGATGCGCGAGATTCGCAAGCTCGAGCAGCGTAAGGATCTGCCGATCATCGCCGTCACGGCCAAGGCCATGAAGGGCGACCGCGAGAAGTGCATCGAGGCGGGCGCGTGGGACTACCTGTCGAAGCCCGTCGACACGATCACTTGCTCGGCGTGCTGAAGGCTGGCTGCACCGCTAGAACGGCGACTGCCCATGCGCTACCGACTGCCGATGGAAGAGAAGGTCAACATTCTCGTCGTCGACGACTTGGCCGATAAGCGGCTGGCGTTTCGCGAGGTGCTCGAGGATCTCGATCGAGAATCTCGTGCTCGTGAGCTCCGGCGCGGAGGCGCTGCGCGAGCTGCTCGAGCGCGAGTTCGCCGTCATCGTGCTCGACGTCAACATGCCGGACATCGACGGCATCGAGACGGCCGAGCTCATCCGCAAGCACGGCCGGACGTCGCACACGCCGATCATCTTCGTCACGGCTTATGCCGACGAAATGCAGACGGAGCGCGGCTACGAGCTCGGCGCGGTCGACTACATCCTGACGCCGGTCGTGCCGGCGATCCTGCGCAGCAAGGTGCCGCGTCTTCGTCGACCTGTACCGCGCCCAGCGGCGCGCGGCGAAGGTGGCGCGCGCCGAGGCCGCGCGCGCGCGGCCGCCGGGGCGCGCAGCGCAGCTCGGATTTGATCGCGCTCGCGAGCCGCGAGCTCGCGGCTCGCTCGATCTGCGACGAGCATGGAGCGGTTGCTCGAGGTGCTCGTGCCGAGCGTCGGCGGCTGCGCGGTTGCTGTCCGTCGACGACGGACGCGCGACCGTCGTCTCGTATCGGCAGGACCGCGAGCCGGCGCGCTCGAAGGCTGGAGCCGCTGCCGCCCACGCTGCGGCGCGCGATGAGGGAGGTGCAGAGCGGCGGCTATGCGCTCGAGGTGCGCGTCCGCGACGCGGGTCGGGCCATTGGCCCGCGTGGTTGCGGGTCGCCACGTGCTGCCGCTCAAGGTCGGCGAGCGCAACATCGGTGCGCTCGCCGTCGGCATGGCTGATCACGAGCGCTCGGTCCGCCGACGAGCGCGGCTTGCTCGAGATCGCGACGCGCGCCGCGATCGCGTTCGACAATGCGCAGCTCTACAGCAGCCTGAAGCGCGAGATGGCGCGCGCGCAAGTAGGCCGAGGAGAAGCTGCAGGAAGCGAGCCGGCGCAAGGACGAGTTCCTCGCGATGCTGTCGCACGAGCTGCGCAATCCGCTCGCGCCGATCGTCGACGGCCGCGCAGGTGCTCGACAAGGTCGCGCCCGAACGACGCGCGCATCGCGTGGGTGCGCGAGGTCATCGAGCGGCAGGTCACGCACCTCGCGGGGCTCGTCGACGATTTGCTCGACGTGTCGCGCATCACGCAAGGCAAGATCACGCTGCACTCGCGAGGCCGTCGAGCTCGGCAAGGTCGATCGAGCACAGCCTCGAGATCGTGCGGCCGCTCGTCGATTCGAAGCGCCACGCTGTTGGCGGTCCACGTGCCCGAGACGCCGGTCTGGGTGTTCGGCGACTTCTCGCGCTTGAGCCAGATCTTCAGCAACGTGCTGCACAACGCCGCGAAGTACACGTCCGACGGCGGCAGCATCGAGCTCTCGGTCACGTCGACCGCGGCAGCGTCGGCGTGCGCGTGCGCGACAACGGAATCGGCATCGAGCCGCAGTTCCTGCCGCACGTCTTCGAGGTGTTCACGCAAGGGTACCGCGGGCTCGATCGCAGCCAGGGCGGGTTGGGCGTCGGGCTCGCCGTGGTTCGGCGCCTCGTGGAGCTGCATCAGGGGAGGTCAACGTGATCAGCGAAGGACCAGGGCTCGGGACCGAGGTAACGTCCGGCTGCCGTGCATCAGCGAGGTCGTGCCGACACGCGGGCGGCCAAGCGCCGCGGCTGCCGCGTCAAGGCGGCAAGCGCATTCTCGTCGTCGACGACAATGCCGATGCCGCGGAATCGATCGCCGTGTTGATGGGGATCGAAGGGCACGAGGTCAAGACGGTCACGGACGCGATGCAGGCGCTCACGTGTCTCGACGCTTTCGCGCCGCAGGTCGCGATCATCGACATCGGGTTGCCGGGCATGAACGGCTACGAGCTGGCGGCCGGCATCCGCGCCAACGGACGCTGCCGAAGCCGCTGCTGATCGCGCTGACGGGCTATGGCCAAGCCGAGGACTTCGATCGCTCGCGCGACGCCGGCTTCGATCATCACTTCGTGAAGCCCGCGGACTTCAGGGCGATCCAGGCCGCGATCGACAGCGGGCTCGCCGACGAAGGCGAGCTCGACGAGCGGCGGACGCTGGTCTAAGCCGCCATGGCTAGCTGTCCTTGCTTCCGCAACCGAAGCCGGCGTTCGCCGGCGATACCGAAATGGCGCGGCGGATGCGCGCGCTCGATTGGGCGAGCACGCCGCTCGGGCCCGTGGAGACGTGGCCGCGGCGCTGCTGACGTCGGTCAGCATCTGCCTCGACTGCGCGTTCCCGATCTTGGTCTGGTGGGGCCCGGAGCTCGCGATCCTCTACAACGACGAGTACGCGCCGATGCTCGGTCCGGCCAAGCATCCCGCCGCGCTCGGGGCAGCCGGGGCGAAGGTCTGGGCCGAGATCTGGGACGTCATCGGGCCGATGCTCGCGCAGGTCATGGAGCACGGGAAAGCCACACGCTCGCGCGATCTCGAGCTGCACCTTGAATCGCAAGGGCTATCCCGAGGAGGCTATTTCTCGTTCTCGTACAGCCCGATCTACGACGAGCGCGGGCGAGGTCGGCGGCGTGTTCTGCCCCGTCATCGAGACGACCGAGAAGGTCATCGGCGAGCGGCGCCTCACGACGCTGCGCGATCTCGCGGCGCAATGCAAAGGGTCCGAGAGCGAGAAGGCCGCTTACGACGCGGCCGCCACGGCGCTCGCCGCGAACGCGCGCGACGTGCCGTTCGCGCTGATCTATCGCGTCGCCGACGACGGCGCGACGGCCGAGCTCGATGCCGCCGCGGGGATCGAGGCCGGCGCTCGCGGCGGCGCCCGCGACGCGTCGCGCTCGGCGGCGCCGACGACCTGTGGGGGCTCGGCGAGGTCGTGCGCTCCGGCGCGACCGGCCACGCGCGAACGGTCTCGCGGCGCGGTTCGCCGTGCTGCCGACGGGCGCCTGGGCGATCGCCGCCGCACACGGCGATGGTGCTGCCCGTGCAGCTGCCGGGCCAGGATCGGCCGCGCGCCGATTCTCGTCGCCGGCGTGAGCCCGATGCGCGCGCTCGACGACTCCTACCGCACCTTCTTCGGCCTCGTCGCGACGCAGATCGCGGCCGGGCCTCGCCGACGCGCAGGCGCTCGAGGCAGGAGCGGCGCCGCGCCGCGGCGCTGGCCGAGATCGACCGCGCCAAGACGGCGTTCTTCTCGAACGTCAGCCACGAGTTCCGCACGCCGCTCACGTTGATGCTCGGCCCGCTCGAGGACCTGCTCGCGAACGCCATGGGCCGTTGCCGGCGCGACGGTCGTCGGACGCTGACGCTCGCCCACCGCAACAGCCTGCGGCTGCTCAAGCTCGTCAACTCGCTGCTCGACTTCGCGCGCATCGAGGCCGGGCGCGTCGAGGCGAGCTACGAGCCGACCGATCTCGCGGCCGCTGACCGCGGAGCTCGCGAGCGTGTTCCGCTCGGCCATCGAGCACGCCGGGCTCGCGCTCGTCGTCGATTGCGAGCCGCTCGCCGAGCCGGTCTACGTCGACCGCGACATGTGGGAGAAGATCGTGCTGAACCTTCTCTCGAACGCGTTCAAGTTCACGTTCGAGGGCGAGATCAGGGTCGCGCTGCGCGACGCGCGGCGACAACGTCGAGCTCACGGTCCGCGACACGGGCGTCGGCATCGCCGAGGCGGACCTGCCGAAGCTGTTCGAGCGTTTCCACCGCGTGCGCAACGCGCGCTCGCGGACGCACGAAGGCTCCGGCATCGGTCTCGCGCTCGTGCGCGAGCTCGTCAAGCTCCACGGCGGCGACGGTCGCGGTCGAGAGCCGCGAGGGCGTCGGCACGACGTTCACCGTGCGCCTGCCGAACGGGCTAAGCAGCACTTGCCGGCCGAGCGAATCGGCGCAGCGCGCCAGCTCGCGTCGACGCGGACCGGCGCGCAGCCGTTCGTCGAGGAAGCGCTGCGCTGGCTGCCCGGACGACGAGCGCGAGCGCGGCCGCGGAGCCCGCGAGCGCGCGCAGCCCGGGCGTCGCGGCCGCGCGCGCGCGCGTCCTGCTCGCCGACGACAACGCCGACATGCGCGACTACGTGCGGCCGCTTGCTCGGCGCGCACTACGACGTCGTGGCCGTCGGCGACGGCGCAGCAGGCGCTCGACGCGATCGGCGCGCGACTCCCGGATCTCGTGCTCACGGACGTCATGATGCCGCGGCTCGACGGCTTCGGCCTCGGTGGCGGCGATTCGCGCCGACGCGCGCACGCGGTCGCTGCCCGTCATCATGCTGTCGGCGCGCGCCGGCGAGGAGGCGCGCATCGAGGGTCTCGGCGCCGGCGCCGACGACTATCTCGTCAAGCCGTTCAGCGCGCGCGAGCTGCTCGCCCGCGTCGGCGTCGCATCTCGCGCTCGCGCACAGCGCGGCGAGCTCGAGCGTGCGTTGCGTTACCGCAGCGAGCAGCTCGAGACGCTGATCGAGGGCGCGCCGTTCGGTATCTACCTCATCGGGCCTGATTTCCGTATCCGCGCGGTCAACCCGATCGCGCGGCCGGCGTTCGGCGACATCCCGGCGGAGTCGAAGGTCGCGACTTCGAGGAAGTCATGCACCTCATCCGGGAGCGGTCGTACGCCGACGAGATCGTGCGGATCTTCCGCCATACGTTGGCGACCGGCGAGCCGTACTTCACGCGCGAGCATGCGGTGGCACGGCCCGATCGCGGCGCGCTCGAGTACTACGAGTGGCGGCTCGAGCGCATCACGCTGCCGGACGGAGAGCGAGGGCTCGTCTGCTACTTCCGCGACATCTCGGCGCACGTCGCGGCGCGTACGGCGGTCGAGGAGAGCCGGGAGGCGCTCAAGGAAGCCGATCGGCGCAAGGACGAGTTCTTGGCGACGCTCGCGCACGAGCTGCGCACGCCGCTCGCGCCGATTCACAACGCGCTGCAGATCCTGCGGCTCGCCGGCCACGACGGCGCCGTCGCGCGCAGCGTGCACGACATGATGGACCGGCAGGTCAACCACATGGTCCGGCTCGTGGACGACCTCATGGAAGTGTCGCGCATCACGCGCGGCAAGATCGACCTGCGCAAGCAGCGCGTCGATCTCGCCGCCGTCGTCGGCAGCGCCGTCGAGACGACGCAGGCCGCTCATCGACGCGGCGGGCCACTTGTTGACGGTCGATCTCGGCGACGAGCCGCTCGAGCTCGATGCGGATCCGGTGCGGCTGGCGCAGGTGTTCAGCAACCTGCTGAACAACGCCGCGAAGTACACCGCGAACGGCGGCCAGATCACGCTCCGCGCGGCAGCGACGCGGCGCGAGCGTCGTCGTCTCGGTGCGCGACAACGGCGCCGGCATGCGCGCCGACGTGCTTGCCCACGTGTTCGATCCGTTCGTCCAGGGCGACCGGAGCTACAACCGCTCCCAAGGCGGGCTGGGCATCGGTCTCACGCTCGCGCGCAGCATCGTCGCGCTGCACGGCGGCAGCATCGAGGCGCGCAGCGCCGGGCTGGGGCAAGGCAGCGAGTTCGTCGTCCGCCTGCCGTTGCTGCAGCCCGACGCCGCGGCGCCGAGCGTCGAGCCGAGCGCGGCCAGCCGACGCGCATCGCCGGCCAGCGCATTCTCGTCGTCGACGACAACATCGACGCCGCCGAGAGCTTGGGCGCGCTGCTGCGCTGCCTGGGCGCCGACGTGATGACGGCTCACGACGGCCCGGCCGCGCTCGAGGCGCTGCGCACGCAAAAGCCGGCGGCCGCCTTGCTCGACATCGGCATGCCCGGGATGGACGGCTACGAGCTGGCGCGGCGCGTGCGCGCCGCGCCGGACGGCGCCGACCTCACGTTGATCGCCTTGACGGGCTGGGGCAACGACGAGGACCGCCGGCGCTCGCGCGAGGCCGGCATCGACCATCACCTCGTCAAGCCCGTCGACTCCACGCTGCTCGAGGACCTGCTCGCCGCAAGGCCCGCGCCGGCCGACGGCTTACATTGAGGGGCTCACCAGGCGCCGGTTTACCCGGCGGTCGAACTGCTCTTACCATCAGGTCGTCGATGCGCCTGAAGAGGGAAGAACAATGGGCACCTACCTACGCGTTCTGCTATCGACGTTGGCGCCCGCCGCGCCGTTCGCTCGCTCTCGCGCAAGCCCCGCCCGAGGCGTCCCCGGCCATCGAGGAAATCGTCGTCGTCGCGCAGAAGCGCGAGCAGCTGATCCAGGACGTCGGTATCGCCGTCACGGCTTTCTCGGGACGAAATCTGCGTGAGCGCGACATCGATCAGTCCGAGGATCTCTATCAGCTGATCCCGAACGTGAACCTGCAGAACAACGGCGGCGGCGGCGCGCCCGTCGTCATCGTCCGCGGCGTCGGCTTGCAGAGCTTCAGAATCAACGATTCGCCGACGACGGCGTTCTACGTCGACGACGTCTACCAGACGTCGGTCGCGTCGGCCGAGTGGACGATGTTCGATCTCGAGCGCGTCGAGGTGCTGAAGGGACCGCAGGGCGGCTTGTACGGCCGCAACGCGCTCGGCGGCGCGATTCAGATCATCTCGCGGACGCCGAGCGTCGACGAGGCCAGCAACGGGTACGTGTCGCTGGGCTTCGAGGAGTACTCCCGCGAGGAGCTCGAGGCGGCCGCGAGCTTTGCGATCGGCGACAAGTTCGCCATTCGCGTCGCGGGGCGCGACGTCGACGGCAGCGACGCGCCGTATCGCAGCGTCACCGGCGGCTACGAGCTACGGCGCCGAGGACCGCGACGCGGCGCCGAGTCACGTTGCGGATCTCGCCGAGCGACACGTTCGACATCACGTTCCGCGTGCACGGCGGCGGCGACGACTCCGAGCTCGAGCCGCTGCGTCCGCTCGGCGTCTACGCGAACCTCGGCGCGACCACATCGGTAGGCCGACGGTCTCGTTTGCGCTGTGGCCGGTCTGACGCGGGGCAATCCCGAGCCCGCTGCCGCTGTGCGCGTCGATCATGGAGCGGGGCCGGCGCCAATCCCGCGACGTGCGCCACTGCGACGGGCGTGACGCCGGCCGGCTACGGCTTGACGCGCAGACGAAGTCTACGGCTCGGCGAGCGCGTTCCGCGGCTTCCTCGACAGCGATTGGTCGGGCGCGGGCTTCACGCTCGATTTGGAGCTCGGCGACTATCGATTGCAGACGATCACGGGCGGCGATTCGATCGACTACCGCCGCTACCAGGACTTCGAGGGCACGCCGCTCGAGCACCTGCACATCGACTACAACACCGAGATCGACGCGTGGTCGCAGGAGGTTCGGCTCTTCTACGAAGGCAGCGACACCTTGAGCTGGGTTCTCGGCGCGAGCTATGCCGAGGACGAGCTGCACGAGGACACGCTGCTGTACGGCGCCCAAGGCGTGTTGCCGCTGATATTCGGGGGCGCCGACGTTCAGCCCGCAGGTCTACGATCAGGACACCGAAGCGTTCGCGCTCTACGGGCACGCCGAATGGCGCTTCGCCGACGCGTGGAACCTCGTCGAGCGAGCTGCGCTACACGGACGAGGACAAGAGCTTCGTCGGCGGCGCGCGGCTCGGCTTCCCGAACGGCGCGACGGTGCCGTTCGTGTCCACGGACGACTCGATCTCGTTCGACGCGTGGTCGGGCAAGGTCGGGCGTCGAATGGAGCCTGACCGACGACCTGCTTGACCTACGCCACGATCTCGCGCGGCTTCAAGACCGGCGGCTTCTTCGGCGGCTTCCCGACCAACGTCGCGCAACTCGCGCCGTTCGATGCGGAGACGCTGTGGGGGCTCGAGCTCGGCGTGAAGAGCGATTGGCCGACGGCCGGTTGCGCCTGAACGCGAGCGTGTTCGCCTACGATCGCGAGGACGTGCAGCAGAACGCCGGCGATCCGACGAGCCCGATCCAAATCAAACGCATCACGAACATCGGCGACGTCGATACCGTGGGCGCCGAGGCCGAAGTGACCTGGCTCGCGACCGACGGCTTGTCGCTGAACCTCGGTGTCGGCGCGACGGACGCGGAGGTCAGCGACAGCACCTTCATCCAAGCGGCCTCGCTGCCGTTCCTGCCCGATACGCCGATCGAGGGCAGCAACCTGCCGAACTACTCGGATCTCAGCGTGAACTTCGTCGGCCGCTATGAAGGCTCGTTCGGCGCGAACCTCGGCTGGTTCGCGCAGCTCGAAGGGCGCTATCAGTCGGAGCAGGACTTGAGCATCATCACGAATCCCGTCGAAGTGCCGGTGTTCCAAGAGCCCGGCTACTCGCTGTGGAACGTGCGTTTCGGCGTGAACGGCGACGCTTGGGCTGCAGCAGCTCTACGTGAACAACGCGAGCGACGAGACCTACCGCGTGCTCGCGCGCAACGACGGCGCCTTCGGCATCCACGAGCTGTACGGCATGCCGCGCACGGCGGGCGTCAGCTTCCAGTATCAGTGGGAGTGACCGCCCACCGGGGACGCGGCTAAGCCGTGTACGCGTAGATCGCCGCGATCACTCCGAGCACGGAGGCGAGGAAGATGCTGTGCTTCACCGTGAAGCGGAACAGCTTGCCTTCCTCGGAGCGCGCCATGCCCGTCGCCGCGACGGCGACGGCCAGGCTCTGCAGGCTGATCATCTTGCCCATGACGCCGCCCGACGAGTTCGACGCCGCCATGATCGCGGGATCGAAGCCCAAGCTGGTTGGCCGTGACGACCTGCAAGTTGCCGAACAGCGCGTTCGCCGACGTGTCGCTGCCGGTCAGGAACACGCCGAGCCAGCCGACCAGCGCGCTGAAGAACGGGAACATGGCGCCCGTCGCGGCGAACGCGAGGCCGAGCGTCACGACGGCGCCGCTGTAGTTCATGACGTACGCGAGGCCGAGCACGCAGGCGATCGTCAGCAGCGAGAACGCGAGCTGCTTCAGCACGCGGCCCAAGATGCCGACGTACATGCCGACCGAGACGCGCAGCACGAGCGCCGCGGCCATCGTCGCGAGCGCGCAGGCCGAGCCGGCCGCCGCGAGCCAGTTGAACGTGTAGTTCGCCGCGTACGGCGCCGGCTGCGGGACCATCGGCGCCATGCGCGTGATCTCGTTGTGCAGCCCCGGCCACGCGAACACGATGTTCGTCGTCTCGAGCGCGCGCTTCGACGGGCCGTAGCCCCAGACGAGCACGAACGCGACGAGCAGCAGATACGGCGACCATGCGAGCAGCGTGCGCCCGAAGCCGTGCTTCTTCGGCGCGGCGACGGCGGCGTGCTCGCCGGCCAGCACGAAGTTGTCCTTCGGCTGCCAGACCTTCAGCAGCACGACGAGGCCGATGATCGCCGTCAGCGCGGCCAAGATGTCGACGAGCTGCGGGCCGATGAAGTTCGACACGAGGAACTGCACGCTCGCGAAGCAGACGCCGCAGACGATCGCGGCCGGCAGCACGCCCTTCAAGCCGCGGAAGCCGCCCATGACCATGATCAGGTAGGCCGGGATGAACACCGACACCGGCGCGCAGATGCGGCCGACCCACTGCGACAACGTGAGCTCGTCGATGCCCGTCGTGCCGGCGAGCGTGACGACGGGAATGCCGATCGAGCCGAACGCGACGGGCGCGGTGTTCGCGAGCAGGCAGATGCCGGCCGCGAAGAACGGCGAGAAGCCGAGGCCGGTCAGCATCGCGGCCGCGACGGCGACCGGCGTGCCGAAGCCCGCGGCGCCCTCGACGAATGCGCCGAACGCGAACGCGATCAGCATCGCTTGCAGCCGCCGGTCCTTCGTGAGGCCGCCGATCGAGTCCTTGATGATCTCGAAGTTGCCGGTCTCGAGCGTGATGCGATACAGCACGACGGCCCAGTAGACGATCCAGCCGATCGGCAGCAGGCCGAATGCCGCGCCCATCAGCGCCGAGCTCACGGCGAGATCGGCCGGCATGCCGTACGCGACGGTCGCGATGACGAGCGCCGTGCCGAGGCCCGCGAGCGCGGACATCCACGCCGGCTTGCGCAGGACGCCGATCATGATCAGCAGCACGACGATCGGCACGGCGGCCACGAGCGTCGAGAGCACGGGGTTACCGAGAGGGTCGTAGTTGTGTTGCCACATGGCGCGTCGGTTCTTGCTTAGAAAATTCCGTAGTCGACGATGTCGTCGAAGAAGCCCGTGACCGTCAGCGTGATCGTGACGGGCCCTTCGTGGATGTTGAGCCAGTACCAGCCGTGCTCGCCGTCGAACGGCGCGACGAGCGAGCCCGTGGCTTCCGTCGCGCCTTCCTGGTCCTCGCGATAGCGGACGAAGAAATCCTGGCCGGCTGCGGGGTCGTGGCCGTGCAAGTCGCAGTAGACGGGGCCGCCGTCGGTTTTCCAGGTGTAGACGATGACCTTGCTTGCGCGCAGCACGGTTTTGATCTCGGTCTGCTCGTCGCGCTCGAGCGTCATCGTCATCGTCCGCGTCTGGATCGGCCGGTCTTCGGCCTGGTGGACGGCCGGGTTCGGCAGCGGGACGGGCTCGTTGAACGCGGGGATCTCGACCTCGCGGACCGTCTCGTTGCCGCCGAGCACGTCCTTGATCTCGATCGTGCGCGTCGGCGGCGCGTTGAGCTCCGTGAGGCCGAGCGCGCGGCCGATGCCCGTCGGGTCGATGCCGTACTCGGCCGGCAGCACGGCCAAGACGAGCACGATGGCCGCGACGGCGAGCGCCACGACGACGCTCAGGCCGATGCGCTGGCCGGACGGCGCCTGCCAGCCCGGTGACGGCTCAGAAGACAAGAATGACTCCCCCCAGACTGCTTTTTTTCGAAGTCTACACTGGGCCGAGCCCAGATAGCCCGCCGGGCAGATCATCTGCGCCAAGACCGCAGATGTCCGTCCCGTCTTCACTGCGCGGCCGGCGCCTGCGGGTCCTGCCACGTCGGATCCTTGTAGTGATCGGCGCGGCCCGACACGGGATTGCGGTAGTGGAACGGCGGCACGAAAGCGGCCGGGTAGGGCGCATACGGCACGGACTGCGGCCGGTCCGGCGGCAAGCGCTCGTAGGGCGCGAAGATCGCCGACGCGCGCTTGGCCCAGCCGTCCTCGTAGTTCGTATAGAACGTCTGGTAGCCGTGCAGGTAGTCGAGCTTCCAAACGCCGTCCTGCTTCACGAAGACGTTCTCGTAGATGCCGTCGCCCCATTGGGCGTTCGTGTTCATGATGCCGAACATCACGAACAGCCGTGAGCGCACGTGCGCCGTCTCGCCGTCGGGCGACACGTGCACGACGGGCTGCAGGTGCATGTGGTTGAACAGCGAGCCTTCGCGCGGGCCGACGTTGCCCGGCGTGAGGTTCAGCATGTACTCGCGGACGCGGTCCTGGCCGATGAACACGCCGCGGCCCAAGATCTCGACGACGCCCTCGGGCGCGAACAGGTCGGCGACGTCGTCGTGGCGCGACTTGTCGACGTAATGGCCGTAGATGCTCGCGAGGTTCTCGAGCTCGTCGACGTCTTGCAAGCGCTGCACCTCGAGCTTGGCGTCGGCGACGGCGTTCTCGAGCTCGGCGATCGACGCCAGCACTTGCGGGATCGGGACCCGAGTCGCAGCCCGCGAGCGCCGAACGCGAGCAGCACGGATCGAGTGCAAGAGCGCGCGAGCTCATTGGCGTGCTCCTGTCTGACCGCTGACGGGGTTCGGATAGTGGAACGGCGGCAACGAAGGCGCCGGGATAGGGCTCGTACGCGACGCTCGACGGGCGGTCCGGCGTCACGCCGCGGCCCATCGCGAAGTCTTCGACGGCTTTGGGATCGGCGTTCAGCCAGCCGCCCTCGTACGGCGCGACGAAATTCGCGAACCAGTGCAGCTTGCGGATCTTCCAGACGCCGTTCTCTTTGACGTACTCGTTCTCGTAGACGCCTTCGCCCCAATTGCCGCCCGAGCCCGCGCCCGAGATGCCCGGTCATCAGGAACAGCCGCCAGCGGCCGTTCGCCGTCAGGCCGTCGTCGGCCACGGTGACGATCGGCTGGAGCTGGAAATGGTCGTAGAGCACGCCATCGAGCGGGCCTTGCGCGCCGCTGCTCAGGCTCAGCAGGTAGCGGCGAATGCTGTCCTTGCCGACATAGACGCCGCTCGGGCCGATCTCGAGCGTGCCGTCGTCGGCGAAGAGATCGACGACCTCGTCCCAGAGCATCTTGTCGGTGTAGTAGCCGTAGCTGCCCTGCAGGTTCTGGATCGCGTTGACGTCGGCGACGTGCGTCGCGCGGCTTTCGACGGCCGCGAGCCGCGCGCGCAGCCGCGGCCGCGCGTGCCGCGGTGCCTCATCGCTGCGACGCCGTTCGCGGTCGCGAGAGCGTCGATCGGCGTCGGCCACGCTCTCGACGCAGACGCCGGGCTCGCAGCGTCCCGATACCGGGTTCGCGTAGTGATACGGCGGCTGATAAACCGCCGGATACGATTGATAGACGACGCGTCGGCGGCCGGTCCGGCGGAAAGTCGGCGAGCGGCGGCTCCATCGGCTGCGGCGCCTTGTGCCAGCCCGGCGAGTAGGGCGCCGAGAACGTCTGGTACCAGTGCACCTTGCTGAACTTCCAGACGCCGTCTTCCTTGACGTACTCGTTCTCGTAAGGCCCTTCGGCCCAAACGGCGCTCTCGCCGTGTTGCCCGATCTGGATCAACGCGCGCCACCGGCCCTTGGCCGTCAGGCCGTCGGGCGCGACGTGCACGACGCCTTGCAGGATCATGTGATTGAAGAGCTCGCCGGGCTCGAGGCCTTCGCCGCCGATGATGCGGTCGTAGAACTCGGCGATGCGCGCCCTGCCGACATAGACGCCCGAGCCGCCGAGCTCGGCCGTCGTTGCGGGGTCGTCGGCGAACAGCGCGCCGATCTCGCGGCTCAGCTTCTTGTCGACGTAGTAGCCGTAGGCGCGCTGCAGCCGCTTGATCGCCTTGGTGTCCTCGAGCAGCCCGAGGTCGCCTTCGAGCGTCACGAGCTCGGCTTCGAGCGCCGCGAGGCGTGCGTTCGCGTCGTCCGACTCCTGCGCGCCGCCGGCCGACGCCAGCAGCACGGCACAGAGCGCCAAGACGCTCCCCGCGCCGAAAATCTCGGTTAGACACATTGCGTTCTCCCCCCGGAGTCAGGCCCGTGCCGCGTTTTCGGCGCGTCGAGCGCGCCGCGCGGTCTTAGGCGGGCTGTGGCGTATAGGCTTGCAATTGTCTCGCGAAGTCGCCGAGCACCCGAATTCCGCTCGCTTCGGCTTCCGCGCACCACGCCTGCAAGCGCTTGAGATCGGACTCGGTCTTGCCCGTCGTCTGCGCGCACAGCGCCTTCAGCCGTTGCATGAACGAGTAGACGGTGCGCACCGTGTGGTTGCCCTCGAGCGCGTTCTCGAGCCACTGCCGCACGTGCGGATCCTCTCGCAACCCGGTGTTCTCGCGGATCATCAGCTTGCGCACGCGCGCGAGCTGGCGGCGCGGGAAGCTCGGCTCGCCGGCCGCATGGCCGTGCAACACGGGCGCGACGACGCGGCGGCCGTAGAGCTTCAGCACGTAGAAGCGGTTCGTGACGACGGCGCGCAGCGTATCGAGATCGATCGTGCTCGAGGCGCGCGAGAACGAGGCGCGCGGCGCGACCTTCTTGACGCTCGCGAGCCCGAGCAGCTCGAGCGCGCGGATGTAAAGCCAGCCGATGTCGAGCTCCCACCACTTGTTCGAGAACTTCGCCGACGAGCCATAGGCGTGATGGTTGTTGTGGAACTCTTCGCCGCCGATCAGGATGCCGATCGGCCAGATGTTGCGCGACGTGTCCTGCGTCTCGAAGTTTCGATAGCCCCAGTAGTGGCCGACGCCGTTGATGACGCCCGCGGCCCAGAACGGGATCCAGACCATCTGCACGGCGTAGATCGCGATGCCCGGCCCAGCCGAACAGCACGAGATCGATGACGAGCGTGAGCAACGAGCCGACAAAGCGGTGCCGGCCGTAGACGTGCCGCTCGAGCCAGTCGTTCGGCGTGCCGCGGCCGTAGACTTCGAGCGTCTCTTGATTGGCGGCCTCGGTGCGATACAGGCCGACGCCGCCGAACAGCACGCGCCAGATGCCGTAGACCTGCGGGCTGTGCGGATCCTCTTTCGTTTCGCAGCGCGCGTGGTGCTTGCGGTGGATCGCGACCCACTCGCGCGTCACCATGCCGGTCGTCAGCCAGAGCCAGAGACGGAAGAAGTGGCTGACGACGGGATGCAGCGTCAGGCCTCGGTGCGCCTGGTGGCGGTGCAGGAAGATCGTGACGCTCGCGATCGTCACGTGCGTCAACGCGAGCGTCACGCCGACGTAGCCCCAGAACGACAGATTCCACAAACCGTCGAGCGTCATATCCAAGCCACCCTTTAGCCCAGCCATGCCGACCCGCGGCCGGAGGTTTGTAGCACGCGACTATCGCGTTATGGTCGTCGCGTCTCGATTTTTCGTCGCCGCCGTTGACGCAGATGTGGCCTCACTATGGGAGCCGTACCGCTTTTGCAACCGCGCGCCGTATCAGCGGCTGCAGCCGTGCCAGTGGCCGGCTGCGGCCGCAGCTCGACAGGCCGCCGTGCCTTCGCGGACGACGCCCTCATTGCCCGAGAAGCCGAAGCCGCCGGCCTTGCCGAGCGCCACGTCGAGCGGCGTGAAGCCGTCCTTGTCCGGGGTGTCGAGCTTAGCACCTTTCGCCGCGAGGAAGCGGATGACCTCGTCATAGCCTTGCATGGCGGCGCCGTGCACGGCCGTTTGGCCGTCGCTGGCCTGGGCGTTGAGGTCGAGCCCGCGGTCGAGCAGGAGCTGAATCGCCTCGATGGCCTGCTCCTGCGTCTTCTGCCGCCCCGTCGTGTCCGGCTCGGTCGTGCCGAGCCCCGCGGCCGCCATCAGCGGGCTGATACCGCTGCGGGTCGGGCGCGAGCGTCGGATCGGCGCCGTGCTCGAGCAACAGCTTCATCGCCGGGAACGTCGCCGGCTTTGGCAGCGCGCAGGAACGGCGTCGTGCCGCCGCCGAGCATGCCGTCGTTGCCGCGATCGAGCTTGGCGCGATACGGCGGCCAGGCGCTTCAGCCTCGCGTTGACGTCGGCGCCGTGCTCGAGCGCAGCCGCGCCACGTCGAGGCCCGTCAAACGGTTCTCGATGACCTTCGGCGCAGGGCGGTTCGACTTCACCATCGTGTTGAAGTCGATGGCCGCGTACAGCGCCGTGCGGCCGGTGTAGTCGGCGAGATTCGGATCGGTTCCCGCTTCGAGCAGGGCGCCCGCAACGTCGAAGTGGCCGTTGATGAGCGCGATGACGGCTGCGCTGATGCCGTCCGGCGTCGTCGCATTGACGTCGGCGCCGGCCTCGATGAGCACGGGCAGGCAGGCGAGGCAGTTCTCGCGCGCGGCGAACAGGAGCGGCGTCAGGCCGCCCGGCGGCAACCACTTGTCGCGCGGCTCGGACGTGACCTGGCGCTCCCACTCCTCTTGGTTCGAGCGCGCGTTGACATCGGCGCCGTGCGCAATCAGCTCGCGCAGCATCGCGGGATGGCCTTGCGCCGCGGCCCACATCAGCGCGGTCTGGCCGTGCCAAGCCTCGCGCGCATCGACCTCGGCGCCGCGCTCGAGGAGGAGCGCGCGCGGCGTCGACGTGGCCGCCGCGCGCCGCCGTCATCAGCAACGTCTCGCCGTCCTTGCCGACGGCATTCGCATCGCCGCCGGCGTCGAGCAGCCGTTTCAAGAGCTTCGCGTCGCCGTTGACGGCGGCGAGCTTCAGCGGCGTCACGCCGTAACGATTGGCGGCGTTGACGTCGGCGCCCGTGCGCAGCATGCGCTCGACGAGCTCGAGGTCGTTCTGCCGCACGGCCCAATGCAGCGCCGTCGTGCCGTCGGCCTCGGTCGCGGCGACCTCGGCCGCATCGCGCGCCAGCGTCAAGCGCCGCCTCGCGATCGCCGTTCTTCACGGCTTGCACGAGGCGCGGCGTGGCGGCATCGACGGACGCCGGCGGCGAGCAGCGCGAGCAACGCCGCGGCGAGAGTGAGCGGGTCAGCGCCGACCGCTTCACGCGTCAGCTCGCTGATCGTCCCGGTGCTGTCGCCAAGCGTTCGACTCCTGCGTCGACCTTGTCGAGCATCGTCAGGAGCAGGTTCGTCATCGGCGCATGATCCTCGGCGACGATGTGCTGGCCGCCCTTGAGCCGGCCGCGGCCGCCGCCGACGAGGACGTTCGGCAGCGGATAGTGATCGTGCGCGTTGCTGTTGCTCATGTTGCTGCCGTACAGCAGCATCGAGTTGTCGAGCAACGAGCCGTCGCCGTCGGGGATGGCGTCGAGCTTCGCGAGGAACTCGCCGAACAAGCCGATGTGGAACGCCTGGATGCGCGCCAGCATCTCGAGCTTCTCGGCCTTGTTCTGGTGATGCGAGACGGCGTGGTGGCCTTCGGTGACGCCGACCTGCGTGTAGGTTCTGTTGCTGACCTCGCGGCCCATCATGAACGTGAACACGCGCGTGATGTCGGCGCGATACGCGAGCGCGAGCAAGTCGTACATCAGGCGCACGTGGTCCGTGTATTCGAACGGCACGCCCGACGGCGCTTCGGGAATCACGATGTCGGCGTTGGCCGCGACTTGCGATTCGGCGCGCGTCAGGCGGCGCTCGATCTCGCGCACGCCTTCGAGATAGTTGTCGAGCGTTTGACGGTCGTGCGCGCCGAGCTCGCGTCTGCAAGCCCGTCGCTTGCGTCGTCACGGCATCGAGGATGCTGCGGTCTTCTTGCGCGCCGCGCGAGCCGCGCGGCTTCGCTGTCGCCTTGGCCGAACATCCGCTCGAACACTTTGCGCGGATTGATCTCCATCGGCATCGGCGTCGTCGGCGTGCGCCACGACAGCGTGTTCATGTAGATGCAGCCGTAGTCGCGATCGCAGGCGCCGATCAAGCCCGAGTGGTCTTCCGTCGCGAGCTCCATCGACGGCAGCAACGTGTCTTGGCCGATGACGCCGGCCGCGATCTGATCGGCCGTGACGCCGGCGAAGGCGTCGACGCCTTGCGTCGGTTTCGGCCGGACGCCCGAGAGCCACGTCGTGGGGCTCAGCGAGTGCACGGCGGTCGAGTCGGCGGCGCGATGGTGCAGGCGGCTCACGATGCTCAACCGGTCGCGATAGGGCTCGAGCGAGCGGTTGATGTCCTTGAAGGCGAAGCCCTTGCCCGACGCGTCCGGCGTGAAGCGGCTCATGACCATGCCGTGCGGGACGTAGACGAACCCGAGGCGCGGGGCCTTGGCGGGCGTCGCCGCGAAGGCCGGCACCATCGCGTCGAGCAGCGGCAGGGCTACCGTGGCACCCAAGCCCTTCAGGAACGTGCGGCGCGGGAGCTGTTTCTTGCTGATGAACATGCCGGATTTCTCCGCCCCAGGGTCGGTCGATTAACCAATTGAAAAGTGTAGCGAATACTGCACCAGAACCCAATTACGGCGGGCGCTGCGCGACCGCACGGTTCCTGCTGCAAGAGTTTAACGTAAGCCCTTGGCTCGCCGTGGGCCTCGGCTTTCCGCAAGCGCTGTTAATGGGGGCGTTGCGGCTACTCGGCGACACTCGATTTTTCTCAAGCTCCTCGAGCCAGTGCTCGGCCGAGCACGCGTACTCGAGCGTGGCGGTGTCCGACATGCGCTGGAAGTAGGCGGTGCGCCGCTGCGGCCCCGCGTAGAATCGGGTCCGTCAGCGTCATCTCGACGACGAGCACGTCGTCGTTGATCGGCTTCTCGACGCTCGCGACGAAGCCCGTCGCGCGGGCCGCGATGTCGCCGAGCTTCGTGAGATGGACGCGCTCGACGATGTGGGTCTGCTCGGTGCGCGGCCACGGCGCGGACCTGCCACTCGGAGAGCAGCGTCGTGTCGATGACGAGCGTGTCGCCGTCCCAGGTGCCCACGGAGTGGCCGACGCCCGTCGACAGGAAGTCGTCGGGGTGCGCGCGGCCGTCGAGATAGACGCGGCGCACCTGCATCTCGAGCTCGGCCAGCATCACGAGCCGCGACGCGTGCTGCACGATCTCGATCGGATACGAGACGGTCGACAGCATCACGCTCGGCATGCCCGTCCCGTAGCACCACGCGCCCGTCTCGGGAATCGAGCTGAACTGCGCCGCGAACGCGTCGAGCATGGCTTGACCCTCGGGCGAATAGCGCGGCGCGCCGCCGTCGGGGTTCTCGACGGCGAACGCCATCCAGACGCCCGACAGGTCTGGGTGCTCGGCTGCGGCGGGCGCCGGCTCGACGTCGGCCGCCGGCGGGGGCGTGCACGCGGCGCAGAGCGCGAGCGTTGCGGCACAGCTCAGGGACGAGCGCAAAACGACTCCGGTGCTTCGCATGACGGTGTTCTCTCTCGCGGCTGTTCGCGGAACGCGGTCAGTATAGTGCCCACCGCGGCGCACGGCGTCGGCGCAATCGGCACTGAAGATTCTTAGGGCGTCTTTCGTTCGGCGGGTGTTCCCAGCGTCCCGGGGCCGTGCTTGAATACCGCCGTCGGGGATTTGCGCTGAGGCGCACCAGGGGGAGCACCACATGACGCTGAAGACTCGCTTGTCGGCCACGATCGCGGCGCTGCTTGTCGCCTCTGTACCCGTAACGCTGCTCGCGCAGGAGGGAGAGGGACCGCCGAGGGCGAATGCGCAGCGAGGGCAAGGCGGTGGCGGGCGGCGGGCCAGGCGGGCAGCAAGCCCGACCGCCAACCGCGGAGGAAATCGCGGCATTGCCGGAGGCGCGCCGCACGCCGGCCGAGCAGCAAGCGGCGTTGTACAAGGATCCGAAGTGGAAGGCGCCGCGAACGTCGTGGGGCGACCCGGCCCTCGCAGGCACTTACAGCACGGACGACATGCGCGGCATTCCGCGCGATCGGCCACAGGCGCTCGGCACCCAAGAGTCGCTGCCGCAAGAACAGTTCCTCGCACGCGCCGTCCAACAGTACACGGGCGCAACGCGTGCGGCGACGACCGAGACGTTTTTGCGTAACGAATGGGGCACGCGAACGTTCGGCTTCACCTCGCTGATCGTCGATCCTCCGGATGGCCGCCAACCGCCGATCACCGACGCGGCTCGCGCGCGCCAGCAGGCCGGAAACAGCTCGTTCAGCAACGACCGATTCGATTCGTTCGACGATTTCTCGCTCTACGACCGCTGTATCGGCCGCGGCATCAGCAACGGCATGAACGCCGCGATCTACGGCAACGGCGTCCAGATCTTCCAGAGCCCTGGGGTGGTGACGATCACGTACGAGATGATCCACGAGACGCGCGTCATTCGCCTCGACAACTCACCGTATCCCGAGATCACGCAGTTCACGGGCAACGCGCGCGGCCACTGGGAGGGCGACACGCTCGTCATCGAGAGCCGCGGCTTCCAAGATCGCACGAGCGTCGGCGGCGCCCCGAACAGCGCCAACATGCGCACGACCGAGCGCATTCGCCGCGTCGATCCCGAAATGGTCGAGTACCGCATCACGATCAACGACCCGGAAACATACACGGCGCCGTTCACGGTGCGCACGATGTGGACGACGCAGCCGAACTACTACGCGTACGAGTACTCGTGCCACGAAGGCAACTTCGCCATTGGCGGCGGCTTGGCCGGCGAGCGTGCTCTCGACCGCGACAAGGAAGCGGCGATCGCGGCGGGCAAACCGCTGCCCGAGCGGCCGCGCGCGAACATCTACGGCAACCCCGCAGGAAGGCGCGCAGATCTTCGACATCAACGCCGGCGAGTAGGGCGCGAATCGGCGCTAGCGATGACCGGCATCGCAAGCGGCGCGGCTCTCGAACGACGCTTTCGGGACCGCCGTGAATACATCCCTGTAGGCTGCGTAGGCGACGTCCTGTCGCCTACGCTCCCGAAAGCATCGTTCGAGATCCACGCCGCTGACGCGTGCGGCGCGCGCTGATCGCCTATCGCTGAGTTTGGTTAGGTCTGCATTCCCCAGCGGCGCACGGTGCGCTGCTCGATCGTGCGGAAGATGACGTTCTCGACGAACAGGCCGAAGATGATGACGGTCAGGAGACCCGCGAACACCTCGGGGATCCGGAGCTGGTTCTTGTTCTCGAAGATGTACCAGCCGAGGCCGCCCGAGCCCGAGCTGACGCCGAACACCAGCTCGGCCGCGATCAGCGTGCGCCACGCGAACGCCCAGCCGACCTTGAGCCCCGTGAGGATGCTCGGGAACGCGCCGGGAATCAGGATCCGCAGAATGTAGCCCGCGCTCGAGAGGCCGTAGTTCTGGCCGACCATGCGCAGCGTCGGCGACAGCGCGCGGAAGCCCGCGAACGTGTTCAGCGCGACGGCCCAGAGCACGGCGTGCACGAGCACGAAGATGACGCTGTTGTCGCCCAAGCCGAACCAGATCAGCGCGAGCGGCAGCAGCGCGATCGACGGCAGCGGATTGAACATCGCCGTCAACGTCTCGAGCAGGTCGGCGCCGATGCGCGAAACGCTCGCGAACGCCGTCAGCAACGCCGCGAAGAACGAGCCCGGCGACGTAGCCCTTCAGCAGCAGCGACAACGTGTAGAGGCCGGCCGCCGGAATTTCGCCGTCGGCGATGCTGGCGAGCAAGGCGGCGACCGTGTCCGTGAACGTCGGGAAGAGCAGCGGGTTGCCGAGCGCGCGCGCGTAGATTTCCCACGCCGCCGCGAGCAGCACGAGCAGCACGGACTTGCGCACCGTGCCGTTGTCGTAGAGCTTCGTCCAGAATCCGAGCGGCTGCGCGGCGACTGCGAAACCGCTCGTGTCGGCCGTCGGGCGTGTGGAGGATTTCGGGCCTGACCGTGTAAGCAGCGCGTTTCTCAGACATCGGCGATGGCTCCCGTGCGATCGAACAACAGCCGCTGAATTCGTGCCGACAGCAGCTCGCCGCCGGCGCCCGCGACGTCCGCGCCCTCGCAGTTGAGCTCGGCCTTGGCGCGTCCCGGATGCGGCGTCAGGAGCAGGATCCGATTGCCGATGCGGATGGCTTCCGGGATCGAATGCGTGACGAACACGCACCGTGAACCGCGTGTCGTTCCACAGCTCGAGCAGGTCTTCCTGCATCTTGCCGCGAGTCAGCGCGTCCAGGGCCGCGAACGGCTCGTCCATGAGCAAGATCTGCGGCTCCATCGCCATCGCGCGCGCGATCGCGACGCGTTGCTTCATGCCGCCCGAGAGCGTGTGCGGGAAGTTGTCGGCGAATTTGCGTCAGGCCGACCTTGTCGATGAAGTGCAGCGCGCGTTCGGTGGCGGCGTTCTTCGCGAGCTTGCCGCTCGCCGTCAGCGCGAACACGACGTTGTCGCGGACGGTCTTCCACGGCAGGAGCTGATCGAACTCCTGAAACACGAACGCGCGGTCGGGCCCCGGCTTGCCGATGCGCGCGCCGTTCAACAACATCTCGCCTTCGACGGGCTGCAAGTAGCCGCCGATCGCTTTGAGCAACGTCGACTTGCCGCAGCCCGACGGGCCGAGCACGACGAAGCGATCGCCTTTCAGCACGTCGAAGCTCACGCGATACGTCGCCGTCACGAGCTGCTCGCCCGTGCGGTATTGCAACGTCACGCCGTTGACCGATAGAAGCGCCGGTTCTCGCATGGCGGCCGGAGTATACCTTGGCCGAAAATTGCTCCTGCATTTCCCCCGCCATCCCTGGCGGGCCGCGTTTTTCGGGCGGCCCGTGCGGTTCGGTTCGCCTCGTCCGAGCGCTGGCTTCGACGCCGCGAGTCGTGGCAGAGTCGCGAGAGCCTTCACGATAACTAGAAGAGAGCCACGTTGAGCGCGGGCCGCACGAGAAACCGCCGCACGCAATGCTGTTCGAGATGCTGTTCGGCGCGTGGACGGCGAAGATTCTCGCCGAGGTCGTGCGGCTCGACGTTCCCGATGCGCTCGCGTCAGGGCCGCTGACGGCCGACGAGCTCGTCCGCACAGCAGGCATTCGCGCTCATCCCGTCGCGTTGCATCGCGCGTTGCGCGCGTGCGCTGCGCTCGGCATCGTGACCGAGGACTCCGTCGGCCGGTTCGGGCCCACGCGGTTGTCGGCGCTGCTTGACGCGCGATGCTCCAGGCACGCTGAAGCGCTTCGTCGAGTACTCGGGCGGGACGCTGTGGAAGATCTGGACAGGCTTGCCGGAGGGGCTCGCGACCGGCGCGTCGCAGGCGCGCGCGCAGCTCGGCATGGATTTCTTCGACTACCTGGCGTGCGAATCCGAAAGCGCTCGAGGAGTTCGGCGAGACGCTGAAAGCGCACAGCGCGGTCGCGAACACGGGCGTCATGGAGCGCTACGACTTCGCCGGCATTCGCACGCTCGTCGACGTCGGCGCCGGCTACGGGCCGCTCGACGATCGCGGTGCTCGAGAAGTATCCCGAGATCCGCGGCGTCGTGTTCGACTTGCCGGAAGTCATCGAAGCGGCGCCGACGCAGCTTGCCGGTCAAGAACGAAGCCGTCGCGCGGCGGCTCACGCTACGCAGCCGGCGACATGTTCCGAGAAGTGCCGCCGGCCGACGCGTTCGTGCTGAAGCTGATTCTGCACGATTGGGACGACGCGTCGTGCGCGACGATTCTCGCGAACGTGTGCGCGCGCTTGGAGCGCGGCGGCCGCGTCATCTGCATCGACAACGTGATGCCGCCGCTCGGCGACGTATCCGACGTGCCGCAGAAGCTGCTCGACGTCAACATGATGCTGCTGTTGCCCGGCAAGGAGCGAACGCGCGTCGAGTGGGAAGCGCTCTATCGCGGCGCAGGGCTCGCGATCACGGCAATGATCCCGATTCCCGACGCGTTCAACATGTTCGTCATCGAAGGGCGCCGCGTCGCGGAGGGCTGACGGCGCGTGACGCGCTACGGCGTATCCGGCAACTGCTTCAGCAGCCGGCCCTTCGCGCTGTCGGCCGGCACGAAGCGCTGCACGCGTTCGCCCTGGAATACTTCGCCCGTATAGACGTTGCCTTGCGAGTCGACGGCGATCATGTGCAGGCCGAAGAATTGGCCGCCGTTCTCGCCCATGCGGCCCATCTCGCCGACGAGGCGGCCGTCGGTGCGGTTCAAGAACCAGATGCGGTTGTTCGTGAGATCGGAGACGTAGAGGAGGCGCTGCTCCTCGTCCGGCGAGAACGCGATGCCGCCCGTCGAGCCGCCGACGCCGTGCTCGGTGCGAGCACCCACTCCGTGACGAACTCGCCGTCCTTGCGCGTGACGTGGATGCGGTTCGCGTTGCGGTCGGCGGCGTAGACGAAGCCGTCGCGCGACACGTTGATCGTGAGATGGCCGACGAAGTCGCGCGGCATCGGGCCGTTCGGCGTGTAGCGGTGGTCCGCATCGTCGATGCTGATGTCCTCGAGCGGCTTGCCGTACGCGCCCCAGCCGCGTTTGAACGCGAGCGTGTCGAGCGCGAACACGAGCACGCGGCCGCCGAGATAGCTGTCGGCGACGTAGACCTCGTTGTCGGCTTCGACGATGCGGATTTCCTCGAGCTGCCCGACGATCATCGGCGTCGACAGGCGGATACTTCGCGCGAAACGCCGCGCGACGCGCCGCCTGCGCCTCGACGGCCGCGGGATCGGGCGGCGGCTGCGGCAAAAACGCCGCGACGGGCCCACGGCCGCCTTGCCCGGGTCTGCGGTCGCGCGGGCTGAAGGCCGACCGGCCCGCCGTCCTCGCGCTCGGGCGCGCGCGCGATCTCGGCGACGACTTCGCCGGTGCGCGGATCGTACTTGCGCACCGTGTCCTGGCCGAGATAGACGAAGCCCTCGCTGTCGACGTCCATGCCGTGACCTTGCGGCGCGTCGAACGAGCCGATGACGCGGCCCGCGCGGTCGAGGTGGATCATCGACGGCGCGCGGACGCAGCAGAGCGCGAGCGGCGGATCGAGCTCGGCGTGCAGCTCGATGTTCGTGAGATCGTTGGGGCGGTTGTAGAGCCAGACGTTGTCGTCGCTGTCGAGCGGCGAGGCCCGTGACGCCGCCGAGCTTCCAGTAGATTCGGCAAGTCCTTTGGCCAGGTCGGATCGAAGACGAGCTCGGGTGCCTGCTGTGCGCTGGCGACCGAGACTCCGCCTGCCGCGACGAGCCATGCGCCGACGAGGGCGGACCAAACAAGCGAGACACGGACCAAACGAGGCGCGACGCATCGCAGGCCAGGGTGTCGTTGCGACCGGCAAGGATTATCGGTGCCGCGCTACGCTCGGCAACTACGCGATGATCCTCGCGACGGGTAGCTTCCTTTCAAGGCAAACGGCTGATCACGTCGTTGCCGGCGACATTGCAGTCGTGAGACGGGAAATTGCCGTACGAACCCATTGCCATTCGTCCGGACCCGATGGCGCGACGCGCCCACGCACGAAGTTGCCGAGCCTGTTGAGCGCGAAGAGGTTGTCATCTCAACACGAAACTTTCGACCGCGCGGCAGCGGCGGCCGGGCACGCGGCGGCACGTCACCCCGACAACGATCGCGTAGGTGCCGGTGCCCTTGATCGTTGCGGTGCCCGATGTTGCCGCTCGGCGCTATCGGGTGCAGCGTCCGTCGGCCCACCAAGATCAGCCGGCCGTGCAAGGCTGGAGCGACGTTCGCTCAGTGTGAGCGACGGCAAGAGCTGATCGAATTGGTCGCGGACATCGCATCGTTGACGCTCTGGAGGCTGATGCCGTTGGCGGCGCCGGTGCCGTTCCCCCAGATGCACCCGGGCGGAGTCTATTCGCGAACGCGCCGGGCTGAATCACGTTCCTATTCGATCGTGGCTCTCGCTGACGCCGGCCGCAGGAGTCCGCTGCCCGGACCATGGGCGACTTGTTGTCGGAGATCCGCACGCGCGCCGTGAACGGCTGGGCTGGCGGCGCGTTGTTCGGGAGCGCGCCCGTGAGCACGATGCCGCCGCTCACGCCGAGCGACGGTGTCGTGCGCCGTATGGCTGCCGCCGGCGATAACGTTGTTCGAGGATCTCGATGTCGCCGCCGATGTCGCGAACCCAGGACCATGGAGATGCGATCACGGAAACGTTGTTGAGGGCGCGAACGAGAACGTGCGACTTCAATGAAGCTCAGGTTGGAAATCTTGATCGAGTCGCCGGGCCGCGCGGATCGAGATCGCCGAGAATTCCGGCTGCTCGAACCGCAAGTTCTCGATGCTGAAGGCGCAGGCGCAATCCCGTTGCTTCGTCAAGGCCTGTCTACCGTTGCGGATCGTGGCCTTCTTGCCGTGTACGTCGTTCAAACCGACGAGTGGATCCCCGTCGTGAACGGGCTCGCGACGATAGGTGACCGAGTTGATCGACGGCGGCACCGGCGCGCCGAAGATCGAACGTGCCCTGGAGGCATACGGTGAGATCGCCGACGAACGCATGATCGACGCGCTCTGCACGGCGGCCGCATCGACGGCAGGATCGTTCTGACCCGTGACGGTGACGGTCGCCGGTAGATCGTGAAGCAGAAGCAGTCTGCGACCCCGCCGCGACCGCGCCTCGCCGCGCCGGCGCGCCAATCGATCCTGTTGCGCGGTGGAGCTCCTTTGCGGGCACGCGCGCCCGAGGCTGTCTTGTTGATCTTGTCGACGGAGCCGGTCGCAGCATGCGGGCGGGGTTCCGCCGGTATCGGTCGTTGCTGATATGGATGGCGTACCGGAACCCGCACGAAAAGTATCTTGCGTGCCGATAAGATCAGGTTAGACGCGCGAAGCACTTGCCAATCGCCGTGGCGACGGCCCGCGACGTCGGCGCGACAGCGTTGGGCTGGTCTACGAGCCCGGCGCGCCGTGGATCTCGGGGAAGAACAGGTCGCGCCACGAGCCCGGCCGGTTCTCGATCGAGCCGATCTCGAGCATGAACTCCGCGTACTTCTCGGTGTTCTCGGGCGTCGTCGTGAAGCGGATGTCGGGGTCGCGCAGGACCTCGACGAGCTCGTCGACGGAGAAGCCGGCCGCGGATTCCGCCGCGAACAGGATCTCGGCGGCGGCCCGCGGGTCGCTGCGGATGAGCTCGTTGGCTTCCTCGAGCGCGGCGAGCACGGCCGCGTACGCCGCGGGATTCGCCTCGCGGAACCGCGCCGTCGTCGACAGCATCGTGAACGTCGTCGCGCCGCCCATGATGTCGTCGGTGTTGAGCAGCGTGCGCACGCGCGGGTCCTTGATCTCGCGCTGATGGAACGGCGGCGACGTGAAGTGCGCGTTGATCTGGTTCGCCGCCCGCGAGCAGCGCGATCAGCGCATCGGCATGCGTCATCGTGACGGTGTAGCGATCGAAGCGGAACGCCTCCGCGGCGCCGTGGCGCTCGGCCGCATACATCTGCATGTTGATCGACGGGATCGAGACCTTGACGGCCGTGACGGCGATCTTGTCGCGTCGCCGTGAGATCGTCGATCGACTCGAGCGCCGGGTTCGTGGTGTTCAAGTACATCGGCAGCGACGACATCGCGGCGACGCCGCGCACGTCGGCCGAGCCGCGCGTGCGGTCCCACAGCGTGATGAACGCCGGCGGGCCCGCGGCGATGAAATCGACGGAGCCCGACAGCAGCGCGTCGTTCATGACGGCCGGGCCGCCGAGATCGATCCAGCGCACCTTGAGGTCCGCGAGCCCGCCGCGCTCGCGTGCTTCTCGATCAGCTGCGCGGTCGCGCATCACGAACAGCGGCAGGAAGCCGACGCCGCCGGCGCCGAGCGGAATGCGAATCTCCGTCGCGCTGCTCGACGCTTGCCCGCCGCAGCCCGCGACGAAGGCGAGCGTGGCCGCGATCAACGCGAGACCGGCGCTGCGGCGGGAGGCGCGCATGCTTCAGTGCGTCGTGCGTCCGGACCGCAGCGTGCTCGCGGCGCGCGGGACCGTGGCGCGCGCGAGGTCGCCGGCGTCGGCGAGCGCGTCGATGCGCCAGCATTGCTCGACGACGGCGTCGACCTGGTGGCGCGGCAGCGCGAGCACGGCCTGGTCGACGAACTTCTCGGTCAGCTGCTCGTTGCTGAGCGGCCGGTGCACGTTGCCGAGCGATTGCTCGACGAACTTCGTCAGCGTCTCGCCGTTGCGCAGCACGACCTCGATGTGGACCTGGTCCTCGGTGATCGTGTCGTCGCCGACGGCCGTCGTGACGGCGCGCACGCGCTGCAGCGCCGGGTCCGCGACGGCCTCGTCGGTGAACTCCTGGATGCCGCCTTTGCCGCGGATGAGCCCGATCGCGGCCGCGTGATAGATCGAGTACTTGCTCTCGAGCGCGCGCTTCAAGTCGCTCTTGTTGCAAAGATCGAGCACGAGCGGCGCGACGCGCAGCCGCACGCCGGCGATCGCATCGGGCGACGGATGGTGCTCGCGGTGCAGCTGGCTGCAGCCGTCGATCGTCGGATGCACGACGAAGCCGCAGGCGTACGGCTTGTAGGCGTTGTCGCGCAGCTCGAAGTCGTTGCCGAGGCCCGCCGTGACCTTGTCGAGATCGTATTGCGCGGCCGTCACCGCGGCGAAGCCGCGCGGCCCTTCGAGCGCGCGCTCGCCGGCCGTGAAATCGGCTCGGCCGAGCAACGCGGCCGTGTAGCCGTTCTGCGCGGCGCGGCCCGGTTGGAACGACTTCGCCATCGAGCCGAACATCTCGCGGATGCCGGCGGCTTGCGTCGCGGCGAGGCCGAACGCCCAGACCATCTGCTTCGTCGTGAGGCCGAGCAGCTTGCCGACGGCCGCGGCGGCGCCGAACACGCCCGTCGTCGACGTGATGTGCCAGCCGGCCGTCGTAGTGCGCAGGATAGACGGCGTTGCCGATCCGCGATTCGACCTCGAAGCCGAGGATGAACGCGTGCACGAAGTCGCGGCCCGAGACCGGGTTCGCGCTCGCATACGCGAACAGCGCCGAGGCGACCGGCACGCTCGGGTGGATGTAGTTCTTCGGCAGCGTGTCGTCGTACTCGTGCACGTGCGAGCCGATGCCGTTCAGGAGCGCCGCGTGCAGCGCGTCGAAGCGCTCGGCGCGGCCGAGCACGCACGCGTGGCGTTGCCCGAGAACGGCGCGAGCGTCTTGATCGCGACGTCGAGCGCGGGCTCGACGGCTGCCGCCGAGCGCGCAGCCCAAGTAGTTGACGATCGGCGCGCTTCGCTTCGTCGCGCACGTCGCGCGGGATCGCCTCGTAGGTGCTGTGCGTGACGTATTCGGCGAGCGCTTCGGTGACGGACATTCAGAGCTCCAATTCGACTGACGAGACTGACGAGCGGCTCGATCTCGGCACGCTCGGCAACTGCTCCTGCGTGCTCTACCGCGGGCATGCCCGCTCAATTCACGAAACGGACGCAGTAGATCGGCGGCAGGTAGTTGCTGACGTTCTGCCAGCGATCTCCTTGGCTCTCGCTGACGAAGAGATTGCCGGTCGTGCTGCCGAACGCGAGTGTAGCGCCGTCGGCATCGATGTCGAGCCCGTGCCGGTAGACGAGGTCGTACGCGTGCTGCTGCGGCAAGCCTTCGCGCAGCACCTCGAAGCTCTCGCCGCCGTCGCGCGTGCGCGAGACGACGAGCGCGCCGTCGACGGGATAACGCCACTGGTCCTTCTTGCCCGGCACGAACCACGCGGTTCGGGCTCCTCGGGATGCACGACGACGGGGAAGCCGAACACCGACGGCTGCGCGTTCGTGATTTCCGTGCACGTGAGCCCGCCGTCGGTGCTGCGGAAGATGCCGTTGTGGTGCTGGATCCAGATGTGATCCGGCGCCGCCGCGCATTGCACGACGCGATGCGCGTCCTGGCCGCGGCGCTCGTACGCTTGATCGGGCGGCGCGTACTCGGCGCGCATGCCTTGGCCCTTGCAGTCCCACGACGTCGCCGCCGTCGGTGCTCAGCCAGAGGCCGCCGCACGAGACGCCGATCCGCACGACGTCGGGGCTGCGCGGGTCGACGAGGACCGAGTGGATGCCGGGATAGTCGGCGCCGCCGCCGACCCAGAACTTGCGGTCGGGATGGTTCCAGAGGCTCTCGACGAGCCGCCAGCTGTCGCCGCCGTCGCGCGAGTGGAACAGGCCGCCCGGGATCGTGCCGCACCAGAGCTCGCCGTCGCGCTGCGAACGCCTCGAGCGACCAGACCTTCATGACGTTCCAGGGAATCGGCGTGTTGCGCATCGGATCGACGTCGACGACGTCGTCGGGCTTCGGCGGGTACTTCGGCACCGGCCGCTCTTCCCACGTGGCGCCGCCGTCGCGCGAGCGCTTCATCTTGACGCCGAAGTGGCCCATGTCCTGCGCGGCGTGCAGCGTGCCGTCGCGCTCGCCGAGCACCATCGTCACCGGGTCGCCGAGCAGCTCGGCGCGCTCGATGCGCCAGTCGCGGCCGCGGCGGCCGAGCGATGAACACTCCTTTGCGCGTGCCGACGAGCAGCTGGCTGAGCCATCGTCAGCCTCCCGAAAGAGCCTGAAAAACATAGACTTCGCTGTCTGCGATTAATGCGATCCGTGAGCTTGCGGCGGTCGTGCAGGTTGCGGCCGTCGACGAGCACTTTGACGTGGTGGCGCACCTCGCCCTGATCGTCGAGCACGTAGCCGCGCACGCCGGGCCAGCGCTCGAAATAGCGCTCGAGCAGCTCGGCCACGGTGTCGGCCGGGAGCGCGGCCGACGGGCATTCCGTGTGCCGAGCGAGGTTCTGGGTGAAGTGCAGGTTCGCCACGGCCGCGCTCTCAAGCCGCCGAGCGCGCGAGCACCTGGTACGGCGAGAGCTCCGGGATTCGGCAGTTCGCGAGCGGGACAGGCCGGTCGTCACGAGCGCGTGCTGGCCCGTGAGCACCGAGTGGCTGATGCCGTCCGTGAACACCATCCACGCCGACATCGGCGGGAAATGGATCTCCTGATAGCCCTCAGGATTGTCGCGGAAGCTCGGGTTTTCCTTCATGAAATTGTGGATGCGCCGCATCGAGCGATCGTACGGGCTCGAGTCGATGACGCGCACGAGCGGGTAGAGCTTGCCGACGGCGCCGATGAGGCCGCTGTAGAGCTTGTCGAGCGGGCCCTTTGTCGATGCGCCACGCGCGGCTTGCCGCCCTTCGCCGCGTCCCAGAGCTCGCGGATGCCGGCGCATGACCGCGCTGAAGCTGCCCTTCGTGCCCCAGACGCGGTCGCGCGTCGGATGGATGTTGACGAAGAAGCGGAAGATTCGCGCGCCGTTCGTCGCGCCGTAAGCGCCGGCGTCGATGTGGACGAGCTCGTTGCTCGAGCGCGGCGGGAGCTTGCGGCCTAGCTCCTCGATCGAGCGGAAGCTCGTCGTGCCGAGCGTCCAGCCCGGCACGAAGTCGGGGCACGAGCGGCGCAGGAACGCTTCGACGCGCTGGCCGTGGGTGCGCAGGATCTGCTCCATCGCGGTCCTTGACGTCGGCAGCGGCTTCGAAGCGAGGAATCGAATCGGATTCAGGGTGATAGCTGATGTTCTTCACTTGCAGCTCACGCGGCAGACCCTCGCGCATGAACTGCAAGATCGGCCTCGCCGGCAGCTCGACGGGGCACCGGTCGAAGAACACGACCTCGCCGCGCTCCATCGCATCCTCGATCTCGCCGGCGCTGGCGCCTACGAAGCTCTTAGCTGATAGCGGTCCATGGGCTCACCCTCCAGGTCGATATCAACGAACGGGCGCGATGCCGCGCTCGGCGAACGCGAGGTCTAGTTTAGCCGACGACGTCGGCCACCGTAATCAGGCTCATCGCGGCCGGGTCGCGGACCCGCTGGCCCCAGCGCAGCGTCTCGATGGGCCGGCCGAACTCGCGCGGCCACGGCCTCGGGATACTTGTCGACGACGAGGTGCTGGCTGAAGTACGGGCCCGTGCGGTGGCGGTTCGAGGTCGCGTAGAGGCCGACGACCGGCGTACCGACGGCCGTCGCCATGTGCGCGGGGCCGGAGTCGGGGCAGAGCACGACGCTCGCGCGCGCCAGGATCGCGAGCAGTTGCTTCAGCGTCGTCTTGCCGATCAGGTTCTGGGTCTGAAAGCGGGCCGCGG
Organism: uncultured Gammaproteobacteria bacterium; assembly: GCA_963744305.1. GTDB lineage: Bacteria > Pseudomonadota > Gammaproteobacteria > Steroidobacterales > Rariloculaceae > FEN-1219. The sequence goes on from CAVUTF010000013.1 coordinate 102,553, forward strand.
CCGCGATGTCGCGGCCATAGCTCTGCTCGATCGGCGGTGTTGCCGCCCGTGACGAGCACGTGCGCGCCGTAACGCGTCGCCGCGTAATCGGCGATCTCGGCGTACCAGTCCGCGCGCCAGTTGCGGTAGTTGCGGAATCGTTGGCCCGTGCACGGGCTGATCACGAGCGTGCGCGTGCTCTTCGCGAACAGCGGCGCGACGGCGGCGAGGTCGGCGGCGCCGACGGGGATGTCCCACCGCGGCGTTCGCCGGGCGCGGCACGCCGATGAGCTCGGCGAACTCGAACAGGCCGTCCATGACGTGCCGCTCGCGCCGCGCCGGCAGCTTCGTGTTCGTGAACAGCCATTGCTGATCGCGAGCGCGCGCGCGGTCGAAGCCGATGCGCAGCGGCGCGCGCACGAGCGTGCTCACGATGTTCGCGCGCGTGGACGCATGCATGTGCAGCAGCGCGTCGAACCTTCGTCCGCCCGAGCGCGCGACGCACGGCCGCGTAGCCGCGCAGCCCTGCCCTTTGTCGAGCACGACGAACTCGACGCCCTCGAGCCCCGCGAGCAGCGAATGCTCGGTCTTGCCGACGATCCACGTGAGCTTCGTGCTCGGCCAGGCGTCCTGGATCGCGCGCACGACGGGAACGGTGTGGCACGTATCGCCGATCGCGGAGAGCCGGACGATGCAGAGCGACTCGGGCGGTTGAGCGAAAGGCAGCGGCATTGCCGATGGTGGCGCGATCCCAAGAGCGAGCCATCGTACACGATCGCTCGCCGCCGCTGATTCGACGCGCGGCGCGCACGTGCGCGCGGCAAACGGCCTGCCGCGCGCGAGCCTTACTCTCGCGACTCCTGAAGGTCTGCCTCCCCGAGACTATAGTAGGGAGTCCACGAGGCGGCGCTGCGCCGTTGCGGCTACGACAACCACCAAGGAGGCTGATCATGTCATCCCTTCATCGCGTGTTCCTTGCATCCGTTGCGTTCGCGGCCGTCGGCGTGCCGTCGTTCGCGATCACCAACGACTGGGTCGTCGACAACGAGCATCCGTTCGTAGGGCTGGTCGTTTTCTACGACGCCGACGGAGAGTTCAGCCACCGCTGTAGCGGTTCGCTAATCAGTCCGACAAAGCTGCTCACTGCCGGGCACTGCACGGCTCCGAACAGCGGCGCCGTGACGGCGCGCGTCTACTTCCAGCAGGACGCCGGCGCCAACTTCGACCCGGTTACGGGCGTCGACCCCATCAGCGGTTATCCCGAGACGTGCGCGCCCGGAACGCTGGGGTCTTGACTGCGCCACGTCGGACGAGCTGTATGACTTCGGTTTCGTCGCGCTGACGATCCCCGAAACGCATGACGCGGGCCTCGTCGTCCTCGACCAGCCGATCTACCTGACGGAATACGGGGAGCTCGCTCCCGCCGCCACGCTCGACGCTCTGGCACAGGCACGCGGCACGAGAAACACCGTGTTCACCGTAAGTGGCTACGGTCTCACGCTGCGAGTACAAGACCACTCGGCGCTCGCGAACGTCTCGTTCCGCTCGCGGCTCATGGCGCGCGCCACGCTCGTCAACCTGCGCAGCGCGTTGAACGACGGCTACAACTTGCAGACACAGGGCAACGGCAGCAACCGAGGCGGCACATGCTCCGGCGATTCGGGCGGCCCCGTGTTTCTCGGCGATGCCCGGTCCAATCGGATCGTCGGGATCACCTCGTTCGGCTTGAACGCGCTGTGTCGCGGCACGGATTTCGCGTATCGCACGGACCGCGCCGCCGTCATCGTTGGATCGAGAACCCCGAGTGACCTCATGACCGACGACTTTGCCGAGATTCGCGATGCCGTCGCGCGGCTCTGTGCGGACTTCCCGGGGCGCTACTGGCGCGACAAGGATCGTGCTCGCGGGTATCCCGAAGGAGTTCGTCGAGGCGTTGTCGGCCGCGGGCTATCTGGCCGTGCTGATCCCCGAGCAGTACGGCGGGTCGGGGCTCGGCATCGGCGCCGCGAGCGCCGTGCTCGAGGAGATCCACAAGAGCGGCTGCAACGGCGCGGCGTGCCACGCGCAGATGTACACGATGGGCACGCTGCTCAGGCATGGCAGCGACGCGCAGAAGCGCGAGTACCTGCCGCAGATCGCGGCCGGCACGCTGCGGCTGCAGGCGTTCGGCGTCACCGAGCCGACGAGCGGAACGGACACCACGCGGATTCGCACGACGGCCGTACGCGATGGCGACGTCTACCGCGTCAACGGCCAGAAGGTGTTCATCTCGCGCGACGGAGCACTCGGACCTGATGCTGCTGCTCGCGCGCACGACGCCGCGCGAGCAGGTCGCGAAGCGCGACGGACGGCATGTCGGTGTTCATCGTCGATCTGCGCGAGGCGGTCGGGCGCGGGCTCACGATCAAGCCCGCTCGCGACGATGATGAATCACGCGACGACGGAGCTGTTCTTCGACAACCTCGCGGTGCCGGCCGCCAACCTCGTCGGCGCCGAGGGCAAGGGTTTCGGCTACATCCTCGACAGCATGAACGCCGAGCGGATCCTGATCGCCTCGGAGTGCATCGGCGATGCGCGCTGGTTCGTCGCGAAGGCCGCGGCGTATGCGAAGGAGCGGCAGGTCTTCGGCCGGCCGATCGGCGAGAACCAAGGCGTCCAGTTCCCGATCGCCCGGTGCCACGTGCAAACGGAAGCGGCCGGCGCTGATGGTCGCAAGGCTGCGGCGCTGTTCGACGCCGGCGAGAAGTGCGGCGCCGAGGCCAACATGGCCAAGATGCTGGCGGCCGACGCCTCGAAGGAGGCGGCCGACGTCTGCATCCAGACGCACGGCGGCTACGGTTTCGCCGAGGAATACGACATCGAGCGCAAGTTCCGCGAGACGCGCCTCTACCAGGTGGCGCCCGTCTCGACGAACCTGATCCTGTCGTACGTCGGCACGCACGTGCTCGGGATGCCGAAGTCCTTTTGAGCCTCTGACCACGAGCGAACGGCCATGACCATCGAGGGTTAGATGCTGCGAACGATCCTGGTCTACGGCGCAATCTTGGCGGCCGGCACGTTCGTGCTCGAGTGGCTGGAGTTCCGCTTGCTCGTGCGGACGCACGCTGTCGAAGCGTACATCGCGTTGGTGGCCGCGGCCTTCATGGGCGTCGGCGTGTGGCTCGGAGCGAAGCTGTTCCGGCACGGGCCCGCCGCGCCGTTCGTACCGAATACCCGCGCGCAAGAGACGCTCGGGATCAGCGGCCGCGAGCTCGAGGTGCTCGAGTTGCTCGCCGCCGGCCGGTCGAACAAAGAGATCGCGCGGCGGCTGGACGTCTCGCCAAACACGGTCAAGACGCACGTGACCAAGCTTTTCGCCAAGCTCGAGGCTCGCCGGCGAACCGAAGCGATCCTTCGCGCGCGCGAGCTCGGCATGATTCCGTAGCTCGCCGGCGACATCTTTTCGGGCGTCGGGGCGCCGATCACCTTTTTGGGCGATTGTCCGGATGTGCCGGCGTGCGCTTGTGATGCCCGGGAATTCGAGCCGAGGAGCCCCACAATGTTACGCATCATCCTGATCTACGGAGTCATCGGCGGCCTCATCGTGGCCGTGCCCATGGCCGTGAGCATGCTCACGGCCACGCGAGGGCGCCATCCCGGAGAACGCCGCCCTCTACGGTTATCTATCCATGCTGCTCGCGTTCACGATGGTCTTCGTGGGCATCAAGCACTACCGCGACAAAGTGCTCGGCGGCGTCATCCGCTTCCTGCCGGCGCTCGGCGTCGGCCTAGGTATAAGCGCCGTCGCAAGCCTGTTCTGGGTGGTCGGCTGGGAGATCACGCTGGCCACGGGGTTCGATTTCGGCAGCGCGTACTCGGAGAGCGTCGTCGCGGCCGCTGAGGCGCGCGGCGCGCCCGCGGCGGAGCTCGAGCGGATCAGGGCGGACACCGCCGAGTTCCTGTCCATGTACGAAAACCCACTGTTCCGCTTGCCGATCACGTTCATAGAGATGTTCCCCATCGGCGTGCTCATCTCGTTGATTCGGCGGCACTGCTCCGCAACAGCCGATTCCTTCCCCCGCGCGGCTCGGGCGGCTGAGGGACCGGCCGCCCGGCGCCGAGTCCCGATTGTCGCTGACCCTTCCCCCTGCTACTTTGGCTCGCGACTGGTCTGCCTGTTGACGATTCGGGGAGGATTCGACATGGCGAAGAAGAATGAGACCGGGCAGGGCGATTCCAGACTTCCCGAGGAGAGCGGCGTCAGTCGCCGAGATCTACTCAAGTCCGGCGCGGCTGTCGGACTCGGCGCCGCCGCGCTGCTCGAGGCGGGCTGCACCGATGGGCAAGACAGCTCGGCCAGCGCCGGCTGGGACTACGAGGCCGACGTCGTCATCGCGGGCGGCGGTTGCGCTGGGCTCACGGCCGCGATCCGCGCGCGCGAACTCGGCGCGACGGTGCTCGTCGTCGACCAGAACTTCGACCTCGGCGGCCGCATGCTCCACAGCGGCTCGTTCGTCTCGCTCGGCGGCGGCGACCCGCTCCAGCTGCGCGATAAGAAAGGCGAGAGCGACAAGGAAGGGTACGTCACGATCCCGCCCGTCGAGTCCCCCGAGGAGCTCGACGACAACGTCGACCTGCTGTTCACCGACATCACCGACTGGTCGATCCTGAACCGCCGCGGCGAGACGCCCTATCGCTACAACGAGCGCGAGCTCATGCGCGCCTGGGCCGAGAATTGCGGGGCGACGCGCCAGTTCCTCATGGACAACTACGTGCGCTTCGGCCGCATCAACGGCACGCACGAAGGCGGCGGCATGTCGCGTGCGCGCGGCGCCATGTGCTTCTTCATGCTCGGCGACAAGACGGACATCAAGGCGGCACGGTCACGGCCGAGGATGCCGGCGTTGCCGAACGCGAGCGCACGAGTCCATTCGCACCCGTGCAGATGGACATCGCGAGCCGCTTCGTCGCAGCAAGGCGCCGTCTCGAACGGCGTGGCGCTGTCGCGTCCGCTCGAGTTCTCGGCGCGCGAGAAAGGCGTGCAGTTCATGCTGTTCCGCAATTTCGACGAGCTCGTCCGCGAGGAGCCGTTCGCGGGCCGCGTCGTCGGCATCAAGGCGCAGTATTCGCCGCGCATGCACCCCGAGACCGGCGAGCGGCTGCAGAGCTTCTGGCAGAACGGCAACGTCGAAGAGCGGCGCGAGACGATCCGCATCCGCGCGCGCAAGGCCGTCGATCCTCGCGAGCGGCGGGCATGCGGGCAATCCGCGAGGTCCGCAGCATGTTCTATCCGGCCATGCGCGAGCCCGCGTTCCCGACGAGCGGTTCGCGCTGCAAGGCCCGAACGGCAGGACGCAAGCGCGCTGATCGCGGCCTGAAGGTCGGCGCCAACTTGGCCGGCATGCAGCAGAACCTCGCTCTGCCGCGACGTTCCACATCTCGACGCGGCTCGGCACGCGCGACGCCTACACGGACATGATGCCCGGGCACCCGACCTTCGTGTTCCGCGGCTCGGCCGGCGTCAACGTCGGCACGGCGGGCTTCGAGGAGTTCATCGCCGTGAACCAGGTCGGCAAGCGCTTCTTCAACGAAGTGCGGCTGCCGAGTCCGGCGGCGGCGCCCGCGTATCCCGGGCGGCGGCGTGGCGCCGCAATGCCGGCATCGAGCACAAGCCGACCGACTGGCGCAATTGCCGGCACGAGTGGGTGCGGCAGATGTACACCTACGACCACGGCTGGATGCGGCGCTCGCGATCAACGAAGGCTCGACAGCCCCGCATTACTACTCGGGCCCGCTCTGGGCAATCTTCGATCAGGACGCGGTCGACCGCGCCGAATGGGAGCTGCGCTTCCCGTACGTCGCCGACAACGGCTACTACTTCAGGGCCGACACGATCGAGGACCTGGCCGCAAGATCGCGGCGGGCCACGGTTCCAGCGCGTGCCGCTGAGCATCTCGCAGCAGACGGTCTCGACACTGGAACGGTTACGTCGAAGCCGGCGAGGATCCCGACTTCGAGCGCGAGGCCGATGCCCCGATGCACCGCATCGCCCAGCCGCCGTTCCTCGCCTCGCGATCATGGTCGATCTGGCACGAATCCTATGGCGGCTGCGCGTCAACGGCCAGCATCAAGTCATCGACATGCTGGGCAGTCATCCCGGGCCTCTATGCCGGCGGCGAGGCGGTCGGCGGCATCCACAAGCAGGACTCGGTAAAGGCCACGTCCACGGCTTCATCGCCGGGACGAAGGCCGCCGCAGAACCGGCGTCGGCGTGACATGGCGATCGAAGGGCACGCGACTCGCGTAGTGGTTTGGGACGTGCCCGCGGCCGTGGAACTCGGTGCGACTTTCGTCAAGGTCGGCGTCAAGTGCGCGGCCGAATGCGGCGC
>CAVUTF010000014.1:0-13727 GCA_963744305.1 uncultured Gammaproteobacteria bacterium
GCACGTTCTTGAGATGACTGTTGTGAACCGCGTACAGGAGGTACACGACGACCCCGGCAACGTTCCAGATGAGGAATCGGATCCGCGTGCCCGCGGGCAGGCTGAGAAAAAGGTAGACGCACCCCACGACTGCCAGCGGGCAAACCAGCCAGACGAGCGGCGTGCGGAATACTCTCGGACGTGACGGGTCCATGATGCGCAACGCCATCACGCAACCCGCTACTGCAACAAACGCGACGAGCGTTCCCGCATTGGCGAGCTCCGCGATCTCCGCCAACGGAAGGAAGCCGGCGAGCAAGGCAACGATGACGGCGGTTGCAAGAGTCATAGCCACCGGCGTGCCGCTCTCGCTCACTCCGGCGAGCCGCTCGGGCAGCAAGCCATCGCGAGCCATCACGAAGGCGATGCGGGTCTGACCGTAGAGAAACGCGAGAATCACGGTCGGCAATGCGACGACTGCCGCGGCCGCGATGAGATTTGCGGCGACGGGGGCCTGCAGAGCGCGTAGCACGTGCGCCAGCGGCTCCGGGCTCGTGGCGAATTCGGTATAGGGCATTGCACCCAGGGCCGCCGCAGCCACGCCGATGTAGATGATGGTGCAAACGAACATGGAGCCGATGATTCCGCGCACGAGATCCCGCCCCGGGTTGCGCGTTTCCTCCGCCGCGGTCGAAACCGCGTCGAACCCATAGAACGCGAAAAAGATGATGGCGGCCGCGGCCATCACCCCCCGAGTCGCGGTGCCTTCGACGTGTGACGAAAACCCGTAAGGCATGAAGGGCTCGAAATTCGACAGCTTGAACGCGCTGAACGCGATGTACATGAAGAGCAGCAGCGCGATGATTTTCACAGCGACGAGAATTCCGTTCACGGTAGCGCTTTCCCGCGTGCCGACGAGCAGCATGCCCGCCACCGCGAACACAATTACCGCCGCGGGCAGGTTGAAGATACCGCCGCCACCTGGGCCCCCCGCCAACTCGTCCGGCAGTCGACACCGAGCGACCTCAGAAACCCGACCGCGTACCCCGACCAGCCCACCGCAACAGCGCTGCACACCACGGTGTACTCGAGGATAAGGCTCCATCCCACAATCCATGCCGGCAGTTCGCCGGCCACTGCGTATGTATAGGTGTAGGCGCTTCCGGAGACAGGCATCAACGTGGCCATCTCGGCGTATGCGAGAGCCGCGCAGGCGCAGACGATGGCTGCGACGACGAACGCCAGAATTACGGCGGGCCCGGCGCGCTCCGCACCGATGCCCACGAGGGTATAGATGCCGGTACCGACGATCGCCCCCACGCCGAGGGCCACAAGGTGCGGCCATCCGAGGGTCCGCCGCAGGCGCGTGCCAGCGCCGATGGACCGCTCAGCATCGATAGACTTTCGACGTTTGAGAAATGTCATCGGAACCGGCCTCGTGTCCGCTAATTCCCGGCACCTGGCGCCCCAACCACGGCCGGCAGGTCCGGGCAAGCGTCCCCGGCAGTGATGCGCTTGAAAAGGTCCCCGGCGAGCAAAGAGAGTCCGCCCGTCGCGATCGCGAGTAGACCCGTCCTTGCCGCACGTTCGGGGCTCAAGTCGATGCGGGGCGCGTCGAGCGTTCCCGTGATCTGCACGAACTCGTTCACGATGCCACCGATGTTCACGATGCCTTCGCGATGCTTCGTCCGAAAACGCATCGAGAGCTCGCCGGTCGCAAGGTCGACGTTGCCCAACCCTACGACTTGCAGCGCCGGCGTCTGCATGACGATCCCGTTCTTGGTCGACACGACACCGTCGGCGACTTGGAAGTAGGCGCCCGCGCACTCGAGCTCGACGTCGGTTTGCTGTTCGTCGAACGGATTGATGACGCCCAGCAACTGGAACACGATCGAACCGAACAAGAAGCGCAATCCGGTAGCCGGGATCCTCCCGCCGCGCAAATACACGAGCAAATCGCCGTCGAGACTTCGCACGAGCTCTTGCGATGATTGCCCGTTTCCGGACAACGTGGCGTTCACGTCGACGACGGGCGTGCCGGAGGCGGGCGCGCCGCTCCGATCGGCCGCAAGTGCAATGCCGTCGCCTGCGAGCTGCAACGTAAACTCTGGATGGTCCGACCGCGCGTCGAGGCGCGCGTTCGTGCGGATTCGGCCGCTGTCGAGAGTCGCGTCCACCTCGAGCGTCGCCGCCTCGAGCGCGACGGCGAGACGCGTGTCACGACTCACGAACGTGCCGAAGCGCAGCTCCTCGGCGGAGACTTCGAGCTCGAGCTGAGCGCTGCGTAGCGGGCGCACCGGGAACCGCTCCGACGAATAGAGCGTATGCAGCGCGAGCGGCTCGCCGTTTTGCCGTCCCTCGCCGCGTGCGACGTACGGCGTCAAATCCAACGACTTGAGCTGCAAGCGCCCCCGCAGACCCGCCGCGTCGTCGTGGCTCGAGCCGAGCTCGCCGGCGCCTTCGATGCCGGGCGCGGCGATCGTCGAGATCGTGAGAACCCAATCTCGCTCGCCGAGTCTTGCATTGGCACTGAGCGAGGCCGGACCCGTCGGCAACCCGTCGGCGCCTAGCAGTTCCGCGGCGGCCGCAAGATCCCCGGTCGCAAGCGCAAGCTCGGCGGTCGAGCCGACCAGCCCGCCTCCCGGCACGAGGCGTGCATTCATGCTCCCTTGCAGCGGCCCCCAAGCTGCGTCGAGCCGCACGTCGGTCGGCTCCCCATTCAACCACTTCGCGGCGTCGCCGATCCGGCCCGCGAGCTTGACCGGAGTGTTGCGGTGCTCGCTCGTCGCCGTGAAGTCGATGCTCGGCCAGAGGCGCGGCGTCGCGACGAGCTGCTTCAACGTACCGCCGGCGGCGCTCGCCTCGAACGCGGCCGCGAGTCGCTCGCCGGCGAGCTCCGAGGTGAATTGCCCTTCGGCTTCGAGCTTCAACGCTCTGCCTGGCGCAACTTCGATCTCGAGCGCCGACAAGGTCGCGACCGCCGGCGCGCGGCCGGCAGGCAGCTCCAACTCGACCGGTCCCGCACGCAGCGCCGCGGTGCAATTCTCGGCGGCTTCGCGCAGGGTCGCGCCGGACGCCTGCAGCGCGAGCGACACGGACTCGGCGGAGGCGCGAACAGCGCTCGTGCTCGAATCGCCTAGCGCCGCGCGAACGCGCTCGAGGTCGATGGAGCGCGCAAGCAAGTCCAGATCGATGCGCGCGCGACGTGCGCTTCGCCCGATTTTCGCGACGCCACCGACCGCGACGCCCGCGATCTCGGCCGAGTCGAGGCGCAATTCGAGCGCCCCCGCGGTCAGGCTCGCGCGGCCTGCCAGTGTGCCGATAGGCACGGGCAGGCCCTCGAGCGCGCCGAGCTCGAGATTCACGGTCGCGTCGGCATGATCGAGCCAGTCGACGGGGAGCGCTCGGTCGAGCAGCGGCTCCGCTGCGCGCGGCGACGCGGTCGATCCAAGACGCGCGAAGTCGATACCCGGTGAGCGCAGCGCCGCCACCACGAACGGTCGCGTCGCTGTGCGCGTGACTTCGAGGTCGCCCAGCAGGGTATTGCCTGCCGCGCTCAGCGTGAATGCACTAAACGACGCCCGTGGCGGTTCGAGCACGACTCGAGAGTCGAAAACCACGGGCCCGAGCTCCGGCAGCTTCCAACCCGTAAGCTCGTTCATTGCTTCGAATATCCGCCCGCGGACGGCGACATCGGCGGTCAAACGCGTTGCACCGTTTGCCGCGGCGAGCTCGCCCGATATCTCGACGCGCGCCTCGTCCAAGCTTAGGTCGACGTCGAGCGGCCACGGCGCATCGGCGAGCACCTCGGTCAGCGTCCCGAGGCGGCTCGACAGTGCGAACGCTTGCCCGGAGCGCCGGCCCCGAAGCTGCGCTTCGATCCTCTGTCCGCGCGCGAGAACGACGCTTCCCGATTCGACGGTCAGCGCCTCGACCGGGCCTGCGCTGCTGAGCTCGCCGACAAGATCGGCGACCACGACGCTCCCTGCGTCGATTCGGACGCTGCCGTTGAGTGTATAGGCGAGCGGACCGTCGCCTGCGCGGTTCAACGGCCACCGCCAGCCGCTCGCGTCGCGGCTCGCGATCGCGAATTGGAACGTCGCGTGCGAGTAGCCGAGCGGCGCGCGCAAGCGTCCGGTCAGTGTCAGCGTCGTGTTGCCGAGCTCGGCGCGCGCGCGGATCGGCCAGCGCAATTCCTGATCAGCTGCGGCGTCGCCGAGCGGCCCCGCCTGCCAGCTGACGGCGATCGGCACGTTGCCGAGTCGGCCGCTGCCCTCGATCTCGATCGCCTCGCTCGGCAAGTGTTTCAGCGTGACCCGATCTATGCCGCTCAGAAGCGTGGTGGCGTCCGCCGTGAGATACCGCACCGTGATCTCGCGGAGCTCGATTTGGCTCACTCGCGTTCGGTACCGGCTTTGCGCAGGCTCGGCAGCGCCCGGATCGAACAGGAAATCGAATTCCCAGTTGCCGCGCCCGTCGAGGCCTCGCTGCAACGACGCGTCCACGCGCTCGAGCACGACGTCGCGGACCTGAATCACGCCATCGAGCAGCGGCAGCAACGCCACGGTGACCTCGAGGCGGCCGACCGAAGCCATCGTCGGTTCGCTCGCCCACGCGGGGTTCGCGATCGTGACTTCGTTGACAGCCAAGGTGGGCACGAGCGCGGGCGTGATCTCGAGATCCCCGGAGATCCGCACGGCTCGGCCGATCGCCTCGGAGACGGCCTCCTCGACGAAGCGCCGATAGTCGTTCGCGTCGAAGGTCAGCACGAACGCGGCTATGGCGGACAGCAAAAGGCCGGCCGCGGCCACAAGCGACCACAGGAGACCTTTCAGCACCCTGCGCGCCATTGAGGCTCCCGCACGCGGATGACCGGACGATCATAGAGGCAAGACCTGAATTTTCGTGTAGGTACAAGAGCCAGTATCACGTCCGGCTGTGCTCGCCCCGGGTTCGTTGTAACCGCGCGACCCAACACGCGACGACGCCGAGGTAACGGAAGTAACCTGCGGGCGAGTCCCGCTCATCAAGCCGCTAAATCGATTCTGCCGAGGTAAACGCTCTTCCTCAGCTCGAGGTCGAGCCGCTTCGTTTCGCGGCCATTGACCTCGACGACGACCCGATAGCGTCCACTGTCGGGCTTGAGACCGTCGATCTTGAACTCACCGTATGCGTCGGTAACCGCTTCGCCAACGACAGATCCAGACCGCTCGAGCTTGATCCTCGCATCGGCGACGCAGTCGGTTACACCGTTTACGGTCTTGATGATCGTGCCGCCGACAAACTCGTGCGTGTAGCGATCGAGATTCTTGTAATGGACCCTCGGCTTGGTTGCCAACTCCGGCTGCAGCTCGCGCAAACCCTCCCGAGATTTGATCTCGGCCATTTCCTCGTCCGTTACCTTGACCGACTTGAGCGCCCCGGTTGCGCACACCGTAACGCAGCGGGGCTCCGCCCAGCCGCGGTCGAGCAAGTGCGCGTCGAAGAACCAGTGCTGGGGAAGCTGGAGCTTCTCATTCCAACGCACAGCGCCATAAGGACAAGCGTCGGCGATGGCCTTCTGTCCCTTGGCCTTGACGGGATCGATATGCACGATCCCGTCCGGGCGCTTCGTCACCGCTCCGTTCTTGGCCGCCGCGATGCACGGCGCGTCGTCGCAGTGCTGGCACATCACGGGCAGATAGGCGACGTCCATGACGGGACCCGATCCGCGCTCGTTGGATCGAATATCGATCCATCGATGACCGTGCTTGGGCATCGGCGCGGAATAGCCTTCGAACTCGTTGTCGACGTGCTCGTCCTGATTGGCAAGCGTGCACAGATTGCAGTTCGTGCACTTGGCGACGTCGACGATCAGATTCCACTTCTTCATTCGTTTCGTTCTGTAAGCGTCTTTTCGATCGTCACGCGACCGCTTTTCGTTTCTCTTCCCGAGCCGGTACCGACATCTCGCCGACGTTCCATCGCTCGACTTCGATCAGGCAACAGCTCGCGCTCATCGAGTGGGCCTTGCTGATTTGCGACTTGCTCGAGGACAGCAAGTTCACGCAGCCGCCTCGGTCGGTCGATTTCCCCGGTTCGCCGACGGGATCGTAGACGCCCGAAGAGCCGTACGAGTGCACGACTCCTCTTAGCAGCCGGTGCGTGAGCTTGGCCGCGCAGACCACGGAGCCGCGGGCGTTGTACAAGCGAACCAGATCGTTGTCCCGGATCCCGCGCGCCTTCGCGTCCTCGGGGTTGATGCGCAGCACCCAGTAGTAGTAACCGTCGACGAGCACGCGATGATCGGGAATGTCGTTCAGGAAGCTGTCCTTGCCGTCCATCTGTGTGTGGAACGAGAACCGCGGATGCGGCGAGATGAGCTGCAACGGAAAGTCTTCATAGCCTTTGGCGTTCGGGCTTTCCGCCGGCCGCTGATACTTCGCGATGGGCGGCCGGTCCTCGCTGTTCGGATCGAAGCGCTTGAGGCTCTCGCAATCGAACTCGATCTTGCCGGTCTGCGTTTGCAGACCCTTCAAGTACCCTTGCGAATAATCCGACGGTAGCGGCATCGGCTCCGGCACGTCTTTCTTCCTGCCCTCATAGAACCAGTTCCACGAGAGCGGCGCGCGCTGCTCCTCTTTCTCCGTCGGAACCACGAAGTAACCCTTGCGAATGAACTCCTTCCACGAAATGTGTTTCGGCAGATCCGATCCATCGAATTGCCGTTTCACCCAGCCGAGCTCGCCGACTCCTTCCGTGAAGTAGGCCGCGAGCCCGAGCCGCTCGCAGATCTTCTGGAAGATCCAGAAATCCGACTTCGATTCGCCGAGCGGCTCGATGCACTTGTGTTGGAAGGCGATCACGCGATGGTTCAGCTGCTGCTCGCCGTGGTGAGCGTAGCCGCCGAGTCCCGCCCATTCGCTGATGTCGTATCTCTCGAAGTTCGTGCAGGCCGGCAGGATGATGTCGGCGAACTCGGTATCGCCGTGCAGCCAGATGTTCTGACTCACCAGGCACTCGAGATTCGGGTGCCGGAACATGTTGATGTAGCGGCTGCTGTTCGGCATCGACGCGATCAGCGAGCCGCCGTATTTCCAGAGCATGTGAACCGGCGAGAACCCGGGCTTCGGATAGGTGATCTTCTGGAACTGCGCTTCGATGCTCGAGCCGTTCCACACGTAGCCTTCCGCTTTGCCGTCGATGATGGCCTCGGGCAGCTGCATGCGCGGAATGACCTGCGTGTTCGTGTTGATCGAAGGCAATTGCGGCATGCGCTGGTAGAGCACCACACCCATGGCGGTGTGACTGAAGTCGCCCGACATGCCGCCTTCGGCGTATCCCGGGAAATAGAAGTTGAAATCGAGCGGCGTGCCCCACTGGAGGTTGCCCATGTTGACGCCGGGCTTGCCGAGCCCCTGCATCGCGATGAGGCACACCATCGTGCGCGCCCACTGAATGCCGGTCGCGTTGCGGCACGCGCCGCCGTGACCGTTACCCCAGGCTCCGGCGCCGAGATAGGTCTTCTTGCTCGCCCATTCGCGCGCGAGTGCGCGCACGTCGCTCGCCGGCACGCCGGTCTCGCTTTCCTGCCACTCGGGCGACTTCGGGATGCCGTCGGATTTGCCGAGCACGTAATCGCGCCATTTCTCGAATCCGTGCGTGCGCGTCTCGACGTACTTCTTGTCGTAGGTGCCCTCGGTGATCCAGACATACGCAATCGCAATCGCGAGCGCCGGGCTCGACGTGGGACGCGGCGCGATCCACTTGCCGCCCAAGAGCTGAATCGAGTCGTTGTAGTAGGGGTCGATGTGGACGAGCTTGATGCCGGCCTCTTTGAGCCACTGGCGGCGAATCGTGCCTTCGAGCGCGCCGTAGGCGCCGCTGTTCGATTCCGGGTTGCTCGACCAGAACACGACCATCTCGGCCTCTTTGAGGCAGTCCTCGACGGTGCCGTAGGTCTCCGACTGGCCGACCCGCATCGAGCCGCCCCAGTGGTGCGTCGCGCCCCAGTACCAGCCCTCCCAGCTGTCCGGGTTGTGATGCACCTCGGTCATGCCGACCGCGTTCTCGAATTTGCGCAGCGCGCTCAAGTAATAGCCGATGTTGCCCCAGGCGTGATGGGACGGATGGCTGCACGCGATCGCGCCGTTACCATGCACCGTCTTCTGGCGTTTGATCTCGTTCGCGACGATGTCGAGCGCTTCGTCCCAGCTGATGCGCTCGTAGCCCGAGACGCCGCGGTTCTGTGGGTTCCGCTCGCCGTTCGGATCGAAGTCGACTCGCTTCATCGGATACAGGATCCGGTCGGGCGAATAGATGGTCGACTTGACGGTCTGGCCGTGCGGGGCAAGCGACGTCTTGCGCGGCGGCGTGAACTCTTTGCCTTTCGCTTTGATGGTCCACGGTTGCGGGTCGCGGTCGTCGAATTCGATCGGCGTCATGCGAACGATCTTGCCGTCCTTGACGTAGACGAACAGAGGTCCGCCGTTCGCCATGTTGACGTAACGCGTCTCGCCGGTGCCCGCGTCGACGCCGTAACGCCAACCGGCCTGCAGCATCGACTCGAGCGTGAACATGAACCAAATGGCTTTGTCCTGCGGTCCGTCGAGCGTCATGCTGAAGCTCTTGGCCGCATTGATCCTGCCGAGCTGGTCGTCCGGATGCGTGAAGATTCTGAAGCCCCAGGCGAGCGCTCTTGACCGTGACGACGACGTCCGGATTCGGGTGGATGCCGTGTCGCGACGAGATCTTGCCGTTCGCGATGACGTAGTAGCGGCCGACCCCTGCCTTGACTCGGATCTGAGCGGTCAGGTTCTGTTCTTTGAGCCTTTCTCGGAAGGCCGGATGACGCCAGGCGGTATATTTCATCGCCAACGCGATGCCAAATAGCAGCGTCGAAAACGCTAACGTGCTGATTCTTTCCATTAGGTCGGCTATCCCTGGGTGTCGTTCGACGTTTGTTGACAAAACGGCGTGCTTGGTCGCCGGTGCCCCACTTTTTACTGTTGCACCATGGAGTTGCTGGCGCAAGGATTTCGGCCGATTAGGGTACGGTTTTGACCGCCGATCGTAAAGGTCGAGCCGGTTCCGTCGATAAGGTCTGGAGCGATCTGTTAAGCTTCAGAAATCAACGTGTAGCGACTCCCGAACCGGACGAGGAAACGAACCTTGAGCGCGAAACTTTCTCCGCGGGCCACGACCGAGGAACCGGGAAACGTCAAGGTCCTGAAGAGCGTTTGCCGGAGCTGCCACGGCGGCTGCAGCACGCTGATGCACGTCAAGGACGGCAAGCTCACGAAGGTCGAGGGCGATCCCGAGGGTCCGCTGAATCACGGCTACCTCTGTCCGATCGGCGCCGCCACCACGGAGCTCGTCTATCACCCCGACCGCTTGAAATATCCCGCAGCGCCGTATCGGGCCGCGCGGCTCCGGCAAGTGGGAGCGCATCTCGTGGGATGAGGCGCTCGATGAGATCTCGGAAAAAGTTCTCAAGATCCGCGCGGAGACCGGACCCGAGTCGATCGCGATGGGCACGGGCACGGGCCGTCATCACATCCGCTGGGTGTCGCGCTTCGGTAACGCGCTCGGGACGCCGAACTGGTGCGAGCCCGGTTTTGCCCAGTGCTTCCACCCGCGCGTCAACACCTGCATCCAGACGATGGGCGACTTGCCGGTCTGCGATTTCACGGGAGGCACGCCTCCGAAGCTCATCATGTACTGGGGGCACAATCCCCCGCATTCGGGCCCCGACGGCGAGACGCGGTTCAACGTCCGCGAATCGTTGCTCGCGAAACCGCGACTCATCACGATCGATCCGCGCGAGACGGTCTGCGCAAGGAAGTCCGAGATCTGGCTCCAGCTTCGGCCCGGCACCGACGACGCGCTCGGGCTCGCGTTTCTCAACGTGATCATCGAAGAAGATCTCTACGACCACGACTTCTGCGAGAAGTACACGCACGGGTTCAAAGAGCTCGCCGAGCACGTCCACAAGTTCACGCCGGAGTGGGCCGAGCCGATCACGTGGGTGCCGGCCGACAAGATACGGGCGGCCGCGCGCCTGTTCGCGACGGTCAAGCCCGCGATGCTCGAGTGGGGCTGCGCTATCGAGCACACGCCGAACACGATCCAGACGATCCGAGCGCTGTCGATGATCCCGGCGATCACGGGCAACATCGACGTGCCCGGCGGTTGGATATTCGGCATGCATGGCGCCGGCCGTTTCCCGAGCTTGAGCGAGAATCTCGATCCGGAAGTCGAGAAGAAGCGGCTGGGGTACGAGAAGTTCAAGATGCTCTGCGGCGAAGGCGCCGACCTTCCGGCCTGTCACATTCCGACGCTGATCGACGCGATGCTCTACGGTGAGCCGTATCGCGTCAGGGCGTTTCTCGTGTTCGGCAACAACACGCTGACGACGTACGCGAACACGAACATGGTCTACAAGGCGCTCATGAAGCTCGACTTCATGGTGTGCGCCGATCTCTTCATGACGCCGACGGCCGAGCTCGCCGACATCGTGCTGCCCGCCGCGTCCTGGCCGGAGCTCAACCAGATCTGCGCCCTGCCTACGATTGCGGGCAACGTGGTCATGAGCAACCAGAAAGTCGTGCGAATGGGTGAATGCAAGTCGGACGAGGAGATATTCGTCGAGCTCGCCCGGCGCATGAAGCTTCCGGTCTGCACGGAGGCGGTCGAGGAAGTGCTCGACAAGATGCTGAAGAACGGCGGGCAGAAGGTCGACTTCAAGGGCCTGACCGAACAGGGTTGGATCCACATGAAGCAGGAGTACCGGAAGTACGAGAAAAAAGGATTCAAGACGCCGACCGGCAAGCTCGAGCTCTACTCGACGCGTCTCGAGGCGATGGGCTACGCGCCGCTGCCGTACTACGAGGAGCCGCCGGAGAGCCCGCTGAGCACGCCCGGAGTAGCCGAGGAGTATCCGCTGGTTCTGACGACCGGTGGACGGATTCCGACCTTCTTCAACTCGGAGCATCGGCAGCTGCCGCTGTGCCGCAAGGGTCACCCCGATCCGCTCTGCGACATCCACCCGGACACGGCCGCCGAGCACGGGATCGAGGACGGCGAATGGATGGTGATCGAGACGCGCCGCGGCCGAATCAAACAGATCGCGAACGTGACGACGAAGATCGATCCGCGCGTGATCCACTGCGAGCACGGTTGGTGGTTCCCGGAGAGGGAAGGCCCCGACTACGGAATCTGGGAGTCGAACGCCAACCTACTGACCGATAATCGCGGGCCGTTCGATCCGCAGATGGGCACCTATCAGCTGCGCGGGCTTTTGTGCCGCGTCGGGAAGATCACGCCGGAGAACGACGTGTTCGGGCCTCCGGAGCTGGAAGAGGCAACCGCCTAGGCACCGACACCGCGGCCGGCCTGACGCGGGTGTTCGGAGCCGGCCGATTGCTCATGAAGTCGTAGTGATTCGTGATCTGCTCGCCGACGGCGCAGTGGAAAGAGTCGGAGGGCGCCTCGCGATGGAAGGAAGCGCAGTGACGCTTCCGCCGGCGCCAGTGACCTTGCGGGTTTGACGGGTTAGGCTTGGTGATCGAGAGCCAACACCAACTGCCGTTCGATCACATGAGCAACCGAATCGCATCACTCCTTCTCGCCACGTTGATCGCCGCCACGTCACCGACGTCCCCGGCCGCCGAACCCGAGGACCTGCCCGCCACGAACCCGTTCGCGGCGCCGAGCCCTCTGCCGTTGCACTATCCCCAGTTCGATCGCATCCGGGACGGCGATTTCGCACCTGCCTTCGATGCGGGTATGGCCGCGCAACTTAAGGAGGTGCTGGCCATCGCCGACAATCCGCAGCCGGCCACGTTCGACAACACGCTTGTGGCGCTGGAACGCAGCGGGCAGCTTCTCGACCGCGCCACCACCGTGTTCTTCAATCTCGTCGGTGCGGACACCAACGATGCGCGCGACAAGCTGCGCAGCGACTACGCCCCGCGTTTCGCCGCGCACTCAGACGCGATTCAGCTCAACGCGAAGCTCTTCGAGCGCATCGAGTCGCTGTACGAGCGACGCGCCGGCTTGGGCCTCGATCCACAGGGCCAGCGCCTCATCGAACGCTACTACAGCGACTTCGTGCGCTCCGGCGCCAAACTCTCCGCGCCCGACAAGGAAAAGCTCAAAACGCTCAACGCCGAACTGGCGACACTGTCGAGCCAGTTCGCCGAGAAGGTGCTGGATGAAGTGAACGCCTCCGCCGTGGTGGTGGACGACGTGAAGCAGCTGGACGGTCTGACGGCGACGCAGATCGCGACCGCGGCGGAGGAAGCGAAGTCGCGCGGCCTGGCCGGCAAGTACGTGCTGACGCTCCTCAACACCACCGGCCAGCCGCCGGAATCGCTGCTCACCTCCGACCGTTGCGCCAGCGGCTGCACGAAGCTTCGATCGCGCGCGGCAGCAAGGGCGGCGAATTCGACACTCGCGAGATCATCAGCCGCACTATGAAGCTGCGTGCCGAGCGTGCCGCGCTGCTCGGCTATGCCAACCATGCGGTCTATGTGCTCGAAGACGAGACCGCGCTTACGCCGCAAGCGGTCAACGAGATGTTGAGGCAGCTTGCGCCGGCCGCAGTCGCCAACGCGACACGCGAAGCCGCGGAGCTGCAAGCCGTCATCGACAAGGAAGGCGGCGGGTTCGACCTCGCGCCGTGGGACTGGGCTTACTACACGGAAAAGGTCAGGGTCGAGAAGTACGCCTTCGACAGAATCGCAGCTCAAACCCTACCTCGAGCTGACGAATGTGCTGGAGAACGGTGTGTTCTATGCGGCGAGCCAGCTCTACGGTCTGAGCTTCAAGCGCCGGACGGATCTACCGCTCTACCATCCGGACGTGCGCGTGTACGACGTGTTCGACGCGAACGGCAGACAACGCGCCATCTTCATCGCCGACATGTACGCGCGCAAATCCAAGCGCGGTGGCGCCTGGATCAACTCGTATGTGTCGCAATCGGGTCTCACCGGCGACCTTCCCGTAGTGGCGAACCATCTCAACATACCCGAGCCCCGGAAGGTCAGCCGACGCTGCTGACCTGGGATGAGGTAACGACGGCCTTTCACGAGTTCGGCCACGCGCTGCACGGATGTTTTCAGCCGTGGAATACCCCCTATTTCGCCGGCACCCGCGTGCCGCGCGATTTCGTGGAGTACCCTCGCAGGTCAATGAAATGTGGGCCAGCTGGCCCGCCGTGTCAAAACGATGCGAAGCACTACGAGACGGGCGCCGCCATACCTCGGAGCTTCTCGACAAGGTGATCGCCGCGGAAAGTTCAACCGGGGCTTGCCACGACCGAGTACCTCGGCGCCGCGTTGCTCGACCAGCGATGGCACCAAATCACCGCTGCACAGGTGCCGGATGCGAACGGCGTAATGGCGTTCGAAGCGGCAGCGTTGGCGGCGGATGGCGTGGACTACGCGCCCGTCCCGCCGCGTTACCGCACGCCGTACTACAGCCACGGCATGAGCGGCTACTCCGGGGGTTACTACTCCTACATTTGGTCGGAGGTGCTGGCCGCGAACAGCGAAGATTGGTTCGAATCGCACGGCGGTTTCACGCGCGCGAACGGCGATCACTTCCGCGCGACGCTGCTGTCGCGGCGCCAGCGCGGATAACGCTTGCAGCTGTTCCATGATTTCGCTGGACACGAGCCTCGGATTGGTCCGCTACTAGAGAAGCGCGGCCTGACGTTGGTCGACGGTCAGCGATACGCCGGCCAATTCCAAATAATGTCGGCACGC
>CAVUTF010000015.1:0-60313 GCA_963744305.1 uncultured Gammaproteobacteria bacterium
CAAGGTCTTCAACCGCTACAAGGATCTTGGGCTCAAGGACTATTCGATCGAAGCCGTCGACCCTATCGGCACGCCAACCGGTTGCCTTTTCAAGTCGAGCGCACGATCGTCACGCTGCGCCAGGAGCACCCGACCTGGGGTGCGGTGAAGATCCGCGAGAAGCTCATCCGCGACTTCCCGATGGTCCGACCCCGGCGAAGAGCACCGTGCACGCGGTGCTCGATCGCCACGGCCTGGTCAAACCGCGCAAACGCCGGCGGTACAAGGCTGAGGGCACGCCGCTGAGCTCGACGAGCTCACCCAACGGTTTGTGGTGCGCCGACTTCAAGGGCGAGTTCATGCTCGGCAACCGCCAGTATTGCTATCCGCTGACGGTGACCGATTACAGCTCTCGGTTTCTGCTCGCCTGTGAGGGGTTAGAGTCGACGCAGTCGACCTTCGCCTTTGCCGTCTTTGAGCGTGTTTTCAAGGAATATGGTCTGCCGCAAGCGATCCGCACCGACAACGGCGTGCCGTTCGCTTGCCGAATGCGCTGTTCGGTTTGAGTCGGCTCTCGGTCTGGTGGCTACGCTTAGGCATCAACCTCGAGCGCATCAAGCCCGGCCACCCGCAGCAGAACGGCCGTCACGAGCGGCTGCACCTCACACTGAAGAAGGAAGCCACGAAGCCGGCCTCGTACAACTTCCTGCAGCAGCAACGCCGCTTCGATGACTTCCTGGAGGTTTACAACTACGAGCGCCCGCATCAGGCGCTCAACGGTCGCTATCCCGCGGAGCTCTATACACCTTCGCCGCGCGCGTACCGCGCTCCCGATCCACCCGAGTATCCCTTCCATGACCGCACGGTCCGCGTCACGCAGTGCGGGCGTATCTGCATCGGTAAGCGCAAGATCAACCTCAGCATCGTGTTTGCCGGGCAATTCGTGGGCATTCGCGAGGTCGCCGACAAGATCTGGCTTGTCAGTTTCCTCGACTTCGATCTAGGGTATTTCGATGAGGCCGCTGCACGGGTTGAGCCAGGCGCCAACCCGTTCGCCTCCAAAGTGTTAACGATGTCCCCTCGGTAGGTGTCAAGAAATTGTCGCCTCGTTCGGTCAGCGGAGCCAGCAGATTCCGGCAGCGGATTGAGCTCGACGAGACCTATGGGCATCCAGTCACGGGGCGCACCGCTCCAGCGCTGGGGAGTAGAACTTCGAGCTCGCTGGTACAGCTCCGGCGGCGAGCAAGGATCTCATGCTCGAGACCGAAGTGGCGCTGATCCGGCGTCACGTATTTCGGTGCGCTATGGCGATGCTCTCGGTTGTACCAGTCGACGAAGCGAGCAACCCAACGCAGCGCAGAGCCAATGTCGCTGAACGGCAGCCGCGGATACGCTGGAGTGTGTTTGAGCGTTCGGAACAGGGCCTCTGAGTAGGGATTGTCGTTAGAGACGTGAGGGCGGCTGAACGATGGCACGACTCCAAGCCACTGCAGCGTTGCGATCATCGTGCCGCTGCGCATCGGCAGGCCATTGTCGGAGTGCAGGACCAGCCCACTAGGATCGACGTTGCCGTCGTGGCAGACCTGCGTAATGAGCTCCGCGGCTGTTTGTGCGGACTCGCGGTCTGCGATTCGCCAACCGACGATGCGACGACTCCAGACGTCCATCACAAGGTAAAGGCGCAGGAACAAGCCGCGTACGGTCGTGGGCAGCCACGTGATGTCCCAGCTCCAGACCTGATTAGGCCGGGTGGCATGGTGGAGCGTACAGGCGCGCGTCACGTGGGTTCGGCATCGCTCGTGGCTTCGCGCGCAGGCCATAGCGGCGCTGCAGCCGATACATCGTTGACTCCGATGCCAGGTAAAGGCCTTCGTCGGCCAGCTGTGGGACGAGCTGCTTCGGGGACAGGCTGGCGTATCGGAGCTCGTCAGGAGGCTGAGGACTTGAGCTTCCTCAACGGCCAATAGTGCATTGTGCGGTCGCCGATGAGGTCCACATCGGCGATCGTCGCTCCCGGGCCGGTTCCGCCAGCGCTCCACAGTGCGACCGAGATTCCAACGACTTTGACATGCCTGGGCTAGACGCGCGCCTCATTTGGGCTTCGGTGATCGCCGAGAGGATCAGTTCTCGCTCTCCTCGTCGGTGTCTTCGTCCTCGTCGCTGGTAGAGGCTCGCCACCGTTTTTTTTAGAACGAGAAGCGCAGCAGCCTCAGCGAACGCCTTCTCCTTGCGAGCGAGCTCACGCTCTAGCTTTCGGATCCGCTTGGTCGTGGCACTGGCTCGACCGCTTCCTCCAGCGCCATTCGCCAACTCTCAAAGTCAGCAAACGCCACGCCTTCCCGATCCAGGTAAGCACTGAGCTCTTCGCCACTGAGCCGGGACGCTTCTGCCAGAACTCGCGCTTTCTGCTCGACAGTCCACTGGCGAACAACCGGTTCCTTTGATGCCATCAGCGGCAGGGTACGCGCCTCCCGAAGCCACCGCGAGAGACTTTGCTGTTGAATTCCGGTTTCCTTAGACAGCTGCAGCGCGCTCACGGCCGCTTGCCGGTAAGCCGTTCCACCATCTTCTGTTTGAAGGCCACGGAGTACGGTCGGGTCATTTAATCCTCGCGTATCCGCCCCACAGCTACGAGGTAGGACGCGACAACTACCCTGACACAGGGGGCCGGAATAAGGTGTAAAGGATGTGCCCGGGCAAGACCCGGTGTTCGTTGGCTGGGGGACTAGGATTCGAACCTAGGTTCTCGGAGTCAGAGTCCGATGTCCTACCGCTGGACGATCCCCCAAGCGAACGAGGCGATCCATCCAGCGGTCTGACTGCCATGCCGATTAGCGCTTGGAGAACTGCGTGCGTGCGGCGAGCCTTGCGCAGGCCGACCTTCTTGCGCTCGACCTCGCGCGCGTCGCGCGTGACGAAACCCGCCTTGCGCAGTCCCGGCGCGCAGCGTCTCGTCGTAGGCGATGAGTGCGCGCGTGATGCCGTGGCGGATGGCGCCGGCCTGGCCGGTGATGCCGCCGCCGCTGACCGTCACGTGGATGTCGAACTTGTTCTCCGCCGCCGCGACCGTGAGCGGCTGGCGCACGATCATCCGTGACGTCTCGCGCCCAAAAAACGTATCCAGCGGCCGGCCGTTCACGCTGATTTCGCCCGTGCCGGGTCTCAGAAACACGCGCGCGGCCGAAGTTTTGCGTCGCCCGGTACCGTAATTGCTCTGTGTCGCCATAGTCTTACAGCTCCAACGGCTTCGGCTGCTGGGCCTGATGCGGATGCTCGGCGCCGCGCACGACCTTCAGCTTCTTCAGCATCTTTCGGCCGAGAGGTCTGCGGGCAACATGCCCTTCACGGCGATTTCGATCGCGCGTTCGGGCGCCCGGCTCAGCAACTTCTCGAGGGGCTCGGTCTTCATATTGCCGATATAGCCCGTGTGCCGGTAGTAGATCTTGTCCTGCAGCTTGCGGCCCGTTACCCGGATCTTCTCGGCGTTGATCACGACGATGTAGTCGCCCGTGTCCACGTGCGGGGTATAGACCGGCTTGTGCTTGCCGCGCAGGCGATGCGCGAGCGCCGAGGCGAGTCTGCCTAGCGTCTTGCCCTCGGCGTTGACGAGGTACCAGTCGCGGCGGACGGTTTCCGGCTTGGCGGAGAACGTTTTCATGCGCTTGGATTCGAGCTTCGGGGCCGGCGGCTAGGGCCAAAGAGGCGGAATAGTACTGGGGCCGTCACGGCCACGCAAGGCGCCGACGCCTTATATAATCGCAAACATGCGCGCACCCGTGTCGATGCAAGATCGCCTGATCGCGGCACTGGACCAAGGGCTGCGCACCCTGGCGGCACCGCGCGAAGCAAGCCGTCCTTCACCCGCGCACGAGCTTTTCGAGCTGCCGCTCACAAGAGCCGAGCGGCGCCAAAGCGCCGCGCTGATGCGCGTGAATCATGCGGGCGAGATGGCTGCGCAAGCCTTGTACCACGGTCAAGCGCTCGTCGCGCGCTCCGCCGCGACACATCGTCAGCTCAACACCGCGGCCGACGAAGAGCGCGATCACCTGGCGTGGTGCGCGGAACGCTTGCGAGAGCTCGGCGGCCGCAAGAGCGTGCTCGATCCCTTTTGGTACGCGGGCAGCTTTTGCGTCGGAGTGTTGGCCGGGTTGCGCAGCGATGCGATGAGTCTCGGCTTCGTCGCGGAGACCGAAAGTCAGGTCGAAGCGCATTTGCAGGACCATTTGCGCCGGTTACCCGAGAGAGATTCGAAAAGTCACGCGATTCTGGTGCGCATGTCGGAAGACGAAGCGCATCACGGCACGATGGCGAGTCTTGGCGGCGGCGTCGCGCTGCCTTGGCTCGCCCGCCGCGCGATGGCGCTCGGCGGCGGTTTGCTGCGACGAATTTCCCTATTCCTGTGAACTGGGTCACAAGCAGAGATGCTTATCACTTGCGAGTTTGCGGGGAATTGATTAAATACAGTATTACGTCAAACCGGAGCTCTAAATCTATGGAAGAAGCCCTGCGCCCCTTGAGCGATGTACCGGCGATCAATCGCTTCTTGAGCTACTGTCGAGTGCGCACGATTCCGGGGAAGACGGTGATGATTCACGCCGGCGATCTCCCGGACGTCCTCTACTACATCGTTGATGGTTCCGTCGAAGTCATGATCGAGGACGAAGACGGCAACGAGATGGTCCTCGCGTATCTCAACAAAGGTCAGTTCTTCGGCGAGATGGGCTTGTTCTACGAACAGCCGACGCGCAGCGCCTGGGTACGCACGCGCAGCGAGAGCGAAATAGCGGAGATGACGTATCCGCGGTTTCGCCAAATCGCGTCCGAAAGCCCCGGCTTGATCTTCGAGCTAGCGACGCAGCTTGCGACCCGGCTCGACCGCACGAATCGCAAGCTCGGCGACCTCGCATTCGTCGACGTCACCGGGCGCGTCGCGCACGCGATCATGGACCTGTGCCGCGAGCCCGATGCGATGACGCATCCTGACGGCATGCAGATCAAGGTGTCGCGGCAGGAGCTCTCCCGGCTCGTTGGCTGCTCGCGCGAAATGGCGGGCCGCGTGCTCAAGGTGCTCGAGGATCAGGGCTTGGTGAGAGCGAGCGGGAAAACCATCGTCGTTTTCAACGCCCGGCGCGAGCTGCCGAAAGCAAAAGCGCGCAGCGAACCTTTGCGGCGCCCCGCATAACGCCTATTTGAAGCCGCGCGTCGCCTTGATTTCCTCGTAGGCCGCGCGGACTTCGAGCGTCTTTTGCTCCGCCATCCCCGCCATTGATTGCGGCAAGCCGCGCGCGACGATCTTGTCCGGATGGTACTGGTTCATCAGGCGGCGATACGCGGTCTTCACTTCGCCGTTGCTAGCGGTCGCCGGCACGCCTAGCACGCGATACGCGTCGTCGAGATTCGCGGCCTTTTCGGGTTGGCGCGCACCGCGCTGCTGGTAGGCGCGTACGAGCGCCTCGAGCTGCGCCACTTCCGCGCGATCGATGTCGAGCGCGCTCGCGACGCGCCACAGGAGCTGCCGTTTACCCGCGTCGATCTGCCCAGCGCCGATAGCCGCCTGCAGCTGAATCTGCACGAATGCGCGAGCCAGCTCGCCGCGGCCAACCACGTGCGAGGCGAGTAGCCGCAATCGCTCGTCCAGCGGATACTCGGGGCTCTTCCCCCGCGTGAAGCAATCGATCGCCTCGCGCACCTGCGGCTCCGAGAGGTTCATGCCGCGCATGATGCCCCGCGCGACACGGATCTCGTTCTCCGAGACGCGGCCGTCCACCTTTGCGATGCAGCCCATGACCTCGAACGCGATCTCGAAAAATACTTGACTGATCTCGTGCGTCGAGCTCGAGCGAGAAGCACGGCTCGCGACGCCTTGATCGAATTGATGACCGATGACGAGGCCCAGCAACGAGCCGATCGGGCCCGCGGCGACGAAGCCGAGCACGCCGCCGACCGCTTTGCCGAACCATTGCATTGATGCGCCGTTCATTTCGTGAACAGTGTCACGCGCAAGCCCGGAACGAAGGTTGCCGAACGCCGGTGGGTAGGATCATTATCGTGCCCTTGGTTTCCTCATATTTGCGGCGCAACGAGATGACGCGTACGGGTCAAGCTCTTTTCGAATCGAGTCTGAACAGCTTGCCGCTCGTCGCTCGAGGAAAAGTACGGGATATCTATCGCGTCGATGCACAGCGTCTGCTGATACTCGCGACCGATCGTATCTCAGCGTTCGACGTGGTGCTACCGGATCCAATCCCGGGCAAAGGCATCGTGCTGACCGCGATCTCGAGCTTCTGGTTCAAGCGTCTCGAGTCGGTGAGCAAGAACCATCTAACGGGCATCGATCCGACTGCGGTGTTGGCGGATTCGCGCGACCACGAAACGGTCAAGGACCGTGCCGTGGTCGTGCACGACCTGAAGGCGCTGCCGGTCGAAGCCGTGGTACGCGGCTATCTGATCGGCTCCGGCTGGAAGGACTATTGCAAGAGCCGCCGCGTGTCGGGCGTAGACTTGCCGCCCGGCCTCGAGCTCGCCGAGCGGCTGCGCCAGCCGATCTTTACGCCGAGCACGAAAGCCGCACCGGGCTCGCACGACGAGAACATCTCGATCGCGGACGTCGAGAACCTCATCGGCGTGGAGCTCGCGCGCAAGGTCAAGGACGTCTCGCTGCAGCTGTATGCGCGCGCCACCGAATACGCGCGCGAGCGGGGCATCATCATCGCCGACACCAAGTTCGAGTTCGGGCTCGACGACGCGGGCGAGCTGCGCGTGATGGACGAGCTGCTGACGCCGGATTCCTCGCGCTTTTGGCCGGCGGACACGTATGAGGTCGGCGCATCACCGCCTAGCTTCGACAAGCAGTACGTACGCGACTATCTCGAGACGTTGGATTGGAACAAGACCGCGCCGGGCCCGAGCCTGCCGACCGTCGTCGTGGAGCGCACGCGCGC
This sequence comes from uncultured Gammaproteobacteria bacterium, assembly GCA_963744305.1. Classification (GTDB taxonomy): domain Bacteria; phylum Pseudomonadota; class Gammaproteobacteria; order Steroidobacterales; family Rariloculaceae; genus FEN-1219. The sequence continues at coordinate 6,921 of CAVUTF010000015.1, forward strand.
CAAGTACTACGAGGCCCTGCATCGGCTCGCGGGAGAAACTCTGCAGTGAGCGCGGCGCGCGCGATCCAACGAGGCCAACGCGCATGGAGTTCATAACCCAACGCCTGGAGAGTTGGCTCTGGCGGCATCACCGGTCGATCTACGACCCACCGCCTCGCTGGCTCGCCGTCGCGCGCTACGCGTATGCGCTACTGCGCGACTTGCTCGCCGGCGAGCTCAGCCTCCGCGCGATGAGCCTGGTGTACACCACGATGCTCGCGGTCGTACCGCTGCTCGCCTTCACTTTCTCGGTGCTCAAGGCCTTGGGTATCCACCGCGACCTCGAGCCGCTGATCTTCAATTTCCTGGCGCCGCTCGGCCCGCGCGCCGGCGAGCTCACGACGCGCATCGTCGGCTTCGTCGACAACGTCAGCGGCTCCACGCATCGCGAGCATCGCTATCGCGCTGCTGCTGCTGTCCGCGCTGTCGATGGCGCACAAGGTCGAAAGCAGCTTCAACTACGTTTGGCGCGTGGACCGCCCGCGCAGCTTTGCTCGGCGTTTCAGCGAGTACCTGAGCGTGATGCTCGTCGGTCCGTTGCTGATGAGCGTCGCGATCGGCTTTACGGCGAGCGTCGCGAGCACGATGGTGATGGAACGGCTCGCGCAGATGGGGCCGTTCGGCGCGTGGCTCGCGAGCTTAGGCGGGCTGATGCCTTATGTGCTCGTGATCGCGGCGTTCAGCTTCCTATACGTGTTCGTGCCGAATACCCGCGTCCATGTGCGCCCCGCCGTGTACGGCGGCATCCTTGCGGGCGTGCTTTGGGCCGGCTGCGGCAGCCTGTTCACGAGCGTCTTCGTGAGCGTGAGCCGCTGGGAGGCGATCTACTCCGGATTCGCGATCGTGATCATCGCGATGCTCTGGATGCACCTGTCGTGGCTCATATTGCTGCTCGGCGCACAGCTAGCGTTCTATCTGCAGAACCCGGACTACCTGCGCCTCGGGCAGCGTACCGAGAGCATGTCGAACGGCGTGCGGGAGCACCTCGCGCTCTCCACGATGCTGCTCGTCGGACGCGATTTCGAGAAACCGGGGCACGGCTGGCGCGTCGAGAGTCTCGCTGCGCGGATCCGGATACCGCGGCATCTGCTCGAGCCCGTCGTTTCCGCGCTCACGCACTGCAAGCTGCTCACGCAAACGAGCGAGCGCCGGCTGATTCCCGCGAGGGATCCGCGGCGCATTTCCGTCGCCGAGATTCTCGACGCGGTACGCGCGACGGAGCGCGACCACTCCGCAGGCGCGAGCGCCGAATGGAACGCCACGGTGCGCGCGCTCACCGACAACGTCGAGGAGGCGATCCGTGCGGCGGTCGGCGGCAAATCGCTCGCTGACGTAGTCGACGCGGACCTGCAAAGCGAAGCCGTCGCAGCCGCCGTGGCCGCCGACGCGGAAGCCGCAGCGTCACAGCCCGGCCCGCGCATCATCTCCCGCCGCTGAAAACGGGGTCGGGTACTAATTTCCGCTAGCTCCGCGAACGATCGATCGTCGAGCGGCGGAAATTAGTACCCGACCCCGATTTCTACTGGCCGGCGACGGTGAGGCCGTCGACGAGGACGGAGCCGCAGCGCACGGTGCCGCGGACGTCGACGTCGGAGCCGACGGCGCGAATGTTCTTGAAGATGTCGGCCAAGCTGCCGGCGATCGTGACCTCGTTGACGGGGTGGACGATCTTGCCGCGTTCGACCCAGAAGCCGGCGGCGCCGCGCGAGTAGTCGCCGGTCACGATGTTGACGCCTTGGCCGAGCAGCTCGCCCACCACGAACGCCTCGTCGGCCGCGGCGATCAGCTCCTCTAGCGACCCGGCCGTCGGGCGCACGATCAAGTTGTGCACGCCGCCGGCATTCGCCGTGGTCTGCAGGCCGAGCCGGCGCCCCGAATAGCTGGACAGCACGTAGCCTTGCAGCACACCGGCCTTCACGAGCGGCCGCGGCCGAGTCGCAACGCCTTCGCCGTCGAACGGCGCGCTGCCGAGCGCGCGGGGAATCAGCGGGTCTTCGTCGATGTCGATGAATTCCGGGAAGACTTGCTTGCCCACGGCGTCGAGCAGGAACGACGCGCGCCGATACTGACTCGTGCCGCGGATCGCCCCGACCAAGTGGCCGAACAACCCCTTTGCGAGCTCCGCCGGAAACAGCACCGGCACCACACGAGTCGACAGCTGCCGCGCATCGAGCCGCTGCAACGCACGACGCGCCGCTTCCGCGCCGACGCTCTCGGGAGAATCGAGCTCGTCGGGTGAGCGGCTCACGGTGTACCAGTAGTCGCGCTCCAGTGAGCTGCTCGATTTTGCGACCACGCTGCAGCTCGTCGAATGCGTGCTCGTCGGATAGCCGCCGACGAAGCCGTGACTGTTCGCGTAGACGCGATGTCCGCCGCCCGTGGACGCCGTGGCACCTTCGGAGTTCGCGATCCGCACATCGAGCGAGCGCGCGGCGTCTTCCGCGCGCAGCGCCAAAGCGGTGGCGCCTTCGACGTCGAGATCCCACGGAAAATACAGATCCAAGTCGCGCACGTCAGTGGCCATGAGCTTCGCGTCCGCGAGGCCCGCATACTCGTCTTGAGCGGTGAAGCTGCCGATGCTGAGCGCTTTCTTGACGGTGTCCTCGACGCTCGCAGGCGAGAAGTCCGTCGTGCTCGCGCTGCCTTTGCGCGTGTCCTTGTAGATCGTCACGGCGAGACCTCGGTCGCGCTGCCGCTCCACCGACTCGAGCTCGCCCATGCGCACCGTGACCGATAACCCTTCGTCGTAGCTCACGCCCGCTTCCGCTTGATCGGCACCGAAACGCCGCGCGAGCTCGACCGCCTGCGCGGCGACCGACTGGAGCGTGTCCGCAACACCGTGTGCATCCATTGCCGTGACTACCGTTCCGCTGAGAAGGCCAATTCTAACTGCTGTACAATGTTGCGATGAAACCGTTGGTCGGCGTCATCATGGGGTCCGTATCGGACTGGTCGACGATGGTTCACGCCACCGAGGCGCTCGAACAGCTTGCCATCCCGTTCGAGGTCCGCGTGATCTCCGCGCACCGCACTCCCGATCTTCTCTTCGAGTATGCCACCGGCGCCGCGGAGCGGGGACTCGAGGTGCTGATCGCGGGTGCGGGCGGTGCCGCACACCTGCCCGGCATGACGGCCGCGAAAACTCGCTTGCCCGTGCTCGGCGTGCCCGTGAGGTCCCGCGCCATGAGTGGTCTCGACTCGCTGCTCTCGATCGTGCAAATGCCGCGCGGAGTGCCCGTCGGGACGCTCGCGATCGGCAAGGCAGGCGCGGTCAATGCGGGGTTGCTCGCCGCCGCGATCCTCGCCAACAAGTATCCGCCGATCGCGGCCGCGCTCGAGCGGTATCGCGCCTCGCAGACCGCCAAAGTTCTCGAAAATCCCGATCCGCGCTCCACCGCGAAGTAGCTTCGCGGTCCCATGAGCAGAACCAGGGTAGGCGTCGTCGGTGCCGGTCAGCTCGGCCGCATGCTCGCGCTTGCGGGCTATCCGCTCGGCATCGACTGCGTGTTTCTCGATCGCGACGCGGATTCCCCGGGCGGGCAAGTGGGCGAGATCGTGGTCGGAGCCCTCGACGACGCCGCGGCGCTCGCGCGGCTCGCAAGCGAAGTGGACGTTCTAACGCTGGAGATAGAGAACGTCTCCGTCGCCGTGCTTGCGACCGTGCGCGGCCGCGTGCCGGTCTTTCCGCCGCCGGCCGCGATCGCCGCGGCGCAGGACCGCTTGCACGAAAAGCAGCTGTTCGGCTCGCTCGGCATTCCGACGGCGCCGTTCGTCGCGATCGCGGCGGAACAGGACCTGCACGAGGCAAGCCGCACGCTCGGCTGGCCGATCGTCTTGAAGGCGCGGCGGCTCGGCTACGACGGCCGCGGCCAACGCATCGCGGATTCGCTCGCCGGCCTGATCGCGGGTTGGGATGAGCTCAAGCGTGTGCCCGCGATCGCGGAAGGCTGGGTTGCGTTCGAGCGCGAGCTGTCGTTGATCGGCGTGTGCGGCTCGGCGCAGCGCGTGTTCTATCCGCTCGCCGAGAACGTACACCGTAACGGCATCCTTAGCAGCACCGTCGCGCCTTACACGGACCACGCTCTGCAGCGGCAGGCGGAAACGTGGCTCGCCGCGATCATGCAGAAGCTCGAGTACCGAGGCGTCCTGACCGTCGAGTTTTTTCACACGCGCACTGGGCTCGTCGCGAACGAGATGGCGCCGCGCGTACACAACTCCGGGCACTGGACGATCGAGGGGGCCGAGGTGAGTCAATTCGAGAACCACCTGCGCGCCGTGTTGGGCTGGCCGCTCGGCGATCCGAGCCCCCGCGGCCACGCGGCGATGCTGAACCTGATCGGCACCCAGCCCCGACGCGAGGCGATTCTGGCCCTCCCGGGCGCGCATCTACATGATTACGGAAAACATCCCAGGCCTGAGCGCAAACTAGGCCACTGCACCCTCGTCGACGCAGACCGCGCGCGGCTTTTGGAACGGCTGTCCGCTTTGCGGGCAGCGGTCGGACGGGATGCCTGACCTCGAAACACTCGAGCCGTTGTATTAGGCTTCGCTGCAGATTTTCAGGGGATCCGCTTGTACTGCGAGCTCTTTCAACTCACCGAGCCACCGTTCCGTCTGTCGCCGGATCCGCAGTTCCTGTTTGCGAGCAAGCAACACTCGCGAGCCAAGGCGTACATGGAGTCGACCATCTGGCTCGCGGACGGCTTCGTGGTGATCACCGGGGACATCGGCTCCGGCAAGACTACCTTGATCGAGAGTTTTCTCGCGGACCTGCCCGACGACATCGTTCTCGCGCACATTAGCCAGACGCAGCTCTCCCCCGTCGAATTCCTCCAGACCCTGCTCGTCGAGTTCGGCTTCAAGCCGTTTCGCAAACGCAAGGTGGAGCTTCTCGCGATGCTGAAAGACTACATGGTCGAACAGTACGCGAACCGCAAGAAGATCCTGCTCGTCATCGACGAAGCGCAGAATCTGTCGCGCAAGGTACTCGAGGAAGTGCGCCTCTTGTCCGGCCTCGAGACGCAGAAGGAGAAGCTGCTGCGGATCATCCTGGCGGGACAGCCCGAGCTGTCGCGTAAGCTCGATTCCCCGCGGTTGCAGCAGCTGACGCAGCGCGTTCGGCTGCGCTTTCACTTGGGCGCGCTGTCCAAGCGCGAAACGCACGAGTACATCGAGCACCGCCTCAACATCGCCGGCGCTAAAGGCCGCAAGATCTTCGACGACACGGCGTGCGATATCGTGTTTCGGTACGCCGGCGGCGTGCCTCGTCTCGTCAATATACTTTGCGACACGGCCATGCTCTGCGCATTTACGGAGGAGCGCACGGCCGTCGACCAGCACTTGGTCAAAGCGGCTGCGGAGGAGCTGCAGTGGGTGGAGTTCGCCGAGCGCATGCGCGAGCACGAGCGCAGCTTCGAGCCGACGGGGCAATTCGGCGATCAATCCGTCGGCAAGCTAGAGGTGCTGTTCAAGGATCAATTCCTGATGGACTTCACCCTGCCCGTTGGTCGCGCGATCATCGGCCGCACGCCCGACAACGATCTTCAGATCCGCAGCAAGTTCGTTTCGCGGCATCACGCTCAAGTGGTGTCGGATCGAGCGCAGTCGGTGGTCGAGGACTTGAACAGCACCAACGGCGTTTTCATCAAATCCAAACGCGTGAAGCGCGCAAGAGCTCGTTGACGGCGACGTGATCCAGCTCGGCGAGCACAAGCTGCTGTATCGCGACATGCGCCAAGCATTGGGACATGCCGAGGAAGACGACGAGGAAAAGCGCTCGATGAGGAAGACGCGGACGACGCGGACGTCGAGGACGAGGACGAGGACGAGGACGAGGACGAGTTCGAGGAACAGGACCTAGAGCGTCGAGACGAGGTTCGATCCGCCTGATCGACATCCGCTCAGCTACGGCTCGATCGGTGGTCGCGGCGCTTCAGCCACACGACGAGCCCCGCGAGCAAGCTGCCGAGCCCGACGAGAATGCAGATCAGCGGCCAGTGCCAGTAGTTCACGTAGAGTCCGGCGAGAAGCGCGATTACCCCCACGGCCATGTAATAGAAGGGCAACGTTTCGTAGACGGGTTTCGACAGCCACATCTGCTCATCCCCTCGTCGCGCACCGACCGCTGGTCAATGGGGAGCGTATTCTGTTCCGCCGCTAACGGCCGGGGCAAGCCGCGCGCCGCTTGCGTGGCCGCGGCCGAGCCGCGGCGCCGGCTCAGCGGCCGGAACCCCCGAGTAGCCCTAGCAGCCAAGAGGCCAGCGAACCGCGCAACCCGTCGACCTTGAGATCGGGCTCCCTTAAGAGCTCACGCGCCATTCGCTCTTCATTGGCGTCGAGCAGCGGGCGCTTGAAGTCCGCTTCGGTCATCGTGCGTTCAAAATTGATCGCCATCCTGGCTCGCTCTTGTTAGTTAGGCGCGCATCCTAGCGAACGCGTCTGCTCATCGCAGTGACCCTGCTCACGACGGCGCGTTTAACTTAACTGGACGCGCTGTGCATCGACGCGTCTCGACGCAGTGGGACGCCGAGGGGCTCATGCATTTCGCGCTTGGCGGCTGCCCGCAACGACCATCGGCTGCGATCGACGATGTGGGGCCTAGGCGTGCCGATCGAAGCTTTGCATCGCGCGCTGCTCGGTGTGCCATTCGGAGCGCTGCGCGAAATTTTCGGCCCCACGCGCGCGGGACAGCCGCGCGGCGCGCGAAACACACGACCCCCTCGACGCCATTTCACGATGGTGGTCGCGCGTGCGCTAGCGCGCGCGGGCGCGCTCGCGAGACGTCATCGCGCTGCGTACGTTGACGAGCGTCGCGAGCGAAGCGATGCGCGCACGCGGCGCGCGGGCGTCGAAATCGCGGCGATGGGTGGTTGTGCTCGGCGCGTGGCCGGCGGCGCCCAACCACGTGGGGCCACAAACCTGAGATGTCGGTTGGAAATGGCAGACCGACAGCGACGCGATGCGCAGACTCGACCGGCACGCCGCGGCCCCACATCGCCTGCAACTGGCACCGTACGCCTTCAGGCGCCGCCGGCCACGCGACGAGCATGACCACCCGTCGCCGTGCCACTGATGGAAAGCGCCTTCGCGCGCGTCTTAGGTTTGCGTGCCGCCGACCGTGAGCGAATCGATGCGCAGCGTGGGCTGGCCGACGCCGACCGGCACCGACTGCCCGTCCTTGCCGCAGGTCCCGAGCCCCGCGTCCAGCTGCAAGTCCTTGCCGACCATCGACACCCGCGTGAGCACCTCGGGGCCGCTGCCGATCAGCATCGCGCCCTTCACGGGCACGGTTTTCTTGCCGCGCTCGATCAGATACGCCTCGCTCGCGGAGAACACGAACTTGCCCGACGTGATGTCGACCTGGCCGCCGCCGAAGTTCGGCGCGTAGAGCCCTTTGTCGACCGAGGCGATGATCTCCTCGGGATCGTACGTGCCGGGCAGCATGTAGGTGTTCGTCATGCGCGGCATCGGCGCGTACGCGAACGACTCGCGGCGGCCGTTGCCCGTGGAGCGCGTGTTCATGAGCCGCGCGTTGAGCTTGTCTTGGATGTAGCCCTTCAAGACGCCGCGCTCGATGAGCGTGGTGCACTGCGTCGGCGTGCCTTCGTCGTCGACGTTCAGCGAGCCGCGGCGGCCCACGAGCGTGCCGTCGTCGACCACGGTGCACTGCTCCGTGGCGACGCGCTCGCCGATGCGACCCGAGAACGCCGACGTGCCCTTGCGGTTGAAATCGCCTTCGAGGCCGTGGCCGATCGCCTCGTGCAGCAAGATACCGGGCCACCCGGAGCCGAGCACGACCGGCATGTTGCCGGCCGGCGCAGGCACGGCCTCCATGTTCACCGCGGCTTGCCGTACGGCCTCGCGTGCTATCTCCAGCGGCCGCTCGTCCGCGGTCACGAGGCTGAAATTCCCGCGCCCGCCGCCGCCCGCGTAGCCCTGCTCGCGCCGCCCGTCGTGCTCCATGATTACGGACACGTTGAAGCGCACGAGCGGCCGCACGTCCGCCGCGAGCGTGCCATCAGAGCCTTGCACGAGTATCACTTCGTAGACACCTGCGAGGCTCGCGACGACTTGGGTGATGCGCGGATCCATCGCGCGGGCGCGCCGATCGATGTCCGCGAGGAGCTCCACCTTGTCGCGATCCTGCATGCTCACGAGCGGATCGACGACCGGATACAGGAGCTCACTCGGCGCGGCCGCGCGCGTCATGACTTTGAGGTTGCCGCTGCGTTGAGTGCGCGCGATGCCGCGCGCGGCGGCCACGGCATCGAGCAGCGAGGGCTCGTCGAGCTGATCCGCGTACGCAAATCCGGTCCTCTCCCCGGTGACCGCCCGCACGCCGATGCCCTGGTCGATGCTGTAGACGCCCTCCTTGACGATGCCGTCCTCGACGGTCCAGGTCTCGAAGCGACTCATCTGAAAGTACAGATCGGCGTAGTCAAGGTCGCGGGACATCGCGGAGGCGATTGCGCGATCCAAGGAGCTCAAACTGAGCCCGCTGCGCTCGAGCACGAGCTCGCGCGCGATCGCGACGGAATCGACTCGCTCGGAAGGTTGTTGCTGGGGTTTGGCCATCTGCTGAATCATAGCTCACGCCGATGCTTGAGCACCGGGAATTTGTTGCGCAGCTCCGCAAGCGCGCTCAAGTCGAGATCGGCGCACACGACGCCGGCACCCGCGTCGCGCTCCGCAAGTGATCTCGCCCCAAGGGCCGATGATCATCGAATGACCATAGGTCAAGCGCCCGCCGGCGTGCTCGCCGCACTGCCCGGCGGCGACGAGGTACACCATCGACTCGATCGCGCGCGCCTGCAGCAGCGGTCGCCAATGCACGCGGCCGGTGGGCACCGTGAACGCGGCCGGCACGACGAGGATGTCCATCCCCGCGACGCTCAAGCGGTGAAACAACCCGGGGAAGCGGATGTCGTAGCACACCGTCATGCCGATGCGGCGCGAGCGGTGTGCTCGCCGTGACGACGCGAGTGCCCGGCGCCGTCGTCGCGCTTTCGCTGTAGCGCTCCGCGGCGCGGCCCGGAATGTCGACGTCGAACAAATGGATCTTGTCGTAATGTGCTGCGCGGCGGCCATCAGGGTCGAACAGCAACGAACGCGATGAAGCCCGCTCGCCGTGCGTGATCGCGGATCGGGATCGTGCCGCCGACGAGCCAAATGCCGCTCTTCGCCGCTTGCTCGGCTAGGAAGTCCTGCGCGGGGCCGCCGCCGAACGGCTCGGCGGCCGCGATGCGCTCAGCGTCCGTCGCACCGAGGAACGAAAAGTTCTCTGGTAGCACGACGAGCTCCGCGCCCTCCTCGACGGCCGCGCCGATGAGCCGGCCCGCTTCCGCAAGATTCGCGCGCACGTCGCGCGTGCTCGTCATCTGAATTGCTGCCGCTCTCATCGCGCCGCTACCTCCTCGGATGGCGTCATTCCGGGCGGCAGCTCTGCGCAGATCTCGCCCTCCTCGAGCTGCTTGTCGGATACCCGCTCGACGAGCGGCTCGCTCCAAGTACCGGTGAGGCAATATGAGGACTGCCCGATGCCTTGCAACGGCTTCTTGAAAATCCGCGTAAAAATCAAAAGCGCCGCGGCCACGCCCGGGCCACCGAGCAAGCCGACGGTGGGCAGGATCTTGCCGGGCTCCGCCGTGACGACCGCCAGCTGGCGATAGTCGCGGTCGCGCAGCCCGGTGCGGCCGACCACACCGATCTCGGCCGCCGGGCCCGTGAGCTTGAGATTGTCCGTGTAAGCATTGCCGTCCGCGATCACGAAATCCCCGGTGATCTCGTCGAACACGAAACCCTTGTTGAACACGTCGCGGAAGTCGAGCGCGAGACGGCGAGGCAGCGCCGTGAAGCTCATGAGACCGACCATACGGCCCGCGCCGGGCTGCACGGCGAGCAGGCTGCCCTTCTCCACGCGCAGCGCGAGATCGCCGCTCACGTGCTGCAGCCAATCCCCCGACGGCGGACCCGGCCAATACGCGCTCGCGGTGAACTCGGCAACCTCCGCCTCGATCACCGGGTCGAAGCCGAGCTGCGCGAGCATTCCGGCCACGTCGCTCGACGTCAGGCTCACCGCGAAGCGCGTCGTATAGCCGTCGGCGCCCGCGAACCAGCCACCCCCGCCCTGCGCCGTGAAGCTTTCGCTCGCGCTCTCGAACGAGACGAGCCTGAAGCCCCAGCGGATCGGACACGATCTCGGCGTCGAGACGCCCGAGCTGCCGAGAACCGATCGCGAATTCGTCGGCATGCAGCTGCAAGCCGGGCAGCTCGCGCGGATCGAGCTCGCTCATCGGCGCCGAGTTGCCGGCTGTCAGGTACAGCCGGCGCATGACCGCTACGATTTGCGGCTCGCGCGCGAGATCCTCGGGCACGAGAATCGTGCCGGCGATGGGCCCGCTGTCGATCTCGATCTGCCAATCCTCGGTGCGCCTCCGCACACTGACCTTGCTGTTGCCGAGCTCCTGCCCGAACGCCGAGAAATCGGCGACGTCGAGCGTGGCGCCCGCGAACACGTCGTTCATAGCGATCGGCCGTCCCGAGGCAGCGCGGCAGCGCGAGCCATTCGTCGAGCGGCAACGCGGGCAGGCTCCCGTCTACCGTAACGCCGCTCGCCGCGCGAAACTCCGGCAGCATGCCGCCGAAGCGCAGCGCCGCGCGCCGAAACGCAAAGCGGCCATCGGTTTGGTCGCGCGGCTCGAATTGCATCGCGAAGCGCCGCGTCGCGCCGAGGTAGCCTTCCGCGTCGAGACCGCCGTCGGAGGTGAACACGAGATCGAGCTGCAGATTCGTGGGCTCGGCCGGCGATTTCGCAAACGGCTCTGGCAACCGCAGCGCGACGCCCGAGAGATTCGAGCCGACCGTGATCCGCGCGGGCTCGGGCTGATCCGTGCCGTGAGACGGGATCAGCAGGCTGCCTTGCCAGCGCGTTTGTCCAGCCAAGAGGTCGCGCAGCGGCAGATTGAACGCGCTCGTCACGGCGTCGATCGTCACTTCGCCTTCGAGATCGAGGCGCGCGCGATACCCCTGCTGCTCGGGCGTCACCACCGTGGCCGTAATGGGGCCGTCGAGGAAGATCGCCTCGATTCCCTCGCCCGTGACGGCGCCGTCGCGCAGGCGCAGGGTGCCGTTGATCTCCGTGGCGTGCGGCGCGGAATCCTGGGTACGCAAGCTCGCCGTCGATGATGCCGAGCGAGCCCGAGATCTGAAACGCGGGGCGATTCGAGCAGGGGCAGCGTCAGATCGACGCTCGCCTCGCCGCTGCCGGACGGCGTTTGCAACCGCGCGAAGTCCGGTCCGAGCTGCCGCGCTATCAGAGGCACGCGCTGGAAGAACGCCAGCACCTGATCCAGAGGCCCGATCGTTTGCGTTTGCAGCGTCAGCACGGGCGCACGCACGTCTGCGATGCCGGCGCGGACGTCGGCCGTGCGGTTGCCCAGGATTCGTCCGGCGCCGCGCGTCGCAAAGCTCGCGTTCACGAACTCGAGCGTGCCGTTCAGCTCCTCGGCCGCAGGCCAATCCCTGATGAACGCGAGCACTCCCTGCTCGATGTCGGCCGTCGCGCGGAACTCGCCCTCGCCCCCGTCGAACGGAAACGCAGCAAGCGGCCCGACGAACGTGAGCTCCGCGTCGTGCACACGGCCGCCCTGAATGGCGCTATCGAGCCAGGCGACGAGGCCCGGGGGCATCTTCGGAGCCGGGAGATAGCGTTTCACGGCCGTGACGTCGAACTCGGAGATCGCGGTCGTGAGGTCGAGCCGCGCAGAGCTTCCGTCGGCCGGGAGCGTGAGCTCCAGGTTCGAGCGAGTCGTGCCGTCGGCGCTCGCAAGCACGAGGTCGTCGCTCACGAGTCGAGTCGCGTCCTGGCCTTGCCGCCAGACCACGATGCCCGTGATCTCCGTCAAGTCGAGCCGCTGGCGAAAGACGCTCGCCCAGTCGAGCGTCGCATCTTCCGTGCGGAACTCGATTCGCCCGCTGCGCGGGTCGGCACGAATCTCTCCGCTGATCGCGTCGAACCCGGGATATCCGTCGAACGGCGCCAACCCCAAGTCGGCGAAATCCGCGGCGACCGAGTAATCCCACCGGTCGCCGTCGCGCCCGATCGCGAGCGTCGCGTTGCGTAAATCCCCGCGCGGCGCGAGCGCGAACCACGCTTCGAGCAGCGCGCGACTCGGGCAGCGGTGAGAAGAACGGCGTGAGATCTTCGAGCCGCAAGAAATCGCTGCGCAACGCGAGGCTCGTGGGTCCGCTCGCGTCGCTCGTGAAATCGATCTCGGTACTCGAGCCGCTCGGCCAGACGCGGCCCGAGCGCGTGATCGCAATGTCGTTCAACGCAAGGCGCCAGCCGTCGGTGTTGCGCTGCCAGTCGCTGCGTGAACGCGATGCGCTCGAAGCGCGAGCCGGCCGTGCCGAGCACGCGCGGCAGCACCACATCGTCGAGCGCGAGCTCGGCGGTGCTGTGCGTGAGCACGCCGCCGTGCCACTCGAGCCACACCGACACGTCGCCGTTACCCGCCTGCGGCACCGCCGTCGCCGTGGCCGGCAACACGCGCCCCGCTTCGGCGAGATCGACGGAACGCACGTCGGCGAACACCCGCCAGTCACCGCTGAACCGCCGGTCTTCGATGACGCCCTGCGCCGTGAGCACGAGACGGCTGCCGAGCTCGCTCGGCGGGCGCCCGCGCGCCTCGAGCAGCAGCGTGCCGGCCTCGCGGTGCATGCGCGCGCTGACGTCCTGGAAATCCCAAGCGCGGCTGCGTTCCTGATCGAGATACACGACGTGGCTATCGCGCACGTTCACTTCGACGTCGGGCGGCACTTCGAGCGCGAAGCTCGCTCGCTCGGCCGCGCTGGCCGGAGCCCCTTGCAGGCGCAGCCCACCGTCGGGCTCCTGCACGAAGGTGAGCTCGATGCCGTCGAACGTGAGCCGGTCGATGCCGGGCTCGCGGCGCAGCACGAGCTGCGCGAGCAGGCGCACGGGGCTCAAACCGACGCGCACGGCGCGCGCCGTCAAGAACGGCTGCGCCTGATCGTTGGCCCCGACACGTGCATCGTGGAACGTGAGCTCCGGCCCGCGCAGCGCCCAACGCGCGTCGACGCGCGAGAAGTCGAGCGTGAGTCCCAACGACTCGTTGACCCAGGCCTGCAGGTCGTCCTGGTAGCTCGGCAGATTCGTCACGAGCACGCGGAACGAGCCGAAACCGAGCCCGACGAGGACGACGGCGATTCCACCGATTATCGCGAGCCGCTTGGATCGCTTACGCACCTACCTCGTACCCATCGTGGCCTACATCAAAACCACGTCGAACTGATCCGGAGCATACATCCCTTCGCTCTGGAGCCGAATCGGCTTCCCGGTGACCTCCTCCAACTCGGCGACACCGGCCGATTCCTCGTCTAGCAACCGTTCGATGACTTGCGGCCGGGCCAGCACCAGCAGCTCTTGGAAGCCGAACTGGCGGTGCTGCCGAAGAATCTCGCGGAAAATCTCGTAGCAGATGGTTTCCGAGGTCTTGACGAATCCGCGCCGCTCACAGCTTGGACAAGCCTGGCAGAGCACGTGTTCCAAGCTCTCGCGATTGCGCTTCCGAGTCATCTCCACGAGCCCGAGCGGCGAGACGTTCATGATCTGGGTCTTCGCATGATCCTCGGCGAGCCGCGCCGTGAACGCCTGAAGCACCTGCCGGCGGTGCTCCTCCTCGGTCATGTCGATGAAGTCGATGATGATAATGCCGCCGAGGTTGCGCAGCCGCAGCTGCCTTGAAATCGTAACGGCCGCTTCGAGGTTCGTTCGGAAAATCGTCTCCTCGAGGTTACGGTGACCGACATATGCGCCGGTGTTCACGTCGATCGTCGTCATCGCCTCCGTCTGATCGAACACGACATGCCCGCCCGACTTTAGCGGCACTTTGCGATCGAGCGCCTTGGTGATTTCGTCCTCGATTCCATACACATCGAAGATCGGCCGCGCGTCCTGGTAGAGCTCGATGAGATCCACGGAGCTCGGCATGAAGCGCGCCGCAAACTCTCGGATCCGCTCGTAGGTGGCGGCCGAATCCACGCGCACGCGCGTGACGTCGGGGCTCAGCAAGTCGCGCAGCACCCGCAGCGCGAGAGGCAAATCCTCGTGCACGAGCTGCCCCGCGCAGGTATGCGCGGCCTTCTCCGCGATCGCTTGCCAAAGCTTGCGCAGAAACGCGAGATCCGCCTCGAGCGCCTCTGGCGACGCGCCTTCCGCGGCGGTGCGCACGATGCAGCCACCCGAGTCCGGAGCGGTCCCGACGATGCCCTCCACGAGCGCGCGCAGGCGCTCGCGCTCGGCCTCGTCCTCGATCCGCGAGGACACACCGATGCCGCCGCTGTATGGCGTCATCACGAGGTAGCGCGAGGGAATCGTGATGTACGTGGTGAGCCGCGCGCCCTTCGTGCCGAGCGGATCCTTGAGCACCTGCACGAGCAGCTCCTGGCCTTCGTGCACGAAATCGCGAATGTTCGCCTCGCCGTTGCGCGCGGGCTCCTCGTCGTGCGGATTGTGCACGATGTCGGAAGCGTGCAAGAAAGCCGTGCGCTCCAAGCCGAGATCGACGAACGCGGCCTGCATGCCGGGGAGCACACGCGAGACGCGTCCTTTGTAGATGTTGCTGATCAATCCGCGCCGACTCTCACGCTCGATCAGAATTTCCTGCAGCACTCCGTTCTCGACGAGCGCTGCACGCACTTCGCGCGACGTCGCGTTGATCAGAATCTCGTCGGTCACGCGGCGCTCCTCGCGGCCGACCCCATTGCGACGCCGCAGCGCGCAAGCAGCGCCGCGGTCTCGAATAGCGGCAGACCCACCACTCCCGTATAGCTGCCGTGCAAGCTCTCGATGAACACCGCCGCGTACCCCTGGATGCCGTAGCCGCCGGCCTTGTCGAGCGGCTCGCCGGTTCGACAGTAAGCCCGCCGCTCGGCGTCGGTCGTGGGCCGAAATCTCACTTCGCTCGTCGAGAGCGCGGCGTGCGTTTTGTCACCTTCGCGCAGCGCTACGGCCGTGAGGACGAGGTGCGTTCTGCCGGACAGCTTCTCGAGCATCGCGGCCGCGTCCGCGGAATCCACAGGCTTTCCGAGCACATGGCCGTCGAGCACGACCGCCGTGTCGGCCGCGAGCACGGGCGCGCGCTCAGCCTCGGCGAGCCCGGCCCACACTGCGCTCGCCTTGCCTTCGGCGAGCCGCGCAACGTACGCGGCCGGCGCCTCCCCGGGTGCGCGCGTCTCGGCGATCTGCGCCGGCCGCACGACGAATCGCACGCCGATCTGGCGCAACAACTCGCTGCGCCTCGGCGAAGCCGAGGCGAGGTACACGAAATCCTTTCCCATTCAAAGAACTATACGAGCTACTTGCACGGCCGCCTAGCCCGAAATCGGGGTCGGGTACTAATTTCCGCCGCGACTTCGATCCAGGCAGGGTTTCACGGGAAATTAGTACCCGACCCCGATTTCAGGCACGGTGATAGGGGTGCCGCTCGAGCAGCGACCAGGCGCGGTAGAGCGCCTCGGCCACGATGACCCGCGCGAGGCCGTGCGGCAGGGTCAGGCGCGACAGCGACCAATGCTCGGCAGCGCGAGCCACGCATTCGGGGGCGAGGCCGTCGGGGCCGCCGATCAGGAGCGCGACGGGTGCGGAACGATCCATCCAGCGCTCGAGCTTTTTCGCAAGATCCGCGGTGCTCCAGCCGGCGCCCTGCTCGCGGAGCGCCACGACGTGCGCGCCGTCGGGAATCGCGCCCAAGATGCGCGAGCTTTCGTCGGCCAGCGCGCGCTCGATCAACGTAGAAGGGGAGCGGCGCGCGAGCGGTACGATCTTGAGCTCTAGAGAGCAGCGGCCGCGGAGGCGCTTCGCGTAGTCCGCGTAACCCTCCTCCACCCAGTCGGGCTGGCGGTTGGTCGCGGCGACGAGCAGCAGCCGGAGCATTATTGATGAGTGCTCAGCCTTCGACGACCTCGTCGCGAGCGGAGATGTCCCAGAGCTTCTCGAGGTTGTAGAACTCCCGGACGCGCGGGAGCATCACGTGCACGACGACGTCGGCGAGATCCACGAGCACCCACTCGCCCGCGTCTTGGCCTTCCACGCCGAGCGGCTTGATGCCCGCCTCCTTGCAGCGCTCGAGCACGGCGTCGGCGATCGCGCGCACGTGCCGGTCCGAACGCCCATCCGCAATGATCATCGTATCGGTCACGCTCGTGAGGTGCCGAACGTCCAAGCAGTTGACGTGCTGCGCTTTGAGATCGCTCAACGCGTTGGTCACGAGAGCGCTCAGGGTGGGTTTCTTTTTCGCCGGACTTTTCTTCTTGGCGGCCCGCAGTCCTCTTGGGGCCAATGCTTTGTCGGTGAGGGTTTTCTTCCTAAAGGTTTTCGGCATAACACTCCGTTTCCAGGATGATTTGACGAACGCTATCGGGCATCAGGAACATGGGGTCGACGCGCGCGCGAATCGAGGCGCGCAAGTCCGTCGAGGAGATCTCGAGCTGGGTCACGGGCCGCACGTGCACGCGCCCCGCCGGCGAGCGCGCAAGGTCCCGAGGATCGGCCGAGCGCCGCTCACGCAGAACCTCGCCCAAGGTGCCCACCTCGGGCGCCCTCCATCCAGGCCGGTGGGCAACGACGACGTGCGCGAGATCGAAGAGCTCGCGCCAGCGATGCCATTCAGGCAGGCCCAAAAAAGCATCCATGCCCAGCAGTAGACACAGCGAGCGCCCCGGATACTCCGCTCGGAAGCTTGCGAGGGTATCGACGGTATATGACAGACCGTCGCGCCTGAGCTCGCGATCGTCGACGACGAACGAAGGAGTGCCCCGAATCGCGGCTTCCACCATCTTGAGGCGCAGCGCGCCGTCGGTCATCGGCGCCCCGCGGTGCGGCGGGTTGGCGCACGGGACAAAATGCACTTGAGCGAGCTCGAGCGTCAACTTGAGCTCGAGCGCGGTTCGCAGGTGCCCGTAATGGATCGGATCGAACGTCCCGCCGTATATGCCGATCGGCTGCATGCGTGGGCGATCAGTGCCTCGCGACGGGTTGCAGCAGCGCGACCAAGAGACCGGTCAGGGCTTCCCAGGGTGTAGCCTCTGTCACGCCCTTGATCATACCGTCAACCGCGGCCGACTGGGACACGAGAGCCCTGAAATCGTGACGCCGGTAACGCGCGATGGCCTGCTTCACGAGCGGCTGGCGGCGCCGCCAGACGCCCATACGCTGCATCGCCGCATCCAGGTTCTCGCCGTGAGCGGCCGCGTACTGGAGGCGCGCGAGCAGGACGATCTCGCGCGACAGCGCCCAGCTCACGAGCGTGGGCGCGACGCCCTCGCTTTTGAGCGCTGAGAGCACCTTGATCGCGCGCGGGGCGTCGCCGGCGAGCACGGCGTCGGTCAAGCGAAACACGTCGAAGCGCGCATGGTTCGCGACAGACTCGAGCACCTCAGCCTCGTCGATCTCGCGGCCCGCCGCGACGATGGCGAGCCGCCTGATCTCTTGGTCCGCGGCGAGCAGGTTGCCCTCGACCCGCTCGGCGAGCAGCTGCGCGGCCGCCTGCGTGAGCTTCAGGCCCGCATGCCTCGCGCGCTCCTCGACCCAGCGGGGCAGCTCGCCACGCTCGATCGGCCAGATCTCCACGACAACGCCGTGCTCCTCGATGGCCTTCGCCCACGCCGCGCGCGCGGCGGAGGAGTCGAGCTTCTCGCCGACGACGACGAGCAACAGGCGCGCAGGATCGTCGTTCTCGCAGAGCTCGGCGATCGTGCGCGAGCCCGCATCGCCCGGTCGCGGCGTCGCCATCCGCAGCTCCACGATCTTGCGACTTGCAAACAGCGACAGATTGTCCGCTCCGCTCGAAAGCTCGGCCCAGCGGAAGCCGCGATCGACGACATGGAGCTCGCGGCTGTCGAAACCTTGGCCGCGGGCGGCGGTGCGCACGGCTTCCGCAGCCTCATCCACGAGCAGTGGCTCGTCGCCCGCGATCAAGTACGCGCGGGCGAGCTTGTCGCGCAGATGGCGATCGAGCTGACGGACGGGGATCTTCAAAACGCTCGCTTCCGGTTGGAGCGTTAGGGCACTTCGAGATAGGAGAGCGAGATCGCCTGATCCTCGAGCAGCACCGGCACGCCGTCGCGGATCGGATAAACGAGCTTGCCGCTGCGTGTCACGAGCGCCTCGTCGAGCGTTTCCTCGAGCACCTCGTCGTCGCGATTGCGGATCTTGCGCTCGGCAATCATTTGATTGAGGCGCAGCAGATCACGCTCCGGCAGAACCTCGAGCGGCGATCGCGTCACCGGACAGCAGATGATGTCCAACAAGGCCGGATCCAAAGTCATCGTCAATGCGCCTCTTCGTCGCGGGGGCTCGGCCGTGGGCGTTCCTCTCGCTCCGGAACAGGATCGTACCCCGATGTGCCCCAGGGGTGGCAGCGTCCGAGGCGCCGCAAGGTCAAACCCAAGCCGCGCGCGACCCCGAAACGGCGCAGCGCCTCGCCCGCGTACACCGAGCAGGTCGGGACGAAGCGGCATTGGCCGCCGAGCCAAGGCGACAGTGCGAGCTGATAGAGCCTGATGAGACCCAGCAACAGCCCGAGCACGGCGCCGTGCGCCCGGCGCTTGAGGGCAGCACTCGTCACCCTAGCGCGCGCGCCGCCAGCGAGTGCCTCCGGCGACGTCCTCGATGAGAATCCCGCGCGCGGCGAGCCCGTCGCGAATCCGGTCGGCCTCCTGGTAATTGCGCGCGAGCTTCAGCTCCTTGCGGCGCGCGAGCAGCGATTCGATCTCCGCGGCTTCGATGTCGTCCGGCGCTCCCGTGCCTGCCGCCGCGAACCACTCGGCCGGATCCTTGCGCAACACACCGAGCAGCGCGCCGCCGGCGCGCAGCGATTCCGCGAGCGCGCGCCGCTCGTTCGGATCGGCCGTGCGGTTGGCAGTGCGCGCGAGCGTGAAGAGCTCCGCGATCGCAACCGGGGTGTTGAGGTCGTCCTCGAGCGCGGCGAGCACGGCGGCCGGCGCCGCGCCTTGCGGCTCGCCCGTGAGCGCGCCCGTGACGCCCGCGTCGCGCAAGGCGCCGTACAACCGATCGAGCTTTTGCTGCGACTCAACGGCCAATTGCGCCGTCCAGTCGAGCGGTTGCCGATAGTGCGCCGTCAGCAAACCCAGGCGCACTGTCTCCGGCGGGTGGCGAGCCAACAGATCGCGAACCAACAGCACGTTGCCGAGGGACTTCGACATCTTCGTACCGTCCACTTGCACGAGGCCGTTGTGCAGCCAGTGGCGCGCGAAGGTCTTGCCGGCGTGCGCGCAGGTGCTCTGCGCGGTCTCGTTCTCGTGGTGCGGGAAGACGAGGTCGACGCCGCCTGCATGGATGTCGATCGTGTCGCCGAGGTGCTCCTCGACCATCGTCGAGCATTCGATGTGCCACCCGGGGCGGCCCCGGCCCCACGGGCTCGACCAGCCGACGATCGCGGGCGGGGACGGTTTCCAGAGCACGAAGTCGCCGGGGTCCTTCTTATAAGGAGCGACCTCCACGCGCGCTCCCGCGAGGAGCTCGTCCGGGTCGCGGCCGGAGAGATGCCCGTACTCGGGGTAGCTCGGGACCGAGAACAGCACGTGGCCTTCGGCCTCGTACGCATGGCCCACCGCGATGAGCCTCTCGATGAAGCGGATGATCTGCGGGATGTGCGCCGTGACGCGCGGCTCGACGTCCGGTGGGGCCAGGCCGAGCACCGCCGTGTCGGCATGGAACGCTTCGATGTAGCGGGCCGTGAGCACGCCGATTTCGATGCCTTCGGCTTGAACGGCGTCGTTGATCCGATCGTCGACGTCGGTGATGTTGCGCGCGTAGACGAGCACGTACGAGCGGCGCAGGAGGCGCGCGAGCACGTCGAAAACTACGAACGGCCGCATGTTGCCGATGTGGGCGTAGCTGTAGACCGTAGGGCCGCAGACGTACATCGTGACGCGCCCGGGATCCTGCGGCTCGAACCGCTCCCGCGTGCGGGTCAACGTGTTGTGTAGATAAAGCGCCATGCGGCGGAGGACGGGCAGTTGAAATCGGCAGTCATGATAGCAAGTCGCCCACGAAGCGGCCGGAAGCCTGGCGCCGCGTTGGCCTATAATTGCGCACCCCACGGCAGGATTTTCAGCATCATGGCGACCAAATTCGCAGCGCGAGTCAGCGTCGAGCAAGTTGAAGAAGGAGCGGACCTAGCGCCGAAGTTCGACGCTGACGGCCTCATTCCGGCGGTGACGACCGACGTGTATACGGGCGAGGTCTTGATGCACGGCTACATGAATGCCGAGGCGCTGCAGAAAACCATCGATACCGGCGAGGCGCACTACTTCAGCCGCAGCCGCAGGGCGCTCTGGCACAAGGGCGCGACGAGCGGCCTAATCCAACAGCTCAAGGAGCTCATGATCGACGACGATCAGGACTGCATTTGGCTCAAAGTCGAAGTGACGGGCGGCGCGAGCTGCCACGTGGGTTATCGCTCGTGCTTCTACCGGCGGATTCCGCTCGGCGAAACCCACGATCCGGTGCGTCTCGAGTTCACCGAAACAACGAAGGTCTTCAATCCAGTCGACGTCTACGGCAACACCCCTAACCCCACGAAGCTTTAAGAGGGGGTCAGGCTCGGGGTCAGGCACGACGTCAGACCCCGTGCCTGACCCCGTGCCTGACCCCGCCCCGAAGGCGGAAGGTCGGGCGTGAGGCCGAATCGATGAGGTCGTGCGCGAGGAGCCAACGGCGCGCTGTGTCCCCGTCGCCGGCGAACCAGCGCCGTGCGGAGCCTTCACGGAAGCTGTAGCCCCAGAGGTCCATGTCGGCGAGGCAGCGCTCGCGGCCGAACCCTAGGAGCTCGCCCGCGAGCAGCACTTGCAGGTAACAGACGCCGCATTCCTCGTCCGTGTCGCCGCCAGCATCCGTCGCGAGTGCAGCGCGCCGCGCGTGCGTCATGCACGCGTAGTGACACAGCTCGTGGAGCAACGAATGCACCGGCGTGTCAGCGCGAACGAAGACCCGATCGCCGATCAACCCGGCTTCGGGTGCTCCCCAGTACGAGCCGGGAATCGGCGCGCGGTCGGCGACGAACGTCAAATGCGCGCCGTAGGCGGCGGCGACGCGCTCGATCGGCGCGCGTGCAAGCGCCGCGATCGTTGCGACTCGATCTGCGGAAGAGGCGACGGTCGGCGCGCCGCTCGAAAGAAGCTCGGTGTCGAGCACTATGTGCGCGGCGGCGTCGCCGAGCCGGCTCCGGCGCCGATGGCCTCGATGCGGCGTAGCACCCGGCGCGCGAGATCGTCGGCAAGCGAGCGGCGCAGCTCGAGCTCCTCGCGCGACTTCGCGAGCACCTGCGTCTCGTCGTACGTGTAGCTGCGCGTTACGACGAGAGACTCGGGCTCGCTCACGCGCGCGCCGGCCACTTCGAGCGCGAACGTCACCTGGTAGAACACCTCGTACTCCTGCGGAATGTTGCGCGCCGAAACCGACAGCACACGTTGCCCCGTGACGTCCTCGACGATCTTGAGCACCGAGTCAGCTTCGCCTGGCGACGCGACGATCTCTGCGCCGCGCGACCGCAACGCGTTGGTCAAGCTGCCGAGGAATTCCGTGTACTGCTCGGTGCTGTCCAAGTACGTGCGCGTCAGCGTCGAGGGCAACGTTCCGGCGCCTTGCAGTTGAAACCCGCAGCCGCCGATGAACACTGCGAGCAACGCGCAGCCGAGCCGCAGCACGGCGGCGGTGCTTTCGATCGTTCGCCAATATGCGACAGTGAACATGTGACGCGTGCAGGTTTGCTCGTGGCAGAATAGCATCACGCAGAGTTAAGCCTTTGACAACCGCCGCAAACTTGCGTCGGCCGGACGACAACGCGCATGGCCTATCCGTTCACGGAGATCGAAGCGAAGTGGCAAGCCTACTGGGAGGAGCACAAGACCTTCCGAGTCGGCGCCGATATCGACCGGTCGAAGCCGAAGTACTACGTGCTCGACATGTTTCCGTACCCCTCCGGCGAAGGCCTGCACGTGGGTCATCCCGAGGGCTACACCGCGTCGGACATCGTTGCGCGCTACAAGCGGATGCGCGGGTTCAACGTGCTGCACCCGATGGGCTGGGACGCGTTCGGCTTGCCCGCGGAGCAGTACGCGATCAGGACCGGAACGCATCCGAGGATCACGACCGAGCGCAACGTGGCGCGGTTCCGCGAGCAGCTCAGGAAGCTCGGTTTCTCCTACGACTGGGATCGCGAGGTCAACACGACCGATCCGAATTACTACCGCTGGACCCAGTGGATCTTCAAGCAGCTATTCGAGCGTGGGCTCGCGTATCAAGAGGAGCTCCCGGTCTGGTGGTGCCCGGAGCTCGGCACCACGCTCGCGAACGAGGAGGTCATCGACGGCAAATCCGAGGTCGGCGGCTTCCCGTGCGTCCGCCGACCGTTGCGGCAATGGGTGCTCAAGATCACCGAGTACGCCGACGCGCTGCTCGAGGGCCTCGACGAGCTCGACTGGCCGGACAGCACGAAGGAAATGCAGCGCAATTGGATCGGCCGCAGCGAGGGCGCGGAGATCGACTTTCCGATCGCAGGCTCCCCGGATCTGAAGCTGCGCGTGTTCACGACTCGTCCCGACACGCTGTTCGGCGCCACCTACATGGTGCTCGCGCCCGAGCACGAGCTCGTCGATGGCTTGACGCAAAGCGAGCACCGCGCCGCGGTGGAGGCGTACCGCGAGCAGGCCGCGCGCAAGAGCGAGCTCGAGCGCGCCGAGCTGCAGAAGGAAAAAACCGGCGTCTTCACGGGTGCGTTTGCGATCAACCCCGCGAGCGGCGCGAAAATCCCGATCTGGATCGCCGACTACGTGCTCGTCGGCTACGGCACGGGCGCGATCATGGCCGTGCCGGGGCAAGATCAACGCGACTGGGAGTTTGCAAAGACCTACGATCTGCCGATCATCCGAACCGTGCAGCCGCCGCCCGACTTCGCCGGCGAGGCATATCTCGGTGACGGCGTGGCGATCAACAGCGGCTTCTTGAACGGGCTGACCGTCGAGGCCGCGAAAGCTCGCATGATCGAGTGGCTCGAGCGACGAGGGAAAAGGCCAGCGGCAGATCAATTACAAGCTGCGCGATTGGCTGTTCTCGCGGCAGCGCTACTGGGGAGAGCCATTCCCGATTGTGTTCGTCGACGGCAAGCCGAAAACCGTGCCGGACTCTGCGCTCCCCGTTCTCTTGCCCGAGCTCGACGACTTCAAGCCGAGCGGCTCGCCGGAAGGACCGCTCGCGGCGGCCACCGCTTGGCTCGAGACGAAGGATCCTGCCAGCGGCCGCGTCGCGCGACGCGAGACGAACACGATGCCGCAATGGGCAGGCTCCTGTTGGTACTACCTGCGGTTCATCGATCCCGACAACGCGGAGCGACTCGTCGACCCGGAGCTCGAGCGCTACTGGATGCCGGTGGACCTCTACATCGGCGGCGCCGAGCATGCCGTGCTGCATCTGCTCTACGCGCGGTTCTGGCACAAGGTGCTGTACGACGCGGGCGTCGTGTCCACGCCCGAGCCGTTCGTCAAGCTCGTGCATCAGGGCACGATCTTGGGCGAGCTCGAGTTCACGAGCTACGTCGATGCACGCGGCAACGCCGTGTCCGCGGAAGTGGTGCGCGCCGGTCGCGACACGCGCACGGACGAGCCGGTAGCCGCGCAGAGCGTGCCGGACGATCGAGTGGAGAAGCGCGGCGAGCACTTCGTGTTGCGCGAGTCGCCGAAGATCGTCGTCGAATCGCGCGCATTCAAGATGAGCAAGAGCCGCGGCAACGTCGTGAATCCCGACGGCATCATCGCCCGTTACGGCACGGATGCGTTTCGGCTGTTCGAAATGTTCCTCGGGCCGCTCGAGCACGCAAAGCCATGGAACACGCGCGGCGTCGAAGGTACCTCTCGATTCCTGAATCGTGCGTGGCGGCTGATCGTCGGCGACGAAGCGAAATCGGGGTCGGGTACCGATTTCCGCCGCGACGCCGAAGACGACGAGACATCGCGGAAATCGGTACCCGACCCCGATTTCGAGCCACGCCGGAGCAGCTGCGCGTGCTGCATCAGACGATCGCGAAGGTGACGGAGGACTACGAGGCGCTGCGCTTCAACACGGCGATCGCCGCGCTCATGGAGCTCGTGAACGCGGCGTACAAGTGGCCGAGCGTGCCGCGCAGCATCGCCGAGCCGTTCGTGCTGCTGCTCGCGCCGCTCGCGCCGCACCTCGCGGAGGAGCTGTGGCAGCGCTTGGGGCATGGGCAATCGCTCGCCTACGAGCGGTGGCCCGAGGCCGACGCGAAATACCTGCGTGCCGACGTGATCGAGATTCCGGTGCAGGTCAACGGCAAGGTCCGCGGCAAGATTACCGTGCCCGCCGAGGCCGGCGAGGGCCAAGTCATCGAGATCGCGCGCGCCGACAACAACGTGCGCCGACATCTAGCCGGTCAGAGCGTGAAGCGCGCGATCTACGTGCGGGGGCGGATCGTGAACTTCGTGATCGGCAACTGAACCAGCAGCACGAGCAGTGCCGCGACGATCACCGGATAGTTGCCCCAGCGCGCGTACGGCGTCGCGCCCGTGTAGCCGCGCACCACGGCGTTCAGCACCACGGGCTCGAACTGCGGACCGCGGCTCACGATGCCGCCGTGCGGATCGATGATCGCCGTGATGCCGGTGTTCGTCGCACGCAGCAGATAGCGGCCGGCCTCCGCCGCGCGCACGCGCGCGATCTGCAGGTGCTGGTGCGGCGCGATCGAGTCGCCGAACCAGGCGTCGTTGCTCACGTTGACGAGCAACGTGGCTTCCGGCAGATAGTGCAGCTGCTCAGCGCCGAACACGTCCTCGTAGCAGATCGTCACTCCGACGAGCTCACCGGCAATCTCCACGGGCGGCTGTCGGTCATCACCCGGCGTCGCATCCGTGTACGGCAAGCTCATGAGCCGCATCCACGAGCGCACGAAGGCCGGCACCGGAAAGTACTCGCCGAACGGCACGAGATGGCGCTTCACGTAGAGCTGCTCCGGCGTCGTGAGCGCGACGAGCACGTTTTGAAATGTCTGCGTGTCGCCCGGCGTGCGCCGCAAGATCCCGAACATCACGCTGCTGCGATGCGCCTCCGACCACGCGCGCAGATCGGCCAGGTAATCCGGAACGAACTCATACAGCGTAGCGATCGCCGCCTCGGGCCAGACGATCAGATTCGTGCCGGCGTTGCGCTCGGTGAGCCGCTTGTAGAGCTGCAACGACGCGGCGAGCTGGTCGGGATCCCATTTGATGGTCTGCGGCACGGCGCCTTGCACGAGCGCGACGCTCAAATCGCGCGGCTTCGGCTGCGTCCAGTCGCGGCCGTGGAGCGCGAAGGCGAGCCCCCAAACCACGACGAGCACGGTCGCCGCCGCGAGCCTCGCGGCGCGGCTGCCGAATGCGAGCGCCGTCAACGCACCCGCGCTCGCGACCACGGCGAAGCTCATGCCGTGGAGCCCCAGCACCGGCGCGTAGCCCATGAGATAGGAGTCGGTTTGGCTGTAGCCCGCCGCGAGCCAGCCGAAGCCCGAGAACATCCAGCCGCGCAGCCACTCGGTGAGCACCCAGAGCGCGGGCAAGGTGGCGAGCCACGCGACCGCGCCGCTCGTTTTGAACCACCGCGCCGCGGCGTAGCCCGCAGCGGCCACGAACAGGGCGAGCGTCGTCATGAGCCCGAGCGACAGAGCCACCGCTAGCGCGACCGGCGCCTCGCCGAATTCGGCGACGGCGATGTACGTCCAGTACGTGCCGGCGCCGAAGCTGCCTAAGCCGAAAACCAACCCGAGCCGAAACGCTTCGCCCGGGCGCGTGTCCTTCCAGCACCACAACAGGAGCGCATACGAGACGGGTGCGATCCAAAACTGCTGAAACGGCGCGAATGCGAGCGGCAGTGCTAGACCCGCGATCAAGGCGAGAGCTGAGAGGCCGCGGCCCCGAAACGTTGCGGCGTGGGCCATCAGCCTACTCGGCCGGAGTCGGCGTGAGGCGCGTGACCTCGAGCGTATGAATGCGGCGGCGGTCCGCGCGGGCTACCTTGAAGCGGTAACCGTCGTAGTCCAAGTGCTCCCCGCGGCGCGGCAGGCGGCCGAGCTCCTTCATCACGAGCCCGCCGACGGTGTCGGACTCCTCGTCGCTAATGGACGAGTTGAAGAACTCGTTGAAGTCTCCGATTCTCGTGAGCGCAAGCACCACGTAGCGGCCGTCGTCCTGCGGCTGGATCGACGCGGCTGCTTCCGGATCGTGCTCGTCGTCGATCTCGCCGACGATTTGCTCGAGCACGTCTTCGATCGTCGCGAGCCCCGCCGTGCCGCCGTACTCGTCGACGACGATCGCCATGTGATTGTGGCTCTCGCGAAACTCGTTGAGCAGCGTGTTCAATCGCTTGCTCTCCGGGATGAACACGGCGGGACGCAGCAACGCCTCGATCTCGAACTTGCCGTCGGTGGCATAGTGCTTCAACACGTCTTTCGCGAGCACGATGCCGACGACCTCGTCGCGATCGTTGCCGATCACCGGGAAGCGCGAATGATTGGACTCGATGATGAGCTTCAGCAGCTGCTCGGGCGGCTCGTCCTTCGGCAGCACCACCATGTGGCTGCGCGGCACCATGATGTCGCGCACCTGGATGTTCGCAACGTCGAGCACGCCTAGCAGCATCGCGTACTCGTCCACGGCAAGGATCCCGCGATCGCGAAACTCCGCGAGAAATCCGGCGATTTCTTCTCGGGTCTTGACCTCGTCGGCGCGCCCTTGGAAGAGCCTGGACCACCAACCCGATACGCCGGTGTCGTTGCTAGAGGGAACTTCGTCAGACATCGAACTGCTCGTATCTTGCAGTTCCGGGCCGCCCCTTGCAAGCCGCGTGGAAGTGTCGCCCGTGCTCGGTTTCTTGCCGGTTTTACGTGCCATCGAAGTTGGCGTAAGGGTCTGCGAAACCGAGCTGCGCGAGGAGCTCGCGCTCGCGTTGCTCCATGCGCTGCGCGCCGCGGTCCGTTGCGTGATCGTAACCGAGAAGATGCAGCGCGCCGTGAATCACGATGTGCGCCCAGTGGGCTTCGAGCGGCTTGCCCTGCTCAACGGCCTCGCGTGCGACGATTTCCGCGCAGATCACCAGATCACCGACCGGTAACAATTCGGCGCCGGGCAAATCGGGCGTCTCGCTCGGAAAAGCGAGCACGTTCGTGGGCCCACGCTTGTCGCGGTATTTCCCGTTGAGCACCGCGCTCTCGTGCGCATCGACGATGCGCACCGTGAGCTCGCCGCTGCGCCTCTCTCCGGAGAAAGGAAGCGCGGCCCACGAGCGAATCGACAGTGCCTTCGGAAGCGGCTCGAAGCCGGACACGTTCTGAACCTCGATCGCGAGCGACGAGCTCAATCGGCCTCCTTACCTTCCTTGCTCTCTTCGTCTTTCGCGTATGCGGCAACGATGCTTTGCACGAGGGGATGCCGCACGACGTCTTCCGCGGTGAAGTGCACGAACGCGATCGCCTTCACGTTGCGCAGCACGCGCATCGCGTGCCGCAGCCCGGACTCCTTGCCGCGCGGGAGATCGGTCTGCGTGATGTCGCCGGTCACGACGGCGCGCGAGCCGAAGCCGATGCGGGTCAAGAACATCTTCATCTGCTCGGGAGTCGTGTTTTGCGCCTCGTCGAGAATCACGAACGACTCGTTCAACGTGCGGCCGCGCATGAACGCGAGCGGAGCGATCTCGATCACGTGGCGCTCGATGAGCCGTCCAACGCGGTCGAAACCCATCATTTCGTAAAGCGCGTCGTACATCGGGCGCAGGTACGGATCGATCTTCTGCGACATGTCGCCGGGCAGGAACCCCAGGCGCTCGCCCGCTTCCACCGCCGGGCGCACGAGCACGATTCGCCGCACCGCGTCTGCGGACAGCGCCTCGACGGCGCGGCCACCGCTAGGAAGGTCTTGCCGGTGCCCGCGGGCCCGATGCCGATCGTGAGATCGCGCTCGCGCATCGCGCGCGTGTACGCGATTTGATTCGGGCCGCGCGCGCGCACGGTGCGCCGGCGCGTGTGGATCACGAGGTCGTCTTTCGAGGCGACACCGTCGTCTGCGCGTGTGCTCGACGAGTGCCATGTGCACGCGCTCGGGATCCACGTCTTCGGTTTCCGTGAGCGCATACAAATCCTCGAGCACGCGGCGGCCGCGTTCGACATCTTCCTCGGGACCCGCGAGCTCGAAGTGATTGCCGCGATTCTTGATCTTGATGTTGAGCTGCTTCTCGATGTGCCGCAGATGCTCGTCGAATTGGCCGGACAGCGCGGCCAAGCGCCGTGGCTCGTTCGGCATCAGTACCACGCTCAACGTCTGCCGGTCTTCCTCGGCCGGCCCCGTTTCCGGCGGCGGCCCCTCAGTGGACGGAGCCTCCTTAGGCGATCCTTCTTTGAGCGCCTCTTCAGGCGACCGATGCGTGCGTCGTATTGGCAACCAAACGTCCTCGGAGTGAGTTGCGCAGCGGCTCGGTGACGAGCACGTCGGCGAATCGGCCGACGAGACCGGCGTCGCCGACGAAATTCACCCAGCGATTGTTCTCCGTGCGCCCTGCGAGCTCGCGCGCGGACTTGAGCGAGGTCTTCTCCACGAGCACGCGCTGCACGGAGCCCACCATTGCACGGCTGATCGCCGCGGCCTGCTCGTTGAGCAGCGCCTGCAGCCGCTCGAGCCGCTCCTGCTTGACGTCACGCGGCAAGTCCGGCAGCGACGCTGCGGGCGTGCCGGGCCGTGCGCTGTAGATGAAGCTAAACGATTGATCGAAACCGACCGTGCGGATGAGCTCGAGCGTCTGCTCGAAGTCCTCTTCCGTCTCGCCCGGAAACCCCACGATGAAATCCGATGAGATGCAGATGCCGGGCCGCGCGCACTTCACCTTCTCGATCTTCTCCACGTACTGCGCGGCGGTGTAGCCGCGCTTCATCAGGCTCAGGATTCGGTCCGAGCCGCTCTGCACCGGCAGATGCAAGAAGCTCACGAGCTTCGGAACGTCCGCATACGCTTCGACGAGCGCGTCGTCGAACTCGCACGGATGCGACGTAGTGAAGCGGACGCGCTCGATGCCGTCTATCCCCGCGACGAAATAGATCAACGTCGCGAGATCGGCCGTGCCGCCGCCGTGCACAGGGCCTCGATACGCGTTCACGTTCTGCCCGAGCAAGTTGATCTCGCGCACGCCCAAGCTCGCGAGGCGGTACGCCTCGGCAATCACGTCGTCGAGCGGCCGGCTGATCTCCTCGCCGCGCGTGTAGGGCACGACGCAGAACGAGCAGTAGTTGCTGCAGCCCTCGATGATCGTCAAGAACGCCGTGCAGGACGCGGCCGCGGTGCGCGGCTGCGGGATGACGTCGAACTTCTCGATCTCCGGGAAGCTCACGTCGACGACGCCGGGATGCCCGCTGCGCACGGCTGCGATCATCTCGGGCAGCCGATGCAAGGTCTGCGGGCCGAATACCATGTCGACGAACGGCGCGCGCTTCAAGAGCGCGGCGCCTTCTTGGCTCGCGACGCAACCACCGACACCGATGATCATGCCCGGCCGCTCGTCTTTGAGCTTGCGCCAGCGGCCGAGCAGCGAGAACACTTTCTCTTGCGCCTTGTCGCGCACGGAGCACGTGTTCAGCAGCACGATGTCGGCGCTTTCGGGATCGCCGGCCGCGGTCGCGCCCAATGAATCCTCGAGCACGTCGGCCATCTTGGCCGAATCGTACTCGTTCATTTGGCAACCAAATGTCTGGATGAAAAACCGCTCGGCCAACGCGCTATCCCTGCTGGCTGCTCGCGCTAGAACGGTATGTCGTCATCGAGCTCGCCGTGACCGCCGCTGCGCTCCGGCGGCATCGGCTCGGGCTCCGGCCCGGAGTTGCGCGACGACGCACCCGCGCCCATGCCCGCCCCGCCCCCTCGGCTGCCGAGCATCTGCATCTCATTGGCGATGACTTCGGTCGTGTAACGATCCTTGCCGTCGGTCTTGTCTTGCCACTTGCGCGTGCGGATGCGTCCCTCGATGTAGACCTGCGAGCCCTTGCGCAGGTACTCGGCCGCGATCTCCGCGAGCCGGCCGAACATCGCGACGTTGTGCCATTCCGTGCGTTCCTGCTGCTCGCCGCTCGTCTTGTCCTTCCAGGACTCGCTGGTCGCGATCCGGATGTTCGTGACGGCGCTGCCGCTCGGCATGTATCGGGTCTCGGGGTCCGCGCCCAAGTTGCCGATCAGAATGACTTTGTTGATGCCTCTCGCCACTGCAAGCTCCTGTATTCGAAGATCTCTAGAGGGATCTTTCCGCGGTGCGAAATCGGGATCAGACCCTGATTTTTCCGGCCGTCGCCGGGCTGGTTATTGTACGCCCGGCCTCAAGGGTTGGCATACGGGTTTGTCGGGAATCCGCACCAAAACGCCGCCCGGCGGCGCGACGCGCCGCGCGGCGGAGTTGACTTCGAGGTCTTTAATTGGATCGCGCCTGCGCGTACGCTCGCGCGAGACCGCCAGAGGTTCGTCTTTATGCTCAACAAGAACGACCTTGCCATAGCAACGACATTCGCTGCCGTTCTAGGCGTGTGTCTCTTGTGGGGAGCCGACGACGCGCACGCACAGGCGCAACCGCGACCGTACACCACGTGGCGCACGTATTCGGGCGGCGGTGCACGCGTCGCAGTACTCAGCGCTCGATCAGATCAACCGCTCCAACGTCGGCGAGCTCGAAGTCGTCTGGACCTTCGACGCCGGCGAGAGCAACCGCGTGTTCAATCCGATCGTCGTCGACGGCGTGATGTACGTGCTCGCGCGCGATGACGAGATCGTTGCGCTCGACGCCGAAACCGGCGACGAGCTTTGGGCGCGTGGGCATGAGGGCCCGATCGGCGCGCGCGGGATCAACTACTGGCAGAGCGCCGACGGTTCCGACCGCAGACTCCTCTATATAAACGCCGGCTTCTTGATGGCGATCGATGCGCGCACGCGCGCGCCCGTGGCGACTTTCGGCGACCGCGGTCGCGTCGATCTGCGCACGGCGCTCGCGGCCGAAGGGTGGGATATCACCGGAGTACGGCCGCTGCACACGAGCAATCCGGGTCGCGTCTTCGAGAACCTCATGATCGTGTCGCTGCCGGCGCAAGGCGCAGGCTACAAGTCCACGCCCGGTGACGTGCTCGCGTACGACGTCGTCACCGGCAGGCTGCGCTGGGTGTTCCACAGCATTCCGCACGAGGGCGAGTTCGGCTACGACACCTGGCCGAAGGGCGCGCATGAGACGGCCGGCGGCGTGCACAACTGGAGCGAGCTCACCGTGGACGAGGCGAACGGCATCGCGTTCATTCCGTTCGGCAGCCCGCGCTACGACTTCTACGGCGGCGACCGAGAAGGCTCGAACCTGTTCGGAAATTCGCTCGTCGCGCTCGACGCGCGCACCGGCAAGCGGCTCTGGCACCAGCAGCTCGTGCATCACGATCTGTGGGACTACGATCTGCCGCAAGCGCCGAAGCTGCTCACGATCCGCCGCGACGGGCGATCGATCGACGTCGTCGCGCAGGCCACGAAGCACGGATTCTTGTTCGTGTTCGATCGGCGTACGGGCGAGCCCATCTGGCCGATCGAGGAGCGCCCCGTGCCGCAGTCGAACGTTCCGGGCGAGCACTCCGCGGCAACGCAGCCGTTTCCGACGAAGCCACCGCCGTTCACCGAGCAGACATTCACCGACCGCGACATCAATCCGTATCTGCCGAACAGCGAGCGCGACACGGTGCGCGCGAAGCTACGCACGTCGCGCAACGAAGGGCTGTTCACGCCTCCGAGTTTCGCGGGCACGATCGGAATGCCCGGCCACAACGGCGGCGCGAACTGGGGCGGCTCGGCCGTGGATCCGCTCAACGGCGAGCTCTACGTCGTGTCGAAGAACATGCCGGTGATGCTGCGCGTCGAGCTCACCGACGAGGACCCGACGGTGCGCACGATCAACGGCCCGGTCGTTACGCGAGAGCAAGCCGACGCGGCGCTCGCGGCAGCGCAGGCCGCCGCGGCCAACGGTCCGGTGCGCTACGCGGCGCCGTACGACTTCCTGCGCAGCCCGACGAACGGCATGACGGCGATCCGCCCGCCGTGGGCGCATCTCACGGCATACGATTTGAACACCGGCGAGATCAAGTGGCGCGTCCCGCACGGCGGCGTGACAGGCCTCCCGCCGGACACGGGCGCGCACTTCCCGCGCGGCGCGCCGCTCGTGACGGCCGGCGGTCTCGTGTTCGTTGCAACTGCGCAGGACCGACCGCTGCGCGCCTACGATCGCGATACGCGGCAAAGTGCTGTGGTCGAAGGAGCTGCCCGGCGGCTCGGAGGGCATTCCGGCCACGTACGAGATCGACGGCCGCCAGTACCTTGCGCTACCCGTCGCGGCTGGCGAGGGTCTCTTCGCGCCGGTGCTCGATCCGGATGAGGCGACGCCCGAGCCGGCGCGCTCGTATATCGTTTTCGCGCTGCCGGAAAACTGAGCGCTCACGCCGCTCGCGCGGAGCGCTCGAGCACGTCCATGAGCCACGCGACACCTAAGTCCATCATCGCGACGTCGCGTGCAACAGCATGAATGCGGAACCGGCCGAAGTCCGCCGGCGCATCGATAGCCACGATTCCGAAGCGCGACGCGTGCGCGCGCACGAGGCTGCGCGGCAGCGCTGCGAGCAGATCTGATTCGGCGACGATCGCAAGCCCCCAGATGAAGCTCGGAATCGTCAGCATCACGCGGCGCGACACGCCGTGCTCGGCGAGCACTCTGTCGACGAAACCGCGTGGATCGCCGGTGCGCGACACGAGCAAGTGCTGCGCATCACAGTAGCTCGCAAGCGTCGGCGCCTTCGCGAACGGGTGGCCGATGCGCGCCGCGATCACGAAATCTTCCTCGTAGAGCACTCGCGTCGCGCAGCGCGCGGGCATGTCATCGAGCGGATACAACGCGACGTCGACTTCCCGAGCGTCGAGCGCCGCGAGCGCGTCGAGCGGTTGCACGTCCCGGATGCTCACATCGATGCCGGGCGCGTCGCGGCGTATCACGGCGAGCGCCGTCGGCAACGCGACGGCCCCAATGCCGTCGGGCGCGCCGATCGTGAACTTGCGAGTGGACCGGCTCGCGTCGAACGGATCGGAGCTTCCGACCACGTGCCGCGCTTGCGCGAGCACGAGGCCGATCACCTCGGCCAGCGCTTCCGCGCGCGCGGTCGGGACCACGCCCTTCGGGTGCTTCAAGAACAGCGGATCGTTGAGCAGCACGCGCAGGCGCCCGAGACCATGGCTGATCGCCGACGGCGATAGCTTCAGCCGGTCGGCCGCGCGGCCGACATGGCGCTCCTCGAACACGGCCTCGAACACCACGAACAGGTTCAGGTCCACACGAGAGAGGTCAGTTTCATTCAGCATATCGCTGAAATCATATCACTGGATTCAGCATGTGGGCCGCGAGAAGCTGCTCGCGGAAACCCATTGGCCTAGCTCTCTATAAGGAGTCCCTCGATGAACAAGCTCGCACTCGGCGCCGCATTCGCGGCGGCACTTACCGCAACCGGATACGGCCAACTCGCCCTGAAGTCGGCTGCCGACCCCGCGCCCGTTCAGCATCCGTTGGCCGAGGCGGACGACGTGATCGCGTTTTGGCAGGAGGCCGGCCCTGCCCTGTGGTTCGCCAAGGACGCCGACTTCGACCGGCGTTTTCGAGAGCGTTTCCTCGCGATGCACGAGGCGGCCGCAAGCGGTGAGCTTGCGCACTGGATGCGTAACGCGAACGGCACGCTCGCGCTCGTGATCCTGCTCGATCAATTCCCGCGCAATTCTTTTCGCGGCACGCCGCGCATGTACGCCACGGACGAGGCCGCGCGCGCGATCGCTGACGCAGCCTTCGCGGCCGGGCACGACCGCGCGATTCCCGCAGAGCTGCGCGTGTTCTTGGTTCTGCCGTTTGGCCACTCCGAGAGCCTGGCGGATCAGGATCGCGCGGTGGAGCTTTCGCGGGCCATCGGCCCGGCGGATCTCGCGCACGCCGAGCATCACCGCGACATCGTTCGCCGGTTCGGGCGGTTTCCGCATCGCAATCCGATCCTCGGGCGGACGATGACGCCGGAAGAGCAGAAGTATCTCGACGAAGGCGGCTACGCCGGCTAGCGACGTGACGCGCGCTTGACCGCCGGAACTGTTCCGCTAAATTGTCTCGAGCGCACGACAGGGTGCCACCCGCTCGCGGAAAGGGCTAAGCCCGCCTGAACTAGCAACGGCGAGTCGAACGACACGACTTACCTTTCAGCCTGATGATGCGAGCGAATCGGGCGCCGCCTGGCCAGGCCAGGAAAGGAAGGTCGTGATGGCTACGTCTTTACCTCCGCACCCGTCGCTCGAGAACCTCAAGAAGCGAGCGAAAACGCTCAAGAAACGTTGGAACGCCGGCGAGCCCGAAGCACTCCGGCGCGTCCGCGCCGCCCATCCCCGGTACTCCGCAACGGAGCTCCAAGACGCTACGGCAACTCAAACCGAAGCTGACCGACTGCCAATTGGTGATCGCGCGGGAATACGGGTTCGACAGCTGGCCGCAGCTGCGCATCGCGGTGCAATCCGCGGACGAGTCGCTTCCGAGTCACTTCGTCGCTCTCGCGTGCCTCTGCTACAACGACCCGCACTACGATCACCGCCAGTTTCATGCGCGCGCGCACGAGATGCTCGTACAGCATCGGTGGCTCGCGAGCGCCGACATCTGGTGCGCTGCGGCCGCAGGCAATGCTGCAACGGTTCGCGATTTGCTCGACGAGAATCCCGAGCTCGTGAGTCGCGCGGGGCCTAACGGGTGGGTGCCGCTGATCTGCGCGTGCTATTCGCGCGCCGAGCCGATCGACGCGGCGCACTCGACGTTCGAGGTTGCAAAGCTCCTGCTGGCTCGCGGCGCCGATCCGAACGTGTATGTGATGAAGCGCAATTCAGACGAGCGGCTCGATCAGACTCCGCAGCGCTTCACGTGCACTCACCGGAATGTTCGGCGGCGGCGACACCGGCATGGCCAACCAACCCCCGCACCCTCGCTCGCGCGAGCTCGCGGAAGCTTTGCTCGAGCACGGCGCAGACCCGGCCGATGCAATGGCGATCGAGATCCACCAGGATCGCGAGCGCACGTCGCAGAAGCTTGCGATCCTGCTGCGCCACGGCCTCACGGCCGATGCGACGACGCAGCATGCGCAAGCCGGAACCATCACGCTGCTGGGCCTCGCGCTGAATCGCGCAGCGTACGTCGGCGACACGGAGAGCGTGAAGCTGCTGCTCGCGCACGGCGCGAGGACCGACGAGCCGCTCGATGGCCGAACGCCGTGGCAACAGGCGATGCAAAACGGCCACGTGGAGATCGCGCGCTTGCTCGAGCAGGCCGGCGCGACCGCCGCGAGCCTGAGCGACGTCGAGCGATTCACGGCCGCCTGCCTCGCGGGCGACGAGCGGACCGCGCGCGCGATGCTCGCGGATGATCCCGACTTGCGCCGCGCGCGCGCCGCAGGACATGGTGCGCCGAGCCGTCGGCTCGGGTCGCAAAGAGTCCCTCAATCTCGTGCTCGACTTGGGCTTCGATCCGAACTGGCTGGACGACAGCGCCGCGATTCACAGCGTGAAGCCCGGGGACGAGGAGCTTCTCCGGATACTGATCGCACGAGGAGCGTCGGTGACGCTTCGCGAGCCGTGGTACGACGGCACTGCCGTCGAGTGGGCCAACTTCGCCGACTACCGGAACCTGCGCGATTGGTTGCTCGACGAAGCGCCGATTTGTCTGTTCGACGCGCTGGAGTACGACCGGCTCGACCGCGTAGCGGATGTGCTCGAGCGCGATCCCGACTCGCTCGAGCGTCCGTTCGCAAAAGAGCTCACGCGCGAGCCCAAGCCCGAGGACTGGCACACGCCGCTCACGCGCATGGTCGAGCGGGGCAAGACCGATGCCGTGCGCGTGCTGCTGCACCACGGCGCCAACGCGAGCGCGCGGCACCCGGACGGCCGCACGCTGCTGGAGCTTGCGAACGACAAGGGCTTTGCCGAGATCGCCGCGCTGCTCGAAGCGAGCCTGAAGTAGACTAGGCGCGCACTCAAGGTGAGGGGCTCGAGCTCCGGCGTGGGGGTGCGCGTGGTCATGAAAAGAGCGAGCGCGGTGCAGCAAGCCGCGATGGGCGTCCTTGCGGCCGCGGCGATCGCGGCAGGCGTCGCAGACGAGGCTGTGACGGACGACTGGGAGTCGATCACCGAAGAGCGCCTGCTCGCGCCCGAGCCCGGCGACTGGCTGAGCTACCGGCGCACGTACGACGTCACGGGCTTCAGCCCGCTCAAGCAAATCAATCGCCGCAACATCGGCCAGCTGCGTCCCGTCTGGACGCTACTCGATGCGCGACAACAGCCGCTGGGTGCCGACGCCGATCGTCGCGAACGGGCTCATGTACGTGGCCGAAGGCAGCGGCCGCGTGCTCGCGTTCGACGTTCCGACCGGCGAGGTCGTGTGGATCCACACGCGCACGTTCCCGGAGGACATCGCGTCGTCCGAGGGGTACCCGCGCTCCCGCGGCGTGTCGATCTACGGCGACACGATCTATTGGGGCACCGCGGACATGCATCTCGTCGCGCTCGACGCGCGCTCCGGCCAAGTGCGCTGGGACGTGCCAACGGGCGACTACAAAACCGGCGAAGGGCACGCGCACCCGCCGTTGATCGCGGACGGCAAGGTCTTCATCGGCGCCGCGGGCGGTGACTTGGCTGCGCGCGGCAAGTTCCAGGCCCGCGATGCGCAGACCGGCGCGCTCGTCTGGGAGCTTTACACCGTGCCGCGCAAGGGCGAGCCCGGGTTCGAGACGTGGACGCCGAACGAGCACTGGCCGCCGCTCGGCGGCGCGGCGTGGAACACGGTGAGCTACGACCGCGAGCTCGAGCTCGTCTACTTCTCCGACCGGTCAACCGACGCCGTGGAGCACCGCGTCGCGCGGGCCTGGCGACTCCTTGTATACGAACTCCGTGATCGCGGTCGAGGCCGACACCGGCAAGATCCGTTGGCACTACCAGCTCGTGCCCGGCCGACGAATGGGACCGCGCCGCTTACGAGAGCATGCTCGTCGATCTTCGGATCGATGGCGTGATGCGCAAGGCGCTCGTTCAGACCGGCAAGATCGGCTGGGGCGTCGTGCTCGACCGGCAGACCGGCGAGTTCCTGCACGCGTTCCGCACGGCGTACGACAACATGATCACGGGCTGGACCGACGAAGGCCGGCCGATCTACGACCCGCGCACAGATGCCGAAGCCCGAGGACGTGGATTCCGCGCAAGGTGTTCGAGATCTGCCCGCATCTGCACGGCGCGCGCAATCTGCAGGCGCCGAGCTACAGCCCGATCACGGGCTACTACTACTTGGGCGTGAACAACTCGTGCATGAACGCGCAAGTCGTCACGCCCGTATTCCGAGCCGGGCACGCGGCCTGACCGGCGTCACGTACACGGCATCGCGCGCGCCGGGCTACGACTACGTCGGCGAGTTCGTCGCGTTCGATCCCGTGAAGGGCACGCGCGCGTGGGAGTATCGCCCGCCGAGCGGCGCGCCGATGACGGCGTCCGCGCTCGCGACCGCGGGCGGCATCGTGTTCGGCGGCACCGCCGATCGCCAGTTTTTTGCACTCCACTCCGACACCGGCGAGCTGCTGTGGCAGATGCGCCTGAACGGCGACATCTCCGGCGCGCCCGTGACGTTCGAGCACGCCGGCAAGCAGTACGTCGCCGTCGGCTCCGGCGGCCGCGCCGCGCCGACGACCACGCTCGGCCGGCTCGTCGGCATCGACGTCCCGCAGGGCTCGGGCGTCATGTGGGTGTTCGCGCTGCCGGACGCCGAGCCGACGCCGATTCCGCGCCCCGTGCGCCGCGATCTGGCCGACGCGCTCGGCCACGGACGGCGTGTACACGGCCGCGCAAGCCTCGCAGGGCGAGGAGCGGTTCAACCAGGAATGCGCGCACGTGCCATCAGGCGAGCGTTTACACCGGCCGAAACTTCGCCGCGAAGTGGGCCGGGCAAACGCTCGACCAGGTCTATCAGGAGATCGCGCTCGCGATGCCGCCCGCGAATCCGGGCGGTCTCACGCCGGCGTCGTATGCGAGCATCCTCGCGTTCTTCTTGAGCCGCAGCGCGCATCCGGAAGGCGAGCAGGAGCTGTCGGCGGATCCCGCGCGTGCTGCGGACGATCTGCCGTTCCGGAAGCGTCGCGCTGAGAACCAAGAAACACCGCCCCTCCGCGGAGGGGTCGCTGCGCCGCGACGGTGCGAAATCCCTCCGCGGAGGGGTCGCGGCGTCCTAGCGCGCCGCTACAGTCGCGGTTGCCCTCCCGATCACCGTTGCTGCCCAAGACATGAAGGTCACGCTTCTCGGCACCGGTTGTCCGCCGGCCGTCATGAATCGCTTCGGGCCGAGCACACTCGTCGAAGCGGGCGAGCAGAAATTCCTGTTCGACGCGGGCCGCGGCGCCCTGCAACGACTGGTGCAGCTCGGCGTGCGCTGGCAAGACGTGCGGGCCGTCTTTCTCACCCACCTGCACTCCGATCACGTCGTCGGTTTTCCGGACTTGTGGTTGACCGGGTGGCTCGTCGCTCCAGGGCGCAGCGTGCCGCTCCCAGTACTTGGACCGGACGGAACTCGCGCAATGATGTCCCACCTCGAGCAGGCGTACGCGTACGACATTCAGATCCGCGCGCAAAACGATGGCGCTCAGCGGGACGGGGCGGCCATTCTTGCCGAGGAGTCGGCGAGGGCGTGGTGTACGACCGAGGCGGCGTGAGAGTCACTGCGTTCGACGTGGATCATGCGGCGGTCGAGAACGCGTTGGGCTACCGCATCGACTATGCCGGGCGCTCGGTCGTGCTATCCGGCGACACACGTTTTTCCGAGAATCTGATCGACCACGCTCAGGAAGTGGACCTATTGGTCGCATGAGGTGTTCGTTCCGGACACTTTGACACGGACAGGCGTTCCTCCCGAGGTCGCGAAGAGGATCATCGACTATCACCTCACGCCCGAGCAGGCCGGCGAAGTGTTTCAACAGACGCGACCGAGACTGGCCGTGTACTCGCATGTCTGCCTGCCGACGGCCACCGACCAGGAGCTGCTGCCGGCGACGCGCAAGACCTACGCCGGGCCGCTGGAGATCGGTGAGGACTTGATGGTGATCGAGGTCGGAGAGTCGGTAGAGGTTCGGCGGCCGCCCGGCTCATCGCCTTAGTTCCTGCGCCCGCCCGAAACATGACATACCCTGACTTTGCGCTGCGGTTTACTGCGGTCGTATAGTTCTCGTTTGCCCGTTTTTCGGGCTCTTTTCCCATGGCGTTACACCAGATTCAAATCCGCGGCGCGCGGACCCACAACCTTCGAGGCATCGACCTCGACCTCCCGCGCGACCGGCTGATCGTGCTCACCGGCCTCTCCGGCTCGGGCAAGTCCTCGCTCGCGTTCGACACGCTGTACGCGGAAGGGCAGCGCCGCTACGTCGAGAGTCTGTCCGCGTACGCGCGGCAGTTCCTGTCGATAATGGAGAAGCCCGACGTCGACCACATCGAGGGGCTGTCGCCCGCGATCTCGATCCAGCAGAAGTCGACTTCGCATAACCCGCGCTCCACCGTCGGCACCGTCACCGAGATCTACGACTACCTGCGGCTTCTCTACGCGCGCGCCGGCATCCCGCGCTGCCCCGACCACCAGACCGTGCTCGAGGCGCAGAACGTGTCGCAGATGGTGGACACGGTGATGGCGCTGCCCGCGGGCACGCGGATCATGCTGCTCGCGCCCGTCGTGAAGGCGCGCAAGGGCGAGCACACGGCGCTGCTCGCGGAGCTGCGCACGCAGGGGTATTTGCGCGCGCGCATCGACGGCGAGGTCATCGAGCTCGACGATCCGCCGAAGCTCAAACCCAGACAGAAGCACGACATCGAGGTCGTGATCGACCGCATCGCCGTGAAGCCCGAGATCGAGCAGCGGCTCGCGGAATCGTTCGAGACGGCGCTAGCGCTCGCCGACGGCGTGGCGTACGTCGCGCGCATGGACCAGCCCGATGCCCCGCCGCTCGCGTTCTCGAACAGGTTCGCATGTCCGGTGTGCGGCTACAGCATCACGGAGCTCGAGCCGCGGCTCTTCTCCTTTAATAACCCCTCCGGCGCCTGCCCGGATTGCGACGGCTTAGGTATACGGCTGTTCTTCGATCCGAACCGCATCGTCGCGCACCCAAACCTGTCGCTCGCCGGCGGCGCGGTGCGCGGCTGGGATCGTCACAGCAAGTTCTACTTCCAGATGATCCAGTCGCTCGCGAAGCACTACAAGTTCGACGTCGAGACGCCGTGGGAAAAACTGCCCGAGAAGGCGCGCAAGCTCGTGCTCTACGGCAGCGGCGGCGAAAAGATCCAGTTCAAATACGCGAACGAGAAGAAAGGCAACCACTGGGAGTGGAAGCACGCGTTCGAAGGCATCCTCCCGAACATGCAGCGCCGCTACACGGAGACGGAGTCGAACGCGGTGCGCGAGGAGCTTGCGAAGTACCAGAGCTCGCAGACGTGCAGCACGTGCCACGGCGCGCGGCTCAACGCCGCGGCGCGCAACGTGTTCGTGCAGGACAAGCCGCTGAACGAGATTTCCGGCCTCAGCGTCCTCGCAGCGCTCGAGTTCTTCGGCTCGCTGAATCTTGCGGGCTGGCGCGGCGAGATCGCGGACAAGATCGTCAACGAGATCCACAACCGGCTGAAGTTTCTCGCGGACGTGGGGCTCGGGTATCTGTCGCTCGATCGCAGCGCCGACTCGTTGAGCGGCGGCGAGGCGCAACGCATTCGGCTCGCGAGCCAGATTGGCTCGGGGCTCGTCGGCGTGATGTACATCCTCGATGAGCCCTCGATCGGGCTGCACCAGCGCGACAACCAGCGGCTGCTCGACACGCTGATCAACCTGCGCAACCTCGGCAACACCGTGCTCGTGGTGGAGCACGACCGCGAAGCGATCCTTGCGGCGGACCACGTCGTGGATCTCGGGCCCGGCGCGGGCGTGCACGGCGGCCAGGTCGTGGCGCAAGGCACGCCAAAGCAGATCTGCGCGAATCCTGCGTCGTTGACGGGGCAGTATCTGTCCGGGCGCCGCGAGATTCCGCTGCCTTCGGAACGCCGGCCGTTCGATCCGCAGCTCGTGCTCGAGATCAAGGGCGCGCGCGGCAACAACTTGAAGCGCGTGAACGTGCAGATCCCCGTGGGCCTCATGACGGTGGTGACCGGCGTGTCGGGCTCGGGCAAGAGCACGCTCGTGAACGACACCGTGTATCGTTTGACCGCCGAGCACATCAACAAGTCGAGCTACGACCCCGCGCCGTACGATAAGGTCGTGGGCCTACAGCACTTCGACTACGTGATCGACATTTCGCAGGACCCGATCGGCCGCACGCCGCGGTCGAATCCGGCCACTTACAGCGGCGTGCTCACGCCGATCCGCGAGCTCTTCGCCGCAACGCAGGAAGCGCGCTCGCGCGGCTACGAGCCCGGCCGCTTCAGCTTCAACGTGAAGGGCGGCCGCTGCGAAGCCTGCGAAGGCGACGGCGTGATCAAGGTGGAGATGCACTTCCTGCCCGACGTCTACGTGCCGTGCGACACGTGCCAAGGCAAGCGCTACAACCGCGAAACGCTCGACATCCGCTACAAGGGCAAGAACATTTCCGAGGTGCTAAAGCTCAACGTCGAAGATGCGCTCGCGTTGTTCCGCAACGTGCCGCAGATCGCGCACAAGCTCGAGACGCTGATGGCCGTGGGCCTGGGCTACATCGAGCTCGGCCAGAGCGCGACGACGTTATCCGGCGGCGAGGCGCAGCGCGTGAAGCTTGCGAAGGAGCTGTCGAAGCGCTCGACGGGATCGACGTTATACGTGCTCGACGAGCCGACGACGGGCCTGCACTTTCACGACATCGCGCAGCTGCTCGAGGTGTTGTACAAGCTGCGGGATCAAGGGAATACGATCGTGATCATCGAGCACAATCTCGATGTGATTAAGACGGCGGATTGGATTATCGATTTGGGGCCGGAGGGCGGCGCGGCGGGCGGTGAGGTGATTGCTGTTGGGACACCGGAGGAGATTGCGGCCGAGCGGCGGTCGTACACCGGCCACGCGCTGCAAAGCGTGCTGCCTCGAGCAGCTTCGGGACGACCTGCTCGAGCAAGCCGTAGCAGCGAAGTTTGACCTAGGACGTCTTTATCTGTGTCGGCTAGCGACGCTTGCTCCGGCGAGGAGCGCTTACTCGATCGAGACCTCACCTTTTTTCCAGCCTTCTTCCGAAGACGCCCAGATGCGGCTCTTGGACGTCGCTCTTGTATTTGTCGCGTGACCGGATCCCATGGAAGCCCAACAGGTTTCAACGCACTCACCAAGTCGGGGCGTCGAGAAATCGGATTCACAGCAACCTTGGCACCGATTTCAAGAGCGATTTCAACGGATGTTACCTCGGGTCCACCACGGGCGGCTTCAATCATCTGCAACGAATCGAGCGCAATCGCAACATGCCCAATCCGTGCGGGCTTGCCGAAAAAGAGAAGTGTTCCAACGACAGGCTCGAGTACCGGAGTCGCGGCACCGTATTCCTTAAAGTGACGATACAAGTCGTGAGCCGTCTGGTCGCCTTCAGGATCCATTCCAAGGCGGGCGAGCAGTTTCTGAACCAGCCCCGAACAGTCGTATGAGTCGGGCCCATCTCCTCCCCACACGTACGGCAAACCCACGAACTCCTTGCAGTAAGTAACGAATTGTTCCGGAGTCATTCTGCGGATCCTGCTTGTAGTTGAAGGTGCCCGAACTGAGCGCGAAAGAGCGTTCTGCTTGCTACCGGCCAGATGCGCCTGGCGGCGGTGCACGCACGCGCGCCGGCGCCCCCACATGATCCGCCAGCTCGTTCGAGCCGAATCCTCCGGTGAAAGAGTCAGGATCCAGCGGCAGCATCGTTGCATCCCACGTGCGCCATTCGGCGGTCATGCGCTCGTAGATATCAGGCCTGCGCTCTTTTAGATTCGCGCGCTCCAGCGGATCGTCCACTACGTTAAACAGGAACGTGTTGTCCTGGATCTTGAGGTACTTCCAGTCGCCGTCGCGCATCGCCTGCTGCGAATAGAGTTTGTATCGCCAGAAAAGCTTGCGCGAAACCGGCGGCTCGCCGCGCAATTGCGCCCCGATGTCGATGCCGTCGGGCGGCGATGACGG
Source organism: uncultured Gammaproteobacteria bacterium (assembly GCA_963744305.1). Lineage (GTDB taxonomy): Bacteria > Pseudomonadota > Gammaproteobacteria > Steroidobacterales > Rariloculaceae > FEN-1219. The sequence goes on from CAVUTF010000015.1 coordinate 50,272, forward strand.
ATCGGGGTTTGCCCCCGCGGCTGCCAGCAGAGTCGGCAGCCAGTCCATCGACATGATGGTCTGGTTTGAGGTTGCGGCCGTGGGAACGACGCCCGGCCAGCGCACGATCGCGGGAATCCTGATGCCGCCCTCGAGCAGCTCGGTTTTCTTGCCCGAGAACGGCCACGTGTCGGAGAAACGCTCGCCGCCGTTGTCGCTGGTGAAGATGACGATCGTGTTCTCGGCGACACCAGCGCGCTCGAGCGCCATCAGCACGCGCCCGATCGCGGCGTCCATCGCGAGCACCATCTTTCCGTAGGTGGCGAGTGAGCCACCGTCGCTATGGAACAGGCGGGGCGGCGTGGTTATGCGGCGCGATTCTTCTTTATCGTCGGGGCCCTCCCACGGCCAGTGCGGCGCATTGAAATGCAGGCTGATCAGGAAGGGCACGCGCGCCCGCGCAAAGGATTCCACCGTGCTCACCGCACGGTCGGCCAGCAGGTCGGTGAGGTAGCCTTCGTCGTTGGCCTTCTCTTGCCGATCCCAGAGCGAGTCCTTGTGATTGAAGTAGTCGGCGGCGCCGGAATGAAAGCCGTAGAACTGGTCATAGCCGCTTTTCGCCGGCCCGTATTTCGGCGGCTCTCCCAGGTGCCACTTGCCGATCAGCGCCGTTGAATAACCCGCCTTCTTCAAAAGCGACGGCAGCGTTGGCACGTCGGGCGACAATCCGACATCGCGCGTGTTGAGCGGCTCTTCCAGCCCGATTGGATAGCGGTACTGATAGCGCCCGGTGATCAGCGCCGTGCGCGTCGCCGAGCACACCGCGGAATTTGCATAGGCGTGCAGGAACCGCATGCCGGACTGCGCAAGGCGGTCGATATTCGCCGTCGTGTACTCGCGTCGCCCGTAGCAGGACACATCCGCATAGCCGAGATCGTCCGCCATGACGAACACGATGTTGGGCTTCACCTGTTGCCCAGACGCACGCTTCGATCCCGCCGCAAGCGCGAGCGCGCCCGCGCCGCCCACCATCACCTCTCGCCGGGTGAATTTCGTCCGCATCCGATCCTCCCGCCCCTTAGTGTTTTACAACCCGATTAACGCGGTGCACGTGCTGCAATCGCAGCAGTGCCGGTTGTTCTTCTTTCGGCTGTTCGCGAAGGATTGTAGCCCGCCGCCGGAAGAAACCGGTACGCTGACCCCGACGGCCTGTTTCTCGTACTGATTCAGGCGCCGCCTGCGCCGCAATGATGTGCGGAGGAAGCGGATCGTCGACGCTAGTCCCAGCTCATTCGCGTTCCGCGTCGCTCCGCGCGTCGCCGCGCCCTTGCTCGGCGTGGTCGTAGCCTGCGGAAGCCGCGGAGCGTAAGCCAAATGATCAAGGCCAGAGCACCGATATCCCATGCGCACAGCCTCGCAACCCGGTAGTACGGCATGTACTCCCAGATTCCGTAACGGTCGACGACCGTTTCTTCGAACAGCACCCACGTGTTGAAGAACGTGAGAATCACGGCTGCTTTGAGAATGCCGGGGTACTCTTTCATGATCGCAAGGTGTCAATCGAGACCGCGATCTTGCACTCTGATGCGATGCAGTCGCTGAGAAGCGTCGTCAACGTTGCCTTGATGGTCTCGAGCCGGCGGATCTCGGCGTCGACATCGCGTAGCTTCTGCTCACCGCGCGCGCGTAAGGCTTGGCAACCGGTCGCCGACGTCCTCGCGTTGAGAAGACCCCGGATCTCCGCGAGCGTGAAACCTAGAGCTTGCGCTTCACGAATGAACTTCAAGCGTTCGAGCGTGCGGGCCGTAAATTCGCGATACTTGCCGGGCCCGCGTTGGGCCGGCGGCAGTAGGCCTTCTCGCTCGTAGAACCGCACGGCATGAATCGAGACTCCGGCCATTCTTGCGACCTCACCGATGCGCACAGCTTTTCTCCTCGAACGAGTCTAGAACCTAGAGTAAGGTCGAGAGTCAAGCATCTCCGTTGAGCGATCGAGTTGGACTCACGCGCCTGCCTGACCGGCATTCGGAAAGAACAGCTGCTCGCCCCCGATCTTGTATTCGCCAATCGCCTTCTGCCCTTCCGGCGAAACGAGCCAATCGATGAACGCCTGCCCTCCTCCCGTTTCACGCTCGGGATGCTTTTCGGGATTCACGAGCATGACGCCGTACTGATTAATGAGTCGCTCGTCGCCTTCGACGAGGATCGCGAGCTCGCCGCGATTCTTGAACGCGAGCCACGTTGCGCGATCGGACAAGCACGTAAGCGTTCATCGACGACGCGGTGTTGAGCGCCGGCCCCATGCCCTGCCCCGTCTCGCGATACCACGGGCCTTTCTCCTTATCGATGTCGACGCCCGCCATCTTCCACAGGTCGACCTCCGCGATGTGCGTGCCGCTGCGGTCGCCGCGGGACACGAACGGCGCGCCTGCGCTCTTGATCTTGAGCAATGCGTCGAGAATGTCCTTCCCGCCCGCGATCCCGGCCGGGTCCGATTTCGGCCCGATCAGGACGAAGTCGTTGTACATGACCGGAAAGCGCTTCACGCCGTGACCTTCACTCAGAAACTCCTCTTCCGCGGACTTCGCGTGCACGAAAACCACGTCCGCATCGCCGCGGCGCGCGAGGTCGAGCGCCTGGCCGGTGCCGAGCGCGACGACGCGCACCTCGATCCCGGTCTTCTGCTCGAAGATCGGGAGGATGTGCCCGAAGAGTCCCGGACTGCTCGGTGGAGGTCGTCGACGCGACGGTGATGAAGCGTTGCGCCAGCGCGCTCTGCGCGAGCGCGAACGCGAGCAGCAGAACCGCGATGCGGACGAAGTGTCGCCTCAGCTCCATGGCAATTCTCCCTTGATGAAGGCGGCGGCTTCGGCTGTCGACGGCTGCGCGAAAAAGCGCTCCACGGCGAGTGCTCCGCCAGGCGGCCGGCGCTGATGAACAGGATCTCGTCGCCCAGGCGGCGTGCCTGTCCTAGGTTGTGGGTCGTCATCACGATCTTGGTGCCGCTCGCGCGGATCTGGTCGACGATGGTCTCGACCTCGCGCGTGGCGCCCGGATCGAGGTTGGCGGTGGGCTCGTCGAGGAACAGCACTTCCGGGCGTAGCGCCCACGCGCGCGCGAGCGCGAGCTTTTGCTGCTCGCCGCCGGAGAGGACGCGTGCGGGACGGTGCGCGCCGCGGCTCAGCCCCACGGCGTCGAGCACGTCGTGCGCGCGCCGGTTGCGCTCAGCGCGGGACACTCCGGCGAGCTTGAGCCCGTAAGTCACGTTTCCAAGCGCCGATCGGCGCAGCATCACGGGCCGCTGAAACACCATCGCCTGCGCGCGCGGCCTGCGCTCGTCGCCGCCGCCGCGCCACACGATGCGGCCCGACGTCGGCGTCAGCAGCCCGTGACACAGGCGCATCAGCACGCTCTTGCCGGCGCCGTTCGGGCCCAGGATCACCGTGCGCGGTCCCGGCGTGAACTCGCAGGACACGCGGTCGATGATCGTGCGGCCGCCGGCGGCGAAGGAAACGTCGTCGAGTATCAGCGGTAGCACGGCGGTCTATCCATACCGGCGCACCGCCGCCGACTTGATGATCTGCGCCGCTGCGTTGACGACGAACACCACCGCCACGAGGATGATCCCGAGGCCCAGCGCGAGCGGCAGATCGCCCTTGCTCGTCTCGAGCGAGATGGCGGTCGTCATCACGCGCGTCACGCCGTCGATGTTGCCGCCGACGATCATGACGGCGCCGACTTCGGCCGCGGCGCGCCCGAATCCCGCAAGGACGACCGTGACGAGCGAGAATCGCGTGTCCCAGAGCAGAGTCGCCGCCGCGGTCGAAGGCGTCGCACCGAGCGAGCGCAACTGCTCTTCGTATTCGTGCCACGCGTCTTCGAGCACCTGACGCGACAGCCCGGCGATGATGGGCGTTACGAGGATCGTCTGAGCGACCACCATCGCCGTCGGCGTGAACAGGAGCCCCAGCGCGCCGAGCGGGCCCGCTCGCGACAGCAACAGATACACGAGCAGGCCCGACGACGACGGGCGGAAGGCCCATCAGCGCATTCAGCGTCACGAGCAAAACCTGACGGCCGGGGAAACGCCGGATCGCGAGCGCAGCGCCGAGCGGCAGACCGATCGCGGTCGCGGCGGCGACCGCCGTGAGGCTCACTTCGCAGGCTCAGCAGGACGATGCCGTACAGCCTCCTGTCCGCCGCCGCAATGAGACGCGCGGCCTCGGCAAACGCCGATCCTATGTCGCCCATTCAGGCCTTGTGCGATGCGCTGCCGCTAAACGGTCGGCACGATGTTGGCGTTGAGCCGGAACAGGTTGGTCGGGTCGTAGTTGTTCTTCAAAGCCAGCAGCCGGCCGTAGTTGCCCATGTAGTTCTCGTCGACGAGCGCCTGCGCCTCGTCACCGATCTCATTGGTATAGAAGCCTCGCGTGTAGCTCTCGATCGCCGCCCAATACTCTCTGGGCCAGGCAATGTGCTCCGTCGGATCGCCGGCCGCCGGCCAATCGATGAGCAGCATCGCGTTGAATGCAGCATGCCGGTGCGGGAACGCCGTCGCGTCCGCCGGGACGCGTCCGATCGCGCCGCCGCCATGTTGAAAGTAGACGTTCGTCGACCGGCCGGGATGGCTCTCGAACCCAGCGATGATCGCGTCGATCATGCCAGGGCTGAGCTCCGCGATGAAGCCGCTCTTCGTGTACGAGCCCCTCGCGCGCGGATCGGAGTTGTCGCCCGATTTTTGCAGCGCGACGTAGTCGACGGCCTTGATCTCGTCGAAGATCGGCGTGCCGGCACTACGAATCGTGGCGAGGACTCGCTCGGCCTGGCTCTTCGGGCCGCTGTAGCAGATCTGGAACCAGGCCATGTCGCCGCCCGCCGTGCCGGTGCCGCTCAAGCCCGCGTCCATATAAAGCTCGTCCGGCGCGCTCGCGCCGTATTCGGAGTAGAAGCTCAAGACCTGCCTGGCTTGGCTCAGCGGAAACGCAATCATGCCGCCGATGACCTCGCGGTCCATGGGGTGCAACTGAAACTCGAACGACGTCACGACGCCGAAGTTGCCGCCGCTGCCGCGAAGGCCCCAAAAAAGATCGGTGTTGTCCGCTGCGCTCGCGTGGCGGAGCGGCCCGTCAGCGGTGACGATGTCGACGGCGCTTACGTTGTCGAGCGCAAGGCCGAAGCGGCGCGCAACTCGGCCGAAGCCGCCGCCGAGCGTGAGCCCGGCGACGCCCGTGTGCGAGACGGTGCCGGCCGTCGTCACAGACCGAACGCCATCGTGTCGTGATCCATCTCCCCTAGCAGGCTTCCTCCCGATACCTGCGCGATCCGCGCGCCGGGATCGACACGCACGCTGCGCAAGGTGCTCAAGTCGATCATCATCCCGCCGTCGCAAGTGGATTTCCCGGAAAAGCTATGTCCGCCGCATTTGACGGCGACAAGCAGGTTCGATTCGCGCGCGAAATCGACAGCGTTCTTGACGTCCGCTAATCCCTTGGGCTGCACGATCAGCGCGGGGCGCTTGTCGATCGACGCGTTCAAGACGCGGCGCGCTTCCTCGTAGACATCATGACCGGGCAACAGCAAATTGCCGCGCAGGCTGTCGCCGAGCTCCTGCACGGCGGCCCGCTTGAGCGTGACGACGCGCGCCGTCGCCTGTGACGGCATTGATGTCCGCGTCGACCTTCATCGACGGGCTCAGAATTGCGCAGAAGGCTCGGCTGGCAGGCAGCGCCGCTGCAACCCCTGCGGCTATCGAGCCTTGCACAAAACGGCGTCGATTCATGGAGTCCTCCCGTTCGGAAACACGTAGCATCCTATGTCAAGAATGATCGGGCAGAAACATGCAAAGCTCTGCTGACGGCGAGCGCCCGATTGACGGCTCCGCGCGCCGCCTTGACTGTCCGAACGGGCTGCCCGAGGATTTTGCTCCGGTCCCTGAACGGAAAATGTACTGATGCGCGGCATCCGCGTTCTGTCGGCTCGTAGCGCCCTGGCGGCCGTGTGCCTCGCCGCGAGCGCCGCGCAGGCGCAGATGGAGCTCGATTTCATCGCGTCCTCGCCGGCGTACGGGTACGCGGCGAAAGCCTACAAGGCGATCTGGGAGGAGTACGGCGAACGCATCGTGGCTGCGCTCGAGAAACGGACCTGCATGCCGTTCCCAGAGCTCAGGGTGTCGGCCGTAGTCGCTGACGCTGTCAGCCACTCCGGTGGGCCCGAGCATCCGATGGGCCTGCGAGCCACCTACGCCCCCGACGTCAAGCAATCCACGCTGGTCCACGAGCTCGGGCACCGCCACCTGTGGCAGCTCGTCGAGCGCCTGGACGACGTCGACGGGCACAAGACCCTGTACCTGATTTTGGATCGCGTGTGGGCGGACGTGTGGGGCGAAAAGTTCGCCGAGGACCACATCCGCAATGAATCCGGCTGGCAATCGGAGTACGACTATGCATCCGCCTGGACTTGGGCGCGCTCGCTCGAGCTGGCGGAGCGCGCACGGCTGTGGAACCAGCTCTTGGCCATGAACGGCTTCTCGGACACTTGCAACAGCTTGATGGACGGCGCCGAGTGAGGCTGACCGCCCACGCGCGCGCGCAAGCGATTGGCGCGAGCCTGAGCATCGCGATCTGCGTTGCGTCGCAAGCCCAAACCGTTGTCGAAGACCAGACGACGGCTCAGACGCCGGCCGGGCTCAGCGTCGTCTGGCAGGTGAACGGTCGCAAGCTGCACGACGCGATCTCCGCGTCGTCGATCGAGGCGTTCTCGCCCGACGGCAAGCTCGTCGCGATCGGCGACGAGACCGGCGTACGCGTGCGCCGCACGGAGGACGGCTCCCTCGTCGACATGTTCTGGCCCGGCTTTGCCGATCCCTTCATTTATTCCCTCGCCGTTTCCTCGAGCGGAGAGGTCGCGATAGGCCGCGTCGGGAAAGTGGAGCTGCACAGGCCGGGCGCAGCACGCGACGTGTTTCCCTACGCGTGCGCAGACGACTGCGGGCCGGTCGGCGCAGTCGCGTTCTCACCGGACGGCTCGCTGCTCGCGTTTCAAGGGAGGCGCAGCTTGGCCAACCGGCGGTTGGGTCTCGGCTCGGTCACCGTCGTAGACGTGCGCACCGGCGCCGTGCGCGCGGAGCTCGAAGCAAGCGCCGCCCGTGCGCGCGTCGCGTTCTCGCGGGACGGCCAACGGCTGTTCGCGGCGAACGCGACGCCGATCGACGACCGCGAATGGTTCGGCCTACGCGTTTGGACCACCGCCGATTGGACACTCGACCGCCGATTGCTTGGTGGCTCGCGGGCCGCGTGGTCCGAGGGTGTGCTCGCCGACACGCAATTCGCCGCGGCGTACGCGCACGACGGCAGCGTGGAAGTCTCCGACCTCGAGACGGGCCACTTGCTGTGGTCGGCGGGCTTGATTGGCCCCGCCCTCGAGCTCGAAGCCGACCGCTACGCGACGCGGCTCGACCGCGTCGAGATCGCGCCGAGCGGCGAATTCGTCATCAGCTACGAAACCCCGGTGGTCGACGCGCGCGGCCGAGCGGCGGTCGGCGCTATTGTGATTCGTCGCGCTCTGGACGGCGCTGTTGCCGCGATGTACGACGTACCGGACGTCGCCGCGCTCGCCATCGCGCCCGACGGCAAGACGTTCGTCTACACCACGGGCTCCGGTCAGACATATACGGCGCTTGCGCGCGTGAGGCCCTGAGCAACGCAGGTCCTCGTTCCGTCATTGCAATTGCAAAGGCGGGATGGACGGGCACTTGCACAAGAGATACATGCGCGTCGCACCGTCGCAAACCATGCGGATCCCCGGCGCGCAGGTATAACGATCGGCCTCCCAGCGCAGGATTTGAAGGGGCCGATCGAAGTCGAGCTCCACAGGGAACTCCTCCCGCTGCCACGCGAGCGTATTTCCCGGCATGCTGCTGCAGCCTTGTAGCCACGCGAGCGCGACCAGACAAAGCGACGCCACGGGCCTCGAGGCAAGTCGTCGTCGTACCATCGTTCTCTCCCGGTTGTGAAGCCGAGGTCGAAACGTAGATAGCGGCGTTGCGCCTTGCTTGATTGCGGGCCGATTTGGCTTAAACGAACCTCACGCCGAGATAAACGCTGATAAATGGGCTTACATTCGGGCTGCAACAGGTGGATAGTCGGACTTCGGAGCAGACAATGACGACTCCCGCCGACGGCCCCCTGCCATCCATTTACCGATTCGCTGATCTCACGCTGGACGCGGCGCGACGCTGCGTGACACGGCAGGGTCGGCCGATCGAGCTCAAGGCGCTCGACTTCGATCTGCTGCACTTTCTTGCGGAGTCGGCGCCGAACGTCGTGAACGCCGACGTTCTCGCCGAGAAGGTCTGGGGCCGGCACTTCGTGAGCCCCGAGAACGTGGCGCAGCGCGTGATGCTGCTGCGGCAGAGCCTCGCCGACGACGCGAATCGGCCCCGCTACATCGAGACGGTTCGCAACAAGGGCTACCGGCTGATCCCGGTCGTGGAGACGAGTGCCGGCGGACGAAACCGGCACCGCGCCGCGGCGCCGCGGTCTGGTTCCGGCCGCTGCCGCTTTGCTGCTCGCGGTCGGCGTCACCGCAGCTGCAAGCTACTGGCTCGCCGGAACGGCGGAGCGGCCGCCGCCTTTGCCGAGCTCCGTCGCCGTCCTGCCGTTCGAGAACTTGAGCCCCGACCCCGACGATGCGTACTTCGCGGCGGGAATGCAGGACGAGATCGTGAGCCAGCTGACGAAGATCAGCGGGCTGCGCGTGATCCCCGTGCCGCCGGGCGCCGGAGCGCAGCGATCGATCCCGGACATCGGGCGCGACCTCAACGTTGCGACAGTGCTCGACGGCAGCGTGCACTACTCGGAGGGACGCGTGCGAGTGACGCCGCGACTCACCCAGGCCACGACTGGCGTGAATCTGTGGTCGGATACGTACGAGCGCGAGCGTCAGCGACATCTTCGCGATTCAGAGCGATATCGCGTTGGACGTGGCGCAGCGCGCTGAGCCTCGAGCTGTCGGCCGTCGAGCGCGAGCGAATCGAGCGAGTGCCGACCACCAATCCGCAAGCCCGTGACTTGTACATCATGGCCAGGGCTCGGAATCCGACTCGCCGCGAGGAAGTGCTGCTCGCCATAGACGAGATCGAGCAGGCGCTCGAACTCGACCCCGAGTTCAAAGAGGCGTGGGTGCTCGACTCGAACATCCGCAGCGGCTACGCCGCGTTCGCCGACCCGGAACGCGCCGACGAACATCGGCTTCGCGGCGAGTAAGCGGCCCACCGAGCCCTGGAGCTCGACCCGGAGCTCGGCGAGGCTTATGCGGCGCTCGGTCTCGTCGTTATATGGGAAGAAGGACTGGACGGGCGCCGAAGCAGCCTTTCGCAGGGCCAAGAGTCTCAACGTGCCGTTGGCCGGACTGGGCTCTTACGCGTTCTTGCAGCTAGCCGCCGGCAAGTTCGGCGCTGTCGCGCGCGACATTTTCGAGGAGGCCCGCGCGGCGGAGCCGCAGAATGAGCTGTTCTATCGCTTTCTCGCCTTCGTCCACGCGGGGCTCGGCGAGTGGGCACGGGCGAAAGAGTTTTACGACTCCGCACTCCGCCTGTTCGGAGGCGATAGCCGCGAAGTGCGCCGCATGCTCAATCAAAGAATGCACTGGCTGGTCGGGCGCAACGAGCTCGACGAAGCACGCGCTATCCCGATCGCAGATCCTTTGAACGCCGCGATGCTCGCGAACCTCGATACGACCAGATCAGGCGCTCGCGCAACTCCGCAGCGCGTACGACGCCAGCGTCGCCGGCAATCCGAATCTCCGCCGCGACATCGGTCTCTGGGCCGGCCATTTCGGCGACCCGATGCTCGCGCTCGACAGCGATGCGTGCGGCGGTCGACGAGCAGGGCAGCCAGACCGCTTACGTCTGGCTGCCGCAGCTCGCGCCGATGCGCCGGCTGCCGGAGTTCAAGGCGTACATGCGCGACATCGGCATGGTCGAGTATTGGCAGGAATACGGCTGGCCGACCTTCTGCCGGCCGCTGATGATCACGACTTCAAATGCGACTAGTGCGCTTAAGGC
>CAVUTF010000016.1:0-145115 GCA_963744305.1 uncultured Gammaproteobacteria bacterium
AACTGGGCTTGGTACACGGGGATGCTGCGGAGCACCGAGGAACAAGATCTTACCATGACGCTCCGCCTATGAGGGCAAGGGCAACATCCAAGCGGACGGAAAACCCTGCAACGTGACGAGGTACTGATCCGAGATCACCTACCGGGTGTCCGGTGAGCGGATCCGGACCACCGGGACTCGGCCCAACGACGAGTTGCTCCAACGTCGAAGTCCTCAGCGGAGCCTATACCTGGAACGGAGACATTCAGGGCGCCGAGCTGGTCCCGGGCCAAGGCAAAGCCACTGACGCCGGCAACCCTAGAGGAGCGGATGATTCGCCTATGGGAAACCCGTAGGGTGCGTGGAAGGCCGTCATAGCCGGCACTCAGAACCAGAACGCGACCTGACGTGGCAGCCAGACCGAAACGGGTACCCGTCGATGTGATGACGGCAGGGAAAACGTCAGCCAAATGGAAAGGCAACAAGCCGGTGCTGATGTTCCCGGTCCGGGTCCTCCCCCGATGCAACGGCGACCGCTACGCTCGACGAGAAATTAGTGCCCGCGAGCGTCGCGGCGAAGAACGGCGCGGGCACACAGTTCACTAACAGCAACTAAAAGATTGGAACAACCGCTCAACCCGGCCGAGGTGTTCCATGCCGGCAAGATCACGAAGAAGAAGAACTGCACCGTCGTCCGCGACATTACGACGACGAAGACGGAAACGGGACAGATGTACGCCGTCGTGCCTGCGCCGGCAAGCGTCAAGGCTGTGATCAAGCCAATGCATAAGCTGGTCAACTGGACGTTGGAGAAAGCGCCCCGACGCAGACGAAGCTCGTCGCGATGCCGCGCCGCGCCGATGGGAAGCCGAACCTCTATGAGTCTGGGGTCGCCGGTTCAATCGATTCGCGGTAACGGCGCCCGCCGATGCGGTCCGACGCAGGTGAAGGGGGGAGGAGTCAACCCCGAGAATGTGACATGAGGGCAAGAGACGACTGGGTGGAATACGAGTGGATCTCGCGCTCGCGGCTCGGGTCTGGGTCTTCCACTTACAAAGCCGAGCTCTGGACAAGATTCAAGAGCTCGATCAGTGGACGAACAAGTACGATCCAGTCATGACGTGCCTTCCGCTGGGACTCCCACGGCAGGGGACGCCCCGGCGGATCATCCAAACCGATATGGACGTCATTTTTTTCTATGGTGAGAACGCCGATTACGGTGGCGGAGCCAACGAATACCGCGACATCCCCACGGATGGTCGCAAGCGGACAGCGCGCCAGGAGTCCCTCCCGACGTTCTACGGGCAAAGCATAGGAACCTGGCAAGGGGATACGCTCGTCATCGACTCCATTTCATTCAACGATGCCACGTGGTTGGGACGAGGGGGCTTCATCCACTCCGGCAGCATGCATATCGTCGAGAAACTCACACGTGTCGGAAATGAGCTCCGGTACGACATGACGATCGAAGATCCAGAGGTGTTTGTCGAGCCTTGGGTGATGCCGACCCGCGTCCTGGCCCTGGGGGGCGGTGGCGGTGGCGGCGGCAACTTCGACGGAATCCAGCCAGAGCGCGCGAGCTGCGAAGTGTACGAAGACGAAAACGTCACGATTCAGAGTCGACACTGAGAACTGACCAAAAGCAGTAGTTGAGGGACAGAGAGCAGCTCTCTCTGTCCCTTAACTTTTTGTAGCGGAAGCCCGCCCCAGAGAGCCGCTCGGCGTCCTCCGCGCGCCGATCCAGAGGCTGAAGAATGCGCTCGATGAGCATCGGGTCGTCGATGCTCACGGGACGATCCTCGTCGAAGCGTCAATCCGCTTTGCGAAGCTCGGAGATTACTTGCGGCAGGACGGGCGCGGGCTGCGTCGGACGGAGCTCCTAGCGCAGCGAATTGCAGCGCAGCGGAAGCTCCGCCGGGCGCCCACGCGGCGCCTCTGCCGGGATCTCGCGGCGTGCCAGCCACGAGGTGAGCTCCGCGCCGCAGCCATCGCCGGGCGGCGGCTCTAGCTGCGGCACGCAATCCGGGCTGCCGTGCGGACAAGCCAGCCGTACATGCATGTGATCATCGTGGCCGTACCACGGTCGCAGCGTCCGTAGGAAGCCGCGATCCTCCCAGGGCCGCTCACACATCGCCTGCTTGATGAATGGGCTCACGAAGATGCGGGCGACGTCGGGTTCGCTGGCCGCGAGGCGAAGCAGCTCGAAGTGTGCCTCGCTAAAGCGCTCGTCGAGCGCTCGCCGCTCTTGATCGACCATCGACGGCAACGCGAGGTTCTCGCGTGCCTCGTGCGGCAGGCGCGGCAGATCCAGCCGAAAGTAGATGTCGACGTCGAGGCCGACCTGGTGACTTGCGTGCTGCTCGAGCATAGGGCCGCCGCGCGGCTGGCTCAGGTCACCGACCGGTAGAAGCCCGAGCCCGAGTTCCTCGGCTCGCCCGCCGAGCGTCTCGACGAAGCGGACGAGCACCGGGTGACCGTAGTGACGGTTGCGCCCAAGCATGATCGCCTGGTAGCCCGGGCCGTCGGCGGGCAATTGCGCGGCGCCGATCACGCAGCCGGCCGCATAGCGGCCGACGGATTCGGGGTCCCCGGGGGCCGGGCCATCGACGTCGTCCCAGGCATGGGCTTGATGCGCAGTCAGCCAAAGACATACGCACGCCCCCAGGCCACGGAGCGCATAGCGGGACAGGCTCCGTGGACGCTCCCCGAGTCGGGTCATCGTGGTTAACCTTTCAAATGAGTTGCAACGTCAGTTTAGAGGAGCTGCCGGCGCCGGTCACCCACACGAAATACGCGCGCAAACGTGGGAAACCAGTTGTGCGGAGAACCATCGGAGCCATGTGTGGTTTGCTACTAGGTTGCTACCAAAACTCCCGAGCGAGCATGACCGAGCCTGACTGAACCTCGGCTCTGTCCGCATTACTCCTCGGGCTCAGTCATGCTCGATGATGCTCGGTCATTGGGCGCTTCGACTTTTAATCCATTGGTCGCTGGTTCGACTCCAGCACGGCCCACCAAATTCAAGCGTGTGAAATCCCAATGAAGGGTGACACATTCAGCTCTTTTCTCAAGGCTGATGAACTTGGAGTGAAGAGCGATGACGAAGAATCTTTGCCGCAAGAACGGGATCTCGGACGCCACGTTCTACAACTGGAAGGCGAAGTACGCGGGAATGACGGTGTCAGAAGCACGCCGCCTGCGACAGTCTCAGCAAGAGAACACGCTGCTGAAGAAGCTGTTGGCCGAAGCGGAGCGCGACATGGCGGCATTGAAGGATCTGCTCGGCGAAAATGGTAGGCCCGCAAGCGAGGCGCGAAGCGGTCGAGGTGCTGAGGAGAGCACGGCTTGGGAGTGACGCGGGGCTTGTGGGCTTGTTGAGATCTCTCGATCGCTGTATCGTTAAGCCTGGCGACCGGACTGCCAGCATTTCGCCAGCTCACGGACGAGATCACCGCCGAGAAGCGGCGCTATGGTTATCGGCGCATCCACGGGCTGCTGCGGCTGAGGGCTGGGAGGTGAACCGCACGCGCGACCTATAGAGCTGACCGCGAGACGAGGCCTGGCGGTACGGCGGCGTAAACGCAAGCGCATCGGGCCGTTCATCGTGTGCCGCTGCAGGATCCGCGGCAGCGAACCGCAGGATCGTCGATGGACTTCATCGCCGACGTTTTGGCCGAGACCGGCGACTCCGATGCCTCGACCATCGTCCAGGCCTGCAGCTCCGAATGCCTGCCACTCGAGGTCGACACCTCGTTCACCGGAACGCCGTTGCAGCGTGCTAGATTCGCAATGGCTACAGCCGCGGACTACCGGCTCGATCACGGTCGACCACGGACCGGAGTTCGAGGGCCAAGAGCTAGACGAGTGGGCGTACGGCGACGGCGTGCCGCGACGTTCATCCGGCCTGGAAAGCCAACCGAGAATGGGTTTGTCGAGAGCATTCAACGGAAACTGCGCGACGAGTGTCTGAACGCGAATCAGTTCTTGTCGATCGACGATGCGAGAAGCAAAATTGAAGCATGGCGCGTCGAGTACAACGTGCATCGACCGCACAGCTCGTTGGGTCAGCTGTCACCCAAGGAGTATCTGCAACGGGCAGTGAGCGAGGACGAGAAGACGCTTTTTTCCAGCTTTGATTGGGCCTAGAACGGGACCCAGGACAGTTAACCGCAGACTCTAAGTCGATCCCGTACTAAATGCGGGGAGCAGGTCATAGGTAGCCTGGGAAATCCCGCGATTCATGGGAAATCCTTCAACTCAGCGGCCTAACTTTCGTACGCGTGCCGAGGGCGAAAAAAAGCGCCGCGCGTGTGCGCGGCGCTCGCTATGACAGAATTCGTTGCCGTTATTGGCAGACGAAGCTCTTCGCGTCCTGGGGATCGCCCTTGCCCGTGTACTGCGTATGCTTGGGATACGGGCACAACGGCCGGCTTCGCCCCGGGAATGCCGCACCGGTAGCGACGATGCCTTCCGGTGCAACACCCTTCTCGACCCAGTTGACGAGGGAGCTCAAGAGATCGAACTCGTCGAGGGCGGCTGCGCCGCCGCGGCAGTGCAGCATGCCCGGAACGAGATAGAACCGGCTCCAATCCTGCACCTTGGCCATGCCGCCGTTCACGTTCGCCATCCTCTTGTAGTAGTCGAGCGTGTCCATCGCGTGGAACGTCGGATCGCTCATGCCGTTGTAGAAGATGAGCTTGCCGCCATGGCCCGAGAAGCTCGTCAAGTTCGTCCACGTGCTGTTGGTCAACGCTTCGAGAGGGTCGTTCGCGAGCTCGAACAGGCGTGCGTCGACATCGGCTGCGGTCATCGGGGCTCGCACGGCCGCAGGCGGCTCCGCGCTCGGGAACATCACGGCAACGTCGGCGTCGTACAAGCTCATCGGGGCGACGAGCTCGCCCGTCGAATTGCGCGGACCCGGGAACGCTTTCTTGAGCGCAGCGACTTGAGGTTGCGAGAGGCACGAATCGGTCTTCGCGCCTTTGCAAGTCAGCACGGCGGGGTCGAACGTACAGGCGTCCGGGTTGAACACCATGCCGTCCTTGAGTCCGTCATTGGCGTCGCACGCGTTGAGCATGCTGTCGACGAAGAGCTTCTTGTCCGCCTCCGAGTACAGCTTGTGCGGCTGCGGCTTGCCGGCGCTGTCCTTCGGCGCGAACTCCGCGAACGACGCTTGACGCCACTGGTTGCCAAAGCGCGAGAAGCCCGTGCGCATTGCGGGATCGCCCGAGATCACGCCGTCGTAGTAGGTCGGATGGCGTTGCGTCATGAGCATCGCTTCGCGGCCGCCCGTGGAGCAGCCCGTGAAGTACGAGTAGCGCGCGTCCTGGCCGTAGTAACGGGCGACGATCTGTTTGGCGACTCGCGTGACCTGCGCGACCGCGACTTGCGCGAAATCCAGGCTCGCCTGCTGGTCGACGTCGTAGCTCCTGCCCTCGCCTTGATGGCCCGTGTCCGACGTCGCGACGGCAAAACCGCGCGCGAGCGCCACGCTGCCGCCGGAGGCCGCCGCGCCGAGCGGCGGGCGCACCAAGCCGTTGTAGCCGCCGCCGCCCTGAAACAGGTAACGATTGTTCCAGTTGTCGGGCAGCGCGACGGCGAACCCGACACCGTAGGTTTTTCCGTCGGCGCCTTTGCGTTCGTTGATCATGCCGTCGACTTGGCAACGCGACGGCAAGCCTTCCGCGGCGGGCAGCACCGTCGCTTTGGTGATCACGAGCGGCTCGCCCGGAACTTGGAACGTGGTCATGTCCGCGCACTTGCTCGATGCCTGGCCGAAGGCGCTCCCGGCCAGCCCTAGCAATAGCAATAGGCTTAGATTCTTCACGGTTAGGTTCCCCCTTTGACAGCCTTGCTCGAGTGAGCTCATAGCCCGAGCCAGTATAAGACTCTAGATAGCTCCGCCGTCTAGGTTTGCCCGCAGCGTCGTTGGGAACACCGGAGCTCTGGCTACGCACGATCGTCATTCACAGGCACGGTTTAGCGAAAGCCTTCGTGCGAATCGGCCGGCGAATCTTCGTCGATCCCCGCAAGTTTCACGAGCTCGCCCGCGCCGCCTGTAGATTAGTGAACCGCGCCCTCGACCTCTTGATTTGAGCCCGGGCGTGCCGCACGCTCGGCGGGCGATTATCCGGTTTTTTCGATGGCTATGTGATGGCACCTGGTGCCGATCACAACTTTGCGGAGGCACAAATGATTAGACAAGCTTTGGGATGTGTCGTCGTGTTCGGGTGTCTGATGGCCAGTGCGTCGCTCCAGGCGCATCATTCCACCGCCGGCGTCTATGACCCGGCGAAGGAGGGGGAGGTCAAGGGCACGCTGGCCGGCCTCAAGTTCGTGAATCCGCACGGATCGATTGTGGTTACGGTGAAGAACACCGACGGCACGACGACCGACTGGACGTTCACGACCGGTTCGGCCACGGCGCTCGCCGAGCGCGGGATCACCAAAGTCGGCCCGAACGCGCTCAAGATCGGCGAAGAGTTGACCGTGACGTTCACCCCGGCACGGAACGGGAGTCCATTGGGAGGCCTCAAGACGATTAAGCGGGCGGACGGCTCGGTCATAGGTAACCAAGGCGGCAATTAGTCAACTGCGCCCTCGACTGGAGATCACTATGGCTTCTCAAAAACGAACGATGCCGACAGGTGTCGCCATCGTCGCGACTCTCATGATCAGCGTGCCGTCCCTGTCGGGCGCTCAAGTTACAATTCGAAGCATAGAGACGGCAACGGCAGCCGGCGACCAAGCTCCCCGCCGAGAGGAAGCGGTGCCCGAGTACACGCCTGCGCCCGGCGCAAAGGACCTGAAGTCGGTCCTGTTCAACTGGGCTTGGTACACGGGAATGCTGCGGAGCACTGAGGAACGAGATCTGATCATGACGCTCGTCTATGAGGGCAAGGGCACCATCCAAGTGGACGGACAGCCCTGCAATGTGACGAGGTACCGAACCGACATCAGCTACCGGGCGTCCGGTGAGCGGATCCGGATCACCGGCACTCGGCCCAATGGTCAGAGTTGCTCCACTATCGAAGTCCTCAGTGGAGCTTATGCCTGGAACGAAGACATTCAGGGTGCCGAACTGATTCCGGGCCAAGGCAAAGCCACTCCGATGCCGGCAACCGTCGAGGAGCGGATGATTCGCCTGTGGGCAAACCCGCAGGGTGCGTGGAAGGCCGCCATGGCCGGCACTCAGTCCACGAACGCACCTCAAATGGCAGCCAGGCCGCAAGGGGTACCCGCCGATGTGATGACGGCAGGCAAAACGTCAGTCAAATGGGAAGGCAACAAGCCGGTGCTGACGTTCCCGGTCCCGGGCGTCCCCAATGCAACGGCCACCGCCACACTCGACGCAAAATTCATGGCCGAGAGCGTCGTGGTCAAGAAGGGCGCGGACACGTACGAGTTCACTTACAGCGACTATAGAGATTGGAACAATCCGCTCCACCCCGCCGAGGTGTTCTATGCCGGCAAGATGACGGAGAAGAAGAACGGCACCGTCGTCCGCGACATTACGACGACGGTGACGGAAACGGGACAGATGTATGTCGTAGTGCCTGTGCCGGCAAGCGTCAAGGCGGCGATCAAGCCAACGAATCAGCCTCTCAACTGGACGCTCGAGGGAGCGCCCGCGAAGGAGACTGCAGCCGTCGCCACGCCGCGCCGCGCCGACGGGAAGCCGGACCTGGACCGGAGTCTGGGGTCGCTGCATTTAATCCAATCGCGGGTAATGGACGCCGCCGATGTGGTCCAACGCAGGTGAAGGGTGGAGGAGTCAACCCCGAGTTCGGCTGCAGAGGCGGGCAAGACAACTTCTGGGTGGAATACGCGTGGATCTCGCCCTCGCGGTTTGGGGTGCTAGGTCTTCCCACTTACAAGCCCGAGTTGTGGGACCAGATTCAGGAACTCGATATGTGGACGAACAAGTACGATCCAGTCATGACGTGCATCCCGCTGGGACTCCCACGGCACGGCACGCCCCGGCGGATCATCCAAACCGATAAAGACGTCATCTTCTTCTATGGAGAGAATGCCGATTACGGTGGCGGAGCCAACGAATACCGCGACATCCCCACGGATGGTCGCGAGCGGACACCGCGACAGTTGTCCCTCCCGACGTACTACGGGCAGAGCATAGGAACCTGGCAAGGGGATACGCTCGTCATCGACTCCATTTCATTCAACGATGCCACGTGGTTGGGACGAGGGGGCTTCATCCACTCCGGCAGCATGCATATCGTCGAGAAACTCACACGTGTCGGAAATGAGCTCCGATACGACATGACGATCGAAGATCCAGAGATGTTTGTCGAGCCCTGGGTGATGCCGACCCGCGTCCTGGCCCTGGGGGGCGGTGGCGGTGGCGGCGGCGGTAACTTCGACGGAATCCAGCCAGAGCGCGCGAGTTGCGAAGTGTACGAAGAGGACAACGTCACGATTCAGAGTCGACACTGAGAACTGACCAAAGCAGAGTTAAGGGACAGAGAGCAGCTCCTCTCTGTCCCTTAACTTTTTGTAGCGGAAGCCCGCCCCGGAGAGATGGCCGAGTAGTCGATGGCGGTGGGGTTGAAAACCACTGACTTGGAAGAGAGCCTCAGTGCGGCCGAAGCGTTCGCAGCAACGTATGATTCGACCCCTCCCGCTTGCTCTAGTCGCGTTAGCGGCGACGCAGACCACGTGGACACAGCAGCCGCTCACGCACGATCTCGCGTTGGAGCCCGGGCATGTGCATTGGGGTTACTACGACTCCCGCGTACCGCCGGTGCTGCGGATCGCCTCGGGCGATCGCGTACGGGTGGAGACGATGGTCGCAGGCGGACTGCAGCGCGTCAGATTGGCGGGAGCAATTGAGTCTGAGATTCCGGAGTCGCTGAAAGCCGTCGAGCTCGGTGTCACTGAGCGGGGCCCAGGCGTACATCCAATGACCGGGCCGATCTTCGTAGAGGGCGCCGAGCCAGGCGACTCCCTGGAGGTACGTATTCTCGCAATCGATTTCCTTCATCCATTCGGCGTTGTTGCGTTCAATCCCGGCGGAGGCGTCATCCCAGACGAGTTTCCCTACGCGCATTTCCGGATGCTGCGATGGCAGCCGGGGGCCGACCGCTTCGAGTTCAACCCTGGGATTTTACTAAGCCTTGCGCCCTTCTTCGGCTCGATTGGGGTAGCGCCCCCACCCCTCGTCGGAAGAATTTCGAGCCGCCCGCCTGGATGGCATGGCGGCAATCTAGACAACAAAGATCTCGTGGCAGGATCAACGCTGTACTTGCCGGTCCATGTGCCAGGCGCCCTTCTGTCGATCGGTGACGGCCACGGTATGCAGGGCGACGGCGAAGTCACGGGCACAGCGCTGGAAACGTCACTTCGGGGCACATTCGAGGTGCGCGTCCGCAAAGGCCAGCGGCTGCGTTGGCCTCGCGCGGAGACCTCAACGCACTACATCAGCATGGGACTTCACGAGGATCTCGATGAAGCCACACGGCTCGCCACCCGCGAGATGATCGAGTTTCTGGTCGCCGAGAAGGGGCTGTCACGAGACGAGGCATATGTGTTGTGTTCGCTGGCGGCCGATCTGCATGTGACGCAAGCTGTCGATCAAACGAAAGGCGTGCACGCGACAATCGCGAAGTCCATCTTCAAATAGGGGGGGCCGGACGCGGTCGTTATGCGACTCTCCTATGAGCATCAGGCAGTCAGTCGTCTCGCACCTTGAGTTGCTCTCCCAGCCATCGCTACAGCCCTGGAGTACGAGGGCAAAGTCCCAATCGCCAACGTTCATGGTGAATTGGTCAGCGGCCTCTGCAGCGATTTGTATCACCCGAAGAGTCAACAGACTCGGTTTGCGGCCGCTGTCCTGACCGTGGGCGTATGATCCGGCTCAAATGCGGCGTTCCAGCGTCTCTTCGAGCGGGAGCAGGTGCATGAAGCCACTAGTGCTCACTTTGTTTTTCCTAACTGCTAGCGCCTTTGCGCAGAACACGCACGACCCCGTGCAACTATGCCGACAAATCTTCAGCCTCGAACAAGCTGTCGGGAAACTGCTCGTCAAGTTCCCAGAAAACCATCCCGACATCGTATTGCTGCGCAAAGAGATCGAAGCGCAGCGCACGCTGCTTGAGCAAGTGGCGCCCGGTACTTGTTTAGTTCGCCGAATAGCGCCGAATACGAACTAAGACGTCGGGGCGATGGAGCGTCGGCCGCGTGCGGACGATGGTAATTGTAGTAGTCCTCCCACTCACGGAGCTTCTGTATGAGATTCTCCTGGTGGCGCCGGCGTTCGCGGCACGTTCCGCGACCGATCGTCGATGCGCGGCCCGCCGTCGTGCCGATCCGACGAACGACGGCCGCTGCATCGGTGTGCGTGACCTCCGGCCGAAGCTGCGCATGCTGTCTCCAAGCAGTAACTCGTGGTGAAAGGGCCAGACGGCAGGTCGGCGAGCCGATCACTGCACCTTGATGTATTTGCGTAGGTTGTTCGGCCCGACGTCCGCTGCATAGATGTTGCCCTGCGCGTCGACGGCGATGCCGGACGCCGACGTGCCCGTGTCGGTCATCTTGCTGAGATCGGTCGGATCGGGAATCAGATACTTGAGCTCGCCCGAAATCGCGTCGCCGACGACGATGGCCCGATCGTTCGGCCCTGAGATCGCGGCCGTCGCCGACTCGCCGCGGGACGGATCCTGGTACGTAGCACCCACGTACAAGTTGTCCTCGGCATCCACGTACACGGAGCTCGGCTGACCGAACTGCGACCAGGCGGCAATGAACGTGCCCTCTTGATCGAAGACCTGCACGCGCCGATTCAACCGATCCGCAACGTAGACCCAGCCGCGCGATCCGCCGACGTAGAGATCGTGCGGCTCGCTGAAGTTTCCGGGCGTCGAGCCGGGGCTGCCCCACGATTTGACGTACTGGCCGTCGCGCGTGAACTTGATGATGCGGCTGTTGTTCGAGCGGTTGGTTGCGTGACCATCGGCCACGAAGATGTCGCCGTTCGCACCGATAGACACGCCCGTCGGCCGGTCGAACAGCCCGGGTGCGCTACCGCCCTGTCCCGGCGTGCCGAGCGTCATCAGCACTTCGCCGTCGGGGCTGATCTTGAGCGCGGTTTGCCCGAGCGGGCGTCCGCGCGCGTCTTTCGCCGGGATGCCGAGAATCGACTCTTTGTCGTTTGTATCGGTCGTCCACAGGTTGCCGTCGCGATCCACGGTGAACCCGTGCGGACTCGCGAACAGCCCGACGCCGATGCTGCGCAGCAACTCACCGGCTGGACTGAACTCGAGGAGCGGCGGATTGGCTGCGCCGCGCGCGAGGCACGTGGCGTCGCCGTTCGGCTGGTCGTGGAAGCAGCGATTGAACACCCAGATGTTGCCGTTCGGCGCCAAGTGGATGCGGATCACCTCGCCCCACTTGCGCCCGTTCGGCCCTTTCATCGACGCCGGCAACGTCGGCCAGTCCGGGTCGAGTCGGTACGGGTTCGGGAGCGTGGGCCTCGGCGCGGCCGGCGAGCTGCCTTGTGCGTACACCAGCACCGGCACGAAGGCCACGAGGACGAGGCTCAACAGAACCCCGACGCAGGAACGGGCTGGACCACGCATCACTCGGGCCTCCTGTATGTTGTTCTTCGCGACCTTGCCCAATGCGAGGAGACTCGGACGGCTCGAATCGTCGGCCGATTGTAGCGCGAGATCCGTTTGGCGGTTCCTGAGGTTGACTCCCCATTTTCGGCTTCGTAGGCTCGTTAGCTCAGGGGAGCGCGCCGGTCCACAATCCGGCGGCCGTGAAATTCTTTCAACGCGTTGGGGGTGCTCAATGAAGGCCAAGAATCGAGGGCGTAGGCAGTTCTTGAAGCAGAGCGCGGCCTTGGCCGGCGGACTGACCGCGACGTCAGCGCTTCTAAACGACTCAGCCCTTGGCCAGGCGGGCGATCCTCAGACCGATGCCACCAACTCCGTCGACGCCGTCCTGTACGGACGCCGCTCGCGCTTCGTCACGACCGTGCGCGTCATCGAGGGGTCGAGCAGCCCCGAGAATTCGCCGCCGCGGCCCGACCCGTATCGGCCCTCGGCCAAGACGCCCGTCGGCGATCTCATCGGCATCATCACGCCGACGTCCCTGCATTTCACGACGCAGCACTTCTATGGCATCCCGGACATCGATCCGGAACGGCATCGGCTCATGATTCACGGCATGGTGGATCGTCCGCTCGTGTTCACGATGGAGGAGCTCAAGCGGATGCCGTCGGTGTCGCGCGTGCACTTCATCGAGTGCATCGGCAACCGCCCGAATCCGCAAGGCCGGACCGCCGCCGACACGCACGGCCGGATGGGCTGCAGCGAGTGGACCGGCGTGCCGTTGTCCTTCCTGCTGCAAAGAGGCCGGCGTCCAAGACGGCGCGAAGTGGATCGTCGGCGAAGGCGCCGACGGCGGCAAGCACGGCAAGAGCGTGCCGCTCGCCAAGGCGCTCGACGACGTGCTCGTGGCCTACGGCCAGAACGGCGAGCCTGTGCGGCCCGACCACGGCTTCCCCCTGCGGCTGCTCGTGCCGGGCATGGAAGGCATCTATCAGGTCAAGTGGCTGCGGCGCATCAAGGTCGTCGATCAGCCGTATCTGACCTACCAGGAATCCTCGCGCTTCCTGCACGACGATCCGCGGACGCAGCCGAACACCTATGAGTTCGGGCCGAAGTCGGTCATCACGGCCCCGTCGGGCGGTCAACGCTTGTCCCGCCCCGGCCTCCACACCGTGACCGGCCTCGCCTGGTCGGGTGGCGGGGCCATCCGCTCGGTGGAAGTGTCCACCGACGGCGGACGTACCTATCAGCCCGCGGAGATCGCGGGGCCCGCGCTGCCGCGAGCGTTCACTCGCTTCAACTTCCCGTGGACTTGGGACGGCAAGGAGACCGTGCTGCAGTCGCGTTGCGTGGACGAGCGCAACCAACGTCAACCGTCGGAGGCCGAGTTCATGGAGTACTGGGGCATGACGCGCCCGGAGCTCTACCGCGCCTCGAACACGCGGCTCGGCCATTGCAACTGGATTCAGGCGTGGAAGGTCACGCCGACAGGCGACGTCGTCAACGGCCTCGAGCCCATCAACGTCACCATCACCGACGTCCACGAACATGCGTAACGGCCGGAGGCTCGTCCTGCTGACCGTGGCAACACTCGCCACGAGCGTGTACGCGCAGACGGAGCAGGAGATGCGGACCGCGCCAATCCTGCGTGCCCCGGAGCCGCAAGCGGGGACCGGCCGCGGACCCAACCGGATCGGCCGCCCGCCCACGGCACAGGAGATCGAGCAGTGGGACATCTCGATCGGGCCCGATGGCGCAGAGCTGCCGGAGGGCAGCGGAACGGCCACGCAAGGCGCGCTCGTCTTCACGCAGCGAGACTGCTCCACGTGCCACGGCCCGACGGGCGTCGAAGGACCGGCCAACGAGCTCGTCGGCGGCAAGCCCTCGACTTCGTCGAGTTACTTCCCGATCGTGTATTGGCCCTTCGCCACGATGATCTGGGACTTCATCCATCGCGCCATGCCGTACGACCGCCCGGGTCGGCTGACGAATGACGAAGCCTACGCGCTGACGGCGTTCCTGTTGTTCCGCAACGGCATCATCGAGGAGGCGGATGTGATGGACGCGAACAGCCTGCCGCGAGTGCAGATGCCGCATCGGTCCGCGTACACCGTTCCCGAGCCGTGGAAGCCCGGCACGCATAAGGGGATGCAGGTCCTCGTCGGGCGGTGAGTCCGCACCTCGCACGCTGGGTGCGGCAGGCCCGCGCGATGGGCGCGGCGCTCGCCGTCGCCGCGACGGCTGTAACCGACGTCAGCGCGCAGAACGCGCATCCCCACACGCCCGGCGTGAGCGGCGTCGCCGGCGGCGTGCCGTACTTCTGCGCGAGCCCCACGACGACGAGCACTACGAGCGGGGCCTGGTCGGATGCGCGGACCTGGTCGAACGGCCGCGTGCCGGGCCGCGACGACAAGGTCGCGATTGCCTCGGGCCACACGGTCACCTATGGCATCACGGCCGACGTCGATCTCAACTGCATCGAAGTCGGCGGCACGCTCGCGTTCGCGACCGACGTCGACACACGCATGCGCGTCGGCACGATCATGGTGCTCGAGAACGGCGCCCTCGAGCTTGGTACGGTGGCGCAGCCCATGCAGGCGGACGCCACGAGCGTCATCGAAATCGTCGACCGGCCCTTTCTCGACGTCGACCCGGAGCAGCTCGGCAACGGCATCGTCGTGTTGGGACGGCTGTCGGCGCACGGCGCCGTGAAGACGCCGACGTTCTTGCGGCTCGCCAAGGATGCGCGGGCCGGCGAACGCGCGCTCGAGCTGGAAGGCTCCGTCGACGGGTGGCGACCCGGCGATCACCTCGTCGTGCCGGACACGCGACAGCTGCGAGCGGGACAGAACGGGCGCGACTACCAACCGCAGACCGAGGTCGTCGAACTAGAGTCCGTCACGGCGGCGAGCGTCCGGCTCACCGCACCGCTGCGCTACGATCACTCCGGCGCGCGCAACGGCGACGGCACGACGGCGTTCCTGCCGCATGTCGCGAATCTCAGCCGTAACGTGATCGTGCGTTCCGAGAATCCGGACGGCGTGCGCGGGCATCTGATCTTCGTGTCGCGCGCCGACGTCGACGTTCGCTATGTCGAGCTCGACGAGCTCGGACGCACGAAGATGGGCATCCTCGACAACACGCGCATCGCCGCCGACGGCCGCGTGGTGAAGATCGGCACCAATCAGATCGGCCGTTACGCTCTGCACTTCCACCACACGTTCGGGCCGCGCGCGACGCCGGCGAGCGGCTACCAGTTCATGGCCGTCGGCAACGCGATCAACGGCTCGACCAAATGGGGCATCGTGGTGCACAACAGTCACTACGGCCTCATTCAGGGCAATGTCGTCTTCAACACGCGCGGCGGCGGCATCGTGACCGAAGACGGCACCGAGAGCTTCAACGTGTTCGAGCGCAACTTCTCGCTGCTCACGGCCGGCTCGCGAGACGCGGCGCCCAACAACGGCTACAGCGCGACGCTGCCGAACCCCGGCGGCGAGGGGTCGGCGTTCTGGTTCCGCGGGCCCAACAACTACATCCGCAACAACGTCGCCGCCAACGCCGCCGAGTCCGGGTTCGGGCTGCCGGTCACGGCGCTGGGCGTTGTTCGGATTCCGCGGTTCAAAGGCGCCGACACGAGCCTCGAAGCGGAAACCGTGCCGCTCGATACGGACGCAGCGGAGGTGCCGGAGTTCGTAAACAACGAAGCCTACGGTGCGCTGCGCAACGGCGTGACGTGGGCCTGGAGCGGCCGCATCGGCGAGTTCAGGGTCTGGCATGCATCCGATCGCGGCGTGTCGGCGAATCCCACCCAGCGCGTCACGGTCGACGGGTTGATTGCCGTCGGCGACGCGTCGGTGCTGACGAGCGCCGAGAACCATCCGGTCGGCGTGTGGGTCGGCAACTACGTGGCGCGAGAGGTCACGGTCGATCGCGCCGACATCGGCGGCCTACGCGTTGGCGTCGAGAGCCCATTCTTCTATGGCCGTCCCCGTGACGCCAAGCGCGACGGAATGCTCACGATCGCGAACAGCACATTTCGCACGAACGTGGGTGTGTCGGTCGCGACCGGGTACGTCGATGACGCGCACGCGGGCGCGCCGACCAAGAAGGCCGTCGTGAGGAGCTCGGTCTTCGAACCGCTGCGCATCGCGGCGAGCCCCGTGCCAGCCGAAGCGATCTCGATGAACTACGGCATGGCTCCACGCGACCCTTCCCCGCGTGAGCCGCTGCTCGTTTACGACTTCAACGAGCAGACCGGGCGCAGCTTCAAGGTCTACTACTCACTGCAGGCACCCGAAGCCGTGGCGCCCTGCCACGACACGGTGCCCACCATCGGCGGGTGGGTCTGCGACGTCGACTGACTGTTGAGCGCCGCTTTCATCCGCGCTATCCGCCGGCGAACGTGTGCACGCCGTGCGTAGCGAGCGCTAAACTGCGTCAGAGCGAATTGCCGACTCGGGGATCCGGGGGGAGCCATGCATTCGACAGCGACGTTGATGTGTCTCGTCACCGCGGGCCTTGTGAGCCACGCGTCTCTTGTGTCCGCGCACCACTCGCGGGCGAACTTTCAGCTCGACAAGCTCGTTGAGCTCAGCGGCGTCGTCACCGACGTCAAGTGGGCCAATCCACACGTGTACTTCGAGATGAAGCTCGAGGACGGCGAGACCTGGCTGATCGAGGGACATTCTGTTCCGGGTGCTTTGGGGCTCGGCTGGACTCGGGACACCCTCAAAGTCGGAGACCAGATTCGAATCGGCGCCAATCCCAATCGGAATACTGACAAGGAGTTCGCGCTGCTCCAGTGGGTGGTCGCAGCCGACGGCCTTGTGTACCCCGCGTTTTCGAGCCGGCAGATCCCAGCGGGGCTACTGGCCGCAGCGAGCGCTGGAGCGACGAGGAGCGACGAGCCTGCCGTGCAGCCCTCCACGGATTTCTCCGGCGTTTGGGAGGTGGACCTGCGCGGCGTCAATCTCACTACCGGAGTCTTCGATCCGGAGCCGGGCGTGCCTCTGACCGCCATCGGAGAGGAACAGGTCGCCCGTTTCGACGCCGACGAGAACCCTAGTTTCCAATGTATTACGAGTGGCATACCGTTCACGGGACCTTACGGCCTGAAATTCACGCGCTACGACAACCGGCTCGTGATGGAAAAGGAGCACCAGGACGTGCGGGTCACCGTCTGGCTGAACGAGCCACCCGCAACTCCCCCGCCGCCGAGCCATCTCGGCTTCTCGGTCGGACGCCTAGAAGGTGATGACACACTGGTGTTCGAGACGACGCGTTTCACGCCTGCCAAATGGGGCATCTCCCGCGGTGTGGACTCGAGCGATATGAAGCACATCAAGGCCCGATTCGAGCTCCAGCCAGGGGGCCTTGCCATCGACTTCACGTACGAGATCACCGATCCGGTGTATCTGACGGCACCGCTGATCCGTACGGGCGTGCTGTTGAAGAAACCAGACCGCGAATTCATCGACGAACCTTGTGATCCGGCGATTAGCTCGTTGCATTTGAGCCAAGAATGACTCGTCGAACGCAGGGTCAAAGCAGGGCAGCGAGCCGATGAAACTCGCGTCGCAGCATGCGGATGCGATCGTCGTTGCGGGTCGGATGCACACGGTTGCTGAGCAGCACGTAGATGGCCCGCGTCGGCGGATCGATCCACAAGCTCGTGCCCGTGAACCCGAGGTGGCCGAACGCGCGGCTCGACAGCGCGTGCCCGGTGGCGCCGCTGCCATCGGGACTCGGACCGTCGAAGCCGAGCCTGCGCGTTGAGCCGGGCACGGCCGAGGGTGTCGTGAAGGCGGTGATCACCGTCATGCTCGCATCGACGTCGAGCAGCGGTAGCGGCCCGTCGAGCCAAGCGCGCGCGAGCGCCAGCACGCCTGTCGCCGTGCCGAATAAGCCGGCATGCCCGGCGACGCCGCCCATCACGAGGCAGTTGTCGTCGTGCACGAGGCCGCGCGCGGTAGCCTGGCCGGCTCGCTCGCGAAGCGCATACCAGTGCGGCGGCGCGCCGTCGTGCAGGCTCGCGTCGTAGACTTCGGTCGCGGCGACCTCGCCGGAAGGTAAGGGCACGAGAGCCGGAAAGCCGAGCTCGCGCGCAAGCCCGAGCGGTCGCGCGACGCGATCCATGAACAGCTGATCGAGGCGTGCGCCACCGAGCTGCTCGAGCCATGCACCAAGCAGCAGGAAGCCGAGATCGGAGTAGATCGCCTGCGTGCCCGGCGGCGCCGCCAAGGGCACGCGCCGCGCCGCGGCGATGAGCTCGTCGCGCGCCCCGATGTCGAGCCACCAGGGTTCATAAAAGAATTCGCGGTGAGCCACGAGCCCGCTTGCGTGCTCGAGCAAGTCGCGCAACGTCGGCCGGTAGCGCTCGACTTGGCCCATTGCGGTCGGTACGTCTAGCGCGAGGGAGGCCGGCAGCCGATCGTCGAGCGCGAGCCGTCCAAGCCCGACTGCTTGGGCGGTCTAGTGTCGTGGTCGCGAGTACCTTGGTCAGCGACGCGAGGTCATAGCGAGTCGCGAGCGAGACCGGCTCGAGCTCGGCGTGCGCGACGCCGTGCCGCGCGAGCCACCCGTGCGCACCTGCGTAGCGCAGCTCGCCGTCGCGCCACACGAGCGCCACACAGCCGGGTGCGATCTCGGCCGCGATCGCTTCGCGCAGCAGCTCGTCGAGTGTGTCGGCGCTCACGCGGCGAGCTTGCCGAAGCGGGGCGGCGCTGGCTAGTTCGCCGACGACGTTTCTCGTTCGCAGCGCTGTGGGACGCGCGGCTGCGGTTGGACCGGTTGAATCAGTTGTAGTCGATCTGCATCCAGCGCGCGAGCCGCTCGGCGGGCAACACAAGTGCGGGACCGGCCACGCGAACGCCGCGAGCACCCCTGCTCGAGTATGTTCTGCGTAACGCGCAGATTTCTCCACGAATCGGCCGTCGGCCGGCGACGCAGCTCTGGCGGCCGACGCCTCAGGGCTCGTCGCCGAACCGCCTCGTGCACCTGCAGCAGCGTGAGCCCAGTGAAGGTCCCGAGGTGGTTCTCGCATGTGGCCCGGCAGGCTACCTTCGCGTACCCTACCGCGAGCCCCCGGCGCCGACGCTGCTTCACTAGACTCGTGAAACCGGCAGGGGAGTCGGCCCCGCTGGCGGTCGAGGAGTCGCAATGCGGCTTGTCGTTTGGAGTGCCGTTGCTGGCCGCGTTGGCCCTCAACGCCCCCGTCACGACCTTCGCTCACCATTCGGTCGCGTACTATTCGACCGAGATGATCGAGCTCGAGGGCGAGATCACGAAGATCGAATGGCAAAATCCGCACATCCGATTTGAGTTGCGCGCCGTCGATAGCGACGGTGCCGGAAAGACATGGCGGCTCGAAGCCAGCGCGATCTTCTTGCGCGAGAAAGAGGGTGTGACGCGCGACCTCTTTCATGTTGGCGACGCGGTGAAAGTGTACGGACGTCCGGGGCGCCAAGATTCGTCCGCCTTGCTCGTGACGAATATGCTGCTTCCGGACGGCCGAGAGGCACCGCTTTGGCCGAACACGACCGCGCACTTTGTGACGCTAGACAAATGGATCACCGCGAAGCCGCAGCTTGTTGAAGCGGCCGCGGAAAATCGAGGACTCTTCAGGGTATGGCGGCCGAACGGGGCTTCGCTCGCGGCGCTACCTTATACGGACACGGCGGTGGCTGCTCGCAAGTCGTTCGACCTGCTCGCTGCTGCCGGACGCTGCGGCCCGGAAGGTATGCCGCGGATCATGATCACGCTGTTCCCCTATGAGTTCGTTGACCGCGGCAACGAGATCTTGGTACGCGCGCAGCTATACGACACTGAGCGCGTCATTCATATGGATCGCACCGCGCCGCCGCCGGGTGAGCCTCATTCCGTGCTTGGTTACTCCGTGGGAGAATGGCGTGACGGCGTGCTGGTGATCAAGACGAGCCTCGTTAACTGGCCATATTTCGATCAGATCGGTACGCCGTTGAGCCCGGACGTGCAGATCGAGGAGCGCTACACCGTGAGCGACGATCAGACTCGGCTTGATGTCGAAATCACGGCTACCGATCCGAGCACATTCACGGAGCCCGCGATCATCCAGAACTCGTGGTTGGCTTACGGCGACACGATTCAGCGCTACGAGTGCGTTAGATGATGGTGCCGACTGCGGCGATCGTTACACACGCGCCGCGAAACGCACCATGCGGGTAAGACAGCGTCAGCGCAGAGCGCTGACGCGATCGAGGTAATCAGCGCCGTAACGCCTCCGGAGGCCGGCTAGATGTCGTTGGTCCGCGTGTCTTCGGAACGTGTTTAGCCGGGCGGGCCTGCGAAGTGAACCTCGCTGCACCCCGCATGCAGGAAACGCGAGTATTACCGTGAGGTTCCGTGGTACTCACCGAGCAGGCAATGAGCGAGCTCGTGGCCGAGGTAAGTTGTTCGGCTGTCGTTAACGACCTGCGGGCGCTCTGCAAAAATCAAGCAAACCCACTCGCCGTTTCGCTTGCCCAGGACTGAGAAGCTCTTCACGCCATCGTCCCGTCGATAGGGGCCGAGGCGCGGGCCCGCCTGGGAGCGCTGAAGACGAGACTCGTAGCGCTTTCTGATCTCGGCGAGCTCCAGGCTGTCGGCGACCCAAGTCACCTCAACGAGAACCGCGGAGAGATCGAGGGTGGGCTCGATGCAGCTCGGCCGCCATCGAGGCGGCGTTCGACAAGATCAATAGGCCCGCGAGAATACGGCTCCGCGCATGTCTGCGTGGCGGGATCACGTGGGCGATCCGGATCGAGGGTCGGCAGGTTTGTCGATTTCGTCTCGAAGCCACGTCGTCGTTACCGGGTGTCTACTCTCTTGGTCGATGGACGGGCCGGAGAAACGAGGTCTTCGGGCGGAACACCACCGTAGAGAAGGTCCCCTCAAAAAACATGGTCGTACGCTAAGATGATCTAAGACGGTCTCAGATCTCCTCGAGCAAGGGGGCGACGAGTGGACGAACGGCCCGTGATCTATCGTTTTGGTCGATTCGAGCTCGACGGTGGGCGCCGATCGTTGCGATCCACCGAGCCCGACAGAGCGGTCGCGCTGAGCGGCAAACCCTTCGATACCTTGCTTTATCTCGTCGAGCACCGCGGGCGGCTCGTCGGGAAGCGAGAGCTGCTCGAGGCGGTGTGGTCGAGCGTGGTCGTCGAGGAGGCCAATCTCGCCCAGACGATTTCGGTGCTCCGGCGCGCGCTGGAAGACGACGCCCGAGCGCATGTATACATCGCGACCATCGCAGGGCGCGGGTATCAATTCATAGCTCCCGTTGAAGTCGTAGCGTCGGAGTCGCCCGGCCCGGCTAGCGCGGCGCCGACTGTCGCTTCGCCGGAGTCGGATGCGGGGGCACGCTCGACGGCCGAGGCCGCGTATGCCAGCCGGAGCGATGCGCGACTGCACGTCGAGAGGTTGCGTCTCGCCGTGGTGGTCGCGTTGGTTGTCGTCGTTTTCGCTATCGGCGCAGGACGGTGGGTCTTCAACGGCGGCGATGAGGGCGCGCGAGAGACTGCGTCCCGCTTGCCAAACTCCGTTGCCGTGCTGCCCTTCGAGGACCTGAGCCCGGATCCCGGCGACGCGTCCTTGGTGTTAGGAATTCAACAAGAAATCATCTGGCGACTGCAAAAGATCGAAGATCTCACTGTGATTCCGTGGAGCGCGGTCAGGCGTTACGCAGACACACAAGCGCCTCTTCCGGAGATCGCCGCCGAGCTTCGTGTCGAAGCAGTTTTGCATGGCTCGATCCGCTACGCGGACGAGAGCGTCAAAGTCGTGCTTGAGTTGATTGACGGCCAAACCGGCGCGCTCCTCTGGACCGATCGGCACGACGGCGATCTGCTCGATACGTCAGACTTTCAGTCCAAAGTCGCAAGCACGATTGCCGATGAACTAGGTGCGAAGCTGCTGCCAACCGAGCGCGAAAGCATCGCGACTCGCCTGACAGAAAGTCCGGCGGCCTATGCGTACTACCTCAAAGCTGTCGCCGCCCTAAACGAGAGATCGTTGGACGAAAGTCTTCACTACCTCGATCGGGCGATTGCCCAAGACGCCGAGTTCCCCGCAGCCCACGGTCTCAGGGCGATGAACCTGGCGTGGAGTCGTGATCACCACGACGCGCGTGGCCCTAGCGAGCTCGAGGACGTGCGTCCGCGGAGCAGGAGGCTCTGGCAGCCGCGACCAAAGCATTGAACGGGGATGAGAGCGTAAGCTCGGCGTGGGTGGCGCGAGCCAACCTTCATTTATTTCATTGGCGATGGAAACAGGCCGGCGAGGCTTACGAGAAGTCGATGGTGTTGGGCGCCAAGGATGCGAACACGTTGGTGCAATGCGCCGGCGTCCATTTCATCATCGGGAATCACGAAAAGGCTGTCGCGGTGTTTCGACAAGCGATCGCCGTGGATCGCAACAGAGCCGATCTTCACTATTCGCTCGGGTTTGTGTTGGGCCTACTCGGTCGCCACGATGAACAGCTGGCGGCGTATCGTAGGGCATTCGAATTGGACCCCACATCCCCACTATTTCAGCGCGCCATTGGCGTCGCCCAACTGCGTCTCCAGCATGTTCGCGAAGCGGAGAAAGCGTTTCGCGACGCGGAGCATCTGATGGAAGGCTATCCGGGGCGGGAAATATGGTTACCCGGCCTCGCCTACGGCTACGCGATGTTGGACATGGACGACGACGCGGTGCGCCTGGCTAGGGAATACCTGTCAGGGGAGAACCGTTCCGGTGGCGCCGGCGACCGGGCCTTGGCTCACCTTGCGATGCGCGAACAAGGGAAAGAGCAGGCGCTCGCGGAGCTGAACGCGGCTGTTACGAAAATAGAGGCCGAAGAGCTTGACGCCGGATGGTGGGGATTGGTCGGCATCAAGTACAACTATCTCGGCGATCCCATGCTCGATCAACCGCAGTTCCGCGATTTGCGGGAGCGTATTCGCGGCCGTTGAGCCGGAAGGCGCCCGCTAATCGGGGTTCCGTAGCCGCGTGCACTTCACCCCGGCGATCGCCCCAGGGGCTGGCGCGCCGCGCCGCCACGCGCCCGCCGGCGTTTTTCGGCGGCGCGGACTCGAATCGCGGGGCGCGATGGTCGAACTTGGCGCGTTGGTTCGAGGGAACCGAGAGACGCTTAATCGAGCACGTCGAAAGGTCTTGGAAGTGGAGTAGGGTGTCCGCCAGCACCCCGGAACACCGCATAACTTCGCGGCATCATTTCAAGCGAATTGGAGGACAAATATACGCTACTACCTAATCGTTATCGAAACAGCGGTAACTTTTAATCCATTGGTCAGCTGGTTCAGACTCCAGCACGGCCCACCAATTCACACAGAAATTGTGCCAGTCAGCGCTAGAACGGGTGCCCCGCTTGACAGAAGGTCAGCACGCGCCCGCTCCTGCGGCGTGCAGCGAGGCCGTGCTTCGTCTGCGGGCTCACGTCCTAGCTGTAACCTAGTGGAACGGCTAAGGTATTAGCTGTAACTCCTTAACAATAATTCTAATTGCGGGGGCTGGCACCATGGAACGCGGACATCGTGGGCTCTTCATTGCGGCGCTGGCCCTTGGTGCTTGCATCGGCGGTTGTGGAGGCAGTCACGGTGACGGGGCGCCCGCTGCGCCGACCCCCCGGCACCGCTGACGCCGCCGCCGACACCGGTCCGCGTCGAAGGCGCCGTGCAAAAGGGCCCCTTCCTCGTAGGCTCAACGGTTTTTATCAACCGGCGCGATGCGCGCGGAGTTTCGACTTCCTCGACGATCCTTTCGGAGATCGAGGACAGCATCGGCTCGTTCGACTTCGTGACGACGGATCCGGGGCTAGCTCAGATCGTCGCGACGGGTTACTACTTCAGCGAGCTCACGGGCCAGGTGTCCAACGGCACGTTGACGCTCCGGGCGCTGTACGAGATCACCGATAAGCCCGGGCAAAAGGCCCATGTCAACATCATGACGCATCTGATCAACGATCGCGTCCTCGCTCTTCTTGCAGCGGGAAACATCGACGCGGCCGGGGCGATAGCAAAGGCCGAAGCGGAGCTAATCAAAGCGTTCCAAGACGCGCTGCCCGTCGCGGGCGTCGAGGGGTTCTCCGGCCTGAGCGTCTATAACACGAGCGGATCGGCGGGAGTCGGCAACACCTATCTCCTCGCGCTATCCACGGGATTCTACGAATACGCTGCCATCAAAGCGGAGGAGTTCGGCACCGCGACCGACCCCGAGCTGACGCTCGTACTGAACAGAATTTCGGACGATCTCGAGGCCGACGGCGACCTCGACACGACGGGATTCATTCGCGACTTCACGAGGGCCATACGCAGCCTGAGCCCGGAGACGATCACGGACAACTTGCGCAAGCGCGCAATCGTCGACTATCCGGCCGGGCTCGACGTGCCAGACATCTCGGTGTTCCTGAATCTGTGCGCCGGCAACTTCGCGTGCCCGTGGCGCGCGGGCGCGCCGTTGCCGCAGGAGACGGAGTCGCACGCGACGGCCGTGCACGGCGGGAAGATTTATCTGTTCGGCGGCTTCACCTCGGCCGACGACTATTGCGGAGTAGGGCTTTGCGTCCCGCGCGACGCTTTCCGAGAGGTGTACGCGTACGATCCGGTGGCAAACGCCTGGGAACCGCGCGCGCCGCTCCCCGTGGGCATGGCCCAGGTCGGCGCTCACACCGTCGGCGACAAGATCTATGTGATTCCGAGTGCCGTCAGGAGCCCTTATGGGTACGGGGAGTCCGCCTGGGGCTCCGAGGTGTCGAGCAATGCGATCTTCGAGTACGACCCGGCGACAGATGGCTGGGTCGAGAAGGCGCCGCGACCGACCCACCGCCGCGATGTCGCGACAGTGGCCGTCGACGGCAAGATCTACGTGATCGGCGGACGCGGCGAACAGAACAACGGTCCCACTCCCGAGTCGAACTGGACCACAGAGTTCAAAGCTCACGTCGAAATCTACGACCCGGCTACGAATAGCTGGTCCACCGGCCATCCTGCGCCGTTTCCGATGGTGGGTCGCACGAGTTGCGCCGTAGGTCACCAAATCTATGTGTTCGGCGTGTCCGCCGGAGGCCCCGGCTATAGCTATTGGAGTCCGTCGCTCCTCGTGTATGACGTTGCGGCGGATCAGTGGTCAACGAAGGCGCCGGAGCCCAAGGAAATCATCCTTCGAGCGTGCATCACGACCGGTGACGTGGTCCGGGTGTTCGGTGGCTACGACCGGTCAGAGCCGCTGGCGCGGGCATCCGATCGAGTGGACGTCTACGATCCGCTTGCCGACTCGTGGTCGTCGGATACGCGCCTGCCGACCGCGCGTCACAGTGCGAGCGCGTCGCGGATCGGCAACGATGTATTCGTCTTCGGTGGCCGGTCGGACTCCATCGTTGGCAGGACCAGCGGTGGCGTGATCATGGAGTGGCACCAGGCCGACGCCCTAGAGATACTGAACCTCGAGGTTCTCGCGGACGACGCCGTTCCCTGAGGAGGCGCTTGGCCGTCGTCGACGTAATCCGTATAACGGACGCGCCTGGCGCGCGCGAGCGTCTTTTTGACGGTCTATTCCGGGGGACATCGGTAACAGTTTACGAATCCCCGCGAGGAGAGCAGGGAGGAACGTTCTCCGGAACAATAACCAGATTGGGACACATCAACCTCAACACTCCAACGGCCACACGGGGCAGCCCAACAATCTTCACATCGCGCCCCGCCCCTAAGACTTCAGTGAGGATGTCCTTTGTAATGGCAACCCATCCGCCCGACGTCTCATAACTGAGAACGAACTCCCCCTCTAGCCGACCGCGCAAGAGCTGCGTCTGGTCATAAGAATCAGCCTTGTGCGCAGCCACAATCTGCATGTCCGACGATCGGAAGTATTGGACCGGAAGATCCGGAATCAGCGACGCCTTCGAATCAACCTGTAGATCCTCTTCGGGCAGGATGAATAGGCGCCCGGTTTGAACAGCAGCGTTCGCCTCACCATCGGAAACGCGTCTGCGCAGCGCATGCTCGAGCCGATCGAAAATGTCTTCGGCAAACTGTTGGGGGTAGTCGAACTGTTTTGCCACTTCCGGGTCGATGTGCGGCAACTTCCGCCAGCCGCTCACCCAAGCGAGCTTGTCGGCGTTGGCTTCCCCATCGACAAAGACGTCTTCCAGACTGAAGTGTGTCACGGCATCGGGCTGTAAGGCCTTGAGCGCCATATGCTCCAGGAGATTGGATGAAAACCCATAAAGGACCCCATACGGAGAATAGGTGCCGTCGACCGGCCTGAAATGTGGACAGTCGTCATACAACGGCTTCGACAGGCGACTGATCCGTGCTTCGTACTGTTGGAGCAGCTGAACGTGTCGCTGTCCCATGGGCGTATAGACAGCGTGCTCATCGCGATCCGTCGTTATGAAGAGATGCTCGATCATGCTGTAAGGACCCAGCAAGTCGAGGCGATTTAGAAACAACTCTGGATCCGGAGAAATGCCCTGACAAATGGCGGCTGCCAATTCGAGCCGCTTCTGGCCGTCGCCACTGTGCCTGGCGTGTTCGTAAGCCTCGAGCAGCGGCACGAGACCTTGAATCAGCAGGGCGAAATCAAGGGCATTGGAGTTGCGGGTGCTCAGAACCAGGCTGCTCTCATCGAGAGACACACCCTTCTGCATGGAGGAGTGGCGAAGCTGTGAACGTAGGTGCCCGCCAGCCATTCGAACGCCGGCTTTGTGAATTTCAATCCGGTCCTCTTCCGAAAGGGTCTCTGCGATTTGTTCCGCGACTTCGAAATAGGCCGCCAACTCATCGGTCGTGGGGCTCTGTGCCACCGGGATCAGCCATCGCGCATCTCGCACGAGCACCGGCTGATCAGCCGGTGTGATTCTCCAGAGCTGGTCGAGCACGCTTTGAACTTGCGAGAGCCGATCGCCGGCGCTGCTCGAGCCGGCATCCCAGAGGCGCATACTCAACAGCGCAAGCAGCCGTATCACGTACAAGTTAAACAGAGTGTGCGCGTATCGAACGCGACCATTGCGACCCGGCCAACGAGTCTGCCGCCACAAAACAAAGCCGCGGATCATCATCTCCGCCGGATCGACTAGGTCGTTATGCAGTCCGGGAGACTCACGAGGCCTGAATCCACTTGCCCAATGCGCTTCTTGCAATTGACCTCTAAGACGAGCTTGGTCGTGGGTGATCCCAGTGAGCGTGAAGAAGCAATCCTCGAAGTGACGAGACAGAAGGGGACGGTCTTGCAGGTATTGGATCGGCTTTCGTTGGGCGTTCAGCACGCCTTGTATTCTCTCGACGATTTCATCGCGACGGGCCAAGAACAATTGGAGAACTTCGACATGCGCCTGAAACGGCACATGGCCAAGACGTTGTGCGGCTGGCCTCTCTTCCGGCGCAAGGAACGGATGAAGCGATTCGCCTATCACAATGCTCCCCATGAATCGGAAGCCAAATAGTGGCTGAACCACATCTGACCGAGCAAGAGCGTCCTCGAGCCGTCCCCAAGAGGAGAAGCGCGGCGAATAACGGCAACGGCAACAATTGGCCGGACGCGGGAATTGCGGTCACTCTCTGTTATGCAAGTGACGTCAACAGCTTCAAGCATGGTCGTTTGCGACGGATCCAGCGCAGAATCTCGGCAACTGCGGACGTGCTCCGCGGCCGGACATAACACGAGCCTGTATGGCGCTTGACACTGATCTTTCCAGCGATGACGAGCTGCACCGCTTACAGAACATCCTGCTTGGTAGCGTGCTCCGCGACGCGCGACAACTGACGGGCGTGCGTCGAGGCCGAGCACGGCGAAATGAAGGGGAGGGCAAATGCGTTTGATCTCTTGGCTCGACGCGCTTGCTCAGGACACGCGCCATGCGGTGCGCGGATTGCGTCGAAGCCCCGGCTATGCCTCACGCCTCGCGTTTTTGTGGCAGACTTTCAACCCACAACAACAGGGCGGAGATACCGATGTCCAAAGGCAGCTGTTTGTGCGGGAAGATCACGTACGAAGCGAAAGTCGAGCCCAACATCACGAAATGCCACTGCAAGATCTGCCAGAAGGTAAGCGGCTCGGCGTACGGCGACTACGCGACGGCCGCGATCGATAGCTTCAAGTGGACGAGCGGCGAAAAGCTACTGACGAAATACGAAAGCTCGCCAGGCAACTTCCGAAATTTCTGCTCCGTGTGCGGCACTCACATGCCGACGGGCCACCCCTCGATGGGTATCTATTTCATTCAGCCCGGCACGCTCGACAGCGACGAGCCGCTCGTCGAGGTGGCGCACATGTTTCTGCGGTCTAGCGCTGCGTGGCACAAGCGGCAAGAAGGGCTCACGGAGTTTCCGGAGTATCCGGCCTAGCGCGAGCGTGTCGGTGGTCAAATTGCGCCCCTGGCCAGGCAGGACGCCCGGCGGCGCGCTGGTTAGCGCAGCAGCGATCTCGATCGCAGCCCTGACGGCGGCCGTTTCGGTCGAGGCACAACCGCGCGACGCGCGCATCGCCGCCGCAGTCGCCGCCGTGTCCGAGGATGAATTGCGCCGCTCGATGGCGACGCTAGTGTCTT
The DNA here is from genome assembly GCA_963744305.1 of uncultured Gammaproteobacteria bacterium. Lineage (GTDB taxonomy): Bacteria > Pseudomonadota > Gammaproteobacteria > Steroidobacterales > Rariloculaceae > FEN-1219. The sequence continues at coordinate 28,111 of CAVUTF010000016.1, forward strand.
TCGGTACTCGTTTCGCCGGTGCGCCGCGCAACACTGCCGACGAGCGTCACGGCGTCGACGCCGCGCGTGATTGGATCGCCACGCAGTTTTCGAGCTTCAGCCCGCGGCTCGACGTCTTCTACGACATCCATCCCATACGGCGCGGGCGTATTCTCTATAATGTTGTCGCCGAGCTGCCGGGAACGCGCTTCCCAGCGCGGCGCATCCTGATCGTCGCGCACTACGATTCGGCGTCGTTGGAATCGTGGACCGATCCGCGGGCACCGGCGCCCGGCGCGAGCGACAACGCGACCGGAACCGCCTGCATTCTCGAGGTCGCGCGCATCCTGAGTGGCTACGAATTCGACAAGACGATCGTCTTCATCGCGTTCTCCGGCGAGGAACACGGGTTGCTCGGCAGCACAGCTTACGTCGCTGCGCTACCGCCGGCCGAGCGCGGCATCGAAGCGGTGCTCAACAACGATATCGTCGGTAACGAATTCTCCGACAACGGTACACGCGTCGCGGATCGTATCCGTGTATTCGCCACGAGCGAGGCCGGCTCGCCCGCTCGGACGCTCGCCCATCGCGTCGTCGATGCAACCGCACGCCACGTCCCAGGGTTCGCGGCGGATGTGATTCCGGCCGTCGATCGCAGGGGGCGCGGCAGCGACCACATTTCGTTTCTCTGGGCCGGGTATGCTGCCGTGCGGCTCGTCGCCGTCGTCGAAATGCTAAAAAACCAGCACAACGACCGCGACACGCTCGAGCACGTGTCGATCCCCTACTTGGCGCAGGCGACCCGCGTCAACGTCGCGGCAATCGCGATGCTGGCTACCGTGGCACCGGACTGAATCGCGCCCTCAGGGCGAGACTTCATTATTGCCGCGTAGTGGCCGCCGCCGGGCGCTGGGACAAACTGTTTGTCGGGCGCGCTGATGAAGTCCGCATACTCCTTCGCAAGCTCGAAAGGCGTGTAATCGTCTTCCGTGCCTTGAAAAATGAATATCGGAACGCCCAAATCGGGTCCGAGCGCTGGTAAGTCCACCGACACGAGCGGACCTTTCATATCCTTGCCGAAAAAGTGATCTTGACTCGCGAGAAAGCCACTCAGCCAATTACGCGCGTCCATGAGGCTGTAGCCCGGCGCATAAAGCAGGCTGGTGAGAATTGCACTGGAGCTTGGGTTGCCGGCTTCGTAAGCGCCCGCCCATTTGCGTTGAGTTCGAAACTCCGTGTCCGACTCATAAGGCGGCGGGCCGATTGCTTCGAGCTCGCGATTGCCACTGCGTCGCCCCTGGCGCGCGCTTTGGCGAGCACTCGCTCGTACGCTAAGGCTTCGCCGCGCTGTAGGTTCATGTTCTGGCCGGTTCCGGCATAGCCATAGAACAGATCGGGCCGCTGCTTGATCATGTGAATGCCAATGATGGTGCCCCAGGAGGACGCGTGGAGCCCAACTTGGCGTTTGCCGAGATGGTTGCGCAAAAACTCGGCGACCCCAATTCCGTCCTGCGCGATGCGCTCGATGGTGAGATTCGGGTCGATCTGACCGCCTGCACGGCCGAACGTTTTACCGGCGCCGGGTTGGTCCCATTCGACAACAACAAAATCCCTCTCCCAGCGCGAGGGGAGAAACGCGCTTGCCGCCGCGCCTGGGCCGCCGTCGAGAAAGAGAAGCGCGGGATTGTCGCGATCTTGCCCGCGAACGACGACCCAGTGTTCAGTGTCGCCGACTTTCACGAACATCGCTTCCTGAATCCCGTTCGGCGATGCGATCGCCATCGCTTCGGCATTTGCGCTTTGCCTGTGGGCGCGATAGCCGAGGAAGCTCGCGACGAGCACGGCAAGGACAATCGCGAGGGCAAAGACGCCGATGCCCACAATTCTCAGAGCGAATTTCACGGAGAGCCCTTTTGCCCGCCCAACGCGGCCTGCCCGGTAAGACCCTACTTGACCGACAAAAGGCCCTCCGCACACGAGAACTCGCGCAGCTCGTCGTTCGGCGGCGATGCTTTCCGATACGTACGAATCTGGGTGTGGGGTTCGAGTAACGCCTTCGGATCCGTTGCCGTGATCCGATCCTCGAGGATGCCAGGCGACGTAAATCTGATGCGCTCGTGCACGGTGAGCTGATCGCTGTGCGGCGAGAACAGGTCGAGCAGCGTGTCCTCGCGAATGGCCACGGTGTCGACGACGAGCGTGTCGCCTTCCCAATGCCCGACGGAATACCCCCCGAACGTCGGATCGTCGAGCGTTCTCTGTGACGGCTTGCGTCCGTCCAGATAAATCCGGCGATACACGTCGTTCAGCTCGCCGTACATGCTGACCTTGTCCTTCGTCTGCTGAATTTCCATGCCGTAGCCCATCGACATCATCCCGGGCATGCCGGCAGAGAGGCAGTTGGCGTTCGGATCGGTGTCAGACTCTCCAGCCATGCGCGACTGCCGCATGGCCTCCCACTTGGCAAGGTACTCGGGCGCGAGCTTGGGCGCGGTCGCCGGCCGGCCCTCACGCCCGTCGATCACCCTCACGGGTCGCGGCGGCGTCCCCGCACCGCGCGGCGCGGCTGGCGCCGCGTCCGCGTTAAACGGATAGTACACGCCGGAAAAATCCGGATGCGCCGGCGTCTCCTGCGCGCGAATCATGCCGTCGATCCAGGCAGCAGGCATACGAGCGCCACGGAAAGCACAGCAATGGTCTTCGACATGATGTCCTCCCTCCGCCGCGATTACTGAGGCGTCGTCTGTGACAGCACGGTGCCATCGGCGAGCGTGACGCGCGTGGCGAGACCGGTGTGGCTGCCGTCCCTCGCCGGGCTGAAATCCACCGTGATCGTGTCGCCGGGCTTGAAGGTGTTCTTCGACCATCCGGAACGGGCCAATATGCCGGGCGGGCGGCCCTCGATCTCCCACGCCGTCTTGCCGCCGTTGCCGTCGTCGACCGACAGAAAGATCCACACGTGCGGGTTCGTCCACCTCCATTCCGTGACCGTGCCTTTGAGCACGACCACCTTCTCGGGGTCGAACGCCGAGTTGCTGTGGTGCGCGAGGGCGGACGTCGCCGCCAGCAGCACCGCGATGACAACAAGCCAGGTTCTCATGTGCAATCCTCCCGATGACGCCATGACATTAGCACGGAGGCGAGCACTATGGGTGCCCATAGAACGTCGGCCCCCTATACTGTTTACAGTCGACTAAGGCCCACTAGAAGCCGCTTCGGAGGTTGGCGATGACGCGAAATCTTCTGGCCATCTTTGCACTCGTGGCGGTCACGGGGCCCGTTTTCGGTCACCACTCGGAAACGGCGGAGTTCGATCAGAGCAACCCGGTGAAGGTGACCGGCACCATCGTCAAAGTGGAATGGCTGAATCCGCACGTCTGGTTCTACGTCGACGTGAAGGATGAGAAAGGAGACGTAACGACCTGGGGATTTTCCGGAGCGCCTCCGGGTGCTCTGATGCGTCGGGGCATCACCAAGGAGGTCCTGAAAATCGGCGCGGTCGTCAACGTCGAAGGCTCACGCGCACGCGATGGGTCCAACAACGCTTCGGGCCGCAGCGTGACTTTCCCCGACGGCAAGAACGTGTTTACGGCAACACGAAGGTGGACGATGAAAAACGCATGGCTACGGTCGAGCGTTCTTGCCGCAGCGATGGTGCTTGCGGCGGCCGCAACCTCGAGCGCTCAGGACATTCCCCGTATGCCGGACGGGAAGCCGGACTTCTCCGGTATCTACACGCCGCCATCAACGGTGAACGCGACCGGTCCCCGCGGCAACCTGATCTTCAACGCGGACAAGATGGCTCCGGTCAAGCCCGGCGCCGAAAGCTTGCTCTATGAGGCCCGCAACGGTGACCCGCGTCACGATGAGCCGCGCGCGATGTGCCTGCCGGCAGGCTTTCCTTCCGGCATGCTGTACATCTTGCCGATTCAGATCGTCCAGAATCCCAATCACATCGTGATCATTCCGGAGCTGCAGCGCGCGGCCCGGATCATCCCGACCGACGGTCGCCCGCACCGAGAGGGGATCGAGCCCTCGTACTACGGCGACTCGGTGGGACGGTGGGAAGGAGACACGCTCGTCATCGATACCGTCAACTTCAAGCGCTGGATCCTGGACGACTATCATTACACCGACCCGACCAAGACCCGCTGGCACAGCGATGCGCTCCGCACGACCGAACGCCTGAAGCGTGACGGCGACAAGCTCCTCTACCAGATCACGATCGACGACCCGAAGATTTTCATGCGGCCGTTCTCGCAGGACTTCGAATTGACGTTGCGCCCGGACTGGGAGAGCTCGGCCTTCTGGAGTACGTTTGCGAGGAGAACAATCGGTGCGCGGGAGGAAACTGCCGTCCGTCGGACGTTCAGTAGACATATATACAAGGTGTCGCGCCGATCGGCGGCGCGCCGTGCTCATCAGCGACTGCCGAGGGACACTTGGCGTTTCCAGAGCTCCCATGCGCGCCCGCCGCCGTCGCCGCCACCACCAGCGGCACCGCGCGTGTCGAGCTCGAGGTAGATGATGTCGTCGCCGCGCGCGAGCAGGTCGCTCTGGATTTGCGCGTTCTTCTCGAGCCATACGCTCTGCTGCACGACTGCTGGCAGCGATCCGCCCACGAGCGCGACACCGTGGTTGCGCAACAGCACGACGGGCCGGTCGTCGAGGGTTACCGCGAGCGCGCGTCCCCTTTGCGGCGTATCGACGAGAGCGCCGTCGGCCGTGCCGAAATCGCGGTAATCCCAAATCGGCACGCCGCCGAGAAGGAACGCGGAGTCATGTGTCACCGCCTGCAAAGGTGTTGAGCCGGCACCGAACGAGATCACGGCCGGCGAATGGTTGTGGACGATCGCCTGCACGTCGGGGCGCGCCTTGTAGATCTCGCCGTGGATGAAGCGCTCGAGGTAGAAGGTGTACCCCTTCGAATCGACCGCGACGCTGTCGAGATCGAACTCGACGATGTCTTCGGCCGTAACGAGCTCCGGAGCGAGCGAGCGTGACAGCAAATAGTGGTTCGGGTTCTCGGGATGCCTCGCGCTCACATGGCCATAGCCTGGCAGGATGCCCTGCGCGGCGAGGATGCGATTGGCGGCGACGAGGTCCTCGATCACCGCGGTCACTCTCGCCGAGGGTTGCTGCGCCTGAGCGGCCAACGAAACGAGCGCCAAGGATACCAGTGCGGCCGTAATCGCTCTCATCGCTCCTCCATTCGATCGGTTAAACGCGTCAAAGGGTACCACTGGCACGGCGGCGGTCTCGGGCTCACTATGCCGTGGCGATGAAACGCAAAGAGGGGAAATCAGCGCTGAGCACGAGCAGAATCGGACGACGCACGTTCGTTCAGGCCGCGTGCATCGCGGCTCTCGCGGGCACGCGCGTGCTGCAGAGCGGTCGCGCCGAGGCGCAGGTCGCGGTACCGAATTCCTCGGGCACCGCTTCGCCCGCGCTCAAAGCTCCGGCCAACGCGGCCGACTGTCACATGCACATCTACGATCCGGCGCGCTTTGCCATGCCGCCGAGCGCGACCGCCGCGCCGGCGAACGCCACGGCCGCCGAATACCAGCTGCTGCAAAGACGCATCGGCACTTCGCGCGTTGTCATCGTCCAGCCGCGCAACTACGCGACCGAGAACGACGTGACGGTCGACGCGATCAAGCGGCTCGGTCCCGGCGCGCGCGGCGTCGCGGTTCTGCACCCGACCGTCACGGACGCCGAGCTGCAACGGCTCGACGCCGCGGGCATACGCGGCATTCGTTTCAGCCTCGGCAATGCGGCTGGCGACGTCGTCACGCCCGACATGATCGAGCCTTTGGCACGGCGCGTCGCGCCGCTCGGTTGGCACGTTCAGCTCAACGTTGCCGGTGCGCAGATCGTCGCACTGGCGGACGTGCTCGAACGATTGCCGACGACGATGGTGTTCGATCACATGGGCCGTCCAGGGCCGGAAGGGATCGAGCACCCTTCGCACGCGATCGTCCGCGGCCTCATCGACGCGGGCCGCGCCTGGGTCAAACTGTCGGGCGCCTATGGCAACAGCCGGACCGGCCCGCCTTATCCGGAGGCGACCGTGATTGCACGGGCTTTCGTCAGCGCCGCGCCCGAGCGCCTGGTCTGGGGCAGCGATTGGCCGCACCCGACCGCACCGAACGACGCGAAGCCCGACGACGCGCTGCTATTCGATCTGCTTTCAGTGTGGGCGCTCGACGAAGCCGTGCGGCATCGTATCCTCGTCGAAAATCCACAAAGCCTGTACGGCTTCGTCGAGACCGGTTGATGTGCAGTACGTTGCCGCGCACCGGCGGGAGGACTCCGTGCTTCGAATGAAAGTGATCGTGACCGGGCTGATCGCCGTCATGCTGCCTACAGGCGCAAGCCCAGAACGACGGCCAAGGCCTGACGGTATTCGAAGGTGCACGGCTCATCACCGGCGACGATGCGCCGCCGATCGACGACGCCGTCTTCGTCGTCGACGGCTCCTTGTTTGCGGCCGTTGGGCGGCGCGGCGACGTGCCGATTCCAGCAGGCGCGGCGCGTGTCGACCTCACCGGCAAGACCGTCATGCCCGGCAAGGTCGATCTCCACGGTCACATCGGATTCCAGCGCGCCGCCGACGGCACGATGGCCAAGGAGTACTACACGCGCGCGAACCTCATCGATCATCTCGAGCGACTGGCTTATTACGGCGTCAGTGCCGTGGTCAGTGTGGGTGACCTCGTGGATCGCAGCGATCTTACGGGCGGCCGCACCGGCTGGGGCGACGTGCCGCTGCGCGTCCGGGAGGAGGTGATTCCCGGCGCTGCACTGTTTCGCACGGCAGGCCCCGGCATCGCCTGGCCGGGCGCAGGTCCGCAAGGTCACCCGTCGAGGACCGACGTTCCTTACCCCGTCACGACCGCCGCGCAAGCGCGCGCCGCCGTCGCGGACTACGCGCGCATGCGGCCCACGTTCGTCAAGATCTGGATCGACGACCGTGAGGGCACGATGAGCACTTTGCCGCCGCCCGTGTATCGCGCCGTGATCGAAGCGGCTCACGAGGCGAACCTGCCCGTGGCCGTGCACAACGTCACGCTCGCGAACGCCAAGGAGCTCGTACGGGCCGGTGTCGTCGGTTGGCTGCACCTTCCCGTGCGTGGCGGCGAAGTGCCCGACGAGGAGCTGCTCACGATGATCCGGGACAGCGCGACGCGCGGAGCGGCGCGCATGTGGTTCCATCCGAACGTTGGCACGGCGGCGACTAGCCCCGAAGATTGGAACGATCCGCTGCTCAAGGACACGGTGTCCGAGGAGCTCATCGAGAAGTATTGGGGCGAGACACTCCGGGCCCGAACACCGGAAGCCATCGCGCGCGCCAAGGAGAATCTGCGCCGCCTCGGCGAGACGACGGCGTTGCCGCTGAGACGCGCCGGGATGAAGATCGTGTTCGGGAGCGACACCGGCCAGAGTCGGTTCTTCATCGGCTGGATGGGGCAGCTCGAATTCGAAAATTGGGTGACCATGGGACTCACGCCGGCCGAGGCCATCGTCGCGGCGACGCGTGATTCGGCCGCAGCCGCTGGGCCTCAATACCGGGCTCGTCGCGCCGGGGCGCAGTGCCGATTTCGTCGTGCTCGATGCGAATCCCCTAGCGGACATCGTCAACTCGCGACGGATCGCGGCCGTCTATCTGCGCGGCGGCAAAGTCGATCGCGATGCACTCAGAGCGAAATGGCAAGCGGAGTCGTCTCGGGAGGCAGGTCGCTAGGTATGAAGAAAGACAAGAGAGGGGCTTCTATGAAGAAACAGATGCGTGCAGGACTGTTCGTGGCGGCCTCCCTGGCGGCCACGGCGCTGTACGCTCAGGGCGGCGACTCGCGCACCGTGACCGCCGAGCAGTACGCGCGCTGGAAGACGGAGCTGTCCAACTGGGGGCGCTGGGGCGCGACCGACGAGATCGGCGCATTGAACCTCATCACGCCCGAGAAGCGGCGGCAGGCTGCCGGGCTCGTCCGCGACGGCGTGTCCGTGTCGCTGGCCTCGGACGCCGATACCGTACAGGCCGTCGACAATCCGCAACCTTACGAGGTCACGATGCAGAGCATCGCCTCTGACCGGATCGCCGTGAGTTATCACGGCATCACCCACACGCACCTCGACTCGCTCGCGCACATCAACGAGCAGGGCGTGTTCTACAACGGCTACAAGCCGGAGGAGGCCGCGGTCCTCGCGAGTGGGCATGCGAAGAACTCGATCCACAACGTCAAGAACGGCGTGTTCACCCGCGGCATCTTGATCGACATCCCGAGGCTCAAACGCGTGCCCTACCTCGAGCCCGGGACGCCGATCTACGTCGAGGACCTCGAGGCATGGGAGAAGGAGGCGGGGATCAGAGTATCGGCGGGCGACGCGTTATTCGTGCGCACGGGCGTCTGGGCACGGCGCAAAGCCGTTGGACCGTGGCTGCGGGGTCGCGCGGAAGGCGGACGCTCGGCGGGGCTCCACCCGTCCGTTATCCCCTGGCTCAAAGCGCGCGATGTTGCGCTGCTCGGTAGCGACCATCCGCAGTATGTCTCGCCGGGAGAGACCGGGGCCCCGCGCGGGCGCGGTACACGACTTCGCGCTCGTGTACCTCGGCGTGCACTTGTTCGACAACTGCGACCTCGAAGCGCTGGCCGAGGCGGCTGCCGCACGCAACCGGTGGGAGTTTCTCCTGACCGCGGCACCGCTGCCCATTCGCGGCGGTACGGGATCGCCGCTCAATCCAATCGCGACCTTCTAGGAAATCTGCATCGAGTACGATGTCGTCGCAAATGCGAAGTTGAAGAAGGCACCGGACTACTTATGACTGAGCACATCGTGAAGCTGGGTGGCGCGGCGCGCGCGTGTGTTTGCGCTGCCGTCGTGTTGGTCGCGTTCGCCCTTTCGTATGGCGCCGCCGACGCGGCTCCGCGAGTGCCGCCAGCGCCGCAAGCGGAGCGCAGCGCCGAGCAACAAGCCATCGCTGCGGAGTTCGACGCGCTCGGCGCGCCGAACGCAGTGGCCACGTATCTCCGGCATCCGAAGCTCGCGACGAGCATCCTTCCGTACTTCCGCTACGTGGCGACTGCCACGGCGCTGCCGCCGCATGACCGCGAGCTCATCGCTCTGCGCACGGCTTGGCTCACGCGTTCGAGCTACCTGTGGGCGCATCGCGCGGCTGCGGCGAAGACAGTGGGGCTCACGGACGACGATCTCAGGCGGATCGCCGTCGGGCCCGCGGCCGCGGGCTGGGACGCGTTCGACGCCACCTTGCTGCGCGCCGCCGACGAGCTGCACGTCGATTCGTTCCTGAGCGACGCCACTTGGCGTGCCCTGACCGATCGGTACGACGTAAACCAGATGATCGATCTCGTGTACGGCATCGGCGACCTTACGATGCACGCCGGCGCGCTCAACACGCTCGGCGTCGAAGTCGAAGCCGGCCTTCCGCATCGTCTGCCCGAGGGCATTCCGTACACGACTGCCGCGCAGCGAACGAACCAGCGGCTCATCGGCAAGGCGGCGCGAATCCCGCCGCTGCAACCGCACGAGTGGTCACCCGAGCTGCGTCAACGGCTCGATCCGACGGGCTCGGGGCGGCCCGCCGCGAACGTTTTCGCGACGTTCGTCCGCAACCCGCCCGTCGATGCGATCCGCAGCGCGGTCCCCGGGCACATTCGCGCGAACACGTTGTCGGATCGGCACCGCGAGCTGCTGCTCACGCGGATCGGCGTGTTGTGCCGATCGGAGTACGAGTACGCGGCACATTTGCGTGCCGGGCGTCGCGTGGGAATCACGGATGCGGACGTCGAGCGCATCACGAAGGGCCCCGAGGAGACGGAAGGCGACCCGCTCGACACGGCGCTGCTGCGCGCGACGGACGAGCTTTACCGGGACGATCGCATATCGGACGAGACGTGGGCGGCGCTCTCCGCCAAGCTCGATACGCCGCAGCTGCTCGACGTGCTGATTGCGGTCGGCGGCTATCGGGCCGCGTCGATGGCGATCAACAGCGCAGGTGTTCAGCTCGACGACAGTATGGCGGAGTTCCGCTTCCCGCCCGAGTTGCGCTAGCTCGGCGCGCGGCGGTACGGGATCGCCGCTCAATCCAATCGCGACTTTCTAGCAGGTTGCCGATCGGCCGCCGGGGCGCTCGCGCCTTGCGCATCGAGCGATGCGCACTCGGTATTCACGTATATCCACCTGTGCCCGGCAACGCTGTAATGAGGCTCGAGTGCGGCGCCGCCTCGGCAGCACCTGCCTTGCGAGGCCACGGACGAGAGCGGAAGCGGTCGTCGTTGCGATCCGTTAAGAGGTGTAATCATGGGAACGCGACTTGGCCGGGCATTCTTTGGCGTCGCATCGATCATGCTGACGCTGGTCTGCGGAGATACTTTCGCCCAGATCGACGACGCGCCGCACGCGGACGAGATCCTCCTCGGCGAGGATCCCGGTAGATCGCAGCTCGCTCCTCCAGACACTCTCGCATCGTCAACCACATCCGCGCCGTCCAAAGCTCAATCACGCGCACTCGTGCCGTCGCAGGCCGCGGCTCCTACCGCGGCGTACCACCTGAAGGTGGTTTACATGGTTCCCAGGGACCGCGCACCTCAAGCGGGCGCCGAGCAAACGCTCCAACGATTCGTTGTCATGATGCACGAGTGGTTCGCCGATCACATGGAACTCCTCGGATACGGCCGTAAGACATTTGCCTATGAGACCGAGGCGGATGGAACTACGCCGAAGATCAACTTGATGAACACCGAACGCCTACACAGCGACTTTCACGGCAACTATGGCTACCGGTGGAGCAGCGTTCTGACGAGCGTGCAAGCTGCGGGCTTTCCGATCTGGCAGCCGGGCGTCGTCACGCTCGTGTTTGCGGAGATCCATGAGCAGACTCCGGGTGGCCTTCTGGTCGAGGACAGCATTTTTGTCGGCGGCGCATCAAACAGCTTGAGCGGTGTGGCGCTGATGACGGGTGACGCGCTTGCGAGAATGTCCGAAGGTTTGCTGACTGACGATCGACTTTATGGAGGTCTCGTCATACCTGGGATCGGTCCTTATCCGTTCGTGCAGGACGTGAGTTTCGCGGGGTTCGAAGGCAGGACCATGAGCTCCGTCAGCTCGAGCATCCAGGGCGCGGTCATGCACGAGCTCGGGCATGCGTTCGGCTTGTGGCATGACTTCAGGAATGACGCGAATTTCAACGGCAATCTCATGGGGAACGGCTTGCGCGGACTGCGAGGCTGGCTCTATCCGGACCGCTATCCAACGGATGACGTGCGCCTGTCCGCGGGCTCGGCAATGCTGCTGAACTACAGTCGTTTCTTCAACGCGGAGCGGACGTTCACCAGTGACGCTGCGCCCATGACCTCGATACTGGAGTCGGGAACCGTCTATCCCCAAGACGGTTTGTGCGGCATCGCTTACACGGCGCAGGATTCAGCGATCGGCGGAGTGCAATTGGCTCGGGCGGGGCACGTTGTTGCCCACTCGGCCTTGGAGGTGTCGCAAGCGCTCGCCCGGATCCCCACTTGGGACTATGAGCCCGGCGTTCCGAACGACTGGGAGGTGTACGCGTTAAATAGCGAGGGCATCAGGGCCGTGTCGGCTGCCCGCACGATCGTTTGCGCTTCGGGCTACAACCGCGCGCCGCGGCCTCACATCACGGTCAGCAAGACCACACTGAAGGTCAACGAGGAAGTGCAGCTCGATGCGACGCAGTCGACAAACTGGAACGGCGGCAGCGACGCGCTCGTCGCCGCGTGGGATGTGGATGGCGACGGCAAGTTCGACACGGAGCCGGCGACGTCCAAACGTCATACCACGGTGTACTCGAAGCCCGGCATCTATCAAGTCATCGCTCGGGTAGCTGAAGCAGGCGGCGCTGCGGCCATCTCCATGCCGATCGGCATTCGCGTCGAGCGCGACGAGACGCCGATGCCGGACACGACCGCTCCTTTGATAGTTCCGATGGTCACCGGTCGACTGGGAAACAGCGGCTGGTATACGAGTGACGCCACCGTCTCGTGGTCAGTCACGGACGACGAGTCCACCATCACTTCAAGTGTAGGGTGCGAAGCCGCGAGTGTAGCGTCGGACACGACCGGTTCGATGTTTATCTGTACTGCAACGAGCGCGGGGGGGACTGCCAGCGCGACGGCGGCCGTCAAGCGCGATGCGACGCCGCCGAATGCAATCGCGACCGTCACACCACCGCCGAACACCGGCGGCTGGCATAAGGAGGATGTGATAGTCCATTTTCGCGGCACGGATGCCGTGCCCGGTTCCGGAGTCGGGGCGTGCCGGCCCGACGTGATTCTCACAGGCGAAGGCGTCGGCCTGTCGGCGTCGGGAACTTGCTCGGATGTCGCGGGCAATACGAGCGCGCCCGTCGCTGTGACTGCGAACATCGACCGCACGCTCCCGAGCATTGCGATCGTGACGCCGCGCGACGGTAGTTATGCTCAAGGGGCAGCCGTCAACGCGAGCTACTCCTGTGCGGACGCGTTGTCCGACATCGCTCAGTGCGAAGGGCCGGTTCCGAGCGGCGCCCCGCTGGACACTAGTACGGTCGGCGAGCGGACGTTCTCGGTAACGGCGACGGATCGCGCGGGAAATCGCGTCACGGCGACCTCGACGTATTCGGTCACAGCGCCAGTGCGCCGCGACACGACGCCTCCAGTGATCGGCGCCGTCGTCTCGGGAACGACCGGCAGCAACGGCTGGTACACGAGCGACGTGCAATTGAGTTGGAGCGTGGTGGACGAGGAGTCGCCGATGGGCGCAAGCAGCGGCTGTGACGCGGCAACAGTGAGCGCAGATACCGCGGGCACGACTTTCACCTGCGATGCGACGAGTGCGGGAGGTGCAAGCTCACGCAGTGTGACGGTTACACGCGACACTACTCCGCCGACGATAGCCGTCAGTACACCGGCGAGCGGGGCGACGTACACGCAGGGCGCGTCGGTCGTCGCAAACTATTCGTGCTTCGACGCCGTGGCGGGCATCGCGACCTGCAGCGGCACGGTTGCGAACAGCGCGCAGATCGACAGCAACAGCGTTGGATCATTCACTTTCTCGGTCACCGCCACCGATGTCGCAGGCAACACGACGACGACGGACATCACTTACCAAGTCGTGGCAACTCCTGGCGGATCGGCCGGCACAGGCGGAGATCAACCCGGAGGCGGAGGCGGGGGCGGGGGCGGAGGCGGAGGTGGTGCAGCCGACCCGTGGTGGCTGTTCGGTCTCGCGCTGGTCGCCTTTGCGGCCGAGTTTATGCGTCAGCGCCGTCGAGGACTCGATGCACTCCGTGCGGTCCCCACTTCACGTACGACCAATTTCCGCCCCTCCCGCGAGCGCCAGGCGCCGGCTTTCTTTCCTATCAGACATTCAGACTCGCCTCCGTACAGACTCGACCGCCGACTGCCCCGCCGCCACGAGATAGGCGAGCCGTTTCATTTCCTTTCGCCCGCGAGTCACCGTATCCAGAACCAGTCCACACGCGACACTGAGAAGGGCGGAAATCACCATGCCCGTCGCAAGAATCGCCGTCGGCAAGCGCGGTACTAGACCTGTCTCTAAGTAAGTCACGAAGATCGGAGTGGCTAGTACTACCGCTACCAACGCAAGAGCCAAACCTACGCAACCGAAGAACTGAAACGGCTTCTCGTTGCGCAAGAGCAATACGATCAGGTGCAGGATCTTCAAACCGTCGGAGTAGGTTTTCAGCTTGCTCTCAGAGCCTTCCGGCCGAGCGCCGTAAGGCGTGGACACTTCCGCGACTGGCATCTTGAGCTCAAGCGCATGGATGGTCAGCTCTGTCTCGATCTCGAAACCGCTCGAGAGGACGGGAAACGACTTCACGAAGCGGCGCGAAAACACGCGAAACCCTGAAAGCATATCCGTGAAGCGATTGCCGAAGACGTATGACACGACACCGGTCAATGCCGCATTGCCGAAGCGGTGGCCGGGACGATACGACTCCGCTCGAGTATCGACTCGACATCCGACGACCATGTCGAGATCTTCCTCGACGAGCTTGCGCACCATCCCCGGCGCGCTGGCCACATCATACGTCGCGTCGCCATCCACCATGATGTAGACCGAAGCCTCGACATCGGCGAGCATTCGGCGCACGACGTTACCCTTGCCTTGCAGCCGCTCGGAGCGAACAATCGCCCCTTCCCTACGCGCGACTTCAACCGTGGAATCCGTCGAATTGTTGTCGTACACGTAGATTCGTGCGGTCGGAAGTGCCACGCGAAAACCGCGAATGACATGCCCTATCGTGACTTCTTCGTTGTGACAGGGAATCAAGACGGCGATGGGGAAGGTTGCATTGTCCATATTGTATTTATTGTATTTGCGCGTATGCGATTGAGAACACGCTCGCCTTGCGGCTTGTCGTGGCCCACCGCACGCAGCAAAACGCTTGCGGACTATTGTCGAGTAGCACCGAAACGGGATCAAGCGATGCGGGTGCGAACGTGAGCGCAAACCGATTAAGTCACATGGTATAGGGTTGCCACTTCGAGCCGAGCCGTTTGCTCAGAGCGTGATGGCCGTGGCTGCCGCGATCATAATACTTCCGCGCCTGCGCCCGACGTGGTCTTGTGGCAGAAGCGCCACGCCGATTCCTTGGAAACCATCGCGCCGTAAGGCCACAATTTGAGCCTGCGCTGCTCGCGATGGTACGCTGGAACGACAGTTGATCCGTTTTTTTCGTGGCTAGGTGCCGACGCAACACACGACCGCGCAATGCGAATAAGAAGAAGAACCGTCGTCCTCGGGATCGTGATGTTCTATCTCATGCTTGAAGCGGAGTCTTTCGCAGTCTTGCAGGGCCTGAATCTCTTCAGACCGAATCTCTTTGTTCACGGCTTTGTCGATCGCCACTTCGATTCCATCACGGACGATTACCGAAAGGCGTTTGTCGAAGAAGGACAGTACGACGCCGCGCTCGGTTGGGACAACGTGCCCTCGATAACGTGGCAAGACAAGAACAGGGTAGGCGAGCTCTAGGCGAGCCAATCACGTACTCTTACGACGCCGACGGCTCTCGAGCGGACAACCTGCCGCCGAAACAGCTTCTCATCAGTACGTACGGGGACTCGTACACGAACTCTGACGAGGTCGAGAACCACGAAACCTGGCAATACTTTCTGGAATCGCGCATTGGCTACGAGGTGAAGAATTTCGGCGTCAGCGGCTATGGCACCGATCAAGCGGTGCTCAAGCTCGAAAAACACCTAGCTCACGGATTCTCAGCTCCGATCGTCATCCTCGGAATCTTGGACGAGAACATCAACCGCGTCGTCACCTCGTTCTACCCTCTTTACGCTGAAACGACCGGTGCCACACTCGCGTTCAAGCCGTCTTTCCGAGTCGCCGCGGACGGTCACGTGCAGATGAGCCCGAACCCGTACGGCCGGCCGGAATTGACGCTCCAGAACTTGCGGGAGCTGGCTCATCGAATTGCGGAACAAGACTTCTGGGTGCAGACAACGGGGAAAATCGACATTCGTTTTCCGTACACCTACCAGGTTGTTCGTGTGACATCCGTGGTCGCGGGCCGAAAAATCCGAGATTGGTCGGATTCCCCGAGCTACGTCGACTCCGTCAACCTATGGGAGACGGCGGAGGGTAGCGCCGTCATGCACCATCTGATCGATCGGTTCGTGGAGCTGACATCGCAGTCGCATGCGATCCCGCTAGTCTTGTTCATTCCGAGAGGCGAGCGCTTGCGTACCAACGAGCGGCGATATGCGCGCTTTGCCGACGAGATTCGAGCACGCCACACCGGGCTTTACGTAGTTGATTTAATGGACCACGACTTCGACAAAGAGCGGTTCCAGATTCGGCCATACGATGGGCATGCCTCCGCGTACGGCAACGAGGTCATCGCCCGTCTGATCGAGCAGACCTATGAGGACATCAAGAAAGAGCACGAGATCGCTCCGGCCTCGACGCTCACGCAATGATGACGCTCGGAAGTTACCTCAGCGACCTACTTCTTGATGTCGAAGAATCCGTCATCAACGGGCTCTGCCGTTCCGCCGTCCCAATCCTTGATGGATCCATCGGCGGCTTGCACGAAGCCGAGAAGACAGCCTTCCGATCCGTCCCTGAGTTGGTGGCAACGCGCCTTGATCTTGTCGCCGGGCTTGATGTAGCCCGGCACGACGCCGATCTTTAGAAGCCCCGCGCGGCCGGTGGCCTCCAACGCCCAGGTGGTCGCTTCACCGTTTGCGCTCTTCACTTCCAGGTACACCCAGGAGTGCGGATTTATCAGTTGCACTTCGGTGACCGTCCCCTGCACGTCGATGAAATCCTGTTTGTAGTTGCCGTGTGAATGATGTGCCGAGACGGGCAGCACGAGCGCCACCGCACAGATGACACCAAGACCGCAGGCCTTAAGCGACATGCTGATGCTCCTGATTTCTGATCGACGCGATGCAAGCGGTACGGGCTCTTCGTCACCGCGGCGCATCGATCCGCCCCTGACCCGATTGACTGTCCAGGCCCGTTCGGTCGACGCGGCCAGGGGGCGGGTGCCCGTTGAGGTGGATGTCCTGATTGCTGTAGACATCAAGATAGCGAAGCCCGATTCCGTTCTCGTCGAGCCACCCGAGGGACTGCTGGAACTGTTCCTGCCCGCGCATCCCCCGCGGCGCGGTGGCCTCCAAGATGTAGAGCTTGTTCTCGTGCATGTGCACCGACGCGAAGGTACGGGATTGGTCGGCGTTGCTAGTCATTTGTAGCCGATGTCCCTCGACGAGGTCCGTGAAGCTCCACATGTAATGAGTCACCTTGACGTCCCGTTGCATGAACTGCCACGTCGCGTAAACGATGGCCCCGCGGAGATCCGTCTTCCATTGTCCGGATCCGCTGGTGGCTAAGGTGCCGCTGCAAGTCTCGGCGCCTGGCGGACAGGCTTTGGCTTTCTCGGTCAGAATCCGCTCCAACTGGCCATAGTCGACGACCGTCATCGAATAGCGGCTCTGGCCGTTCTCGGCACGGTAGACGCGCGCAGGCAGCTCGGCGCCGTACTCTGACGTGTAGGTCGTCTCCTCGATCTTCGGTTGGCCGGGGAAATTGAGAGTGAAGCGATCCTGCGTGCTGGCGAACTCGGTCCACTCCTGGCCGGCGGCTGACCCGGCCAGCGACAGGACCACGGCTCCCGCAAGCAGTGACGTCAGGCGCATTCGTTGTCCTCCCCAAAGCTCGCTCACGTGGCCTGATCATAGGCCGCTCGGATCCTACGCGCACGCCGCGTCGCCTTGACGGCCCTTAAGACCCCGATGTACACAAAACATCGCGACTCTCCTCGGAGAAAATCGATGCGGCATGCGGGCCGTTTGCTGACCGGCGCGATCTTGTGCTGCGTCGCTTCGTGGCTTCCCGCGTCCGGCGCCAGCGCGGCGGGGACAGCTGGGTATGCGGATCTGCCTGGTGTGCGGCTTTGGTACACCGATACAGGCGGTGACGGACAGGCCCTGATCCTGCTCCATGCGAACACGGGCACCAGCGCGAACTGGGAGCCGCAGAACGAAGCCTTCGCGGCGGCCGGTTATCGCGTGATCGCGTTCGATCGGCGAGGCTGGGGAAAGAGCATCGCCAATCCGGCAACCGGACCGCAGCCGGGCACCGTTGCTGAGGATCTGCACAACCTTGTGAACAGCCTCGACATCGAGCGCTTCCACCTGGTCGGCGTGGCGGGCGGCACTTTCATCGCGCTCGACTACGTTGCCTGGCACCCGGAGCGCGTGCTCACGTTGGTGGCTGCCGCCAGCACCGGAGCGCTGACCGATGCGCCGGAGGTCGCCTTCCGTGAGCGAATCGCCATTCCAGGTATCAGAGAGCTCCCGGCGATGTACCGGGAGCTCGGTTCCTCGTATATCGGCTCCAATCCCGAGGGCACGCAGAGATGGTCTGAGATCGAAGAGCACGCGCGGCAAGAAGGTGCGCCGAGCCAGCCGCTGCGCACTCCGAACACCTACGCGAAAATCGCCCAAATCGAGACGCGGATCTCTGGTCCTCGCGGCTGATGCCGATTTGCTTGCCCCGCCGGGTTTGATGAGGCAGTGGTCGGCCCACTTGCGCAACGGCGAGTGGGCGTCGGTGCCCGACTCGGGCCATTCGATCGCATGGGAGCAACCTGAGATCTTCAACCGCACCGTCCTGCAATTCCTGCAAGGGTGTCGTGGCCCGAGCACGCGGGCTTTGGGTTTCGACATTCAATCCGAAGGGTCTGCGCTTTCGCTCTGCAGCGTTCAGTAGCGCGGCCTCTAGCTGCCCCGCGGACCGACAGCGGGAAGCGGCACCGACAGGCCCCAGTGGTTGGACTTAGGACCAATTCCACTTACGGAAGCATCGCAACAGACTGATCCAAACGGGCTCGCCGCCCGGCAAATCGAAGACGCCGGCGATAGAGCGGTTGTACGCACTCTTGCATGCAGCACGACCAAGGAGGACGGTCAATGGTCACGGCATCTGCAAGGCAGCCGGTTTCGAAACCCCAAGCCGCATCGACGGTTACCGCCAGGGACTTGGCGGAACGGGCCATGGAGCGCCGCGCCGTCGAGGCGGCGATCTGGGGCGTGCCGCTAGTCAAGTTCGACTCCATGCGCCAAGCGTATTTCCGCGACGCCAAGGCGAAATACAACGACGTGATCTACTGGTCGAAGCCGTCCGACTGGAAGAACCAGACCACCACGCCGAACCACTCGACAAACTACGTCTTGACCTTCATGAACCTGAAGGACGGGCCGGTGGTCGTGGACATCCCGGCTGCGCAGGAGGAGGCCCTCTATGGCACGCTGATCAATTCGTGGACAGAACCGCTGCTCAACGTCGGCAACACCGGCGAGGACCAAGGTAAAGGCGCGAAGTATCTGATGCTGCCGCCGGGGTACCACGGCAAGGTGCCCGAAGAGTACGTGTCGGTCCGGTGCTCCACATACAACTGCTACACCCTTCTTCGGGTCATCACTAAAACTCACAGCCCGGAGAGTCTGGCCAACGGTATCGCCTACCTCAAACGGCTCAAGGTCTATCCGCTGGCAAGCGGCGAGGAAGCCAATAGGTTCATCGACATCGCCGACAAGGTATTCAACGGCGTTCCCGTCTTCGACATGAGTTTCTATGAGTCACTCGCCCGGATGGTTGCCGAGGAGCCCGTTTTAGAGCGTGACATGGCAATCATGGGGCAACTGCATTCGCTGGGCATCGGCAAGGAACATACATTCAAGCCCGATGCGGCGACGACGCCGATCCTGAAAAGGGCTCTCGCCGAGGCTCACGCATACATGATGGAAGGCTTTGCCACAACCGGCGACGTGGCTTGGGAAGGCAAGCGGAAGTGGCGCCGACCGGCCAACATTGCGCCGTCGCACTCGACCAAGCTGACATTCGTCGTGCCGGGCAAGGGTATCTCGGTCGATGAGCGGTCTTACGCCTGGTTCGCGATGTATGGGCCGGTCGTTCCGCCGCCGCCGCAACTCTATCTCAAGACCCACGAGACGAATAAGGGTGAGCGGTTGAACGGAAGCTACACGTACCGCTTGCGCGTTCCGGCGAACGTGCCGGCCCGCCAGTTCTGGGCAGCGGATGTGTACGACGCAGAAACCGCTGCGTTCATCCGCGAGGTTCCCGTCGTGGGGATCGACTCCTACAAACAGAAGCTGAAGAAGAACTCCGATGGCACGGTGGATATCTTCTTCGCGCCGAAGCCGCTTGCGGGGCAGGAAAACAACACGGTCACGACGATCGAGGGAAAACCGTTCTTTCTCTTCTTCCGTTTCTACGGTCCAGAGAAGCCGCTCATCGATAAATCCTGGGTGCTCAACGACGTGGAGAAAGTGAACTAGGCACTGCGCGCCGCAACGCCCGCCGTCGAATGATCGCGGCGTCTGCAAGTCGCGCTACGGTACCCGCTCTATTTCGGTCTCGTCCCGTTGACGCAACTCACTGCATGCTCTGTCGCAGCTCGAAAAGGAACTGGTCGGCCGAGTCCACGCGGATCAGACCGAGACGCGGGAACTCGAGATCGACGATTACATACACAGTGACCGACATGATGGCGGCGAAAATCAGCGTGTGGAACCAGCTCCGATTCTTGCTCGCGGATATGCCGTAGCCGACCACCGCTGCGCCAACGAGACTGAGCCCACCGAGCAACAAAAAGACGACCAGCGGCGGATGATTCTGCGTCGCCATCGCTCTCGTGGCCGTGATGTCGATCAACGCATTCAAGGCGGGGAGCAGGAGCAGGGTTGCTTGCGCGGATGCGTCCGGTCTTTTGCATGCGGCCAATGCCGTCTTCCAGATTTCGCCTTGCAACGCCGTACCCTCGGCGAGTCTGGCGTTCGTGGCGGCCACATCTCTCGCATTTCGATAGGCCGCCGCTCGGGCATCCAGATACCGGCGGAACAGGTCCCTCATCTCGGGCTGTGCGTCGGTCGGCAACAGATCGATGCGTAGGTAGGCAGTACCGATCGCGTTGGCCTCCTCGACGATCAAGTGTCGGCGGTCTTCGAACCTCGACGCCGCGCCGGAGAATGTGAACGTGATCAAAAGTCCCAACAGGACGAAAACAGCAGCCTCCGCCGCGCCGGATCCCTTCGCTGGACCTTCGGCGTCGCGTGCGAGTCTCGCGATACCGATACGCCGTCCGATCTCGGTAGAGATCAGCATCAAAAAGAACAAAGAGACGCTCGCCAGCGCTGCAATCAGTGCAAGATTCACGCTCCGTTCTCCCAGTCCGCTGCTTCGGGTTGTATGGCGGCCAGCTAACGAGCCTGCACGAAAAGTCCCGGTATTGTGGTCGGCCAAAGGTCGCATTGGCAACGCACCCGTGCTCACCATTCCGGCGTAATAGCCCTTCAGCCTTCCTTGAGCTCGACGAGAATCCCGTTCGGGTCGCGGAAGCGCAGCAGGTCCTCGTCGTTCGACGTCACGATCACGGCGCCGATCTCCTGGAGCCGCTGCGCAGCTTCACGCCGATCGAAGCCGGCCACGCGCAGAGCGAAATGATGGAAGCTCGGGCGCTCGCCAGGGGCGACTTGCTCGACCCCTAATCTCGTGTGCGTGCCGACGTCATACCAGAGCCGCGCCGGGCTTGTCGTGCGCTGCGCGGCTTTGCCGAAGATGAGGCGATAGAACTCGTCGGAGCGATCGAGGTCGGTTGCTGCCACCATGATGTGGTCGAGCCCCATGATCTGCACGATCGGGTCCTCATGCGTCACGCGCGTGGCCGGGATGATCGTGCGCGACATGCCGCCCGGCGCGGCGCCGATCTGCAGGAACAGCCCATCCGGGTCGACCGGGAAGTAGCGGCCGGCGCCGAGCTCGATGCCGGCGTCGGTGAGCGCCTCGCGCAACTCCGTCTCGCGATAGTTCTCGATGCGGGCGCAAATGTGATCGAGGACCGGCAGAGTAACTTCGTCTTGTGTCCAATACGCACGGTTGCCGATGGCCATATGCGCGGTGCCGAGCTTCACATACAAACGCGTGGGTGAGTCCATCTCGCGAAACAACTGCGGATCGAAGGCGCGGCCGAAGAACTCGGCCGTCTTGACGGAATCGCGCACGGTGATGCCGAAGTGATCGAGATCGGTGGCTCGTACCGGGAGCAGCGGCTCTTGCGAATGCGCCGGCAGCGATCCGAGTATGGGGACTGCGCAGGCTCCCAGCAACGCGCACGCCTCCCGCCTCGTGATGTTGCGATCTTTGTGTCGGTTCACGTCGCCTCCCGGGTAGCCTAGGACCTTCACGCGAGCTTGGCGCGTGCAGCCGCGCTCTCGCCCGCGAGCATGCCCGTGACGACGGCCTGCAGAACGCCGCCGAAATATCCGCCGCGAGATCCGCCCATCAATCCGCCGATCGCGTCGCCTGCCGCGTACAGCCCCTCGATCGGCTCCTCTTTCTCGTTCAAGACCTCTGCGTTGCCGTTGATCAGCACGCCGCCCATCGTAATCGTGATGCCCGGCACGACCTTCAGTCCGTAGAAACGGCCCGTGAGCGGCCGCGTCAACCCTGTGCGAGGAATCGGCAAGCTCGGAGCGTTTCCGGCTCGCACCGCTTGATTCACGCTCTCGATGCTGCGCTCGAGGTTCGCGCGGTCGACGCCGAGTGCGTCGGCCAACTGTGCGGGAGTCTCGCGGATTTGCAAATCGCCGCCCTTCTCGATGAGCCACGGATTTGCGTTCGGTGGTTGCGAGTACTTCGAAGGGGTGTCCTTCGAGCGGTCCCACGCCTCTTGATCGAACACCATCGCGTAACCGGTGGGATCGTCGGAGCGTGCTACCTCGTTCGCGACGGCCACGTCGCCGCGACCTTCGTCGACGAACCGATTGCCGCGGCGGTCCACGAGCAACCCTCCGTTCACGATGTTGTCTAGTCTCGGGTACGGCCAGAAGCGATCATCGGTCAGCGCCTTCAGTGAGTGGAGGTGTCCGTAGAAGTATTTGAGATTCACCGCTTTCGCGCCGGTCTCCGTCGCCATCCTCAACGCATCGCCTGTGCACGCCAGCGATCCCCGCAGCTTGCACCGGTGTGCCTGAGCGCCCACGTAGCGGCGCAGCATGTCGGTGTTGGCGTTGAAACCGCCGCTCGATAGCACGGTCGAGCGGCCGCGCAGCTCCGCCGTGTCGCCTCCTTTCCTTGCGGCGACACCTCGAATGCGCCCGCCGTCCGTGAGCAGCCGGGTTGCTTCGACGCCGCTCATGACGACGCCTCCCGACTCGACGAAGAGCGTCTTCAGCTTCGCGAGCGTGTTGCGGCCCGTATCCCTCTTGTAGACGGGTCCCGAAGCGACCGGGCTCTCCGGCTCGAGCTGATTGTCGCGCGCGACGCCGCACGCCTCTAGGAAGTCGAGGGCGCGCGCGCAGGTTTGCAGCCCACGCCTTCACGAGGTGCGGATACGCGATGCCTTCCGCCATCACGAAGTCGTACAGCTCCGCGGGATCTGCTCGCACGGGCCTTCCCCCGGTATTAATGAAGCCCGAGGTCATCGTCGTGTTGCCTTCGCCGATTCCGCTCGCGCTCCGGTCGATCAGCACCACTTTCGAGCCGGTCCGCGCGGCGATGATCGCGGCGGTGGAACCGGCAAGGCCGGCGCCCACCACCAAGACGTCGCACTCGAGGTTGCCGAATCGCGCAGCACCGACCTGCTGCGCGCGCGCTTCGTCGTTGCCGAGGAGCGGCAGCAGTCCCGCGGCGACGGTCGCGCTTCCGGCGAGGCGGGCCAGACGGTTCAAGAGCGTCCGACGACTGATGCGGCCGTGCGCGAAGTCGTCGCAGAGATCTCTGATCGTTTCGTTCTCTTTGATCATTGTCTGCCCATCACGGCAATGCCAACGCCACGAGCTCGGCCGGATGCTCGGGCCCTCCGACGGGCACGACGACATACTGCCGGCCGTCGTGCAGATACGTCATCGGCGTGCCGTTCGCACCGGCACCCAAATCGATCTCCCAAAGCTTGTCGGCCGGTCGCCTTGTCCAACGCCTTGAACATCGTGCCGCCGGCGCCCGGCGGTGTGCGCGGCGTGCCCGCGTCGCCTTCGGTCACGAACAGCAATGTCTTCGTCACGATCGCTCCCGAAGGCACGGCTTCGCCGAGCGGCGGAAGATCGAGCGCGCGCAGATCGGGGTGATCGCGCGGCCCATCGCCGTTCGGCACCATCCACGCAATTTCGCCGCGATTGAGATCGAGCGCGGTGATTCGGCCGTACGGCGGCTTAACGAGCGGCAGACCTCGGGGTCCTTGGAGCAGCGGCCGCGCGCCCGCGCGGTAGCGCAGGTTCGTTTGCGCGGAATCGCCTTTCACCAAGTCGGCGACGAACGGCACCGTGCGTGAGGGCACGTAAAGCATGCCGGTCTCCGGATCGAAAGCCGCCCCGAGCCAACTCGGCCCGCCGGTGGCTCCGACCACCTGGATCGTGCCGAGCTTCGCGCCGGGCCCGTCGCCGCGGATCGACGGCGGCGTGAACTGCGGCCCGATGACGTACTTCTTGACGAGCTCGACGCGCCTCCGCGCGCAGCTCGGGCGTGAAGTCGATCAGATCGTCGATCGCGAGACCTTGCCGCTCGATCGCCGGCGGCTTCGTCGGGAACGGCTGCGTCGGCGACGCGGTCTCGCCGGGCACGGTGGAGGCGGGCACGGCTCGTTCCTCGATCGGCCACACGGGCTCGCCGGTTGCCCGATCGAGCACGAACACGAAACTCTGCTTCGTGAGTTGCGCGAGCGCTTTGATGTTGCGGCCGCCGACGGTGATGTCGATCAGAATCGGCGCCGCGGGCAAGTCGTAGTCGAAGAGATCGTGGTGCACGGTTTGGAAGTGCCAAACGCGTTTGCCGGTTTTCGCATCGAGACAAACCACGGAGCTCGTATAGAGGTTGTCGCCCAGGCGGTGGCCGCCGTACATGTCGTTGGTCGGGCTCGACGTCGGCAGGTACACGAGCCCGAGCGCTTCGTCCGCGCTCATCATCGTCCAGACGTTGCCCGCGCCGGTGTAGCGCCAGGAGTCGTTCTCCCACGTTTCCGTCGCGGGATCGCCGGCGCGCGGGATCGGATGAAACGTCCACCGCAGCTCGCCCGTGCGGACGTCGTAAGCGCGCACGTCGCCCGGCACGCCTTCCATGTTCGCGGCGGAGTCTTGCTCGAGCATCGATGACCCGACGACGACGACGTCGCCTGCAACGAGCGGAACGCCGGCCGAGTGATAGCGATACCCCGCTAAGCTGAGATCGACCTTGCCGCCGTCGCCGAAAGTTTCATGAGCCTCCCCGGTGCGCGGATCGAGCGCGAACAGATACTGCTGCCGCACCGTGAGCAGCCGCGCTTCGGAACCTTCGCTCCAGTAGGCGACGCCTTTGCTGATCTGCAGCGACGGCAACCCTTCCGGCCCCGGCACGAGCGGGCGCTGGGTCCAAAGCGTTCGTCCGGTCGCAGGATCGATGGCCTCGGCCAACCCGAACCCGTTCGTCACGTAGAGCACGCCGTCGACCATGATCGGCGTCGCCATGTACCGGTTCGAGGGCTTGAGCTCGGGGTTGGCTGCGAGCAGCGCACGGTCCACGTGCGGATGGCGCCACGCGACGGCCAGCTTTGCGACATTGGCTTTGTCGATCTGATCGAGCGACGAGTATCTCGTCGAGCCGCTATCCGCCGAGTAGTGGCGCCACTGCTGCGCGACCTGCGCACTCGCCGTGATCGCGAATAGCGCGCCGGCGAGAACGCCCGGTATCGTCGCCAGCCGCTCGATCCGTCTCGACATCGCCTGCATTCCTTCTTCTTATCCTCGCCGCAGGCACTATAGTATCGTCCGGCACGCTCCGGGAGGCGCTCATGAGGCACGGGCGGATCGCAGTCACGCTGTTGCTTGGCGTTGTCGTGGGCATTTTCGCTACGAGACTCCTGCGGCAAGACAGCGTCGACGAAGCAGTGGAGATCGGCGCGCGCAGCGAGCGCGCCACGGCGACGACCGTTTCGCGGGCTCGTTTCGACTTGCCTCTCGAGCGGCCGGCCGGTGTGTCCGAGCGAGCGCAAGTGTACGACTTCGCAACTCGAGCGAACCTCGCGACGCTCGAGAGCGCAATCGACGAGGCGCTCGGCTCACCGCCGTCGTCGCAACGGCAGTTCGTGCTTGCTGCATTCACTGCCCGCGCCGCGGAGATCGATCCGGAAGACGCTCTCGAGTTGCTGCGTTCTTTGAATCTCGACTCACGCACCGCACGTGCATTGGGGTTGGTGGTGCTCGACGCGCTGCCGGCCAACTCCGGCAGCATCGCTTCGGTGATCGCTGCGTTGCCGCAGATGGATGCCCAGCGTTTCGAGATCGAGGCGCTCGCGCAGCTCGCCGCCGCAGCTCCCGACCGCGCGCTCAAGATTGCGCTCGCAATCGACGACGAGGCGCAACGCGTCGCGGCCGCGAGGGAGGTCGCGCGGATCTGGGCGGAGCAAGATCCGCAGGCCGCGCTCGTGCAGGGCGAAAGCATCGAAGACGACGACCTGCGCATGGAGTTCGCCGTCGCGGCGTTGCGTGAGCTTGCGCACGCCGACATCGTCGCGGCGCTCGCTTAGGTCGAGGATCACCACGCCGACGGAACCCAAGAGCGCGCACGGCTCGTTCGCGTCGTTGTCGAGGAAACCGTGCAGACGGATCCCGCACGCGCGCTCGGGCTCGCGGGCCGGATCGGCGGCCAGGCCGCGTTGCAGCTCCAGTGGCAGGCCATCGAACGGCTCGCTCGGCAGGATCCGCACGCGGCGTTCGCGTATACCGAAAGCCTTGCGCCAGGCACTCAACGGAAAAACTTGCGCGACATCGTCGCACGCACGTTCGGGCAGCGCGATCCGGACGCGGCGCTCGCGTGGGTGGCGTCGTTTCCTCCGCCCGCTACGGATCTGCAGAAGAGCGTGCTCGACGGCGTCGCGCGCGTCGATCCACTACGTGCGATCGAGCTCTCGATCGCGTCTGATGCTCCCCGTCCGCCGTATGCAGGTGGGTTCCAGAACTTCGGTCTGATCAATGCCGCCTTTACGAGCGTTGCGACGCACCAGGTGCCGCGCGCCGCGATTGCCGAGCGCGTGCTCGCGATCGACGATGCGAAAACGCGCGAGGAGTGGGCGCAAAGCGTTGCGGGAGTCTGGGCGCGCGTTGACGCTCGGGCGGCCGTCGATTGGCTCGTCGCCAATCACGAGCGCGTAGGCAAAGCCGCATACAGCAGCGCGGCCCAAGGCATTGCACAGACCGACCCGACGGCAGGATTGCGTTACGGCAACCAGCTCCCGGCCGAGGTTCGCGACTCGTGGGTGGACGGCGTCGCGAGCATGGCCGCGATGAACGATCCGTCGGGCGCCGCCGAGTGGCTCGCGCAGTTCCGCGGCGAGCCGGTGTACGAGCGCGCCGCGAGCGCCGTCGTGCGCGCTGCGGCGCAAAGGGGCGATCCGGTACAGGTCTCGACCTTGTTTGCGACGCTGCCCGAAGCCGAGCAGGTGCGATCGGCGGCCGCGCTCGGCGCGGCGTGGGCGCACCGCGATCTGGACGCGGGGACGCGCTGGGCACTGAGCCTGCCGGCCGGGGCGGTGCGCGACGCAGCGCTCACCGGGGTGGTCGGAGCCGGTGATCGCATGCCGGATCCGGCGACGCTTGCGCTGTTCGGCACGCGCGAGGCGCGCGAAGCGGCGCTCGTCAACGTCGTGCGGCGCATCGCCACGCGCGACGTCCCGCAAGCTCGCCGCTTGCTCGCCGAGCACATAACCGATCCCGGCCTGCGCGCACGCATCGAGCACGAAATCCAGCAAATGAACCGTCGCTAGGCATCGACCCGCGAGGTCGCTCGCTCGCCCCAAAGTCGCATAGGATTGGGCGAGCCGCTCGCGCGCGCATGACAATTAGATAGGTGATCGTCGCCGCGGGGTGTACCCTGACCGATAGATGCCTTCTATCCCCCATGCTCCACCTCACCAGGACACCCGACGCGCGCAGCGCGGTAGCGCAGACTACCGGCTGCAGGCCTTGCCGAGCGACTCGGTCGACGTTGAGATCCCGGTAGCGTTCGTCGGCACGTACGGTCCGCGTCGTTGCGGAATCGCTACCTTTACTGGCGATCTCGCCCGTGCTGTTGCTGCCGATGAACGGCGCGTGCTCCCGATGGTGCTGGCCGTCACCGAACCTGGCGGCCAGTACCAGTATCCGGCCGAGGTCCAGTTTGAGATTCGGCAACACGTCAAGGCCGACTACGCGCGCGCTGCCGAGTTCGTGAACTACAGTCGCGTGCGCTTGGTTTGCATCCAGCACGAGTACGGCATCTTCGGCGGCGACGACGGCGGCTATATCCTCGATTTCGTGCACGCGTTGCGGGTGCCCGCCATCGTTACGCTGCACACCGTCCTCAAGCACCCGTCCGACAATCAAGCGGCGATCGTGCGCAAACTGGCCGCGGAATGCATGCAGCTCGTGGTGATGAGCCAGGTCGCCAAGGATCTTCTCGCAAGCTCGTACGGCGTCGGCGATCGGAGCGTGCGGATCATCCCGCACGGCATTCCGGTCATGGATCGCCAACCCGATCAACAAGCTCTGAAAGCCAAATTCGGTGTGGCTGACCGGCGGGTGCTTTTGACGTTCGGCTTGCTGAGCCCGAACAAAGGCATCGAGACGGTGATTCGAGCCCTACCTGCAGTGGTCCGGAGCTTCCCCGATCTCATCTACTTCGTAGTGGGTGCCACCCATCCGGTGATCCTGCGGCGCGAGGGCGAAGCCTATCGAACGATGCTGGAGCGCGAAGCGGAGAAACTCGGCGTGCGCGAGCATCTGGTGTTTCGCGGGCAGTTCGTCTCGGCCGACGAGCTGCGGCAGTATCTGCAGGCCGCCGATATCTTCGTGAGCCCGTATCTCAATGAAGCACAGGTCACGAGCGGCGCGCTGTCATATGCGATGGGTGCCGGAGCCGCGGTGGTATCGACGCCTTATTGGCATGCGCAGGAGTTGCTTTCGGGCCGGCGCGGCTGTTTGTTTCCTTTCAAAGATCACGCTGCTCTTAGCCGCATGCTGCTCGAGTTGCTCGGCTCGCCCGCGGAGCTCCGACGCGTGCGTGACGCCGCGTTTGCGTTTGCGCATTCGATGGCGTGGCCGCGAATCGGCGATGTCTATTTCGAGGTCATCGGCCACACGCTGCGAGCTTCCACACAGCGGCGTGTGCCGAACGCATTGAGGGAGCCTGCGCCTGCGAGCAGCTTGCCGGAGCTGTGCCTGGATCACTTGCTGCGAATGACCGACGACACCGGCATCGTCCAGCATGCAACATACAGCGTGCCGGCGCGGCGCACCGGCTATTGCGTCGACGACAACGCGCGGGCACTGATCGTGGCCGTGCACGCCGATCGTATGCAGGGCTCGGCGGACACGCGTGCGCTCGTCACGACGTACTTGAGCTATCTGCACGGCTCACAAGAGCCGGACGGAACCTTTCGTAATTTCATGAGCTACGAACGAGCTCTCGAAGCGGCTCCGCCGTCGGATGATTGCATCGGGCGCGCAGTCTGGGCTTTGGGCGTTGCCTCCGAGCTTGCCGAGGACCAAGGTTGTCGGCTGCTCGCGCGCGACATGATCGGGCGCGCGCTCCCGCACGTGCGCGCGCTTGGACCGCGTGGCACCGCGCAAGCCATCCTGGGTCTCGTAAGTCTTCTCGCCGTCGACGGCGCCGCCGAGCTACGCACCCTGCTCGACGCCTTGGTTGCAAAACTCAAGGAGTGCTATCGAACGAACGCGACTGACGACTGGCGCTGGTTCGAGGCCACGCTCACCTACGACAATGCCATTCTGCCGCTCGCGCTGTTTGCCGCGTACGGTGTGACGAGCGATCGGGCCACGCTGCGCGATGCGCGCGAGTCGCTCGAGTTTCTCGAAGACGTTTGCTTCCACGGCGATCGTCTACAGTTGGTGGGTAATACCGGTTGGCACAGCTTGGGTGGCGAGAAACCGTGCGCGGATGAGCAGGCCATCGATGCAGCCGCGTTCGTGCTCGCGTTCCGCTGTGCTTACGCGGTCACCGCAAGATCGGCACTATCTACGACGGATGCGCGAAGCCTTTGCATGGTTCCTCGGCGCCAACCGCTTGGGCGTTCCGTTGTACGACTTCGAAACCGGCGGCTGTCGCGACGGCATGGGCGTGGCGCACGTCAATGAAAATCAAGGTGCCGAAAGCACGATCTGCTTCTTGATGTCTCTGCTCAAGATGCTCGAGCTGGCCGGCGAAGAGCTCGATCGCGACGCTGCCCATGAGGTCTCCGCTCACTCCCGATGAAACCCATCCCGATTACACGGACACGGCATCGCCTGTTGCCGGACGCAAGGCGCGTGCTCGCGAAGCCCTATCTGCCCGGCGAAGAGACGCTCCTGCCCGGTCAACCACGAGCCCATCTGCTGATAGAGCGAATATTGGCTATTCCGGAAGATCAGGTAAAAACGCTGAATGCGCAGATTCTGCAGCGCTTCGGCGGCCGTCATCGCGGCTTCACTGAGGTGCTGGAGCGTCAGTTCGAGGGGGTCGCGCACCACATAGCCAATGCCGCTGCGGTATCCGCGGCCCGCCGCCTGCTCATCGGCGCTTATTTCACGCATGAATTTGCGATAGAGGCCGCTGCGCTCTTCAACCCTTCAATCGTGCCCGCGCCCGACCAGAGCGGCCTAACGACTGGCTCGAAGCGTTTCGTGATGAGCTTGCGTGCGGTCGGCGAAGGACACTTGTCGTCGATCGAGTTCCGTACTGGGGTGCTCGACGCCGACGGGGGCGTCACGATCGAGGACGTCGGAACGCAATTAGTCGGCGGCCGGCGGTCGCCGCCTCGGCAGTTCGACAAACTGCATTTCAGCACCAAGTTGTTGGAGCTCGGCGCAACCAACGAGCTGTCGACCGGCGTTCTGCAGCGTCTCAACGCCAAGTTCACACTCGAGGAGCTCGAAGCGTCTTTGATCGCGCTCGAGGCAGCACGGACCACCCCCGGCGATCTGGTTCGAAACGGTCAAGATCATTCGGGTGCTGGCGTCGTCGAACTACGTAACCACTTTCCCTGCGGACTCGCAGCTTGCCGAACGAGTGATTTTTCCCGCCGGACCGAACGAAACGCGCGGGATGGAAGACGCGCGGTTCGTGCTCTTCACGGCGGCTGACGGCAGCGCCAGGTACTACGCGACCTACACGGCGTACGACGGTTTTTCGATCCTGCCGCAGCTGATCGAGACCGAAGACTTCGTGCGTTTCACGATCTCCACGTTGAATGGCGCGGCTGCGCAGAATAAAGGCATGGCGCTATTCCCGCGTCCTATCGACGGCAAGTACGTCATGTTGTCGCGCAAGGATCGTGAGAATTTGCATCTTTCGATCTCGAGCGACGTGCACCACTGGGACGACGTGACCGAGCTTTACCGCCCACAGCACCCATGGGAGATGCTACAAATCGGTAACTGCGGCTCGCCGATCGAAACGGAAGCCGGTTGGTTGGTGCTCACGCACGGTGTCGGGCCGATGCGCCGCTACGCCATCGGCGCCTTGTTGCTGGACCTCCACGATCCGCAACGCGTGCTCGGCCATCTGTCCGAACCGCTGATCGAGCCCGACGAGGACGAACGCGAAGGGTATGTGCCGAATGTCGTGTATACCTGCGGCGCGATTCTGCATGCTGGCCAACTCATCGTGCCGTACGGTTTTTCGGATTCCGGAGTGGCCATCGCGCGCTTGGCGCTTCCCGATGTGCTCGAGGCGTTGCTCTCGAGCCGGCGTTCCTAGTCGAGAGTCGCTCGGTCGCGCTCGACTAAGTCCTGCACATCAGCGAGAGCTCGGATTCACACAGAAACTGCTGTTGGAAATCGGCGACCAGAACCGCTACACGCAGTCTATATCCGCGCTCAAGGCGACCCTTGTTGGAGATCTCGCGCTCGTGCTGTCATACACGATCAAGCACAACTCCGACGTGCTGCCCGGCATCGAAAAGACCGACACGTTCACGGCCATCTCGTTGGAATACGGTTTCTAGGGCACTAGCCGGTTTTGCGTTGCACGCCGAATTCCGCGTAGTCTTGCCCCCGGAGTTCCACCATGAGCACCGAGACCGTCCTCGTTCGACCGACGCTCCAGCGGCGCCACCGCAGCGCCGTTCAGCCGATTTATCTATTCACGGCGGTGTTGTTTCTCGTGACCGCCGTCGTCGGGTTCGGCCCGAGATCGGCCGCGATCGTCGCGGGTGCGATGCCAGTTCCGCCGCCGATAGTGCACGTCCACGCTGCCTTGATGGTCTCCTGGTTGCTGCTGCTCGTGACGCAGACGAGCCTCGCCGCGACCGGCAAGCTGCGGCTGCATCGCACGCTCGGCGCGATGTCGATGGGGCTCGCCGCCGCTTTGCTCGTGGTGCTGATCGCGACCGCCGTCGTGCGCTACGGCGACATTCACGGCGGCCGGCTTCGGTCCGTTTGCTTCGAATATTCTGCTCTTGCAGATCCGCTCTGCGGTGCTGTTTCCGGCGTTCTACCTTTGGGCAATCCTCGCGCGCAACACCGCACCGGAGACGCACAAGCGGATGATGCTGCTCGCGACGCTCGTCCTGCTCGACGCGGCAATCGCGCGAATGGGGTGGTTGCCCGGCAACGACACCACCGTCAGCTACGACACGACTCACGCCTACCTCTTGCTGCTGCTCTTGCCCGCCATTGCATACGACCTCCTGCACCTCGGCCGCGTGCACCGCGCGTACGTGATCGGCCTCGCGCTGTTGTTGCCGTGGGTCGTGGCGACGTCCTTTCTGTGGAACGAGCCGTGGTGGCACGAGACCGCCGCAAGGCTCATGAGCTAGATGGCCACGATCTACAGTTTGCTGACCACACCCTATGCGCCCTGAGCGGTGCCGGCTCGGCAGGCAAGCGGAGCAGAGCATGACTAGACGAAAGACATCCCTCTCGGTTGCGACGATCGTGGTGGCGTCAACTGCCATCGCGCAGATCAGCCTTGTCCCGGGGCGGTACGAGGTGACGGTCGAAATGCAGCTGCCGCAAGCCCCGGCGCCGATGACATTCAATAACACGGACTGCATCACTGCCGAGGACGCGCAGGACATTGCGGCCCTCATGACAAAGGAGATCGCGGCCTCGGACGAGGATTGCGAAATCTCCAACCTCGAGGTCACGAGCACCAAGATTGCATTCGACTCCATGTGCATCGTCGGCGGTGCTCCCGCAACGGGCCACGCGGATATCACGTTTGGAGCCGATTCGTGGGCCGGCGTCATGACGACGCGGATGGAAGGGGGCGCGACGTTGGCGGCCAAAATGAACGGCAAGCGGGTCGGCGAGTGCACCGGGGATGAGGACGAGGAGTAGCCAACCAACGCGAGGCCAAACGGGGGAACGATGCGATCTTGGCGAAGGTTTTTTCCAGCGGCAACAGTGATTGGCTATGCATGCGTCGCGTCGGTGGCGATCGCGCAGCCAACTCCTGCGCGCACACTGCTCGAGCAGGCGGCGGCGGCGATGGGCGGGCTCGAGCGGCTGCAAGGTCTCGACAACGTCGTCTTGACGGGTTTCGGCGAATATCTGAACCAGTCGGGCGGCGGCAATCCGTCACCCGATCCGCGCGCGCCCGCGAAATTGACGGTGGCGCACGACGTCGAGCGCGTGTTCGACCTCGCCAACGAGCGCGCGGTCAATCGTGCGCGCAGCGGCTCGCTGTTTCCGTTCGCGATCGAACGGCCTTGGGATCGCAACGCTCAAGTGCAGACCGGAGTCGCGATGCTCGACCATCCGCTGCCCGCGCTGCTCGAAGCGCTCGATCCCGAGACACGCCTCGGTCCGGTGCACACGGAGGACGGCCGCACCGTCGTCGAGTTCACGATTCAGCAGGGCGCAACATTGTGGCTTGCGCTCGACCCGACGACGAAGCTTCCGGCGTGGGTTCGCTGGATCAGCCCGAGCACCACGCTCGGCGACGTGGTAAACACGGCCTACTTCACGGGGTACTTACCATTCGATGACGTGTGGTTGCCGGTCGGGCTCACGACCGGCATCGATTGGCGCGATACGACGCTCGTGAACTTCCACGTGGATTCCTATCGCCTCGACGTCGATGATCTCGACCCGTTCCCCGAAACGCCGGCGGTGCAAGCGCCGGTACGAGAGGCGGAAGCGAAACGCGTCGCCGACAAAGTCTGGGACGTGCGCATCGGCGGCAATGGCGGCGCGGTCATCGAGTTCGCCGATCACCTCACGATGTTCGAGGCGTACAACAATGAGTACGACACGTTCGCGCGCATCGACCTCGCAAACACACTGGTGCCGGGCAAGCAGGTAACGGAGGTCATCGTCTCGCATCATCACTTCGATCACAGTGGTGGGCTGCGCGCGGCAGTCGCACGCGGTCTCACCGTAATCGCGCGCCGCGGCAACGAGGGCATTTTCCGCGAGATGACCGCGCGGCCCGCGCCGAATTTTCCGGACGCGCTGGCGCGCAATCCGCAGCCGCTGAAGTTCGTGCCGGTGGATGACCACCTCGTGCTCGACGACGGCACGATGCGCGTGGACGTCTATCACGCCGTCGGCCATCTGCACATGGCGGAGGCGGTGTTCGCCTACATTCCGGGGCCGCGCATCTTCCTCGAGGGCGACTTCACCACGTTCGACTGGCACTGGAACTGGTGGGGCGGAGCGTACCTCGACAACGTTGATCGCTACGACCTCGATCCTGCGATCAACATCCCGGTGCACGGCATCGTTACGACGTTCGACGAGACGATCGCGACGATCGAGAAGCAGGTGCAAAACGCGAAGGAGTACTGCGCGGCGAGCGCAGAACGTGGCGTTTATCCGGCAGGGTGCCCGGTCCAGTATTCACGCGATCGTAGGAACTGAGCGCGCGGCAAAAACGTGTGCCGCGAACCGGTCGAGCGCCTGCGCCAGCTCGCTCGGCATGGACAGGTGCGGCGTGTGATCCGTGTCGAGCTCGACCACGATGGCACAGGGGTTCTCGGTGCTCATGCGGCGCTGCAATGGTGGCGGGATGGCACGATCCTGCGTGCACACGACGCAGTACAGGTTGATGCCTTCGAGAGCTCCAGGCGGTATGGACACCGGCGTCACGAACGGCGCCACGGGTTGCGGGCCCTGCCTTGCGATTGCCCACTCAGCGACGTCCTCCGCGCACGATCCATACAACGCTTGCCGCGAGGCTACGGCCGGCATGACCGCTACGGGCGGATCTCCGTCGACCGTGATATTCGCTTGAACTTGGTCGCCGGCGCCCTCCGGCAGCTTCGTCAGAACGAGGAGGCTGCTGGCCATTTGCGGAATGAAGGCCGCTACGTAGACGAGCGCCGCAACGCGCTCGGGACAGGCGCCGCTCCCTGGGTTGCGACGATGCCGCCCATGCTGTGGCCGACCACGACGGCCGGTTCGGACCTTCCGAGCAGCACCTCGGATAAACGGGCCGCGTAGGCATCCAAAGTAGCTTCGCTCGCGGGTGTCCGGTCGTCGCCCAACCCGGGCAGATCGAATGCCTCTGCCGAATGCCCGCTTCCCTGCAGACGCTCTATCAGCGGCGCCCAGATCCATGCGCCGGAGAACGCGCCATGCACGAGGACCAATCTGGCCTTGTTGATCCGATCTAATGATCGTATACTATCGATCAAATGAGCGGTCGTAAACGCATCCACAAGTTACGCCTTGCAGACCTGCTGGCGGGCCGCAGCGACGCCGGGCGCGAGCCCACGCAATGGCACGAGCGCATCCTCGAAGGGTTGGGCTTCGACGCCGTCGAGAAAGTCAAAGCGCGCGCGTCTCTGACGGACGCGGAGGTGGCACGGCTGCTTGGCATCGGCGAGGCGACGCTACGTCGAGCTCGAGCTTCCGGTAATGCGCTCGATCCGTTCACGAGCGACCGGCTCTATCGGTTGTCAAAGGCGATCGCGGTGGCGGAGGAAGTGCTCGAGGGCACGGACAACGCGATGAGCTGGTTGCGGCGGCCGCAGCCGGCGCTCGGCGGGCGAGTGCCGCTCGATCTTCTCGTGACTCAGGCCGGAGCCGATCAGGTGGAGACGTTGCTGCGCCGTATCGATTACGGCGTGTACACGTGACCGACGTCTATCGGCTCGTCAGAAAAGAACGGGCCGGCGAAGCGCTGTCCGGGGAGGGCGCACGGGTCTACGGCGGCCGCTGGAATCCACCGGGCACCGCCGTCGTCTACGCGTCCGAGTCGCGCGCGCTCGCCGTCCTCGAGACGTTCGTTCACCTCACGCTGGAAGCGCGCACGATGCAGTTTCTGCTGTATGCGATCACTTTGCCGAAGCGGGCTCGAGTGCAGCGCTACACGAGGCGGCGCGCCGGCGCGCGCGCGAACAGTCAGGAAAGGGGGCGCGCTTGGCTCGACGAGGGCTCAGCGTTGGTACTGGTGGTGCCGTCCGTGATCGTCCCGCAGGAGACGAACTACGTCTTGAACGTTCAGCACGCCCAGTTCGCACAAGTGCAGTTGGGTGAGCCCGAACCGTTCTCGTTCGATCAGCGCCTGTGGCGATCGAGCGCCGCGTAACCTCGTCAGCGAATTGCTATCGGATTTCCCGGCGACCCCGTCGCACCCTTCAGTCTCAGCGGCGCGAAAAAGAACGCGAACTCGTAGACGCGATCGCGCGCGAGATCCTCCGTCGCGAGGTTCTCGAAGATGTAGATCCCGTTTCGCGGGATCAGCAGCTGATGCACGGGAAACGCGCAGCTCCGCATTGGGGTTAGGGACGACCTCGATCGCCCAGGTATCCGATCCCACCATCACGACCTCTCGCTCCACGAGATACTCCGCGCGGACAGGCCGATACCCGGCGCGCTGCCGACGAACGTTGCGTTGTTCGTGAGCCAGAGCGATCCCCAGCCGGTGTGCACGAGCACGACGTCGCCGGCGCGAAGCTCGATGCGCTGGCGCTCGAGGGCGCCCGTGAGATCGGCGCGGGTGATCTCATAGCCGCCCGTAAGCTGCGGGACGCCTTTGAACGCGGCGACGTCGACGAGCACGCCGCGCGTCGCGAGCGCGCCGACGTTCTCGACGCCGAGCTTCGTCAAGCCGTCCGCCTTCGAGAACTCGTTGCGGTTGTTGCCGTTGTAGAACAGGTCGCCGACGCCGATGTGGCCCAAGCCATCGAACTGCGTGCCCACTTGGCCGATTTCGGCGCTCACGATCTCGTCGTGATACATCGTCCGATTCGAGCCGAGCGGTCCGAACGTCTGCGGAATGCGCAGGCTGTAGTGGCGGGTGCCGAACATCGGCATCGCCGTCTCGTAAACCCTGCCGAGCTGGTACACCGTGCCCGCCGTGATGAGGTTCTTCGCCTCGAGCACCTTCGCCGGTGTAATGCGGTTGGCGGCGCCGCGTTGATCCGCCGCACCCCACCGCGACGGATACCAGTCGGCGGGTTGACCGCGCGTCACGGTCGCTATGAACACAACGGCAAAAGCCGTCACCACGAGTGCGAGTGAGAGTCGACCGCGCATCGGGCCTCCTGACATTAGGTTTTTGGTGCGTCGCGCTCGCGCAGCGATCACTACCCTAACCGTTGCCGTCGGACGCGCGCAAGAAGCGTAAAACGCTAGCGTCGGTGGTGGGCGGCTCCCCCCAGAGACCGATTTTGCCGCGCTGTCCGTCTAACCTGTCGTGGAGATTCATGTCATTAGCCACAGGCACTCGCTCGATCGACGCGCCTGCATCGCGGCCCGACTGCGGGAGCGGGGGCTTCCGCATGTCTTCTTCGATGCGATAGACGGGCAGGACGGGCGGCGCCTTTTTCCCGCGATCGACGCCGAACGCTTTCTGACGAATACGGGCCGCGAACCGACGCCCGGTGAAATAGGCCGCTATGCCAGTCACTTGAGTCTGTGGCAATTGTGTGCCGAGCGGCGCGAGCCCTTGGTGGTCATGGAAGACGATGCGTTGCTGCGGCCCAATTTCGTGTCGGCGCTATCGGAGACCGACAAGCTGATCGCTCGATTCGGATTCATTCGGCTGGAGTTCGAAGGATCAGACAACAACTGCGCGAAAGTGGAAGTCGGCGCGTGCGGCGAATTTACACTGTATTACAGCTCGCGTTGTCCGTTCGGCGCGACGTGTTACGCAATCGCACCGCGTGTCGCCGCCGAGTTCGTCGCGGCGAGCCGCGTCCTCTCGGGTCCCGTGGACCTGTTTATCAAGAGGTTTTGGGTGCATGGGCAACCGCTATTCGCGCTATGCCCTTACTCGGTCGCCGGGAGCGTCCAGAGTGAATGTTCGACGATTGAGGCGCGCGACAAAAGACGGCCGACCCTGACGCTGAGAGCACGGCGCACACTAAGCAAAGCCCGTGACGCGAGCAATCGCCTTCGGTTCAACAGGCAGATGCAAGCGAGATTCGCCGAAATGTGAAGAACGGTAGTCATGACGGAGAGTCTGGCTACCTCTAGAAACACCCCACCAAAGTCGGAACTTTGCGAGGTTCTCCCCTCAGACGCCGCGCACGGTTAAAGTGCCACACAGCGTGTCCTGGCGAGCTCAGATGTCTTCGAACAACTTGGGGCAAAGTCGGCGAGGCACTGTCGCGATGAAAACCTGGCTCAGGGGGGTGTGTCCGACGCTCCGACCACCTGCTTCCGCATGCGTCTTGCTCGCCGCGTTCTGCGCCGGCTGCGGGCAGACCACCACTTTCGATCGCGATTTTGTCTCGTCCGAGCTCCAAACCAGAGTTGGCGCTGCACTACCGCTCGAGACGATCGGCACCGACGTTCAATTGCCGCCGGGAGTGTTTCTGTCGGACGGCCTTGGCGAAGAGGAAGCCGTCGCCATCGCGCTTTGGAACAACGCAAGCTTTCCACGCGGATCTCGCGGAGCTCGGCGTCGCCAGAGCCGACCTCCTGGAGGCGGGATTGCTGCCGAATCCGGTGCTGAGCCTGGTTTTTCCCGGAAACAGTAAGGCACGGGAAGGCACGCTGAGCGTTCCGATTCAGCTCCTGCAACGGCCGACGCGGATCGCGATCGCCGAGCTCAACGCTGAGCGCATCGCGCACGGGCTGCTCGAAACCGGTCTAGGCCTGGCCCGCGACGTGCGAATCGCCTACGCGCAGCTCGATTTTGCTCAAACGCGTGAAGCTCTCGCTGAACGAGGTGCTGCCCTAGCAGCAGAGGTCGCCGAAATCGCTGGCGGACAACGCGACGCCGGCCAAATCAGCGATGTCGAGGCCTCGCGGATCGAAGCCGAGGCGTTGGCCGCGATGGCCGGGTTTCAAGACGCGGCGCGCCAATCAGCGGCAGCCAGGCATCGATTGCTCAGCTTGGCCGGTGTCGCAGAGGCACGCTACCTAGCGCTCGGTCCGCGGGCGACCAGTCCGGAGTCGCCTCCGCCACCTCTCCCGGCGTTGCTCGATTTAGCGCTCGCCTCGCGCCCCGATCTGCGAGCCGCGGAGCTCGCCGTCGAGGCTGCCGGCGAGTCGGCGCACTGGCAGCGCCAACAAACCTACGACTTCTTGGCGTTGCTCGACCTCGATGAGGAGGAAGGCGGCCCTCTCGAGACCGGCCCGGGTTTTGAGTTCGAGCTGCCGCTGTTCGACCGAAACCAGGGTGGGCGAGAGCGCGCGGCCGCACGCCTGGAGCAGGCCGCGCTTCGCTATACAGCCGTACGGCGCAGCATCGTTCTCGACGTCACCGAGAATTATGCCGCGCATGCGTCGGCTCGAGAGGCGGCGAGCGCGTGGCGCGAAGGCATCGTGCCGCGGCTCGAGGCGACTCACGAGGACACGAAGCGCGCTTTGTCGCTCGGCAGCGCGTCGGAGCTCACGGTGCTGCAAGCCGAGCAGCGCCTGCTCGGAGCGCAGCTTGCGAGCGCTGAGGCAAATTTGGAGCTCAAGCGTGCCTCGGCCGAGCTCGCACATAGCGTTGGTCAAAAAGCCGACTCGCAGTCGCAGGAGTAGTTTCGTGAACGCTCTCGGTCGCCTCATGAACGTCGGGGTCGCGATGACCGGAATCGGGTTGTCCGCTTGCGGCAACGACAATGCGTCGGACGCGGCTGCTCCCGCGCACGTCGAGCACGCGGTGGCGGAAGCCGAGCTCACGAGGATCTCGCTGACGGCCGAAGCCATCGGCTCGTCTCGGTCTCGAAACGGCGGTCGTCGAGCGCCGCACGGTTGCGATGACGCGAACCTTGGGCGGGGATCTGCTGGTTCCGCCGGGCCACGTGATGACGGTCGCCGCGCCCACGGCTGGCATCGTGCTCGGCCCGCAGCGCGAGGCGATGCTTCCGGCCGGCGCGAAGCTCGAAGGCGGCGACGTCGTGATGGAGCTCTTGCCGCTGCCGCCGGACAGCGAGCTTCTCGCGGCGCGCGAGGACATCCCGGTGCGCGAAGCCGAGCTCAATGTCGCCCGCGCGCGCGCCGAGCGCGCGGCGCAGCTGCTCCAGGGGCGCTCGGGCAGTCAGGAGCAACTCGAGCAAGCGCAAGCGGAGCTCGTGCGCGCGGAAGCGGCGCTGCGGCTCGCGACGCTCGCAGCAAGCGTTGCTGCTCGGCGCCGACGCGAGCGGGTTGACGCCGATCACATTGGTGAGCCAAGAGCCGGGCGTGCTGGCCGAGCTGCATGTGGCGTCGGGACAGCTCGTCTCGGCCGGTGCACCGCTCTTCACCGTCGAAGGTCAAGACCGGCTCTGGGTGCGCGTGCCGGTGTACTCGTCGGATCAAATTGCGATCGACCCGGCAACTCCTGCCACGGTTGCGCCGCTCGGCACGAGCGCCGGCCGTCGCCGCGTCGCGCAGCCCAGCCCGTCGCGGGTCCGCCGACCGCGAATCCGAACGCCGCGTCCGATCGATCTTTTCTACGAGATCGACAACGCCGATCGCGTTTACCGAGCGGGGCAACGCGTGCAGGTCGGCGTCGGCTTGCGGGAAAGCGGCGAGCACTTGGTCGTGCCGTGGTCGGCGATTCTGCAAGACATCCACGGCGGCTCGTGGGTCTACGTGCAGACGTCGCCGCGCGTCTACGAGCGCACGCGCGTGGCGCTTCAGCGGGTCGTCGGCGATCGTTGCGGTGCTCGCGCGAGGGCCCGAGATTGGCACCGAGGTCGTGAGCGTCGGCGTTGCAGAGCTCGCAGGCACGGAATTCGGAGTCGCCCACTGATGGGCTGGCTGATCGGCAGCGCACTGCGCATTCGCTTCATCGTCGTTGCGGCGGCGCTCGTGCTGCTAACGGTCGGAGGCAGCATCGTGCGCGACACGCCGCTCGACGTGTTCCCCGAGTTCGCGCCGCCGCGCGTCGAGATCCAAACCGAGGTTCCCGGGCTTTCGGCGGACGAGGTCGAGGCGCTCGTCACCGTGCCGCTCGAGAGTGCGCTGAACGGCGCTCCATGGCTCACGACCGTGCGCTCGAAGTCGGTGCTCGGCTTGTCGTCGGTCACGTTGTTTTTCGAGGACGACGTCGACCTCATGCAGGCGCGGCAAGTCGTGCAGGAGCGGGTCGCGATTGCCGCGAGCGAGCTGACCTCGGTCGCACGCCCGCCGGTGATCCTGTCGCCGCTGTCGTCGACGAGCCGCGTCCTCAAGATCGGCATGCAGTCGGACACGCTGACGCAAACCGAGATGACGACGCTCGCGCTGTGGACCGTTCGTCCGCGGTTGATGGCGATACCGGGCGTTGCGAACGTCGCGGTTTGGGGTCAGCGCGAACGGCAACTCCAGGTGCGCGTCGATCCGCAGCGCTTGCTCGCGCACGGTGTAACGCTCGATGAGGTGATCGCGAGCGCCGGCGAAGCCACTTCGGCCGCCGGCGGCGCGTTCATCGACGGGCCGAATCAACGTCTCAGCGTCACGCATCTGCCGGCCGTCCGGTCGGCCGACGATCTGGCCAGAATCGTCGTCTCGCACAGCGACGGGCTGTCGCTGACGTTCGGCCAAGTCGCGGACATCGTCGAAGGTTCGCCGCCGCCGATCGGCGACGCGATCATCAACGACGAGCCCGGCATCTTGTTGATCGTCGAGAAACAGCCGTGGGGCAACACGCTCGAGGTCACGCGCGAAATCGAGGCGGTGCTGGAGAACCTGCGGCCGGCGCTCGCGGGCGTCGACGTCGATCCAACGATCTTTCGTCCGGCCACTTACATCGAGAACGCCGTCGCAAACTTGAACACCGCGTTGCTGATCGGCTGCGTGCTCGTGATCGTGATCTTGAGCGTATTTCTCTACGATTGGCGGGCCGCGTTGATCAGCATCGTCGCGATCCCGCTGTCGTTGATCACCGCCGCGCTCGTGATGAACTACACGGGCGGCACGATCGACACGATGGTGCTTGCGGGCCTCATCATCGCACTCGGCGAGGTCGTCGACGATGCGATCATCGACGTCGAGAACATCATGCGCCGGCTTGCGGCGCAACCGCGCGGCCGGTAATCCGGAGTCCGTGTTTTCGGTCGTCCTCAAGGCGTCGCTGGAAGTGCGCAGCGCCGTGGTATTCGGCAGCTTGATCGTCGCGCTCGTGCTCGTGCCGGTGCTTACTCTCGGAGGGCTTGTCGGGCGCGTTCTTCCAGCCCCTGGCGCTCGCATACATCGTCGCGATTCTCGCGTCGCTCGGCGTCGCGCTGACATTGACGCCGGCGCTCGCGCTGATCTTGTTGCCGAAGGCCGCCGAGCGTCGACCGCAAGACTCGCCGCTCGTGCTTTGGCTCAAGAGCACGTTATCGACCATTGCTTGCGCGGCTCATTCACCAGCCACAGCGCTGCCTCGCGACCGTCGGCGCCGCGGTGCTGCGTAGCGCTCGCGATCTACCCTTCGCTCGGGCAGGAGCTGCTGCCGAACTTTCGCGAATACGACTTCCTGATGCACTGGCTAGAGCGGCCGGGCACGTCACTCGACGCGATGAATCGCGTCACGATGCGAGCGAGCCGCGAGCTGCGCTCCGTCGACGGTGTGCGCAATTTCGGCGCCCACGTCGGCCGCGCCGAGGTCGCCGATGAAGTGGTCGGTATCGATTTCACCGAGCTCTGGATCAGTCTCGATCCCGTCCGTGCCCTATGAGGGGACCGTGCGGACGATTCGGCAGATCGTCGACGGTTATCCGGGACTGTTTCGCGATCTCCTTACGTATCTGCGCGAGCGAATAAAAGAAGTGTTGACCGGCACGAGCGGCACTGTCGTGGTGCGGATCTATGGCCCCGACCTCGAGCAGCTCGAGATCAAGGCCGACGAGGTTGCGAACCGGCTTGCCGAGCATCGACGGCGTCGACGACTTGCACGTGCAGCACCAGACGCTAATTCCGCAGATCGAGATAGATTTCAAACCCGAAGCGGCGGCGATTTTCGGGTTGACGCCGGGGGATCTACGCCGCGTGACCGAGGTGATGTTGACAGGGGCGAAAGTCGGCGAGCTTTACGACGAACAGAAGGTCTTCGACGTCGTCGTGCGTGGCGCGCCGCACGTCGGCGCGAACATGGATGCGCTCCGCGACATGCCAATCGACACGCCTGGCGGCGGAGCGGTCCCGCTGCGCGACGTCGCCGACGTGTACATCGCGCCGACGCCGAATCAAGTCACACGTGAGGCGGGGTCGCGGCGCATCGACGTCACGTTGAACCCGGCCGGCCGGGCGCTTTCCGCCGTCGCCGAGGATGTCGAGGCGGCGATCGCGGCGATTCCGTTCGAGCAGGGGTACTATCCCGAAGTTCTCGGCGAGTACGCGGAGCTGCAACAG
Source organism: uncultured Gammaproteobacteria bacterium (assembly GCA_963744305.1). Lineage (GTDB taxonomy): Bacteria > Pseudomonadota > Gammaproteobacteria > Steroidobacterales > Rariloculaceae > FEN-1219. The sequence goes on from CAVUTF010000016.1 coordinate 71,313, forward strand.
GGGCGGCAACGCCTCCTGATCGCGGGCTTGATCTCGGTCATCGCGATCTTCTTGCTGCTGCACGCCGTGTTCGACTCGGTTCGCATTGGTCTCTTGATTTTCCTGAGCTTGCCCGGAGCCTTGATCGGCGGAATCGTGGGTGCACTACTTGGCGGCGGCGTGCTGTCACTCGGGTCGTGGATAGGATTCATCACGGTCCTCGGCATCTCGGCGCGCAACGGCATCATGCTGATCAGCCACTACCGGCATTTGGAGAGCGAGGAGGGGGTTACCTTCGGGCGATGAGCTCGTCCTGCGTGGTGCCGAGGAGAGGCTCGCGCCGATCTTGATGACCACGCTTACGACTTGGCTCGCGCTCCTGCCGCTCGTTGCTAGGCGGCCTGCGCCCGGGACACGAGGTCGAGCATCCGATGGCAGTCGTGATTCTCGGCGGGCTCGTGACGTCGGCACTGCTGAATCTCTTCGTCATCCCGGCGCTTTATTTGAGGTTTTCGGAGGGGGGTGCCGCGACCGCTTCCTCCGCGACCGCCGTCTAACCCGTAGGAAAACGGGCTTTCAATGACCGACGATCTCGAAGAACGGCGCCTCGTCAAGCGTGTGCTTGCACATGATCGGCAGGCGTTCAATGTCTTCTTCGACGCCTATTTCCCGCGGCTCTACCGTTTCGCTCGGAGCAGGCTTGCCGACGATCCTGAAATCACCAAAGAGATTGTTCACGTGACCCTCACGAAGGCCATGCGCAAGCTCGCCTCCTACCGCGGCGAAGCGGCGCTCTTTACCTGGCTCTGCACAATCTGTCGGAACGAGATCAGCCGATCACGTCGAGCGTATGGCCCGCGAGCGCGAGCACCTCGTTCTCACTGAGGACCTGCCTGACGTCCGCGCTGCTGTCGACGCTCTTACCGCGCCGGCATCGGACGAGCCCGAGGACAACTTTCGGCGAGTGGAAGCGACTCGGCTCATCCAAGTGGCGCTCGACCGTTTGCCGACCCACTACGGGAATGCGCTCGAATGGAAGTACATTTATGGATTCAGCGTCGAGGAGATCGCCGCGAAGCTCGGCGTCGGTCTCGATGCCGCTCAGTCCGTTCTGGCGCGAGCCAAGCGAGCGTTTCACGATGTCTACGGCGCGCTGACCGGCGGCCTCGGTGAAGCGTCCGTGCCGCACAATGAGGTCAAAAGCACATGAGAACGACTGACTCACGTGATCCTCGAGGAGCCGGACCCTAGCTCCGAGCATGCGCTGCGTGAGCTTTTTGCGCGAGCGGCCCCGCGGCCGGCGCCGCCCGACGCCGATGCCGCCGAGATCAGGCGGGCGGTATACGAGGAGTGGGATGCCGTAACCGGACGGCGCGTGCTGCTGCGGCGGCTCGCCGTCGGCGTCGCGGCGTACGATTGCCATCGTGGCCGTGTTGTTCGTCGCGATCCAGGATCGCGGTACCGGACCAACGCCGCCGTCTGTCGCCAGTCGAGCGTTTGCGCGGCGGCGTCGAAGCCGTCGACGAGCGCGGTGCCGCGGAGACCCTGCAGGTGGGCGCGCAGGTTCCGGTAGGCGTCGAGCATATCGACCGGCAGCGGTTACGTTGCGTTGCGAATGGCCGTCGGCTCCCTGCGGCTTGCACCGCGGACACGCATGACACTCTCGGGCGATGCGCAGGCGGAGCTGATCGGAGGCCAGGTGTACTTCGATTCAGAGGCCAACGACAACGCCGCCTCCGAACTCACCATCGTCACAGCGGTTGGCACGCTGCGGGATGTCGGCACTCAGTTCATCGCGCGTCTCGAGGCGAATCGACTGGAAGTCGGGGTCCGCGATGGCCAAGTCGCGATCGATCGCGGCGATGAACGCGTTGCCGCGGAGGCTGGTGAGCTCGTCTCGGTGCCGGAAGGCCGCGGTCGCGTTCGGCGCGAGGCAATCGAAACATTCGGTGATCATTGGGCATGGGCCGAGCAGCTTGCGCCGCCGTTTGAGATCGATGGCAGTTACCTGATCGATTTTCTGAGTTGGGTCGCGGGCCAGACTGGCCGCACGGTCGTTTTCGCCGACTCCGCAGCTGAGCAGACCGCGCGCGAAACAGTGTTGAACGGCTCGATCGACCTCGAACCGCTCCCGAAATTGACGGCTGTCATGACGCTGACGGAGCTCGGTTATTCGTTGAACCGCGAGCGCATCATCATCAGTAGTACGAAGTAGTGGCCCTTGAACAGCGGCGAGCCGCGCTCAACGTGGTCGCCCGGAGCGCGTAGCTTTGCGTACAATTCGCTGTACCGCTTTGCGCTCCGGTGCCTGTCACGATGCCGTCTCGCTGTCGCCGGTTGTCTCGCTGTGCCATCTTGCTAGTGCTCGCATGGATCGCGAGTTGCGCAACGGTCTACGCTCAAAACCCGCCTTCCTACCGCGGCCGTTCGGTGCAGTCTGTCATCGACGAGCTGCGCGCGGCAGGCCTGCCGCTCGTCTATAGCACGAACCTGCTGACGAGCGACCTCCTTGTCGATCGCGAGCCTACGGCCTCTGACCCGCTCGCCATCGTGCGCGAGCTCCTGTCGCCGCATGGCCTCCGTCTGCGAGAAGCGAACGGTGCCTGGCTCATCGTGAGAGGCGAGGCGCCGCCGCGTGCTGGGCCAACGGGGGGTGTGGAAGCCACGGTCGCGGCTGCGACGGGGGAAATCGTTCGAGAAGCGCTCGTACAGATCGATCCACCGGCGGGCCCGAGCGTAGCCGTGGTCGACGGCCGCGCGTCGTTTGCGGAGCTCAGCGCCGGCCGGCATTCGCTCACCGTGCGGGCGAACGGCTACTTACCGGAGCGGCAGGCGTTCAGCGTCGTCGGGGGCGCAGTCATGCCGCTGACCATCACGCTCGCCGCTGCGGCACCGCAACTCGACCAGCTCACGGTTACCGCGAGCCGCTACGACTTGAGCGACGCGAGCCAGCCTTCCTCGGCCTACTTTTCTCGCGACGACATCGAAAGGTTCTCCGAGATCGGTAACGATGCGTTGCGCGTCGTGCATCGCCTGCCCGGAATCGCTGCGTCTGAGCTCTCATCGCGCTCTCACGTTCGCGGCGGGGCGACCGATGAGACCACTGTGATTCTGGACGGCGTGAAGCTCATCGAGGCGTTTCATCTACGCGACTACCAAAGCGTGTTTAGCGCGATCGATCAACGCATCGTGTCGGGCATGCAAGTTTATTCGGGCGGTTTTCCTGCGGCGTACGGCGACGCACTGAGCGGATTGACGGTCATCGATCGCGTCGAGCCCGAGCAACCGCTGCACCACGAGCTTGGCGTCAGCTTGTTGTATACATCCGCTCTCTCGAGCGGCACGTTCCGCGACGGCAAAGGTCAATGGCTCGCTTCGGCGCGACTTGGGAACGTCGATAAGCTCCTGAACCACGAAATCGGGGAGCCGGCGTATCACGATGAGTTTGTCCACGTCGGGATCGCGTTGGGTCCCAAGCACAGACTCGCGCTGAACGGTTTTGGGTTCGACGACGACATCACGCTCACGCCGGAGAACGACCCGACGCACACGGAGAGCGGCAGCAGCTTCACCGACAATAATCAGATGTGGCTCAAGCTCGATAGCGACTGGACCGACGCGCTCTCGAGCCAAACGATCGTGCACTCGACGCACTTCACTTCGGAACGCACCGGCGTGATCGACGACGCCGATGAGATGTTCGGTCGCGCCGAGGATCGGCGCGCACTGAGCGCGCTGGGCCTGAAACAAGATTGGCGTTGGGCCCGTTCTGAGCGGCAAGCGCTGACGTGGGGGATCGACGTCGAGGATCTCGACGGCGAGTACCGATATGCGAGCGCCAGCGAGTATCGCGGCGTCTTCGCAACGCTGGCGCCGCCGCCCGCGCCCCCACGCGCATACTCGTTATCGCCGAGCGGCCAAGACTACAGCGCTTATGTCGCGGATCGACTGCGAATTACGGACCGATTGATCGTGGACTTCGGCGTCCGCTGGGACATGCAGACATACTTGCCCACGAATGACGACGAGCAATTCAGTCCGCGCTCCAGCATCCTCTACAGGCTCGGCGCTCAAACCGACTTGCGTTTCAGCTTCGGTCGCTTCTTTCAGTCGGAGGATCTGCTCGACTTGCAGGTCGAGGATGGCGTGACCGATTATGCGCCGGCGCAAAACGCCTCTCATTCCATCGCGAGCATCGAGCATCGCTTCGACAACGATCTGTCGCTGCGCGCCGAGATCTTTCGCAAATGGACCCACAGCGCGCGGCCGCGCTACGAGAACCTTTACGATCCGCTCGCGATATTGCCGGAGCTTCAACCCGGCCGCGTCCGCGTGTCTCCGGATCGCGCCGAAACGCGCGGCCTAGAAGTTGTCCTCGATGCCGAAAAGGCCGTGAACTGGTGGGTGGCGTACTCTCTGTCAAGCGCCAAAGACATGATCGGCGCCGAGGAAGTACCGCGTAGCTGGGATCAACTCCATGCCGTGACCGGCGGCCTGGCTTGGGACGCCGGTCCGTGGAGCTTGAGCGCCGTTGCGACGATTCACACGGGCTGGCCGACGACGACGCTTGCACTTGGCACCGTCCCCGGGCTAGACGGTGGGGACCAAGTCATCGCGGTTCCGGGCGAGCGCAACGGCGAACGATTGCCGGCGCTGCGCCGCATCGACTTTCGCGCCAGCAAGGTCTTCGACGCCGCTGTCGGATCCCTGCGCTTCTTCGCCGAAGTAACTAACGTCACCAACCGCCGCAACGCCTGCTGCGTCCGCTACGAACTCGTGACATTGAGCGACGGCAGCGTGCGGCTCGATCGCCTCGAGCGGGCCGGCTTGCCGTTCACGCCGAACGTCGGCTTCATCTGGGAGTTCTAGACACACTTCGCCCCCGCGCGACCGGTCCCACCGCGGCCCGCGGTCTAACGGGCAGTGGTCCGATCAAAGACGGGCGCGACAATGGCGTAGCCGCTGCGTGAAGATAGGTTTTTTCAAGACCGGCTCGAGCGCATCGGCGATCTCACGTTCAACGAGTCGGTGGCCGTCGTCTTCGACGACATGGTCTCGCGGAGCGTCCCCTCGTACGCGGAAATCCAGCGGATGCTCGTCGAGCGCGGTGCCTACTTCGCGACCGAGGGCTCGAGCATCTATGACCTCGGTTGCTCGACGGCGACGACGCTCGCTCTTCTGCACGAGTCGCTGCCGGTCGAAGCGCGCCTTTGCGGCGTTGACTCGTCGGAGCAGATGCTCGAGCAGGCGCGTGGCTGACGGCCGGCTGGCTCAAGAAGACGGGCTCCCTCGAGCGCGGCATTACTGATCCTTAAAACGTGACGGGTTTCCGACGCGCCAACGTCCAACCGAATATCTTTGCCCGTATTCACCGACAAACAGCGATGACCTCGAGTAGCAACGTTCGTAGCGTCCATAGTGTCGACTGGCCGGGAAGCAGCCCTGCGGTCGCGAAGGTCGATGATCGCGCCCTGAGGCCTTTCCTCGCGCCTCGGTATTGGCCGATATGGGCCTTGTGGGCATGGATGCGTTTTACGGCCGCGATCCCGTTACCCGCGGCCCTCGCGATTCATCGTGCCTTCGGCACGCTGTTGTACTACGCCACTCCGCGGCGCCGCCGGGTGGTGAGCCGCAACATCGAGCTTTGTTTCCCCGAGCTTTCGGCGACGGAGCGCGGGGTCCTCGTGAAGGGTACGTTTGTGTCCCTCGGTGCTTCGTTCGCTGAGTGCGCGATCGCGTGGTTCACGCCGGCGCGGCGGCTCAAGGACCGTTTTGAGATTCGTGGGATCGAGCATCTTCAACGAGCGCTCGAGAACGGAAATGGCGTGATCCTCTACACGGGTCATTTCACGTCGCTCGAGATTTGCGGGCGTCCGTTGAAGCAGTTGACTCCTCGATTCGCCTGCATGTTCAGCCGGCGTAGCAACCCGTTACTCGATGAGATCCAGCGACGCGGAAGATTACTCATTGCTCACGAGCTCGTCGCGAGCGACAACGTGCGCTCGATGCTCAAGAGCCTCAAGAACAACGCAGTCGTTTGGTACGCGCCGGATCAAGCGGATGTCGACGGCGGTGTGCTCATCCCATTCTTCCATGAGCTTGCGATGACCAACATCGCGACGAGCAAGCTCGCGCGGATCAGCGGTGCGGCTGTTGTGCCCTTCTCTTACCGCCGCCTTTCGAACGAGGCTCGCTACGAGCTCCGCTTCCATCCGCCGCTACGCAATTTTCCAACCAGTGACCCCGTTGCGGACACACGGCGACTCGTTGCCTGGCTCGAGGAGTTCATTCGCCTGTGTCCGGAGCAGTATCAGTGGCTGCACAGAAGGTTCAAGGGCCGTCCTGCGGAGCTCGTGGATCTCTACAGACACAGGGATAACGCGGTCGCCGAGCAGCGCCCGACACGGACGTACGTGCTGCCGAACGATCTGGAGAGGCCACGGATCTGAGCTGATGCTCGAGCCCCTCGCGTGCGACGGGCCTTCGGTTGAACGAGGGTGGTGCTAGTATTTGCGCCAGGGGAGATAGCTAACAATGAGAAACCGGCGACCACGAACGGGGCGTTCGGTGTCTAGCTTGGCCTTCAGTGGCGGCGCACTGATGCTCGCCGCGAGCATCCAAGTGCCAGCGGCCGCGCATCACTCGACAGCGTTCTACTCGCAGGAAACGATCGAGCTCGAAGGCGAGTTCACGGCAGTCGCATGGGTGAACCCGCACACGCGGTTCGCGCTTCGAACCGTCGACTCAGCCGGCCGCGAAAAGGTCTGGCGCATGGAGGCGAGCGCGATTTCGGCGCTCGCGCGCCGCGGCGTCACCCGCGATTTGTTCAACGTCGGCGATCGCGTCCGGGTCGCCGGGCATCCGTCCACTCGCGATCCGGACGAATTTCAGTTGACGAACGTCCTCCTTCCCGACGGGCGCGAAGCGTCCTTGTGGCTCGACTCGCCTCCACGGTGGGCGAATTCAGCAGCGATGATCCGGCGCGAGGAGCGCGTGGTCGATGCGGAGCGAGAGAATCGCGGCTATTTCCGGGTCTGGAGCGTGCCGCGGCCAAGCCCCGTGACGCCGCTGAAGCTCGAGCTCACCGCGGCCGCCGTCGCCGCGCGCGAGTCGTTCGACCTCAAAGACAACTTCGCGACGCGCTGCGGGCCACAGGGCATGCCCGCAGTGATGCTCGGCCCGCTGCCGTTCGAGATCGTCGATCGCGGTGCCACGATCGAGCTCCGCGCGGAGATTTACGACACGGTGCGCACGATCCACATGGACGTGAGCACGCCGCCGAGCGACGCACCGGCATCGATCCTCGGCTATTCCGTCGGCAAGTGGGAAGACGGCGATCTCGTCGTCACGACCACGGGCGTCAATTGGCCGTATTTCGACAACATCGGCACTCCTCAAAGCAACGCCGTCGAGATCGTCGAGCGTTACACGCTCAGCGACGACCAGACGAGGCTCGATTTTCGCGTCACGGTGCGCGACCCCGCGACGCTCAAGGGCCCGGCCGAGATCGAAGGACATTGGCTAGCGCTGGGGGAGACGCTGGCACGTTTCGACTGCCAAGCGTCGCGCAGTCCATAGTTAGGGCGTCGCTGGCTCGAGCGGCGGCAGCCTGTAAAAACGACGGAGGCCCGGTCGTGCGGCGTCGAGGTTCGCGAGCGCCAAGTCTTGCAGCCGCGCGACACCTTCCGCCCGATCCTGAACGGGCTCGTCGAGCCACACCGCACCAGACGAAATAACCTCGGGGTCGCGGCCATAGAACAGATACACGGCCATGTGGACCACTGCTATCAAATCATCACCGCCGGACTCGCTCACCTTCTTTGCGAAATCGCGCATGTCGGTGAGCGTTTTCGCGCTGACTTCCTTGCGCACGGAGTCCAGCGATGAGCCGGGCCCGATCGCGGCCGGCCGAAGCAACAACACGAGGTCTACCTTGTTTGCCAACATCGTGTCGACGAAGTCTTTATCGTCCACGTCGGTGACGGTCGGCACGAGGTCGTAGCTCGTGACCGCGTCGTAATTGTGCTCGCGCGCTTTGGCGACGAACTGGCGCTCGAAATCCGTCCTGAGCGCCGGATCTTCCGTGAGCGCGACGACGGCAAGCTTGTAGATACGGTCTGGTCGTCCTTGTCCGGACGCGGCAGCCGCGATGCCAAGAGCCGTGCAGATGCAGAGGACTTTGAGACTCGACATGAGCGAATACTCCACGTTTCCGAACTGATAGTACGCCAGTCACGAGCCGGCCGGCACGGCATCAAAGGCCGACAGGTCAGACACCCGCCCCGGTTGGCCTTCGGTCGAACGAGCGCGGTGCTATTATTTGAGACTGGGGGGACAACAATGAAAAGCCGGCGACAACCGCGAATGGGGCGTTCGGTATCCAGCTTGGCCTTGATCGGCGGCGCATTGATGCTCGTCGGCGCGAGCGGCTCGCTCGAGGCGCAAGAGGGCCGCTACGAGCAAACCGACATCGAGTACGGGGCGCGCCTTTTCGGCATGCACTGCATCGCCTGTCACGGCGAGAACGGCGATCTCGTGCCGCAGATCAATTTGCGCAGCGGGCGTATTCCCGCGCTCTCCGAGCGATCGCGATCTTGGCGACAACATCAAGAACGGTTTGCCCGGGACGGCCATGGTCCCGACCGGGTACACGGATTCCGAAATCACCGCGCTCGTCGCCTACGTGCGCAACATCGGCAAGGTCGATCTCGGCTCGATCAAAGTCGGCGACGCGGCGCGCGGTCAGGCGTTGTTCGACGGCAAGGGCGATTGCGGTAGCTGTCACCGGGTCCACGGCCGAGGGCCGCGCTTCGCGCCGGACTTGAGCCAGATCGGCGCGATGCGCTCCGCGGCCCAGATCGAGCGATCGCTGCTCGGCGCGCCGGGCGGCTTGATTCCGATCAATCGTCCCGTGCGCATCGTCACGCGAGACGGCACGGTCATCAACGGCCGCCGTTTGAACGAAGACCGATACACGGTTCAGCTCGTCGATGATCGCGAGCGCTTGCTGTCGCTCGACAAAGCTGCGCTTCGCGAATACACGATCCTCACGACGTCGGCCATGCCGGCGTATGGAGAAATCTTCAACGAAGAAGAGCGAGCCGATTTGTTGGCCTATTTGCTCTCCTTGAAGGGGTTGAACTAATGCGAAGACTCGCTGCCCTGATGCTGTGTCCGCTGACGCTCGGCGTTCAGAATCTCGACGCGCAGGTTACGTCCGAGCGCCTGCTCGGCACGGCGGCGGAGCCACAGAACTGGCTGACGTACTCGGGCAATTATTCGAGCACGCGCTATAGCCTTCTCGATCAGATCGACGCCGGCAACGTGGAGGACTTGGAGCTGCAGTGGGTGTTCCAAGCCCAGTCGCTCGAGAAGTTCGAGACCACGCCGCTCGTCGTCGACGGCATCATGTATCTGACGGAAGCCCCCAATACCGTGGTCGCGCTCGACGCCAAGTCGGGCAGAGCGTTCTGGCGGTACGAGCACAAGCCGTCGTCCGAGTCGCGGCCGTGCTGCGGACGCGTGAACCGCGGTGTTGCGATACTGGGCGGCACATTGTTCATGGCGACGATCGACGCGCAGCTGATCGCGATCGACGCGACCACGGGCCAACCCGCTTGGCAGATAGCCGTTGGCGACGCGAGCACCGGCTACGCGATGACGCTCGCGCCGTTGATCGTGGACGACAAGGTCGTGGTCGGCGTCGCGGGCGGAGAGTACGGCATCCGCGGATTCATTGCCGCGTACGCAGCCGATACCGGCGAAGAGGTGTGGCGCTTTTATACGATACCGGGGCCCGGCGAGCCCGGCCACGAAACCTGGGAGGGCGGCGGCGACGCGTGGGAGCACGGCGGCGCCTCCGTGTGGGTCACCGGCTCGTACGATCCCGAGCTCAACCTCACGTACTGGGGCATCGGCAATCCCGGACCCGATTGGAATCCGGCGCAGCGGCCCGGCGACAACCTCTACTCTGACAGCGTCGTCGCGCTCGATGCGGACACCGGCAAGCTCAAGTGGCACTTCCAGTTCACGCCTAACGACGATTACGACTACGACTCGGTGCAGGTCCCCGTGCTCGTCGATCTGCAGACGCGAGGTTTCAGCAGCGGCAAGCTGATGCTCTGGGGCAACCGCAACGGATTCTTCTACGTGCTCGATCGCGCCACCGGTGAATTCATTCGCGGCAACCCGTTCGTCAAGGTGAATTGGGCGAGCGGACTCGACGAAAGCGGGCGGCCGATCGAGACGCCGCAGCCACCCGGGGCGGTGACGTATCCGTGCGTCGGCGGTGGGACGAATTGGTACTCGCCTTCGTACAGCCCGATCACCGAGCTTTTCTATGTGTCGGCGTGGGAGAACTGCGGCTCAATCTTTGGACCGGTCGAAGCCGAGTATCGACCGGGTCAGCGGTTCCTCGGCGGCCGGCCGGGGACTCCGAACCCCGGCGCGCCTGGCCTGCCGGGCGCAGCCGGGCGCGGGGTGATCAACAACTGGACCGAAGAGGCTGGCAGCGGCGCGGTCCTCGCGATCGACCCGCGCACGGGTGAGCAGCGCTGGCGATTCGAGCTGACCGACGTCACGACGAGCGGCATCTTGACCACCGCATCGAATCTTCTTTTTGCGGGAAGCCGCGAAGGCCACTTCCACGCGCTCGACGCGCGCACCGGCGAGCTGCTGTGGAAAGCGAGCCTCGGCGGCCAGATGGCGAACGGCCCGATGACCTACGTGGTCGACGGCAGGCAATACGTTGCGGTTGCCGCGGGCAACGCCCTTTCCGTGTTTGCGCTCGGCGAGTAGGGTCAGGCACGGGGTCAGGCACTGTGCCTGACCCCGACGACTACCTCGGCGGTGGGCCTTTGCGGACCGCTTCTAAATCGCCGGCGGCGCCCCGTACGATCAGATGCGTGACCGCGCCCCGAGCATCCTTGACGAACTCGAAGCCCGTTGGCGTTGCAGTCGACATGAAATGCGTTTCCGATTGCACGAGCAGCGGCAGCTTGGGCTCGTTCAGACCTTGCACGAACAACAAGTCCCCGGTGACCCTGACGACGATCTCGCGCCCCGGCGCGAGCTCATACGTCCCCGCGTAGGTCGCGAGCACCTCCGGGCTTACAGTGATCCCGGTGCCGCCGGACATTCGGGCGACGTCACGCTCGTTCTCGCAGACGTCCTCCAGGAGCTCGGTGTCCGGCACGATCAGCCGCTGCGTTTTCACCGTGAACGGCTTCGTGAAAACCGTGGGGTCGTCGATCGTGATTTCGAAATCCATGTGGCCGAAATCGCGACGCGTGAAGCGTTCCGTGACGCGCAGGGCTTCGGTTTGCGGATGTCCGGCGCTATCGAGCCAGCCCCTGTCGTTGAAGCCCGCCGACGTCACGACCAATGTGTCCCCCTCCCATCGCCCGACCGAGTAACCGAGCCAGGTCGGATTCGGGTCCTTCGGCAGGTCGCGGCCGTCGGTGAACACGGTTCGATGCGGGCTGTTGGGTGACTCGTACAGCAGCACCATGAGCGCCGGGGTCTGGACGATCCGCATCAAGTTGAAGAAATCGTGAAACGGAACGCTGACGGGCAGGCATCGCGCGAGCGGACTGTCCTTCCGCGAATCCCGCACGCGCTGCAGGAAGAGCTGCCTCCGCCCAGGGCTGAATGTCCTCGGGCGCGAGATCCTGAGCGATGTTGAAGCGGTAGAGAGGGCCGGCGCCTGTCCAGACGCCGGAAAGATCCGGCTTGCCGTCCGCGGTGCGCGGCGTGGGCGCGAGAAGATCTGGCTTGCCGTCGGGCAGACGCGGCGTTCCCGGCGTCGGGTAGTTGATCCACTGTGCGGTGGCAGCCGTCGACAGAAGCAATGCCACAACGGCTAGCGCGAAGCGTACCGGAGACACGGATTCGATGCCATGGGGAACCTCGCAGGATCAATGACACACGGTCCGCGCGTCGTCAGCTCCGCGCTATCGTGCAACCGACCGCGGGATCATGCAAACCTTCCGAATTTCCTCGACCTTGTCGCCCGTCCCCATAGAGCGTCTACCGGCGCGATGCCGTATGCTAGGCGCGCACGAGTTCCCACTATTCGCGGCGATGCTCGCAAGATCTGCGGAATGCGAATACAACATTGGTCACTCGCCGTTGCCGCCGGATTGACCGCCGTCATCGCCGGCATCTTCATGATCGGCGGCGATCCGTTGCCGCTGCTCTGGTACGCCAAACGCCGGACATCGGCCTGCTCGCTGACGCGGCCGCAGACCGCCGTGGCCCGTCATCGATCGCTATTGCGTCGCGTGCCACAACGAGATCGATCTCGCAGGCGGCTTCTCGTTCGAGAAGCTCGACCGCGAAGACTTCCAACGCAACGCCGAGGTCTGGGAAGCCGCCGTGCGCAAAGCTGCGCACCGGGCTCATGCCGCCGCTCGGCGAGCCGCGGCCCGAGCGCGCGGTGCTCGACGGAATGGCCGCGTTGGTTCGAGCACGAGCTCGACGCGGCGTGGGCGCGCGCGCCGAATCCCGGCGCGAAGCCTGCTCGCGCGCCTGAACCGCACCGAGTACGCGAACGCGATTCGCGACCTGCTTGGCGTACGACGCGAGGGCGATCGCGAGCGCGCTGCCGCCCGACGCGTCCGTCGGCGGCTTCGACAACAACGCGTCTGCGCTCAGCGTGTCGCCGACGCTGCTCGAAGGCTACGCGCAGCCGCGATGCAGATCGGCCGCCGCGCGGTCGGCGACCGCTCGATGGGCCACGGCGAGGTGCGCTACACGGCGTGTCGGGCGGCCGGCGCAGCAGCGGCACATCGAAGGTTTGCCGCTCGGCACTCGCGGCGGCCTCGCCGTCGAGCACACGTTCCCGCTCGACGCCGAGTACGAGTTCGTCGTGTCGGCAGCGCTTCCGGCCGCCGGCTGGGAAAACCCGACCGGGCAAGATGGTCTAGTGCAACGGGCCGACGGTGGACATCACGTTCAACGGCGCGCCGCTTCGCGGTGGATGATCACGCGGCGCTTCCGTCTGCGCGTGCCGGCGGGCCCGCAGCGCATCACGGTCGCGCTCGTCGACGAGCGAGCGCTGCGCCGGCGTCAACGAGCTCTACTCGGGCGAGGTCGGCGCTCGGCGGCGCCGATGCTGGCGCTCGACGATCGACGGGCCGTTCAACGCGACCGGGCGTCGGCGATACGCCGAGCCGCCGCGAGATCTTCGTCTGCCGTCCCGGCTCGGCCGCCGAGGAGACGCCGTGCGCGGAGCAAATCCTCTCGCGCCTCGCGACGCGCGCATATCGCCGCCCCGTTCGAGCCGGCGGCGACGAAATCGGCGGAGCTCATGCAGCTTCTATCGCAATGGGCCGCGAGGAGGGCGGCGACTTCGAGCTCGGCATCCAATACGCGTTGTCGCGCATGCTCGTGGATCCGCGGTTCCTCTATCGATTCGAGCGCGAGCCCGCGGAGCTTGCCGTCGGCGACGTCTACCGCATTGGCGACTTCGAGCTCGCGTCGCGCCTGTCGTTTTTCCTCTGGAGCAGCATTCCGGACGACGAGTTGCTCGCGCTCGCCGCGAGGGGACGGCTCGGCGACCCGGCAGTGCTCGCGGCGCAGGTCGAGCGCATGCTCGCGGACGAGCGCTCGGCGGCGCTCGTCGAGAATTTCGCGAGCCAATGGCTGATGCTGCGCGAGCTCGACGAGCGTCGTGCCGCAGGATCCGGATTTCGACGAGGATCTTGCGCGCAGCGATTCGCCGCGAGACGGAGCTGCTTGTTCGCCGACTCGTGCGCGAGCCGCGCAGCGTGCTGACGCTGCTCGACGCGGATTACACGTATCTTGAACGAGCGCTTGCGGCGCACTACGGCGTCGACAGGCGTGCGCGGCAGCCACATGCGGCGCGTCGCGTGGCCGGCCGGACAGCCCGCGGCGCGGCGTGCTCGGCCACGGCAGCATTCTCACGGCGACGTCGGCGCCGAACCGCACGTCGCCCGTCGTGCGCGGCCAGTGGCTCATGCAGAGCTTGCTCGGCGCGAAGGTGCCGACGCCCGCCGCCCGGCGCCGAGGCCGATCTCTCGGCGGAAGCCAGCGAGTCGGAAGGGCTCGTCGGCAACACGGTCCGCGAGCGCTTGGAGCTGCACCGCGCCAATCCGACCTGCGCGGCTGCCACGCGAATCATGGACCCGCTCGGCTCTGCGCTCGAGAACTTCGATCTGCTCGGGCGGTGGCGCGACAGCGAGGACGGGCACGCCATCGATGCCTGCGGCGCGGATGGTCGACGGCACGGAGCTGCGCGGGCCGCAGGATCTGCGCGCGCGCGCTGCTCGCGCGCTCGGACGTGTTCGTTGCGGCGATGACGGAGCGGCTAATGACGTACGCGATGGGGCGCGAGCTCGAGAGCCACGACATGCCGGCCGTGCGCGGCGTCGTGCGCGCGGCCGCGCGCGAGGGCTACACGCTGCGCGCGCTCGTGCAAGCGATCGTCGCGAGCGATACGTTCCAGAAACGCGTGAAGACCGGCGGCGCCGTCGTGCCGACGCTGAGCAGTCCGCGACGGGCCTGCTGGCGCAGCGAGGCGCCGAACTGATCTTGCGGAGGCTGCCGTCATGCGTTACCTGACGAAGAAACACCTCTCGCGCCGCACGCTGCTGCGCGGCGCCGGCGTCGCGCTCGCGCTGCCGCTGCTCGAGTCGATGATCCCGGCCGCGGCGCGGCGGGCGTGGGCCGCGGGCGAGCCGCCGGCGCGCGTCGCGTTCATGTACATCCCGCACGGCGCCGTCATGGACCGCTGGATGCCGGCCGGCGCCGGCGGCGAGCTCGAGCTCGGGCCGACGATGCAGTCGCTCGAGCCGTTGCGCGAGCCGGTTGAACGTCGTCAGCGGCTTGACGCTGCCGGCCGCGTACGTCGGCGAGGCGACGGCCGGCGCGAATCACACGCGCTCGTCGCGCTGCTGGCTCACGTGCGCGCCGCTCGACACGGGCGCGTCGCCGACGTCGGCCGATCAAGTCGCGGCCGCGCACATCGGCCAGGAGACGCCGCTGCCGTCGCTCGAGCTCGCGCTCGAGAGCGGCGAGTCGATCGCGTATCGCACGCCGACGACGCCGCTGCCGATGGAGACGAACCCGCGCGTCGTGTTCGAGCGCTGTTCGGCGACGGCAGCACGCCCGAGGAGCGCGCCGCGCGCCAGCGGCAGTTCGCGAGCTTGCTCGACGCCGTCGCGGGCGAGGTCGCGCCGCTGCAGCGCGAGCTTGCCGGCCGCGGACCGCGAGCGCCTCGACCGCTATCTCACCGACATCCGCGAGCTCGAGCGCGGCTCGCGCTCGCGGCCGATTCGCCGCTGGCCGACCTCGACGTTCCCGACAAGCCGAACGGCGTCCCGGCGGATTTCGAGGAGCACGCGGCGCTGATGTTCGACTTGCTCGCGCTGGCTTGGGCCGCGGATCTCACGCGCGTCGCGACGCTGCTGGTCGCGCGCGAGCTCAGCAACCGCGTCTATCCGCGCAGCGGCATCACGGAAGGGTTCCACAACTGCTCGCACCACTCGGAGGTGCCGGCGAACATCGATCGGCTCGCGACGCTTAACGAGTACCACACGCGCACGACGATCGGCTACGTTGCTGCAGAAGCTTGCAGGGCACGCCGGACGGCGACGGCAGCTGCTCGATCACTCGCTCGTCGTCTACGGCAGCGGCATGAGCAACTCGAATCAGCACGATCACGCATCCGCTGCCGATGCTGCTCGCGGGCGGCGGCGCGGGGCGCTTGCAAGGCGGGCGGCACATCCGCGCGGCCGAGGACACGCCGGCCGCGAATTTGCTGCTCGGCGTGCTGCAGCAAGCTCGACGTGCCGCTCGAGTCGTTCGCCGACAGCACGGGCGCCGTCGAGATTTGAGCGCCGCGTCCGCATCGTTGCGCGTGTCGGCCGCGCTGCTGCTCGCGGCGCTGGCCGCCGTCGCTGCGGCGCAAGCGCCGCTCGCGCCGCGCGCCGAGGACGTGCCGTGCTCGCCGCTCGCCGAAGCCGCGCAGCGCGGCGACGCGCAGGCCGTGCGCGCGCTTGCTCGACGGCCGGCGACGTCGACGTCAACGCGCCGAGCCGCGACGGCACGCCGGCGCTGCACTGGGCCGTGCGCGTCGGGGATCGCGAGACCGCGCGAGCTGCTCGATCGCGGCCGGCGCCGACGTGAACGCGCCGAATCGCTACGGCGTCGCGCCGCTGCACTTGGCGATCGAGGCCGGCGACGCGGCGCTGACG
Source organism: uncultured Gammaproteobacteria bacterium (assembly GCA_963744305.1). GTDB lineage: Bacteria > Pseudomonadota > Gammaproteobacteria > Steroidobacterales > Rariloculaceae > FEN-1219. Next base: position 87,509 of record CAVUTF010000016.1, read on the forward strand.
CGCTGGCTGCTCGACGCCGGCGCCGATGCCGCGGCGCGCGATCGCGCCGGCGAGCCGCCGCTGATGCTCGCGGCGCGCGTCGGCGAGCCCGCGCTCGCGCAGGCGCTGCTCGAGCACGGCGCCGCCGTCGACGCGCGCGACGAGCACTTCGGCCAGACGGCGCTGATGATCGCGGCGCGCGAGGGCCATCTCGAGATCGGCGACGCTGCTGCATCGATGCCGGCGCCGACGTCGACGCGCAGACCAAGCGCCGAAGCAGCCGCCGCGCTTCATCCCGCCGAGCGAGTCGCCGGAGGGCCTGTCGCGCGGCGCCGGCATCATCCGCGCGGGCTGGCCCGACGGCCGCGGCAAGCGCTTTCCCGCCGGCGGCTCGAAGACGCCGCTCCTGTACGCGACGCGCGAAGGCCATCTCGACGTCGCGCGGCTGCTGATCGAGCAACGGCGCGAGCCTCGAGCTCGCCGACGGCAACGGCGTCACGCCGCTGCTCAATGCGATCGTCAACGCGAGCATCTTTCGCGTGAACCGCACGGGCACGAGCGATCATCTGAAGATCGCGCAGCTGCTTGCTCGACGCCGGTGCGAACGTCGAACGCCGATGGACTGGTACGGCGAGACGCCGCTCTGGGCGGCCGTCGACGTGCGCAACCTCGAGCTCGGCCGCGACGGCAACGACCGCGGCGTGCGCGACGAGGCGTTCGCGCTGATCGAGCGGTTGCTCGAAGACGGGCGCCGATCCGAACGCGCGCACGCGCGAGTTTCCGCACGAGCGGCGCTTCATCCTCGTCGTCGTCGGCTCGGTGTCGTGGGTCGACCTCACGGGCCAGACGCCGTTCTTGCGCGCGGCCGCTGCCGGCGACGTCGAAGTCATGCGCCTGCTGCTCGAGCACGGCGCCGATCCGAACATCGCGACCTACGCCGGCACGACGCCGCTGATGGTCGCGGCCGGCGTGAACTGGGCCGTCGCCGAGACGTTCGACTTAGGCACCGAAGCGCTGCTCGAGGCCGTCAAGCTCGCGCACTCGCTTGGCAACGACGTGAACGCCGTGAACTCGATGGGCGTCGCGGCGATTCACGGCGCGGCGAATCGCGGCGCGAACGACGTCATCGAGTATCTCGCCGCGAACGGCGCGCGGCTCGACGTCGCCGACACGCAGGGCCGCACGCCGCTCGACTGGGCCGAGGGCGTGTTTCTCGCGACGCATCCGCCCGTCCGCAAGCCCGAGACGATCGCTTTGCTCGAACGCTTACTGAAAGAACGCGCGGCCGTAACGCGAGCGACGCCCGATGAACGCCCAAATGACCGACAAGATCGTATCGCCGACACGCCGTGCCGTGCTTCGCGCAACGTGCTTCGCTGCTCGGCTCGTCGCCGGCGCCGTCGCTCAGCAAGGCGCTCGTCGGCGCGCGCACGAACAAGCCGCGCCGGCGCCGTTGCCGCCGTTTCCGGGGTTCACGGCGCACGACATCCCGACGAGCGGCGGCGTCACGATCCACGCCGTCAAGGGCGGCAGCGGCCCGCCGCTGCTGCTGCTGCACGGCGCGCCGCATGACGCATTACACGTGGCGCGACGTCGCGCCGCGGCTCGCCGAGGAATACACGGTCGTCGCCGCGGATCTGCGCGGCTACGGCGACAGCAGCCAGCCGCAGGGCTTGCCCGATCACTCGAACTACTCGAAGCGCGCGATGGCGCTAGATCAAATCGACGTCATGCGCCACTTCGGCTTCGAGCGCTTCGCGCGTCGTCGGCCAGGACCGCGGCGGCCGCGTCGCGCACCGCATGGCGCTCGATCATCCCGACGCCGTCACGAAAGCCGTGCTTCATCGACATCGTGCCGACGTATTACCTCTACACGCACGTGACGCTCGAGTTCGTGCAGTCGTACTCTCACTGGTTCAACTATCTGCAGCCGTCGCCGATGCCGGAGAACATGCTGCTCGCGCAGCGCGACGCTGCAAGCCGGCCGGCAACGTCGCCGGCGCAGCTCGAGTACCGGCGCAGGAACGGCACGCCCGAGGGCGTGCACGCGATGTGCGAGGACTACCGCGCCGGCGCGTCGATCGACCTGCAGCACGACGCAGCCGATCTCGACAGCCGCATCCGCTGCCCGCTGCACGTGCTCTGGGCCGCCGACGGCGCGATGGACCGGCTCTACGACGTGCTCGCGATCTGGCGCGAGCGCGGCCGCGAACGTCAGCGGCAAGGGCATGCCGGGCGGGCACAACATGCAGGAAGGCGCGCCCGAACGAGGTGCTCGCCGAGCTGCGTGCGTTTCTACATGCTTAGCGCCGGTGAATCCGACATGAGCCGCCCACTGCCGAAAATCGTGATCACGGGCGCGCTGCTCGTCGGTGCGCAGATCGCCTCCGGTCATCACTCGGTGAGCTCGAACTTCGACATGAGCAAGATGATCGAAGTGCGCGGCACGGTTGCGGCGGTGCACATTCGCAATCCCCATTCCCAATTCGCCCTCGATGTCGCCGCGGCGGATGGCACGACCCAGCAATGGCTCATCGAGTGGTCCGACAGAAACTCGTTGATTCGCCGCAAGGTCGACATAGACCGCATCAAGGAAGGGGACGAATTGACGATCACGGCCTGGCCTAGCCGGCGTCTCGAGCACGTGGCGTATTTCGTCCGCGCGATTCTTCCGGACGGGTCGACGTTTCGCGATTGCGGCTTCGGCGAGTTTCGCGAGGCCGTGGCGCAGTCGCGAGAGTTCAGTTGTCCGGACGCACAAGGCGGGCCATGACGAGCATGGCGAGCTCCGTGGCTCGGATCACGGTCAGCCTAGGCGCCATCGTCGCGTTTTCGGCGGCGCCTTGCGTCGCCGCGGAGCGATCGGATCTCGATGGCGTCTGGCTTCTACTGAATACGACACCGCCCGACGACTTGCACCTTACCCCGGCCGCCGAAGCCGCTATGGCGAGCTACGATCCGTTGCGCGACGACAGCGATCTCAAGTGCGTGCCCGTCAGCTTCACGAACATCATGAACACGCCGTCGCCGCCGTTCGAGATTCGCCAGCGCGGCGATTACGTGGAGATCAACTACGAGTTCATGGACGTGCGGCGGCGCGTGCCGCTCGATCCCAAGCTCACCGTCGACACGGCTCCACCGACCGTGCCCGAGCATCCGCACCTGGGCCGCTCGATCGGCCGTTACGACGGCGCAACGCTCGTCGTGGACACTGCGGGACAACGCGCCGGCGCGCTCGATACGTTCACGGTCGTCGGCCTGCCGCAGTCCGATCGCATGCGCACGGAGGAGCGCTTCACGGCGAGCGGCGACGAGCTTGAAGCCGTGGTGACGCATGAGGATCCCGTCTATTACTCGGCGCCGCTGATCATGACGTACCGATTTCACCGGCTCGATTCGCCGATTCTCGAATGGGGCTGCACGGTGGAAGCCGCGAACTACGATGAGCGGCTGCCCGAGCGGCCGTAGCACACCCGCACGCGCCGTGAGGAGAATGTCGTGAGAACTACGATCCGGTGGGTGCTCCTCGCTGTTCTGCCCGCGACCGCGATGGGGCAGTCATCGTTCGACGTCGTGGAAACGACGGTTGCGCAGATCCATAGCGCCTACGCCTCCGGCTCGCTCACGGCGCGGCAGCTCGTCCAGCTCTATCTCGATCGCATCGAGGCCTACGATCAGAAAGGCCCCCGCATCAATTCGGTCATTACGCTCAACGCCGACGCGCTCGAGGAGGCGGACCGGCTCGATCGCGCGTACCGGACATCGGGTTTCGTCGGCCCGCTCATGGGATTCCGGTCATGCTCAAGGACCAGATCGATGTCGCGGGGATGCCTACGACCTTGGGCTCGGTGCTGTTTCGGGATTACTACCCGGACCGGGACGCCTTCGTGACGACGAAGCTCAAAGAGGCCGGCGCGATAGTTCTTGCGAAAGTCACTCTCGGCGAGATGGCGGCCGGGGATACGCATGGCTCGCTGTTCGGCTCCACGCGCAATCCTTACGCGCTGGACCGGACCGTCGGCGGCTCGTCCGGCGGGCCGGCCGCGAGCGTTGCCGCGAACTTCGCGACATTTTCGGTAGGGCAGGAGGCCCTCGCGTCGATTCGCCGGCCGGCCGCCTGGAACTCGTTGTCGGCATGCGGCCCACGGCGGGGCTCGTGAGCCGGGGCGGTGTTTACGCGGGTTGGCCTCAGGTCGCGGGTTCTTTGGGTCCCATGGCCCGAACCGTCGAAGATCTCGTGGCGCTTCTGGACGTGTTGGTCGGCTACGACCCTGACGACCCGATCACCGCGCACGGCGCGGCGCACATCGACGGCAGCTACAAGCGTTTCTTGGACGCGGATGGCTTGCGAGGCGCGCGGCTCGGAATCTTGCGTGAATCCATAGGCATCGGATCGGAGCCCGATTCGGAAGATTTCGCGAAGGTGGACGCCGTTTTCGCGCGGTCGATCGCCGAGCTGAAGTCCGCGGGAGCGGTCGTCGTCGATCCGATCGTGATCCCAGATCTCAAAGAGCTGCTCGACAGGCGAGGGGGGCGCCCCGATGACAACGCGGAGGCTTTCGCGAATTACTTCGGCAGAAACCGCAATCCACCGTTTGCTTCGATCGAGGCAATGGTCGCGGCGCCGGAGTTCGAAAAGCTGACGAACTTCGCGAAGGCGCTGTTCTCCGGCGCCGGCGACACCTCACGGCATTACGCCTACCTCGTCGCGCGCGACGAGCTCATGCACCATTTTCTGAAAGTCATGGCGGATCATGACTTGGATGCCATCGTCCTGAAAACGAACGAGCATCAACCGACGCTGATCGAAGACGGCACCAAGCCGCCGTTCGTGAACACGAAAGGCGCGTGGTTTCTCAATACGTTTCTCGTCTATGTGCCGGTGGTTGCAGTGCCGGCAGGATTCACCGTCGACGAACCTACCGGTCGGCATCACGTTCATGGGCAGGCCGTACGACGACGGCACGATGCTGAAGCTCGCCTACGCCTACGAGCAGGCCACCCATCACCGCCGCTCGCCGAGCACTACACCCGCTCTCCACTAAGGTCATCGGTCGGCTCCGCCGCCCGGGGCGCACGTCGCCGCCGCGGCCCATCGTGAGCTAGGGCGTGCCAGCGCCGCTGCTCGCTATCTTGATGGCGCCGGTTTACCGCTGCGGCTTGCGCACCACGAAGAAGAACTGATCGACGTCGCGTCCGAGGATCGGGTCTTCGACCGAGAGCTTGTGATCGTCCGCCGTCGTGCGCAGGATGTCGGACTCCGCGACGATCTCGAACCCCGCCGCCTGAATCCATGCTCTTCACATCGGATGGGAGCATGCGGTGCAATTGCGAGTTGTCGATCTCGCGCAGCCCGACGTGATCGATGATGGCAGCGCGGCCGCCGGGCTTCAGCACCGCGAAGATATCCTTGAGGTAGGGGCCGGCGCGTTCGGCGTTCATGTGATGCATGTTGAGCGCGGTCACTGCGGCGTCGACGCTGTTCGGTGCGATGTCGGCGACGTTGCCGAAGAACGCTTCGGTGTTGCCGAGCGAAGCCGCGAGATCCTTCTGGTCCTTGACCGTTCTCGCGCTGCAGCGCGCGCGGGCCGAACTGCGCGATCACCTTGCCGCTCGGGCCGGTCGCGGCCGACAGCACGCGCGTGAACCAGCCGCCGCCCGCGCCGACGTCGAGCAAGGTCATGCCCGCGTTGACGCCGAGCAGCTGCATGACTTGATAGGGCCGGCGCGCGCCGTCGCGCACTCTGTCTTCGAGCGGCCGCGACTCGGAGGTGAGCTTCTCCATGAAATCGGGGGCGACCGCGCCGAAGAGCACTCGACACCAAACCGAAGGCACAAACGAACAGAGCAGCTTTTCTAGTCAATGAGCTCACGTGTCGACCCCCCATTCTCGATGGTTGAACTGAACTGCTCCGAGTATAGCGGAGCTGCTCTTGGCTTCTGCTGTTGCGCAGCGTCGGGCCCGGGCCGTGGAAGGCCAGGGCCCCAAAGAATCCCTTCAACGAGGGCCAACCTGAATAAATGTGAAGGAGTTTCTTAGCAGACGCTTCCGCGGAAACATTCCGCCGGTCAGCGGCGTATGCGTGAAGCATTTCTGAAGACACACTCCGATTTTTTAGTTGGCTTTCGGATGACCAGCTTTCTACGTGAGCGGATCCCACTGCGTTGTGCGGGTGACGGTCCGGGGACTATCTGTACTCGTTGTATGATGCGCTCGTTAGCATCAATGTCCCGAATGACAAAGCGCGGGCCGTGGTCGATGCGATGGAGCGAGATATGGGTACGACGCTGGCGACCAAGGCGGATCTGCAGCTCCTGCGTCAGCAGTTCCAGCAGGACATGGAGTTGGTTCGCAAGGACATGGAGATCCTTGGCACGTCAATCACCGTTCTGCCTCGGCTCGATCTTGGCGCTGGGTCTTGGTATGTTGTTCGCGGCGCTGAAGCTCACCGCCTGAGACGCTAGCTCCAGCTCAAGTCGTGCATGCGGAACGGCAAATCCCGGAACCGCTTCCCCGTGATCTGAAATACCGCATCGCCGATCGCCGACTGCACGGATGTTCCGCGGTCGTGCCCCATCCCGACGAGCCAGTGCGCCGTCTCGAAGAAACGAATGTTGATCTGCGGCGGATCCTCGTTGATGCGCGAGAGCGGAAACGTGTGGAAATTGTTCTCGACGATGCGCCCGTCCATGACGTTGCACGCTTGGTGCATCGCATCGTTGTAGAACCAGGTGATCTGGCCTTCGATCTGTTTCTTGACGGACAGCGGGTTGACCAGACCGAAACCCATCTCGTGCGCCACATCCACCCGCTCGAGCCGAACCACGCCTTCGCGGCTCACGGAGACCGTATGTACCATGGCGCTGATCGTCGCTGAGCCGCCGCCTTCCGCTCCTCTTTCTTCTAGAGCGATGGCGCGTGCTTTGCCCCGCGGCAGCGGCGTACCCCAGCCGGACATCTCGGCGGCCATGTCGAGCGCCTTGATCATGTCGTCCTTGAACGGGAGATCGGTTCGGGCGATCAGCTCACGTCGATAGAGGTATGGGTCTCTGCCCGCCGCGTGGGCGAGCTCGTCGATGAAGCTTTCGCGATAGAACTCGTGCGCGGCTTGGCCGACGCCGCGCCGCGTGCCGACGGGGACGTGAAAATCCGTCGTGTGGTTCGAGAACCGATAGTTCGGAACGTGGTATCGCGACACGACGTCGAACGAGGCTTCCGGGCCGAACCCGTCCTTTTGCATGCCGGTGCGCACCTCGAGAGCGCTCGGCCAACCCTCGGCGTCCAACGCCGCGCGCAAACGCGCCACTCCCATCGCGCGGTAAGTCGTACCGATGAAATCCTCTTCGCGGGTCCATAAGAGATGGATAGGCGTACCGCGGTGGGCGTTCGCCACCATGATCGCCTGTTCGGCCTGCGGCCCATTGCCGTTGCGGCCGAAGCCGCCACCGAGGTGGCACATATGAAGGTAGACGTTCTCTTCCGGGATCCCGGTGATCTGCGAGGCGCTGAAGCGCGTTTCTTGCGGACTCTGATCGCCGTACCAGATGTCGACGCGCTCGTCGGTGACGAGCACGGTCGCGTTGCCGGGCTCCATGCGAGCGCGCGGCAGATACGGCGTCGAGTACGTGGCTTCGACGATCTTCGCGGCGCCGGCGAAGGCCGCATCGACGTCGCCTTGATCCACGCGCACTCTGCCGGGCTCGTCCAGAGCGGCAAGGAGCGCCTCGCGCATGTTCGCCGTGTTGAACGCCGCATTCCGCGGCGGGATCTGCCACTCGATCGGCATTTGCTCGAGAGCCGCTTTGGCTTGGTACCAGTGGTCGGCGATCACGGCGACGCCGCCGCTGAAGACACGGCCGCGCGTCAGCGCGGGATCCGGTATCGGGAACTGCACGGCCGAGCGTACGCCTGGACGGTTACGGATCGACTCGAAGTCGTAGCTCTTCACGTCGCCGCCGTAGACCGGGCAAGATTTCACGGCGGCCCACTTCATGCCCGGGAGCCGCACGTCGATGCCGTATACGGTTTCGCCCGTCACCTTCATCGGCACGTCGAGATTTTTCTGCTCGGTGCCCATCAACGTCCACTGGTCGGGCGGCTTGATCGTGATCGCCTTCGGATTCGGGTGCGGTGTTTGCGCAGCGAGATGCGCGATCTTGCCGTAGGTCGTGGAGCGGTTGCTTGACGAATGCGTGATCACGCTGTTCTTCGCCGAGAGCTCCGCGACCGGCACGTTCCACAGCTTCGCCGCCGCCAATAGCAATCGCTCGCGCGCCTCGGCTCCCGCGAGTTGCAAGTAGTAGCGGCCGTCCTTCACCGAGGACGCGGCATTGGTCCGCATGCGCCGATAGAGACTGTCCGGAATGCCGATCACGCCCGTGCGGGCGCGATTGCCGAACGCCGGCTCACCGCCGCCGTTCGGATCCGTGCCGCCGTTGCCCATCACGTTGAGCGTCCACTCGGGAGCCATCTCGCGCGCATCGCGGTTCGAGGAGGCGTATTGCGGCCGTACCTTGCTCCAGTCGCATTGGAGCTCCTCGCACACCATCATCGCGTTCGAAGTCCACACGCCCTGGCCGATCTCGGTCTGCGCGATGCGAATGGTCACGGTGTCGTCGGGCGCGATGAGGATCCAGGCGTTGATCTCCGGCGTGGTGGGATCCTCGTACCAAACGGCGCCGGGCACGTTCACCGCGTTTTCCGCTGCTTGCGCGGTCCGGGACGGCACCCAGAAGCCGAGCACGAAGGCCGCGTTGACCGCGCCGGCCGCAGCAAGGAACTCGCGCCGGTCCATGGCGGAAGGGCTCGCAAGCTTTGTCATCGCCGCATCCTCCTTACGCCTTCATCAACTCAGCAGCGCGGTGAATGGCCTGGCGGACGCGGTGGTAGCTGCTGCAGCGGCAAGCGTTAGTCACCGCGGCATCGATATCGGCGTCGGTGGGATTCCGATTCTCTTGCAACAGCGCAAGTGCGCTCATGATCATGCCGGACTGGCAGTAGCCGCACTGGGGCGCATCGAGCTCCTTCCACGCGAGCTGGATCGGGTGGCTGCCATCGGGAGAGACGCCTTCGATCGTGGTGATCGACTTTCCCACGGCCGCGGCGGCACCGAAAGTGCAGGAGCGAATCGGCTGCCCATCGACGTGCACGGTACAGGCGCCACACTGCGCGATACCGCAACTGAACTTCGTGCCCGTCAGCCCCAAGTGATCGCGGAGTACCCAAAGCAGCGGCGTCTGCGGGTCCGCATCGACGGAATACGCCTTGCCGTTCACCGTCAGATCAAACGCCATGTTTCCCCCTTCGCCGCGAGCCCGACGCCCGCCACTCGACACTCCTCATCTTACCGCGTGGTCACTCGCCCTCGGTGCCGCCATCGCGTCGGAAGCGTTTTTTCAAGCTTTGCCAGTGCAAGTAGTAGTCGCGCTCGAGCAACTCGCTCTCCAGCGCGTACTTCGTCGGCCGGATGACGAGCTGAGTCTCGAGGACGATCGTCATGGTGTCGGCCAGGTACTGCGGCTGGTCTCCCACGGAAGTCCCGAGCGCGAAGGATTCGGCGTCGGGACCATGACCCGACATGCAGTTGTGCAGGCTCGCACAGCCGGGCTCGAACCCCTCGCCTTTGCCGATGTACTTGCCGTGCACCAGCCCGACGAACTCGCTGCAGACGTTGCGATGAAACGGCGGCGGACGAAAAGTGTTGCGCGCAACGTTCCAGCGGTCCCCAATCACACCGAACTCGATGTTCGACGTGCCCGCGATCGCTGAGGGAGCGGCGAGCACGCAGTAGATCGACGGATCGGGATGATCGTACGTAACCGTGTTGATGCAGTTGAAGCGTGTGAGATCGTATTTATACGGCGTGTAGGTGCCGTGCCATGCCACGACGTCGAGCGGCGAATGATCGATCTCGGCCTCCCAGATTCCACCCATGAACTTCGCAACGAGCCTAAAGTCGCCCTCGCGCTCTTCGTACGCGGCCACTGGTGCCAAGAAGTCGCGCGAGTTCGCCAAGCCGTTCGTGCCGATCGGGCCAAGCTCGGGCAAGCGGAAGTGCGGCCCGTAGTTCTCGCAGAGGTAGCCGCGCGCCGGGCCATCCGGAAGCTCGACACGGAACTTGATGCCGCGCGGAATCACGCACATCTCGCGAGGCCCCACGCTGAGCGTGCCGAGCTCGGTGCGCACGAGCAGCGTGCCGAGCTGCGGGACGATCAGGAGCTCGCCATCTGCGTTGTAAAAGAAGCGATCCACCATCGACGTGTTCGCGGCGTACATGTGCATCGCCGCGCCGAGCTGCTGTCCCGGGTCGCCGTTGCCACCATAGGTGACGATGCCTTGCACGAAATCCGTGGGAGCCGCGGGAATCGGGAGCGGCCGCCAGCGAAGTTGATTCGGGGTCGCAGGAACCTCGGCGAACGGCGAGGTCCTGATCGTGCCCGCGGAGATTTGCCTGAAGGGTTTGTGCATTGCCGATGGTCGGATGCGATAGGTCCACGAACGCCGGCTCTGGCCGCGCGGCGCTGTGAACGCGGTACCGTTGATCTCTTCCGTGTAGAGGCCGAGCGCCGGCTTCTGCGGATTGCTTTGGCCGATCGGCAGCGCGCCGGCCAAGGCCTCGGTCGCAAACTCGTTGCCGAAGCCGATCTGATAGGCGAGAGCATCTGCGGTCATGGCGCTCGAACCTAGCACGAGGGTTTGGTCGTCGCAAACGCGTCCCGCTGTTTGCGGCTTTTGCGTGCGATATAGTCTGCCGAAAACGGGGGATTCATCTTGAAAGCAGTTCGAGTGCACGAGTGCGGCGGGCCCGAGGTGTTGCGCTACGAGGACGTGCCGACGCCGTCGCCGGATCGCGGCGACGCGTTGGTCGAGATTGCGGCCGCGGGAGTGAACTTCATCGACGTCCAGCACCGCGCCGGCCGCTACAAACCCCCGGCGCTGCCGTTCACGCTCGGCTCCGAAGGGGCGGGCACGGTGGTAGAGGTCGGCGCGGAGGTGGACGAGGTGCGCGTCGGCGATCGGGTCGCGTACGCGATGGTTCTGGGTGCGTACGCCGACTATGCGCTCGTGCCCGCGAAGCGCCTCGTCAGGGTCCCGGATGCAATACCACTCGAATCCGCTGCCGCGATCATGCTGCAGGGCATGACGGCTCATTACTTGACCCACAGCACGTTTCCGCTGCAAGCGGGGCATACGGCGCTCGTGCACGCCGCAGCCGGTGGCGCGGGGCAGTTGATCACGCAGGTCGCGCGGCGCATCGGCGCAACCGTGTACGGCACCGTAGGCAGTGCGGCGAAGGCGGATCTTGCGCGCGCCGCAGGCGCGCACGAAACCATCGACTACACGCAACGCGATTTCGAGGTGGAAGTGAAAAAGCTCACGAACGGCCGCGGAGTGGACGTCGTCTACGACTCGGTCGGCAAGGATACGTTCGACAAAAGCCTCAATTGCTTGCGGCCGCGCGGGTATCTCGTGCTATTCGGTTTTTCGAGCGGGCCCGTGCCGCCGTTCGATCCCGCGGTGCTCGGCGCGAAGGGCTCGCTGTTCCTCACGCGACCGGGCCTGAATCAATACATCGCTACGCGCTCCGAGCTGCTCGAGCGCGCCGGCGACCTTTTCCAATGGCTCGAGTCGGGCGAGCTGAACCCGCGAATCGATCGCGTGCTGCCGCTCGCGGAAGCAGCGACGGCGCATCGAGAGCTCGAAGCTCGCCGCACCTCGGGGAAGGTGCTGCTGAAACCTTGAGGCAAGAATGTGTCTCGGCGCTCGACGAAGCTCGGATTGAAGGAGGAACGGGTGAACAAGATCGTCGCCACGTTGATTCTGGCCGTGTGCTTTTTCACGACGGCCGTCGTCGCGCAAACGCTCGATATCTATTTCATTGATGTCGAAGGCGGTCAGTCGACGTTGGTTGTCACTCCGGCGGGCGAGTCCCTGCTCATCGATACCGGTTACGCGGGCAACGATGGGCGCGATCCAGAGCGGATCCTCGTGGCTGCACGCGATGCCGGCATACAGCAGATCGACTACCTCCTCATCACCCATTTTCACGACGACCATCTCGGCGGCGCGCCGGAGCTGTCGCGACTGATTCCTATCGAAACGTTCGTCGACTATCGCGACGCGGTCGATACGACCGATTGGGTGGCCAAGCCTTTCGAAGCGTATGCCGAGGTGCGCGCGCTGGGTCGCCATATCGTGGCGAGGCCCGGAGAACGCATTCCGCTAAGAGGCGTCGACGTGCAGTTCGTCAGCAGCAACGCGGCGACTATCGTCGAGGCGCTTCGCGATGGTGGTGAGCCGAATCCGCTGTGCGAATCGGCCGAGCGCGCGCCGGGCGAACCGATCGAGAACCCCCGCTCGACCGGCATCCACCTGAGCTTCGGACGGTTCCGGTTCGTGGATCTCGGCGACTTGAGCGGCAAGCCGCTGTTCGCGCTGTTTTGTCCGAACAATCTCCTCGGACCGGTGGATGTCTACCTCGTTCCGCATCACGGCGGCGCTGACACGGCAGCCCCGAATGCGTTTGCGATGCGGCCGCGAGTCGCCATCATGAACAACGGCGCCACCAAAGGCGGCGTGGCGGAGGGTTTCGCCGCACTGCACAGGGCGGTCGCGAGCTTTGGCTTGGAAGACGTCTGGCAGGTGGACAAATCCGGCAACGCCGGCGCGGTGAATTTTCCGGACGATCAAATCGCGAATCTCGATGACACGACGAGTCACTGGATCAAGATCAGCGCCAGCGAAGATGGCACGTTCACCGTGACGAACGGCCGTACCGGATACACCAAGACGTATCAAAGATAGTAGCGAGATCGCCGGCAGCTAGGGCGCCTCGAGCGTAGTCAAGCGGCGACTGTCACGCCGTTCTGCAGCAAGATATCCAGCAGCCTCGGAATGTCGGGCGGGCCGGGCGGGACTTGTTTGCTCACGTTCGCAAACATCTGAGTCGCAAATCCACCCTGGCCGCTCACCTCGAGCATCCGGCCGCCGCCCGCCCCAAAGCGATAGCCGTGCACGGTGCCCGCGGGAATGTGTACGAGCGTCCCGGCGCCGCAGAGCAACGATCCGGCCGCTCGATGGATTCGAGGAATCGTCGCCCAGTGCTTCGCGGAAGTGCTCCAAGACTGCGAGGCGAGAATGGTGTCTCGGCTTTCGACGACGCCGCGGCGTGCCAGAAGAAACGAACCCGCCAAACGATAGGAGTGGAGCAGCCAGCTCCCGCGGATCTATTGAGCGGCCCCCTGCCCGCCGCCGGGTTGTGGAGCGTTTCGAGATGGCTCCTGCGCGGTGGCGGCCACCGCAAGCAAGATTCCTGCGCCGATGCTCAAGGTCCAGGCGCGGAACGGGGCGTGGCATTGTCGTCTCCCTAAGTGTCAAACGGCCCGCCGGTCATCAACGTCCGCTGCGGCGCTTCGGGGTCAAGACGTTGTATTTAGCGATTTGGCTAAGTAATATCATTAGCCGACCGGCTAATAATGAACGAGGTTCAATCATGATCACGTCGCTGTGCATCTATCGTGTAAAGCCCGGCTCGGAGGACGCATTCAGGAAACTCCTGGCGAAGCACTGGCCCGCGTTGCGCGGAGTCGGTTTGGCTGCCAACGTGCCGTCGACGATCTACCAGGGCGCGGAAGGCGAAAACGAACCGATCTTCGTCGAGCTCTTGCATTGGCAAGACGCGGAGGGGCCCGACAGGGCTCACGAGCTTCCGGAGGTGATGGCGGTGTGGGAGCCGATGGGCAGCCTCTGCGAACCTAGAGGCCAGCGGCCGCCGATGGAATTCCCGCGTGTCGAGCAAATCGAAGTCGCCTTCGAGCGCTAGGGGCCGCCTAGCCGACTACGACTCGGTGTTTGCCGCGCTCGATAGCTCAGCGCGCCGGCAAATCTTGATGATCCTGCACTTTCGCGGCGATCAGATGACGTCTGGACAGATCGCGGACCGGTTCTCGTGTGCGTGGCCCACGACGTCGCGCCATCTGCGCAGGCTCGAGGACTCCGGTTTGGTCGACGTCGAACGGTCGGGGCGCGAGTGGATCTACAAGCTCAACCGCGCGAGGCTCGGCGTGGTGACCGAATGGCTCGCGTGGTTCTCGAAGGTTCCGAAGGACGGTGAGCCCTGATGCTCGAACAAAACAAAATACGCGCGCTGCTTGTCTGCACGCTGCTGCCGTTCGGCGCTCACGCGCAGGAGGATCCGGCTGTCGCGGCGCTACACCGGCTCGAAGCTGAGATGTCGCAAGCGCTTGTCGAGCGCGACGCCGCGGCGCTCGACCGCCTGTGGCACGAGGATCTCGTCTTCATCGGCACGAACGGCCGGCAGTTCACCAAAGCGGAGCGGCTCGAGGGCCAGCGGATCGCCGAAGGGCGGCGCGCGGGAGAGACGAATACCAACGATGACGTAGACGTGCGCATCGAGGGCGACCTTGCAACAGTCGTCGTTACCTCGACGTGGACGATTCCCACCGATGCGGCGATCATGAAGAGCCGGTTTCGCGCGCTGCACGTGTGGACTCGCGCGGGCGGGGAGTGGCGGCTGCTCGGCGCGCAGGTGGCCGTGCTGCGCGACTGACGGATGTCGGCGAAGAACGAGGTCATCCGGCAGCAGCGGCGCTGGGCAGAATCGGTGGGCATCCGAATCGATGCGCGCGGCTATGTGCTGCAACTCGCCGACAATTTCCGCGTGTCGCCATCGGGGGCAACGCTCGCGGTGTTCGATCGGCCGAGCGGATCGGAGCTGCGCCCGGGACGCACACGGCCGCCGCGCCTTTGGGCATTGCATTCATCCGCGGCCCTCGTCGTCAACGTCTTCGATCACTGGCGGCGCACGGAGCCGCGGCCGCTGCTCGCGGCATTGGGGATCGACGGCGCTTGCGCAGCACTGGCTTTCGAGGAAGCGTTTCCTACGGCAATAGCGGGCGACCCTCCGTACATCGACGTCGTGCTCAAACTCTCAACCGGGCGGGTGGTTGCGATCGAGAGCAAGTTTACCGAGGCGCAAACACCGCGCCCGCGCAACCGCGCGGTGTTCAAGGCCAAGTATTTCCCTCTTGGCCGATCGATCTGGGCCGAGATTGGGCTTTCGAGCTGCCAGGCGTTGGCGGACGACATTCAACAAGGGCGCGCGCGCTTCAAGTTTCTGCATGCGGCGCAGCTCTTGAAGCAGGCTCTCGCGCTTCGCTTGGCATGCGGCGCCGATTTTCTACTCTATTATCTGTATTACGACTCGCCGGGCAGGGAATCCACGGCGCACCGCGCCGACATCGAACGCTTCCGCGAGCGTATCGGTTCCGAGCTATCGTTCATGGCGCTCGCCTATCAAGATCTTTACCGTGCGTTGCGTACCGGCGAATCAGTGGATACCGGCTATCTCGAGTATTTGCGCTCGCGGTACTTTCCGAACGTTCGAGGTTAGCAAGCCCGGCGGCAATCGCGCGGCGTACATGGTGTTTCACATCCCCTTGGCTTAGGATTGCCGCACTGCTCGGCACTGTTCGCATTCCGAACCCGTTTCGCTTCGAGGCATCGCTTACGCGATGCGCGCCGGAGTGTTGATGTTGCTTGTCGCAAATCCCACGGAGGGTCAGCCGGTAAGCATCGCGGCGCTGCATCGCCTTTACGTGACCGCGCCAGCCGGCACGGCCGATCTCGTCGCCAAGGAGCTCGAGGACCTCGGCGCCATCGAAGTGAAAGCCGAACGCGGCGGAGTCGCTTGCCGGGGGACGCTCGAGCAGGCGTATCGCGCGTGCCTGTGGTCGCGCGTGGCCAACCGGGTGCTGCTGCACCTATCGCAGTTCGCTGCGCCGTCGGCGATCGAGCTCTATGACGGCGCACGCAACGTCGATTGGGCCGAGCACCTTGCCGCCGACGGCACGTTCGCCGTCGAGTGCACTGGCAGCACGGCTGCACTCAATCACACGCAGTTCGCGGCGCTCAAGGTCAAAGACGCGATCGTCGATCAGTTTCGCGATCGGACCGGAGGCCGTCCGTCGGTCGACGTCGCGACGCCCGACGTGCGAATCCATCTCCATCTCCATCGCGATGCCGCCACGTTGAGCATCGATCTTTCCGGAGACAGCCTGCATCGCCGCGGCTACCGGGGAGAGCAAGGCGCAGCGCCGCTCAAGGAGAATCTCGCCGCGGCGATTCTGCTCCGCAGCGGCTGGGCGACGCTCGTCGCGGAACGCGGTGTACCCGCGCCGGGATTCGTCGATCCGATGTGCGGGTCCGGCAGCTTGCCGATCGAGGCCGCGTTGATCGCGGGCGACATTGCGCCCGGGCTGCTGCGCGCCTACTTCGGCTTCCTGGGTTGGCGCCAGCACGATGCCGCCGCGTGGAAAAGGTTGCGAGCGGAGGCGCAGGAGCGGCGCGCGGCGCGTTCCGTCGACGGCGTTACGATCGCGGGATACGACCGCGACGCAGGCGCCGTGCGCGCGGCGACCGCCAACGCCGCGCGTGCCGGAGTCGCTGCGCGAGTTCAGATCGAGCGGCGGGAGCTCGAGGACGTCCCACCCGCAGCCGCGGAGCGCGGTCTCGTCGCCGTCAATCCCCCGTACGGCGAGCGCCTGGGCGACGTGCGCGAGCTTGCGCGGCTGTACGAGCGCTTGGGACGCGTGCTGCGCGAGCGTTATCGCGGCTGGAACGCAGCGATCCTGACGGGCAACCCGCCGCTCGGCCTCGAGCTCGGGCTGCACGCGAAGCGCACGCACCGGATGTTCAACGGCGCGCTCGAATGCCGGCTGCTGCGTTTCGACGTCGCGCCAGAGCATTTCGCGGAGAAGCGCGCGCCCGGCGCCCTGCCGAGATTCGACGCGGCGGCCGCACGCGCACGGCCCGGAGCGCAGATGTTCGCGAATCGTCTGCGCAAGAACCAGGCGATGTTGTCGAAATGGGCCAAGCGCGAAGCGATCGCGTGTTACCGCGTCTACGACGCGGACATGCCGGAGTACGCGTTCTCGGTAGACCTATACCGCTCGGGCGTCGAGGAGGGCAGCCGGCGGTGGGTGTACGTTCAAGAATACGCGCCGCCGGGGACCGTGGAGCCGGCGAAAGCACGGGCGCGCCGCGAGGAGGCGTTCGCCGTGATCCCCGAGGTCATGGGCGTCGCGCCGGAGGCCGTGCACGTGCGCACGCGGCGGCGGCAGAAAGGCGGCACGCAGTACACGAAGCTCGCCGAAAGCGGCGAGTTTCACGAGGTGGCGGAGGGCGATTTGAAGTTTCTCGTGAACTTCACGGACTACCTCGACACGGGTCTGTTCTTGGATCATCGCCCGATTCGCGCGCGGCTGCGCGCACTCGCAGCGAACAAGCATTTCTTGAATCTGTTCGGCTACACGGGCACGGCCACCGTGTGTGCGGCCGCGGGCGGCGCCCGCGCTACGACCACGGTAGACATGTCGCGGACCTACGTGGAGTGGGCTAAGCGCAATCTCGCGCTGAACGGCATTGCGCTCGCCGGCCGTCATCGCTTCGCGCAAGAAGATGCGCTCGCTTGGCTCGCCGCGCCTGTCGACACGCGCTACGACCTCGTATTCCTCGATCCGCCGACCTGGTCGCGCTCGAAACGCATGACGGCGGAGCTCGATGTGCAGCGCGATCACGTAGAGCTGATTCGAGCGGTAATGCGGCGACTCGCTCGCGGCGGGCTCCTGCTGTTCTCGACCAATTTCCGCAAGTTCCGGCTCGATCGCGCCGCGCTCGCCGATCTCGCGATCGTAGACATCACGCCGGCCACGATTCCGACGGATTTCACTCGCGACGCGAAAATCCACCGCTGCTTCGAGATTCGCGCGTCCCCCTAGCGGCAATTCGCTCCTGCAATTGCCGCATGCCGGCCGTCCGTGGCCGTCAGCTGCGCTCGGGGATGAAGCGGGCGCAGAAGAACAGCGCCGCCTCGAAGAGCGCGTACATCGGCACGGCGAGCAGCGTCTGCGAGAATACGTCGGGCGGGGTGAGCAGCATTCCGAAGACGAATGCGCCCAGAAAAATATAGGGACGTCCTGCGGCGAGCGTCTTGCGCGAGACCACGCCCGTCCAGACGAGAGTGATGATCGCGATCGGAACTTGGAAGGCGAGGCCGAAGGCGAACAGCATCGCGATCATGAAGTCCAGGTACGAGTTGATGTCGGGCATGAACGTGACGCCGACAGGCGCAACCTGCGCGAAGAATGCGAACACCATCGGCAACACGACGAAGAACGCGAAAGCGGCGCCCGCGTAGAACAGCACGGCGCTCCCGATCATGAACGGCAGCGCGAGCCGGCGGCCGCGGTCCTTGAGCCACAGCTCGACGAATCGCCACAGGTGATACAGCACGAACGGCATGCCCAGGAACAGCGCGGCCCACATCGAGGCTTTGAGCGGCGTCAGGAACGGTGACGCGACGTTCTTCGCGAGCAATTCCGAGCCCTCGGGCAGCTTGGCGAAGATCGGCGCAGAAACGACGGCGAACACTCGATTGGCGAACGGGAACAAGCAAGCGAAGATCCCGGCGAGGCATAAGCCGGCTTTCACCAGGCGCGAGCGCAGCTGCAGCAGGCGCGCCAGCACCGTCGTCGGTGCGCGCAGCGGTTGTGTGGAAGGGGCGGCCATCTTTCGCGAGTGCGCGTCCTCGAAGCGGCAAGGGACGTCATTCTAGTAGAAACGGTCGGCGCGACGTGGTCGGGCGTCACGGCGGGCTCGCGCCGGTCCCGTGCCCAGGGTATAAATCCCGGATGACCACGATAGTCGGGCATTGCCGGAAGCCTGCGCAGCGGATCGCTCAACGCCTCGCTGCTTCGGGCCGCTGCGCAAAACATGCCGCAAGGCGCCACGCTCGAGATCGGTACGATCAAGGGCATCCCGCTCTACGATGGCGACCTCGAGGCGTCGTCCGGCCTGCCGTCTGCGGTCACGCGGTTGAAGGAGCAAATCGTGGCAGCTGACGGGCTCCTGCTCGTCACGCCGGAATACAACAATTCGCTTCCGGGCGTGTTCAAGAACGCGATCGATTGGCTATCGCGGCCCGACTCCGACATTCCGCGCGTGTTCGGCGGCCGACGCGTCGCGGTAATGGGCGCTTCGCCCGGAGGCTTCGGCACCGTGCTCTCGCAAGCGGCCTGGCTCCCTGTGCTACGAACGCTGGGCACGCAACCGTGGTTCGGCCCTAAGATGCTCGTCTCCCGCGCCCGCGATGTCTTCGACCAGGCCGGCAACATGACCGACGAGCAAACCCGCGAGCGATTGCGCGCGTTCTTGCACGGATTCGTCGAGTTCATCGGTGCAGATTGAGGTGTAGTACCATGCCGCGATCGCAAATCCTGGCCCGCGCCGTTTGCACGGCGGCTGGTTGGAGGAAAGCTCGAATGAAGAAGTATGCGACCTTGGGTCTCGGCGGTTTCGTGTTGGGGTGTTTGGCGTTGCCTTGCGCGAACGCGCAGTTCGGCACCGAGCCAGCGAAGCTCGAGCTCATCAAGATCAAAGACGATATCTACGTGATCAGCAACGCGTACGTGCCGGGTCTCACGACTGCGCTGATCACCAACGAAGGCGTGCTGCTCGTCGACGACAAGTTCGAAATCGACGCACGACAGCATCATGGCGCAGCTCAAGACGGTCACGAATCAGCCCGTCAAATACGTGATCAACACGCATTTCCATGCCGATCACAGCGGCGGCAACGCCAAGCTGCAGGCGCTGAACGCGCTCGCCGTGGCCTCCGATCAAGCACGGGTCCGCATGGTCGCCGGCAATCAACCCGGATTGCCGGACATGACGGTGCGCGAGCGGGCAACGATCTACCTTGGCGGCAAGCCCGTAGAGCTGTACTGGTTCGGCCGCGCCCACACCGACGGCGATGTCGTCGTGCTGTTCCCCGAGCACGACGTGATCGTCATGGGCGACATGTACACGAACGGCGAGGGCACGCCGCAGCTCGTCGACTACTCGGGCGGCGGCAGCGCGAAGGAATGGACGGCCACCGTTGACGGCGTGCTCAAGCTCGACTTCGCAACCGTGATCCCGGGGCACGGGCACCCGGCCACGCGCGCCGATCTGCAGGCGTTTCGCGAGAGCACCGTCCGGTTCAGCGGGCTCGTCTCGGAGCTCGTCAAGCAGAACAAGTCGAAAGCCGAAATCGAGGCGGCCATGCGCTCGGAATTCGGCTGGCAGGATTTCCACGTGCAGATGGGCCTCGATGGCCTGATCAACGAGATGCGCTAGCACGAGGCGGAGTCACCGGGGTCAGGCACGGGGTCAGGCACGTGCCTGACCCCGTGCCTGACCCCGACTTCGCATCGATGAACGACATGCGCGCGTTGTATGACGAAGTCGCGTCGCGTTACGCGGCTGATCGGGCCAAGTGGTTCGCCGAGAAGCCGTACCTCGAAAAAGTCCTCGCTTGGATGCGTCCCCAAGGATCGCTGCTCGATTTAGGCTGCGGGCCGGGCGATCCGATCGCGAGCTTCTTTATTGGGTCTGGGTGCCGCGTGACGGGCGTCGACATCGCGCCCGCGATGCTCGCGATTTGCCGCGAGCGCTTCCCGAGCACGACCTGGATCGAGAGTGACATGCGCTCGCTCGATCTAGAGCAGCAATTCGATGCGATCGTTGCGTGGGACAGCTTCTTTCACCTTGCGCAGCACGATCAACGCCGAATGTTCGACGTATTTGCGCGGCACGCGGCGCCCGGAGCTCCGCTGTTGTTCACGTCCGGCGCCGAGGACGGCATCGCGATGGGGGAGATGTACGGCCACGAGCTGTTCCACGCGAGCCTCGATACGGCCGAATATCGAGCCCTTCTTTGGAGTCACGGTTTCGAGGTATTGTTGCATCGAATCGAGGACCCGGATTGCGGCAACCATACCGTCTGGTTGGCGCAGCGCGAGGCGTGAGCCGGCAACCGTGAACCGCAGACTGCTACTGTCGATCGCTTTGATCGCAACCCTGTTGGCTGCGGCGTCCACGGAGGCGCAGGGTTTTCGCAGACGCGCTTGGATCGAGGACAACGTTCCGCCGCCGACGGAGGTGGTCGTGATGCGTTGGCGCTTCGGAACGAACGGGCTGATCGGCCACTCGGGTTGGTCTCATAACTATCCGAATTCCGAGGAGAACTTGAACGGATTCGTCACGCAAACGACGCGTGTGGACCTAGAAGTGGCGTCGTACCGACTGATCGACCTCGGCAGCGAGGAAATCTTCGACTACCCGTTCGCGTACGTCTCCGAACCCGGCGAAATGGAGATGACCGAGCAGCAGGTCGCGAATTTGCGCGAGTACGTCGAGCGCGGGGGCTTCATTCTCATCGACGACTTCGACAACGTCTATTACGATCACATGGCGAACTTGCGCGAGGAGATGCTGCGCGTGTTCCCGGATCGCCACTTCGAGCGGCTCACGGGCGACAACCCGATTTTCGATTTGATCTTTCGAGTGCGTGACTTGCAGACCATGGCGCCGTGGGGCAGCGGCAACGAGCTCGAGTACTGGGGGTTCCGCAACTCGCAAGGCGAGATCGCGATCGTCGCTTGCCTCAACAACGATCTCGCGAATTTCTGGGAGTGGTACGGCACCCCGAGGTATCCGTTGCGCGCCATCGACCGAGGCGTTCCGGATGGGTGTGAATTTCCTCGTGCACGCGATGACGCATTGACGGCCGCGGCCGTCGTGCGAAACGCGCTACGCGAGCCAATTCTAGGAGAACAATCGATGTTTGAGCATGCAACCCGGCGGGATTTTTTGGGATGGACGGGCGCGGTCGCTGCTTCGGGGCTCGCGCCGCGCGTGACGTTTGCGCAAGCGCAGATGCCGGTGCGGCGCATCCCGAGCACGGGGGAGATCGTTGCCCGTGATCGGCCTGGGATCGAGCAAGGTCGTGCAAGAGATTGCGACCAAGGGTCAGGAGCCACTGGCCGGAGTTCTGCGAACCCTCGTTGCGCACGGCGGCCGGGTCGTCGACACGTGGCCCCGCAACGCGGACAACGACGCGGGGTTCGGCCGCGTCATCGGTGAGCCCGACCTGCGCGACAAGTTGTTCGTCACGACCAAAATCGACCAAGTGGGCAAGGAAGTGGGAATCGCGCAGTTTCGGCAGACTCAGCGGCTCTACGGACGCGAGAAGCTCGACCTCGTGCAGATTTTCAGTCTTACCGATCTCGACACGCATTGGCCGAGCTTGAAGGAGTGGAAGGCGGCCGGGCATGCACGCTACATCGGCGTGACGGTCGCCGAGGCGAACCTCTACGAGCGCCTCGAGCAGTTTCTCGGGCGCGAGAAGCCCGATTTCATACAGGTGAACTATTCGATCACCGAGCGCGGCGCCGAGGAGCGGCTCCTGCCGTTGGCGGCGGACCGCGGTCTCGCGGTTCTCATCAACAGGCCGTTCATGAACGGCGCCTACTTCGATCGCCTCGAAGGACAACCGCTGCCGCCGTGGGCCGCGGAGTTCGAATGCGCTACCTGGGCGCAGTTCTCGTTGCAGTACATCCTCGCGAACCCGACGATCACGTGCGTGCTCACGGAGACGAGCAATCCGCACCACATGGAGGAGAACGCGCGGACCGCATTCGCGCCGGTGCCCGACTCGGCCGCGCGGGGACGAATGCGCGCTTTCATAGACGCTGTTTGACGGGTTTGCGCGCGACCCTGCGCCATCCATTTAGGCGAAGACAGAACTAGGAGACTGCAATGCAAAGGCGAGCGTTCTTGGTATTGGCTCTCGCGAGCCAACTTGCCGGTTGCGGCTACAACACGTTTCAGGCGCAAGACGAGCAAATCAAAGCGTCTTGGTCCGAGGTGGTCAATCAATATCAGCGGCGCGCCGACTTGATCCCGAATCTCGTCGAGACGGTGCGCGGGTTCGCGCAGCAGGAGCGTGACGTGCTGATCGGTGTCACCGAGGCCCGCTCGAAGGTCGGCAGCATTCAGGCGACGCCGGAGCTCATCGACGATCCGCAGGCGTTCGCGCAATTCCAGGCCGCGCAGGGCGAGCTGTCGAGCGCGTTGCAGCGGCTGATGGTGGTGGTCGAGCGCTATCCGGAGCTCAAATCGGACGCGAATTTTCGCGACTTGCAGGCGCAGCTCGAAGGCACCGAGAACCGCATCACGGTCGCGCGCAACCGCTACATCGCTGCCGTGCAAGAATACAACGTGACGGTGCGCAGCTTCCCGAGCAATCTGACTGCGATGGTGTTCGGCTACGACGCCAAGCCGAACTTCTCCGTCGAGAACGAAGCGGAGATTTCCCGGCCGCCGCAGGTAGATTTCAACCGCGGCGCGCAGCAGTAGCGTACGCGCGCGGGCTCGACCGCGATGGCCGCTAGGCTGCCAGCGACTGCGCCGCGCCGGCGTTTCTTTGCGGCGCACGGCGCAGTGTTGGCGCTGCTGTCGCTCGCGGCGCTACCGCTGCCCGCGCAGCAGGCAATTCCCCCGCTCGACGCCCGGGTCACGGACCTAACGGCCACGCTCACCGAGGCCGAGCGGGCGGCGCTCGAGCAGAAGCTCACTGCGTTCGAGGCTCGCAAGGGTGCGCAGATCGCGGTGCTGCTCGTGCCGACGACTGCGCCCGAAGCGATCGAAGAGTATTCCCTGCGCGTAGCCGAGGCATGGCAAATCGGACGCGGGCGGATCGACGACGGCATCGTGCTCGTTGTCGCGAAAGACGATCGCAAACTCCGCATCGAGGTCGGGTACGGGCTCGAAGGCGCGGTTCCCGACGCACTCGCGAAGCGGATCATCAGCGAGCAGATCGTGCCGCGGTTCTACGAGCAGCAGTACGCGCTCGGGATCGACGCGGGCGTCGATGCGCTGATCGGGCTGATCGACGGAGAGCCGCTGCCGGCGCCCGAGGCCGGTGAATCGCCGGGGCCGGACGGCTGGGGCGTATTGCCATTCGTCCTGCTGCTCGCGACGTTTGTTGCGCCGCTGTTGCGACGGTTGTTCGGCACGCTGTTCGGCGCGCTCATGGTCGGCGCCGGCGCCGGGTTTGTTGCCTGGCTGTTGAGCAGCACGTTGTTCCTGGGAGTGGCCGTGGGCGCGGTCGCGTTCTTCCTCGCACTTGCGGGAATCATGGGCGGGCCCGCCCGGTGGACGACCGGCGGGCCCGTGGGGCGGCGGCATGCGAAGGGGTGGCGGCGGGTTCGGCGGCGGCTTTCGCGGCGGCGGCGGCCGCTTCGGCGGCGGCGGCGCATCGGGAGGCTGGTGAGCGATGCGCGTTTTGCGCCATCTATTGTCGAATCGCTGGACGCTGACGCGGCGGTTCCCGGCGCCCACGCTGGATGCGATCGAGGGCGCGGTCGCGGCGTCGGAGACGCACCATCGGGGCGAGGTGCGGTTCGCGATCGAAGCCGCGCTCGATCTATCGACCCTGTGGCGCGACCAGACTCCGCGCGACCGCGCGCTCGAGGTCTTTGCGGAGCTCGGCGTCTGGGACACGAAGGAGAAGAACGGCGTGTTGATCTACGTGCTGCTAGCGGAGCGCGACGTGGAGATCGTCGCCGATCGCGGCCTCGACGAGCGCGTGACCGCCGAAGAGTGGGAGGCCGTGTGCGCGGCGATCGAGCAAGATTTTCGTGCGGGCCGCTGGCGCGAGGGCGCGCTCGAGGGCGTGGCCGGCGTGACGCAGCTTCTGGCCCGCGAGTTTCCGAGCGACGGCGCGAACGCCAACGAGCAGCCGAATCGCCCGCACATTTTGTGACTGGGGGCGTCGACCGGGCTAAAGCGCTGGCTCAAGTCGCCGCGGGGCGCACTCGCTTGCCGAGCAGGGCGACAACTTCGGGCGGAACCTCGTAGAAGTCGAGCACGTAGTCGGTATCGGTCAAGCCGCATGCCTCGCGCTGCACGAGGAAGTTCGTCACAAGGCGCGCGACGCGCCACAAGAGCCGGCGCCGCTGCTCCTCGCGGATCGCGGCCGGCAGCTCGCCGCGAGCGTCGAAATCGCGAAGCTCGCGCAGCCCCTCCTCGAGCAAATGGCCGGCGCGGCCGAGGCCTTCCGCTTTTTCCTGCGAGATCTCACCGAGGATCGTGTCGACGAATCGGTTGTCCATAACGTCCCTTGCGCGCTGCCGATTCTACGCGGCAGACGTCGCGTCAGTCCTCGGGCTTGCCGCGGGATTGCTTGAGCCGGGCATGCCGCGCCTTGCGGTCGAGCCGCTTCGCCTGCGACGCGCGCGTCGGCTTGGTCGCCTTGCGCGGCTTGCGCGTGACGAGCGCGCTTTGAATGAGCTCGCGGAGCCGCTCGAGGGCGGCGGCCTTGTTCTGCTCCTGGCTGCGGTGCTGCTGCGACTTGATCACGATGACGCCGTCGCTCGTGATGCGGTGATCGCGCAGCCGGAGCAGACGCTGCTTGCAGGTGTCGGGCAGCGACTTCGAGGCAGCGATGTCGAAGCGCAAATGCACAGCGCTCGCGACCTTGTTGACGTTTTGCCCGCCGGCGCCCTGCGCGCGAACTGCCGAGATCTCAAGCTCGTCGTCCGGAATTGCAATGCTATGTGAAACCTGGAGCACGATCGGACCTCAGAGCGCGGCGCGAAGCGCGGCCGCGATCTCGAGTTGCTCCGCGAGCGGGGTGAGCGGGAAATCGTGCGCGCGAAACAAACGTTTCGGATCGCTAGCCTCGTAGCGCGGTACCACGTGGATGTGGTAATGCGGGATATGTTGGCCCGACTTCACGCCGTTGTTCTGGTAGACGTTGGCGCTGATAGCGCCAAAACAGGACACCGCGGCCTGCACCAGCCGTTTCGCGAGGTGGGCCGCCGCCGCGAGCTCCGGGTCGTCCATGTCGAGAATCGTCTCGCGGTGACGCCGCGGAATCACGAGCATCGCACCGCGCTCGAATTGCGCGCGATCGACGAACGCCGCCACGAGATCGTCCTCGGCGACGAACGCGCAGGGTTCTTCATGCGCGACATAGCGACAGAACGAGCAGCCATCGTAGGCGTCGAGCCGAATCGGCATCGAGAAGCTCCAGGTGCAACCGCCCGGGGAGTATGCCAACATCTTCGCGGTCGTCCAAAAAACGCACGTGCGATGCAAACAGCACGAGCCATCAAGCGTACGCGGGGGAGAAAACCATGCAGGCGGTCGTCGACTAAATGACTCGCGTCCGTGCATGGCTCGCTGCGCTCGCAGCCGGTGTTTTGGCCGCGGCGCCGGCGCTGCGTGCGTCCGCGCAATCGCAGTCGCCGGTGTTTCCCGGGCAACGCGGCGGACAGGACGTGTTCGGCCACTACGAGGTCGTCGCGGGTTGGCCGAAGCCGCTGGCGACGGTGCCGGGCCACGAGGGCTGGACCTGGGGCGCGGGGCAGAGCGTGTTCGCCGCGAGCCCTAACCGCGTGTTCGTCTTGCAGCGCGGCGAGTTGCCCGTGCTCGCGCGGCCGCAAACGCGCGCTCTGCCTGAGCTCGGGCCGAGCATCGTGTTCCCCGTGTTCCGCTTGCCGATCCGCGACGCGACCGTCGCAAGCCCGCCCGCGGGTGGGGCCGCCGGCGCCATGCCGCCGGATGGGCTCAAAGCGTGGGAGGAGGCGGGCGGGAAGCTCGGCGTGGACGCGCGCTGGGAGCACTGCATTTTGGTCTTCGATGCGCAAGGCAACATGATCGAGGACTGGACGAAGTGGGATTCGATGCTCGCGCGGCCGCACGCGGTGTACGTGAGCCCCTACGATCCCGACGAGCATGTCTGGATCGTCGACGACTTTCGCCACGCGATCTTCAAGTTCACGAATGACGGTAGCGAGCTCGTGCAGACGATCGGCACGTACAACGAGCACGGCGCCGACGCGACGCATTTCTTTCGGCCGACGTTCATGGCGTGGCTGCCCGATGGCACGTTCTTCGTCGCAGATGGCTACGAGAACACGCGTGTCGTGAAGTTCGACGAAGACGGCAAGTACGTCACGGCTTGGGGAGAGAAGGGCACGCCGCCGAACGAGACGCGGCCCGGCTACTTCAACAACGTGCACGGCATCGCCGTCGACCCGCAGACTCGGCGCGTGTTCGTGAACGACCGCGCGAATCATCGCGTGCAGATCTTCGATGAGAACGGCAAATACCTCGATCAATGGCGCTTCGGGGATCCGCCGTCGGACATCCACATGTTTCTGATCACCGCGGATCGATATCTCTGGGCTGCGGATCGCGGCACGAACAAGATCTTGAAGTACGACTTGAACGGCAATTTCCTTTACTCGTGGGGCACGTGGGGCGACTTCCCCGGCGGTATGTGGGGCGTGCACGGCATGAGCGTCGACCAAGAGGGCAATTTCTACATCGCCGAGGTCGACAACGGCGGAGTGCAGAAATTCCGGCCGCGCGCCGGCGCGAATCCCGATTTCCTCGTCGGCGGCCGAGCAACGTCGACTCGGAGAGACTGATGAACACCGTAGGATCGCTGACCTTGGCGGCGCGGATCGCAACTTGGCCGGCGTGCGGTTGTCTCGTGGCGCTCGCCGCGTGCGAGCAGCAGTCGCCGGCAGCCGAAAGTGCCGCACGGGAGCCCACATCCGCGCCGGTGTCGTGTGTAAGCCTGGCCGCGATCGCACTACCGGATACCACGGTGACGATGGCCGAGCTCGTGCCGGCCGGCGGGTTCAATGGCACGGTCGCCGCAGTTCCAGGAGCACCGCCGGTCAATTACGCCGGGCTGCCTGCATTCTGCCGCGTCGCAGGCACGGTCGCGCCGGTGCCGGACTCGACGATCAAGTTCGAAGTATGGCTCCCGGCCGAGGGCTGGAACGGCAAGTTCGTCGGCGTCGGCAACGGCGGCATGGCAGGCTTCGTGTTTGAATTTGCAATGGTGGAGCCGCTGATGCGCGGCTATGCCGTTGCAGGCACCGATACGGGTCACGCTGGCGGGCCGGCGGACGCGAGCTTTGCCGTCGGTCATCCGGAGAAGCTCGCCGACTTCGGCTGGCGCGCGGTGCACGAGATGACCGTCAAGTCGAAGGCGATCGTTGCGGCGCATTACGCGAGCGCGGCGCGCCGGTCTTATTGGGTGGGTTGCTCGACTGGGGGCCGGCAGGGGCTCAAGGAAGCGCAGCGCTTCCCCGAGGACTACGACGGCATCTCGGCCGGCGCTCCGGCGAGCAATTGGGTTCCGCTGCTCGCCTACGGAGCGGGTGTTCAACGCATCAACACCGATCCCGAGCGCGCGCTGCCGCCGCCGCAACTCGCGCTGCTGAAGGAAGCCGCGATCGCGGCATGCGATGCGCGCGACGGCGTGACCGATCGTGTGGTCGAGCAGCCGCAGACGTGCGCGTTCGATCCCGGCTCGCTGCAATGCGCGACGGGTGCAACGTCTGGCTGCCTGACAAACCCGCAGGTGGAAGCAGCGCGCTCGATTTACGCCGGCGTCGTCAATCCGCGCACGGGTGAGACGCTTTTTCGGGGCCCGACGCCCGGAGGCGAGCCCGCGTGGTTCGCGTACAGCCCGGGCCTATTCCCGATCGCGGTCAATTATTGGCGAGATGTCGTATTCCGCGATCCCAATTGGGAGCCCGCAAAGCTCGACCTCGACGCGGACGTCGCGCGGGCGCAATCGACGGACACGGCCGATGTCGCGGCAACCAACCCGGATCTGAAAGCCTTCGTCGCGCGCGGCGGCAAGCTGTTGCTGTGGCACGGCTGGACAGACGGGCTGATCCCCGCGCAAAACACCATCGACTACTACGAGCACGTCATCGCGACGACAGGTGCGGCCGCCGCGAAGGACTCGGTGCGGCTCTTCATGCTGCCCGGCGTCGATCATTGCAGCGGTGGCGAGGGTACGTTCGTAATGGATGCGCTCGGTGCGATCGATTCGTGGGTGGAGAGCGGCCAACCGCCGGAGCGGATCATCGCGCGCCGGCCGCCCGACGGCGGCGCAGAGCGCACGCGGCCCCTGTGTCCGTATCCGCAGATCGCCCGTTACCGAGGCACGGGCAGCTCGGATGATGCCGCTAACTTCGAGTGCGGGGCGCCTGCGCGATAGTTCGTCAGGAGCAACGATGGGCGGTGGCACAATCCACTCGCGGACCCACATTTGTCGGATCGCCATCTTCGGGGAGAGATAGATGAAAACGATCGCAAGCTCTGCGCTCGCAATGCTCGTCGCCGCGCTGCTGCTCTACGCAGCGCCGAGCGTCGCGCAGCGGCAGCAGCCGCCCATGCAAATCGAGCAACTGACGCCGCACGTCTATCGCTACGGCGGGCTCACGAGCGGAGCGTTCATCGTCGGCAGCGAGGCGATCGCCGTCGTCGACGGCCAAATCTGCGGCTCCGGCGGCACGCAGTGGCTCAAAGAAGAGCTCGCAAAACGCTTCGACGTGCCCGTCAAGTACACCATCCTGAGCCACGATCACGAGATGCACATCTGCGGCCTCGAGGTCTTCAGCGACACGGCGGTCGCGATCTCGCACGTGAATGCGAAGCCGCACATCATTCGCGAGAAGCGCCGCACGGTGATTCCGCAGATTACGTTCGAGACGAGCATGGAGATCGACGTCGGCGGCGTCGCCGTCAATCTGATGTATCTCGGGCCGACGCACACCGACAACCTGATCCAGGTGCACATTCCTTCCGAGAAGGTGCTGATCGCCGTGGACTTCGTTCGCGAGGGCAAGAGTCTCGCGATGCCGGAGCTGCGTGACCTCTACATCGACAACTCGATCAAGGCCCTCGGCATCTTGGGGCGCATGGAGAACGTCGACATCGTGATACCCGGCCACGGCGGCGTCACGAACCAGCAAGCGTTCTTGTACGTTCGCGACTACCTACAGGCGCTGAAGGACCGCGTGCTCGAGCAGATGGTCGCGGGCAAGGGCATCGAGGAGATTCTCGAGATCGTCACGATGGACGATTTCAGCGACTACGGGTGGTTCAAGCAGTGGCGCCGCGCGAACGTGATCACGATGTGGGAGCAGATGTACCACTATCGCGAGCCTACCGAGGGCGGCGGCCAGTACGAGAACGACTTCCCGCCGGGGTTCCCAGTCGGCGACGTCGACAAGTTCAACGGCCCATAAGAACGATCGGGGTCAGGCACCGTGCCTGACCCGGTGCCTGACCCCGACTAATGCGACTCTTGGTAGTGGCGCTTTAACAGGTCGTCGCCGAAGTCGCCGGCACGGCTGCGCCAAACTGCGTGGATGTGATTGCCGTTGCCCTGTGCGTTGTCGTACTCGTAGAGAAAGTCGGCGCCTTGGATCCGGTAGTAGTGCGGTTGCTTGCGCTGGAGTGAGCCGATCCACGCGAAGCTGAGCTCGTTCAGATCGATCTGTGCCCAATATTGGGCCGCGATTTCCGGCCGATACGTGCCCAGCACCTCCTGCAGCAGCGCGGCGACGAGTGCGCGTTGGTCGCGATTCAGCTCCGCGACCGGTATGCCGTCGGGCACGAGATCGTCGCGCCAGCTCTCCCAGGTGTCCGGCTCCTTCATGATGTTGCTCGCGATCAGATCCCAGGGCGTGTTGTCGGCGTAGACGAAGCCGAACTTCGCCGCGTCTGCGTTGAATTTCGGATCGCCCATGAGAATGGCCTTGGCGCGCTGCGCGGGTGCAAGCGAGGTGACGAGCTCCCGCGCGAGATCTTCCTCGACACGCAGCACGCGCAAGCCGGCTAAAGGCCCGAACCCGACTTCCGCCGGATCGGCTCCTAGGAACATCGGGGTCGCCGACACGCCGCCGTCCGGCACCACGGACACATTGAGTGACACGTGGTGCCCCTCGAACCGCCATCCCCAGGGCTGCTCGGCGGACGGATCGCCGAACAGCGCGACCGTGTAATCTTCGACGCCGCGCGGAAAGCCTGTGGCGGAAGTCGGTTGAAGAACATACTCCAACTGCATGATATTGATAATTTTATGATAGCCGCTCGCGCTGAGCGCAGACCACAACAGCTCCTGCGCGAGCGCGCGGTGCTTCGTGTGCATGAGGTCGAGCTTGAGACCCGCGCGATCGCGCGGCCAATACGACCAATCGCGCTTCACGGGGCTGTCGGCCGGGAACAGCAACAGGTCCTCCATCGAGTATTGGCGCAGCGCTTCGGAGAACTCGGGATCGCCGCGAACCGACGCGAGCAACGCCTCGGCGGCGGCGAGCATGCGTGCGGTCGTCTCCGCTCGCGCGGCCGAGGTCTTCCTCGGCGGCGCGATCGGCTCGTTGTGCGAGCGCCGATGCGGCGAGTGCGCAGGCGCAGCAAGCTAGCAGGGTTCTGATCATATGCACACCTTTATGAACATATGTTTGCGGCGATTTTTGTAACCGCGATGTCACGCCGAAGTCACCGGCGTGTGACTGCACGGCGACCGACATCGTCACCGGCTCTCACTAGCATACACGTCGAGCTAGGCCCGTCACGTATCCCGCGAGCTCGCATCAATGGGACGGCGATGAATAGCAGGACACGACGCCTCACGACGTGGACCAAATTCGCAGTTGCGGCCGCGTGGCTTGTCAGCGCAGCGACGCATGCCCAACAGCAGGCTGGAATACAAGCAGGAGCAGAAGGCTTTACGTTGAGCTCCGCCGACAAAGCCTGGACGCTGCGACTGCGCGCACTCTTGCAAGTGGACGGCAGGGTATTTGGGGACGACTCAGCGCCGAATGAAGACAATGAATGGTTGTTACGGCGCGTGCGGCCGACGCTCGAGGGCACATTCGGCGACCGTGTTGCGTTTCGCCTGATGCCGGACTTCGGCGGCGGCCAGAGCGAAGTGCCCGACGCATGGGTTGACGTCGATCTCGGCGAAGGCGGGCTCGTGCTACGCGTTGGCAAATTCAAGCCGCCAGTTGGCCTGGAGCGATTGCGTTCCGCCAATCACCTCCAGCTAATCGAGCGGTCGATCGTGACGGAGCTCGTCCCGCGTCGTGACATCGGTGTGCAGCTGTCCGGCGGTAGCGATCGCTTGAGCTGGGCCACGGGATTTTTCAACGGGGTGGTCGACGGTAGCGCCGCCGACGAGGACACGGACGGAAAACAGGATTTTGCGGGACGACTCTTCTCCCACCCGTTTGCTGGCGAAGGCCGGAATGGTCCGCTTTCGGGCCTAGGCGTTGGCGTAGCCGTCACTTATGGTGGCACCAATGGCTCGGTCACGGATCCGCTGCTGCCGGGTTATCGGTCACCGGGGCAAAACACGGTGTTCAGCTATCGACTGGGGGCGGAAGGAACGTTCGCCGACGGCGACCGTCTGCGCGTAACGCCGCAGTTCTATTGGTATCGGGGTTCGTTTGGTCTGATGGGCGAAGCGGTCAGAGTCAGTCAGGATGTGCACCGCATAGGCAGCGGTTTCGACCGAGCCGCAACGCTCGACCACGAGGCGTGGCAGCTCACGGGTAACTGGTTCTTGACTGGAGAGGCGGCCGGCTATCGCGACCCGGATGGCGTCCGCGCGATCGAGCTCGTTGCAAGGGTCAGCGGGCTCGACGCAGATCCGGACAGTTTCACTGAGGGCGCCGCTTCGTTCGCTAATCCGTTGACTGCAGTGCGGCAGGCGGACACATGGGCTGCCGGCGTCAACTGGTATCCGATGGCAGGCATCAAGGCCTCCGTGAACTATCAACATACCTCGTTCAAGGGCGGCGCTCCAGGTGGCGATCGTCCGGACGAAAAAGTTCTGCTAGCGCGCTTGCAGCTCTATTTCTGACGTCGCGCTACTGCTCCTTGCGACGGAGGACGAGCTTCACAACGACAAACAGCACGCCGCCGGCGCCGAGTCCCACCAGGCTCGAGATCACGAGCGCCTGGGCCACTGGCAGCTCCTCGACAACGGAGCCCGTGATCATCCCGACGACACCCGCGAAGACGAGCGCCACGCAGTTCAGAAACAATTGCTCTTCATGATCATTCCTCCCCAGAGTGGCGGCGCTCGCGGCGCCGCCACTCGGTCGCCGTTTAGAAGACGTACTCCTGCACCATATCGCTGATCAGGTAACCTGCCGCGCCGAGCAGCGCTCCGCTGATAGCGCCGACCGGAGCGGTGACACCACCGGGGACGGCCCCGGCCATGCCGCCGATGATCGCGCCCGTTATCATTGCGCCCCCGATCCCTCCCACGTCCACGCGCCCCCAACGAGCGCTGCTTCCTCGAGCGTGAGCTCCCTGATATCCGCAAGATTGCCGTCCATTGTTGCTCCTCCATGTGCCATTGGCTCCGTGTGAGCCGCCGAAATCCGTGACTTTCCGTCGACGTCATTGGAGCGCAACTCATGCCCGACGCGCACGCCGGATTTCCGGGCGATTCGTGCGCAAACTCAACTCCGGACGCGCTTGTACGCGGTCAATCCGAGCATGAGGCCGACGTCGCCCCGCCGCGGCTCGTGAAAAAACCCGACGGAAAGTGTCGGTAGCGGCGACCGCAGGACGAGCGCGCCGTCGTCGTCGAGAACGAGCTCCACCGTGAGGCTCTCCTGCACGCCATCGCGCCCGATCGTGCAGATCAGCCGCTCCTTGTCGTAAGCGGCCGTGACGAAGCCGCCGCCGGGCCCTCGATACACGCCGGGCAGCTCGTCGAGGCGCAAGCCGCAAGGATCGCGCTCGCGCGGCGGGGATTGAGGGCTGAGATCGCGGCACACCGCGTCGACGATGAAGTCGCGCAGGTATGGCAAAGTCGCGTTCAAACCGACAGCGACGCTGAGGCGGCTGCGAGAGTCGAACCGCACGGCCGAGCACTGGCCGTGCGTGACGCCGCTGTTGCCGTGGAAACCGTCGCGAAGCCGCGCAGCGCCCAATGCGTAGGCGACGGGGAGCCATTCGCTCAACGGACCCCCGGCCGTCGGCGGCAACCGCACTTGCGGCGTTTCGAGGAGCCGTTGCGTCTCGCGCGAGACCGGGTTCGCGCCGGAGCGCACACCGACCACCGCTTCCGCGATGGTCAGGAGATCCGCCACCGACAACGTGTACTCGGGGAACGCCGCGAGCCAAAGCGCGCTCGGACGCGGCACATCGACGACGCGTGCGAATCGGCCGGATGCAGGATCGAGCTCGTGCCGCCCCGCGCAGCCGCGCTCGGCGTAGCGCGTCGTAGGCGTGCCCGGCCGGATTCCCAACGGCTCGAGCACCGTTTCACGGATGAGCGCGACGCCGGCTCGGCCCGTAATGCGCCTGATGATCTCGCCGAGCAAAACGGACTCCGTGTGCTCGTAGCTGAACACCGCGCCCGGCGCAAACATCTGCGGCGCGCGTTCGAGATAGGCAACCAATGATTGCCACGTGAGTGCGCGAATCTGCGGATCTAGGACCCGCGTTCCGCAGTAGCCGCTCGTGTGCGAGAGCAGGTGCGCGACCAGCACGGTTCTGCCGTGCACGCAATCCTTGAGCTCCGGCAGGTACTCACGAAGCGGCGCCTCGAGCGCGAGCGCTGCTGAGCGCTGCAGCTCGAGCGCCACGATGGCGAGCAGCAGCTTCGTGACGCAGCCGAGATGAAATCCGTCGTCGATTGCGAGCGGGGGCGCCTCGTCGACGACTCGTGTGCCGGCTTCGGCATGGACGCGAGCGCCGCCGATGCTGACCGCCACCGCGACCCCGGGCACGCCGGTCTCCGCGCGAATGCGGGCGACGAACTCCGGGAGCGTCTCGCGTAACCGCTCGCACGATATGGGATGCATCGACGAGCCTCCGACATCCTTGTGCGGAAAACCAGCCGCGATCATTTCAGGGCATGCCTCTGCGCAAGTGCAGCCCACATTTCTCTGCGAATCGGCGAGATTACGTACGGCGCTCGTGTGGCATCATGCGACGCATGCTTTCCGACAAGGTGCACTCACCGGCCGGTCCGGCGGACGACCGCGTGCGCCGTTTGTTGCGCGACGTTTTTGGCTATGCCGAATTCCGCGGCCCGCAGCATGCCATCATCGACGCGGCGCTCGCCGGACGGGATTCGCTCGTGCTAATGCCGACCGGCGGCGGCAAGTCGCTGTGCTATCAGATTCCGGCGCTGCTGCGTGGCGGCGTCGGCCTCGTCGTGTCGCCGCTGATCGCGCTGATGGAGGATCAGGTGAGCGCGCTCCGCGAGCTGGGCTAAGCGGCTGCGTTCTTGAATTCGACACTCGACCGCACGGCGCAGCAGGAAGTGATCGGCGCTTTGCAGCGCGGCCGGCTCGAGCTGCTGTACATCGCTCCGGAGCGGCTGCTGCAAGAGCAAACTCAGGCGCTGCTGCGTGGCGTGAGACTTTCGATCATCGCGATCGACGAAGCGCACTGCGTATCGCAGTGGGGCCACGACTTCCGCGCGAGTATCTCGGCCTACACGAGCTCAAGCAGTGGTTCCCCGGCGTGCCGCGCATGGCGTTGACGGCCACGGCTACGTTGCCGACGCGCGAGGAGATCGTCGACGCGGCTCGAGCTCAAGAGCCCGCGATGTGTTCGTGAGCAGCTTCGACCGGCCGAACATCCGCTATGCCGTGCATGCGAAGACCGACGCACGTCGCCAGCTTGCGCAGTTCCTGCGCAAGCCACCGCGACGAGGCGGGCATCGTCTACTGCTTGTCGCGCAACAAGGTCGAGAGCGACGGCGGAGTGGCTGCGCGAGCAGGGCTACGACGCGCTGCCGTATCACGCGGGGCTGCCGGCCGACGACGCGCGCCGAGCATCAACGCCGTTTCCTCAGCCGACGATGCGAGTGATCATCGTCGCGACGATCGCGTTCGGCATGGGGATCGACAAGCCCGACGTCCGCTTCGTCGCGCACCTCGATCTGCCGAAGAGCATCGAGTCCTACTACCAGGAGACGGGCCGCGCGGGCCGCGACGGCGAGCCCGCGGAGGCGTGGATGGTCTACGGCCTGCAAGACGTCGTGCAGCTCGCGCAGTTCGTCGACCAATCCGAGGCCGACGAGCAGCACAAGCGCCACGAGCGCGCACAAGCTCGACGCGCTGCTCGGCTGGTGCGAGGTCACCGAATGTCGCCGGCGACCGCTGCTCGAGTACTTCGGCGAGGAGCGCGGCCCGTGCCTGCGGCAATTGCGACAATTGCCTGCAGCCGCCAGCGACTTGGGACGGCACGCAGGCCGCGCAGCAAGCTCTGTCCGCCGTCTACCGCACCGGGCAGGCATTCGGCGCCGCGCACGTCGTCGACGTGCTGCTCGGCAACGCTACCGAAAAAGTCGCGCGGCATCGGCACGAGCGCGCTCAGTCGTGTTCGGCATCGGCACGGACTTCCGGCGGCGGCGTGGCGATCGTTGATTCGGCAGTTGCTGGTGCAGGGATACCTGCGCGTCGACTACGAAGGCTACGGGGCTCTCGAGTTGACCGAGCGAGCCGGCCGCTGCTGCGCGGCGAGGTGACGGTGCGCTGCGCGAGGACACGAAGCAGCCCGTCGCGCGCCCGCAAGGCGCGCCGCCCCGAAGACGGCGCTCGCCGAAGAGCACGAGCCGCTGTGGGAGGCGCTGCGCGAATGCCGAAGGCTCTCGCCGCCGAGCAGACTTGCCGCCGTACGTGATCTTTCACGATGCGACGTTGCTGCAGATGGCGGCAGCTCGGCCGGACGAGCGCGCAGCGCTGCTCACGATCGGCGGCGTCGGCCAGGCGAAGCTCGAGCGTTACGGCGAAAGATTTCTTGAGGTGCATACGAAGCGCGGCTCGCACGCGCTCGGCCATTGACGCTCTCGACGGGCCGACCCTATGCTGGTTCGAGGCATGAGATTAAGGGTTGGCAGAATGCGAAGCGCGAGATTCGGCTTGGGCTTGTTGTGGTCGTTGAGCGGCGCATTGCTCGGCGGCGTGGCGTTCCCGGCCGAGCATCCGGACTTCACGGGCGTTTGGGGCAACTACCGCGATCCTGCAGCGCCGCCCGGACGCGGCGGCGGCGGGTCGGCGCGCCCGTGCCCTGCCGCTGCGCCCCGAGGCCAAGCCAAGGTCGACGAATATCGTGCGTTGGTCGCGCCCACGCGGCGATACGCCCGGCGGCTTTTGCCTTGGCACCGGCATGCCGGGCGCGATGCTCGGCTCCGGCGGTTATCCGATGGAGATCGTGCAGCACGACGATCTGATCATCGTCGTGTACGAAGCGCATGCCGAAATCCGCAGAATCTACATCACCGCGCGCGCGAAGGAAGGAGATCTCTTCCCGGATCGCAACGGCTACTCGATCGGTCGCTGGGATGGCGACAAGCTGATCGTCGAGACCACGCATCTGAAGGAAGCCGTGGATCAGGCGCGCTATCCGCACAGCGATGAGGCGAAGATCGTGGAGGAGTACACGCTCGTCACGAACGAGGACGGCAGAAGGTGCTGACTTCGAGCATGACGATGACCGATCCCACGTTCTACACGGAGCCGATCACGGCCGAGAAGAAGTGGCGTTCCTAGCCCGGAGTGCGCCTGCTTCCCTACGAGTGCAACGAGCCCGCGTGGGACGAGCATCTCGAAGAGTTGCGCAACCAGGGGTAGAGTCGCGAGATTGGCGGAGCTGGATCATGAAGAAGCTATCGATTTGCGCTCTGCTCGCGATTGTCGCGAGTGCACCGCTGGTCTCCAACGCGCATCACTCGGCCGCGCGTTTCGATCTCTCGATCCGCGACAACTACGGTGACCGGAATCGTCAAGGAGTTCAAGGCCGCGAATCCCCATACGAAAATCGTGCTCGAAGTCACGGACGAAAAGGGCACGCGCGACATAGAGTTCGAAGGCCATAGCCGCAACAACTACTATCGCGGCGGTTGGCGCGACGGCATGGTGAAACTCGGCGACAAGATCACGCTGCAGTCTGCGCCGACCCGCGACGGCAGCGACGGCGGCTACGCGCTCGGCGTGATCGCGGCGGACGGCACGAAGTTTTAGCCACAGGTTTGCGGCTGCATGCGCGAGAGTGTCGCGCGTGGCCTACGCCTCGAGGTCCGGAGGCTGCCTCATCAGCATGGACTCGATCCTCAAGATCGCCAGCGTCACCGGAGTGGACTTGGAGCTCAAGCTCGCGGGCCCGGGTGCGCGCAGCTACGCGTTCATCGTCGACTGGCACATACGGCTGCTCATCGCGCTTGCCTGGCTCATCCTCGGCATGCTCGCAGTCGCCGGCTCGTTTCGAATGCTCGCGCCAGGCGAAGAGAGATTTGCGGCGTTCATGTACGTCGTCGTGCTGCCGAGCGCCGCGATCTACTTGTTGTATCACCCCGTGCTCGAGGTGCTGATGCGCGGTCAAACTCCGGGCAAGCGGATCGCGGGCGT
The DNA here is from genome assembly GCA_963744305.1 of uncultured Gammaproteobacteria bacterium. GTDB lineage: Bacteria > Pseudomonadota > Gammaproteobacteria > Steroidobacterales > Rariloculaceae > FEN-1219. Next base: position 125,594 of record CAVUTF010000016.1, read on the forward strand.
CCGGATAGTCGCATCCCGGCATGGCGGCGCGCCCGGCATCGGCGCGCTCTTGATCCGCAACATTTTCCGCTTGCTCGACTCGTTGCCGCTCGCTTATGCGATCGGCCTCGCGACGACGTTGGTGACGAAGCACGCGGTGCGGATCGGCGACATCGCGGCCGGCACCGTGCTGATCTACGACGAGCCGCAGAGCCGGGAGCTGTTCGACGAGCTCGGTGCTCCGGCCGTGCAGCGGCTCGGTCTGGAGCAAGCGCTCGTCGCCCGCGACCTCTTGAACCGCTGGTCGGAGCTCGGTGCGACGGCGCGCGCGCGGCTCGCGCGGCAATTGCTCACAAAGCATGCCGTCGACGTTGCCTCTACCACTGACGCGGAGCTCGAGTCCAAGCTCAAGGAGCTCTTGGCTTGAGCGCGCCGCCGCGGAGCGCTACCGCGAAGTGGTTCGACGAGCGCCTCCCCGCGTGGCGTGCGATCGCGGATAGCCTCACCCAAATCGAGCGCGGCAAGTCGGCGCCGCCGGAACATGTGCTTGCCGCGGTGCGGTCCTATCCCGAGATCGCGCGTGATCTTGCAATCGCCCGCAACGCATCCCCGAGCGGTTCGCTAACGAAGTATCTCGAGCGCGTCTACTCGCAGCTGCACCGCTCGATCTTCCGCTCTCCCGACCGAGTCGGCCGCACGATCCGACTCGCGTTCGAGCGCGACGCGCCCGCGGTCGCGAAAGCTCTGCGCTGGCACATTCTGGCCGTTGCGGCTCTGTTCTTCGGGGCCGCGGCAGCCGGCGCCTGGCTCGTCGCGTCGCATCCCGAGCTTGCGGCGTTGTTCGCATCCGAGGAGATGATCGACAAAGTGATGCGCGGCGAGCTTTGGACCGACGGCCTGCTCAACGTGATTCCGTCGTCGTTGCTGGCCGTGCAGATCTTCACGAACAACATCGCCGTGTCGTTGTTCGCGCTGTGCCTCGGTGTGTTGTACGGGCTCGGGACGATCTACATCATCGGCATGAACGGGATGATGCTCGGCGGCGTGTTTGCGTTTACGGCGCAGCACGGCATGGCGAAGCGGCTGTTCGAGTTCGTCTGCGCGCACGGTTTCGTCGAGCTCAGCGTGATCTTCATCGCGGGCGCGGTCGGCGCGTCGCTTGGCGAGGCACTCGCGCGGCCGGGGCACTTGAGCCGCGCGGCGGCATTTCATGCGGCCACCGCGCGCGGCGCGCGGCTGATGTTCGTCTGCGTCGTGTTCTTGGTCGGCGCCGGCGTGATCGAGGGCTTCGTGTCGCCTAACCCAGGCGTGCCGCTGGCCGCGCGGCTCGCGATCGGGCTCGCCTACCTTACGTTGTTCGTGTTGGTGCTCACCGGCGCGCTCGGGCGCTGGGCGCGCGCGCGCCCGCTGAGCGACCGCGACTAAACGCGGCGCTGCGCGCGCAGCAGGCGGTATGTGTTGAGCACTTTGGCGTCGAGCTCGCTCGGCCGAGCGGTCATCGCGTACGCGCCGAGGCGGCCCAAGCGCGCGACGTTCGCTCCGATCCCGCGCCTGTAATCCCGCGCGGCGAGCGCGCGATACGGATCCAGCCAATCGTGCGCGCGCCGGGACGCAAGCTCGATGACCTCTTCGCTCAAAAGGCCGACCACGAATGGCAAATGCTGCGGGACGAGGAGCTGCACGCTCTGCGCGAGCGGGCTCGCGGCGGAGGGCTCGTAGAGGTCGGTCAGAATCACCGCGAGGCAGCGATGACGCACGAGCTTGCGAACATGCAGCGCGGCGGTCAGCACGTTCGACTCCACCGGTCGCGGCGCGAGATTCGTGAGGGCGCGACGGATGCGCACGACGGCGCCGCTGCCGCGGCCAGGCCCGAGAGTCACGATCGGAGTGTCCGCGAAGACGATTACCCCGACCTGGTCGTCGCTCGCGACGCTAACCTCGGCGAACCGAGCGGCGAGATTCACGTAATGCGACAGCTGCTGCATTCCGTCGATCTCGGTGCGGCTCGTGCGTCCGGCATCCACCAGGACCATGACGGTAAGATGCTGATCCTCGCTGAACACACGTGTGATCAACCGCGACGTGCGCGCAGAGGCCTTCCAGTCGATCGCGCGCCGCGGGTCTCCGGCGCGGTAAGCGCGCAGGTGATTGAGCTCCTGACCGCCGCCGAGCGTAGCTTGCGCGGTCGCGCCGATCTCGCTCGAGCCGACCTGCGCATTGCGCGGGCCGAGGGTATCGGGTTGCACGACGATGCGACTCATCATGGGCAACGAGCGCGACCACCACGCGAGCTTGAGCGGCCCTTTCACACGTACCGGCAGCGCGGGCCACGGTTTTTCGCCGAGCGTCACCGGGAATGCGTCGACGCGCTCGAGCACGGCCGAATCGGGCGCGATGACGACACTGCGCGCGGCCGGATCGCCGCGCACGCCGTCAGGAAACGTGACGGCGAGCTCCACCGCGAGAGAGCGTCGCGTGCCGTTCGTAAGTTGCAGCTCGAGCGTTTCAGTGCGACCGAGCTTCAAGGGCGGCCGCGCGAGCAGGCGCCCGGCCAATTCGAGCCGGCCGGTGATGGACAGCTCGTAGACGAGGCCGACGACCACGACGGCAACCAGCGCGCGCCAAAACAGGTCGGCCACCAATAAATCGCTCCATAGCGCTACCACGCCGACCAGCGCCGCTAGGGCGAGCGCGAGCGTAGCGGCTGGTGTCAGATTCACGGCGTCTCGCGTGGCACCGCGACGGTGCCTAGTAGCCGTTCGAGCTCCGCGTGCGGCGACAATCCTTCGAGCACGGCATCCGGCGAGAGCACCATGCGGTGCGGGATGACCCACGGCGCGACGCGTTTGACGTCGTCCGGAACGACGAAGTCGGCCCCCCGCAGCGCGGCTTCGACGCGCGCGCAGCGCGCCAACGCGAGCGCCGCGCGGCTCGAGAGGCCAAGCGCTATGCTCGAGCTCTGCCTCGTTGCCGCGACGATATCGAGCACGTAGCCGATCAGCGCGTCGGACATGTGCACGTCGGCAAGCTCGGCTCGCGCGCGCTCGAGCACGCCGCGCTCGATGACCTCGATCGCGGCCGCGGCGGGCGTCTTGCCCGGCAAACCGTATTCGACGAGCACCCGTGCCTCGTTCTCGCGGCTCGGGTACCCCATGCGCGCGCTCAGCATGAATCGGTCGAGCTGCGACTCAGGCAGCGGATAGGTACCCTCGAACTCACGCGGATTCTGCGTCGCAACGATCAGGAAATCCGCCGGCAGAGCGAAGCGCGTGCCGTCGACCGTGACGTAGCGTTCCTCCATCGCTTCGAGCAGCGCCGATTGCGTTTTCGGTCCTGCGCGGTTCACCTCGTCGACGAGCACGACGTCGGCGAACAGTGGTCCTGGCCGAAACGAGAACTCGCCACGCTGCGAGTCGAACACGTGCACACCCGTCAAGTCCGTCGGCATCAGATCGGCCGTTCCTTGGATACGTTTGAATGCTCCGCCGAGCGCGCGCGCGAAGGTGTTGCTGAGCAGAGTCTTGCCGAGACCCGGCGGCCCTTCGAGCAGCACGTGCCCCGCACTGATCAGCGCAATCGTGAGCGCATGAATCACATCGTCTAGGCCGTACACGACCTGCGCGACTTGTCGATGCAGAAATCCCTCTAGCTCCCGCGCTTCCCGGGTCATCCGATCGCCTCCCTTGCCTGTTGCAAAACGTTGTGCAGCCGCGCCAGGTCTACCGGGCGGCCGGTCGCTAGCCGCTCGTGGCACGTCCTCAGCTCCTCGTACGTGCTTACACCGAGCGCCGGAGTCGCAGCGAGCTCGGTCCACGGTGGATCGCTTCCCGTGCGGCAAGCCGCGTGCTCGGCGCACCTCATCGAACCATTCCGCCATGAGCATGGACCCCACGGCCAACGGGTCGAGGCGCCGCGCGAGGAACCCGCCCGCTGCCGCGAGAAAGTCGCCTTGCCGCGGCTCCGTACGTTCGCGCACCGGCGGCGCGAGCCTATTGCTCGAGCCGAGCAAGTAGACGAGCCACGCCGCGAGCAGGAACAGCCCGGTGTATTGCAAACGCCGATCGCGAAAGAATGCGCCCGCATCATAGAGGCTCGACAAGCCCTGATGCATGTCATCGAAGATCACGGCGGCGCCGGGAGCCAGATGGTGGCGGATGAGATTGGCGATGAAGTAGCGGGCGTCGCCGCTGCCCACGTTGTCGTTGGTCAAGAGCGTGCCGCTCGCGCTCAAGATGATCCGGCCGCGGCCGGAGGGCAACTGCCACATCGCATCGATACCTTCCGAGCTCTCCGTGGCTAGGCGCAGCACGAGCCGATCCGGGTCGTCGCTTTGCACTGTCCACAAATCGCTCACTTCGTCGGAAAAGCCGCGCAGCGTTGCCACGTTCGCCATGAGCGGATGAGCCGTCGCGGGTATGAGCTCGAGCGCCGTCTCTGCCGGAATCCTCGGGCGGTTCCGGAACGCTTCCGCGGCCGCGGCATCGCTGTCGTCTTCGGCGTCCCCGCTGTGCGCCGTGAAGCTCAAGCCGGTGATCGCGCCGAGATCGGGTCGGAAGTTGGCGCCGAACGACGCCCATTCCGGCGTGTCGTCGAGCGCGGCGACGATCAGCAGCGTGTTGCCTTCGAAGACCCACCGCGCGAGGCTTGCGATCTCGTTGCGCCGCACCGGCGTCGAGCCAGGCAGCGTCATGATCATGATGTTGCCGGCCGGCGGGAGAGCGCGATCCCGCGCCGCCAAACCGTCGTCGAAGCGCTCTTGCAGGCTGACCGTCGATACGCCCTCGCGCTCGAGCCAGGTGGCGAGGCCCAGGTAGCCGTTGCGGCCCGGCTCGGTGCTCTGCGGCCGCGTAATCTCCCGCTCCGTTGGGCGCTGCACGAACAGCGCATAGACGAGCGCCAAGGCGCCAAGTGCGCCGAGCGCGGTGATGACGCGATCTTTCACGAGTGCACGCCGTCCTCGGCGCTCAAGGCGCGCACGAGCGATTCGCCGCCCACGAGGAGCTCCGCAAGCTCATGCGTGGCAGGTTGCCAACCGCCGAACGTTGCGCGTTCCGCTGCGCCTACAACAGCGGCGAACGCGACGCGCTGCTCGGCACCCAAGTCCGCCCTCGTGAGCAGCTCGCGGTGCGTCGCGCTCTGTGGGATCGGCCCTCTGCGCCGCAGGCGGTCGAGCACGAGCGCGAGCAGCAGCACCGGCTGGCGAGCGAGCGGTGCGCGTCGCACATCTTCGATCGTTCGCAAGCGTGGGAGCTCCGCGCCGAACGCTGCGCCGTCATCGGCGGCCGTGGGGGGTGCGGCCCGGCGACCGATGATGCCCGTTGCGCGCAGCTCGTTGATCGCGATCAGTGCCGTTGCGATCAGCAGCGTGATGCCGAGCAGGATCAACGCGATCGTGAGCCAGCGCTCCGAGACGGAGAAACCGTCGAGCCATCGTCCGAGCCAGCGTTCGAACCAGCCCGCGTCCTCATCAGGCGCTCTACCGAGACGCTCTTGTAACCATTGCATCGCCCGCTCCCAGAGCGAAAGCTCGAGCGGGGGCACGAGGGTAGCCGTTTGCGCGAGCGCCGCGTCGAGCGTGTCAGCCGAGATATCGATTGCCGCGCGAGTGGCCTCGTATTCCTCGACGACTTCGGTCAGCGTGACGAAGGCGCTGCCGCTCAAATCCTCGGCCCAAATATCTGCGATGGCTTCGCCCCAGATGCCGTCGTTGATGCCGTCGACGATCTCCGGACACACCTCGCCGAGCAGCGGCGGCTCCGCGCTGTTGTCGCCTGCAAGGCGTCGTTGCTCGATGCGATCCAGGCACTCGGCAGTGCCTTCCGGCAAGGACTGCGTGCGCGCCGCCCCGGCAGCAACGCACGCGAGGGCACAAGCCGCGACCCGCAGCCGGAACGTCACGTGACGGCAGCGATGCGCTCGGCGAGGTCGCCGCCTTCGTGCCGAACCTTGAGATCGAAATACGCTGCAAACATCAAAGAGTACAGAAGAGGCGTAACGACTCCGGCCATCAGGGGCGCGAGCACGAAGTCGATGTACCATGGCGCGGCGCCGGTCTCGAGCGTGTCGGGATTCGTGGCCACGGCGATCCCCACAATGATGCCGAGAATGACGTACAGCACGAGGACGATGATGGTTGCGATGGTCAACAGTGCTGCCGTGCGCCACCAGTGACCGCGCACGAGTCCGCGGCTATAGCTCAGGCTTGCGATCGGTCCCAACCGCTCCGTGACGACACCGTACAGAGCGAAGACGAGCGACACCATGAAGATCAGCCCGGGGATGATCAATAGCACCAACCCGACGGCGACAATCAGCCCGTAGCAAAAACCGGCGCCGAAAAGTGCCGGCGCGCGACGGACGCCGATCGCCAATGCGGCGCCTATCGACAGGTCGCTGCCGTGAGCGATCGCGTCGATGCGCGCGATTACCGCGCCCATCACGGTGAGCGTCAGTGCGATCAGAACGAGCGCGCCGAGCACGATCGCGATCACCAGGCCTGTGTCGGGATCCGGAACAAGCCCTTGCGCTGCTATGTTCAAGGGCGCCGACAAGAGCGTGCCAACAGCCGCCAGCACGAAAGTGCGTGACAGTGAAACCCGAAACAATTGGAAGCCGCTATCCAGTACGCCACCGATGGATTGCGGTGCCGTGGCAAGTGTGTACATGACGATCTCCCCTGTAAGCCCCCGATCATCGTCGATCGGCAATCTTCCAGGTTCCGATATCAAGCGCAAGTCGATTAGGTCATGTTTCGCGCGAGTATGCTGGACAGTCAGGTGCAGCCCATCACCTGCTGCAGCCGAGCCGAGTCCAAATACTGGTGGAAGCTCGCGATCTTGTCCCCAGTGAACCGCCAGACGTGACATACCTGAACGTCCATCTCGTTGCCGGTCGGTTTGTACGTCCCGCGGTAGCGGGCCTCTACGACGACCGCGTCCGATGTCTCTAGCAGCGCCTCTATCGCTATCGACCACTCCAGCCACTCGGGCCCCGCAACCGCGAAGAAGTTTTCCATGATCGGCTCCTTGCCGATCCACGCGCGGCCCGAGGGTTGATAGGGATGCCCCTCTGCGAGGCGAAACTCGATCGCGGGATCGAATCGGGCGAGGATGCCCGCGACGTCGCCCTGCATGAACTTCTCGTAGACCGTTTTCACAATTTCTGCATTCTTCATTGCGTTTTTCCTCCGGCTGACCGTATTGCGGCGAAATCCGTTTGCCGTCATCTTTCTATAGGGAATGTAGCGGGCGTGGCCGGAGCGGGTCTTGGCAAAAATTGCGGCGGAGTTGAGCTCGATGTTGGCGAAGCGCGCCATGCATGGCGCGCCAGCCGAGCTTTCGTCTCGTTTGGTCGCAGGAGGCGAGGGCTGGCTCGTCGAGGACGTTCTTTGCACATCCGGGCCGTCTGATCCTTCCTTCGAAGAACGTCACTCGTTTTTCCGAGCCGCAATTGTAGGAGCCGGCGCGTTTCAGTGCCGTTCGACGGCCGGCTTGGAGCTGCTTTCGCCGGGTTCCGTGCTGCTGGGCAATGCCGGTGAATGTTTCGAATGCGCCCATGAGCATGGCACCGGCGACCGGTGCGTCGCATTCAGTTATTCCGCCCCGTACTTCGAGCGGTTGGCCGTCGATGCCGGAATCTCCGGTCGCCTGCGTTTCGACGCGCTGCGCTTGCCGCCCGTGCGCGAGGTGGCGCCGCTGGCAGCCCAGGCTTGCGCGGCATTGCTGCAAGCGCCGACCGCACCGGGCGTTGCTTGGGAGCAGCTCGGAGTCGAGCTCGCGGCGACCGCGATCCGGCTCGCGCGAGGCGTTGTGCGCGGCCGGCGACCGCCACGCAATGCGGAAGGGCGCGTGATGCGCACGGTTCGGCTGATCGATCACGATCCAGCCGCCGAGCTCGCGCTCGACGAGCTCGCGCGCAAGGCGGCGTTGAGCCCGTACCACTTTCTGCGAACGTTCGAACGCCTCACCGGGGTCACGCCGCATCAATACGTGCTGCGCGCTCGCTTGCGCTTGGCGGCGACGAGGGTGGCCGTGGAGTGCGGCAAGATTCTCGACATCGCGCTCGAGTGCGGCTTTTGCGACGCATCGAACTTCAATCGGGCCTTCAAGGCGGAATTCGGGCTGAGCCCGCGCGCTCACCGCGCTCGCTACGGTCGTACGCGGCGGTTCAGGTAGTATTGACTCGACCCTCAGGGGCGAGTGGACGAAAATGAAAAGATTGGTCGCAGCTTGCATCGGCGGCACGATCACGTCGGCCGATCCGGAAATCTACTGCGCGCTGGCGAACTCCGGGTTCGACTACCTCTGGCCGATCGAGGCCGCGGAGCGTTAACGAAATGGATCCGTCCGTCAACGTTTTCGGCGAGGCGCTCCAAGGCTGCAACGATCGACCGAGAACGGGTTTCTTTCGCGATGGTTGCTGCAATACCGGCGAGCAGGACGTGGGCTCGCACACGGTCTGCGTCGAGGTCACGAAAGAGTTCTTGGAGTTTTCGCGTTTCCGCGGGAACGATCTCTCCACGCCTCACCCGGAGTTTGATTTCCCGGGGCTGCAGCCAGGGGATCGCTGGTGCCTGTGCGCCGCGCGTTGGCTCGAGGCTCAGCAGCAGGGCATGGCGCCGCGCGTTGTCTTGAAGGGCACGCATCAGCGCGCGCTCGAGATCGTGCCGCTGCAGCTGCTGAAGCAGTTTGCCGTCGATTTGAACTGAACGGCCGGGGCCCCGGCGGCACGCAGTACATCGTGCTCGCAGTCGGCAGGGAAACACCCGCGGAGCTCATTGCGCTCGCTTTGCCGTAGCTGTTGACGCACGACCGTTAACAATCTGAGACATCTCTCCCACGACCGATACGAGAGAAACACGAGCGCAAGACGAGTGCTCGCTTTTTTTCATTGACCACTCATCCGCACACGCTGATACTCGCTCCTGCATCGTCAGTCCGTGCGTCAGAGACCAAGGATCGGATCGACGCACCTCAGAGGACCTCCAAGTCCTCCGATGGTTGGGCGGGGGTTGGCGAGCTTCTGCGGCGGCACGTGATAGCGGTCAGTTTTGCGCTGACCGTAAGGAGGACTCTATCGCACGCGCGAACTCCGATACGAAACTCAACAATCGAGGAGAGCGAACGTGACAAGATCAACAGTTCTTACGAGCCTTGCCGCCTGCACTATCCTGGGCTGGGCGGCGTCCGTCGAAGCAAACGTCGTCGCCGAGTGGAACGCGCTGGCGGTGCAATGCACGGGTGCGCATCGAGGCGCTCCGGGGCAAGTGCTCGACATCGCCATCGCGCAAGCAGCCGTGCACAACGCCGTGCAAGCGATCGAGGGGCGCTACGAGCCCTACCTGGCCGGCGTTTCGGCGACGGGTGGCGAGTCGAGGGCTGCCGCCGCCGCGGCGGCGGCCTACAACGTGCTCGCAACGGTCTGCCCCAACTCGGTGGCGACGCTGCTCGCCCCCGCGTTCAAACCTTATCTCGACGGCAACGATCCGGGGCTCGCGGTGGGCGCCGCCGCCGCCACGCAGCTGCTCGCGAAGGTCCGTCCGGCGCCGGCAATGACGTTCATCGGCGGGACCGGCGCGGGTGAATGGCAACCACAACCGCCCGCAACGAATATGGCATTCGTGTACCTGGCCACGACCGAGCCTTTCACGATGACATCGCCCACGCAATTTCTTCCAGGGCCTCCGCCAGCGATGACCAGCGAGAGGTACCTGCGCGATTACAACGAAGTCAAGGAGCACGGGAACATCGAAAGCCACCCTCCGGCCCCTGCGTGTCCCGCACCGCGGGAGACCGATATGGCTCGCTTCTGGGGGGGCAACTTAATCTTGCAATGGAACGACACTGTTCGGAACATCGCGGTAGACCGGCAGCTCTCGATCGGAGAGACGGCGCGGCTGTTGGCGCTCGCGACATTTGCAGGGGCCGACGCGCTCATAGCCGTTTGGGACAGCAAGATCCACTACAATTTTTGGCGGCCGATCGCCGCCATTCGCCGCGCCGACGAGGATCCTAACGCCGAAACCGAGCGAGACGTCGACTGGATACCATTCATCCAGGGGCCGCATTTCCCCCCGGGGTCGCAGACGCCTGCCTATCCCGACTATGTCTCAGGCGCAAACGGCGTGACCGGAGCGTACGTGACGATCCTGCAGATGTACTTCCGCACGAATGCGTTCAGGTTCGAGATCTACAAAGGGACTGCACCTTCGGTCGCGATTTGCACTAACCCACGCACATTCCGCCGCTTCTCGGATGCCGCACAAGAGGTCGTAGACGCTCGGATCTTGCTGGGCATTCACTTCCGCTTCGCGGACACCGAGGCGCGCAGGTTGGGTGCCCGCGTGGGTTTCTGGACGTTCACGAACGCACTGCGGCCGGTTGGCCACGGCGGCGAGTAGGACTATTGAAACCAAACGGGCAGGCGGTTCGCCTGCCCCTTTCTTACCCCCATCAATTCTGGTATCCGGGCTTGCAATTGTAGGGCTCCGGATCCCAGGGGCTGCGGACGAACAGCTCTTTCTGGGTGAAGGGTTCCTTTCATTCACCACGACATCTGGGATTGGGATAACCCGACCTCGCCGATCCTGCTCGACGTCGTCGTCGACGGCCGGCCGGTCGGTGCCGGCGTCCGACGTGCCGTTCGAGTGGACGTCGCCCACTCAGCCGTTTCCGACGAAGCCGGCCGCCTACGATCGCCAAGGCGTCCTCGAGAGCGGCTTGATCGACTTCACTCCGGCGCTCAAGGCCGCCGCGCTGGAGTCCGTGAAGGGTTTGCGGATGGGCCGATGTTCACGCCGTCGTCGCTGCTCGAATCGCCGGACGGCGCCCTGGGCACGCTCGTGCTGCCGCACTACGGGGGCGGGGCGAACTGGGAGGGCGGGGCGGCGGATCCGGAAACCGCCATGCTGTAGCAGGCGACCGCTCGGATGTTCGCTATCTGTTCGTCAACGGCAAAGCTCCGAAGCCGATAGGCCTGCCGCTCGTGAAGCCGCCATGGGGACGGATCACCGCGATCAACATGCACACCGGCCAGCATGCGCGGATGGTCGCGAACGGCGAGACGCCCTACGCGTGAAGAATCACCCGGCGTTAAAGGCTGGAACATTCCGCGCACGGGCAAGCCAAGCCGTGCATTGCTCCTGGTGACCAAGACGCTGCTGATCGCCGGCGAAGGCTACGGCGGCGCGCCGATGCTACGCGCGCACGACAAGGCAACGGGCGAGATCATCGCCGAGATTCCATTGCCGGGCGGCCGCGAGCGGCAAGCCGATGACCGCTCGTGGCGGGCGGCAAGCAATACATCGTGCTCGCAGTCGGCCGGGAGACGGGAGCTCGTGGCGTTGGCCTTGCCATGATCACGAGTCGCCAACGCGGTGTGCGATTCTTGATAATCCGCTTCACCTGCATCGTGCATGTCGTTGGGGCGACGCAGTCGCTGCAATCTCTTCGCGTGCACTCGTGATCGTACTCGTTAGCATCACCGCTATCAGGCGGCATCACACGAGCTGAAACATTCTCTCTGAGCGACACGAGAGAAACACGAGCGTAAGACGAGCGTAAGGTGAGCGCTCGACATTTTTCATAGACCGCTCATCCGCATGCGCGGATACTCGCGTGCATCGTCAGTCCGTGCGTCAGAGAGAAGGAATCGTCTCGACGCGCCTCAGAGGACCTCCAAGTCCTCCGATGGTTGGGCGGAGGGCTGGCGAGCTTCTGCGGCCGCAAGTGATAACGGTCGGCGCGGCATGTGAGCCCGGCCGTAGGGAGAATCCAGCTATCGCACGCGCGAACTCCGATACGAAACTCAACAATCGAGGAGAGCGAACGTGACAAGATCAAGAGTTCTTACCAGCCTTGCCGCTTGCACCGTATTGGGCTCGGCGGCATCCGTCCTCGTTCCCCCCAATAACGAAAAATCTGGTTGGAGGCACCAATGAAGAACCATACCAAGCACTTGGCGGCTGCTACGTTGCTCGTCGCCATGGGTGTTTTTGCGGCGCACGTCGAGGCGCAGAACACGGTCATCGAGTGGAATCAGCTCGCGGGCCAGTTCGTCGCTGGTCCGCCGCAGTCGCAACTTCGACAGTACGCGATCATCCACGTTGCGATGGCAGATGCGGTCGTTGCGATCGAAGGGCGCTACGAGGCGTTCAAGGTCGGTTTGACTGCGCCGCGCAGCGCCTCGGCGAACGCGGCGGCTGCCCAAGCGGCTCACGATGTGCTGGCCGCGTTTCTTGCTGCCGGTACGCCGGGCAGAACGGCGATCGATGCCAAGCTCGCGGCGGACCTCGCCACGATCCCACCGGATCAGAGGGCTCTCGGCGTGGAGGTCGGCGGCAGACATCGCCGCAATCGGTCCTCGCCTGGCGCGCAACCGATGGCTTCGCGGAGCGCCAATCCGCTTCCTCCGGCATTCCCGCCGGCACTCCTGCCGTCGGTGTTGCCGGGAATTTGGGTGCCCACGGCATCAGGTCCGGCGCAGTTATCAAAGCTGGGCGACGTCGAGCCGTTCGCCGTGCTCTCGTCGACGCAATTCCTGCCGGACCCGCCGCCGCAGCTCGAGAGCGCCGAGTACGCAGCGGACGTCAACGAGGTCAAGAACGAGGGGGAAAGGCCTGTTCCTTACCCCACCTCCTGCGATGACCCATCGATAGTGGGCAGGCAGAGGATTGCGCTCGTGTGGGCTGCCACACCACCCTGCGGAAGCGTAACGACCGCCTTCCGCGTGTGGCATAACGTCGCGCGCGACATGGCCCAGGAAGACCGGCTGTCCTTGGTTGAGACGGCGCGGCTCTTCGCGTTGCTAACCACATCGCAGTTCGACAGCGTTCAAACCTCACAGAACAGCAAGTTCGTCTATCGCCTGTGGCGTCCCGAGACGGCCATCGCGAATGCGGGCGCCGTCGGCAGCGACCCGGACTACGATGACAATCCTCTCACCGACGGGCAGCCCGGTTGGGTACCGCTGCTCGTGACGCCGCCCTATCCGGCGTACTCGAGCAACATGCAGTGCATCGGCGCCGGCGGGGCGGGCATACTGCGCAACTTTTTCGGCGACAACAGGCCCTTCAAGGCGACGTGGTACTTGAACAATACGGCGACGTCACCGGTCGTGCGCGCGGAGAACTACCCAAGCTTCACGGACCTCGAAGTCGAAGAGGGTAACAGTCGAGTCTGGGGCGGCATCCACTTCCGGTTCGATCTCACGGAAAGCATTGAGAGCTGCAATGCAGTCGCGGACTACATCTTCGACAACAAGATGCAGCCGGCAATCTAGCTCGCGATACGCCTCTCTCGTCGCAGCCGCGGACAGCCCTTGGGCTTCCGCGGCTGCGTGTAGGCTCGGCGCCATGTCCGCCGACTTCGCCAAAAGGGCGACGTACGTGCGAGGCATCCCGTTCCGAGATCGTCAACCCGAGGTCGTCGAAGCCCGCATCTTGCTCGGCATTCATTTCCGCTTCCCGGACACGGAGGGGCGCAAGTTGGGCGCCCGCGTGGCTTTCTGAACGTCACAACATTGCTGCGGCCGCTGCGCCATGACGGCTTCGGCGGCAAACACGACAGAGGCGCGAAGGGGCGGGCGTTTCGCCTGCCCCATCGCTAATCGACGACGTAGCTGAGTCACGCCTCAGTTGCGGAAGGCTACACCGCGCGCGTGCTCAATTCTGATACCCGGGTTTGCAATTGTAAGGTTCCGGATCCCACGGGCTGCGCACGAACAGCTCTTTCTGGGTGAACGCTTTCTTGAAATAGGCCGGGTCGTCGATGACCCAGGTTATCTCGAGCTCGCCGGCCGCATTCACCTCGAGCCGCTCCATGAGCTTTAAATCCTGCGTATGCATGACTCCGAAGCGGGGCTCGAGAGTCGCCGAAACGAAGTAGTCGGTCGTCACGACCAATACCGCGCCTTCGAAGTGTCCGCGTGAATAGCCCATCGTGCCGCGTGCGAAGTCCGCGGGGCGCGGCGCGTCGTCGAGGTACACGATGCGCTGCGTGTCCATGAAACGATGAACGATCACGACGCGATCTTGCTCGCGCCGGATCTCGAACGGCTCGTTCACGTTCACCCAGAAACGCACGGGGCTTGCAGGATCGCAGTAGATTGCCGGATCGTCCTTGATCGGATCGAACGCCGCACGGGCGCGCTCACCCGCCTCGGTGAGCGCGCCGTCGTATCGCGAGACGGCGAACCGCTTCATCGTCCAGATGCCGATGATCGAGCCGCGCTCGGCGGGAAGCTCGCGGCCGGAGGCCACCGTTGGGGCGAACAGCGTCGTGCTATCGAGCACGCTGCCGTCCGCGAAGTGCGCCATGCGCAGCGCGCAGCCGGTCGGATTGTGGCGCGCGGCAACGCCGTCGATCGTGATCGGGTCGCCCGGTTTGAATGTGTCCTGTCTCAGCCCATTGCGCGACAGCACGCTGCGCGATGCCATTTCGCAGTTCCATACTTGTTTCTGGCCGCCGGCGTCCAAGGTCTCGATGTAGACGAATGAGTGTGGATTGATGAACTCGAACTTCGAGACGATGCCCTCGATCTTGACGGGTTTGCTCGTGTCGTAATGCGGCGCAACGCCGTGGTGGGCGAAGCAAGTCGCGCTCAATACTAGACCGATCAGTGCGATTCGACTCTGTGCGGCGGCATGCATCGCGCGCTCCCGTGGGCCCGGCAGGGCACATCTGCCGGCCGTTTCCGCGGAGTATGACGCAGCCGGAAACCGCTGGGTATCCGATGCCTTTGAACGGCACCGGCGCTCCTGCTACCGTTGCTCGAAGACCTTCGGAGGCTGGAAAAATGACCGCGAACCGATTCTGCGTGCCCGGGCTCCTGATCACGTCGTTTGCATTCACGCCGGTCTGGGCTCAACGCATCGGCGAGGGTCCCGGAGCTCCTCCGTCGGCGCTGCGCTCCGTTCCCGCCGAGACAATTGCAGCCGCCGTGAAGGACCCAAAGTGGCGCGCGCCACGTACTACTTGGGGCCATCCGAGCCTCGAGGGAGTCTGGAGCGTCGACGACATGCGCGGGATCCCACGCGACCGGCCTGAGAGCTTCGGCTCCCGCGACACGCTGACTCCGGAGGAGTTCTTCGAGCGGGCGAGCATGCAGCAGGGCGGCAAGAATCGGGCTGCGGAGACGGAGACTTTCCTGCGTAACGAGTGGGGCACTCGCACCTTCGGCTTCGCTTCACTCGTGGTCGATCCGCCGAACGGCAGGGTTCCCGAGATGACCGCGGCTGGCAAAGCGCGTGCAGCGGCCGTCGGCAACCAAGGCACGTTCAGCGACACCACGTTCGACACGTTCGAGGACTTCAGCCTCTACGACCGCTGCATTACGCGCGGCATCTTCGGTTCCGTCCTGCCGTCGATCTACGGCAACGGCATCCGGATCGCGCAAAGTCCGACGACGGTGTCGATCACCTACGAAATGATCCACGACACACGGATCGTTCAACTCGACGGGCGCCCGCACGTGACCGACGACGTCCGACCAGTACATGGGGAACGCGCGCGGCCGTTGGGAGGGCGATACGTTGGTCGTCGAGACGACAAACTTCACGGACAAGACGAGCGTCGGCGCGCGGGGTCCGCACAGCGACAAGCTCAAAGTGACGGAACGCTATCGGCGCGTAGACCCGGAGATGATCGAATACCGTGCGACGATCGACGATCCCGAGACGTACACCGCGCCGTTCACTTACCGCGTGATGTTTACCACTCAGCCGAACTACGAGGTGTACGAATACTCGTGCCACGAGGGCAACAGTGCCGTCGCCGGCGGCCTCTCGGGCGAGCGCGCCTACGAGCAGCAAGTCGCGGAGGCCAGGGCGAAAGGCCTGCCGATTCCGCCGCGCTCGAGCGGCACGACGATCTATCGCGCGCCCGAAGAAGGGGCCGAGGTGTTCAACATCAACGCCGGCGAATAGCGGACAAACGCGCCTGGTGTTCATTTTATAAATCAAGGAATTGGATATGGAACTTCACAGCGTGTGTCAGGTCTCGGCCGCGGGGCCTGCAGCCCTCGAACGCTGGCTTCGTGCCCTGGCGCTTGTGTGCGCGTTGGGCGCGGCGGCCGCCGCGCACGCGCACCATAGCGCCGCGCAGTTCGACACGACTTCTCAGGTCTCGATCGAAGGGACCGTGTCGAAGTACGCGTGGAGGAATCCACACGTTTATATGGCGTTGCAGGTCCGCGGCGCCGACGGCGCGCTCGTCGAGCAGGAGATCGAGGCGGGCGCGAGCTCGGTGCTCTTGCCGCTCGGTCTCACGCCGGACGCCGTCGCCGTCGGCGAGCGCGTCACGATCAAAGGAAGTCCTTCGAAGCGCGGTCCGGGGCACATGGTGCTCGGCCGCGAGCTCGTGAAGGCCGACGGCACCGTGCTGCCACTGAACATAGGTTCCACATCGCGCCGCCCGGCGCCGAGCAACGTGAGCGCGAGCTCGATCGAAGGCACTTGGTTCTCGCCGCTTCGCGCGGTTCCGCGACTTCAATAGCCGGAGCAACTGGCAGATCACGGAGAAAGGCCGCGCGGCGGTCGCGCAGTTCGACAGCCGCCAGACCGCGCACGCGGACTGCATACCCGTCACACCGCCGACGCTGATGCTCTATCCCGTCGCAACGACGGTCGATGTGGAAGACGACAAGGTAGTCTTCCGCGTCGACTGGATGAAGTCGGAGCGCATCGTCTATCTCGACGGGCGCATCCACCCGAAAGACGCGGAACGGACGCTCCATGGGCACTCAATCGGACATTGGGAAGGCGCGACGCTGGTCGTCGACACCGTGCAGTTCGCCGACCACCGCGAAGGCAACGCGATGGGAGGCTTGCCGTCGGGCGCGGGCAAACATCTGATCGAGCGTTTCTCCCTGACGGACGACCACCGCCGGTTGCGCTACGAAATAACGCTCGAGGATCCGGACTATCTCGCAGCGCCGGTCATGCACGTGGCCGAGTTGGACTATCGACCCGATTTAGTCGCCTACGGGTCTAGCGTGCGATCTTGAAGTGGCGCAGAGGTTTCTACAGGACTAGCCACGGCGGCGGACGTCTGGCTGCGCTCCTTGCGGGCGCTCCAAGACCAGGCTACGAGAGCAACGAGAACCGTGAGCGAGATCGTCGTGAGCACCGTGGCCGCGATATCCACTCCGTGCGTGAACGCGTGCAGAATTCCCGGGTCCGCGGCAGGGTCCACGGCATTCAACGACGGCGGGTAACCGTCGGCGCCCATGGTCAGCGTGACGATCACCGTGCCGAATGCGATGCCGATCACGTTGCCCGAGTTGCGGCAGAGGTTGACGAAGCCAGCCGCCAGCCCATGGTGGCTCGCGTCGACCGAGTTCAACACCGATGCATTGTTTGCCGCACTGAACAGCGACATTCCTAAGGACATCACCATGAGCCCGAGCACCACGGCCCAGACCGGCGTCGCCGTCGTCAGCAGGTGAACGTCGCGAATCCGAGCGCGGTGACGCCCATGCCGATGTTGGCGAACAACCGCACGCCCCAGCGGTCGGCGAGCCGCCCCGCAAAAGGTGCGGCGACGGCCGTCACGATTGCCGCCGGCACGATCGTCAAGCCGACGCGCGACGCATCGAAGCCCTTGACGCCCTGCAAGAAAAACGGCGTGAGGAACCGCGTCGATGCGATGCCCATGAACGTGACGATCGCGGCGAGCGAGCCCCAACCGAACTCGCCGATTCGAAAGAGCGTGAGATCGAGCATCGGCGCCGCCATGCGCCGCTCCACGCGCACGAACAGCACGAGCAGCAGAGCTGCAGCCGCGCAACCGAGCAAAGTGACAGGCTCGGTCCACCCGATGCCCGGACCGAGCGTCAGCGTGAGCAGCAGAGCGACGAGAAAGCTCGAGAACAGCGCGGCGCCCAAGTAGTCGAACGGCTGCACTTCGGACGGCGCCCGCTTCGCGCGCCGGCGCAGCGTGCGCTGGGCCGCGATGCAAATCACGAGCATCGCAATCGCCGTGGTTGCAAACAGCATGCGCCAGCCGACGGTGCCCGTCACGACGCCGCCCGCTGCGGGCCCCACAATCGCGCCCAAGCCGACGACGCCGAGCTGCAAGCCGAGCATTTTCGCCCGTCCCTCGCCTCGAAGTTGCCGACGAGAATCGCCATCGCGGTTCCCTGCGTCATCGCGGAGCCGACACCGACGAATACGCGGGCTCCGATCAGGCCGGCGATGCTGCCCGAAACCCCGGCGAGAAGTGCGCCTATCGCGAAGATCAATGCGCCGAGGACATAGATCCGCTTGCGGCCGAGCAGGTCCGACAGGCGGCCCATCGGCACGAGCAACGCCGCAATCGTGAGGCCGTTGCCGATGATGACCCACTGGGCCGTCGGCAAATCGGTGCCGAACTCGAGCGCAATCGTCGGCAGCGCGACGATCGACGAGCTCGTGTCGAACACCGTGATGAAGATGCCGACCACGCAGACGAGGAAGACGCGGTACTTGTGCTCTAGGTGGGTCACCGGTCCGCGACTAGGCCGGCCTGCTCGATGCCGTAGGCGCAAACGGCTTCGTCCTCCTCGCCGGTGCCGCCGCTCGCGCCCGCCGCGCCGAGATCGCGCCGCTCGCGTCGCTGATCAGCACGCCGCCGATCTGCGGCAGGAACTTGCCGCCGGCCGTCGCCGCGAGCGTGATGAAGAAGTTCGGGTTGTCCTTCGCGCGGCCCGCGAGCGCGCGGCTCGAGGCGCCCATGGCGACGGCGGCCCACGCCTTGCCGGTCGCGACGTCGAAGCGGAACATGCTGGCGCCGTCCTCGCGCTGCATCGCCTTCAAGTGGCCGCCTCATCGAGCACGACGACGCTGACCGGCTTGATCTTCATCTCCCGCGCTTTTTCGAGCGCCTTGGCGACGATCTGGTTGGCCTGCGCGAGCGTCAGCGTCGGCATCGTCTCTCCGTCAAGAAGCATCAAGTTGTGCAGCATACCGGCGCCGTCGGCATTGGCAAGGCGGCGCGGCCGTAGTGGCCGGGCGGGCGCGTCTAGAATGCGCCCCGTACAAGCGCGTTGGTCCAAGGAGAGAATCATGGGCAGGCCGTGCATCATCACCGTTGCGATCACCGGGTCCGTGCCGACCAAGAAGGACAACCCGGCGGTACCGATCACGGTCGACGAGCAGATCGAATCGCTCACGCGGCGTACGAGGCCGGCGCCGCGCTCGTCCACGTGCACGTGCGTAACGACGACGGCTCGACGACGTCGGATCCTGAGAAGTTCGCGCGCTTCCTCGCCGGCATCCGCAAGCATTGCCCCGACATGATCGTGCAGTTCTCGACGGGCGGACGCAGCGGCACGGGCAAGGAGCGCGGCGGCATGCTGCACCTCGACCCGAGATGGCGTCGCTGGCGACGGGCTCCGTGAATTTCGCGAAGATCATCTACGAGAACCATCCGACGCTGATCAACGATCTCGCGCAGAGCATGCTCGAGCACGACATCAAGCCCGAGGTGGAGATCTTCGATCTCGCGATGCTGTACAACGCCGCAAAGCTCGTTGCGGACGGGCTGCTCAAAGCGCCCGCGCACGTGCA
>CAVUTF010000017.1:0-100921 GCA_963744305.1 uncultured Gammaproteobacteria bacterium
TTGCCATGGCGCGGCAGTAAGCGCAAAGATCGGACAGAAACCAACAACAGTTACGGAGATGACGACGATGTCGGACGACAAGATCGCACGGAATGTTCTGCCGATTCCGGACTCGACTCGCACGGGTCTGATCACCTACGACGCGAAGGATCCGGATACGAAGTTCCCGCCCATCGCGCAATTGCGCCCACCGAAGGGCGCGCCGAACGTGCTCGATCATTCTGATCGACGACGTCGGCTTCGGCGCGTCGAGCGCGTTCGGCGGCCCGTGCCAGACGCCGAACGCCGAACGTCTCGCGGCGGGCGGTTTGAAGTACAACCGCTTTCACACGACGGCCCTGTGCTCGCCGACTCGCCAGGCGCTGCTGACCGGGCGCAATCACCACTCGGTGCGGCATGGGCGGCATCACCGAGATCGCCACCGGCTCGCCCGGCTACTGCTCGGTGCTGCCCAACACGCATGTCGCCGATCGCCGAGACGCTGAAGCTGAACGGCTACGCCACGGCCCAGTTCGGCAAGTGCCACGAAGTGCCCGTGTGGGAGACGAGCCCGGCCGGCCCGTTCGACGCCTGGCCGACCGGCGGCGGCGGCTTCGAGTACTTCTACGGCTTCATCGGCGGCGAGGCGCATCAGTGGTACCCCTCGCTCTACGAGGGCACGACGCCGATCGAAGTCGAAGAAGACGCCCGAAGAGGGCTATCACTTCATGGAGGACATGACCGACAAGGCGATCGGCTGGATCGGCCAGCAGAAGGCGCTCATCCCCGACAAGCCGTTCTTCATCTACTTCGCGCCGGGCGCGACCCACGCGCCGCACCACGTGCCGAAGGAGTGGGCGGACAAGTACAAGGGCAAGTTCGACCAGGGCTGGGACAAGCTGCGCGAGGAGACCTTCGCGCGGCAGAAGAAGCTCGGCGTCATTCCGGCCGACTGCGAGCTCACGGCGCGCCACAAGGAGATCCCGGCGTGGGACGAGATGCCGGAGCGCTCGAAGCCCGTGCTGCGCCGCCAGATGGAGGTCTACGCGGGATTCCTCGAGTACACCGACCACCACGTCGGCCGGCTGCTCGACACGTCTGAAGAAGCTCGAACCTGCTCGACGACACGCTGGTCTACTACATCATCGGCGACAACGGCGCGTCGGCCGAAGGCACGCTCAACGGCACGTTCAACGAGATGATCAACTTCAACGGCGCCGCCGCCCTCGAGACGCCCGAGTTCCTGATGGAGCGGATCGACAAGCTCGGCGGGCCGGAATCCTACAACCACTACGCGGTGGGCTGGGCGCATGCGATGAACACGCCGTACCAGTGGACCAAGCAGGTCGCCTCGCACTGGGGCGGCACGCGCAACGGCACGATCGTGCACTGGCCGAACGGGATCAAAGGCAAGGGCGAGCTCCGCTCGCAGTTCCACCACGTCATCGACGTCGCGCCCACGATTCTCGAAGCGGCAGGACTGCCGGAGCCGGTCGTCGGTGAACGGCGTGCAGCAGAGCCCGATCGAAGGCGTCAGCATGCTGTACTCCTTCAACGACGCCAAGGCGGCCGAGCGGCACGAGACGCAGTACTTCGAGATGTTCGGCAACCGCGGCATCTACCACAAGGGCTGGACCGCGGTGACGCGGCACAAGACGCCCTGGCTGCTCGTCGGCGAGAAGACGCCCGCCGTTCGACGACGACGTCTGGGAGCTCTACGACACCAACAAGGACTGGAGCCAGGCGAACGACCTGTCGAAGCAGATGCCGGAGAAGCTCCACGAGCTGCAGCGCCTGTGGCTGATCGAGGCGACCCGCTACAACGTGCTGCCGCTCGACGACCGCGGCGCCGAACGGTTCAACCCGGATCTCGCCGGACGGCCGGTGCTGATCCAGGGGAACACCCAGATCCTCTTCGGCGGCATGGGGCGCCTGTCGGAGAACTCGGTGATCAGCATCAAGAACAAGTCGCACTCGGTGACCGCCGAGATCGACGTGCCCGAGTCCGGCGCCGAGGGCGTGATCATCGCCCAGGGCGGCAACATCGGCGGCTGGAGCCTGTACGCCAAGGGCGGCAAGCTCAAGTACTGCTACAACCTGCTCGGCATCCACTACTTCTACGTCGAGTGCGAAGAGCAAGCTGCCGGCGGGCGAGCACCAGGTGCGCATGGAGTTCGCCTACGCCGGCGGCGGCCTCGGCAAGGGCGGCACGGTGTCGCTCTACGTCGACGGCAAGAAGGTCGGCGAGGGCAAGGTCGGCGCCACGGCGGCGATGGTCTTCTCGGCCGACGACGGCTGCGACGTCGGCGTGGACACCGGGCGCGCCCGTGTCGCCGGACTACGGGCCGCGCGGCAACGAGTTCAATCGGCCGCGTCAGGGGCGTGCAGATCGCCATCGCCGAGGCGGCCGAGGCCGCGGATCACCTCGTCTCGCCGGAGGAGGCGGTGCGCATCGCGATGGCGCGGCAGTGAAGAGCGGGCAGGGCGCTGGAGGACTTGCGCCGTCCCCGCAGTATTCTGCCGAGATCCCGGGCGATTAGACGAGTCACAACTGTGAACACTGACGCCATACCTATCTTGGTCATTTTCGCCGGCACGGTCATCGTGGTGATGGCCGCCATCGAACTAGGGAATCGGCTGGGGCAGGTCATGCACCGGCGGGGGCACGACGACAAGGACTCGACGATCTCCACCATGTCCGGCGCCATCCTTGGCCTGGCGGCGTTCATGCTGGCGTTCACGTTCGCGATCGTCTCGGAGCGCTATGACACGAGAAAGGGATTGGTTCGCGATGACGCCATTGCCATCCGTACTGCCTGGCAACGGTCGGACTTTCTGCCCGAAGAGGATCGCGGCGAGGCAGCGGCGTTGCTGCGGCAGTACGTCGATCTGCGCGTGAAATTCGCGGAGGCGCGGGACCCTCGAGAGCGTGCAGACGTTCCTGTCCGAGACGCAACGGCTGCAGGGCCGGCTGTGGAACATGGCGGTCGCGAACGCACGCAAAGACATGAATTCAGATGTTGCCGCGATGTACATCGATGCCCTGAACGAGGTCAACGGGATACATGCGGCTAGAGTGGCTGTCGGCATTCAAGCGCGGGTCCCGAGCGAGATTTGGTTCGTGCTCTACTGCGTCACGATTCTCGGCATGGTGAGCGTCGGCTATCAGGCGGGAGTGGCGGGATCGAAACGGTCCATCGCGCGGCGGATCATCGGTTTCTCGTTTACGCTGTCGTTCGCCCTGGTGTTCGCGCTGATCGCCGCGCTCGATCGCCCTGACAGCGGCATTCTCAGCGTCACTCAACAACCGCTGATTGACCTTTACGAGTCAATGGCCGCGGCCCCCGAGCGGGCACAGTAGTTACCGCATATACACCCCGACGACGGGGCGAGATCCTGTCGTCTACTACGGCTCCGATGCCGACAGCCCACCAGCCCGAAGGTCTTATCGACTGCCAATGACCAGCATGACAGTCTGACGAATGGCGAGATCAGCACGCAAAAGAAGGAAGAAGGGAAGGAGCAATGGCAACTAAGAAACCGAACATCCTGATTCTCTGGGGCGACGACATCGGCTACTGGAACGTCAGCGCCTACAACCTGGGCATGATGGGCTACAAGACGCCGAACATCGACAGCATCGCGAAGGAGGGCGCTCTCTTCACCGACTGGTACGGCCAGCAGAGCTGCACCGCCGGCCGCGCGTGCTTCATCACCGGCCAATCCGGTTTCCGCACCGGCATGCTGAAAGTCGGCCTGCCCGGCGCGAAGGAAGGGCTGCAGGCGCGCGACGTCACGATCGCCGAGTTGCTCAAAGCGCAGGGCTACATGACCGCGCAATTCGGCAAGAACCACTTGGGCGACGCCGACGAGACGCTGCCGACCGCGCACGGGTTCGACGAGTTCTTCGGCTCGCTCTACCACCTCAATGCGGAGGAAGAGTTCGAGAACGAGGACTACTTCAAGGATCCCGCGCTGATCAAGAAATTCCAGACTCGCGGCGTGATCCACTGCTGGGCGAATCGCGGACGGCACGCAAAAGATCGAAAGCACCGGGCCGCTCGGCAAGAAACGCATGGAGACGATCGACGACGAGGTCACCGAGGCCACGCTCGACTATCTGGAGAAGGCGAAGAAGGCGGACAAGCCGTTCTTCCTCTGGTGGAACTCCACGCGCATGCACATCTACACGCACCTGAAGCCGGAGAGCCGGGGCAAGACCGGGCTCGGCGATCTATCCCGACGGCATGGTCGAGCACGACGGTCACGTCGGGCAGATCCTCGACAAGCTCAAGGAGCTCGGCCTCGACGACAACACCATCGTCATGTACTCCACCGACAACGGCGCGGAAGTGCTTCAGCTGGCCCGATGGCGGCACCACGCCGTTCCGCGGCGAGAAGAACGAGAACTGGGAGGGCGGCTATCGCGTGCCTTGCGCCATCCGCTGGCCCGGCGTCATCAAGCCCGGCACCATCAACAACGACCTCTTCTCGCACGAGGACATGCTGCCCACGCTCTTGGCGGCGGCCGGCGTGCCCGACGTCAAGGAGCAGTTGCTGAAGGGCATGAAGGTCGGCAAGAAGACCTTCAAGGTCCATCTCGACGGCTACAACATCACCGATAGGCTCGCCGGCAAGGGCGCGAATCCGCGTAAGGAGTTCTTCTATTGGAACGACGACGGCTCGCTCGTGGGGCTGCGTTACGACAACTGGAAGGTCGTCTTCCAGGAGCAGCGCTGTCATGGCTTCGACGTCTGGCAGGACCCGTTCACGCCGCTGCGCTTGCCGAAGATCATCAACCTGCGTTCCGATCCGTTCGAGCGCGCCGAGCAGGTCGCCATCGGTTACGCGCGGTGGCGAATCGACCGCACCTTCCTGCTCGTGCCCGCGCAGGAGTACGTCGCGCAGTTCATCGGCACGTTCAAGGAATTCCCGCCGAGCCAGAAGGTCGGCAGCTTCTCGCTCGATGACGTGCTGGAGAAGCTGACGGCGGCGAGCACCAGCGGGCAGTGACGTGAGTACAGGCACGCGGCGACCGGCAGTCCAGAATCGGACTGCCGGTCGTCGCGTGTTGCGCTGTCGCTCCGTTGCGGTGACCTGAAGTGGCGCGAGAGGAAAGCGTGGCGGCTGCGGTCCAGGACTTCTACGAACGTTATCCGTATCCGCGGCCGATCGACGATCTCGACAACTATCGACGGCGCTGGCAAGACCGCAACAGACGCCGCGCGGAGTTTCATCTCTGCTGGCCTGACAAGCCCTACAGGGAAGACCACACGATCCTCGTCGCCGGCTGCGGTACATCGCAGGCGGCCAAGCACGCTGTGCGCTGGCCTGCGGCCCGCGTAACGGGCATCGACTTCAGCGCAACGAGCGTGCGCAGCACGGAGGACCTCCAGCGCAAGTACGAACTGACCAATCTCGAAGTTCATCAGCTTCCGATCGAGCGTGTCGGGGACTTGCAGACGACCTTCGATCAGATCGTGTGCACCGGCGTTCTGCACCATCTCGCGGATCCCGATGCGGCGCTTCGCGCGCTGCGCGACGTGCTCGAGCCGGACGGCGCGATGCACCTCATGGTGTACGCGCCGTACGGACGCGCCGGCATTTACATGCTGCAGGAGTTCTGCCGACGGATCGGCATCAGTGCCGCCGATCGACGAGATCCGGGATCTCATCGCCGCGCTCGAGGCGTTGCCGGCCGCGCATCCGTTGGCGCGCCTGCTGCGCGACGCCCCGGACTTCCGGCAGGAGGCGGCGCTCGCCGACGCGTTGCTGCACCCGCAGGACCGCGCGTATTCCGTGCCGCAGCTCTTCGATTTCATCAACGGCGCGGGGCTCACGTTCGGCCGCTGGGTCAAGCAGGCACCTTACAGCCCGCTCTGCGGTGTCATGGCGCGCCTGCCGCAGGCGTCGCGGATCGCAGCGCTTCCGCCGGCGGAGCAATACGCCGCGGCCGAGCTGTTTCGGGGCACGATGGCGAGCCACAGCGTGATCGCCTATCGCGACGATCGCCCCGGCGGCTCGCAACAGATCAGCTTTTCCGGTGACGCCTGGCTCGACTACGTGCCGGTTCGATTGCCGGATACCCTCTGCGTTCAAGAGAGATTGCCGCCAGGAGCCGCGGCGGTGCTGATCAACCGGGGTCACACCTTCCACGACATCTATCTGCCGATCGACGCGCAGGAGAAGAGCGTGTTCGACGCCATCGACGGCGAGCGCAGCATCGGCGAGATCGTTGGCGACGCGGCATCGCGACGTCCGGCCGCGCGTTGTTCGAGCGGCTCTGGTGGCACGATCAGGTCGTGTTCGACGCATCACGCCGACGTTAGAGTCAGGGGAAGCTCAACGGTAACTCATGAAAGCGAGCGTAGAGGCACCCCGAAGCCGGAAAGGAGGAATGGCATGCGGTACATGATCGCGTCCCGCCAACGTGCGATGCTGAGGGTGCTGACGCCGCTCATCATCGCCATTGCTGGCGGCTCGTGCGCAGATCCGACAGGCGAGTCGCAGGAGGTCCAAGTGGGTGTCGCGAACACGTCCCAGGCTGATTCGCTGCCGTCCTGGAATGACAGCGAACCGAAACGCAGCATTCTCACGTTCGTCCAATCGGTGGTCGACCCGAACGGTCCCGACTACGTGCCGCCCGAGTCGCGCATCGCCGTCTTCGACAATGACGGGACGCTCTGGTCCGAGCAGCCGCTTTACACTCAGCTCGCCTTTGCGCTGGACCGCGTCAAGGCGCTGGCTCCTGAGCATCCGGAGTGGCGCACCACGCAGCCGTTTCAGGCCGTGCTCGAAAACGACCGTGACGCGCTCGGCGCAGCCGGCGTGAAGGGACTGCTCGAGCTGGTCGTGGCGACGCACGCGGGGATGACCAGCGCCGAGTTCGATCGCACGGCTAGGGACTGGTTCACGACTGCGAGGCATCCGCGCTTCAATCAGCCCTATACCGATCTCGCCTACCTGCCGATGGTCGAGCTACTCGGCTACCTTCGGGCCAACGGGTTCAAGACCTACATCGTCTCCGGCGGCGGCATCGAGTTCATGCGCGCCATTTCAGAGCAGATCTATGGGATCCCGCCCGAGCAGGTGATCGGCAGCAGCGGGAAGACGAAGTACGAGATGCGGGACGGTGTGCCGGTGATCGTCCGCCTGCCCGAGCTCGACTTCTTCGACGACAAGGAGGGCAAGCCGCTCGCCATCCAGAAGTTCATCGGCCGCAGGCCGATCGCGGCCTTCGGCAACTCCGATGGCGATCAGCAGATGCTCCAATGGACCGCCGCCGGGCAGGGGCGCCGCCTGATGCTGCTCGTCGACCACACCGATGCCGAGCGCGAGTTCGAATATCGCGTCTCGCCGATGGGACGCCTCGAGCTCGCGCTCGAGGAAGCCGAGCAGCGCGGCTGGACGGTCGTGAGCATGAAGGACGATTGGAAGCGGATTTTCGCCTTCGAGTAAGAGGAGTACGCTCGCGGCGGCGGCAGAAATTTGGTGACAGGATCGGCATACTGTGGAGCCGCGGAGGTACCCATGCATATGCACCTGACTGGCACGCGCTCGCTCCTGACTTGCGTCGCATTCCTCCTCACAGCCTGCGGCGGAGAAGCGCCGCCTCCCGCCGTTCCCGCTCCGTCTCCCGCGTCTGAGCCGCAGACGCAGGCAACCGAGCAAGCCCCTGAGGGTGCTCCCGATTCGCAGGTTGCGGTCGAGGACCCCACACCGTTTCAGGATCTCGCCGCAGCCGACATCCTCAATCTGAACCAGCGTTGGACCGGAGACTATGACGAGCTTGCCGAGCGGCGCTTCATGCGGGTGCTCGTGCCGTTCAGCCGCACGCTCTACTACCTGGACGGCCCTGAGCAGAAAGGCATTGCGTATGAAACGTTGCGCGAGCTCGAGAGCCAGCTGCCGCGCATCGGCGAATCCAAGGTGCGGCCGAAGATCGTGATCATTCCGACGACCCGCGACCGCCTGTTGCCGGCTCTCGCCGAAGGTTACGGCGACGTCGCAATCGGCGCGTTCACCGTCACCGACCTGCGTCGTGAAACCGTCGAGTTCTCCGCCCCCACGATGTCTGGAATCGAAGATGTCGTCGTCACGAGCAAGGACGCGCCCGCCGTGCTGACGGAATCCGATCTTGCCGGGCGCGAAATTCACGTGCGGCGTGCGAGCAGCTACTACGAAGATCTCGTCGCGCTGAACGAGCGTTTGACGAATGCGGGGGTGCGCCCCGTTTCGATCAAGGAGGTCGATGCGCGGCTCGAGGACGAGGACGTGCTGCAGATGGTCGACGCCGGGATCATTCCGGCGACCGTCAGCAAGCGTCCCGTCGCGGAATTCTGGGCGCAGCTGTACGACCAGACGGTCGTGCACTCGCAAGTGGCGCTGCGTTCCGATGGACAGATCGCCTGGGCCCTGCGCAAAGATGCACCGCAGATCAAGAAGGTCATCGACGGTTTCGTCGTCAAGCACCGCGCCGGCACGCTCTTCGGCAACGTCTTGCTGCAGCGCTATCTAGGAAACGTCCAGCGGCTCAAGAATCCGACGACTGCCGCCGAGGTCGAGAAGTATCGCGCCATGGCGCAGCATTTCCGCACCTATGCCGACCAGTACGGCTCCGACTGGCTCCTTGCGATTGCGCAGGGCTATCAGGAATCGCAGCTCGACCATTCGAGGCGCAGCTCCGCGGGTGCCGTAGGCGTCATGCAGATCAAGCCTTCCACGGCGGCGGATCGCAACGTCGGCATCGACAACGTGGAAGTCCTCGAGAACAACATTCACGCAAGCATCAAGTACATGAGCTTCCTCCGGGATCGCTATTTTGCGGACGAAGGCATCGATCCGCTCGACCAGGGCCTGCTCACGCTCGCTGCTTACAACGCGGGGCCCGCACGCGTCGCGACGCTGCGGCAGAAGGCCGCCGCCGTGGGCCTCGACCCGAACAAGTGGTTCGGCAACGTCGAGATCATTGCGGCACGCGTGATCGGCCGCGAGACGGTCGATTACGTGAGCAACATCTATAAGTACTATTCGGCGTACAAGGCCGTCGCCGCGCAGCGGGAAGCGGCGGCTCCAGCGTCCAATTGACCGTCTTTACGCAAAGGAGCGTCCCATGATCCTCGAACGATCTCGTCGGGAGTTTCTCAAGCAAGGCTCGCTGCTAGTCGCGCTTTCGGGCGGTGTGCTCAGGACGTCGTGGGCACAGACGGGCTTCGTCGAAGCCGACACCGCTTTCGGGCGCGTGCGCGGCGCGGACTACGAAGGGATCAAGACGTTCAAGGGAATTCCGTACGGCGCGACAACGGCCGGTAGAAACCGGTTCATGCCGCCTCTCGATCCCGCGAAGTGGACCGGTGTGCGCGACGCGCTCGAGTATGGGCCGAGCGCGCCGCAGCGCGAGCCGGGCGTGCAAAGCGAGAGCTCGGCGCTGGCGGTCGCCGCCGCCGGCTTGCCCGCCGAAGGCGAAGACTGCCTCGTGCTCAACGTCTGGACGCCCGGCGCTCGACGACGGTGCGAAGCGGCCGGTCATGGTGTGGTGCCATGGCGGCGGCTTTGCGACCGGCTCCGGCTCCTCGCCCGGCACCGACGGCACCAACCTCGCGCGGCGCGGTGACGTCGTCGTGGTGTCGATCAATCACCGTTTGAACGTCCTCGGGTTCACGTATCTCGGCGAGCTCGGCGGAGCGCAGTTCGCGCAATCGGGCGACGTCGGCATGCTCGACATCGTGCACGCGCTCAACTGGGTGCGCGACAACATCGCGCAGTTCGGCGGCGATCCGGACAAGGTCACGGTGTTTGGCCAGTCGGGCGGCGGACGCAAGGTGGCGACGTTGCTCGCGATGCCGTCCGCGAAGGGACTCTTCCATCGCGCGATCATCGAGAGCGGCGCCACCATCAAGCTGGTGGAGCGCGATCAGGCCGCGCGCGTCGCGCGCGAGCTCGTCGCGAAGCTGGGTTTGCAAACGTCGCAGCTGCGCGAGCTCCAAAGCCTGCCTGTGGACCGCATCATGAGCGCGTACTTCGACGTCGTGCGCAGCATGAACGTGGACCAGATGACGATGGGATTCTCGCCGACGGTCGACGGAACCGCCGTCCCGCGTCACCCATTCCACCCGACGGCAGCGGACGTGTCGGCGGACGTGCCGCTCATCATCGGCTCCACGCGCACGGAGCTCACGTCGAGCGCCGACGAAGCCGACTTCTCGCTGACCGCCGAAGCGATGCACGCGCGTATTTCCGAGCTCTTGGGCGATGCTGGCCCGCAGATCATCGACGTCTATCGCAAGGCCAACCCGCAGGCGACGCCGTCCGACCTCTATTTCTTGATCGCGAGCGACCATCGCTACGGAGCGCCGGTGATGAAGATCGCCGAGCGTCGCGCGGCACTCGGCAAAGGGCCCGTCTACCTCTATTACTTCCGCTGGGAAACGCCGCTCGACGGCGGCCGGTTGAAGTCGCCGCACACGATCGAAATCCCGTTCGTGTTCGACAATGTGAAAACATCGCGCATGACCGCGAGCGCGCCCGACGCGCCGGCCCTCGCGGACAAAGTGAGCGACGCGTGGATCGCGTTCGCGCGCACCGGCGACCCGAACACGCCGAAGCTGCCGCATTGGCCGGCTTTCGAATCGCAGCGCCGGCCGACGATGGTCTTCGCCAACCGCAGCACGGTGGAGAACGACCCGCTTCGAGAGCAGCGCCTCGCGCTGTTCAGCGCGATGGACCTTACGACCTGAGTCTTAGTTAAGCCCGAAGATCCGGCGGATGGTTGGGTAAAGGGGCGTTAACGCAACGGGGTTTGAGTAAAGCAACATTGATAATGCTTTACCGAAGGGCCAGTTGGGCCTACACTGCTTTACTCAATGCCCTCCCTTCCTTTCGACGCGAAGCCGTTGCCTCGCGGAGGCCTCGACTGGCGCGCTCTTGTTCCGGCGATCGGCCGAGCCACCCGTGCGTTAGCGCGCTACGACGGGACACTGCTCGGCCTGCCGGATCCCGCGGTGTTGCTTGCGCCTCTCACGACGCAAGAGGCGGTGCTTTCTTCGAAAATCGAGGGTACTCAGGCGACGCTCGCCGACGTACTCCGGTTCGAAGCGGGCGAGCCTCCCGCGAGCGTGGAACGGCGGGAGGACATTCAGGAGATTCTGAGCTACCGCAAGGCCCTGCGTGCGGCCGAAAAGGCCCTGCGGAAACGCGGGTTCGACCTTGCGCTGCTCAGGCGGCTTCACGCGGTGCTCTTGGAGAATGTGCGCGGGCGCGACAAAGCTCCCGGTGAGTTTCGGCGTACACAGGTGTGGATCGGTGCGCCCGGTACGCCGATCGAGGCGGCCCGCTTCGTCCCGCCGAAGCCCTCTCGCGTTCCGAAGCTCCTCACCAATCTTGAGACATACTGGCGCGGCGAGGATCTCGATCCTCTCGTTCAACTTGCGCTGATTCACGCACAGTTTGAGATCATCCATCCGTTTCGGGACGGCAACGGGCGAATCGGGCGGATGCTGATTCCGGTCTTCCTTTATGAGAAGCGACTGCTCGCTCGCCCGATGTTCTACTTGTCGCAGTACTTCGATGTCCACCGCGTCGAGTACATTGCGAGCCTACGCGACCTCAATGGCAAGCGGTCGTGGAACGCGTGGGTAGCGTTCTTCCTTAAGGCAATTGCCGTGCAGGCGGAGGCAAATGCTGCGAAAGCGCACTTGATCCTCGAATTGTATGAGCGGCTGAAAACGGAGGCGATTCGCCTCACTCGCTCGGAATTCGCCGTTCCGTTACTCGACCGATTGTTCGCGCAACCAGTGTTTGCCTCGAACGCCTTGTTCGATCAGCCCGATCTGCCGACGAAACCCGTAATCACCAAGCTCCTAAATCAACTGCGAGATGCCGGCATACTTGCGCAGCTTCGCCCGGCGAGTGGGCGGCGGGCGCAAGTGCTGGCGTTGCACGAACTCGTCAACTTGTGCGAAGGAAAAAAGGTCATCTGAGGTATTCGAGTGAAAACGCGAATGGCACGGGATGTGCATTCGGCTCCGGGCCAATTTCAACTACAACGGAGGTTTCGAAATGGCCAAGTCAACGGGGAAATCGCGGAGCCGTCGGATGTCGGTGCGGTCGCAGACCCAGAGCCGGCGGAAAACGGTCATCAAACGCAACGGTAATGGGGGCTCCAGAAAGGACGCGATTGCAGTTCTGAAGGCCGATCACCGTGAAGTGGAAGAACTGTTCAAACAGTTCGAGAAGAGCCGCTCGGACGAGCGCAAAGCCGAGATCGCTGGAAAGATCTGCACCGCGCTCAAGACTCACACGACGATCGAGGAGGAGATCTTTTACCCGGCGTTCCTCGAGGCAACCGAGGAAAAGGAGCTTCATCACGAGGCCGAGGTCGAGCACGAAGGGGCGAAGAACCTAATTGCGCAGATCGAAAGCGCCGGCCCGAGCGACGAGTACTACGACGCGAAGGTCACCGTGCTCAAGGAAATGATCAAGCACCACGTGAAGGAAGAGGAGCAGCCCGGCGGGATGTTCGCGAAGGCACGTCGGTCCGAGATGGACTTGGGGGCGCTCGGTCAGCAGCTCCAAGCGCGCAAGCAGGAGCTCATGGGCGAAGATGAAGAAGCCTCGGCGAGCCGCTCCCAGCGCGCCATGGAGGCGACGCTCTTGGGCGAGCGGAACCGTACGCCGCGGGCGGGCGTGCACAACCGCTAACCAGAGCGAGCCTGCGAGCACTGTAGTCCCGCCGGCGATCGTCATGTCTCCGGACAATCTCGCGCGGTCGTCAAGCAGCCTGACGATCGCATCGAGTTGTCCGGAAGCTTGACGATCTCGTGCGGACACCTCACGTGGGAGCCCGTAACCGCTTCTGCGCGTCCGATCGAAGCGGGCGCCTAAGCGCAAGAGGCGGGGCGCCTCTGCGCGCGGCAACAAACGTTGCTGTGTGTTGCAAAGGCTGGGAAAAGAACGCTCAACGTCGCGGCGGCACCAAGTAAACGCTGCCTCTCGAACCAAGAACGGTGCCAGACGCGAGACGAATCTCGCGGCTGCCGGCATCCTCGTCTATATTTAGCCTCCGACCGAGCCGCCAAATCGGGGAGAGCAGCATGACGTTCGGCAGCGCAAAAGGGCAGGAACAGCAACAAAAGAAAGACGAGCTCGAGCAGCTGCTCGAGCGGGCTCGGGCAACGTCGAAGAGACAAGCGACGGCTGCGGCGACCTCGGAGCGCCGCGAGGAGAGCCCCGAAGCGAGCCAATTCGCCGACATCACGGCGAACACGTTCTACAAGATCATGCTCGATCCGGACGCGGATCCGAAGCAGAAGATGCAGGCGGCCGCGCGCGCGCTGACCTATGCCGAAAACAAGGAAGAGGCGCGGGAGCGGCTCGAGGAGTTCAAGCGCTTCAAGGAGTATCTGCAATTCGAGCGCAAGCGGATGGCGCAGCAGATCATCGAGCTTACCGACACTGAAGCGTTCGCGGAGCTGAAGTCGGTCTACGACGAGTTGAACAATGCGCTCTTGTCGTTCGAGGATCGCATCGCGCCGCTCACCGAAATCGTCGATGCCGTTTACACATTGAGAATGAACGGGCTCACCTTCGATGCGTTCAAGGAGATCGTGCTCGACAAGGAGGCGGAGGCTCGCCTCGCCGCCTTGCGCGCGCAGCAGGAGGCCGACTTCAACCGGCTGTCGGACGAGATTCGCACGATCAACGAGAAGAACGCCGTCCTCAGCGAGGACAAGGCCTTCTTCGGGCTCGGCGGCACCAAGAAGGCCGCGCGCGAGGACATCGCGAAGAACCAGCTCGTTCTCGAGCAGAAGAAGCAGGTGCTCGCCGATCTCACGGGCAAGATCAGCGAGATCGCGCAAGCGTCGCCGCGGCAGTCGCAGCTCGGTGAGGAGTTCGTCAGCGCCAAGACGAAGCTTCGGGAGCTGCTCGATATCAGCTCGGAGGACCACAAGCGGCGGCAACGCGAGCTCGTCTCGGCGGCGCAGAGTTTCGTGAACACCACGGAGGCGCGCGTGGCGGGCATCTCGAATCATTTCGCGGGAATGGACAAGCAGATCAATAACCTGCTCGACGCGAACTATTCGATGCGCGAGATTTACGCCGTCTTGAACGACGCCACCAAGGAAGCTCACACGCACAACGAGGTGCGGCGCGAATCGCTGCAGCCGGCGGCGGGTGCCGAGGAAGCGGAGCTCGAGAAGATGAATCGCGAGCGCAGCAAGCGCGATCTCGAGAACTATATCGCGTCGCTGAACGCTTCGTCAGTCGACACCACGGCGGTGCTCGCGGAGCTCACGAACTCGAGCCACCGCATCAAGTCGATGAAGGACGGCAACGAGCAGCAAATCAGCAAGACGCGTCAGCTGCACAGCTCGGGCGTTGCGGGCGTCGCCGATCAGCTTTCCACCGTGCTGCAGGCCGTGTCGGCCGCCGCACTCGGCGAGTCGTCGGAGATGGCGCGGATGTCGCTCGACCGGATGAATACGAAGACGCAGGATCTGTCGCAGAAAGAGGTCATTCGACTCGCGCTCGGCACCCACGAGCAGAACACGGAGCTCACGAAGGCCCTTCAAGATCTCGAGCAGTACGGCGACGTCATCCGGACGGCGACGAGCATCACACGCGAGGGTCTCAAGGAAACCAAGGACCTGTTGGGCAGGCTCGAGGACGCGGCGAAGAACGTGCAGCGCGACGTGAAAGAGTCGATCGCCGTTGCGGCTGACGTGGTTGCCGGCCGCGGCACGGCACCAGAAAAGGACGACAAGGCCGACGCGAGCCGCGGCGCGGGGCCGCCCAATCCATTCAATCTGGGTCGTTAGCACCGACGCGAGCAATGGAAGAGAAGGAGTCGCACAACTTTCTGATCCGCGGCGCGGACTACCTCTCCAAGCACGCCGACTTCAAGCTCGTCGGCCGCGATCGGGAGCTCAAGCGGCTATCGCGCATTCTGATGCGCAGCACGGCGAACAGCGTATTGCTCGTCGGCCCCGGCGGCGTAGGTTGCACGGCGTTGTGTCTCGGGCTCGAAGCTGCGAAGAAAGAGCCGAACACCCCGTTCGACATCGTCAACAAGCGCATCTACTGGCTCGACACCGACGGGCTCTTCTCGTCCGGCAACGCCGCCACGATGAATGAGAACTTCCAGAAGATGCTGCGCCATCTGTCGCGCTATCCCGATTCGCTGCTGATCATCGAGGACATGCGCGATTTCGTGGAGGCCACGCGCAACAACGGCTTGACGCACTTCATCAACGCCCTGATGCGGCAGGTCGACAATCGCAAGTTTCAGGTGATCTTCGAGACGCGCGACCAAGATCTGGAGATCGTTCTCAAATGCCATTCCAACATGACCGAGCTCTATACGATGCTCGATCTGGCCGAGCCTGACGCCGAGTCGCTGCGGCTGATCGTGCGCGATGCGGTCAAGTCGCTCGAGCGTTATCACAGCGTGCCGGTTGACGACGACGCGGTCGCCACGTCGATCGAGCTCACGACCAAGTATCGCGTCAGGGAAATGAGCCTGAGCCGCGCGCAGCCCGAGCGAAGTATGAACTTGCTCGATCGCGCGCTCACGTCCTATCGGCAGCAAGCCCACACGCGCCCGCGCGGCCGCGACGCGAAGGCCGCTAGTCTCGCCGAGGTGACGGCCACGCTTGCGGGCGGCGAACCGTCGGCAGCATTGAAGGGCAAGTCGAAGAAGGAGCTCGAAAGCTTGCGGGCGGAAATCGAGTCGGCAATCGCCGGCATCGATGCGCGCTGGCAGGAGACGCAGGCCACGCTCAACCGCTTGCACAAGAATCAGACGGACGGCGAAGAAGCGCTGCACGCTCTCGAGGACGACCTCGAGCAGCAGCGCAAGCGCGACGCCGAGCAGCGGCAGCCGGACAGCGGCGAGGATGCGCCGAGCGCGAAGCCGAAGGCGTTTCAGGCGTTCAACATGCGCACGGCGGCGGCCGGATACGACTCCGAGGAAGCCGGCCGCATCAAGACCGAGATCGATAAAGTGCAAGCGGTGATTCAGAAGAACAAAAAGGAGTTCGCCGCGCTCACCGCGGAAATCAACGAGGGCTTGCGCTTGCGATCCGAGCAGGTTCTTACGGAGTTCAGCCAGCTATCGGGCATTCCGGTGAGCAAGCTGAACCAGGACGAGCGCGCCAAGCTGCTGAATCTCGATGAGACTTTGGCCGCACGCGTGTTCGGCCAAGACCACGTGGTCAGGAAGCTCGCCGACGCCGTGCGCGTCGCGCGCGTGGGCCTCAAGGATCCGCAAAAGCCGCAAGCGTCATTCATCTTCCTCGGTCCGTCCGGAGTCGGCAAAACGGAGCTCGCGAAGGCGCTGACTGCCGCGCTGCATGACGACGAGCGCGCGCTGCTGCGCTTCGACATGTCCGAGTACATGGAGAAGCATGCCGTCGCGAAGCTGATCGGCGCGCCGCCGGGCTACGAGGGATACGAAGCCGGCGGCATCTTGACGAATGCGATGCGGCGCAATCCCTATGTCGTGATCTTGTTCGACGAGATCGAGAAGGCTCACCAAGACGTCTTCAACGTCTTCCTGCAGGTGCTCGACGACGGCCGGCTCACCGATAACCGGGGTCTCACGGTGTCGTTCAGCGACGCGATCATCATCATGACGACCAACATCGGCCAGGACCACTTCCTCGATCCCGATCTGCCGTTCGACGCCGCGGCGGCGGAGACCATCAAGGCGCTGGATGGCGTGTATCGGCCGGAGTTTCTAAATCGATTCAACGGCCGGCAAAACATCGTGTGCTTCAAGACGCTCGGGCTGCCGGTGATCGAGCGAATCGCGCGCCGCGAGATCGACAAGCTCAATGAGCGCGTGAGAAGCCAGGGACGCGACTTGCGCATCGACATCAGCGACGAATCCCTGGCCGCGCTTTGCAAGGACGAGTACCGACCGGCCAACGGCGCGCGCGGCATCCCAGGCTACTTTGCGACGCACATTCATCCCGCCGTGGCCAACGCGATTCTCGAGACTCGCGAGCTCGTAGGAGTGATGGAGGTGGTCTACGACAGCAAGGCGAGAGCCCTCTCGATCGTGCACAAAGAGCGAACGGGCGCAGCGGCCGAGGTGCGCGGAGCCGCTGCCGCGGCAGCGAGCGCCTGACGCAGGATACGACCTCATGAGCGAGACACCGCGGCAAGAGACCGATGAGCTGCTGCAGGAGGCGCGCAGGCTGCAGCGCAATGTCGAGGCCGCGGAGCAGGCGCTTCGACGCAAGCAGAAGCACTCCGCCGCCGGGCAGATAGAGCGGCACGTCACGGGCTTGCATCAAACCGCGCTGCAGATGCTGGCCGGTCTCAAATGGATCTACTCGCGCGTGCTCGCGCCGCTCGCGACACATAGATGGGTACGCGCGCTGTTACGAGCGTATCAGCGTTTGTGGAGCAAGATGGTCTACACGGTCGACGCGGACGGGGACCGTGTGTTCTCGAAGGGCCGCGCGGGCGCGATGATCGCCGCGACGCTCGTTGCGCTCTGGTTCACACCCGCCGTGCTCGGCACGCTCGTCGAGCTCGTGTGGGACACGGCTTGGATGGTGACGTCGTATCGATCGGGCGAGGTTTGGTATCTCGGCAAGTCGCAGGAGCTCGACCCCGAAGGGCACGTGTTCTCCGCGCAAGGATGCGGGTCGGTGAGCTGCACGGACCAAACCAGCATCTATTTCCGCATCAAGCCTTCGCTTGCGCACCACATCTGGAGCCTCGTACGCAACCGCAACGTCTTCTTCCCGGAGTTCGTCGCTGCAGGCATCCAAAACGACGTCAATAAGTGCAACGTTACGGCCTACGGCGCGCGGTGGAATCTCCTCGTGCGCAACTGGGATATCTACCCGCAAATCTTGAGCGTCGACTGCATCCCGGTCACGGAGGCAGAGATCGAGGCCGCCCGACAATCGTTGCGAGCGCCCGGCGGCGACTGATTTCATTTCGCTTGGCATGGTTGTTGCTTACTTCGAGCTAAGCGTATTGCTCGAAGGAGATGCACATGCGGAAGTTGTCGATTTAGTTTAGTTTTCATTGCGCCGATGGCGCTTGTTGCGGGATGCGCGTTGACGACGACGGAACCCGACGAGGATTCGAGAGCCGCCCGGTTGCCGACCGGCGTGACGTTGCTCGAATCGGACCAAAACGAGTGCGATGGCCTCGTGCAGATCGACGAGGACTCCGTGGAAGGCAGCCGGCGTTCCGACCTCGTGATCCAACAGGGCCAAAACGCAACTTTTGCGGTCGACGAGGAAGAGGACGAAATCGGTTGGAGCTGCGTCGGCGAGTCCGATGCGGACGACAGCACGATCGATTGTCCCGACAACACGTCGCACGTGCGGGTCACTCGCGCGTCGACCGGCGACGACTTCCTGCTCGAATGCTACGGCCGCCGCGATCAGTGAGCGGACGGGTGTGCGGGGTCAGGCTCGGGGTCAGGCACCGCGTCTGACGCGGGGTCTGACACCGCGCCTGACACGGGGCCTGACCCCTTTATTTAGGGCGGCGCGAGAAACTCCTCGATCGACTGCGTTTCGCAAGCCGTTGTCTCTCGTAGCGTCGCGCTGCGCGGTTGCGCAGCCCGGTAGAGCAAGCGCCGCGCGAGCATTGGCAACATCAGCTTGTACGGCAGGGCGATGATCGCATTGCGTTCCGCGGATGAGAGCTCTGTGGAGTGGTCGAGCTTGGCCTGCGCGTCATGATTTCGCCGCACTATATCGTCGAGCGACACCGCAAAGTCCTCGCTCAAGGTTGCGGTGAGCTCGGCGAATGCGCGCGCCTCGGCCGGCGTCGCACGCTCGGCGACGCGGCGAAGCTGCGCGACGCTAACGCTGTCCGGTAGCTCGTTCGGCGCGGCGGCAAAATACGCATCGACGAGCGCGTCCACCGACGTGTAGCTCAACTGATGGTCCTCGACGCGCGTGGATGCATACCAGTGAGCTCCTTCGAGCGTCACCTCGGCGGCCTCTGGGTCCGCCGTGTCCGGGCTGCGCTGCAGGCCCTCGAAGAACAACTTGAGGTAGTCGTCCGAGCTCGCGATGGCTTCCTCCGACAGCTGGCAACCGCTCGCGAGAACGTCGGGATGCGCGGCGAAGAATCCGCATTGGACGGCGCTCGCAAAAATACCGCTATGGCAGCCGCCGCTCACCATCACGAGGGAGCCGGCAGCGTCGCGTCCGGCGGCCGTGAGCTCTTCGGTAGACACAGTCCCGAGACGTCCCCACAGCGGCAGGCCCGTGGGCCCCGAATGGCCGACGTGGACCAGCAGAGTGCGCGCGCCCGCATTGTCCTTTAGCGCAGTGAGCACCGCATTCGCGCCTTCGAGATCCGCCCCATAATCCGCCGGGATGTCCGCGTGCACGAAAGTCGTCACGCCGTCCTGCATTACGCTCGTGTCGTTGAATCGTCCGCCCGGTCCGTGGCCGTAGAGCGTGATGTAGCGCGGCGGAGAGGCTTGGAGGCGTTGCTCGAGCAGCGACCGGATCGTCTGCATGCGGCGCGCCGTAAAAAGTCCGTTGCGCAGCGGCGTTCCGGCAGCGCCCCACAGCACGACGTTCGTCGCTCCGAGCGGCGCGGGCGCCGGCGCCGCGAAATCGATCACGCCGAGCGAGCCGCGTGCTGTTGCGTCGCCGAGCGCCACGGCGGCGAAATACTCCAGGTTCCAGCGCTCGAGAAAGAACTCCTCGTAGTTGATCTCCTCGCGCAGCGAGGGATGATCGGCGGCAGGCGTGTCGGGTGGAAACATCTGCGCCGCGGAGAACTGCGCTTCGCGCAGGTCGGCCGATTCGGCGATGTTGCCGTGGTAGAGCACTTTGCCGCCCTGCACGACGAACACCGTGAGTTGGATTGGCCAATATGGGCTCCGCGGCCCGGCGTCACCGACGAGTTGCGCCGCAATCGCCGGGCGCAGCGCGCCCTTGTCGACGCGTCTTATCGGAATGCGCAGCTGCCGCCCGTTGTGCTCGTAGGCGAGCGTATCGCCATAGCCACGGCGTTCCGCAACCTGCTCGTAGAGCGCACAGGTGTTGCACCGCCGCGTGCTCGCGAGCCAGATCTCGAGATCGTCTCGGCTCTGCGCGAGAGCGAGCTCGGCAGAGACCAATGTTGCTGCCGACAAGCAAGATCGCGCGTCGCACTGCTTCTTCCGCAAAGACTCGGAACGCGCATCTTACACTGGGGTCAGGTACCGGAGCCTGACCCCGATTTCCGGTCAGGCCGTACGCTCGAGCTCGAATCCTTCGTCCAGCCAGCCCGTAATGCCGCCGATCATCATCTTCACGGGCGCTCGAGACGCGCGAGGCGCAGCGCCGCGCGGTTCGCGCCGTTGCAGTGGGGTCCTGCGCAGTAGACGACGAACAGCGTGCTCGCCGGAAAGGTGCGCAGGCGCGCTTCATCGATCTCGCTGTGCGGGATGTTGATCGCGCCGCGCACGTGGCCGCGGCCGAACAGCGTCGGGCTGCGCACGTCGACGAGCACGAAATCCGCGGCGCCGCGCGCGAGGGAGTCGTGTACGTCCCAGCAGTCCGTCTCGAAGCGGAGCAGGGACTCGAAATGCACCGCCGCGTCGGGGGACGCTGCGGGCGGAATGGCGCTGACTCTCGTGGGCATAACTCACCTTAATTGCTGCACGCCGCTATCCTCGCGGACCGCCGAGCCGGCCGCTACTGGCGCAAACGACATAGACCGGTAAGAATGCGCCATGGTGAGAACCCGGGATCATTTGGTAGCAGCGCTCGCTTACGACGGCCTTTGCACCTTCGAGTTTGGCTGCACGGCGGAGCTGTTCGCCCTGCAGCGGCCGGAGCTCGGCGTGCCGTGGTACCGCTTCGAGGTGTGCGCCGCCGAGCGCACGCCGATTCGCGCGGCCGGCGGAATTCACGTGCTCGTCGCCAACTCTTTGTCCTTGCTCGACCGGGCGGACACGATCGTGATTCCCGGTTGGCGCGATGCGGATGAGCCGCCGTCCGCGGCTTTGCTGCGCCGCATCCGCGCCGCGCACGCGCGCGGCGCGCGGCTCTGCTCGATCTGCTCGGGCGTTTTCGTGCTCGCCGCGGCGGGGATACTCGAAGGCAAGCGCGTCACGACGCACTGGCGCTACGCAGACAAGTTGGCGCAGCGCTATCCGGAAGTCACCGTCGAGCCGAACGCTCTATACATCGATGAAGGTCAAATCTTGACGTCCGCCGGCTCGGCGGCCGGTCTCGATATGCTGCTGCATCTCGTGCGCCGCGACTACGGTCCGCGCGTCGCGAACATGGTCGCGCAGCGCTTGGTGATTCCGCCGCATCGCGAAGGCGGTCAGGCGCAGTATCTGCCGCGGCCTCTCGGATCGGACGAACGGGGCCGCCTGTCGAAGCTCATGGATTGGGTCCGCGCGAATCCCAAGGGCGAGTACTCCGTCGCCGCGCTCGCGCGCCGCGCGTCGATGAGCGCGCGCACGCTGCAACGGCAGTTCCGCGAGACCGTCGGGCTTGCGCCGGGGGAGTGGCTCGTGCGCGAGCGAATCGGCATCGCAAAGGATTTGTTGCAGACGAGCTCGGCGCCGCTTACGCGCGTGGCGCACGAAGTGGGGTTCCGCTCGCAGGAGTCCTTTCGCCGCCATTTTCGCCGGATCACGGGAACGAGCCCGATGGCGTATCGAAGGCAGTTCTCTCTCGCCGCTCGCAACTGAGCGATGCAGACCCCGCAAACCGTGCTTCGGTCCGCTCCTGCGCGCACGGCTTCGGTCCTAGTCGGCGCAGCGGCTTTGCTTGGCTGCGCTCGGGAGCCGCTGCGAGTTGCGAGCCCAGCGCAATTGACGACGGCCGTCGAGCGGCTCGGCTTCGCGACCGGTGCCGCGGTGCTGATTGCCGCGGGCGACATAGCGCGCTGCAGGAGCCCGAAATCGGCGGCGGCGACCGCGCGGGTCGCCGAGATCGTGCTCGCAGCGTTTCCTTCCGGTCGCGTGCTGACGCTTGGCGACCACGTCTATCCCCGCGGTACTCAGGTTCGCCTGCACGATTGCTACGACCCTACTTGGGGCAAGCTCAAGGCGCGGACGGCGCCGACACCTGGCAATCACGACTATGATCGAAACGGCGAATTGCCGTACTACGATTACTTCGACCTCTTCGCCGCGAACCCCACCGCACGCGAACGCGGCTTCTATGGATTCGACTTGGGTGCATGGCGCATCGTTTCTTTGAACAGCAACCTTGGCGCGGACGAAATGGCGGCGCAAATAGTGTGGCTTGCCGCGGACCTGCAGGCCGCCGATGCCGCGTGTATCGTCGCGTATTGGCACCATCCCGTGTTCAGCTCGAGTCTGCATGGACGGCAGAACCGCGATGCCGGTAGAGGCGCCGTCGCCTTTTGGGAAGTCTTGGAACGGTACGGCGCCGATCTGATCTTGAACGGCCACGCTCACATGTACGAGCGGTTTGCGCCGCAAAGCCCCGCGGGCGTCGCAGTGGGTTCGGGAATTCGGCAGATCGTCGTGGGAACGGGCGGCGCGTCGTTGGATATCGCGACTACGCGGCGCGACCACAGCGAGTACCTAAACAACGATCAGTACGGCGTGCTCGTCGTGGCGTTGAACGACGCCAGCTACGAATGGGCATTCATCGGCGTCGATGGCGTGGTTTACGACCGCAGCCCCGCGCCGGTCCGGTGCTCCTGATGCCGGGCCGACCGCCGCACCGTCCTGCCGCGAGCCGCCGTAAGAAACGTCGGCGCGGTCTTTCGATTGTCGCTCTGTTGCCGAAAGGGCGCACGCGGCGCCGCTGGTTGCGCGCGCTTTCGCGCGCGCCGGCGTTCGTGCAGGTTGCGCTTGCTCTCGCGGTTGCGGTGACGGTTGGGCTCGCGGTCAATTGGACCTACCAAGTCGTGCGCAAGCCCTCGGAGCTGTGGTTTCCGGTTTCCGAGCAGCTGTACAAGACACCGGACGCCACCTGGCGGCGCTACGGAACCTTGTTTCGCCGGCACGCGACGAGCGCGATATCGGCCGACCTGCTAGCAGCGCTTGCGCAGGTCGAAGGCTCCGGCAACCCGGTCGTGCGCACTTATTGGCGTTGGGCGCTCACGTACGAGCCGTTCGAGATCTACCGACCGGCGTCGAGCGCGGTCGGGATGTATCAGATCACCGACGGCACGTTCGCGCAGGCGCGCCGCTACTGCGTGCACAACCATGTGGTCGTCGAGGAGGGCCCATGGCACGACCTGCGCTCGTGCTGGTTCAATGCTCTGTATACGCGCACGGTGCCGTCGCATGCGGTGGAGCTCACGTCGGCCTATCTGGATCGAGCCGTAGCCAACGTGCTCGCGAGGGCGCGGGTCGCCGGTGCGACGGCGCGGCAAAAACAGGAGCTCGCAGCCGTGATTCACCTGTGCGGAGCCGGCGCGGCGGCCGCTCATGTACGGCGCAATTTCAAAGCCGCCGGCGGGCAGCGCTGCGGTAATCACGACGTGCGCGCCTATGTCGAGCGCGTGAACACGCTCACGGCGACGTTCGCCCGCCTCCGGAACGCCGAGGGGCGCTAGCGACATGGAAGGCAGCAGGCGGCGCCGTTGTGTGGTAGCGTCGAATCAAGACGTCATGCTTCGGTAGGAGCAAGCGACATGAGTAGATCACTCGTTTCTGTGTGCTTTGTGTTCGTCGCCGGCTGCGCGTCTTCGGCCGGCGACTTTCCCGGGTTGACGTCGTCACCTGTGCCCGCGGCCCCGGCGCACGCGGAAGAGACCTCTGCTGCCGTCAGGCTCGCAGACGTGCGCGAAGTCGAGATCAGCGACCTTACGGACGACACCGTCTGCCGTCGCGAGAAGCCGACCGGCTCCAGAATAGCCGTGGAACGCTGTCGCAGCACGAACGATCCTGGCGAAGACAAAGTGGCCAACCAGATTCTGCGGCAGGATGTGCAGCAGATGCGGAATCAGCAGATCCTTCAACAGCAGTTGGAGCAGTCACGCGACAGGGCGATACGGCAGCAAGCGATGCAGCGCTGAGAGCCCGCCGTCGCTCACTCATCGAAAGAATAGGCCGCGTTTCTCGCGAAACGCGGGCCTGGTCGTCTCTACGTCGTTCGCTGCCTCAAAACTCCATGCGCAGGCCTAGACGATAAGTCGTGCCCAGCGTCGGGAAGTAGATCGGATTCGTGCTCGCGACACCGAAGCCTGCGCCGCCGCTGGCGAACTGCGGATCCTCGTCAAACAGATTCTCGATGTTGCCAAACAGCTCCAAGCTTTCGATGTTGCCCCAAGAGAAGCTGTAAGAGGCGTTCAGGTTCAGCGTGAAGTGGCTCGACGTGCGATTCTCCGTGATGCTGCCGTTCAGGAGCGGGTTGTAGCCGGGCTCATCCGGCCCCGTCTTCGGCGTGTTCTTGTCGATCAGGGCGTCGGTAAAGTAACGGCCCTGAGCGGTGATCGAGAACGGACCGTGCAAGTAGGTGAACACGACGCTGTGCACCCAGTCCGGCGACCCGGTCCAATCGGAGAAGAAACCCGAGTCCGATCCGACCGAGCCCGCGAGATCCCGTACGACCTCCTGACCGCCGAAGAACGCGGGCGGCGACCGCACGATCGTATGAATCGCGTGGGTAGACAGCAGGCGCAACGCGATGCTGCCGTTCGTCAACGGGAAACTGTAGTCCACGGACGTGTCGATGCCGGTGGCCTCGTACTTGCGGCCGTTGAAGTAGGGCACCGTCACGAACGTGATGTCTTGGTAGCCGCCCGGCACACCGCCGACGCCCGTGGCCGGAATCAAGCCCTGGATCAAGGCGCAGTCGTCCGGATTGCCGGTGTTGTAGCAGGATGTAAGGATCAGGTTTTCATTGCCGCCTTGGATCCCGTCCACGAGCTCGATCTCATAGTAATCCGCCGAAAAGCGCAGACGCGCCGCGGCGCCGCCGGGTGTCAACACGAATCCGATCGTCGTGGTGTCCGCTTTCTCCGGTCGCAAATTGACGTTGCCGGTGAGATTGAACGTGCGCGGATCCAGATTGAACGGGAAGGGCATTCCCCGCCAC
The DNA here is from genome assembly GCA_963744305.1 of uncultured Gammaproteobacteria bacterium. GTDB lineage: Bacteria > Pseudomonadota > Gammaproteobacteria > Steroidobacterales > Rariloculaceae > FEN-1219. The sequence continues at coordinate 24,990 of CAVUTF010000017.1, forward strand.
GGGTTCTGCGTTTGCCCGAAAAAGTCCGTACCCGCGGGTTGGGTCAGCGACCAGAACAGCTCGCGGAACCCGGGGGAGCGCACGTCCCGCGACTTGCTGCCGCGGATGCGCAACCAGTCGACCGGATCCCAGACGACCGACACCTTGCGCATCGCAAGATCTCGCGATGCCGTGCCGCCGGAGCGAACGAGGTCCGTCGTATCGTAAGTGGCATCGCGATAGGCCGCATTGAGCGTCAGGAGCTGGGCGCCGGGCACGTTGGCGAGCAGGGGCATCTCGAGCTCGACGAAGGCCTCGTTCACCTCTGTCTCGCCGCCGAACGCATCGCCATACTGCAGCAAGATGTCGACCCGCTTCGGATCGCTTTCGTTCGCGACGGAATTCAGAAGCTGCTCTTTGCGGTATTCCGCGCCGAAAGCACCGAGCAGCGGGCCCGCGCCCCAGCCTTTCCAGAGCTCGCCCGTCACGCTGCCCGCGAACACGTCCTGTTTGATATGGTTGAACTCGATGATCGGCGCGAACGTGTAAGCTCGCGCCGCCTGCGACATCGCATTCAGGCCGAATGGGTTTAGTGGCGCGCAACCGGCCATCAGGGATGGATCGACGAGCGGCGGAGCCACACCCGTGACGGTGACCCGGCACACTGGCTGGCCAAAGGTCGGCGAACCGGCACGCGGGTCGATGATCGAATCGAGCGCCATCAGAAAACGCTGATTCGTTCGGTACTCGTCGCCGATCTGCTCGCGATCGGTCTTGCCGTACTGATAGTACGCATCCCAGGTCCACGACGACTCGCCGATCGTGCCGTTCACTCCGATAACTGCGCGCGTGCTGTCGCTCTCGGTGTGCACGACTTGCTGTGTCTCCTCGGTGAAGTCCTTGCGTACCAAAGTCTGCGGCGGCGCAAAGGGATTGAAGCAGTTGAAGAAGCCACCGTTGCCGGCTGCGGCTTGAACCGCGGCCCGCAGAGCGGGGGCGTTGGCGAGATACGCGTTCTCGGTCGGGTTGATGCAGAGGTTGACGGTGTCGGAGTTGAAACCGAGTGCGCCTTCCTGCACGTTGATGCCGATCACGTTGCCGTACGAAAGATCGATGAAGCCCGTGAGCTGGTCGCTGAACTCGTAGTTCATGCTGACCATTGCGGTGGTTCTTTCCGTTTCCGGCGTCAGCGCCGTTCCGTCCCAAATGAGCCGGCCGTCGCCGCCGACCTCCGGTTGGTTTTGGCTGATGGTCCCGTACTGCCCGATCCGAAACGGTACGACGTCCGTGCCGCCCGCGTTCGCCTGTAGCGCCGTCGTCGACCCGGGCACGTTGTTGTAAATAACGCCCGAGAGGCTGGTCTGATTTTGGCGCCGATCCGACCTCACGACGTACGACGGCTCGCCGGGAAGGAGCTGCGGTTGCGTCACAGGCGAGCCGACCGGAGTGAAACGCGCTGCCGCCGTTCGCGAACGTCTGAGTGCTCTCTTCACACCAGTCTCGCGCCTCGGAGCAGCTCAAGATCGCATCCTGCGTCTGCTGTTCGGCGCCGGCGACGATGTGTCCGCGGCCGCCGAAGAGCTCGGTGCCCCCGGCGACGCCGAAGTGGTAATTATCGCCGTCGCCTTCGGCGGTGCTGCCGAAGTCCAGGTCCAGCTTGACCCCTTCGAACGTCTTGTCGAGCAGGATGTTCACGATCCCCGAAATCGCTTCGGAGCCATAGGCGGCCGATGCGCCACCGGTCACGACTTCCATTCGGTCGATCAGGATGCTCGGCACGGCATTCAAATCGACGCTGCCTCCCTGGTTCGTGGGCACGTGCCGTTTTGAGTCGACCAACGTCAAGGTGCGCGAACCGAAAAACGGATTCAGGCCGCGCAGATTCGCCAAAGTCGAGCCGACGAAGAACGCGCTACCGCCCGTATTAGCCGGTTGAAAGTTCGAAACGTTGGAAGGGATCTGGACCATCATCTCGGCCACGTTGACGACGCCTAGGCTTTGCATGAACTCGTCGTCGACGACTGTCGTCGGCGTCGGCGCCGAGAAGTCGTCACGCCGGATACGAGTGCCAGTGACGGTGATCTCTTCGAGACTCGCGGGCGTCTGCGCCTGCTGCTCCTGAGTTGACGCCACGTCGCTCCACGTTGCGAGAGTCAGGACTACGACGGTCATCGCGACGAGCACAGGCGCGCCCGCCGGCCTCAACGGATGTTGCATTCTCATGGTGTTTCCCCCCGGAAAACGGCCGACCTTAGTTAGGCGGTTCTCTTGTTGCAGACTGCTGCCGCTTACCAACACGACTCGGCAGACAGAAATCCGAGTCTCGCAATAACAGGTCGCGATTTCAAGACAATTCCGAAACGGCGGGGATCCGAGAACCCGGGGGGCTGGCTCCGGAAGGTCTACTGATTCGAGCCCTCGCCCTTGCCGTCCGTGCGGCCGAGCGTGTTGCCGTTCGCCAAGACTACACCGATGTACAAACCACCTTGGCTGCCGTCGTTGAGCACGATCGCATTGCGTAGCGGATTCACGAACATCGTGACCTGATCGCCGATCTTGAGCGCGGTGCGGGTCCAGCCCTGATTGATGAGAATATTCGGTGCGGTCATCTCGATCGTCCAGACGCCGTCGATCTCGTCGCCCTCGGCCACGCCGTCGACCTTGATAGACGCATGCGGGTTGATCCAACGGAACTGCGTGACTTTGCCTTCGATCTTAATGACCCGCGTGGTGTCGAACGCAGCCGTGGAATGGTGTGCAATTGCGGGCGCAATGCCCAAGACGCCGGCCGTGATGCATCCGGCGGCTACTGCTGCAACTGTTCGCATCTTCCTCATCGTCTGCTCCATCCGTTTCTTCATCTCTCGAGCCCGACTTGTCCCGCCTGCGTGCTCGGCAAATTGTCGTTCAGGTCGGGCAAGCACTCGACCTCGCCGATGTCGGTCTCATCTACACGCAGCCACTGCTTCGTGTTGCGCCACTCGCCGACCCAGTTCACGGGATCGGTCATGACGTACTCGATTTGCAGAATCTCGCCGTCCTCGAGCAAGCGCATGCGCTCCTGGACCCTGAACTCCTCGGAGATCGGAATGCCGGTGTCGATGTAGTGGTTGTACGTCTCGATGTATTTCGTGTTCACGACGAGGGTGTCGCCTTCCCAGTGGCCTAACGACTCGCCGTTGTAGGTGTAGATGATGATGTTCTCGTCCGAATAGTCGCGGCCGTCCAGGTAGATCTGGCGGAAGCTGTTGTTGAAGTTCGAGACCATGTAGATGACCGTCGGCAGCTGCACCATGGCGATCGGCCAAACGCGCGTCATGATCATCGGGATGCCGGCCGGGAAGCATTGGCCGATCGCGTCGCGGTAGGGCAGGCGCTGGGCGCTCAAGCGTTGGCCTTCCTCGAAATCCGCTTTCGCCTGACCGATGAACTCGGGATAAGGCGGCCCGAAACGGAATCTCGCGAATCCCTCGCTCAAGTCGACGAACCAGGTGCCCGTCAGGTCGAATGGCGGCGCCGGTCGCTCCTTGCGCAGGTTTTCCGGCGCGAGCGCGCCGAGTTGTCCGGGGTGCTTCATGATCATTCGGCTCAATTGCTCGCGGCGCTCGTCGGCGGTCTGCGCTCCGGCCGCGGGCGCCAAGACCACCACTGCGAGCAGAACCAGTGCTCTGAATTCGGCCATGTTTTTCCCCTTTGTCCTAGCTTCCGCGGCATCGCCAGTTCCGCCGCGACAGCGGTATCACTCTATCACAGGGCTCCGGCGCGCAGCCGCGCAGGGCCGCCCCGAATCGTTCACAGGCACGGTTGTTGCATTGGCGCTTCGGGGAGCTCGGGCGAAAAAGTTTCGAGGAGCAAGGCGATGGAAGTCGGGCGCATTGTGGAGATTCTTTGCGACTACCGGCGGCAGCAGCTCGTGCCGGAGCAGATCGAGATCGTGCCTGATCTGCAGATCATCGACTTGTACGCAGCGCGTGTCGCGGGCGAGTTCGAGTACCTCGTGCATGCCGAGGCCGGCACGGTCGAAGAGGTGAGCTTTGCGGAGTGGCCACCCGTGCGGCACTCGGCCGAAGATTCGTGAACCGGCGGCGGGCCGAGCAGCGGGTTGAGGCGGCGCCCAGATTCGTGAAAGCGCGTTTGATTCTTGTTACGAGAATCACTCGAGCTTGGCTCGATATCCGCACCTTCCAACAATGCACGCGGTGAGCGTGAGTGGACGGCATATAGGCCCAAGGGGCTACTGTCCGAGCGCCGCCACTGGTTGGAAACTGCGTCGAACGCGGGACGCATGGTCGACGACCGTAACGGGAGAGTGCTATGTCGAAAGGAACTTGCGCGAAAGCGCGGCGGCTTTACTCTGCAGCGACCGTCCTTGCGACGGCACTGTTCCCATTGGCTTTGCAGGCTCAGCAGCCGCCGCCGCAGCCGCCGCAGGTGACTGGGGCGCGGCTGACCTCCGATCAGGCGATCGAGGTCTATATCAGCGAGGATGCCGTTCAGGGGATGTATGCGCGGCAGCTGAACATACAGGAATTCGGGCGCACCGAGGTTCGGGCCGGCGTGTTCTACAACGAGGCGCGGGACTTGATTGCAATCGCGGACGGCCTCGCCCGAATCGGCGAAGTTGAGCAGCGACGTCTGACCTTCGGCGCCGGGCCGCGGATGTACGCAGCGTTCCTCAGCACGGAGAACGAGGACATCTTCGCCATCGGCATCGGCGGAGAGGCGCGGTATCGCCTCGGCAGGGAGCAGTCGGCTTCGATCATGCTGGCCGCGTACTACGCGCCGGACATCATGACCTTCGGCACGGCGGACAACATGTCGGATGTGACGTTGCGGATCGACTTTGGGCTGAACAGCGCCGTCAACGTCTTCGCCGGCTATCGCATTCTCGAGATCGAAACGATCACCGCCGGCGACCGCGAGATCGACGATCATCTGCACCTGGGCTTTCGCTGGAACTTCTAGCGGCCTCACGAAAAACCGGGTTTGACCCCCGGAGATGGACTGTGAGAAGGCGCCGGACTAGCATCCACGACGCCTGACGCGCTATTTCGTGCGGGGGATCAATGAAAGCAATAACGACGTTTGCGTCCGTCACGCTCATCGCCTGTCTGTCGACGCCGCCGTGTCAGCGCAGCTTCTGCCCGGCGAGCGCGAGGTGCAGATCACGGCCATTCCCGGCGTCGTCGGCGCGGATGCGAAGTGGCAATTGATCTGGGCGGACTTCGAAACTGCCGACGGCATCGTCGGCACGCCCGACGGCGGCGTAGTGTTCGCGCAAGAGCAGACCGACACGATCCGCAAGCTCACGCCCGACGGCGTCGAGCAAACACTCGTTCCCGCTACGCGCGGAGCGGGCTCGGTGTCTCTCGATGCGAGCGGCCGCCTGTTCGCGGTGGAGCGCACCTGCACGGAGCCGCTGAACGCGTCTCTCGCGGGGTGCAACGAGCCTACGATGATCAGCATTCTGTGGCCCGAGCGGCGCGTGCTCGCGGCGAGCTTCCCGGACGGCAAGCCGCTCGGCCGCCTGAACGACTTGATCGCGGACGGCAAAGGCGGTGCGTACTTCACGGTCGGCGGAGCGTTTTACATGAATCCCGAAGGGGTCGTGAGCACCGTCGAAGACCAGAACATCCGCTCGAACGGCATCATGCTTTCGCCGGACGGGCGCACGCTGTACGTCACCAACAACACCAACGTGCTCGCATTCGACGTGCGCGCGGACGGCAGCACCGCCAATCGCCGCGACTTCGGCGCGCTGAACGGCGACGACGGCGGCGACGGCATGGCGGTCGATTCAGAAGGGCGGCTCTACGTGACGGGCAACGCCGGCGTGCACGTGCTATCGCCGCGCGGCGAGCATCTCGGGATGATCCCGACGCCGCGCCGTGCGATCACGGTAGCGTTCTCGGGACGCGACAAGAAGACGCTCTACGCGCCGCAGATGGGCGCAATCGGCCCCGACGGCAAAGCGTGGGCGACGCCCGAAGGCATCCGCAACACGGCGATGACGATTTACACGCTGCCGATGTTGGCCCAAGGTTACAAAGGTAGGCCGAAGTGAGACGACTCCCGACCTCGGCAAGGAGATTGCGATGATCAAGCCCTCGATGAGACTCCTCGCCGTGCTGGGCGCAGCCGTTGCCGCCGCGTCCACCTGGGCCGCGAGCCCGAATCACACGACAGGCACGGACGGTCTGCTGATGATCGACAAGATCGGTGGCCACGTGCGGTTCTTCGATCCGGCCACGCTCACGGAGACGGCGGCGATCGCGGTGCCGAAGAATCCGCACGACTACGCGCTGTCGGTGGACCACAAGTTCGCGTACGTGCCGATTTACGGCCCCGGCGTGTACGGCCGCAATCCGGAGCCCGGGCACGAGCTCTACGTATTCGATCTGGCCGCGAAGAAGGTCGCGCGCATCATCGATCTGTCGCCTTACCGCTCCTCGCATTCGCTGCAGATCGACGGGCGCGGCCTTCTATACTTGACCGCGGAGCTCGACCGCAAGCTCCTGATCGTGGATCCGGAAGCCGGCCGCATCATCGGCACGATCGATACCGACGGGACGGGGCATTGGGTGGCGCTGCTGCCCGACGCAAGCAAAGCCTACGTCGCGAACAAAAACGACCGGTTGTTCGTGAGCGTGCTCGACATCAGGAAGCGCGAGATCATCGCGCGCGTGCCGATGCCGAACGGGACGCAAGGCATTGCGGCGTCGCCCGACGGCAAGACCGTGGTCGCGATGGATCTTGCCGAACCGATCATGGCCGTGATCGACACGGCGACCGATACGGTTGTCGAACGAATCACGCTCGAAGGCCGCACCGGCGGCGCCTACAAGGCGTATTTCTCGCCGGACGGCCGGTGGCTCCTCACGTTGGCGGGATCGACCGTCAGCGTCTTCGACGCAAAGAATCTGCATGGGCCGCAGCGTGTGTTGACAGTGGGCGCGTTTCCGATGGGGCTCGCGTTCTCGCCGGACGGGAAATCCGCGATCGTCGGCAACCACGACGACGGCACTGCGTCCGTCATCGATCTTGCGACCGCAAAGGTGACGAAGACCGTGCCGGCGGGGAACGGCGTGGAGACGTTGACCTACTTCTGAGGTTTACGAGTCGGCGTCACTTGCCGCGCTCGGCGGCCGCGGTCTCCACGTACGTGAAGCGCAGCTTGCCGAACGCAATCACGTCGCCGTGCTGCAGTATGTGACGGGTGACGTGCCGTGAGTTCACTTTGATGCCGTTCTTGCTGTGCGCGTCTTCGACGATCACGCCCTCGTCGTCGCAAATGATCCGCGCGTGCACGCGACTGATGAAGTCGTCTTCGATTTGGATGTCGGCCGAGCTCGAGCGACCGATCGTGATGAGGTCCTTGTACAGCGGGTACTTGATCGGCGGCTGCGCATCCAAGTAGACGAGCACTCGGCTACCGTTGCGGCCGGCCGTGCTCTGGCGCGCCTTTTCACCGAATTCCTCGGGGAACACGAGCTCGGGGGAGATCATCTCGACGGACTCGTCGCTCGCGTCTACATCGGACACGGGCTGAGTGTGATAAACGGGTCCGTCTACGCGCGCTTGCTCCATCGACGGCAGGCTGGCCATGAGCTCGTCGAGCGACAATACGCTGTGAACGGCGGGCTCCTCATCCTCGGGATCCGGCAGAGCGATGGTTTCGGTCTGCATGCCGTCGATGCGGGCAAACTGCTTGTGCAGCTGGTCGCGCTCCGCGACCACTCGGGCGAGCGCAGCTCGAGTTTCGGTGAGCGCGCGCATGCTGTCCTCGCGGCCAACTCCCAGCGCGTTGAGCCGCTCCTGCTGATCGAGCAGCTTCACCTCGGCCTTTTCGTAGCGCATTGCGGCTTCGCTGAGGCGCTTCTCGAAGTGCATTTCGAGGCTGGCGACTTTGTCTTGCAGCGTCTCGAGGCTGTCGCGCAGCAGCGTAGACGTGCGCGTCTCCTCAGCGAGGGCTCGCTCGAGCCGTTCGATGCTCTTGGCTTTGGGACGGGCGTCGTTGTCTTCGCTCATCTATTAATGCGCGTTCGTGTGGGGGCGGTTTGACATAGGCCCGTTGGCGGTCACCGTACCCTTTCGCACCTTGCAAAGACGCTGAATTGCATCACAGACCTGCGTTTCAGGAGGCGCGAACCCAGGCGCGGCCGAGCCCGCGAAGGACCTTTCGGGGTCCGCGGGGCGTCGTAGAATGCCGACAGGCCGGCCGATAGTGAGGCCCTTTCATGATTCCTACCGTGCGTACGTCGCTCGTGACGCTCGTCCCTTTTTTCCTGGCGGGGTTGAGCTTCGACATTCGGGCGCAAACCGCTGCGGCGTCCGGCGACAGCGCCGCGCGCTGCGCCGCGCTCGTCGACATTGCGAACCTCACGATCCGCTCCGCGGTTTGGAAGGCCCGACACGGAGGGCGAGCCTGCGCAATGCTACGTCCGCGGCGCAAGCGGGCGCGTTCGAGTATCACGTGCAGCTCCCGCCGGCGGACGCTTGGAACCGCCGGTTTTTGAACTGGGGCGACGGGCTGCACGACGGCGATCTCGACTTCGCGCACGAGCGCGTCGCACAAGGCTATGCGGTCGCCAACAGCAACATGGGGCACGATGCGGGTGCCGAGCCCGGCGCAACTTTCGCGTTCGACAACCCGGACGCCGAGATCGACTACGCGTATCGACACATTCTGATTACCGTGCGCGCCGCGTTGCGTGTGATCGAAGTGTTCTACGGCACGCCGCCGCGCCACTCCTATCACGAAGGCTGCTCGACCGGAGGGCGGCAGGGCTTGATGGCGGCCCAGCGGTTTCCGGCGCTATTCGACGGCATCGCCGTGGAAGCGCCCGCCAACTTCTTGCATCCGCTCAACGTCGACCACGTTTGGGACATGCGCCACATGTTCGACGACCGCTTCGCCGGCGCGCTCGCGTTCGACAGCGACGGCGACGGCAGCCTCGATGACTTGCGCAAAGCGGAGCTGCTCCGCGACGCCGTGCTTGCCCAATGCGACGCGAACGACGGCATCGCCGATCGCGTCGTCGACGATCCGTTGACCTGCGATTTCGTGCCGGCGCGCGACCTCGCAGGCTCCATGTGTGCGGACGACGTGAACGCCGCCGCATGCTTCACACGTGCGCAAGTTGCCGCAGTGCAAGCGATCTACGACGGCCCGACGGACTCGCGCGGGCGGAGCATCTCGAAGGGGAAGGCGAGGGGCTCCGAAGTCGATTGGCCGCTGACCGTGATCCCGCATGCGGGGAACGGTCACTTTCCGGCGCAAATGGAGCTGGCGCAGGATTTCGTGAATTTCCTATTCTACGAGCGCGACCCCGGAGTGCCGCCGGTGTCTCCCACCGATATCACGGTCGCGCCGAACAAGAGCGTCGTGCCCCCTGAGTTCGCGTGGTGGGAATTTCCTTTCGACGACTATCACGATGGGGCCGGCGACGCGATGCGTAAACTGATGGATTCCGACGATCCCGACATGCGCCGCTATCTCGTCGAGCGCGGCGGCAAGCTGTTGATCACTTTCGGTTGGGCGGACACCGTGATTCCGCCGGAGCCGATGGTGGATTATTACCGCGAGGTCGTCGATGTGACGTTCGGCGGCGATCTGTCGCGGGCGCGCGCCGCGACACGGCTGTTCATGGCGCCCGGCGTCAACCACTGCGGCGGCGGCCCGGGCCCCGACCGCTGGGACCGGCTCGCGCCGCTCGTCGCATGGGTCGAGGAGGGCGTCGCACCGGACTCGATCACCGCGACGCACGCGACCAACGGCGTCGTCGACAATGAGCGGCTGTTGTGCCCGTATCCGCAGACGGCGCGGTACACCGGCTCCGGAGATGCGAACGACGCGCGGAATTGGCGCGCGACGAATTTCTCGTGCACAGGTCCCTGAGATGGTCTACGAGCTCTACTACTGGCCGGGCATTCAAGGACGAGGCGAGCTCGTGCGGCTCGCGCTCGAGGAAGCCGCGGCAGAGTACGTCGACATTGCGCTGGTACCCGAAGCCGACGGCGGCGGTGTCCCCGCGATCGAAGGCGTCCTCGAGGACGACGACTTGCAGCGGCTGCCGTTCGCGCCGCCGTTCTTGCGCGCGGGCCGCCGCCTGATCGGCCAGACCGCGGCGATCCTGTGGTACCTCGGCGGCCGCCATCGGCTCGCGCCTCGCGACCAGAGCGCCAAGCTCTGGGTGCATGAATTGCAGCTCACGATCGCGGACTTCCTCGTCGAGATCCACGATGTGCACCATCCGATCGGCAGCGGCTTGTATTACGAGGAGCAGCGGCCGGAGGCGAAGCGTCGCAGCGCGGACTTTCTGAGCAACCGGTTGCCGAAATTCCTCGGCTATTTCGAGCGGGTGCTCGCGCGCAATCCGGCGCGCGGACCGTGGCTCGTCGGTGCAGAGCTTTCATATGCGGATCTGTCGCTCGCGCAGGTCGTCGCCGGACTGCGCTATGCGTTTCCGAACGCGAGCCGCAAGGCGCTGCGCCGGTGCCCGGCCTTACGCGGGCTCCACGACAGCGTGTTCGCGCGGCCGCGGATCAAGCGCTACGTTTCCTCGGCGCGGCGGTTGCCGTTCAACGAGCACGACTTGTTTCGCCACTATCCCGAGCTCGATGCCTGAACGAGGAGCGCAGCGGCTGTCGGCCGGAGTCGTAGTAGTGCGGAGCGCGCCGCGCGGGCCGCTGATTCTCATGCTGCGCGCTTATCGGAACTGGGATTTTCCGAAGGGTGCCGTCGAGCCCGGCGAGGAGCCGCTCGCGGCGGCGATCCGTGAGACGGCGGAGGAGAGCGGCATCACCGATCTCGCGTTCGACTGGGGCACGGATTTCTACGAGACCCAGCCATACAGCGGAAACAAGATCGCACGTTACTACCTCGCGCGAACGGACTCGGATCGCGTGGTCCTCGGAGTGAATCCGCAGCTTCGCAGGCCCGAGCATCACGAATATCGTTGGGTCGAGATCACGGCAGCACCGGCGCTCGCCTCGCCGCGCGTGCTGCCCGTGATCCTCTGGGCGGCGAGCAAGCTGGGCGGAGGCCGCGATTAGGCGGCATGAACATTGCATCGCCAAGTGCCGGAGTCGTGAAACACACCATGGAGGTTCCGCGATGCCAGCGTTAGATCTGACGGATGCCGAAGCGACTGTGCTGCGCGGCGTGCTCGAAAGCTATCTACGCGAAGTCACGAGCCAGATATCCAACACCGAAAAATACGAGATGCGAGAAGAGCTCAAGCAGGATCGCGAAGTGATCCGCAAGGTGCTTCAGGCGCTCTGACGCAGCGTCGATCAGTCGTGCGGCTTGTGCCCGCCGTACGGATCGACGCCCGGCGGCAATTCCTTCTTCTTCTTGCGCACGTCGGAAGCGTCCGCTGCCTCGATCGCCGACGACGGGGCCGCCGCGAATCGTGACGCGCTCCATGTAGCGGCGCTGCGGGTAGTAGTCGTGGACGGCGTAATGCTGCGCGGAGCGGTTGTCCCACATCGCGATCGTGTGCGGCGCCCAGCGTAGCCGGAGCTGATACTCCGGTATCAGCGCTTGCTGAAACAGCGTGTCGAGCAGCGAGCGGCTTTCACGCTCGTCCATGTTCTTGATCGCGAGCGTGAAGTTCGGATTCACGAACAGCACTTTCCGGCCGGACACCGGATGCACGCGCACGACCGGGTGCGCGCGCGGCGGATACTTGAGCTCGTTGCGCTGCAGATTCTTTCGGTCTTCTTCGCTGTCGCCGAACAAGATCCGAAACGGCTTGAGATCGTGGATCGCCTCGAGCCCGCTGATGAATCGCTGCATGCGATCGCTCAAGCCCGCAAACGCCGCCGTCATGCTCGCGAATACCGTGTCGCCGCCAAGCGCGGGCACCTCCTTCGCGCACAGCACGGTCGCCATCGGCGGCTCGGCGCGAAACGTCTCGTCGGAATGCCAAATGTCGGTGCCGAAAGGCGGAGTGGTCTCGTCGTTGCGGAACTTGATGAGCACGGGCGCCGTGCCGTCGTTCGGTGCGAATGGATGCACGGTGAGCTCGCCGAACTGGCGGCCGAAAGCCATTAGCGCTTCGGACGAGATGTTTTGCTCGCGGAAAACGATGACCTCGTGCTCCACGAGTGCCGCCTCCACGGCGGCGAGCTGCTCGGCCGGAAGCGGCTTTCTGAGATCGACACCGGCGATCTCGGCGCCGAGGCTCACACCGACCCGCGTGACCGTGACACCGGCACGTTGCGTCGTGAGCTCCCCAAAGTCGACGACTTTCACGGGTTCAGCGCGCGCCGACCGGCTGCGCGCGCTCGAAGCGCGAGGTCTCGATGAAATTGCGGATCGCCGAGTTGTCCTCGTGGCACGCGTACTCGAAGAAGCGGTAGTGCGGATCTAGTGTAAGCGGAAACGCCGCCTTCCACGGCCCGGTGAGCATCACGGGATCCTCGACGGCTATCTCGTAGTCGATCCTGTCGTCCGCGACGCGGGTCAATCGCTCGACGATCTCGAGCGATTCGCTCGTCGGGATCGGTTTGCCGCCCGGGCCGACGATCAGCATCGGCGACTCGCCGTTGAAGTTCGTGGTCTTGATCACGAGCGTGTGTCCCTCGAACCGGCCGCGAGACTCGCCGAGCCATTGCTTGATATCCGATGCGAGCGGCGGTCGGCCGTCGACGGGGATGATGCGCGTCTCATGGACGATCTCGAGCCGAATCGCAACGTACCCCGGCGATTGCGTGATCTCGATGCCGCTGTTGTACATGAACGGGAACATCGACGCCGGCAGCCCCCGCGTGATGCAGCGGTCGAGCGGGTTGAAGTCGGCGACGCGGTCGAACGGGATGCTCGACCAGCTGCTGGTCATCGTCGCTGATTTCGCTTCGCCCGCAGCGGTGAGCGGCGGCACGCGGCCGTTCGCGGGTTCCACGATCAGCGAGGTGAGCCGGTTCGGCTGGCCCATCTCGGCCCAGTGGCCGATGCCCATCTTGTTGTTTGCGATTTCCTCGTCGTAGCGTGCGTTGAGACCGCGGAGTCGCTCCGTGCGCTCGGCGAGCTCTTCGTCCGTGAGCTCGCGGCGATCGCCGAACGTCGCGGGCCGCTGCACGGGCGTGCCGTTCAGCTTGTCGATCGGCCACGTCCCGGAGAGGTCCGGCTCGCCCCAGGGTGTGCGCGGCGGAGTCCACGCAGTCGCTTGTGCGCCGGTCGCCGCGCTCGCTCCCACGGCCACAGGCTCACCCGCATCATCGGTTCCCGTGCATGCCGCGAGCGATGCGACGATCGCGATCCCGATGACACCGAACACTCGCTTGGCCACGGTTTCCGACCCCCGAAATCCACCGTCACCGCATAGTAACGCTGCCATCCGTGACGGGCGAGCAGCGGAATCGGCCGTGCGTGGGCGAATCTAGACTGCCGTGTCGCTCAACCACACCTTAAGCTCGACGTCACGGCATCCGGGCGCGTCGAGGCTTTCTCCACATTCGCATGTGGGCTAGAATGTGGATCACTATCAACATGCTGGCCAGCTCATGAAAACCATCCAAATGACCATCGACGAGGCGCTGTTGAAAGCAATCGACAAGCTTAGTCGTGCGCGACGGACGACTCGTTCAGCGCTCATTCGTGAGGCACTGGAAGCCGAGCTCCGCCGCGACCGGTTGAGGTCGGAGGAGCGCCGCCATGCCGAAGGGTATGCGCGGCACCCGGTTCAACGCGGCGAGCTCGACCCGTGGCTCGAGGAGCAGGATTGGGGAGCGCCTTGAAGCGGGGAGAGGTCTGCTGGTACACGTTCAAGGCGCCTGACAAACGTCGTCCGGTGCTGATTCTTACCCGGGATTCGGCCATTCCGTTTCTCGGCAGCGTTACGATCGCGCCCATCACTTCAACTATCCGCAACATCCCGACGGAGATCGCGCTGAACGCGGTTGACGGACTTCCGAAGGCTTGCGCGGCGAACTTCGACAACCTCCAAACAGTGCCCAAAGGCAATCTCGGCCCTCCCATCGCACAACTGTCGTCTAGCAGGATGCAAGAAGCTGCGGCCGCGATTAGCTTCGCGCTGGGCTTGCGGGATGATTGAGGGCTGAAACGGAATCCCTCGATCGTTCGGTGACAAGAGATTCTCCGGCTGCGACTTTCGACCTTTACCTTCGCGCCGGACTCGGCTAATGTCCCGCGCCGTGAGTCTGAGCAACGACAAACGCACGATCTCGAAAGCACCCTGCGGCGGGGCAGGAGTGGTGTGCGTGCTCGCGAATAGCTGAGCGTCAGCAAGCACCTCGAGGCCCCGCCGGAGATCCGACGGGGCCTTTTCATTTGTGCGCCCGGCAGGGCGCACTCACTTGGAGGTGCAAGTCCTCTACACACCCGACACGGGGAAGTGTTAGCGGAAGGCAAGGGTTCTCTGGGCGACTGGAGGTCTGAAGGAAGCCTAAAGCAAAGCGCTGGCGCGACGAACAGGAAGCGGATAGAGGCGGCACCGCGGGGTGAGCAGGCAAAAAGATGCAAAGCCCGAAACGTGTCCGGAACGCGGTGACGTAGATCCGACGCGCATAAGCGTGAAGGTGAGTGTGCAATACCCGGGGAGATCTGACGGCGTGCCGCTGTGCTACAGAGATCAAGAGATCTTCGGAGGCGCTATCAGAAGTCAGCAGAGGCCGTAGTAGTTGCCGCGAGCGACGAAGGGCTGAACGACGACACCGAGAGTAGGACGGATGATCTCGATGCGGACTGCGGAAGCAGAAGCGCCTGCGAGGGCGGCCGAGACGCGAGGCGTGGGGCGGAACTCCGGCACTGCGCCCCTCGGTGCTGAGGTCTGCACGGCGACATCCGGGCGAACGAAATCGGAGGACCACAAGCGCTCATGGAGCGAGTGGTTGAACGCAGCAACATGAGGCTGGCGTATCAGCGAGTGGTTGAGAACAAGGGCGCGGCGGGCATCGATGGATGCCGGTGTCTGAGCTCAAAGACTGGCTCGCAGGTGCACTGGCCGAGCGTGAAGAAAGCGCTGTTGGAAGGCCGATATTTGCCGCAGCCGGTACGAAGAGTGGACATACCCAAGCCCAGGGCGGGGTGCGCACACTCGGAGTGCCGACGGTGGTGGATCGGCTGATCCAGCAGGCGCTGCATCAGGCTCTGCAACCGCTATTTGAGCCCGAGTTCTCGGATCACAGCTACGGCTTTCGTCCGGGACGAGGGGCTCATCAAGCGGTGCGCAGAGCGCAAGCGTACATCCGCGAGGGTAAGCGCTGGGTGGTGGACATCGATCTGGAGAAGTTCTTCGATCGGGTCAATCACGACGTGTTGATGGCGCGGGTGGCGCGGGGAGTCAGCGATGCACGCGTGCTGAAGCTGATCCGCCGGTTCCTGGAAGCCGGAATGATGCGAGCGGGAGTGGTGGAGGGGCGAACGGAGGGGACGCCGCAAGGCGGGCCGTTGTCGCCGCTGCTGTCCAACATCTTGCTCAACGATCTGGACCGGGAGCTTGAGAGACGAAGTCTCGCGTTCTGTCGCTACGCTGATGACTGCAACATTTACGTGGGCAGTCGCGCGGCGGGTGAGCGAGTGATGAGCGGGATCAGGGTGTTCCTCGAGGATACCTTGCACCTGCGAGTCAACGCTCACAAGAGCGCGGTGGCGCGGCCGTGGGAGCGGAAGTTCTTGGGGTTCAGCGTCACCGCGCAGCGCGAGAGTCGCTTGCGGATTGCCAAGCAAAGCGTGCAACGGCTGAGGCAGCGAGTACGTGAACTGCTGCGCGCAGGGCGCGGCCAGTCGTTGCGCCACACCATTGAGAAGCTCAACCCGTTGCTGCGGGGCTGGATCAATTACTTCCAGCTCACCCAGAGCTGGCGGTGTGTTGGCGGAACTGGATGGTTGGCTGCGGCGGCGGCTGCGCTGTGTGTTGTGGCGGCAGTGGAAACGCCGGTTCACTCGGGCGCGCAAACTACGTGCCCTGGGACTGGCGGAGGATCGTGTACGGTTGAGCATCGGGAACGGTCGAGGGCCTTGGTGGAACGCGGGAGCGTCGCATCTCAATTGGCTTTGCCCGCTGCTTACTTCACGTCCATGGGGCTGGTCTCGTTGTTGCGCGAGCAGCAGCGACTTCAGTGTGTTCGTTGAACCGCCGTATGCGGAACCGCACGTACGGTGGTGTGAGAGGGCCGCGGGGGTAACCCCGCGCCCTACCCGATTGGAGAACCGTATGCCTTCGAAGAAACTTGCAAAGCCGGTCGTCGCCATTGTCGGTGCGACGGGCGCCGTCGGCGTCGAGCTGATCCGCTGCCTCGAGCAGCGGCGTTTCCCGTTGTCCGAGATCGAGCTGTTCGCGTCGGCGCGTTCTGCCGGCAAGACGCTACCGTTCAGGAGCGGCCAGGTCCCGGTCCGCGAGCTCACGGAAGGCAGCTTCGCCGGCGTCGACATCGCGCTGTTCTCCGCAGGGAGCAGCACGTCGAAGCGCTTCGCGCCGATCGCGGTCAAAGCCGGCGCGATCGTCGTCGACAACTCGTCTGCGTTTCGGATGGACGCCGGCGTCCCGCTCGTCGTGCCCGAGATCAATCCGGAGGCGATCGCGACGCACCACGGCATCATCGCGAATCCGAACTGCTCGGCGATCATCTCGATCACGCCGCTCTGGCCGATTCATCGGCGCAACCGGATCAAACGGCTGATCATTTCCACGTACCAGGCTGCGTCCGGCGCGGGCGCGGCCGCGATGGAGGAGCTCCGCGAGTCGACACGCGCGTATCTCGAGGGCCGCAAGTTCGAGCCGAAAGTGCTGCCGCACCCCTACGCGTTCAACGCGTTCAGCCACAACACGAAGATCGATCCGGCCACGGGATACAACGAGGAAGAGACGAAGGTCATGAACGAGACGCGCAAGATCTTCGGCGACAAGGACATCGCCATCGGCATCACGTGCATCCGCGTGCCCGTGCTGCGCGCGCACTGCGTGGCGGTCACGTTCGAATGCGAGCGCCCGATCACGCCGGCCGAGGTGCGCGAGATCTTATCGACTGCGCCGGGCGTTCGTCTCGTCGACGACGTCGAGCGCAACTATTTTCCGATGCCCGTCGACGCATCTGGCCGCGACGAGATTCTCGTCGGCCGCATTCGCCGCGACTTGAGCGACGCCTCGGGTCGTTCCGTCTCGATCTTCTCGGCCGGAGATCAATTGCTCAAAGGTGCCGCGTTGAATGCGGTGCAAATCGCGGAAAAGCTGCTCGCGTAAGCTCGCGGAGCAACCGCCAGTCGCGGCGCGAGCACGATCGTTGCGTGCTCTCGCATGACGGTTTCGTCGAGAGCTACTGGACCACTTTGGTATATACGTGCTGCGTCTTGCTGCGCGAGTAGCCGAGCGACTCGTAAAACGGATGCGATTGCTCGCGCACCGCGTTCGATCTGACGGTGAGCGACGATAACTTTTGCGCCAGCGTCCAATTCTCGGCGACATCCACGAGTGCGCGACCGAATCCACGACGTCGAGCGGTCGAGTCGACTACCAACCCCATGAGCTCTGCTCGATCACCGCCCTCGAGCGAGAATCGGCGCTCAACGTGCATCCACCCAAGCAAGCGTTCACCGCTCGCGACGACGGCGATGTAGTGATGCGCGTTCGGTAATAGATTGGCCAGTCGCCGCGTCATTTCGTCCGACGCCATCGGATAACCAAGCTCGCCCGCAAGGCGTGCCATTTCCGCGGCATCTGTAATTTGCGCGGGACGGATTTCGGTGTGTTCGCGCATTAATCGCGTTTAACGCTCGTGCCTTGTCCCCTCGCGCTTCCGAGCTCCCCGTTTCCTGGTCTTGGTGTTGGTCTTTTCGCTCACATACAGCCACGCCATGCCAAGGAGATCTCGTAAGGAGTCGCGGTCAATCCGAGACAAACGCACAAGGACGCTTGGGTAGTTCACGTAATGATCCGTCACGTAGTAGACCTCTGGATCCGCCTCGATCAACTTCGCGCGCTGATCAAACCCGATCTTTACCACTATTGAGTGCGGCTCGGCCGACTTGTGAAGCGCGGGACACGTCAGTAGCTTGCCGCGCGCCTTCAGCGCCGGCACACCGCGTCCGGTCGTTTCCTCGACATCGGGCAACTCCCGGGCTACCTCGCAGACGACATCGAAACTCAATGGCTTTCTTGGCATAGGGATCAGACCTCACGGCACGGGCTTCGCTCAAGAGCTGTGGCCGACGCCCTTAATGGCGCGGGTCGCGATCGCCACTGGGCAGAACCGATTCAAAGGACTCGTTCCGTCGGGCCAATCGTCCTCGTACAAGCCGACGATCGTAAAGCCGGCAGCAATTTGACCACCTATCTGATGTTCGAGCGAGTGGCTGAACTCAGCCGGTCGACCGTTGTCGCTGTTAAGCGCTACGTGCGGGAGGCGGTGCGTTACGACGAGCGTCCCCGTGCGTTCGGCCTCGTCGTGATCGAAAAGAAAGAAGCTCGGATTCATGAACCCCGCGAGTAGAGATCCGCCCGGTTTCAACACGCGAAAGCACTCGCGCCATACGGCACTCACATCTGGCACAAACAAGTTGGAGATCGGATGGAAGACTAAATCGAAAGATCCTGAAGTGAGCGCAGATAGATCCGCCATATCGCCGCGCACACACCTGAGAACTAGATTCTCGCGTTCTGCAACCATACGATCCTTGGCCAGCTGCTCGTCAGAAAGATCGAAGCTGACGACATGAGCGCCAACAGCAGCAAGCACCGGTGCTTGCTGTCCGCCACCCGACGCAAGACAAAGCACATTCTTCCCTGGCAGGTCAGGAAACCATGACGCGGGAACCGCTTTCGTCGGCGTCAGGATGACGGTCCATACCCCACTCCGAGCAGCATGAATGACGTCAGCGGTGACCGGAGTCGACCAACGGTTGCCCTGTCGCGACTCCCGGTTCCACGCTTCGCGGTTGTGCTCAATGACGTTCATTGCGGCGTCTAACGCTGCGGTTCAGCGGCCACGCGATGAGCGGTCCGCTGCAACCGCTTGTTGGCGGCCAACGCGATTGACTCTAAAAGAACCACTTCCATACGGCCGCACCGACCACGAATATGAGCATCAGTACGGAGGGGTAATAGGTGAGCGTAAACCCGACCGCTCGAGACGGCGCACCGCCGCGATAGCCGCGCACAAATAGCACACGGCCACACAAAAAGAGAACGACGGCGGCTGGTATCGCCGACATCCAGGACGCGGGCATCAGAATTGCCCACGCCAAATGCACTAGCACTGCCAGAACCGTCTGTTCCAGCGTGTTTTGAAGCGCGGCTTGGAGAATGGTCGCTGTTTCAGTGCCGTGAGTCAGTCCGCCACCGTCGATATCCTCCGGAGTGAAAAATCGGTGTCGTGCCAGCAACCCAACGGATATCCCCAGCCAGAGCGCGATAAAGGCGTCTGCACTGAGCGCAAAGGCGATGCGTTCCCCGACCGTGGCTTCCGGCGACAGCACCATCGGGCCCGCAAGGATCGCGCCCACGATCACGACAAACGTTGTCGTGGCACCGACGATGATTCCATTGAGGACGCCGCGCTGCTTAACGGTGAGATCCATTAGCAACTCCGTACGATCTAGCGCAGCTAATGCCCCGCAGCTCGCATAACGCCGCCGTTCAGCAGCGGTACGATCACTGTCATGCACGTATCACCGTCCGCTGCAACCGGTTATGCGGCCGCCGAAAGACATGAGTGCCTATTCGTATACCGTGCGAGCCCCATATTTCTGCTGTAGCTTCTCCAGTTCAGCCTCGGTATTCCGCCGTGCCCTCGTCGTACTTCGCGAGAAGCTCTGCTACTTCCGCAAATAGCGGCTCGATGCCCGAGGGCGAGAAGATGATCAAGTATGAGCAGGCGCCTTCGTAACCCTGTAGCGATGCGCGATATTACGCGGCGCGTAGACGAAGGTTCCAGGGCCTGCCGTAGCGCTGTGCTCTCCAACCTCAAACGCGAGTTCTCCTTCGACTACGTACCACGCTTCGTCTTCGCGTGTATGGAGATGCCGTGGACCGCGCCACTCATATCGCGCGGTTGTGACTTTGATCTCAACAAGCGAGAAGGCACCGCCACTCTGATCCTTCGTAAACTTCCACTCGCCGGGATAGCTAACGAGACCCGCACCTTGGGGAACCACCACGAACTGCCCTGACGCCACCGGCTCAGACTGCGCAAGGAAACAGAGGGACGCAGAACAAGCCATGGCCAGAGCGGCGTACCAGACGGCGCTACCTTTCATTGGTGGGCTCCTGTTTCTTAGCATGACGTTCCGGTTCAGCGGCGGCGCACTGCACGTGAGACCTCAAGCGCAACACTCCTTGCAGTCACGGATTCACCGAGGATCTGCAACTCCGCGACGGCGATCGGCAGCTTGAATCGGCGGGGACCAGAACTCCCTGGATTCGCATAGAGAACCCCCTCACGTTCTTCGATCAACGGAGAGTGGGAATGCCCCGACACCACGACGCGAAATCCCGCCGCCACGGGATCGAGGTCGAGCTCCGCGAGATTGTGCAGCACGTAGATTAGGACATCGTCGACCTGAAGCACTTCGGTTTCGGCAATCGCGTCGGCCCAGGCCCCATTGTCAACGTTCCCACGAACGACTGTGACCGGAGCCAAGGCCTCAAGCTTCTCGAGCACCTGGCGTCACCAACATCGCCGGCGTGAACAATGTAGTCGCTGCCACGAAGAAACGTGAGCGCTTCCGGGTCGTCGCAGACCGATGGGTATCAGAGATCAGACCGACGCGTGGCATAGCGCACCTGAGTAGACTTTCCGCAGGAGGTCGCCTCCGCGGAGGGGTCCTAGAAGTTACTTTAACTTCGTTCAGCTTCCGGCGGATACGCCAGTGCTTTGCTATCAGCCTCGAGCCGCCGCGATGTACCGCTCGACGGCGGCCTCGAGCACCGGCAGCGGGACGACGCCCGCGTCGAGCACCGCGTTGTGAAACTCGCGGATCGAGAAGTCGCCGCCGAGTGCAGTGCGCGCGCGCTCGCGCAGCTCGACGATCTTGAGCTGCCCGAGCATGTAGGCGCACGCCTGTCCCGGACGTACGACATAGCGCTCGACCTCGCTTGGCTCGATGCCGTAGTCGATGGCTTGCTCGCGCGTCCAATGCATCGCGTGCAGGCCCGTGTCGACGACGAGGCGCCGTGCCCGGAACAGCGCGCTCTCGAGTTGGCCGATCCGGCCTTCGAGGTCGCCGTCGTACCAGCCCTGTTCGGCTGCGAGTCGCTCGGCATAGAGCGCCCAACCCTCGCTGCTCGCGGAGATTGTGCCGAAGGCGCGAATTCGCGCGAACCGCGGCAGCTCCTCGTTCTCGTTCAGCAGCGCAACCTGCAAATGGTGTCCGGGCACGGTCTCGTGGTAGACGAGCGTCCGCAGCCCGAACTCAGTGAGCTGGTCCGGTCTGAGCGGCATCTGAAACGTGCCCGGACGGGAGCCATCGAGCGGCGGCGCCTGGTAGGAAGCCGCGGCATTCGCCCAACGAAACTCGGGATAAGGCTGCGCGATTACGGGAGAGCGCGGACGGTGGTCGAATAGCGCTGCGGTCCGCGCTTGGGCGTCGCTCAGCATCGCTCGAATGTCGGTCATGATGCGCTCGCGTCCGTCCGCGGTAACCGGATACTCGAGCCGTGCTTTGAGCTGCTCGGTACGTTCATTGATCGAGCCATCCGCAAGGCCGATTTGCCGCAGCGACTCGTCCATCTCGGTCTCGATGCGTGCTACTTCACTTAGACCGATCGCATGGATCTCGCTAGCGCTCAAGCTGGTGGACGTAAAACGCTTGAGCTGATAGGCGTAGTGCGCTGCGCCGTTCGCGAAACGCGCGAGGCCGGCGTCTTCGGTGGCGAGCGGCAGTTGTGATTTGAGCTCCTCGATGCCCGCGCGCCACGCCGGGTAAACTTCCGCTTCGACGATGCGAGTCGCTTGCTCGGTGAGCTCGGTCCGGCGCTCCGCAGCGAGGTCGGTGATCGCGGCCGCCTTCGTAGCCAATGTCGTGACGAGCACGTTCTCGGCGGGCGGCATGGATATGAAGCGCTCCATCTGCTCGATCGTCGCCCGCAGGATGAAGGCCGGCGGGCGGATGCCGGCTCGCGCTGCACGCGCCGCCTCCGTGGTTGCCTCCTGTAGTCGATCGTCGATCTCTTCGAGCCGGAGCACGTAGTTCGCTGCATCCTGCGAGTTCGAGATCGTGTGGCTTACGGTGAGCTCGTTGGGCAATGACACGTTCGCGCCATCGAACTGCTGCAGCGGAAACGTGTAGTCCAGAAACGGTTCCTGCTCCACGATCACGCCGAGCTGCCACTGCATGAGCTCGGCCGCCGTGCGATCGCCGGGGGCGAGGCTCTCGAAATCGAATTCGCGAAGCCGGGCGAGTCCGGCGCGCGCGCGTTCGATCGTTTCGAGTTGGTAGGTGCGGCTCCACGGCGTTAGATGTTGCTCGAGACGGTTCTGCTCGTCGCCGCTGAAGTAGCGAGTGCGCACGGCGAGATCGGGATTCGCGCGCACCCACTCGGCCGTGAATTCGTCGAAGAATTCGCGGATCGACGGCGCCGGTGGCGCGCTGCATCCGGCAGCGGCGAGCGCGCCCGCGATCAGGAAAAGACGAATCGGTGTGCCGCTCATGACGCGTCCACGCATCTCAACGAGGCCGCACGAGATAGGCAGCGAGCGCCTCGAGCTCCGCGTCGTTGACCTCGGTCTTGCGGAAGGCGGCATCATCGCGACGCCGTTGCGCACGAAGAGCTTGACGACTTCGGGCGTGAGGTCGCGGCGGTCCTCGAGCGCGGCCGGCACGCTGCCTTGGTACTTGATCTGCAACGACGTCGTGCCGGGCGCGTTCTGCGGGCCGCGCGAGTGGCACGCGCTGCACCAGTTGTTGAACACCGCCGCGCCGCGCTCGACGCGGCGCCCGACGTCTCGACGCGGCCGTCGTGCGGCTCCAGGCCGGCGATCGGGAAGGGCGGCTCCTGCGCGGCGCCGCGCTCGCGAGCAACGGTCATGGCAACGCACAACCCGGCGTTCAGACGAGCGCTCATGCGCGTTGGTCCCCCGCAGGCGCTTCGGCCAGATGTCGTAGCGGCCCGGAGACACGAATGCCGTTCGGGTCGATCGCGTCCTTGAGCGTCTCGTGCAGACGATGCAGCACGCCGCCGTTCCAACCGAACATCTGCATGCCGAGCTTTTGAAAGAGCGGGTGGATGCGATAGATCGGCCAGCCGCGGTCGGCGCAGCCGCGCACGAGCGTTCTCGAACAGCGCTGCGCGTGCGCGCGATTGTCTTCGGCGTTGCGGAACGTCGGCACGGCGTGGAAGCAGATCATCGTGCGCGGATGGAACATGAGCCCGCCGACGAACGACGGCGTGAACCCATGTCGCGCGTAGATCTTGCCCGTGACATCCGCTCAGCGCGATGAGCTCCTCGCCGCGCGGCGCGATCATCGGCGAGAAATCGAGGTGGCCTTCGCTCGGCTGCGCGCCGGGCGCCGTTGCGCGAGCCGAACAGGTTCAACGACGGAATCCCGCAAGCGCGCTTTGTCGGGAACGGCCTCGACCTGCTCGTCGGTCAGCGGGAACGTGTAGGACGCCGTCTCGCGGAACTGCACGCCCGCGATGCCTGCGAGCCGATCCTTCGTGTGCTCCCACTGCGCGGCGATGACCTTCGCGCGGCCCGTAGTAGATCGAACGTGCGCAGTCCAGAACGGCCGCCGCCGGCAGCCGCGGCGTAGCCGATCCCAGTCCTGGTCCGACGCGCCGCCCGCGGTTCGCAGGCGCACCAGCTCCGGATTGCGGAGCCGGCCATGAGCGGGCTGGCGACGTCGATCTGCGAAGGAACCGTGTGCGCGCACATGAGGCTGTGCAGCGTGTCGACGAGCGGCACGACGTCGCGGCGCTTCGGCACCGTCACGTTGACTTGCAGCGCGGCCTCGGGCTCCTCCATGAGCCAGAAACCCATCTTCGTCACGATGCCGAAATTCGACTGCGAGAAAATGCCGTCGACCCACGGTCCCATGCCGTATTTGAAGAGCTGCCAGGTCTTCGCCTGCGGGTTCGCGCCCATGCCCGTGCGCACGACCTCGCCGTCGGCGAGCACGATCTCCATGCCGCAATGCGCGTCGAAGTGATCGCGAAACTCGATGTCCGTGTAGCCGCCGCCGCGGTCGAGCGCGTTGCCGATGAGCCCGCCCCAGCCGGGATCGGCCGTGTCGATCCAGAGCGTGATCTTGTTCGTGCGCAGATGCCGATAAAGATCGAAATAGCTGACGCCCGGCTCGACGAGGCAGGTCTTGTCGCGCTCGCTGACGTCGAGGATCCGATTCATGCGCTTCAGATCCACACGACGCTGCCCGAGTACGCGGGCGCGGAGCCGCCGTACGTCAAGATTGCGGCCCGTCGAGATCGGATAGAGCGGCAAGCCGCGATGCGGCTCGCGATCTGCACGATGCCCTGGATCTGCTCGACCGATGCCGGCGCGACGGCCGCCGAGGCAATGCGCTCTTCGGCCTCGCCCCAGAGCGGCGAGTAGCCGTCTCTGTAGAGCAGCACATCCTCGTCGCTGCTGAACACCCACTCCTTGCCGACGATTTCCTCGAAGCGGCGCAGTGCGGTGCGAAAATCGGAGTCGCTGATTCCGGGCGGTGGGTTCGGCATGGTCGCCTCTTGTTCGTGTCAGTAGTGCGAGCGCGGTCGTGGTGCAAGCATCCACGAATAGAAGGACACCTCTCGCTCGTCCTCCGCAAGATCGAGCAATGGGATCTGCGTGCGTGGAAATGCAACGGCCGGTTCGAGCACGGCCAACGCGGCTGCGACGGTGCTCCAGCGCTCACCGGCTGCGTCGAGCGCGCCCGCGGCAACCTGCGCATCGGCGCCGGCCACGACGTGCGCGAGGTTCCCGCTCGCAAGCAGCGTATGCCGCGCGCGGTACGCGACGCACATGCCGTAGTCGCGCGCGAAAAGCTCGAGACAAAACAGTGGTCCGCCGGCCGTCAAACCCGCGATCGGACCGCGCCCGGCGCGCCAGCGCGGCTCGATCTCGTTCATCCACAAGGCGCCGATGTCGCCCTGGCGCAGCGCGCGGACGGCCGCGCCGCGGGCGGCTGCGGCCGTCGCGAACTGCGGCGCATCGGCCACAGCGTGATCCACGATGACCAGCGGTGCCCATCGAGCGGCCGATTCGGCACGCGCGAGGGCGCGCAGCGGCACGGCGACACCGATCGCTAGCGCAGTCCCGCCCTGCATGAGCTCGCGGCGAGTCGTCATGGTTCCCCTTGTCAGGTCGCGCTTCTCACGGCGCGTTCAGTCGCGAATCGAGCCGTGCTGGTTCTCCGGCGAGCAGTTGAACGGCTCGATCGCGAGGTTCGTCGGCGCATACTCGTACGTCGCGGGCGGAAACGGCCGCGTGAAGAACTCGGGATCTTCGAGCGTGATCTCGACGACGAGCCGTTGCCGCTCCGCGTCCAAGTGAAGGCGCTCCACCGAAGTGAGCGCGGCCGAGTGCAGCAATCCGCGCGTCGGCTTTCCGGGCTGCTCCACGTATTGATTGAGCACGCCTTCGGAGTAGCTCGCGGTCTCGATCACGAGCGTGTCGCCCTCGAAGCGGCCGATCGAATGACCGAGGGATGTCCGCGCAGCGTCGCGCGGATGCTCTTTCATGTTCAGATGCACGACGCGCACGACGTCCATCCATTCGTGGCGTAGAATCACGCGATCCTGCTCGCGTGTGATCGATATCGGCAAGCTCGGTGCGCCCCAGACGCGCCTTATCGCGACCGGATCGCAGCGAAACGTCGGATCATCGCGGAACGGATCGTAGGCCGCGACCGCGCGCTCGCCGGCCGGCGTCAGGAGCTCGATCATCGGCTGCGGTCCGCTCGTATTGCGGCGCGGATTCGGCGCCGGGAGCCACAGGCCAAGAATGTCGGTTCGGCGAGGCAAAGCCGTCTGTGCGGCCGTTTGAGCTCCCGGAGCGCGGCCGCCTTGCGGCCCGTTCACGCTGAGCACGCGGCCGTCGCCGAAGTCGACGAGATCGAAGAAGCACATGTATTCGCTGTTGCGCGACTGCGAGCCCTCGACGCGCACCTTCGTGCCGACGCTGAGCATCTGCCTGCTGATGCCGATGCGCGTGAGCTGCGTCGTGCCGTGCGACTCGCAAACGTATTCCTGCGTCTTGCCGTTCGGGTCGACGGCTGCGATGTGCAAGTACGAATGCGGATTACGGGCTTCGTACTCCGTGATCGTGCCCGAGATGTTCACGTGCTTCGACGCGTCGAAATGCGGCGCAAAGCTGTGATGCGCGTGCGCGGCAGAGACGACCGCGAGCACGGTCGCCGAAGCGATTCCGATGTCGACCGTTGCGATGAGTGTTGCGCGCCGCACGACTCTCCCCCTATGCGATCGGCTCGCCCGAAGTATAAACCCCGTCAGGGCGCGGTCGCGAAGAACGCGGCCAGCGTCGTCGAGAGCCAGAAGCGGCGCTGTATGCGGCAGGGGGGAGCACGCATGGATTTTCTCCGGTATGCGGTCGAGCCATGCTAGCCCTCCGCCGGCGGCTCGGCCAGCGCGGCAATGGTCAACTTGCCGCGCCAGTGTTTATGATAGCCGGTCGAAGCCAAGCGCGGCTGGGCCGCGGCGCGCAAACGGCGGCGCCAGATCGTGTCGGCTATCTGCCGAAACCATGAGAGCGTACGAAGGTTTCAACGCATCAATTACAACTAAGGGCACGGGCTACCGGCCCAGGAGAATCGACGATGACTGCGCAGAAGATCGACCAACGCGTATACGACCTCTACGATGAGTATTGCCACGGCAAAATCGATCGCCGCGAGTTCCTCGCGCGCGCGAGCGCGCTCGTGATCGGCGGCGTATCGGCGCTCGCGATGGCGCAGAGCCTGTTCCCGAGGTACGCGCAGGCGCAGACGATCTCGTTTACCGACGAGCGCATCAAGGCGAAGTACGTCGAATATCCGTCGCCGGGCGGCACGTCGGGCGAGATGCGCGGCTATCTCGTGCAGCCCGCGGGCAGCGGGCCGTTTCCGGCCGTGCTCGTGATTCACGAGAACCGCGGCTTGAATCCGTACGTCGAGGACGTGGCGCGGCGCGCGGCCGTAGCGGGCTTCCTCGCGCTCGCGCCGGACGGGCTCGCGCCGGTCGGCGGCTACCCGGGCAACGACGACGACGGGCGTACGCTGCAGGCGAGCCTCGATCAAGCCAAGCTGCGGCAGGACATGGTCAACAGCGCGCGCTATCTGAAATCGCACGAGCTCTCGTCGGGCAAGCTCGGCGCGACGGGCTTCTGCTGGGGCGGCGGCATGGTCAACAACCTCGCGGTCGCGATCGGCGCCGATCTGCAGGCCGGCGTGCCGTTCTACGGCGCCGCGGCGGCGACGGCCGACGTACCGAAGATCAAAGCGCCGCTCATGGTGCAAATGGCAAGCACCGACGAGCGCATCAATGCGATGTGGCCGGAGTACGAGGCGGCGCTCAAGGCGAACAAAGTGAGTTACGTGATGCACATGTACGAGAACACGAACCACGGCTTCCACAACAACTCGACACCGCGCTACAACGAAGCGGCCGCGAAGTTGGCGTGGGATCGCACGATCGCGTTCTTCAAGGAGCATCTGGCCTAGGCTCGCGCGGCGCGGGTTAGCTTTTTGCTCAAGAACTGGCGCCGCCGCCGCGTGCTTGCGCGGCGCTCGATTCCCGACGCGCTCTGGACCGACGTCGTTGCGGCGACGCCCGTGCTGGCCGCGCTGCCCGCCGAAACCGCAGCGCGGCTTCGCGCGCTTGCTCTGCTATTCCTGCACGAGAAGCGCATCGAGCCCGCGGCCGGGCTCGAGGTCGACGAGCGGATGCGCGTGCTGCTTGCCGCGCTCGCATGCGTGCCGATTCTGGAGCTCTCGCTCGACTGCTACGCCGGCTTTCATTCGGTGATCGTCTATCCGGACGAGTTCGTGGTCCCGGATCGCGAGTACGTCGACGAGGACGGCGTCGTCCACGTCGGCGACGATGTTCTTAGCGGCGAGGCCTGGGAGCAGGGACCCGTGATCCTCTCGTGGCCGGACGTGGAGGCGAGCGGCCGCGGCGACGGCTACAACGTCGTCGCGCACGAGCTTGCGCACAAGCTCGACATGCTCGACGGCGACGCGGACGGTCTGCCGCCTCTGCATCACGGGATGAGCGTTACGGCATGGACTGGTGCGTTCACGGCCGCCTATCAAGATCTTTGCAGCCGTCTCGATCGCGACGAGGAGCCCTGGATAGATCCGTACGCGGCGCAGGACCCCGCGGAGTTTTTCGCGGTTTGCTCGGAGCTCTTCTTCGACGTGCCGGACGAGCTGCGCGAGGAATACCCCGTCCTCTACGAGCAGCTCAAGCGCTACTACAAGCAGGATCCGGCTGCGGCTTCGTAGCGCGATCGACACTGCCTCACAAGGAGGAGTAGATTCTTTTGTCGTTGTTTGGGAGAAATGACAATGAGAGCTGCGGCGTTCTGCCTATTCGTATCGCTGGCGTTGACCGCGTGCGAGCCGGATCCGCCGCCCAGCGAGCCCACCCCGCAACAGCCGCAAACTCCGCCTGAGCCGCAAGCCGCGCCGCCGGCCGCCGCGGCGCCGCCCGCCGCGCCCGCGCCGCAGGTGAGGCTCCGGGGAACCGTCGAGCGCCTCGAAGGCCCGCTGCTCACGGTGTCGACGCCGGCCGACGGCGTCGTGACCGTGCGGCTCGGCCCCAACGTCGGAATCAACGGGCTCGCGGCGCGCAGCCTTGCGGACATCGGCGACAACACGTTCGTCGGCACGACAGCGCTGCGCGGCCCCGACGGTAAGTGGAACGCCACCGAAGTGCACATCTTTCCCGAAGCGATGCGCGGCGCGGGCGAAGGCCACTATCCGTGGGACTTGCCCGAGAGCACGATGACGAACGCGGCCGTGACGGGCATCGCGACGGCCGGCGAGGGACGCACGTTGAAGCTGCGCTACGCCACTGGAGAGGTCGAGGTCACCGTCGCGCCGACGACGCCGATCGTCGAGCTCGTGCCGGGCGACACTTCGCTGCTCGTGCCGGGCGCCAGCGTGTTCGTGCTCGGGATGCCCGACGGCGAGGCGATCACCGCGTTCGCGATTCTCGCGGAAAAAGACGGGGTCAAGCCGCCGATGTAGTTTCGGTCGTCTTGCTGTCGAGCCAGCGCTCGACACGTCGGCGCCAAGGCGGCACATCGAGCGCGATGAACAGCGCGCCGAGCGGCACCATCCAAAAGCCCAGAATCGGTAAGAAGCCGAGCACACCGAAGCCGATCAGCAAGACCCCGAGCAACGACCGCAGCACGGGCGGCACCTTCTTGCCCCACTCATACAGTGGCCGGAGCTTCTGTCGCCAGTCGATATTCTTCAGGTTCATGGGCGTGCACCCTCTCCAGCTGCGTGCGCGTGATCCATCGGCGGCGTATGCGCACCGCGGTGCTCCGCGACGGCGTGCGTGATCTCCGCACCGAATAGGATGATCAACGACGCGTAGTACACCCAGATCATGAACACGACCACCGAGCCCGCCGCTCCGAACGAGGACGCGACGCTCGCCTGCCCGAGATACAGGCCGATGGCTGCTTTGCCGACGATGAACAGCAGCGCCGTGATGAACGCTCCGAGCCAGGTGTCCCGCCACTGGATCTCGGCGTCGGGCAGATACTTGAACATGAGTGCAATCAGGAGCGTCGCGAGGCCGAATGAGACGGCCATGTTCAAGATCTCCCAGATCACGGCGGCACCGCTCGCCGCAGCGCTCACGTACTCGTTCACCGCCGCGAGCACCGCGCTGACGACGAGCGACACCATCAGCAAGAACCCCAAGCTCAAGACGAGCGCAAACGACAGAAGCCGATGCTTCACGAAGGTCCAGACTGCGCTCGAGGGCTCGGCTTCCACGTGCCAGACGCGGTTCAACGCCGCCTGCAATTGCGCGAACACGGTGGTCGCGCCGAACAGCGTCAAGCCGGTGCCGATAAGCAAAGACCAGCGGCTTTGCTCCTCGCTTTCGGTGTTCGCGATCACGGTCTCGGCGAGCTCCGCGCCTTCAGCGCCGATGAGGCTTTTCATCTGATCGATCAGCTGTGCCTGCACGACGCCGTCGGCGAAAAATACGCCCGCGACCGCGATCACGACCAACAGCAGCGGCGCCATCGACAGCAGCGAATAATAGGAGATCGCGGCGGCGAGCTGGAGCGCGTCGTTCGTATAGAAGCTCTTCGCGGAGTGCACCAGCACCGATTCGACTGCTTTGCGCATGCGGAAGCGCAGCAACTATCGTGCCACGTCGAGGCCGATCGCCCCGACGGGGGATTCTTGGCACGTGCCTTGCATCGCCCGCGCGTGACACGAGGAAGAAAAGTCTTGGTCGTGCTGGCGGTGATTGCGGTCGTAGCCGTCGCGCTGCGCGCCGCATCGCCGCTGATCGTGGCGGAGTACGTCAACCGCGAGCTCGCTGGGATGGGTGATTACAGCGGCACCGTCGGCAAGATCGATCTGAACCTGGTGCGCGGCGGCTATATGCTGCATGACCTCGCGATCGTGAAAGTGACCGGGAACGTCGAGACCCCGTTCGTCGCAATGGAGCGCATGGATTTGTCGTTGCAATGGCGCGGGCTTTTCCGCGGCAACGCGGTCGGCGAAGTCACGATGTACCGGCCCGTCGTGAACTTCGTCCAATCGAAAAGCGACGAGGAGAGTCAGTACGGGACCGGCGTCAACTGGCCGCAGGAGATCCGCGATCTGTTCCCGTTTCAGTTGAACCTCGTGCGCGTGATCGACGGCCTCGTGACTTTTCGCGCGCCGGGAATCCGGGCGGATGAGTCGCTTACGGCGCGGGATTTCCAGCTCGAGCTCACGAATCTCACGAACGTGCAAAACCGGGACACGGAAGCGTTCGCGGACGTGCACCTCGACGCACGCGTCATGGGTAACGCGCCGCTGATACTTACGGGGCAGATCGATCCGAACGACGAGCTGCCAAGCTTCGACATCGACCTCTCGCTCGAGGGCGCGATGCTCGTCGACATCAACCCGTGGTTGCGTGAGTTCCTGAAGGCGGACGCGCACGCCGGTGTGTTCTCGCTGTATGCGGAGCTCGCCGCGGCCGAGGGCAGGTTCGAGGGGTACTTGAAGCCGATCCTGGAGAACCCCGAGTTCTTCGATACCGAGGAAGAGAAGGGCAAACCGTTCAAGAAGGCTTGGGAAGGGCTGGTCGATTTCGCGGCGAAGGTCTTCGAGAATCGCGCTGAGGACCAAGTGGCAACTCAGATACCGCTGTCGGGCGAGTTCGAGAATCCGAAGGCCGGAATCTTGCCGGCCATCGTGAATCTGCTTCGCAACGCGTTCGTGGCCGCATTCGCCCACTCGCTCGAGGGCTCGATCGACTTCCGCGACGTTGGGGAAGACGCCGCGTGCTTCCGGACCGGGGATCAACGCGCGGCTGAGTGCGATTGACTCGCGGTCTTGAAGTCCTCCGGCTTGATCACGATGAGATCGCACGGTATGCGGTCGAGCACTTGCTCTGCCGTGCTGCCAAGGAACAAGCGAGCGATCGGTCCGCGCGCCACGGCGCCCAGAACCGCGAAGCCCGCATGCACCCGCTCCGCCAAAGGCGGCAAGAGCTCCCGCACGTTGCCGCGCGCGAAATGCAGCTCGTAATGACCGAGCGCGACTTTGCCGAGCAGGCTGTCCAGCGCGGCGCGATGCTCCGCTTCCACCGCCTTGGCGACGTCCTCCAGAAGCGACGGCGAGTCTGGCGGCAGAGGTGACATCACGTTCAGTGATGAGGCTATCGCGGCGGTCGGATCGAAGGTGTGGACGATATGGAGCTCGCCTCGGCAGGCGCTGCTCAGACGCCTCGCGAACGCGAGTATCGCGATATCGAGGTCCGCCGGTTTGTCGTGCTCATGGACTGGATCGATGGCCGCCAGCACGTGGCAGGATTGCACCGTCGGCTGGCTTTTTGCGAGCAGCAACGGCGCGGGACAGGTACGGATCAGGCTCCAGTCGGCGTTTGTGAATAGCGACTTTTTCGACGTGCTGTGGCCCTGGGCGCTTTTCGCGACCAAGAGCGGATCGGTCATCAGGGCCTTGCGCACGACCGCTTCATCGAGTGCATCGTCGCAGCGGGCATCGAACGACACGCGAACCGCGGTGCCTTCCGCCGCGCGAGCCAGGGTTTCCAAACGCTCCAAGTCTTGGCGAATCAACGCGCCTGGACCACGAGAAGCCTTTGGGTCGGTATTGGGACGGCAGCTGAAGAGCTCGATGCTCGCCCCAAGCTGGCGGGCGAGCCAGTAAGAGCGCTCTACGGCGGGGTGTTCCGCGGCCTCGGGATCGACGACGACGAGAATATGCGGTTCTGGTGCCGACATAGCATCCTCCTCGTGACGCTTCCAAACAATGCAAACAACGTGCCTGGCGGAGGTCGAGGAAGGTGGCAAATCGCGGGCGAAATGGCTGCCCCGATATGTTCAGATGTATATTTCGGCGAGCTCGTGGAAGGCCTCGAAGGACGATGACAACCGCTGTCCTCGCCGGTAGCTCAGTGTGCATTTTCGCCGCGTGCGCGGCGCCTTTCGCGGCGGCCGACGAGATTCGTGTGGCCGTGGCGACGAATTTCATGGCTACGATGAACGATCTCGTCGCGCAGTTCGGCGAGCAAAGCGAGCACGACGTGCTCGTGAGCTTCGGCTCCACCGGAAACCACTATGCGCAGATCAAGAACGGTGCGCCGTTCGAGGCGTTTTTCTCCGCTGACGTCGAGCGGCCGCGGTTGCTCGAGGAGGAGGGGGTTGCCGTCGCCGGCTCGCGCTTCACGTACGCGGTCGGGCGCCTCGTCTTGTGGAGCCGGCAGCCGGGCTACGTCGACGCCGACGGGCGTGTTCTAGAGCGTGGCGCGTTTCGCTTCTTGTCGATCGCCAATCCGGAGCTTGCTCCGTACGGCGCCGCGGCTCGGGAGGTGTTGATCGCTCGCGGCGTTTGGGAGCGGCTGCAGGGCCGCCTCGTGCAGGGCCAAGACGTCGGTCAAGCGTACAGCTTCGTGTACACGGGCAACGCGGAGCTTGGCTTCGTCGCGTACTCGCAGCTCAAGCAACCGGGAGCGCCGATCGAAGGATCGTTCTGGCTCGTGCCCGAGTCTCTGCACGCCCCGATCGAGCAGCAGGCTGTGTTGCTGCGCGACGTGCCAGCGGCACGCGCGTTCGTCGAGTTCACGAAAAGCCCGGCGGCGCTCGCAATCATTCGCAGTTACGGCTACGGCCCGTAGGCCGGCGAGTGCGTTGCGCGCGGCGAACCGCTACGCTACCGCGATGACGAAGAACCAGTCCGTGCACTTGTGGATCAAGCTGAGTTTGCCGGGGGCAGGTGAAATCGGGCCCGGCAAAATCGAGCTGCTGCGACTCATCCGCGAGCACGAATCGATCTCTGCCGCTGCACGTGCGATGCACATGTCGTATCGGCGCGCGTGGCTTCTCGTCGAGGAGCTGAACCATCAATTCTCGCGCCCGCTCGTCGCGAAGTGGGTGGGCGGTAAAACGCGCGGCGGAGCGTCGCTAACGAAGTTCGGCGAGAAGTTGATCGGAAGCTACGACGCCGTCGTTGCGCAGTCCGAGCGCGCGAATCGGGCCTTGTTGAACGATTTGTGGCGCAGCGCCAGCCGCGGCGAGGACTGAACCGCGGAGCTGCTGCCAGCGGTGGGTGCTATTTCCTAAGCGGCCCCGCCGATGCGGGCGACGTCGCGTCGCAGCCGTTTGATGCCGAGATACAATCCGATGAGGCTCGTTCCGAGCGCGCCGAGCGACAACACGATCATGCCGATGTCCCAGAGCGGCCGGCGGTCGTACCAGAACGAAAAATCGAGGCTGTGCAGGCCGTTGTAAAGCCAGCGCTCGAGGCGATTCAGACGATGGATCACCGCGACGACTTGCGAAAGGTGCGGGTCGATGTAGACCCACGTTGCGGCCGGGTCGTCGAACTTCACGCGCAGCACCGGCAACGGCGCTTGCCGGCCGCGAGAATAGTAATAAGCGTCGTACTCGCTGAGGAGCTCGTGCTCGACGATCGCGGCGTCGGGCGCCGCCGTCTTGAGGCGCGCGAGCAGCGACTCGGTCGTGAACGGCTCGTGGCGCATGTGCAGCGTGCGGGCGGCGAGTAACACGTGGTCAGGCTCGTTGCGGCCAGACACGTTGTAGGGTTGGTGCAGACGCTCGCGGGCAGCCTCCGAATGAACGACGGTGTAGCGAGCGAGGTAGAAGCTCTCGTCTTGGATTTTCTTGAGCTCGACCTCCTTGAGCACACGTCCGTCGAGAGCTCGCCGCCAACCTTCCGCGTCGAACCGCGAGAACGCAGCGAGATCGAGCGCGCCTCCGCTGAACGCATCGCGGCGCACGCTCAAGCCGGTCGCGTTCGTCCATGCGAAGGGCTCCATCGACAGCAGCCCGCTGAACACCCACGTGAGCGCGAACAAGCCGAAGACGACGCCAAGCACGTAGTGCCAGCGCATCAGGCCCGTGTAGCGGATCGACTGCGAGAGGCGAAACGGTTTGGACTTGCGAAACTGCGTGACGCCCAAGATCAGGCCCATCACCGCGAGAACGCAGCCGGCCGAGGAGAGACCGACGACCAGCCAATACCAGAGCGGTTGATTCACCCGCAGCGGCGTGAAATAGAGCCAATGCGGAATCGTGCCGACCCAGGCGAGCGCCCGCTTCGCGCGCGTCGTCGCGAGACTCACCTCGGCGAGCGCCGGAGACACGTAGATCTCGGTCGCGGACTCGTCGTCGGCCGTGAACTTGTGCAGCGGCAGCGCGCGCCTCAGCAGCAGCGTCCATTGGTCCGGCTCGTCCAACGTACGCTCGTAGTGAATCGCGCTTTCGGGCAGCTGCAAGAACCGGCTTGCGACCGCGCGGCTCGTGTCGACGTCGATCTCTTCGAGCGGCTCGCCGGTATCCGCGAATACCGTGGTCGTACCGAAGCCCACCGCGAACCGGTACGCCGGCCGGTCCATCACCGACCCGAGCACGGCTTCCTCTGGGCTTGCACCCACACCGGCGGCATTTGCTGCTTCGAGCGGTGTCAACGCGACACGATCGAGGGGAAGCGGCGGCAACCGCTCGATGCGCGTCAGCGGCGTGAGCTGCGGCATGCCGCCCGCGTAGATCATCGCGATGCCCGAAACGAACCAGAGCACGAACACGAAGCTCAGCGGAATGCCGAGGTAGCGGTGAAACAGAATCAGAAATCTGCGCAGCACATTCATGCTAGTGGCGGATGCTAGTCGTGTGCCGGCCGTTTCGCCAGCTTGCGCTGGAGCGTTCGCCGATGCATCCGCAGCGTCCTTGCGGTGGCGGAGATGTTGCCCTCGTGCTCCGTGAGCACCCGTTGAATGTGCTCCCATTCGAGGCGCCGCGGCGACATCGGTGGCGTGTCGAGCGTCGCGACCGGCGCTGGCCCGGCGCCGCGCGACAGTGCTCCCGCGACCACCGCCGCCGTCACGGGCTTCGCGAGATAGTCGTCGGCCCCTAGCTTGATCGCCTTCACTGCTGTCGCGATGCTCGCATAACCCGTCAGCACGATGATGCGCATGGTGGGCCCGGCGGCACGCAGCGGCCGGAGGAGCTCGAGGCCATCGTCGGCAGCGATCTTGAGATCGACGATCGCAGCGTCGGGCGTCGTGCTGCGGGCGGCGGCAAGCGCAGCGTCGGCCGAATACGCGACTGTCGCAGTCCAACCACGCCGGACGAGCGCTTGCGCCAGCGTGTCGGCGAATCGCCGGTCGTCGTCCACCACGAGCACCGAGCGGGGCGCTTCAGCGTGCATCGGCGGAAAGCTCGTTCAGGGGCAGGTGAATCTGCGCTTCGACTCCGCCAGCCGCAGCACTCGTGAGCTGCAGGCGGCCGCCAAAGCGCTGGAGTGCCGCTCGCGACAGCAGCAACCCGATGCCTAGGCCCCGTTCTTTCGTCGATACGATCTTCAGGCCGATTTCGTCGCGCACCTCGGGATCGAGCCCAACGCCGTGGTCGGTTACCGCCATCGTCAGTGAGGCTGCCGAGCACTCGACGGCGACGTCCACGCGATTGCCCCCGTTCGCGAGCGTTGCGTGTGCCGCGTTGTCGAGCACGTTGCGGATCGCCTGCTCGATCGTGACTTCCGCGACGATCTGCGGATCGTCCGCGGGCGGAGTGAAGCTCGGCGCAAGCTCGATCTCCGGATGCGCGTTCGCCCACTGGTCGAGGAGGTTGCGCACGAACGCGGTGAGCCTCATCGATCGTGCGCCTTCGCTGCGCGCCGCGTCGACACCGCCGGCGATCCGGTTCAGGCGACGGTTGATGACGCCGATCTCCTCCATCATCACGCGCAGCCGAGCCTTATGCTCGACGTCGGTGGACGTTTCGTCGAGCTCCTCGACGAGTAGAGCGAGCGTCGACAGCGGCGTATTGAGCTCGTGCGCGGTGCCGGCCGCGAGCGTGCCGAGCTCGACGATCTGCTGATCGCGCAGCGCGGCTTCGCGCATCGCGGCGAGCTCACGATCGCGGCGCCGCACGAGCGTGGCCATGCGGCCGACGAAAATCACGATCAGCGCGGCCGCAACGAGGAAGTTCACCCACATGCCCGCGACGTGCAGATCGAAATCGCCGCCGAATCTGCCGTGCACCGACGGCAACGGGACGTGCCGCAACCACAACAGGGAGTAGCCGGCGCCGCAGACGGCGCCCACGAGCCAAGCGTAGGCGGCGGGCAATGAGGTCGCCGCGAGGGAGATCGGCACGAGGTAGAACGACACGAACGGGTTCGTCGGTCCACCGGTGAGATAGATCACCGACGTGAAGGCGGCCACGTCGACGAGCAAGTGCAACACGACCTCGAGATGTCCCGCTTTGCGGTCGCTTCGCAGGCGGCCGAAGGTCACGGCGTTCCAGGCCGTGAGCGCGCCGATCGTGATCGCGAGCGGCAGCAGCGGCAGATGGATGTCGAGCACGAAATGCACGAATGCGACGATCGTCGCCTGCGACCCGATCGCAAGCACGCGCAGCCAGAACAGCAGCCGCAACGCGTCGATCGGCTCGCTGCCGTTAGCGGCTTCGGCCTTCAGCGGTATCTCGAGCGTCGTCACGTGCTCATTCTCGCATCAGTGTGGTGCGGATGAAACGCGAGCGGCGCCGCGCAACGCCACGGACGTTCTCGTCGATAAGGCGGAGGGCATCGCGCAAGGACGCAGGGTCGCCGACTACGTGTTCAACAACGCGTTTCGGCCGATCGGGTAACGGACGACCGGCGCCGCGGCAGCGCTCGGAAGCCCGGCGTCGGCTACCGTCAACGAATCAGTTTCTGGAAGCGGCCCGTGCGGTTGTACGGGTCGGTTCCGACGTCCTCGTCGGGGGACACCTGCAAGCTGCCGTGAGCCGAGAGCATCGCGTCGTCGCGCTCGACCTCCTCGTCCGCTTGCTCCCGGAGTTGGCGGACCGGCTCCGCGTCCGGCATGCCGGCTTTAGTGAGTGCGCTATCCATAGTCGTTCACCCTTGTCGGGTTTTGTTGGATCCAGCATACCGGCTGCAACCAGGGCGCCAAGGTCATTGGTCGGGCAGCACCGACCTTCCGTCGCCGCGCAGCCGCTCGTCGGTGCGCAGGGACCGTTCGTCCGCTACTCGTAGTACTCCGGCGCCTTCTTGAGCTTACGGTGGTTGACGAGATCGTGCTGGATCCACAGCGTCGCTTTCTGCCGCTCGAGGAACCGTTCGAGCTCGGCGCGCGAATCGCGAGTCTGCTCCTCGCTGACGTCGAACGTGGGCAAGCGATTGAGTGAGCGTTCCTCGGGATAGTGGTAGAGATCGCCGGAGAGCACGATGCCGCCCGTTTGCGCGAGCTTCACGTACAGTAACTGATGGCCCTCGCTATGACCCGGCGCGTGCTTGATGATGACGGTGCCGTCGCCGAAGACGTCATGCTCCTCGGCCGTAATGATCGTTGTCTTGCTGTTTTTCAGTGCCGTGTACGTCGCGGGACGCGCGGCACCGGGCGCCTCGGCGCCGAGCATGATGTCGCGCTCTACCTTGCGCACCAGCCACGTCGCATGCGCAAACGCGTTCGCATTCGCGGTGTGGTCCCAATGGTAGTGCGATAGCGCGAGGTGCGTGACGTCCGCGGGCGTGTGGCCCGTCGACCGAATCAGCGAGTCGAACATCGGGCCGAGCGTGACGAAACGCTCGCCGCCGTCGGCGCGCAGGACGCGCTGCTCGACGCCGCCTTCTTGCGAGATCCGCTCACCGTCGGCAATCGCGTTAGCGTCCCACAGCAGAATGCCGCGTGGATGGACGATGAGGTACGCCGCGACCGACAGCGGCACGGACTGAACTTCCGCCGGCGTCAACCGATAGCGCGTCGGATCCGAGG
Source organism: uncultured Gammaproteobacteria bacterium (assembly GCA_963744305.1). Classification (GTDB taxonomy): domain Bacteria; phylum Pseudomonadota; class Gammaproteobacteria; order Steroidobacterales; family Rariloculaceae; genus FEN-1219. The sequence continues at coordinate 63,368 of CAVUTF010000017.1, forward strand.
CGAGCACGCCGCCTTCGAGGACGTAGAGACGCACAGCCGGTGCTGCACTCCCGGGATTCTGCGCGTGAGCGAGCGGGGCAGCGACGAGAGCAAAGAGTACGGTGAGGATTCGCCAGAGCTTCATGTTGTTATCCATCGCGACGTGGCGCGGTTGTCGTTGATCGGAAGCGGCTTCGAGTGCGTAGCATACACCGGGCCCTGCTCGTGCTCCGCGCGCTTCGCTTTGCGCGTGCTGTTCCCGTCGACTCCGCGGCCGCCAGCCCGCTAGCTTTTGCTAATATCGGGAATATCCGACAGCCGACCGTTGCGGCGCTCTCGCAGCTACTTGGGAGGTTCGGCCTATGCGCGCAAATAGACTGACGCCGATTCTGAACGTCTCGGATATTCAGCAGAGCTTCCAGTGGTTCGACAGGCTCGGCTGGGAAAAGGCTTGGGACTTGGGGCACGCCGCCGTCGTTTGGCGGCGTCTGCTCCGGCGAGTGCGAGATTTTCCTCTGTCGGAACGCGCAAGGTGGGCGGGGCAAGAGTGAATCCCGGATGACTTTCGGCCCGGAATCGGACGAATCGGCTGAGAAGGCGGTTTGGATGTCGATCTGGGTCGACGACGTGGATGAAGTTTACCGCCGCTGCCTCGAGCAAGGTCTGGAGGTTACCTGGCCTCCGACCGACATGCAGTGGAACACTCGGGAGATGCACGTACGGCACCCGGACGGGCACGTTTTCAGGATTAGCCGCGGAATTGGAGAGAGCGAAGAGTAAAGAGAGATCGCTGTAGGGGGTGCTATGAACACGAATTGGACTGTTGCAATAGTCGCTCTGTTCGTCATTGGCGTCGGACTTGTCGCCTATCGGGCAAGCTCACAGGCTCCAAGTGAGCTCCTTTCGAACGTTCAACTACCGCCTAACAGCTGCGCGATCTCCTGCCCGGCGCGAACGACGCAGCAGGCCCGTGAGCGGGGCTGTTACGTGCATCATCGACGCGCGGCCGCTGTGCCAATGCCAGGACGAGACTCGACCGTTCGCCGGGTGCGAACCCCTTCGACGACCCGAGTAGATGGGGCAGTGCCGCAACCGGTTGCGGGGGCTGCCATACGGCAACGTCGCGGCAAGTAGTCGTGTCGCCGGCAGCGATCTTCGCGGCGACAAATCTCGAGACGGCTATCAAAACTGATCACGAGGAGGGCAGTGGGAACCGATGTCCTAAAGGGCTCTTGCCTTTGCGGCTCGGTGCGCTACGAAGTCCGCAAGCCGTATCTTAGGTTCGCTCACTGCTACTGTGGCCGCTGCCGCAAAGCTACGGGCTCATCGCATGCGACGAACCTTTACGTCGAACCACAGCAATTCTCATGGCTGTCTGGGGAGCACCTGGCGAAGCGCTTCGATCTCACGAGCGCGCAGAGTTTTGCTACCACATACTGCACATCTTGTGGCGGGCCGCTACCTCACTTCACGCGGAGTGGCCGGGAAGTAGTTGTTCCAGCAGGAACCTTGGACACCGCACCCGATATCCTTCCGCAGGTCAATATTTTCTGGGGGTCTCGCGCATCGTGGTCGTGTGGCGGGGAAGACCTTCCTTGTCACGACGAATACAGTCCGAATTGGAGATCACGTGCGACTACGAACGCCCGACTGAAGCTCAGTCGGTAATGCACTCCTTGGTCCTGCAAGGAGCCCGATGATTTGCGCTGGTCGCTCATGTCCATGCCCCAGTACAGCTCCGCATGCAATCCCGCAATCGGGTCCCATAGAACGCCGAGTCCGATACTCGCGAGCCTCTCCTTATCGGAAGTCGCCAAGGAAGTGTCCTCGTCCCATGAGACGCCGTAATCTCCAAACACCGCGAGATAAACGTTGCCTCGCGCGCGACCTGCTTCGTCGACCGCGACTGGAAGCTGATATTCGACCGACGCGACCACGCCGTTGTCGCGGACGAACTGATTCTCGCGGTACCCGCGCACGGTGTATCGACCGCCGACGGGGAGCTTATACATAGCGAGCAAAGGATCGTCGGCGAGCTGCACGGCACTACGGGCAAGCAAGCGGCTGCCATCGGCGAAGCTCTGCAGCAATTGGAACTGACCGAGCAACGTTACGAACTCGGTATCGGGGCCGGTCGGACTCACCGTAGCGTCGAGCGCATCGACGCCGATCTGCAGCGTGCCGCGCGCTGCCCACGTCCGAGTCGGTTGACGGCGCGCCCACTCCATGCCCGCACCGATCGCGCTGCCCTGCGCGCGGCCATCGATGTCGCCGGGCGAGAACGAAAACGGCAGGTCGAGCAGTGTGCTTTCGCTATGCTTGTGCTCGAACCCGAGCGTGCCCGTCAGCGTTCCAGCGTAATCCTGGACGAACGGATAGCTCGCGTTGAAGCTCCAAGACTTGAGTCGACTCTCGATGTCGAGCGCTCTGAAAGACTCCTCGACGATGTCGGCCTGCTGATCCGTCCCCACCACATCGAGCACTACGCCGCCGGCAGTCAGCGGGACGTGATAACTAAGCACGTTGTCTTCGACGCCGTCGGTGAAGCCGAAACGGCCACTCAGAACGTCGCCATTACCGATGAGACCGCGATACGCGATGCCGACCGTGGCGCGGTCCTCGCCGACGCTCGTCGACCGGTCGTTGCTCGCCGCGAGCTCGATCTGCAGTGGCGGCCGCTCGGCAATTCCGAGTCGCAGATAGCTCTGACCGGGCGCCTCGCCCGGAAGCAGTTGCGCATCGATGCGCTCGATGAGCGGGTCCTCACGAATCACCTCAAGGCTCGCGCGCAACTCATTGATATCAAGTGGCTCTTCTACGAGCCGTTCGATCCGCTTGGCGAGCGCTCGCTCGCGGAATCGGCGGTTGCCTTGGACGGCGATTTCGGTGAGCTCTCCTTCTATGGCCTGGAACACGACGGCGCCGTCAGCTACTCGTTGATCGGGTATCACGACTCCCGAGCTCACGTAACCGCGGTCGACATACGCCCGTGAGAGCGCATGCCGAAGCCCGTGCAACTCCTCGAGCGACACCGACCGATTCTCGTAGCCCGCGGTCATCGCCATGAGCTCCGCGTCCGTGAAAACCGTGCTGCCTTCCACTTCGATCCTGTCGATGTAGATAGACTCCAGGCGCGTGAGAGAACCCGGCGGCAAATCCTCTATTGCGTCGTCGGGCGCGGGTTGCGGCGCCTGAGCGAGCGCGCTTTGCACGGCGAGGAACGCACCGAGCGACAGTGCTGATGCACGAAGCACGGCAGTGCTGTCATTGTGCATAGTCGACTCGGTAACAGCTTTCAACCGGTTGCGCAGCGAACGCCGATAGGCTCTCGGAACCAACGGAGCGCGCCACGGTCGCGGATAGCGGCTCGAACGGGCTCGCAAGATAGTCAATGGGGGAGGCCGGTGAACGGACCGGTTCCGCCGTCAAAGAGCTGAGCTGCGAGCCAAGGCTTGGGGCGCAGCGTTGCGATACGAGCGGCGTGACGTCTATGGCCGGCGGCGCGAGCGGGATGATCTCGCCCGTGATCTCGTTCGGCGAATCGATCGCAACTTCACCGTCGAGTCCGACCGTCGACGATGCGTCGATGTTGCTCGTCGTGTCGATGACGAAGGTTTCTGCACGAATACTGATGTTGCCGCCGTTGCCGGCGTTTGCACTAGCGAGAATTTCGCTGCCGCGCAGCACGACGAACTGCGGATCGATCGTCACGTTACCGCCTGAGTCGCTCGCGGTGACGCCTTGTGCTGCCGCGCTGATCGTGCCTCCGTCGACGAACAGCATGTCGCCGACGTTGAGGTCGACGTTTCCGCCGGCCGATCGTTCCGAGCTCGCCGTGATCGACCCGCCGCTGATGTCCAAGCGCGCCGGTGCGGCGACGGACACGGTGCCGGCGTTACCGCTCCCCGTCGCGCTTGCAGAGATCGTCCCGCCGTTCGAGATCGTGACCTGTGGCGCGCTCAGCATGAGGTTGCCGCCTCGACCAGCGCCGGTCGTACCGGCGGTCACGCGCCCTTCTGTGGTGACGGTGAGATTGGCGGCGGCCGCGATCGACACTTCACCGCCGGCGCCGCTGCCGAACGTGCTGCTGACGATCGACCCGCCGGAATGAATCGAGATGTCGTCAGCTTCGATCGCGATCGCGCCGGCGTTGCCCGCAGCGAACGCCCCCGCGGTGATCGCCGCTAAGCCTCCTATGGCGAGGTCCTCCGCGTCGAGGCGGATCGAGCCCGCGTGGCCGGTGGTTGCGGAGCTGTCGAATATTCCGGTCAATCGCGAAGCTTCACCAAAGAGATCGATCGTCCTCGCGTTCACTACGATGTTGCCGGCGTTGCCTCCCGTGAGGAACGTATCCGCTGATATGACGCCGCCGTCGCGGATGACGAGCTCGCCGACGTTGATCAGCATGTCGCCGGCGCTGCCTCTCGCCGCCGGGGAGTTGAAAATCCCGCCCGCGCTCGTCAAGAGGCCGCCGATCGGCTGTCCGGCGCCGGGGGTGAAGACGAACCCGGTGCTGTTCCGCAGCGTCATTCTTCCGCTCACGTCGACGAGCAGATTTCCGCCCTTGCCCGACGTCTCCGTTCGGGCTTCGATGAACGCCGCGTCGATCGTAAGAGCCCCAACGTCGACGACGACGTCGCCGCCCGCGCCCGTGGCAGACGGGTTGAACGAAAACGACCCGGAGCGCACGGCACCGCCCTGCTGCAACTCGAGCTCCGGCGCCGTGATCGTGATCGAGCCCGCGTTCGCGTTGCCGTAGGTATTGGCAAAGATCCCAGTGAACCGCGGAAAGAGGAGCCGCTCGCCGTCGACGAAGACGCGCTCGGCAGCGTTCACCGTTATCGTTCCCGCGCGCCCGGAGCCGCTCGCCTCGGCCGCGAGCATGGCGCCGCCGGTGATTCGAAGCGTGCCGGCGTTCACAACCAGATCGCCGCCGGGCCCGCTTGCGGGAAAGTTGCTGTTCGCGAACACGCCGGTCGGAAAGCCCTGTGCAGTCAGCCCCGACAACGAGGCCTCGCGCGCGCTGAGGAGCACCGACCCTCCCGACGCGGGACCTTGCGTGCTGGCCGAAATTTGGCTCCCGCCGGACATCGCGAGCGAATCGACGTTGATCACGACGTTGCCGCTTGCGCCGTTGGACGTGTTCGCCTGGAGCGCACCGCCGTCGGTCATCACGAGTCGCCGCGCATCGATCTCGATGCTGCCGACGCCCCCGGTTGCCGTCGACAGGGAGTTCAGGAACACGGCTCCATCGAACCCCGCGACGTTGCGAATCGTCACCGTGTCGGCAACGTCGATGTCGATGGTGCCCGCGTCGCCCGCGCCGAACGTGACGGCGCCGATCAACCCGCCTTGACCGACGAGAAGGTTCTCGGCCACAACCTCGATTCGCCCACCGTCGCCGGAGGCCGCCTGCCGCACGTTCGCGAACAAACCGGCCGGCACCCCGCCGACGTTGCCCTCGATGCGCACGTCGCCGAAAGCGGTCAGCGCAATGCGACCGCCGTCCCCGGCGCCGAAAGTCGTCGAGCTCACCTGGCTGCCGTTCAAAATCGAGGCATCGTCGACGTTGAAGAGAATGTTCCCGCCCCGAGCCGCGAGATCGGTGCCATCGGTATTCGTCGTAATGTAGCTGCTTGCGTCCATGACGAACTGCCCGCCACGGATGTGAATCTCGCCGCCGCTGGCTGCGCTCGTGTCCACATCTACGCCACTCAGGCCGATCGAGCCGAACGTTCCGACCCCCTGTGGCTCCAGGTCGATATTCAACGTTCCCGCGCCGGCGGCGCTGCCGAGAGCGATCGCACCGTTCGGCGCGTGGAGCGTCGTGCCGGTGAGTGTGATGTCGCCCCCGACGAGGGACAGAGGTTGGCCCTGGCCGACCTCGAGCACCGCCGCGGCGCCGCTGATCGGTGCGATCGTCGGATCGAGGAAGCCGAATGCAACGGGATTCGCGACCGTGAGCACGGTGCCGGCGACGGCCGCGTCGAATCGACCGCCTCCGTCGAGCAACAAGAAATCCGCCGTGCTCGCGTGAAATCCGCCATCGACGTCGAGGACCGCATTGGCGCCGAATACCAACCCCTGCGGGTTGATGATCCACAAGGTCGCGCCCGGGATCGTGCTCGATAACGCACCGTCAATCGTCGACAAAGCGCCGCCCGTGACGCGCCCGATCACGTTCGTGGTGGTCCCGGCGAAATTGGACATGAAAGTGGCGCTTTCGCCCGCGTTGACATTGAACGTCGTGAAGCTGTGGAACAGATTCGGGCCGACTTGTGTGCCGTAACCGTTCGATATCTCGAAGGCTCCGGAAAGCGTTCCCGCAGGTCCGAGCGTGCCGTCGAAAACGACGTCCGCGCGCACGACGCCCGACGCGATCAGCAGGGCCGCGCCCGTCGAGCATTTGCGAACGATCCCGTTCAACGCCAGTCGCCGATTAGGAGGAACGGTGCCCAGTAAGCCGGATGGCCGTAGCGCGCATCGTTCATGAGCAGCAACTGAGCGCCTCGTAAAGCGGCGCCCTTATTATTGGCTTCGTTCGCGAGCTGCCGATAGAACTCCGCGATCAATAGAGATGTCGATTCGTCATTGATGTGCCACAGCGAAGCGAGCGCGCTCTTCGCCCCCGCTTTGACGGCAACGCCCGCGAGACCCAGCGCCGCACGCTCGTCGCCGGCGGCGGTCTCACAGGCGCTCAGCACGAGCAGGTCCACGGGCCGTGCGGAGTAGCGTTGACCGCTCATGACGTCTTCGAGCTCATCCATCGTGATGAGATCGTCGTGAGTCAACAGGAATGAGCGCTTGTAGTCGGCGTCGAACTGCGCATGCGTTGCGAGATGCACGATCGTGTAGCCGCCTTGGAGGATTTCACGTCTCAATGTGTCGCTGAGAAACGCTTCGTCGGCGTAGACCGCGGCCGGGAAGCGCTCGGAGATGCTCCTGAGCTCCGCCTCGACGAACGGCAGCGGGGGAAAGCCCTGGACCGCATCGATTAGGCCGCTTGCGAGCACTCGGTCGACCGTTTGCGATTCGGTTGCGGCGATCAGCGACAGGCCCGGCGTCGACGCTAGCGCATGGCGTTCGATCAAGAAGCGCTCCCCATCGTGCAGCACGGCGAGCGGTATGGTTCGCAGCGGGCCCTCGGGCACGAACACCAATACGTCGGGCGATGCTGCTTCGATCACCGGTAGCAACGGGTCGATCAGCCAGTGATAGATCTGCTGTGCCGGCGCGAGGTAGGCGGAGCCTGACGCGGCGTCTTCGAGCGCCGCGCGCAGCGACCGCGTCTCGGCGGTCAACTCGTCGACGCCGACGTCCGCCGTGAAGTGGAATAGGTCGTCCTTCGTGCTCACGAGCAGCTCAGTCCGGTCCGGGAAAAGGACGGGATAGATGACGACGGCGTCTTCGAACTCGGCCGCGCGGACATCCACGACTTCGGGGGCTGCGCACTGGTTCTCGAAGTAGTTGACGACCTCAGCGAGCCGCAGGCGCTCCAAAGTCTGCCGCACTTCGACGAGCGCGTCGCGCCGCGCCGTGGTCGACATGTCCGCGATGGCCGCAAACATGACATCCGCGTACTCGGAATACAGCGGTAGTACATCGTTCTGGAACTTTCGCGCCGACGTGGCAAGCGCGGATTGAGTAGCACCTAGTGTGTCGACGGCGGATCCGTATGCGACGCGCGCATCGTCTTGCCTACCCATCGCACGGAGCACTCTCCCGGTCGTCCACTCTGCTCTATAGAGACTCTCGGTCGCGCCCGCTGCTTGGGCCGCCAATGTCGCCTCTCGCGCGAACGCGAGCGCGCGCGCGTGAGCGCCGTGCGCGAAATGCCAATTGGCGAGCTCGTTGTAGGCGGTTGACACGAGACGCTGGTCGCCGAGCTCGCGGGCGAGCTCGAGCGCCGCTGTGGCCAATTCCTCGGCGCGCGCCTCGTACTCGGCTCGCGACGCGTGGAGACTCAGCTCTCGATACAGGCTTGCGAGCCCTAACAGCGCGGCGGCCTTGCCGGCCGTCGCGTCCAATGCAAGGGCCTGCCCGCGCAACAGCTCGAGCCGCTGGCCGAGGTTGCGCGCCGCAGCCGTCTCGTCGAGCGCTCGAACCAGGTTGATCCCGGCGGTAACACGCAGCGCCGATGATTCCGGCGCAAGTCGATAGCTGTCGGCGAACGCTGCAAGCCCCGCCAACGCCTCCCCGGTGGCCATCAAGACGCCCCCGAGATCATTGAGTAGCGGCGCCGCTTCCGTCGCAAGATGAGCCGTCTCCGCAACGGCGATGCCGCGCAGCAAGCTGTCGCGCGCGTCCTGATATTCGCCGAGCGATCCGAGCACGGCCGCGAGGCGCGCGTGGATAGCAATGGTTTCCGCATCCGCGCCCGCCGCGCTCGACGATGCTTCGAGTGCGCGATTCAGTGCATCCAGGGAGCGGACCATTTGGTTGGTGGTCCGGTAGCAGTCAGCAAGCTGTACCAAGTCATAGGCGCTCGCGCCTCCAGGCTGCGAGCATTCGAGCTGCGCGTGGGCGCCGGACGCCGTCAGAACCAACACAACGAAAAGGAAACCCAAGCGCACGACGGCGCGCCCCGCCGAGGTTGCCCGGGCGCCGAATAACGCGGTCAGGATGCCCCACATTCTTTGTTTTTCTTATGGGTTTGTCGGCACATACAATACTCTAGAGGCCGCGGCAAATCATGGCGATCGACGATGCGCTCGCGGTACTGGTCGGTCTAGCTGGCGAAATGACTCACATCGTCATGTTCGACGTCGACGGCACCCTCGTCGACTCTGCAGGATTCGACGGGAATCTGTACGCGGAAGCCGTGCGAGCGGTACTTGGCGTCGACGTCGACGAGACCTGGGCGTCGTATGCGAACGTGACCGATAGCGGCGTCCTCGAGCAGATCCTTGCAGAACGCGAGTTTGAGCGACCGCTCGAAGAACTAAGGTCGAGCGTCAAGCGTCGTTTCATCGAGCTGACGCACGATTACCTCCTGCGCCACTCGGAAGCAGTCAGGGAGGTTTCGGGCGCAAGGGCATTCGTCGAAACGCTTCATGCCGTCCCAGGCGTTCGCGTTGCGGTCGCGACCGGAGGGTGGAGGGAGACGGCTTTGCTCAAGCTGAAGGGCATTGGCCTGAAAGTCGACACGTTGGCCATCGCAACGGCTTCAGACAATGTCGAGCGCTCGAAGATCATGCGACTCGCCGAGCAGCGGGCGATGAACGGTATCGCGCCGAGCAAGAAGACCTACTTCGGCGACACCATTTGGGACAAGCGAGCAAGCGCGGAGCTCGGATACCGGTTCGTTGCGATCGGCGGCAAAGTGGAGCACGAAACGCTTTTCGATGATTTCACCGACCGCGAGGCTGTACTTGAAAGCTTGGCGGCCTGACGGCTCTGGCGGCGCCGTCGTGAGCGTCGACCGTTACGAGCCTAACGGGCCGCCGGCACGGCCGTCGCAGGGGCGCCGGCGGGTGTGTCCCTGCCGCAACAGCCAGAACCGCCTGCCGCTTCCTCCCCCTGGGCGCCGAAAAAATCGATCCGGGCGAGCATTTAGGCCAATTTCTATACGCCTAACTGCCCATTCCGGGGGGGCGGGTTCGCCCTCTATGATCGATTCGACGTTCTCTCTAACCCTGGGAAGAGTAAAGGCAACAACAATGTTCGAACATTCACAAGGCATCGTTCACGGCCAAGGCATCGTTCAGTATGCGTTGGCACTCGTCGCGGTCGTTGTGCTGCTCGGGATGGCAGGGCCGGCGGCGTTCGCGCAAAGCGAGCGCGCAAACACCGCCGAGTTCGGCATTCAGATCGCTGACCTCAGCGGCGGGTCCGTCAGTGGAATTAACGGCGCAGCCCTCGATTTCAGCAACGACACGGCGATAGGAATCGTCGGCGGATACAACTTCACCAATAGGTTCGCGGTCGGCGGCGAGATGACCTGGGCCGATCCAGCGTACAAGTTGCAGCGACAGCTGGACCCCAGCGGCATCGTCGTTACGGTCGATGCGGAGCTCGACATCGCCACCTTTTTGCTGAAGGCGACGTTCAACTTTTTCGAAACCGACTTCACGCCTTTCGTCGAAGCCGGCGCAGGTTGGATCCGTGTCGACTCGAACATCGCCGACGGTGCTCCGACGACGGGCTGTTGGTGGGATCCTTGGTGGGGCTACATGTGCACGTCGTTCTACGACACGTACTCGGACACTCGAACCGGCTACACCTACGCGGCGGGCGTGCGTTGGGACATGGGCGACACCATGCTTTTACGAGCCAGCTACGGCGTCATCGAAATGGATACCAATTACGCTGCTGACAACGTCGACTTGGATGCACTGCGCGTCGAATTCGCGTGGAAATTCTGATCTCAGCAGCCGGCGAGTCTTGTCATGAAACGACCAGGAGGTGCCCTATGAGCCGTTCAACCGCGTTTGTGAGCGTTGCGCTCGTGATGTTTGCAGCGACGCCGCTCTTTGCGCAGCAACCCGCGCAGCAGCAGGCACAACCCGCGCCGCGCGGTGCAGCTGCGTCCGCGACCGCGATGGCCAGCGTCGAGGCGATCAATCAAACAACCCGCGAGGTCACTCTGAGGAAGGAGGACGGCGAGCTCGTCTCGCTCGTCGTGAGCGAGGAAGCCCGCAATCTCTCACAGGTGGAAAAGGGCGACCGCGTGGTCGTGACCTATGAGGTTGGGCTCGTCGTTGCGCTCGGGCAGCCCGGTTCCACGCCGGCGCGCGTGGAGGAAACGGAGGTCGGGCGTGCGCCGCTCGGTGCGAAGCCCGGCGGCAGCATCAAGCAAACCGACGCCGTCGACTGCGACGGTCGTCGCGATCGATCCGGGCGCGCGGAAGGTCACGTTGAAGGGGCCGCAGCGGACCATCGAGCTGCCCGTCGCGGAGGACCTCGACTTGAGCAAGATCAAGATCGGCGATTCGGTCGGCGCGGTATACCAGGAATCGTTGGCGCTGGTGGTCGAGCCGGCCCCGCGTTAGAACCAGCCTGAAAAGGGTCGGTTGCGCGCTGCGCCGTGAGCGGGCGACCGCGAATCGTGGCAGACGCAATCGACCTTCCGGGCCTCGAGTCGGCTTTCGCCGCGCGCGAGTTTTTCCTCGTCTATCAGCCGATCGTCGTGCTGCGGGACCGGTCCTGCTTCGGCGCCGAATCGCTGATCCGGTGGCGGCGGCGCGGTGCCGTCCTCGAAGCGTCGGAGTTCATGCCGGTCACCGACCGCACGCCGCTCTCGGGTGTGATCACGTACTGGGTCATCGACACGGTCGCGAGCGAGCTCGGCGATTGGCTAGGAAGCCACGAAAGCGCGCGGATCGCCATCAATATTCCACCGGAAATTCTAGGTCGAGGCGGGCTCGAGTATGCGGCGACGAAGTCGGGTCTGCGTCCGCGTGCCAGGCAGCTGATCCTCGAGATCACCGAACGCGGCGTCCCCGACCAGCTCGGGCTCGACGCGCTGAACAGCATTCCGAAGACCGGGGCGAGCGTCGCGCTCGATGACACGACGCTGTCCGGCGCCAATCTCGCTCTGCTCACGCGCTGCCAGTTCGATCTCGTCAAGATCGACCGGACGCTGATCGCGCAGATCGCGCCCGATAAACCGCCCCCGAGCTGGATGGGCGGCCTCGCGGCCTTGCTGCGGACCACGTCGCTCAAGATCATCGCCGAGGGTGTGGAGACCGAATACCAGGCCGACGCGCTGCACGCAGCCGGTGTGCAGATGGCGCAAGGTCATTTGTTTGCTGCCCCGCTTTCGGCCGCTGACTTCAGGACGTATTACTCGGCGAGGAAGCCGCCGCGAAGTGACCTGTCAGCGCTAGCATACGAACCGAAGGAGCCCGGGCATGTCGCAGAGCAACGCAGCCGTTCCGCCGTTCATTTCATCGATCGTGCATCCGACGGATTTCTCGGCCGCGAGCGAGCGCGCGTTTGCGCACGCGCTCGCCATCGCGCTGCTGCGCCGCACGAGTCTAAAGCTGCTGCACGTGACGAGCGATCCTCACCGCGATTGGAGCGGGTTCCCCGCCGTGCGCACGACGCTCGAGCGCTGGGGCCTGCTCAAGCCCGGCAGCTCGCAGGAGCAGGTCTTCGCCGAGCTGGGTGTGCGAATCGGCAAGCTCGCGATCTCGAGTCACTTTCCGGCGTTGGCCGTTCTCAACTACCTCGACGATCATCCGACGGACCTGTTGGTCGTCGCCACGGAGGGGCGGGAAGGCGTGGCGCGCTGGCTGCACGGCTCGGTGGCCGAGGCGATGGCAAGGTGGACGAGAACGATGACGCTATTCGTGCCGGCCGATGCCGAGCGCGAGATCGTGGCGCTCGCCGACGGCAATCTGACGCTCAACAACGTGCTGATTCCAGTCGATCATTCACCGGATCCGAGCGCGGCCATCGAGTTCGCGCGGCGCGCGGCGGAGATCATCGGCGAAGGCAACGTCACGATCACGCTGCTGTACGTCGGGGCCGAGGCCGATATGCCGCAAGTGCGCGCGGAGGACGGGACCGGTTGGCGGTTCGAGCGTTTGCGCCGCGAAGGTGATCCGGTCGAGGAGATCGTGCAGGCTGCGGATCTCATCAACGCCGAGCTCATCGTGATGCCGACGGCCGGACGCGCCGGAGTCTTCGACGTGCTGCGCGGCAGCACGACGGAACGAGTCTTGCGTCGCGCCCGCTGCCCGCTCCTTGCGGTGCCTGCGCCGGCTACAGCTGTTTGAGCATCCCTTGGATTTGCGCCGCCAGCCAGCACAGCCGGCGCCCTCCGCGGGCGTGATCGCGCGGCGCTAACGCGATTCAGAAGCGCGCTTGAACTCCAAAGAAGAAGGACGACGGTTCACCGGGATTCAAGATGGCGGCGTCGGGTGCGGCCGTGTCGCGGACGCCGTGGGTCGCCACGTACTCTTCGTCGGTCAAGTTGCGCAGCTCGCCGAACGCGTGCCAACGGTCGTTCGACCAACCCGCACGCAGGCCGAGCACGGAGTACGAATCGACTCGATACGTATTCGTGAAGTCCGCGAAGCGCTCGTCGACCACGTCGAACGTGGGGCCGGCGAAGAACCCGTTCGGGCCCCGCCACAGGAGCTCACCGCGAACCACGTAGCCCGGCGCCGCCGGCAGCGTGTTGTTGCCGTACAGCGGATCGCCGTCGAAGGAGAATTCGTTGAGCGTCACGCTCACGAGCGGAGCTAGCTTGCCCCCGGCCGTGCCGAGCGAGAGCTCTGCGCCGAGCACCGCTTCGATGCCGGCATGCACCGTGTCGTCGATATTGGCGGACAAGCTCGTTCCGGGCGCGAGCGGATCGTCCACGGAGAGAATCTCACCGTCGATCTGCGCGTAGTACAACGCTACGTCCCAATGAAACGCGTTCGCCGAGCCTAAGGATTTGCGGCCACGCGTGCCCACTTCCAGCACCGCGCCCTGCATCGCGTCGAGAATCGCGTTTCCGCCGGTCGCCTCGTCCTCGAGCTCGAACGTCGTCGGCGGCTCATAGAGGCCGCTCATGTTGGCGAACAAATCCACATCGTCGCTCACGCGGTAGACGATACCGAACCGCGGGTTGAGCCGCGAAAAATCGTCGTTCGGATTGCGCACGTCGCTGGTTGCAGCGTCGATGTTGACCACGTTGCGTTTCGCCACGACGCCTTGCGCCCCGAGCTCCAGCAGGGCGCGATCGGACACTTGCCAGCGATCGAGCAGATAGAGCTCGAGACCCGTCGCTTCGTTGTCGACGATTGTCATGAGGCCGGTTGGGACGCCGCCGTCATGGCTATAGTCGCCGCCTTCGACGTCGGTTTGGCCGTAGTTCACACCGAACGACAGATCGTGGTCCGCGACACGCTGGTTGTAGCGAAGCATTCCGCCGAGCTCGCGGTGATCCGTATCGACGAGGAGGCTGAACACCTGCACTGGCAGCCCGGGGCCGGCACCGTCGAAGTCGATGCGGACGTCCACGATGGGATGAAAGAGCGACTGCTGCTCGATCGAGAAACCGAAGTCGAGGCGGCCGTCGCCGCGGAGCGGAAACACCGTCTTGTTGGCGAGGCGCAGCGTTTCGACGTCGAGCTGAAAGTCGCCGGTCAACGCAGCGCCGTTGGCCTGATCCGGATCCATCTCGAGCTCTTGACGCGTCAATGCGCCGGGCAGCTCCTGATCGTCGTCCAGGTAGGTCAAGAAAAAGCGGGTCTCCGTATCGTTCGTGAGTCGCCAGCCGGCGTTGGCGTAGACGCCGCCGCGCCGCTGCTCGTTGTGATCGCGATAGCCGTCCCAACGCTTGCCCTCGACGGTGAGCAGCGCGTCGAAACGCTCGTTGAAGACGTTGCCGGCCGTGCCGCGCGCAAGCAGTTGCCCATGGCTGCCCGCATTGACGAAGACCTCTTGCGCCGGGCTATTGCGCGCGGTCGGCGATACGAAATCCACCGCGCCGCCAAGCGTGCTTGCGCCAAACTTGAGAGCGTTCGCGCCGCGGGCGATCGTCGCATAGCGCGCGGCCAGTGGATCGAGAACGCGGTTGTGGTTGTTGCCGTCTGCGGTTGTGACGGGCAGACCGTCCTGCAGCAGCTTGATGCCGTTCATGTCGTAATCGGTTGCGTCGAGGTTCGAGCCTCGGCTCGAGAAGAACATGCTGTCGCTGCCGCTGCTGCTGGCGGACCAAACGCCCGGCACATAGCGCAAAAGATCGGCAAGATTCGCCACGTTGCGCTCGGCGAGATCCTCGGCGTCGATCAGCGTGATGCCTCCGGGAGTGAGCGCGGCTTCGGTCTGCAGTGCCCGCTCCGTTACGACTATCGTCTCGACCCGGCCTGTTCCTTGCGGCGTCTGCTGCGCGTATCCGGCGGGCAGTGCGGAGAGCGACAAAGCGATGACCGCGGCATATGTTTTTTTGCGCAAATACACTTCGCCGCCCTGGCGACCGCGACGCCCCTGATTCTAGCGAGGCAAACGGGGCAGCCCGTGCGGCGAATTGCCGCAGCGGTGTGAGTATCAAACGATCGGCTTCTGCGGGTCCTGCGCAGCTTCTTCGAGCGCGATCTCGATGCCTTGGCGCATCTGCCGCGTCGACACGGCAATCTCGCGCAGCAGAAACACGAGTCCGGCGATGATCATCAGCATCGCGAGCACGAACAACCCGGCAATCAACATCGAGATATTGAATCCCGCCGGCCGCATCAAGTCGCCGACGAACAGCGCCACGATCACGAGGCAAATCAACAGCGCTCCCGTCACGCACAGCCGGATTGCCCAATTGATGAGATCGATCCGCCGCCATAGCGAATTCGTTTCGGCGTGCAGCAGCTCGCGTTGCTCGTCGCGCTTCGCGCGCGGAATGCGCCGCTCGATCACGCGGGCGCGATCGATGATTCGGCCGAGCCGCGTGGACAACACCCCGAGCAGTCCTGCGATGCCTGCAAGCAGGAACACCGGCGCGACGGCAAGCTGAATGACTCGCGCCAAAGCCTCGGCGGAGGCGATCTGCTCCATGAGTCTCTTCTCACGAACGGTCCGGGCGACAGTATGACCTTTCAGCGAGGCATCGGTAATATGAGCCTCGCCGTGATTTGCCTGCCGATACCGGATCCCCACGTTCTCGCGCGCCGCGACGAAATCGTCCGCGCGCTGCGCGAGCTTGCCCCGGCCGCGAACGTCATCGAAGAGCCTTTGCGGCTTGCGGCGTACGAGACCGATGCGTTGACCGCCTATCGTCAGCGGCCGCTCGCCGTGGTGCTGCCCGAGACGACTGCACAAGTTGCGGCGCTCCTTGCGTATGCGCACCGCGAAGGCATCAACGTCGTGCCCAGAGGCGCCGGCACTTCCCTGTCGGGCGGCGCGATCCCGGCCGCCGACGCAATCGTAATAGCGCTCGGCAAGTTCAACAGGATTCTCGACATCGACTATGCGAACCGCTGTGTCGTCGCGCAATGCGGAGTCACGAATCTCGCAATCAGTCACGCCGTGGCCGCGGCAGGTTTCTATTACGCGCCCGATCCGTCGAGCCAGATCGCTTGCACGATCGGCGGCAACGTCGCGGAGAACTCGGGCGGCGTGCATTGCTTGAAGTACGGGCTCACGACGAACAACGTGCTCGGCGTGGAGCTCGTGACGCCGGACGGCGAGGTCGTGCGGATCGGCGGCCGCCATCTCGACAGCGGGCACTACGATTTGCTTGGCTTGATCGTCGGCTCGGAAGGCTTGCTCGGCATCGTCACCGAAGTGACCGTGCGGATCCTGCGGCGGCCGCAGGTTGCGCGCGCACTATTGATCGGTTTCGCCGCGGTCGAGCCGGCCGCGGCGTGCGTCGCTTCCGTGATCGCTGCCGGGATCATTCCGGCGGGCATGGAGATGATGGATCGGCCCGCAATCCACGCGGCCGAAGCGTTCGTCAACGTCGGTTATCCGCTCGACGTCGAGGCGCTCCTGATCGTCGAGCTAGACGGTCCGCAGAGCGAGGTCGACTACCTGATCGAGCGCGTTAGCGCGATCGCGGCGGCGCACGGTGCAACGAGCGTGCGCGCATCCGCGAGCGAGGCGGAGCGGCTCAGGTTCTGGGCGGGCCGCAAGGCCGCGTTCCCGGCCGTAGGGCGCCTGAGCCCCGACTACTACTGCATGGACGGTACGATTCCGCGGCGCGAGCTGCCGCGCGTGCTCTCCGCGATTGCCGAGATGTCGAAACGCTACGGCTTGCGCGTGGCGAATGTGTTTCACGCGGGCGACGGCAATCTGCATCCGCTGATCCTCTACGACGCGAACAAGCCAAACGAGATCGAGACGGCCGAAGCCTTCGGCGCCGAGATCTTGAAGCTCTGCGTCGACGTCGGCGGCGTGCTCACGGGTGAGCACGGCGTGGGTCTCGAGAAGCGCGATCTCATGACGTATCAATTCGACGAGCGTGATCTTGCAGTTCAGCACCGCGTGAAGCATGCGTTCGATCCGGACATCCGCTTCAATCCCGGCAAGGTGTTTCCGACTCTGCGCCGCTGCGCCGAGCGCGGCCGCGAGCACGTGCACTCGGAAGAGAATCGTTTCCCCGCGTTGCCGCGCTTTTGATGTCGAGTGAAGGCTTAAAGCCGCGCGATGCCGCCGACCTAGCGGAGATCATCCGCACACACCCGCGAGCGCTCGAGCCGATCGGCGGCGGGTCGAAACGCGCTCTCGGCCGGCCGCTCGACGCGGACCCGCTCGACCTCTCTGGGCTCGCGGGGATGGTGAGCTACGAGCCGGCGGAGCTCGTGCTTTCGGCGCGCTGCGGCACGCGGCTCGCCGAGATCGAAGCTGCACTGCGCGCGCACGGCCAGCGGCTCGCGTTCGAGCCGCCGGACTTCGGGGCGTTGCTCGGTGTCGAGGCGCCGCAGACGTTGGGCGGGGTGCTCGCCGCGAATCTCGCAGGCTCGCGGCGTCTCGTCGGCGGCGCGGCCCGCGATCACTTTCTCGGCTTTACCGCCGTCGACGGCCATGGCGAGCGCTTCAAAGCCGGCGGCAAAGTCGTGAAGAACGTCACGGGCTATGACTTGCCGAAATTGCTCGCGGGCTCCTGGGGCACGCTTGCGGTGCTCATCGAAGTCACGATTCGCGTGGCGCCGGCGCCCGAGGTGGAGCAAACCTTGGTTGTGCGGGCGCGCGACGCGGCGCACGCGGTCGAGATCTTGACCGCGGCTTCGGGCTCGGCGTTCGAAGTTTCGAGCGCGGCGTTCGATCCGGCTCGAGGATGCTTGCTGCGGCTCGAGGGATTCGTATCGTCGGTGCGGTCGCGCGCGGCCGCCGTGCGCGAGCTCGTCGCCCCAGCGGATGTGGCAACGCTCGACGACGCGGAATCGCGCGGGCTGTGGCGCGACGTCGGCGGCGCAACGGATTTCGCGAATGAGCTCGTCGTCTGGCGCATCTCGGTTCCGCCGAGCGACGCGCCACGCGTGCTCGCCGCAATCGAGCCCCAACGCTATCTCCTCGACTGGGCCGGCGGGCTGATTTGGGCGGCGTATGCGGACGTCGACGCGGCGCGCGTGCGCGGCGCGTTGCGCGACGGCCATGCGACGCTGCTCAAAGCGCCGCGCGGCCGCACGCGCTGCGATTTCGACGTTTCAACCGCAGCCCGCGGCGCTCGCAGCGATTGCCGCGCGTGTGAAGGCCGCGTTCGACCCGCACAATCGACTCTGCCCGGGGAGGCTGAGCTAGCCGTGCAGACGCGTTTCACGACAGAGCAGTTGCGCAATCCCGAGATCGCCGCGAGCGAGGCGATCATACGCAAGTGCGTGCACTGCGGTTTTTGCACCGCGACGTGTCCTACTTACGTGCTGCTCGGCGACGAGCTCGACAGTCCGCGCGGCCGCATCTATCTGATAAAGGACATGCTCGAGAACGAGCGGCCTGCTACCGCAGAGGTCGTGCGACACATCGATCGCTGCCTGTCCTGCCTCGCCTGCATGACCACGTGTCCGTCGGGAGTCCACTACCAGCACCTGATCGATCACGCGCGTGTCCACGTCGAGCTCACTTTTCGGCGGCCGTGGCCGGAGCGGGCGTTGCGTGCGCTGCTCGCCGGCGATTCTGCCGTTTCCGCGGCGCTTCGCCGCAGCGCTCGCGCTCGCCTCGCTCGCGCGGCCGTTTGCGCGCGCTCTTGCCGCCGCGTTGGCGCGCGATGCTTGCGCTGGCGCGCCGCATGACGCCGGCGCCCGCGGCCGCGGTGACCGCGACGCCGGCGCGGGACCGAACGCGACGGCCCCGCGCCCTCGGATGCGGCTCGCCGTTCTCACCGGCTGCGTGCAGAGCGTGCTCGCACCCGACATCAACGCCGCGACGCGCCGGCTGCTCGAGCGCGCCGGCGCCGAAGTGATCGAGATTCCGGGTTGCTGCGGTGCGATTGTCCATCACTTGGGTCGCGAGCCGGAGTCTCGATGCGCTCGCGGCGAGCCTCATCGAGCGCCTGCGCGCGGAGCAGGCGCGCGGGCTCGACGCAATCGTGGCAAACGCCTCCGGCTGCGGCACTCAGGTCAAGGACTTCGGCTACTTGTTCCGCAACGACGCGCAACGTGCAAGCGTCGCCGAGAGTATCAGCACTCGCACGCGCGACGTCACCGAGATACTCGTCGAGCTTGGCCTCCCGCAGACGGTCGTAGCGTCCGGCCTGGCCGTTGCGTACCACTCCGCGTGCTCGATGCAGCACGGGCAGAAGGTCGAGGCCGCGCCGCGCGCGCTGCTCGCGAGCGCGGGGTTCGCGGTACGTGAGATTCCCGAAGGGCATCTGTGTTGCGGATCCGCCGGCACGTACAACATCCTGCAGCCCGAGCTCGCGACGCGCTTGCGCGACCGCAAGGTCGCAAACATCGCGCACGCCGCGGCGGACGTGGTTGCAACGGGCAACATCGGCTGCATCACGCAGCTCTGCACGGCGGCGAGCGTACCCGTCGTGCACACCGTGGAGCTGCTCGATTGGGCCACCGGCGGCCCGCGGCCGCGCGCGCTCGGGGGGCTAGGGCGCTCGAAGCTCGATGCGCGGAGGGGCCCTCCGCTGGACGTCAAGCCGCCGGACAATCTCGTGAGAGCGTAAGGAGCCTGACGACCAGGGAGTCTGTCCGACGACCTGACATTTGCCTCGGCGCGGTGTGTGCGCACGGTGCGCTCGCTAGCGGCGTTCGATAACGGCGCCGCCGTGAGTATGATGATGTGCGTGGTTTGATCTCGAGGTCATCCGCGATGAGCACACGTGCACTCGTGCTGGTGGCGCTTCTCGTTGCGTTCGCGACTTGCGCATCTCCAAGCCGCGCTGAAACCGTGTTGATCACGGGCGCGAATGCCGGGATCGGTCTCGAATTCGTCCGGCAATACGCCGCACGCGGGTCGACGGTCATTGCAACGCACCGCCGCGACGCGACGCCGGACACGCTAGCCGCGCTAGCGGCGGAGTATCCGAACGTGCATGTGGAAAGAATGGACGTATCGGTCGCACGCGGAGATCGACGCTCTTGCGGCCAAGCTCGCGAACGTGCCGATCGACGTTCTCATCAACAACGCCGCGATCTGGACGATCGGCGATCGCAACGATCCCGGCCGATCGGGCGGCGCAGGCCTTCGGCACGCTCGACTACGAGCAGTTCGAGCTGTTCATGCGCACCAATGTCGCGGGTCCGCTGAAGGTCGCCGAAGCTTTCATCGAAAACGTCAAGGCGGGCGAGCAGAAGAAGATAGTCAACCTGAGCTCGCTCGGCGGCAGCAACTCGCTGCGAGCGCGCAGGCCGGATCAGCTCATTTGGTATCGCGCGACGAAGGCCGCGCTCAACAACGTAATGCGCTCGCTCACCACGGAGCTCGAAGACGACGGCGTCACCGTGCTGCTGTTCCACCCGGGCGGCGTCCGCACCGAGCGTCTCGCAGCGCTAGGCTCGAGCGCGAGCTTGATGCCAGAGGAAAGTATCGGCGACATGATCGCGGTGATCGATAAGCTCACGATCGCCGACACGGGAAAGTTTCTCTTCCACGACGGCCGTCCGGCGCCCTGGTAGAGGGCGGTCGGTTCGCGCGTTATTGCTCGGGCCGCTCGTCGGGCGCGCCCGTGCCGGACGAGCCGATGAACAGTTTCTTGCCGTCGGGGAATGTGATGTCGCGGGCGTTCGCGCGCAGCTTGCCGTCCTTCGACATGAACCCCTGCACGACCACGCGTGTGCCGGCCGGCAGCGTGTCGCGAGTCCAGCCGCGGCGCAGCAACGCGCTCGGCGCGCCGCCTTCGACGGCCCACTCTTCGACGCTGCCGTCGTCCTTCGTGACGTTGACGTGCAGCCAAGAATGCGGATTCACCCAGCGGAATTCCTTGACCACGCCTTCGATCGTGAC
Organism: uncultured Gammaproteobacteria bacterium; assembly: GCA_963744305.1. Lineage (GTDB taxonomy): Bacteria > Pseudomonadota > Gammaproteobacteria > Steroidobacterales > Rariloculaceae > FEN-1219. The sequence continues at coordinate 84,167 of CAVUTF010000017.1, forward strand.
CGGCTTGTTGGCGTCGAATTCGGCGGCAAAAGAGTGATGCGCGAGCACCGGCGTCGCCGCTGCGGCCAACAGGCCTGCGCCGGCGACAATGGAGAGCAGTTGGGTTCGCATCGATTCGTCTCCTTCAAGCTTCCTTTGCGGCTAGTTTAGCGCGACGACGCAGCCACGGTATACGCGGTTTCCGCACATAACGCAGGGCGGTATTCATCGTCTATTCAGGTAGTTCCAAGTCTTTGTAGAGCAGCTCCTCGACGAACGGCACGCACTTGAATTCCAAGAGCTGGGCGTTCGGCTCGATACGGCGGTACAGCGGCATGCTGATCGTCCACGGTCTGGAAAAAACGCTTGGATCTTCGAGCGTGGCCGAATACTGCAAGTGATTCTCGCCTTCGAGCGTGAAGCGCTCCGTCACCTTGAGCGCGGAGCTATGGTAGTTGCCCGCGCGGTCTAGCTGGGTCATACCGTTGAAGCCCGTGGTCTCGACGACGAGCGTCTCGCCTTCCCAGCGGCCGTTCGACCACCCCATCCAGGTGTCCACCGGCGGCTGCTGGTGGTTGCCATGAACACCTCGCGGTTCGCGCTCGCGTACTCGTAGACGAACAGAATGTCGCCGCCGCCTTGGATGATCTGAAACGGATACGGCATGTAGGTTGCGCGCGGGATTCCCGGCAAATAGCACTTCGTCTCCGGATCGGTGCTCGGCCAGCCGGCGCGATTTTCCTCGCGCTGCGCAAGCGCCTCCGGCAGATACGGGATCTTGCCGTCGCCGTCGACGATGCTTTGGCCGGCGGGGATCGCGGCGATCGCGCCGAGCTGCCAAAACCCCTTCAGCGCCTCCGCGGAGTGAGCCTCGAGATTCCAATTGGCGCTGTTCACGGCTTGCCAGATGCCATTCAAGTTCGGCTCGCCGGCGATCCGTCCCGTCCACTCTGTGCGTCCGGTGCGGCCCCCTCCGGAGCTGGCGGAGTGCAAGCGCAGAGCAGCGCGGCCGCAAGCGTCGCTGAAATCGTCATGAGCCGGTTGTGCATCTGCGAGGTCTCCTTGGTTGTGCGAAAGTAAAAGGGGTCAGGCACGGTGTCAGGCACTGTGCCTGACCCCGTCATGGGAGCGAGAACGCATGGATCGTGTCGCCGGCGATCACCGCGACGTGCTGCTTGCCGCTGCGGCCGAGGTAGCTCATCGGGTTGGCGTTCGCGTTGTTGCCGAGCGTTGCGGCCCAGAGCTCATTGCCCGTGCGCGCATCGAAGGCGCGCAGGCGCCGATCGTTCGTCGCGCCGACGAGCACGAGCCCGCCGGCCGTGACGCTCGGGCCTGCGCTACCGCTATTGCCGACGAGCTGCTTGCCTTCGGGAAGATCCTCGTTCAGTCCGAGCACGGACTCCCAAATGATCTCACCGCTGTTCGCGTTTACCGCGATGAGCCGCGCCCACGGCGGTCGTTGGCACGGCGCGGAAGGGCCGACCGGACGCCCGTTCGCGTCGTATTGGCCGCCGATCGGAGCACTGAACGTGAAGAACGGTCCGACGCCGCCGATGCTTGCGCGATCGTACGGCTGCTTACTGCCCACCGCCTCGAAGCTGTAGGTCACGTTCGGGTCTTTGTCCTGCACCCAGCCGACGAGCGCCGTGTCGTGCGAGTTCACGAACACGACGCCGGTCGTGGGATCCACCGCGACGCCTCCCCAATTGACGCCGCCCGTGCCTCCGGGGAACTGAATCGTCGATTTCGGCGGGGCGTCGGGCGCCTTGTATCCGAACGGTGTGAACGGTCCCGCGTTCGCGAACCCGCCGCTGCGCTCCATGAACGCGCGGCATGCGGCCGCGTGCTCGGCCGTCGTGTCGCCCGCGGTCACGAGATCCGCCTCGCTGAAGCTCACGCGCGCGAGCGGCGGCGGGCGCACCGGAATCGGCTGCGTCGGCGAATACCATTCGGTCGGCACGTCGCCCGCGGGCACCGGGCGTTCCTCGACGTCGATCAACGGCTCGCCTGTCACGCGGTTCAGCACGTAGAAGTAGCTCGACTTGCCGACGTGCGCGATCGCCGGGAATTCGCTCGCCGTTGCGCACGAACTCGAACAATCCTCCCGCAGACGGCATGTCGATGTCCCAGATGTCGTGATGCACGGTCTGGAAGTGCCAGAGGTAGCGTCCAGTCTCCGCGTCCACGGCGACAATCGAGTTCGCAAACACGTTCGCGCCGGGCCGATCGCCGCCGTAGTAATTTGCGGCGGGACCCGCAATGGGCAGGTACGCGATCCCGCGCGCCTCGTCGACGGCTGCCGCGAAGCCCCACATGTTCGTGCCGCCGCGGTCTTCCCAGCCGTTGCCCCACGTGTCGTTGAACCGCTCGCCCGCGCGCGGAACGGTCTGAAATTCCCAGAGCTTTGCGCCCGTGCGCACGTCGAACCCGCGCGGATTGCCCGGCGGTCCTTGCGGCACCTCGCCGCTCGCGGCGCCGATGATCGCAACGTTGCGATAGATCGTCGGCGTGCCGCCGTACGGCACCCCGACGTCCGCCATGCCGTCCGTGCCGAAGCCGGCTGCGGGCGCACCGGTCGACGCGTCGACCGCAATCAAGTTCGCGCGGCTCATGAACAAGATGCGCGCGGGCAGATTGCCTTCACCGGGCCAATAGCTCACGCCGCGCGTCGAAACGGTCGGTGGGCCTCCGGGGCCGCCCGGGCCCGCAGGCGGTGCAGCGGCCCCGGCGGGCGGTGCCGGCGGTGTCGCAGGCGTCGGTGGGGCGGGCAGCACGTAGGCCCAGATTTCGGTACCCGTGTCTGCGTCTAGCGCCACCACGCGGTCGCGGCTCGGCACGTACATAATCCCGCCGACGACGATCGGCACGGCGGTGGAGTTCCCGCCAAGCTGATAGGTCCACGATGGCTGCAAGGTCGCGACGTTGGCGGTGTTGATTTGATCGAGCGGCGAGTAGCGGTTAGCGGCGAGATCGCGGTTGATGCGCGGCCAATCGCCGCTGGGAATCGTCGGCGGATTCGCGGCCGTCGACGGTGCGGTAGTCGCGCCGCCGGTTGCGCTCGGCGCGTCGACGCTCGGCGAATCGCATCCGGAAACTGCAAGTCCGGCTGCGGCCGCGATGGCCGTCCAATGCTGTGACCTTCATTTCCCTCCCCCGACGCCCGAACGCTTCTCATTATTTGCACGCTACGATACACCGCGAAGCCGCATTGCGGCAGCGGTTCGGCCGTTTCCTTGGCACATTGCGGATACGTATACTGACTCAAACTGCGCCTTGGGGAGTCGCGCCGAGCGCGGCATGGAGGTCCGAAGAATGAACCAGCGAATGCTCGCTTCGAGCGCCGTTGCAGCGTGCTTGATGCTCGCGGCGTGCGGCGAGTCGCCGCCTGCCGGATCGGAAGCTCAACCGGCCGCGGCGGCCAGCACCGATTCTGGCGAATGGCAACATCCGAAAACCGAATGGGGTGACCCCGATCTGCGCGGCATGTGGCCGATCATCAACTTGATCAGCACGCCGTTCCAACGCCCACTCGATGCAGCAGGGCAATCCGGTGTTCGGCGATCGCCAGGAGCTCACCGACGAGGAGTACGCCGCGACGCAGGAGCGCCTCGAGGCGCGCAACACGCGCTACGAAGAGGAAATCAAGAGCAACAAAATGGGCATGGGCCACTGGGCCGAGTCGAGCCACAACAACGATGCGGCGCGACTGACCTCGTTGCTCGTCGACCCGCCGAACGGCCGTTTCCCGGAGCTCACTGCGCGCGGCAAGGAGCTCAGCGAAGCGATGAGCAGCAGCTGGAGCTCCACCGTGTTCGACAAGCCCACCGACTTCGACACCTGGGATCGCTGCATCACGCGCGGTTTGCCGCCGTCGATGTTCCCGTTCAACTACAACAACGGCATCGAGATCCACCAGGCGCCCGGGTACGTCGTGATTCGGCTCGAGATGATCCACGAGGCCCGGATCGTGCCGATCGACGGTCGCCGCAGATCGATCCCGCGATCAAGCAGTGGATGGGTGAGTCGCGCGGGCACTTCGACGGCAACACGCTCGTCGTAGAGACGACCCATTTCAACGGTATCGGTGGCATGACGAATGTCGGCATTCCGGGATCACCGCGCGGTGACACGCCGACGACGACGAACATGAAGATCACCGAGCGCTTCTCGCGCGTGGATGACGACACGATTCAGTATTCGATGACGGTGGAAGATCCCGAGGTTCTTGCGCAGTCGTGGACGGCACGCTATCCGATGCAACGTGACGAGAGCTATCAGTTCTTCGAGTACGCGTGCCACGAGGACAACACCGCGGTTCGCAACTTCATCGAGACGTCCCGCTACGAGCGCGCGCAGGCCGCGAAGGCGGCCAAGTAATGCGCGCGTCGTCGCTCGCCGCGGCGCTCGTGGCCGCCGCGGCCGCTCTCACGGTTTCTGCGTGTGGTCCGTCAGCGACGGAGGGCACGTCGGCCAGTCCCGCTGCCGGCGAGCCGCCGGCCGCTGCAACCCCCGCCGCGATTGCCGAGCCCATTCGGTTGGACGCGGGGTTGCTCGCAGGAGGCACGTCGTCGTCCGCGAACGTGCGCGTATATAAAGGTATTCCGTTCGCGGCGCCACCGGTCGGAGAGTTGCGCTGGGCGGCGCCTCAACCGGTGGCAAAATGGGACGGCACGCGCGACGCGAGTGAGTTCGGCAACATCTGCATTCAGCCGCCGGGCCCGACGGAAGGCCCGCAGGCGCGGCTCAACATCGCCGTGCTGCCCGACTCCCCGCCGATGGCCGAGGACTGCCTGTATCTCAACGTCTGGACCGGCGCCGCGGCCGCGACCGAGCGCCGGCCGGTGATGGTCTACTTCTTCGGCGGTGCGTTCACGGAAGGCTCAGGCTCGGTGCCGCTCTACGACGGCGACGCGCTCGCGCAGAAAGGCGCGGTCGTCGTCACGATGAACTATCGCTTGGGCCCATACGGCTTCTTCGTGCATCCGGCGTTGACGGCGGATTCCCCGCACAAGGCGTCCGGCAACTACGGCTTGATGGACATGCTCGCGTCGTTGCGCTGGGTCAAGAGCAACATCGCAGCGTTCGGCGGCGATCCGGACAACGTGACGCGTGTTCGGGCAATCCGCCGGAGCGATGGCGATCGGGTCGCTCGTCGCGTCGCCCGAGGCGAAGGATCTGTTTCCATCGCGCGATTTCGCAAAGCGGTGCTTGGATGGGGCTCGGCCTGTCGCCCGGCATGCGCACGCGTGCGCAGGCGGAGGAGGTCGGGCTCAAGGCCGCGAACGACGCCGGCGTCGCCACGATCGAGCAGCTGCGCGCGATGTCGACCGATGACGTGACCGCGAAGTTTCGCAGCGCCGGGATGATCGTCGACGGCTGGATCATTCCCGAGGATCCGTCGACCACGTTCGCGGCGAATCGGCAGAATCCCGTCGACGTGCTCGTCGGCTCCAATAAAGAGGAGTCGTTCTTCCGGGCCGACGTGACGCCGGCGCAATTCGAGGAGCGGGCGCGGATGCGCTGGGGCGATCTCGCGGACGAGTATTTGGCGCTTTATCCGCACGCGACCGACGCAGAAGCCGCCGATTCGGTCGCTCAGGACTTTAGCGACGGCGCGTTTTGGCACATGCGGTTGTTCGCGGACTACCAGGCGAAGCGCGGCAACAAAGCGTGGCTGTTCTACTTCGCGCAGAATCCCCCATCTCCCGCCGGTGAGCCGCCGCGGCCTGCGACGCACGCCTCCGAAGTGCCGTACGTGTTCGACAACTTGGGCGAGTTGCCGCTGTTCCCGGACCGCAGCGTCGCGGAGCTCGCGAAGGCTTCGGCGCCGGATCAGAAAGTGGCGGACCAGATGTCGTCGTACTGGGTCAACTTCGCGCGCACGCGGCGATCCGAACGGTGCGGGCCTACCCGTATGGCAAGCCGCACGAGCCGCTCGCGAGCGAGCGTGCCGCGATCTTGGACGCCGATCCTGCGAGCGAGCGCACGCCTGATCCCGCGCGGCTCGCACTGCTCGACAAGCTCTACGAGCGCATGCGAGCACAGCACGCGGTGCGCTGAGTCTCGGTCGTCACCGGTACGGTCAGCGCCGCGCCGTGCTTCCGTCAGCCGCGTTCAAGTGCTGATCGAAGAATCGCACCATCTCCACCGTCGAGCGGATACGGTTCGTGGTTTTGCGCCAGCCGTGGCCTTCGTCCGGGAACAAGATGTACTCCACTGGCACACCGCGCGACTTGAGATGCTCGACGATCTGCTCCGCCTCGACCACGGGCACGTTCGTATCGTTCGCACCGTGCTGCACCATCGTCGCTGCGCGAATCCGGTCGAGCTTCCCGAGCGGGGAAAGCGTCTCGAGCAAATCCTTCTGCGTGGCCGGATCTCCATACTCGATCGTCGAGATCGCTGCCATCCACGGCTCCGTGTGCTCGAAGAACGTCAAGAAATTTACGATCCCGAACAGGTTGACGCCCGCCGCGAACAAGTCGGGATACTCCGTCAGACCGGCCATCGTCATGTAGCCGCCGTACGAACCGCCCACGATGCCGATGCGTGCTGGGTCGGCGATCCCGTTCGCGACGACGTAGCCCACGCAACTCTCGATGTCTTTGATCCCGTTGAAACGCAAATCGCCGTTGTCGAGGTTCACGAACTTCTTTCCGAAGCCGGACGATCCGCGTACGTTCGGGGCGAACACGCCGATACCCTGCGAGAGGAGTGCCTGATATTCAGCGCGGAAGCCCGGACGCTCCTGTCCTTCCGGCCCGCCGTGGAAGCTCACGACGTAGGGTAGTGCGCCGGTCTTGTCTCTGGGTCGATACAACCAGCCGCTCGAGCTCGAGCCCGTCGTGGGCGCGGAAACTCACTAATTCTGGCCGGACGAACGTCGTGAGGTCTACACCGACGTGCTGCGCGAACGTGACTTGGCGAAACTCTTGTCCGACTTCCGCTACCCAAACGTCAGGCGGTTGCGTCGCACCGAAGACCGTGACCGCAATGTTTTTCTCGTCGCGCGAAAACGTCGGAGTGCTTGCGCCATCGGCGGGTAGCTTGGGGGTCGGCAGGCTTCTGTTTGCCTGCAGGTCATAGAGCTCGAGCTCGGAGCGTCCGCGGACATTCCACACCAGTGCCGCTACGGTGCCCGACTGGTTCAATTGCAGGCCGTCGAGCTCGGCGTCGGCGCGCTCGCGCAACACCTCCATCTTGCCCGCCTTACCGTTCGAATCGAGCTTGACGCGACCGAAAGCGGTCAAGTCGCGTCCCTCATTCGTCGCAAGATAGACAGCACTGCCGTCTTTGGCGATCTGACCGTAATACTCGGCGATGCCCTCGTGGGGCGTCAGCAGTGTGTCGGCAGCTCTCGCGAGCTCCAGCAGATGGAGGTTATTGTTCCCGCGGTTCCGGAGACGATCGAGCAGCGCGAAGCGGCCGTCACGTGTGACACTTGTGATAGAGCCGAACCCGGGGGTCATCGCCACCAAATCGATCTTGCCGCTCGCGAGGTCGACGACGAACGAGTCGCGCGCTGCCGGGTCGCGCCGGTTCGAATTGATGTAGAGCTTGCTGCCATCGTCGCTCCAAGCGTCGAACTCGTTATTGTCCTGGCCGCCATCGGTCAGCCGCCGCATCCCGGTGCCATCCGAGCGTACCACGTAGACTTGCGTGTTCAATCCGCCGCCGGGCGCGACCGTTACAGCGATCCAGTCGCTTTCCGGTTGCGGCGACCATGCGGCACCAACAACCGGATCGATGCCATCGGTCACCATGCGTGGCCAGCCTCCCGCGGTCGGAATTACGTACAGTTGCGGAACGCCGCTCATTCTGGAAATCACGCTGAGCCAGCGACCGTCTGGCGAGAAGCTCGGCGCGGTCACGGACCCGATGCGGGCCATGCGTGCGACGCGGTCCGTGAGAGCCGACGAATCGGTACCAGATTGCCCATACGCAAGCAGGGGGAGAAAAAGGAGAGTGGAGATAGTGAGCTTCACTGCGGCACCTCGGTTTTTTATTCGCGGTCTACGCCGGACAGCAAAAGCGAATCGATCTGCGAGTTCATCTTACTACGCGGCGCTCGGCGGAGCGACGTCGCCGTCCATTCCGCACTATGCGCACGGGATGGACGAGTGGAATCAGAGTGATGACCGGCGCTCTCCGACAGATTGCGCCCGCACGTCGAGCGCGAAGCCACGCTCTCGGTCAGGCGCGGAACTTGCCGATGCGCTCCTTGCGTGCACTGTACTTCTTTCCCATGAATCGATTTCGGGAAAGTTTCAGGGAAGGGCAAAAGGGTACCGACTCTCCCGAAAAGCATTAATGGGAAAGTTCGAACGCAGGGGAATCGCTATTTTCGGGGGCTCACGAGTACCATCGTCGTTGGCAAGTGCAGCAAAACCAACGGCCGTTTTGAGGTTCATAGCGGACGCTAGCGAGCTATGCTTAAGCGGTTATTCGATCGGCCGCAATCCTAGCAGGTCACTCGCTCGTCGCGTACACAAGAAAGAGCCGCCGCCCCAATGCTCTCAGCGGTGATAGTCGCCGAGCATACAGTGCAAGAGCTCATGTCCGAGGTTCAAAGTCCCCTCTCATCGACTTCGCGGGGTCGTTTTCCGTTGGGCAGGTAAATCTCGTAGGTGTGCGCACCGGTCTCGCGGTTCGTCTTCAGGATGGAGAAGCCGTGGCGGTAATCCTGGCGGATCTCCCGTCGATCGATGAGGGCGCCGGACTTACCCTGTAGCCATACGAGCTCGTCGGTGGATACGTACGTAACGATCACCCGCAGGTCCTTCACGTCGATCGTCGGTTTGAGGAGTTCTCCCCCTAGCGCCGCTGACCTGGTGACCAGCGCCGTGGCGAGTAGCGAAACGTGGAGAGTCGCCGCAATGCCCGAACCGCGTCGACACTACACCCAATGAAGCGGCGCCAAGGAAGGGGCGCGGCCAGGTATAGCTGCCGGAGCAACATCAATGAAGGCCGCTAGCGGAGGCTGGACCGCCTGGACACGTTGCGTGATCCATGAGGCTCTCCTTCCACGCGAGGGATGCAAGACGAACCTCATAACGCTAACGGTTACGGCGGTGACAACTCGTTGGCGGGAAGTGAAATCGTGTTCCTCGAATCTGGATTAGAATGCAGCGACGCATTCATGGGGGGGCTGCGGATGCGTTAGATGAGTGACTCGATTCCACATTCCGTCGTTTACGAGTTCGGCGTCTTTCGCCTGGAGCCGCAACATCGCTCTCTCACGCCTGACGGGCGTCGCGTCGAAATTGCCGCGAAGGCGTTCGACACTCTCCTGTATCTCGTCGAGCACGCCGGCACCGTCGTGACGCGAGAGGAACTCGTCAAGATCCTTTGGCCACACACGATCGTCGAGGACAACAGCCTCAATAAACTCATCGCGACCATACGCCGGGCGCTCGGCGAGCAGCATTACATCGCGACCCTCCAGGGCCGCGGTTATCAGTTCGTGGCGGACGTTCGAATATCGCGCGACGTGGAGCGCCTTGAGCCACACCCCGACGAAGCTGACGATTCAACCACTCTAGAAAGTGGCACCCAGACCTTGCGCTGGCGGTCTGCAATGGGACGGCCGATTCTGCAGCGGGAGCACGGCTCCAGAAGGCCGGGCTCGCCATCGGCGGTGGTGTTGTCCTCGGCGCAGTCACGATGGGTCTCACGGTGTGGGCTCTACTTCGGCCGGAGCCGCCGCGCGTCGTTCGCTTGACGATGTCCCATCCGAGCGGCGAAACCGTGGCCGCCAACGAGATCGATGCGAACATCGCGATCTCGAACGACGGCCGGTTCGTCGCCTACGCGGCGGGAGACCTGAGCCAAAATTTCCGACTTTCGGCGACCTATGTCCGCCCGCTCGACGCGCTCAGCCCAACGTTGATAGCGGCTGCAGGACGCGCGCCGTTTTTCTCGCCCGACGGCCAGTGGGTCGGATGGCTTTCACGGGGCGAGTTCCAGAGAGCCGCAGTGACGGGCGGGGCGCCGTTGACGCTCGGGAGCGGGAGCGCGAGCGGGGGCGGCGGCAGCAGGGGCGATCTCCGCGGAGTCGATTGGGGCCCTGACCAGACGATCGTATTTGCCAATGGCGATTTCGTGCCGGGCCTCATGCGCATCGCGGTCGGCGGCGGCGAGCTCGAGGTTCTCACGACGCCCGACCGGGCTGCGGGCGAGAGCGATCACTGGTTTCCTCGATTTCTTCCCGGCGGGCGTCACGTCCTTTTACTATCGCGAAGGCTCAGATCGCGAGCTCGCAAATCGCTCTTCTCGATCTCGAAACCGGCGAATACCGCGCGCTGATTCAAGGCGGCAGCGACGCTCACTACGTGCCGTCGGGCCACATCGTATATGGCTCGGCGGGGAGCTTGCTCGCCGTGCCTTTCGATCTCGAGGAGCTTGAGGTCGGCGACTCGCCCGTGCCCGTCGTCGAGAGCGTGGTCATGAAGGCCAGCGGCGCTGCGAGCTTCGCCGTGGCCGACAACGGGACGCTCGTATACATCACTGGCAGCGCCGAGAGCTCAATCATGCGCACGCTCGTATGGGTGGGCCGTGACGGAGCTGAGGAGCCCATCCCCGTGCCCCCGGGCAACTATCAAAATGTCCAGCTTTCGCCCGACGGGCGACGCCTCGCCCTCGACAGCCGGGATCAGGAGAACGACATTTGGGTCTGGGATCTCGAGGAATCAAACTTTCAGCGACTCACGTTCGACCCGGGATTCGATAGTGGCCCGGTTTGGTCGCCCGATGGCACGCGCATCGCGTTCACGCGCGGCCAAAAGCAAATCTATTGGCAGGCTTGGGACGGTTCCGGCCTGCCAGAGCCGTTGACACAAGAATCCGATGCGGCGCCGTTCCTGACCGATATTTCCGCTGACGGGCGGTTCGCCTTCTTTTACGCCAACCAGCCGCTCGACGTCCTCATGGTCCCCATCGGCGCCGGAGCGAGCGCCAGCAGTACCGCTGGTGGACCGACGCTGGAGGCAAACGCGACCTTGTCTCCCGACCTCCGTTGGCTCGCGTACACGTCGAATGAATCGGGCCAGAGCGAGGTCTATGTGGTCCCGTTTCCTGACGTGGCCGGCGGCCGTCGGCAGATATCGAAGGAAGGCGGGTTTAGGCCGCGCTGGAGCCGCAGCGGAAAAGAGCTTCTACTACTTCATCGATGGCACAAAGAGTGGGTTGATGTCTGTGTCGGTACAAGCCGAGCCGAATTTTCGCCACGGCGTGCCGCAGCGGTTGTTTCAAGGCAGCTACCAGGCGCCCGGTCCCACGAGGCTGGTCTACGACGTCGATATCGACGATCAGCGGTTCGTCATGATCAAGCAAGTCGCGGTCGATGACGCGGGCACGCAGCCGCAGATCGTCGTCGTGCAGAACTGGTTCGAGGAGCTCAAGCGTCTCGTGCCGACGCAGTGATGTCTCGAACTGGCCGAGTGGCCATTCGGCGGCCGTATCGCGGATGCTCGCCGGGAACCAGCAAGGAGAGATGGACGTCGTTCTCTTTTGATCCTATGGAATTCCCTTGTCATCCTTTGCGCGCGCTCGAATCTGCCGCAGCAGCCGTGAGAAAGAGTCCTCAGAGCGACTGAGTCAGCGGCTCGGGCCGCGCGCCCTGCCGACCGCTGCCGCGCCGCATCGGCTGGCGCTCGAGATACGTCAGCGAGCGCCACACCCACTCGAGCGGGCCGAACCGGTAATGCTTGAGCCAGATCGGGCTCACGATCAGCTGGAACGCCATATCGATCCGACGACGTAATAAAGCTCATAGCGCTCGAGCTCGCCGTATAACGCGAAGCCGAACCCGTAAAACACGAAGGCACAGATTACCGAGTGCGAGACATAACTCGACAATGCCATTCGCCCGACGGCGGCGAGGCCGCGCTGCAGCCACGGGAGCCAGCCCGACCGGCAGAACAGCAGCAACGTGCCGAGGTGCCCGGCAGTCATGGCGAGGCGGCCGAGATCGTAGGTCCATGAGGCACGCAGGAGCGCGAGCACCGAGAACTCACCGTCGAGCACGATTTGGAGCTCGTAGAGGTTGACCGCCAACCCGAGCGGATAGCCGACGAGCACCATCGTCCAATAGACGCGCGGTGGCCGTTTCAGAGTCAACACGCCGAAGCTTGAACATCGCCATGCCGACCAACATCAGCGAGAAGACGTCGAAGAAATAGCGGTAGAAGTACCAGTGTTCGAAATGCGCGGCCATCGGCGCCTGAAAGACGAGAACGTCGAGATAGGAGCCTCGGTGGGCCTCGATGCTCGCATCGAGGGTCCGCCGGAGTTTGGGTTTGGTTTCGCTGGCGAAGTCCTCCCACGCGTCGACGTCGCCTTGTTGCTCCTCGGTGAGCTCGCCGCCGCCGTCGAGCACCGCTTAGGGGCAGCCGTCGCTTTCTCCCATTTTTGCGTCGCGGTGTACGAGTCGAGCGCGTTCCACAGCGCCCCGAGCACGAGTCCCGCTGCGGCCATGCTGAGCAGCGCCCGCGACGATAGTTTGCGCAACGGGTACATGAAGAGCGCTGTGAGGCCGTAGAAATAGAGAATTTCACCGATCCACAAGATCAGATACGCATGGATCACGCCGAAGACTACGAGCCATAGCGCGCGCCGATGGAAAATGTCGGCGGCGTCCACGCGGCCGGCACTGTCCAGCCGTGACGTGAGCAGGATGAGGCCGGCGCCAAACAGGATCGAAAAGGTGGCCCGCTGGGTGCCCTCGAACCCCACGGTCGTGATGATCCAGGCCCACAAGTTTGCGCCCGTCGCGCCTCCGTAGACGGTCGGATCCGAGTACGCCATCGGCAAGCCGAACAGCGTGATGTTCATGAGCAGGATGCCGAATAGGGCAACGCCCCTGATCAGGTCGAGACTCTGGATACGCTCGCGGCTGCGGACGGGTCCTTCGGCGGGCGTTGCTTCCGTCATGGTCGTCCCCCCGGTTGCGCGTGTCAGTCACGCTTGTTTTGTGGGCACGATACACGAGCGGTCGCAACGACGCGAGCTGATCGGAGCATAGGAAAAACAGTGCACCTGTTGATACGGATCAGTGGTCGGGGCACGCAGTCCCCGTCCACACCCCTCAGGACCTCGAGTTCGACAGGCGGGGTGCTGGCTCTGGGGAACGGAGCTGGAGCCGCGCGGCGGCCCGATGTCGGGGCGGCGGCCCGATGTCGGGGCGGCGGTCCGATTCCACCGCGACTGTTCTGAAAGGTCCGCTCCTGTGATGACGGCGAATTCTCTGACCGTCCGTTCATGGCCGAACACGCGTGGATTACACGAGCCGTGCCAACGCGAAACGAGCGACGGGAACCTACTGGATGAACCGCCATTCGGTGCGGAACAGCGCCTGATCTGGGAACGCGGACGACACTTTCGCAGGGATGCGACTATAAGTTTTGGTATCGATCTGCTGAGCCGCGAGATGCAGGTGATTGCGCAATATGCCGCGAAGCATGGAACAGAGACGGTGCTCTATCACAACGTTTTCGACCGCTGGGCAGCTAGGTACGAACAAGATGGAGCACTCGCGGACAGAATTCGGCAAGCTTGGTCGCAACTCCCGAAAATCGACAATTCTTGGCAACTGTTCAAGGCGCGATTCCCTACGCCTTTTGTGCAGTTCGTCGAAACGGCGTTGCGGGACAAGCAGTGACCAGTTTCGGCCGGACGACGTCGAATAGCGGTGGTTCGCGGAAGCCGTGCCTAACGAGCAAGATGGTCCGGAGAACGGTCACCGAGTGGCCCGATGTATGGTCGCCGGTGCACACGAGGTCGACCCACAACGAACTCTGGCGCCTTTCTTATCTTGTGGCGAATGGGAATGATGTGTTCCGTGCAGGGGGCATGAGTCGAGATGGTCGAGCAATCGTTTACGCGTCGTGAAATGGTGGCGGCCGCAATCTCTTCCTCGCTTTGCGGCTGTTCCGCAACTTTGCTCACCGCCGAGTCGATCACGGACCAGCTTGGCACGATCCACTCGCGTATCGGGGGAAAGCTCGGGGTCCATGCCTTGGATACTCAAACCGGGCAGCGCGTTGGGTTCGATGACGAATCGCGCTTCGCGATGGCGTCTACCTTCAAGTTTCCCTTGGTCGCAGCTGTGTTGTCGCGCATCGACGTCGGAGACGTGAGCCTCGACCAAACCATCGCGTTCGGCGAGCAAGACATGCTGTCATACGCCCCGGTCGCGTCGAAGCATCTTCCGGACGGCGTTATTAGTGTTCGAGCGCTTTGCGCAGCCGCTGTGGAGCTTAGTGACAACGTAGCGGAGAATCTGTTGCTGAGGCTCATCGGCGGACCGGCCGGCCTCACGCGATTCCTATGCGATCTCGGTGATGGCGTAACGCGCTTAGATCGAATCGAGCCCGCACTCAATCCCAACGAACCCGGTGACGTGCGCGACACGACATCGGCGATCGCCATGGTCAACAGTATGAACGTGCTATTGACGGGACCAACGCTGTCAGTGGCGTCGCGGACGATGTTGATAGGGTGGCTTGTTAGCTCAATGACCGGGCTGCAGCGCATTCGAGCGGGGTTGCCCTCAGATTGGAAAGTTGGCGACAAGACCGGAACCGGGGCAAACGGCGCGGTCAACGATATTGCGGTGTTCTGGCCGTCCAATCGGAAGCCAGTCTTCCTTTCGATCTACATGAGCGGCTCCGCTCTGGACACCGCTGCTCTTAACGCTGCGCACGCGGAAATCGCAGCCACCATCGTCCAAACCGTTGTGCTCGCCTAAAAACGCGTGAACACACAGCAATTGGGCCGCTCTCAGACATTCGCGTTGACTCTGATCACCGAGTGCTGAACGGCCGCAATCAAAAGTAAACCGGACCGGCGCTGCACGACGCGCGGAGTGAACTTTCCCGAGAGAGGGAGCGAGGCTGTTGAAAAACTAAGCGCGATGCAGAACAGTCCGTCGTTAGCAGTGCAACGAATTCGCACGACGCAAGGACGAGCGGAGGCATCGCGATGATGGGGACTGCGGAGAAGACGGCGGCACTTTTCCACTACTTCTCGATCGAGGAGCACGTTCCCGAGAACCGTCTGCTTCGCCTCATCGATCGGCATGTCGATCTTAGCGTCGTGCGAAACAAGCTGGCGGGGTACTACAGCGAGGTGGGCCGACCCTCGATCGATCCAGAGGTGCTATTTCGGATGCTGTTGATCGGCTACCTCTACGGCATCGCCAGCGAACGACGCCTTGTCGAAGAGGTGAGCATTCACTCGCCTTTAGTTGGTTCACCGGTCTGGGGTTTGATCAGAGCATCCCGCATCACTCGACCTTCTCGAAGAATCGCCACGGGCGCTTCACGGAGTCGACGAGTTTCCGCGACCTGTTCGAGATGGTGGTTGCACGATGTATCGAAGCCGGGCTGGTGCAAGGTGAGCGTCTGTCGGTGGATGGCAGCCAGATCGCGGCCGACGCCAGCCGCAAGAGCCTCGTCAAGCGCGAAGAGCTACACGAGTTCGCCACGGTGGCGCGCGCGTTCGCGAATACCTTGCGGAGCTCGAAGCGCAGAACACAAGCGCCGACGGCACGCTGGATTCAGCCGAGACGCTCGGCTACAAGGCGCCGCCGAAAGAGATCTCCGTGACGGACCCTGATGCTGGGTATTCGAGAAAGGGCGGCGCCCTGCCGATCCTCGGCTACTACACCAACTATCTCATCGACAACGATAGCCGCGTGATCCTCGGCGTGGAGGCGACGCCAGCGCGCCTCGGCCAAGAATCGTCGCCGCACGGAAGATGCTCGATAGCCTCGAAGAGAACTTCGGGATCAAGCCGCAGTGTCTGGCGGCCGATACAGCGTACGGCACCGGCGAGTTCCTCGCTGGTTGATCGATGAGAAGGGCATCGAGCCGCACATCCCGGTCAAGGAGTGGCACGGACAGAATCACGGCGCGTTCACTCGCCGCGATTTCACGTTTCAACCGGACGACAACTCGTTCACTTGTCCCGGTGGCAAGCGGCTTCCCTTTATCGGCGTCTCGAACCTCACGAGGATCAACTATTACAAGGCCGATCCTAGCGACTGCGCAGCGTGTGCGCTCAAGGCCAACTGCACACCGGGGCGTGCGCGTCGCATCGGTGTTCACTGGGAAGAGGCAGCTCGACAAGCGGCGCGAAGCCTTATCGACACGGAACGGTTCAGCCGCTCGATACGCGAACGCAAGCGGATCGAAAGCCTGTTCGCTGAGCTGAAAACGCGCTTCAACCTGCGCCGACTACGCTTGAGGCGACTGCGAAACGCAGAGCGAGCAGTTGATACTTGCAGCCACCGCTCAGAATTTGAAGCGCCTCGTCAAGTTCCTGAATGCTCCGACGCCAGTGCCAGCCTGAACGGCAAACCTGAGAAGCGGAACCTCGTCGCGCACCGCGGCGGCGGGGCGCAACACTCCTTGTCGCCAGGCTATTTTTCGACAGCCTCGAGCATTTTCGGGAGAGTGGCGGGGTGCGATCAGCTGACGTAGCAGGCTCCGCCTATTCCGGCCAGTCCGAGCTTGCGCCAAGTCGGACGAAAAACCGAGTCTGCCCAGCTTTCGAACGCCTCCGAGCCGACTGGAAAACCCGTGACGTCCGACGGTATGACGTCCGCCGCCCTTGCCTTGGCCGCCCAGCTCGCGGCCGTGGCGTCGTTGCCGCGCAGCGAGTACGACACTGCTGCCAGGGCGTACGCGGGATCCAACCGTGGATTCAGCGCGAGGGTCTTCTCCACGTTCTCGATCGCGGCGTCGTAATCGCCCAACTCGAGGTACGCGAAGGCCG